>CAMLRS010000003.1 GCA_946482515.1 uncultured Flavobacteriales bacterium | reverse complement strand
TAAAGCTTCGGGCATTTCTTACAATTATGCCCTTTTTTCTTGTATTTCTTGCAGCATTCCTTATTTTTTTCGCTGTAACAGTTCATACAATAAAAAAAAACGGCCGGGAGTTGCGTTGGGGGAACGGTTTCCTGTTTCATTCTTTATTTAGACTAATTCTACGCAAAGATAGTACTTTGTCAGACATGGGTTGTTAAAACCGGAAAAAATCAGTTGAGCGGCCAGTCAATCAACAGTTTGGGAAAAAGAAATCCCGGCTGGACCGGGATTTAGATTGCTGATGCGTTTCATTCCTTATTAGGCAACGCAAAAATCAGTTTGACTGAAACGCTGGAAAATGTTTTCGTATAGAACAGTCTGCTATCTTTTTCGTCCAACGCATTAAAAAATTCTTCCCCATCCGGAATGCCAGCGTTCATATAGTCGTTTTTTATATACTGACGCAACTGTCGAATCCTTGCCAGCTCATAGAAAGCGGCTATCTGCAGGGAAGGATTTATGAAATAACCGAAACCAATACCTCCGTCAATCGATTTATTAAATGAAACGTCATTGCTACTAAAATCAAACAAATTAACCGATGCACAGATGGCAAACCGATCCCAGGTACTAGAACTAGCAGCTACAAAAGAATTGGTTCCACTTTGCACCGAACGAGCGCCCAATCTGAAAACGATTATTGAAGAAACCACAAAATTGTGCCGGGATAGCGGCTGAAATTCTAATCGACCAACGGTATCCGTTGTCAGCGAGTAGTCATCGACCGTTTGAAATAAGTAGTTATAGCCCGTTCCCAGACCAATTGTAAATTTCTTTAATGGATCTTGACCATAAACCAAATGGCTCCCCAGAACGAACACGCAAAATAAAATAGTTTTCATAGCATAAGACTTATGGCCTGATGCAGTTCAGTACCTTTTACAAATCTCCGAATTGATAACTGGTTGTCTTTCACTTAATCCGGGCATTTCCGTATCCCTGAAATCAGGGAGGAAATTGTGCCTACCAAATTTCGGGGTGATTCAACCAAAGAAATAATGCGCCAGGCGAAAGGTATTCGCATGCGCTTCGAGGATGATCCGAATGTCTTTGCTGTAACCGCCGCCCATGCTGCAAACGATTGGAAGGTTGCGATTTTTGGCAGCTTCCAGCACAATGCGATCGCGTTCCTTGCAGCCTTCCAGTGTGAGACTCAGCTTACCCAATGCATCGGTTGCCAGAACGTCTACACCGCATTGGTAAAAGAGGAAATCCGGCTTTACGGTTTCGAGCAACAGGGTGAGCTGTTCTCTTAATAAGTTCAGATAAGCAACGTCGCCTGTGCCATCGGGAACGGAAATATCGCAATCGGACAATTCTTTTTTCAGCGGGTAATTCGAAGCGCCATGCATGCTGAAGGTAAACACCTGCGAATTGTTGCTGAAAATTTCAGCCGTCCCGTTACCCTGGTGTACATCGAGGTCGATGATCAGGATAGTGTTCGCCAGCTGGTTATCGAGGAGCCATTGAGCCGCGATCGCCTGATCGTTGAGCAAACAGAAGCCTTCTCCCCTGTTAGTATAAGCGTGGTGCGTGCCACCGGCAATGTTCAGCGCTATTCCGCCAGCCAAAGCACATTCCGCACATTGACGGGTGCCTTCCATGATGGTCAGCTCGCGCCGGATCAGCTCTTCGGAATGCACAAAACCGGAAACCCGTTGTTCACGAGGCGTACATTGCAATCGCAGCAGCTTATCCAGGTATTCGGGTGTGTGAACAGCCAATGCGTGTTCGAGTTGAATGGGCTGAGGTTCGAAAAATTCGGATGGAGCAATCGTTCCTTCAAACAGGAGCTGTCGTTGCAGCAGGTAGTATTTCTCCATCGGGAACCGGTGATTTTCCGGCACCGGATGAACATACACGGGAGCATAAGCAACGCGGACAGGCATACCGGCAAAGGTACATTCTTCCGTTCAATACCGTATCAATATGGAAGGATGACCACCATCAGCAGCATGAGCTCTGTAGTGGTGAGCTCTTTTTTGTCGCAGGAAAGAAGAATATCGAACACTGAATCGGATTGTCCTTTGTAGATCACGCCCTCTTTGATGGTATACAGGCAATCCGAAGACATGGTGGAAGTCCCGACGTAAATACCGTTCTCGTAGATAGTGTAGAGCAAATCGGTGGACATCGTGGAATTTCCTTTGTAGATCTTGTTGTCCTTAATGGTGTACAAAGGATTCATCTGGTCGCCTTTTCGGCCGAAGTAAACGACTGTACCACTCACGAACAGGTATTCTATTTCACGAAATGTATCGGTTTGACGGAACAGCTGGCCGTTCGCATCTATACGGTAACAAAGGTCCGACATCATCCGGACGTTTCCTTTATAACATTTCACCTGCGAATAACCGGTCGTCGCAATGACCAGCAAGAAGAGCACTACTACCTGTTTCATAAAGCTTTCCTGTCAAGATCTGTGCCAATGGTAAAGAACATCAGCGTATCGTTGACCTCGCCGAACGTATAGCGCAGCTGCGATTTGGATTTCATCCGCATGGTGATGAACCCAAGGCCGGCACCGCCTTTCGAGGAAATCAGACCATTGTTGAGGATTTCGAGGTAATACGCTTTCACATCCTCCTCTTCCATGTTATTGAGCTTATCGAGGTAATTGACCAGCTTTTCTTTATCGGCAACTAAAGCGATATTCCCCAGGATGATGCGGTAATGATTCTCATTCGAAGCAACGATCACAAGCGCGAGCTGTTCGTCGTCCTTGCGTTCGCCATGAATCAGGATGTTCTGCAAACCTTCGATAAGAATAGAAAAAACGCGCTTGATCAGCGGCTTTCGGTCACCTGCCGAAACCATCATCTCTTCAACGCTTACCGTAAAACTATTGATCAAATCCTGGTTGATCTCACCAAAATGAGCGAGCAGAACGGATTTGAATCCGTCGTCATTCAACTCTTGTAATCGGTTGTTGAGCAATTGTTTGGTTTCGTTATGAGCAATACCGGTCTGCATGGTTACAGGTGACCCGATAAATGTACGACAAGATTTTTAATTCGGTCCTAGCGATTGAGCAAATGCACGAATCCTTGCCATACTTTACCTTCTGCATTGATCAATTGGTAAGTATAAACTCCTTCGACGAGCTCTTCACCTGCAGAATCGATTCCTTTCCAATCATTTAGATAGTCATCAACCTGGAAAACCACATTACCCCAACGGTTCTGAATTACGAGCTCGGAACCCGGTTTGAGGTTCTTGATCTCGAATACATCGTTCACACCATCGCCATTTCTGGTGATTACGTTCGGGATAACGATCGTGCCCAGTACAGGAACGATTTGCGTCACAGAGCTCACACATCCGGCGGCCGAAGTAACGGTCAGCGTTACGGTATGATCTCCTTCCACAACAAATGCCTGTGTCATCGACGGATCGTCGCTTACATCGTTGGCTCCGTCCACATCCCAGCTCCAGGTAACAACTGTCGGGCCGGTAGAAGCATCGGTGAAGGTGACTACTTCTCCCGGACCAGGCATAGCTGGTGAGAAATTGAAGTTGGCAACCGGACCTCCTGCTGCTGGAACAACAATCGCAGATGAAGTCGTTGTACAGCCGAAATTATCTTCTGCGGTCATCGTGTAGGTTCCCGCTGTCATATTGATGATGTCAGCCGTTGTAGCAGAAGTATTGGTCCAGGTAATGGTAAAAGGACCGCTTCCATTGATGATCAATCCATCGATAGCGCCATCGCCCTGTCCGCAATTCTCAGGACTTACAACCAGCTGCGACTCGTCGATTGTCGGTCCGCCGATGGAAGGAACTGTGACCGTTTCAGAATAGGTACAACCGTTGGCATCCGTCAGCGTAATATCGTAATCGCCGGCAGCAGCGTTCAACAGATCCGGGTTGGCCGATGCCGGGTTGCTTTCCCATTGGTAAGAGTAAGGCGCTTCACCACCATTGGCAGTGATCCCGGTAACAGAACCATCGCCCTGGCCGCAATGCTCGCCCGTAATGGTAGATGTAGAAAGTACGAGTACAGGCGGTGGAATAGCTCCTACCGTGAAATCGTCTGTCAAGGTACAGCCCTGATCGTCGGTTACCGTTACGGTATAGGTTCCGGCAGTCAGATCGGTAATATCAGCTGTGGTTTCCATGTTCGACCACTCAATTTCAGGGTTTACACCTCCAACTACCTGAAGTCCTGTAATGGAACCGCTGTTCGCAGGGCAGCTCGCGTCTGTAATCACCACGTTAGCGACATCGAGGCTCATCGGTACTGCTCCCGGAATGACATGCGGACCGGAAATCGCCGTACAACCGAATGCATCGGTTACCAGCAGTCCGTAAGTTCCGGCAGGTTTGTTTGTCAGATCGGCCGACGCCGTAGTAACGAGGTTCCATTCATAAGTCAACCCGGTTCCGCTGGCTGTAATGCCTGTAATCGAACCATCGTTTCCTGAGCAGGATTCGCCCGTAATGACCATATTGGTTGTGTTGATCGTAGGACCAGCTACGTTGACTACCGCATGCGGACCGGAAGTCGCCTGGCAGCCGTTGTCATCTGTTACCAGCAGGTTGTAGTTGCCCGCCGCCAGATTGGCGATATCGAGTGTATTGTAAGCTCCTGCGTTCCAGGAAATCGTATACGGTGTTGTTCCTCCATTGATCGTAATACCGGTGATTGAGCCATCTGCCTGAGCACAATGCTCATCGGTGATCACCATTCCGGTAGTTGAGATTGTTGGGCCCGCTTCGTTCACAATAGTAAACGGACCAGCCGTTGCCGTACAACCCAGATTGTCTTCTACGGTCAGCGTATAGTTTCCTGCCGGAACTCCTGTCAGATCTTCGTCGGTCGTGGTAGTACCGTTCCATTCATAGGTCAGGCTGTTCCCTGTTGCAACGATACCGGTTATCGAACCATTGTCATCGCCGCAGGTTTCATCGCTGATCACCATGCCGGTAGTCGAAATCGAAGGTCCGGCGGTTTGTGTCACGACAATCGGGCCGGCGCTTGCCGTACAGCCCAGGTTATCGGTTACCAGCAGGGAATAATTTCCGGCCGGCAGGTTATTGATATTAAGTGTATTGTAAGCTCCGCTGTTCCAGGAAACCGAAACAATCGTACCAGTGGTCGTAATACCTGTGATCGAGCCGTTATTGCCCAGACAGTTGGCATTCGTTACGACCATGTTGGTTGTATTGATGGTCGGTCCGCCGGTTGAATTGATCGTAAACGGACCCGCTGTGGCCGTACAGCCTGCGTCATCCGTTACCACCACGTTATACGTTCCGGCCGATGCATTCGTCAGGTTCATCGTTGGTGTTACAACACCGTTCCATTCGATGGTAACGGGAGCTACGCCACCGCTGGTAGAAAGCCCTGTAATGGAGCCGGAAGTCGTGCAAGTTACGTGTGTAATCGAAGCCGTCCCGGTGATCGAAGGGCCACCTACTGTCACAACAACCGGTTTACGGAATGTTCCGGGACAGGTTCCTACCCAATAGGTTGTGGTAGTGGTCAATACCGGTGTGGTAAAAGAAGCATCGTTATCGATCGCTGATCCACCGAATTGCTGTGTGTACCAGGCAATTCCAGTTCCGACCGGCAGTGTTCCCACAACTGTAGCTGTAAGTGTTGCTGTTCCTCCGGTACAGATCGTTGCATTCGAAACGTTCAGGTCGAAGAAATTTTGTGGCAATCCGGAAACACCCGGTGAGCCTGCTGTAGCACCATTTGGCGGGAATTCAGAAAGATGGGAAGAATTGGTAACGCCATTCGCACCTCCGTTGACAGCCTGTACAGGTGTCCCGGATGTGAAAGCGATCATACCGCCTGCACCGCCGCCACCAGGACCATCAGCTTCGTTTGCTGTCACAAATTGTCCGAGCGACAGGTTTTGATTTCCACCGTTTCCGCCATTAGCTGAAAGCGTCACGTTGGCCGGTAATCCGCTTGCACAGCTGATGATGATCGCACCACCACCGCCAGCTCCTCCGGCACCGTCGTTTCCTTTTTTCTGACCAACTCCCGCGGCTGTATTGGCTTGATTGGCACCTATTCCATTTGCACCATTGGCTTCAATTCCGGCATTGGTTGCTCCGGTTACGCTGCCGTAAACCGTCAGGAAAGCAATTCCACCACCAATTCCACCGGCACCGCCTTCGTTCTGGTTCTGGTGACCGGCACCTCCTCCGCCTCCCATGAATACACGGGTTGCATCATAAGCCAGCGGGTGACCGCCATAACCACCTTCCTCACGACGGTAGTCGACATTCCAAAGTGAGTTGTTCGGTCCGGTTGTGAGTGCGTTCTGATCGCTTTGAGAATACGAATAGCCTCCGCGACCTCCGCCCGGGCTGCTGGATGTAGCCATACCGGGTGCTTCGAGGTTCCATGCTGCTGCATAGCCTGCTGCCGGAACACCTTTACCTGTATAAGGAGTGGCTGAATTCGAGATATTAGCACCACCGCCACCGCCGGCGTTCTGGTTGTTTCCACCACCGCCACCGTTGGCCGCCGCGCCATTTCCATAGCGCGAGAACATGGCTGAGTATTCTGCTGTAAAACCGCCGATACCTTCGCCTCTTTCGGCACCGTTTGTAGCAACCTGTGAGCCTGTAAAGTTATCGGATGTCGGTCCTGAAGCAATAGAGCTTCCACCGGCAGATAAAGCACCTCCGCGGAAGCCGAACCCGGTTACATTGATTTTCGAATTGTTGTTGAATGTTACGTTTCCATTTACTTCCAATGCCACAACTCCACCGGTCGTACCATTCCAGGCCTGGGGAACAATGGTCGCATTGGCGTTCATGATCAGGTTTTGCAAACGCGGAACGCGCACGACCTGTACTTTTCCGGCAGCTGTGTAGGAATTTTTCAAACCGCATTGCAGCTCAATTGTCCCTGCACCAATCGCCCGTACTTCAGCAAACTCGTATTTTCCGCAGTTGTTGTATTGCAGGACTTGTCCCCACAAATGCTTGTAATCCCACCAGTCGAACGAGTGCCCGATAGCCGATGTGAAACCGCTGGAAGCCGTTGCATACGTGTAATCGACGTCGATTGTTGCTCCTTGCATCTGGATAATCAGGATGAGGTCGCCGGGAGCAAGCGCATTGGTCAAAAAGCCGTTCGTGAGTGTGTTATTGCCGACTGCGATGCTGGTTGCATTCGCGCTGGCGTTCAACGTCAGGGAAGTATATACATTTAACTGATTTCCAGTTCCATTAGCCGTAAAGTTATTGTCCTTGCCGCGCTGGGCAACTACATAACCCGTAAAAAACAATGTAAATACTAGAAGGAGAGGTGTTTTTAGCATGTATTTTGGGTATCAGACTGTCTACTAGACGCTAAATATACCGAATGGTTGTAAAGTTTTGTTAAAAATCCCGTAGAATTTCCTGCATGATGTGAGTAACGGCGGGACAAACCTCCATGTTTTTACGGGTCAGGTTGAGGATCTGGAACATATTCTTGCGATCGGTATGCGGATACTCGCGACAAGCCAGCGGACGGTCTTCATAGATCGAGCAATAATTATCGGATCCGAGGAACGGACAAGGCGCTGTTGTGAGTACGTAATCGCCCTCGTTGTCGAGCTGGAGGTATTGTTTGATAAAGGCCGTTTCCGACAGGCGCAATTTCCGGGAAATCCTGCGGATATCCACATCGCGGAAGATCGGGCTGGTGGTTTTACAGCAATTGGCGCATTGCAGGCAATCCACTTTTTTGAATACGCGGTCGTGTGCCTGGTGGAAGGCCTTGTCCAGGTTGCGTGGATTGGCCTTTTTAAGGCGGGTTGCCAGCTTCTGGTACACTTCTTTTTCTGCAACGGCGTGCTGCAACAACGACTGGTATTTCATACTGCCAAAATTAGTTCATGTTTCCGCATGTAAGCTGCTATTTGTTATATTCGTTCCCGAATGGAATCGGAAAAGTTTGACCTGATTGTAATCGGTGGCGGGCCAGCCGGCTATGCTGCTGCGATGCGTGGCATTGATTTCGGTAAGCGGGTTTGCCTGATCGAACGGGAACGTGTGGGCGGTGCCGGTGTCTACAACGGCGCTTTGTCTTCGAAAACCCTTTGGGAAATGTCCCAGAAGGTAGCCAGCGTAAACGATATGATCCTGGAGAAAGGCCGGGAAAAGTTCTACCTTCCCTGGGAAGACATCGCCAAGACAGTCGACGAAGCTGTTTTCGAACGCAAATTCCAGTATTCCTGTCACCTGAAGCTCTTGCAGACGGAAACGATGCAACGACTGCTCACTTATGAGCGTGGTGTCGGAAAATTCCTCAACGACCACGAAGTAGAGATTTCGCACGACGGCTACAGAAAGGTCGTTTACGGCGATAAGATCGTTATTGCCACGGGAAGCCGTCCGCGGAAAGAACACAATATTGTTGTAGACGAGCGCACCGTTCTGACCAGCGATGGTATCGAAAACCTCGATGCTTACCCAAAAAGCCTCGTGATTGTCGGTGCCGGGGTCATTGGTTGTGAATACGCTACGATCTTTTCGAATTTCGGGAAAACCAAGGTGTATCTGATCGATCGTCAGGACCGCATTCTTCCATTCGAAGACGAAGATATTTCGAAGATTGTGAGTGACAACCTTGAGCAAAAAGGTGTCACCATTCACCATAACGCACAGCTCGAGCGCCTGGAGAACCTGGGCGACAGCGTCGAATATGAAATCACTTACCCGGATGGCCGCAAGGAAGTCATCCAGGCAGAAAAGGCCCTGTTGTCGATTGGTCGCGTACCGAACGTGGAGCAGCTTGATCTGCCGGCCGCAGGCGTGAAAATGTCGAAACGTGGCTTCCACATCGGCGACGATGATACGGTGACGAATGTTCCGCATATTTATGCTGTAGGTGATGTTTCCGGACGTATTGCGCTGGTAAACATGGGCGAAATCGAAGCCCGTCATGCCGTAGAGCTGGCTTTCGGACAAACCAAGGAACGCCAGAATTACGACAATGTCTGTACGATCATGTTCCTTCAGCCGGAAGTAGCGGCAGTTGGCCTCAACGAACAGACCTGCGTGGAGAAAAACATCCCGGTGAAGATCGTAAAGCTCGATTACTCCGTGATTGCACGCGCAATTGCGATGCGTAAAACACAGGGCTTTTTCAAGATCATCGTTACCAACGACGCAGAAATGAAGATCCTGGGCATGCGTGCCGTAGGAGAACACGCTTCCAGCGCCATACAGGCTATCGGATTACTGATCAAGCTCGATATGCCGATCCATGTGATCTCCGAGCTTATTCACCCGCATCCTTCTATTGTGGAAGGGATCCAGGAATGTGTGCGCATGCTGCTGAACCGTTCGCTGTTCAAATCTTCTGTTTTCCGGGATAAGCTGGCTTGCTACTCGCTGGTGGATGGCGTGAAGACGCCTCTTGAGCGACTTTAGTCTCTGGTCATTCGGTCCTCAGTCTCCAGTCTTTTTACCGCAGAGATCGCTAAGGCGGATGTTGGATGGTTAATTTTTGATTTTTGATGAAGTCTAATCCAGTATCAACATCATATCTTGATGTCTTGATGTCCTGAAGTCTTAAAGTCTATAAAACAGAAAAGGGGCTTGCGCCCCTCGTCTTGATATGTTTGTTGCTGTTAGATCACATCGAATACGACCAACAGTGCGTAAATCATTCCCGGAAGGAAGAACAGGAGGCACAGGAGGAAGCAGATCAATACTTTCATCCAGTCGATGCTCGTGTAAATTGCCACGCCGAGTGGTGGAATGAGGATCGCAAAGATCACAGCGAGGATGAACATCGCATCGTCCTGACTGTTGCTGTCGTGTGACTGTTTTTTACGCAGTACGTCTTTGACAGATTTATTCTTTTTTAACACAGTTTCTTTATTCGACTGCTCAGGTGCTGATTGCGGCTGTGCAGGTGCCTGACGGTGCTCGTTTACCACATTTGTTGTTTCTGTCTCAGGAGTAACAGTCGTTGACTGATAACCGTAAGTAGCTGGTTGCAAAGAAGATTCAGTTGTAGCGATCTCTTTTTTATCCAAAGCCGCAACGGTTTCTTCGTTGGCCGTTCTGATCGTTTCTTCCTTCTTTTGCTGTGCCAGGTTGTTTTCCTCGGCAGCGCCCATTTTTCCGGAGCGGTTCCAGTAGAATCCTTTGTTGTATTTACGCTTCTGGAAAACACCTCCAACAACGTCATTGCTTGTAGAACAGCTGGTTACGATAGCCGCCATGGCAGCGATTGCAACAATTGGTAAGATTTTTTTCATAGGGGTTTGTTTAATTTTAAACAAATATACTTTATTTCCCTTTCAATTCCATTGCCTTCAGGGTGTTGATCATCAACGAAGCAATGGTCATTGGCCCTACTCCACCGGGCACTGGAGAGATATAGGAACACTTCGGCGCTACTTCGTCGAATTTCACATCACCGGCCAGTCGCCAGCCGCGCTCGCGGGTTGCATCGTCAACGCGGGTTGTTCCCACATCGATCACCACAGCGTCTTCCTTGACCATATCGGCGGTAATGAATCCCGGAATACCAACAGCAGCAATCAGGATGTCTGCATTTCGGCAAATTTCCGCGATGTTTTCTGATTTCGAGTGCACGAGTGTCACTGTGCAATTTCCTGGATCGGTGTTCTTTCCAAGCAGCAGGCTCAACGGTGTTCCTACAATATTGCTTCGACCGACTACTACACAATTCTTTCCAGCTGTTTCAATATTGTAACGACGCATCAGCTCAACTATTCCTGCCGGAGTTGCAGGAACAAATCCCGGGATGTTCAGCATCATATTTCCGACATTGATCGGATGGAAACCGTCGACGTCTTTTTTCGGATCGATGGCCAGTGTCACTTTCATTTCGTCGATGTGTTCCGGCAACGGCAGCTGAACGATAAAACCGTCGATGCTTTTGTCTTCGTTGAGCGCGTGCACTTTATTCAAAAGCACTTCTTCGGAGACCGAATCATCGTAACGAATGAGCGTGCTTTCAAAACCAATTTCCTCGCAGGCTTTCACTTTGGAATTGACGTACGTAATAGAACCGCCGTCGTTACCGACCAGGATCGCAGCCAGGTGCGGGATTTTACGTCCTTCCGCCTTGCGCTGTTTTACCAGCTCACGCAGTTCTTTCTTGATCGTTTCCGCTGTTTCTTTACCGTTGAGGATCTTCATTGTTATTTTTTTTGCAAATGTACTACAATTGGCAGTTGAGTGCTACCTAATTGTCCATTGTAAACTGTCAATTGTCTACCGGATACTAAAACGATTCCGGATACTAGCGCAAAGAAGCTGTTTAATCAGTAAAAAACCCATTTTGGTAAACCAAACGTAAGTATTCCAACCAGCGAGGCGATTCAGGCGTCTTATTAATAGGTTCAAAAACACATTTGTGATGGAAAAGAAGCTGATCAAAAAACGGGTTATGAGCAGCAGAGCTATACAGCAGGTCAATGATGCTACCATTGTTCTGCGCCACTTCATTGAGCTCAGTGCCAAGCTGCTCCCTTTCTTCAATGAGCTTTCCAAAAAGGAAAAACTGCTGCCTCGGGAAGTACAGGACAGGCAAAAGATCATCGATGTCTTTCACGGCTATAAGTTCGATACATCTACGTCCCTGATCCTCATGAATTCTTCCATACTGGACAGCATTCAGAACGCTTTCGAAGAGATCGAGCAACGGATCCCGGGACAGCCTTCTAAAGCTGATGAAGCGATGCAGCGTTTTTATGACGAGCACGATCAGCTTGTGCACAACTGGATCCATACCGACAATAACTGATAATCGAAGCTACCTTATAAATCGGTCCGCTGTGGTGGCGGATCATAAACAGAGCGCGGAGACAGGAACGATTCCCCAGAACGTCTATCCTGATCCGCGTTTTTGCTTTTTAACCGCATAATCCTTTTCATTCTACCACATAGAAACATAGGGCATATAGGAATAGTTGTTGAGTTATGAGTTTGATATTCATAGAGTTAGGAATTCAATCTCCATCACTATGCATCAAAAATCAAGCATCCAGCATCCAGCATCCAGCATCAACCATCTCTTAATGTCCTGAGATCCTAATATCAAAAAAGGCCCCCGAAGGAGCCTTTCTCATCACAGCATGCTGTTGTTATTTTTTCGCTGGCTTGGCAGATCCTTTTTCGATGGAAATGCGCAGCTGCGGTTCTTTTTCGTCGATGTCCAGCAAGATAGTATCACCCATTTGCAGGTTCGCTTTGATGATCTCTTCTGCGAGCGGATCTTCGATGTATTTCTGGATCGCACGCTTCAATGGACGCGCACCGAATTTCTCGTCGTAACCTTTGTCGACAATGAAATCTTTCGCTTTCTCTGTCATATTGGCTGTGTAACCGAGGTCTTTGATACGATTGAACAGTTTCACGAGCTCCAAATCGATGATCTTGTGGATGCTCTCACGTGACAGGGAGTGGAAAATGATCATATCATCGATACGGTTCAGGAACTCCGGTGCAAACGCTTTGCGGAGGGCGTTCTGGATAACACTTTTCGCGTTTTCCTCGCGCGATTCCTCACGTGCTTTGGTTCCAAATCCTACTCCGGCTCCAAAATCAGCCAGCTGACGCGCACCGATGTTGGAAGTCATGATCAGGATCGTGTTTTTGAAGTCGATCTTACGGCCGAGTCCGTCGGTCATGTGTCCGTCGTCGAGGGCCTGCAACAACAGGTTGAATACATCCGGGTGTGCTTTTTCGACCTCATCGAGCAATACGATGGAGTACGGCTTGCGACGCACTTTTTCGGTCAGCTGACCACCTTCTTCGTAACCAACGTATCCCGGAGGCGCTCCAACGAGTCGGGAGATGGAGAATTTCTCCATGTATTCCGACATATCGATACGGATGAGTGCGTCTTCGGTGTCGAAGAGGTAACGAGCGAGTACTTTCGCCAGTTGGGTTTTACCCACACCTGTTGGTCCGAGGAAAAAGAAGGAACCGATCGGCTTGTTCGGATCTTTCAGTCCGGCGCGGTTTCGCTGAATGGCTCTCACCACTTTCTCAACGGCTTCGTCCTGGCCGATCACTTTGCCTTTCAGGTCGTCGCCCATCGTGGCGAGCTTGCCCATTTCGTTTTGTGCCACACGGGTTACCGGGATACCGCACATCATGGAAACCACTTCGGCTACATGCTCTTCGGTAACGGTTACGCGCTTGGCTTTGGAATCGTCTTCCCAGCGTTTTTTCGCTTCCTCGAGGCGTTCCTGGAGCTTGCGCTCGGAATCACGCAGCTCGGCCGCTTTTTCGTATTGCTGGGTCTTGATCACTTCGTTTTTCTGTTCTTTCAGCGCTTCGATCTCGGTTTCGATGTCGATGATCTCTTTCGGCACATGAATATTTGTCAGGTGGACACGTGATCCAACTTCATCCAATGCATCGATGGCCTTATCCGGCAGGTGACGATCGGTGATGTAACGCTCTGTCAGCTTCACACACGCAACAATTGCCTCGTCGGTGTACGTTACCATGTGGTGCTCTTCGTAGCGCTCCTTGATGTTGTTCAGGATTTGTACGGTTTCCTCCATGGTTGTCGGCTCTACCAATACTTTCTGGAAACGACGCTCTAATGCGCCATCTTTCTCAATGTACTGGCGGTATTCGTCGAGTGTTGTAGCACCGATGGCCTGCATTTCACCGCGGGCGAGTGCCGGCTTGAACATATTGGATGCATCGAGCGAACCGCTGGCGCCACCAGCACCGATGATCGTGTGGATCTCGTCGATGAACAGGATGATGTCGGGGTTCTTTTCGATCTCTGCCATGACCGCTTTCATACGCTCTTCGAACTGACCGCGGTATTTGGTACCTGCAACCAGGGAAGCAAGGTCGAGGGAAACGATACGCTTGTTGAACAGCACGCGGGAAACTTTGCGCTGTACAATACGCAGTGCCAATCCTTCGGCGATGGCGCTTTTACCAACGCCCGGCTCACCAATCAGGATAGGGTTGTTTTTCTTACGGCGGGAAAGGATCTGGCTTACGCGCTCAATTTCGCGCTCACGACCCACGATCGGGTCGAGCTTGCCGGCTTCTGCCATTTTTGTCAGGTCGCGCCCGAAATTATCGAGCACAGGTGTTTTGGATTTCGGGTCGGCTGATTTGCGCTGCCCGGAACCGAATGTTTGATCTTCATCGTCGGCAGAACCCGGAAGCTCTGCACGCGGGATGTTGTTTTCGTCCAGCATATCGTCTAATTCGTCTTTAACGGTATTGTAATTCACTCCATAACGACTGAGGGTACGGCACACGACCGAATCCTCGTCCTTTAACATCGAAAGTAGCAAATGTTCGGTTCCTATCACAGGACTCTTGAACAATTTGGCTTCGAGGTAGGTTATTTTTAACAAACGTTCGGCCTGTTTTACCAGTGGAATGTTTGCTCCGGGCGCGGTTCCGGACTTGGCGGTTTCGATGAGCTGTTTTTCCAGCTCGTTCTTGATTTGTCCGAGATCGAGGTTGAAGCCCGACAGTATTTTAACGGCGTTTCCCTCTCCTTCCCGCAGTATTCCCAGGAAGAAATGCTCGACACCGATGAAATCATTTCCCAAACGCAAAGCCTCCTCTCTACTGAAGCTCAGAACGTCTTTGACACGAGGAGAAAATTTTGCTTCCATAATTACTTTCTGTTTTAAGTGCTTGCGTTCGGCGCCTTTCAGGACGGTTTTCGCATCACACAAATATATAAACGGATAAAATGTTAATAAGTGATTCCAAACAGCATTTTTTCACCATTTTTTGTTAGTAAAAACCCAATTCACGCTCTTTACTACAGGAGGATAATTGCTAATTTCGAACCTTGCTTTTTTTGCACACAATTTTCGTGCTTAATTTAAAACAATGACAAGATGGCAGATGGAGAAAAGATAATCCAGATTAACATCGAAGATGAAATGAAATCGGCGTACATCGATTATTCGATGTCGGTTATTGTGTCACGTGCGCTTCCGGATGTGAGAGACGGATTCAAGCCGGTTCACCGCCGTGTATTATATGGTATGCAGGACCTCGGGGTTTACTCCAACCGTCCGCACAAGAAATCCGCCCGTATCGTTGGTGAGGTGCTCGGTAAGTATCACCCGCATGGTGACAGCTCCGTGTATGACACGATGGTGCGTATGGCACAGCCCTGGTCACTGCGCTACCCGCTGGTAGACGGACAGGGTAACTTCGGATCGGTCGATGGTGACAGTCCGGCAGCAATGCGTTATACCGAGGCACGTCTGCGCAAGATCGCGGAAGACATGCTCGAAGACCTCGAAAAAGAAACGGTTGATTTCCAGCCGAACTTCGACGACTCGCTCCAGGAACCAACTGTTCTTCCTTCCAAAATCCCGAACCTGCTCGTAAACGGTGCCAGCGGTATTGCCGTAGGTATGGCCACCAACATGGCTCCGCACAACCTGTCGGAAGTTGTTGACGGCTGCATCGCTTACGTTGACAATAAAGATATCGAAGCCGAAGAGCTCCTGCATTACATCAAAGCACCGGACTTCCCTACCGGAGGTACCATCTACGGTTACGAAGGCGCGCGCGAGGCGTTGCTGACAGGTAGAGGCCGCGTGGTGATCCGTGCAAAGGCAGAAATTGAAGAATCCAACGGCCGCGAGCAGATCATCGTAACGGAAATTCCATACCAGGTCAACAAAGCCGAGCTGATCAAAAAGACGGCTGACCTCGTTAACGACAAAAAGATCGAAGGTATTTCCGATATCCGAGACGAATCCGACCGTAACGGTATGCGTATCGTATTTGAGCTGAAGCGCGAAGCAATCGCCAACGTTGTACTGAACAAGCTTTACAAATACACGTCGCTGCAGACATCGTTCTCCGTGAACAACATCTGCCTCGTAGACGGTCGCCCGGAACAGCTGAACATCAAACAGCTGATCTCAAACTTCATCGACTTCCGTCACGACGTGATCGTTCGCCGTACGAAATTCGACCTGCGCAAGGCCGAAGAACGTGCACACATCCTCGAAGGACTCATTATCGCTTCCGACAACATCGACGAAGTGATCAAGATCATCCGCGCATCGAAAAGCCCGGAAGAAGCCCGCGACAACCTCATGACGCGCTTCGAGCTGAGTGACATCCAGTCGCGTGCGATCGTTGAAATGCGTCTGCGTCAGCTGACCGGACTTGAGCAGGACAAGCTCCGCGCCGAGTACGCCGACCTGATGGCGCTGATCGCCGATCTGAAAGACATCCTGGCACACGAAGAGCGCCGTATGCAGATCATCAAGGACGAATTGCTCTACGTAAAAGAGAAATACGGTGATGAGCGCCGTTCGAACATCGAATATTCGGCTTCCGAAATGCGTATGGAAGATCTGATCGCCGACGAAGAAGTAGTGGTTACTATTTCCCACGCCGGTTACATCAAGCGTACATCTCTTTCCGAATACAAAGTTCAGAACCGCGGTGGAATGGGCTCCAAAGGAACCACTACCCGCGACAAAGACTTCCTGGAGCACCTGTTTGTGGCAACGAACCACAACTACCTGCTCATCTTTACCGAAAAAGGACGCTGCTTCTGGATGCGCGTATTCGAAATTCCGGAAGGCAACAAGCTTTCCAAAGGCCGTGCGATCCAGAACCTCCTGAACATCGAGCAGGACGACAAGGTGAAAGCGTATGTAAAAGTTCAGGACCTGACCGACAAGGAATACGTCGAGAACAACTACATCGTGATGTGTACCAAAGAAGGTATCATCAAGAAAACATCGCTCGAAGCTTATTCCCGTCCGCGTACAAACGGTATCAACGCGATCACGATCCGCGAGAACGACGAGCTGCTTGAAGCACGTCTGACCGACGGGACGAACGAAATGGTACTCGCTACCAAAGCCGGTCGTGCAATCCGCTTCAACGAATCGAAAGTACGTCCGATGGGCCGTAACGCTTCCGGTGTACGTGCCGTGACGCTGCAAAGCGCTTCTGACGAAGTGGTGGGTATGATCTGCGTGAAAGACAACAGCGAAACCGTACTCGTGGTTTCCGAGAAAGGCTACGGAAAACGTTCGTACCTGAACGATCCGGAAGACGGGGAACCTGTTTACCGCATCACCAACCGTGGAGGAAAAGGTGTGAAAACCATCACCATTACCGATAAGACCGGTCCTTTGCTCGCGATCAAAACCGTTAGCGACGAAGACGATCTGATGATCATCACCAAATCCGGTGTAACGATCCGTATGCACATGGATGTGATCCGTGTGATGGGCCGTGCGGCGCAGGGTGTTCGTCTGATCAACCTCAAAGGCAATGCAGAAATCGCAGCTGTAGCTCGCGTTCCACGTAGCGACGAGGAAGATGAGGAAGAAATGGAAGGTGGAGAATCAATGGATAATACACCTGACTTATCTGATGAGGAAGGAGAAGAAAATTCGGAAGCATAATATGGAATTTCTTCCGAAATTGCATCTTTGAACAGGATGGCACAGTAGTTGAATAGCCATTCCGACAAAAATGAATTAGTAAATGAAACACATGAAAAATAAAACCAATTGGCTGATCGCGGCAGGCTTTATGCTGATCGCCGGTACTGCTTCTGCTCAGAAAGCAACCGAAACATCCGCTGCGCTGGAATTCCGTAACTACAAGGACAAGCTGATGCGCCAGGATATGGAAGGTGCGAAGAAATCGCTTGAAAAGGCAAAAGGGTTCATCGATGCTGCTGCGGCTCACGCTGATACGAAAGACAGCCCGAAAACGCTTTATTACAAAGGTGAGATCTATTCCAACTACTTCATCTTCGGAATGCAGGCAATGGATACGACCTTCATCAAGCAAATCGGTGATGATGGTTTCGACCAGGCTGTCGCATCTTACAAGCGCGGTTACGAAGTATCGGATAAATTCGACGACGATATCAAGCAGGGAGTTGGCGAGAAGAAAATGTTCCTCTTCCAGTTTACAGAGGTTTTGTTTACCAACAAGCTGTATGCTGAAGCCATCGAACTGTATGACATGCAGGTGAAATTCTCTTCTGCCATCAACGAAATCGATACGGCTTCCATCTTCAACGCCGGTATCTGTGCTGAAAACGCCCAGCAGTGGGACAAAGCAGCCGATTACTACAAGCGTTGCGCAGACCTGAACTACCGCGTTCCGGAGATCTACAAAAAGATCGCTATCACGCTCATCAATGCAGGCAAGAACGAAGAAGCGACAGTGTTCCTTCAGAAAGCGGTTGAGAAGTTTCCGAACGACGAGTACCTGTACTTCTATATCGGAACGATGTACATCGACCTGAAAGACGAAGCGAAAGCAACGGAGAACCTGGAGAAAGCAGTTCAGCTGAATCCTAAGTTCAACGAAGCGCAGTACCAGCTCGGTAAACACTACCTGGATATCGCTTCCCGTCTTCGTGACGAAGCATCACAGCTGGATGTGAAAGAGCAGAAAAAATACGACGCGATGATCGCACAAAGTATCGAGTACTACAAAAAAGCAGCGGGTCCGCTCGAAGCGTATGTTGCTGCCGTACCGAACGAAAAAGCTGTATTGATCTCGCTTTACCAGATCCACAAAGCTTTGAAGAATACTGAAAAAGCATTGGAATACAAGAAACGCGCTGACGAGATCAGATAATCCTGTCAGTTCCTTTTTGAGAATCCCTTCCGTACTGCGGAGGGGATTTTTTGTTTTTCCCCCTTTAGGATTAAGGGGGAGGATAATCTCACCAGCTTGCCACCCTCCTCAATATCCCGGCACTAACGCTTGGTCTTCGTCCACAGCGGCGGACTCTTCTTAAGGGAGGAAGCAGAATCACCTTTTCCAATCGGGGTTTCTATCCTGGTTTCCAAATAAGAAAAGACTTTTTAACAAACTCCTGACCTGCTTTCCGGGATAGATGGCTTATCTTCGCCGCTTGTTCGCAAAAAAATCCGGAATGAAACAGTTATTCTTTGTCTGCCTGCTCTTGTTTACGTTTACAGCTAATGCGCAACTGAGCGCCGTCAGAGGAAAGACCTTCTACCCTTTCTGGATCAATCTTCCGGCCGACAGCATCCTGAATAACAAGCCACCTGTGCTCATTTTCCTGCACGGAAAAAGTCTTTCTGGAACGGATCTGAACCGTGTGAAGCGCTACGGCGTGATCCACGAGATCGAAAAAGGCCGCCAGGTGCCCGCTATCGTGGTTGCGCCACAGGTAGCAAAAGGCTCGTGGGATGCGGACAAAGTGCTCGAAGTGCTGCAATACGTTCAGAAAACGTATAATACCGATTCTACGCGCATTTATGTTTGTGGTATGAGCCTCGGAGGTTATGGAACGCTGCATTTCGCCGGAAAACATGCAGATAAGATCACAGCGGCAGTAGCTTTGTGCGGCGGCGGTAATTCAAAAGACGCGTGCAACCTTGCTTCTATCCCGATGTGGATCCAGCACGGCAACCGTGACGAAGCAGTTCCGGTATCGCAGTCACGTGATATCGTAGCGGCGATCAAGAAATGTAACGGTGGCAAAAACCTTATTTACACCGAAATTCGCGGTGCCGATCACGGCGATCTGGAACGTATTTTCCGTACGGATGAAATGTACGACTGGCTGTTTATGCAGGTACGCAAAGGTACGGGCGAAGTGGCTATTATCAAGGAGGAAAAAGAAGCGGATGGTGATGCCAGTGGGGCTGCTCCTCAGTAGACAATAGTAGTCCGGTCCTCAGTCTCCGGTCGTTCGGTCTTGTCCTAATCTGGACCACATAGATACATAGAGCACATAGTAGCGCGGTTCTCAGTCTTCAGTCGTTCGGTCCTGATGTCGTAAAATCCTAATATCAGGAACTAACGCTATTTTAACGACCGTTTTTCTTTGTGTGGCGAATCTCACAAAAGGTCAACTTGTTGTTTTCCAAAAGATTGTTTTATTGGCTCGCGCTTAATGATTTTCGAACTGCTCCAATCCTTATTCCACAAGGGCTGACAAGCATTATTTTCATTTTCAGCGGTTTGATTTTCAACAACTAGCGAAGTAGTCTCAACGGAAAATATCGTAGCAAAATCCGCTGCGTTTTCCCTATCTTTGGCGCACGTTACAGACCCGATTATTTTTGATAAATGCACTTTATTAACGCTACCGCATTTACTATAGCTGCTATTGTCCGAACGCACGTTTCAACAAAAGTATTGTTGCCGGTTTTTTGCCTGCTCCTGCCTTTGCTGACATCTGCACAATTTTCCCGTTCGGAGGAATCCAAGGCAGCCAGTATTTACACGATCCTGATCAATACCAAGTGGGAAAACCAGGCCGGCTTCCAGGAATTTGAGATTGGCGTATTGGACAACGACACGACGCTTTGCAATGCGCTTCGCCGGAAATACAACGGTGTAAAAATCAAAGGGAAACCCGTTAAAATCTACCATTTCAAAGCCATCGAAGCGATTTGGGGCTCACCGGAAGTGTTGTGCGTGGACCGCAAATTCAATAAGAAGATCGACAAAGTCGCAGCTGCCGTTCCGGCAAAAGGTACATTACTGATCACCGACAATTGCGGCAAGGAAAAGTACACGATGGTGGATTTCAACGGCCGCCTGCAGAAAGAAGATTTCGACGTGAACCAGGAGAATATGGCAAAAGCCGGTCTGAAGCTCACGCAGGAGTTCGAGGAATATGTTACAACCGGCGATAACGGAAACTGGCAGGAATTGCTGGACGAATCATCAAAAAAGCTGACCCAGGAACAAGCCAAAGTGGCCTTGAAGGAAAAAACCATTTCCGCCCAGAAAGCGAAGATCAACTACCAGCAAATGACGCTGGAAGAAAAGGTGAAAATGCTGGACGAACAAAGCGGTTTGCTGGAAAATCAGGCGAAACAGCTCGAAGCGCAGGACAATACGATCGCTGAGCAAAAAGACGTATTAAAAGGACAGCGTTCCAAAATCCGTGAGCAGGAAGGCATTCTCATTCGGCAGCTAAAGGAAATCGGCATGCAGCGCGTGATCCTGACCCTGTTTATGATCGTGATAGCCCTGATTGTGATCATTGCCTATGTATTGTATCGCAGCTATTATCAGAAAAAAAACTCGGTGAAACAGCTTTCCGAGCAAAACCTGATCGTTTCGGCGCAAAAGGAGCAGATCGAAAAAATCCTTTTCGAGCTCACGGCCAGTATCCGCTATGCCTACCGCATCCAGAACGCCGTTTTGCCGAAGGAACAATCCATTCGTAAACACATACCGGGCGATTATTTCGTGCTCTACCAGCCCAAAGACATCGTAAGCGGCGACTTCTTCTTTGTAGATCAGCGCAACGACTGGACGCTCGTTGCCGTAGCCGATTGTACGGGGCATGGCGTTCCCGGCGCTTTCGTGAGTATGCTCTGTATCAGCTTATTGAACGAGATCGTGCGTCAGCAAGAAGTGTTGAAAGCCAGCATTATCCTGAACGAATTGCGCGAAAAAGTAATCAATTCCCTGCAACAGCGAGGCATACAGGGCGAACAGATGGACGGTATGGATATTTCCCTGCTGCTGATCAATGCCAAAACGCTGCAATGCCAGTGGTCGGGCGCCAATAATCCGCTTTACCTTGTTTCATCGAACAAGCTCAAGGAGTTCAAACCGGATAAACGTCCGATTTCGATCTATCCGGACATGCAGGAATTCACCAACCACGATATCAAGGTCAAAAAAGGCGACATGCTGTACCTGTTCACCGATGGTTATCCCGACCAGTTTGGCGGAGCAAAAGGAAAGAAATTCATGTCGAAGAATTTCAAAAGCCTCATAGCTGAAAATGCCCACCGAACGATGGAAGAACAAAACCAGGTGCTGCATTCGACGATGGAGGAATGGAAGAATACGGACGAGGTGACGTATGAGCAGATTGATGATATTACGGTTTTAGGTATAAGGATCGCCTAAGGGACCAGACCACCACATACCTGCCTGTCGGCAGACAGGGACACATAGATCACATAGGGGTTTAGTTGGAAGTTTGAAGTTACTAGTTGGAAGTTGGAAGTTGGGTAAAACGACTGGAGACTGAACGACCGGGGACTGGAAGACTTACTAGTGATTAGGGAAGATTAACAGTCTGATTGCAAAAGGGATGTGCAGTTGCACTAACTTGGGTTGGAAACAAGATATTCCCTATGGCTCGTTCTGACATTGTCTTTAACAACCGCGTTCGACAAGTATTATTACTGCTGTTATTGCTGGCCTTATTTGTACTTTTTGTCAATCAATTGTACTTTCTTGCACCAGGATTTCTGGGCGCTGTAACCCTGTATATTCTCAGCCAGGATTATTATACGCGTCTTACCCGACAGAAAAAATGGAACAAGCACGCTACCGCTATTTTGTTCATTACCCTATTCACCATCGTTGTCGGTTTACCTGTATACGGTGTTATAGCATTGCTGGCACCACGCGTTCGCGCTTTTGTGGGTAATCCGGAACAGTTAATGGAAAAAGCCAAGATTTTCTCACAGGGCCTGGAGAAAACGATCGGTTTTGATGTGCTCAGCGCACAAAGCTCGAAGGACATGCTGACCAAATTCAGCAATATGATCCCCGAAATCCTGAACGGAACGGCGCTTGTTGTCGGGAATTTTGCGCTCATTATCTTTCTCGCTTATTTCATGTTGCTGAACCAGGATAAGATGGAAAAAGCCATTTCCAACTTTATTCCGCTGAAAGACCGCAACGTGGAATTGCTCGGCCAGGAAACAAAACACATGGTACGTGCGAACGCCATCGGAATCCCCCTCATTTCGCTCATCCAGGCTGGATTTGCGACAGCCGGTTACTGGCTATTCGGCATACAGGATTTTGTGGTCTGGGGATTCATTACGGGCATTTTTGCCTTTTTCCCGATCATCGGAACGGCCATGATCTGGATCCCGCTGGTGGCCAGTCAATACGCTGCAGGTGAAACCGCGAATGCAACATGGCTGCTTATCTACAGCGCCGTTGTGATCGGAAACGTGGATTATTTCGCGCGTATGAGCATTCTCAAGCGCATTGGCCAGGTACACCCGGTGATCACCATTATCGGTGTGATCCTGGGATTGAAGCTGTTCGGTTTCTGGGGATTCATTTTCGGTCCGTTACTGATCAGCTACCTGATCCTTCTCCTCAAAATTTACAACAATGAATTCGGTACACTAGACCCACAAGAACACCCGATCAAAGTGATGCACAAACCCTCGAAACCATGAAAACAGAACAACATCCGATTGACTATGCCATTTACATCGACGATCAGCGCTCGTTCATTATTACCGTTGATCACAACCAACCGGATTCTCCTTCCGTTGAACAGCTCATACACCCGGCAGCTGATGAACACGAAGAGCACGACAGACCACTGGGATTCCAGCAGCGGGAACGCATACGTGAGCTTTGCAATCAGGTTATCGTTCGCCTGGTGAACGCACACCGACTGCTGATCTTTGGTCCGTCGGAAGCGAAATACGAGCTGCGTGATACCCTTCGTTCCACCGGGAATGTTGTGCTGGAAGAACGCGAGCACCTGGTAACCACCGATAGCATGAACGAAGAAGCAGCGCTGCGTTTCAGTCAAAGTCATTTAACGTACGAATCCAATGTTACGAAGCTTAGCTAATGCCATTGGCCGTGGAATGGGGAAAGCATGCCGACGCATCCTGCTGATGGCGCTTGGTAAGCTGATGAACTAATCGGTTTGTAATAGATTATGCGAAACAGCATATACTTGCTGCTGGGAGCAGTGTTCATTGGCTGTCAATCCGATCAATCATCGCCGGAGCAGCAAAAACGGTTGCTCCCCGACGATAGGATCATCGCATCCGAACCTCAGCCTGAGCGCCCGATCGTTCATTTCCGGCTGGATACACTGCAATCGAAAGCTGAACGGGATTCACTGCTGGCACATTATACCCCCGAACAAGTACAAGTCCTGCTGGAGCTCAATCGCCTGAACCGGCACAAGCTGCGGAAAGGCTCCGTTCTTATTTTCCCGGACACATTACTTCCTTCCTTCCGGGATTACACTACTTTTCCGGAAACAGTTCCCGGCGCCGATACGCTTTCCAAATTACTGCTCGTGGGATTGCGGATCCAGTCGTTTGCGGCTTATGAATCGGGAAAACTGGTGCGTTGCGGACCGATCAGCTCGGGAAGTCACCGCTATCCTACTCCACCGGGACTTCATCATACGAACTGGCGGGCCAAACGAAAGATCAGTACCGTGAATCCGGAATGGATTATGCCCTGGTATTACAACATTCACAACAAAGGCGGTATTGCATTCCACGAATACGAGCTACCGGGCTATCCGGCCAGTCACAGCTGTATCCGGCTCAATGAAGCTGATGCGCGCTGGATCTACGACTGGGCCGATCCATGGGAATTATCAGAGAATGGGACGAGCGTTGTGCGGAATGGTACGCCGGTGTTGATTTTCGGGAGGTACGATTTCGAACAGCCACCGGTGTGGCGATCGTTGCCGGAAAATCCAAAAGCGCTGGAGCTGATGGAAGAGGAATTGCAGGAGATTGACAGTTTGTTGCAGGAAAATCGGCCATAGAATGAGAAAACGGGAACGCAAGCGCTCCCGTTTATGTTTCCCGCTAACTGGCGAATTATCGCTAAGTATTGGTTTGATTCAAAATGCCCTCCGTCACAGCGGAGAACTATAAACTGGCTATTTCTGTAATAAAAGCTTGCCGGAGCTAACGCCGCCGTTGTTGTAACGGATCACCAGGAGGTAGGAACCGTTGCTGGCTGTTTCGTTGAGACGGAGCTCTGTTCCGGCTGCTGTTTGGTTGAAAGTGTGCTCGACGACTTTGCCTGAAAGATCTGTTACCTGGATGGACTGAATGGTGTTGAATGGCACATCGCTCAAGAGGAAAATGCCGTCTGTGGAAGGATTCGGGCCAACAGTGAACGGCACCAGCTGCTGTTCGTTCAAGCCGGCTACCGACTGGATCACACCTCTCCGGTATACGAGTCTTGAGCCGCCCTGGTCCTGGTAAGCGAGGTGAACGATTCCGTTCCTGTAGATCACTTCCGGGTTGGTTTGTCCGCCGGTGGTGGTTTCATTTGCGCGCTCTTTGTAAACGGTAAGTCCTTCCGGTGTTCCATCGACCGTAACGGCGCAGAAAATATCGGCGTTGCTCGGATCTTTTTCTTCCCAGACCAGCACGATCGTGTCGTTTTCGCCACTGATCCGCGGGTAATTCTGGGAACCTTCCGGATCGGTCGGCTCTACCGGCTGCACATTTCCCTGGTATGAAATATCCGTATCGGTAACTGTTGCAGAGCTGATGTACACGCGGTACTCGCCCGTTTTCTTATTGGCTGAAACGGATAACAGGTGATCATCAATGATGATGCCCGCCGGTCCGGTTGAAGGACATGAATTGACGCTCCATTCGATGTTGTTGATATTTTCCGCGGCTGCGATCGTTGTTCCGCCATCGTTGGTAAGCACAGCGTAAATATCGCGGATGTTGTTATCGTTATTGCGGAATAGCAGGACTTCACGCGTGCCGTCGACGACCATTTCGGAAGGACAGCAATCGCAGGCTTCTTCTGCGATGCCGGATGTCATGACGATCTGTGGCGAGAATGTCTGGCCGGCATCATCAGAATGCGCCGTGACGTAACGCGGGTTGCTGTTGCTTCCTGAAAAGACCATATATGTAACAACGGGATTTCCCTGCGGGTCCATATCGAGCGCCGGCAGGAAGACCCGACCGCCAACGTGTGAATCCACGCGGATGGTATCGGAGAATGTGGCACCGCCATCTGTAGAGCGAACGGCATAAATCTTACCGGTCTCGAACGGCAACGCTTTGAAAACAGCAATTACGGTGTCGCCATGAGAAGCGATGTCCGGCCCTGTCCAATAAGCGATATAACTGCTTACACCAGCCGGTAAAATGGGAACGGGTGCATTGAAACCGGTTCCGTTTCCTTTGGCAATGTGGAGCGCGCCTCCGGTTTTCCCGAAAACGATTACAGGCTCGTTGTCGGGCGTAACAACCATACGCGGGCGCATGTTGCCATACGTAACGCCATCGGCCACGGTGATCTCAGGTCCCCATTCGATGCCTTGCTGTGTGAATCCCTGCACGACGCAGAACAAGCCGGCAATACTCAATAAATAACGGTTCATAGGATGTGTTTTGGGCAAAAATAAGGGAAAGTCGGTTTTGATCAACGATAATTTTCGGAGGAAGTATACAGGTCTATGGGACCAACTGAAAAAAAACAGCCCGATCTACCAAAGGCGGGCCGGGCTGTTCTTAGAACATTCTATTTCGTTGTTTGACTACAGAGGGATCTTTCGAAGTTCGAAATCCGAAAGGATACGCTGTAGCTGCGGGATCGTTGGGGAAATTTCTTTCACCGATACAATGTTCTGAATGAACGATGCATGGTTAAAAGGCGACACCAGCTCGTGCTTACAGACGACTTCCCGAAAGGTCAACGACAAAAATCCGTTCCCTGTATCGATATGCATCGACTTTTCCTTATTGTACGAGAAGGCCAGCTGTTTTGACAGCTCACGATCAAGCTTTGACCGGATGTCCAGAACTATCGCATCCCTTAACAGGTTTACCGTATCGTATGCGATCTCCGGATACCAGACCAGCGAATCGCCGGTATCGACCATGTACATATTCCACCCTGTGGGAATACTCTTTTCGAAGTGCTGTACTTTGGCGATGACGATCGTATCGGTCTGGCCGTACCCTATCAATTGAAGCTGGAGAAATCCCAGCAGGATTATTAGTTTTTTCATCCCGGTCTTTTTAAGCTTTGCCTTCTGCGTTATTCTCTCCTTCCAGCATATACGGATCAAATTTCGGAATTTCTGAATCAATACAAGGTGTTGTATCAATGGTTGGTAGCGTTTCCAATGCGTCTTTCACATTTGTCTCACTCAATTTCTGCAGACTTCTTCCCAAACTCTCATTCGCATACACAAAGATACCACCTGCCGTAAAATGTCCCGGCTCCTGCTTTGAATGGTCGATCATCGTCCGGATTCTCGTGGAAGCATTAATATGACTATGCGTGAGGTTGTGCCACATTTCATGGGTATTGGTGTGTGAAATTCCCACGCCACTGGTTTCCAAGGATCCATAATGTGATCTTCCTACAGTTTCGCCTATTTGATTGCCAGCGGCATCCGTTTTTATTTCCACATCCATTTTTTGAAGGATCATAGCTTTATTATCCTTTCTTCTATTTCCATATGTAGAGGAACGAGGAGTCATATCATAAGCCGCATTTTTATACGCCGCTTCCATTTCATCTTTACTGTCAAAAGGTACGGCATTAATCTGAAGATGCACTTTATACTTATTCCCTTTCTCATCAATATTATTTTCATCTACAAACTCCTGCACGGCAAACTCTTTGTAGATTCCTTTGATTATTCGTTGCACCTGTCGTTCCGTAAAGCGCGTATTTTTCAATCCATTCTCTTCCTCGGTAAATCCTTTTTTGGATTTAGGCACGAAATAGAAGTCGACTACAATGGTCGTAGTATTAGCCTGATGATCGACGTGTTGAACGCCTTCCAATCCTTCGAACTCGATCATGTAAATCGGGCTGTTGCTTGCAAACTGATACGGTGTCAACTCCGGGTATTTCGCTCGTAGCGGATCCTGCTGGAAAAATCTGCCCAGCCTTGGATCGTATGCCCGGTATTTGTAATTCATCGAGTTGCCCTGGCCTTTCATTTCAGGATCACCTTCCATACCATTGTAACCGTAACGATGAGACTCGGCTCCGGCTGCTACCTCACTTCGTCCTGTCATTGGCATACCGAACGGATAGTAATCCGTTTTCGAGAGCACAACGGCATTGTAACGTGCATTTGTTTTAATACTGAAATCATTTACATAGAACGTCTGACTACCTACAGATGAGGTGGAACGGATCCGGATCAGCGTGCTTGTCGACGTTGCGCGGTACGTAATATACTTGGTTACGCCATTTGCTACAACATAGCTCGAAGCTCCCACTTCTATCTGAACGCCAGGCGCTGTGCCATGAAGAGCATTCACTTCAATGGTGTATTCTTCATTGACAACGGTCGTGAAGCTCTTGAATGCATAATTCTGAGAAGTACTTGTAACCACTCTTAATTGCCCGGCGACAGGAACAGTAGCAGTAGCCGGCGAGTTTGCCGCCCAGCCCTCCGTGTTGGATACTGTTCCGAACGTATTGAGCTCATCCAGGTGACTGGTCTGCGTTACTTTCTTTTTATCGCTGATCACTGCGTTGATATTTCCGAGGTAATTGCTCAGCTCGTAGCGTTTTTGGCCCAGTTTGTTGACTTTAACGGCAGGAACAACAACCTGTCCGGAAGCCGTACTGTACAACAATCGCTGGTCGTCTTTCACGCCCAGGCGCTGTGTACTGTAGATCATTTGTTCGTCCAACGTGGCTGTTTTGGTACCGGAAGTCGGCAAGGCCAAGAGATAGGTAGCCATCACCTTTCCGCCCGTCCCGTAGCCGTAAAGCGTATATTTCCACGTAGTCGCACCGCTGTTTGGCTGTACAACCCCACTTACGACCTGCTTTTCAATCTTCATGATACGCTGTCCAAGCGGGTTGTAAACATATTCCATCCGCTTGGCCGCATCCTGTTGTGCAGCCAGTTTTCGGTCGCTGTACCTCCACGTCAGTGCCATTCCTTCCTGTACATCCGTGGTAAGCTGACCAAGGGCATCGTACAGATAATAGTCTCCCGATTGTCCCGACTTGATATCAGCATAGCCGGCATAATCTGTGCCATTGTCTGCCACGTGTCTCAGGCGGTTGGTACCTGTGGTGTATTCGTAATCGAATTCATCCATATCCAGACCAATGGTACTGTTACCATTTCTGTTCAGGAGCTGTAGATTACCGTTTTTATCATAGGTATAATCCGAATAAAATTCCTGCGTTTCTGCGCTTCCTGTCCAGCTATTGGATACCAGGAGCGTGCTTTGATTACGGAATATACGCATCTTTTTCAGGCGTTGCAGCTGGTCGTAACTGTATACTCCTGCCTGGATATCATAGCCTGTAATGGCTGTGACGGTATGTGAAATATTGCCGTTGTAAAGATTCCGGATCGCATTGGCCATGTTGTTTCCACTTCCGACAGTGGCTTCGAATGCGGTGGTTCCTATGCTTTTATAATCACCCTGGAAGTAGCCGTTGGTATAACCCGTGACATCCGCGGCAATCATTTGGTGGGCATATTTCCGGTTCTGCCAATACACGGTCTCATAGCCGAATCCGCCATCGTAACCGGCATCACGGTTGGTTTTCAAGGTATTGCTGTTCATCCCTTTTATCCAGCCGTTGATTGTGTAGCTGTAATCGTTGGCCTGCACTTTTTGCTGACCGATTTCCACACGTGCAAGCGGACCGTAATCGAAGTAGTAATAATGCGCTTCGCGGTTCTCATGTACTCCACCATCTGTCGAAAGGTGAACTTCCTTCAGACGGTTCAGTTTATCATACGTGTAGCGGTGTGTGGTCTGATCGTTCTTGTTTTTCTGGTATTCGATCTTTTTGACATTTCCACTGATCAGCTCGAACTCGTATTGTGTCGATTTTCCTCGCTGGAAAACCGGTGCCAGAGCAGGGATATCCTGAACTGTTTCAATGACATTGCCGTGCAAATCATACGAATAATGCACTGCACTAACGTAGTTAGCGTAGTAATTTTCAGATACAATATCCAGTTGCAGAACGGAAGCCACATGCAAGCGCAGGTTCTGTTGGCGACCTGTCGAGAAGAGTGATGTGTAATCCTGGTATTCGGCATCATAGACTGTATACACCACTTCGGTTCGATCGATCGGAAGACCGCTGGTAGACATGACCCAGGTCTGGAAACCGGCTCCAAGGTCGTCCTGCTTAACAGTCGCTTCAGGAAAGCTGCCAGTTTTCACTACCTGTCCTGTTTCGTAAGGCCTTCCCAGCTTGTCATACAATATGTATGTATAGCGGTTTTGCGCTGCCTGAACAGGGTTCTGCGACGCCACTACCCGCCCGTAAGCATCATACCAGTATTTTGTCTCGCCGAGTTGATCTGGATTGGATGTTTTGACCACCTGATCATAGGAATTATACGTATAAGTGATCTGATAACCATGAACCGGGATCGGATTGGTTCCATAAGATGTTGGCAGGTTGTAAATGGTGGAGCTTTGTACTTCATCGCGGGCCTGATTCACATTTACAGGATTAAAGCTTTCATTCACTCCGGCCGGGGAAATGGTTTTCACCAGGTTTCCTGCCTGATCATAGAAGAACAGCGTATATTGGTAGGTATTACGCGGTCCTGTATAGCTAAACTTTTCCGTATCGAACGCTGTGGCACATGCCGTATTGAATTCGTCAACAAACGGTTGGTACATCGCCTCAATGGCATCCAGGTATTGATTTTCTGCCGTGTAATAGAGCTCATTCAGTCGAGGCTGGTAGCAGGCCGTGAGGTCCTCCGGCGTAATTCTGTCACACAAACGGAGTCCGGTTGTATCACAGACACAATCATTGATCTCAAAGCAGTTGCTTGTTCCGGTGAGCTTTCCTGATGCCAACTGACCACAATCGAGGTAAGAAACGTTGATCGCAAAAGTGTTGTTCTCCCCCGGACAATTATCGGTAAGCGCTGCCATTGTTCCGAAAGAGACGATATCAGAGAAATCAAAACCGGCTCCTTCCGGAAGAGTCAGATCAATCGTACAATTGCTGCCACCAGTTCCGAAGTGGAGTGTTAATGTTGATCCTTCAAGGGATGACCAGTATTGATTTCCGTTGAAGGAATTTTGCAGCTGGCCATTTTCGTAGACGATGTTATCTGCCAGCAGGTCTACTGGACTGCCTTCGCCTTTGAGCAACTGCCCACGGAAAGCGATAAGCTTCATCACTTCAGCCCATTCTTTGGCTTCCGGTGTAAGCGTGCAATATGGGTTGTCTCCTGTAGCGTTGCAACGGCCTATGAAGTCTTTGTAGTCTATATACCCCAGATGGAAATTCAGCGTATTGTTCAGATAGTTCGTAAGGATGGTTCCGTAGTTTTCAGCTGTTTCGAAATCCGGTACTTCGGAGAAGCGGTCATAGAGGTCTCCCAGTGCTGCATTTACTTCCGTACAACCTACGCAACCGTTGCCTTCCGAGCAGGATAATGTTGATGGAATGGTTATGCCCGGATAAGTCGGTGCCAGCCAGTTTGGATTCTCCGGATTAAAGGCTCCACTATGGATTTTCTCACAGGCACACACGAGGTAGTTCGCATCTTCCAGCGTTACACCGGTGTTCATTGCCAGGATTTCTTCGATTGAATAGTTATTCGGATTGTTGTTTTCAACCGTCCATTGTGCTGTAAGGATTTCATTACATGCACAGGTATCCAGCGGTTTTTCGAACAATTGCTGCAGTTCTTCCGTGCTTTGGTAAGGACCAGGATTGGAAATAAGCAATTCCGTGCACAGGTTGTTCTCATAACCTGAAGGCAGGAAGTCCAGCAACACTTCGTGAATGGATGTATTTCCAGCCGATCCCGGAGGAGCAGTTGTTGCCCCTGTAGGATGTTCCATATCACAACCTCTCATGCAAAGCGCCACGAGCGAATCCTTCAGGGCAGCTGTATCAACACTCTGCCCAACAAAGTCACAACCAGCCAGCTGTGATATCCAGTCGTCGGCAAAGGCATCACAAGCTGTCTCGCAGTTTTCTTCAATAACGCTTTCGAAATAAGCCAGATCAGGTGTGATTCCCGTATCCGGCCCGGCTCCATCGGTATCGAGGGTTGCAAATTCCTCCAGGTTCCCCCAACGTGCAACTTTGTCAATCCAATTGGCATGAACACCTATCAGCGAGTTATCACAAGCTGTATGCATGCTCTGGTAAACAAATTGCTGTTTTAGCTCCTGGTACATACGACGGTAAGTCACCCAAATCAGGTCCATGTAGCAAGAGGCGTCTTCAGCACGATCGAACATTTTGGCGCAGCTGCGAATATCACCTCCGGTCTCATTGCAATACACCTGGTAGATGGCATTTTCCCAGATAGAAGCTCCCGTACCGTTGTAATTGGTTAATTCGGCTTGCATCTCGTCATCTAGGTCTTCGCCATTTCCACCTGGTGAAAAGAATGGATCTGGGTAGCTTGTACTACATCCGGAAACGAGCGTATAGCCTGTAATTGGGTTCAACAAGCCCAGCGAACAAGCCGCCTGATAGGAATGGGTTACGGCCATGAGTGAATCATAGGTATTAGACGCCGCATTTTCTTCGCATTCCAGCAGGAAGCAATATTCCGGGTGGAATGGCAGTAATGCTTCCGCCCAGCTTGGCTGGAAGTTGGTAATGAAGTCATGGACGGATGCCAGATCTTCCGGCTCGATACCATTTACAAATGCCTGTGAACCGTCGGCGTTGCGGTAATCCAATGACTGGTTGTTCCAGTTGTTTCCTGTTCCGAGACTATTGATGGTGAAAACAGAGTGAACATTCGCTGCACCGGGAATAGCCTGGTATGTTCCGTTGTTCGTCACAAATTGTGCGTACTGACCACCCGGCATCATATCCTGCAACATGATCTGACGGTAGCCTTCACAACCGGAGAGATTAACGTCTTCGCTTGGAATTTCTTCGCAGAGATCAAATTCTTCCTGCTCGTAAAGCTCGTTGAAAATATCGGAAATCGGCTCTACACAGGTACTGTTTTCAATGTAATAACACCAGTTTTCCTGCAACTTGTCCTGATTAATGCGCAGCGTTTTGATAAATGTATAAGCTCCTTTTTCGAGCGTGATCGGTGCAGAAATATAGGTTTCTTCCGATTTCGTTGTACACAGCTTATCGAGATCTGCTCCAAGCAGTGTTTCGGTATGTGTGTAAACGGTATCATCGCAGGCATCGAGGATACGGAAATCGAGATCGTAAACACAGTCGAGGCAAATTCCTTCCACCATACAGGCATTATGGAATTGCTGAGGTGTCATCGCATAATTGAAGATATACGATGCATCCTCGTAGATAAACTCTGAATAGGTCAATGTGGATGATGGCACACTCAGATCCACATGCTGATCGTTCTCGGGAAGTAATGAAACTGTATAGTTCGTACCGCCGTTGCCTTCGATAGGATCCAGTGCCGCAGGGTTTTGTCCCGCCTGGTAAGTCGCAATAACTCTTCCGGCCATATCTGAATATTGAACATAGATCTGGCCATTCGGATCAACGATAACCATTTTTTCATAATGGGAAGCATTGCCCGATTCGGCACCGAACAAATGGTTCAGCTCATCCTGATTGGCTGTCGGATAGCTGTAAAAAAGCTCTTTTCCGCTACCGGTTCTCAGATCATCGCCGTAACTGCTTATTTTTTGCATGCGTCCGGAAAAATCGTTTTCATAGACGATGCGGTTATACGGGTATTTCTCCGCATCCGGAATGCGCTCATTGGCTCCGTCCTGACTTGGATTGGACGGTGAGTAATAACGTCCTGCTCCTGAAGAGGTTGAAAAACCTTTTCCACTTGGACTACAAGCGTTGGAACCGGATTCATCAAAAGTGGATGCCTGGTAAGCCGTGGCGGTTCCGTCGGCTTTGTTGAACGCCGGATAATGTTCCAGCTCTTCGCCGTTCACAGGTGTTGGAAGGTCGGAAATCACCGGTCTTCCCAGCTCATCGTAATACACGTTGGAAACCACAGCCTGCTGTGTTTCGGTATTATGGCCAACTGTCTGACGCGGACGCCCTAAACCATCGATAAAATCGACCTGCTCAAAACGTTCGCCGTTATCGCTGTAAACAACCCGATGCGACCAGTTCATTCCGGCATCGTATTCCGTTGTTACTTCAAGCGCAGCTGTGGCTGGATGACTATTTACCGTACCTGATTCGGCGGTTACACTCCAGGTTCCCTCCTTGCGGATACCAAATCCAACATAGCCAATCGGACGCACCCGGAAGATGATGTGTCCGGGGTCAAATATGGCCGGTATACGGTAAGCGTTCCCTTTTACAGTTATACGGGTGGAATTACGGTAATAGTTGTATTTGAGGTTGGAGAGGTTCGTTTCTTCCGTTCCATCGATCTTCGTGTTCGGAATGTGTACCCATTCGAGTTCGTACCATTCGGCTCCGGCTTTCGGGTTCCATTGGAATTCATAGTAAGGCGATCCCGAAACAGGCTCGATGTCTGTTCCCGTCACTGCGCTGCCATCCAGCCAATAATATCGTTCAACCTGAATCTCAGACTGCACGAATAATTCCCGGGTATTGAAACCGGAGATATTATTGATGGCTGTCAAGTACACTTCGATACGGTGTGCTCCCAGGAAATCATAACTGGAGATCTCATCCGTGAGAACAGTTATAGGATTCAGATGATCGTGTTTAAGCGACAGCACCCTGTTACTTTCCGTCGTAACGGTAAAGCTGCTGCCTGTCCATTTCCACATCTTGATGGTAAAGGTCATCGTACCTTCCAGGTAATCCGTCTGTACGACATCCGGATTGATTCCTATACGCAGAAGGTTTTTCACACTGATATTCAGAAAGGAATTGCTCCAACTGGTTGTCGCCATTGTGATGTATTGCTGATCGTACAATGTAAACAACGGAACTGTTGAAGAAGCTACCAGCGCTGTTCCTTCACGTCGTTCACTATATGTTTCTGTACCGGCATGTGCCATTTGCACTGTGGCCAGTAAAACCGTAAGAAATAAGATTAACTTTTTCATAATTTCTGATCAGGTTAAGGTTATTGAGGTTGCTTATTTCCACCCATTTCGGTTTCTGAAATGGTTTTGATTCCTTCTAAAGTTTCCATACGAATTCGTACCTGTCTCAGGTTATCATCGTAGTTATAGAAAGTTGTAAAGTTATAACCATCATGGGTTGCAACCGGCAAGAGCGTTTTAGGATCGTAAACTGTTGTCTCCATTGCGGCCAATACCGGGTGGATACGCAGGTCATCGAAATTTGCGGCAACCACATTATCCGTATTTTTCAGAGAAACGGTCACATTAATATTGCTTCCTGAAGGTACAACGAAGGTTCCTTCTACTCTTTGCCAGCCATCCAGCACAGGGCCGTCGGGATAGAATGTCAATGGAGACAGACCTGTTACGGCAACGATAACTTCGCCATTGGAAGCTGCTGCCGGATTGGTGTTTCTAACCCATGCGCTGATAACGTAAGTGCCGGGAGTTGGCTCGAAATCCTTGATACAGTTGCAGTTAAGAACCCGGAAACGATTTACCAGTGAATCCGAAACGTTCACGATGTCGCATGCTGCTGCCGAGGCTTTTACAACGCTGGCAGTTACTCCTGGGTTCACTTTTAAGGAATAGGTTCCACTATGACGCTCAAGGCTATCGACAGCAGTTCCTGTAACGCCTTTGAAGTCAAAATGCGGGCTGCTTGTTCCGTATGTGCCCGTAAAATGTTGCTGGTAGTTATAGTCTTCAAACCCATCGAAGGCAATTTCCTGTTGACGGGCATTTGAAGCCTGTGCAACCGGTACCAGATTCAAAGCTCTGTCGTAGCCATATAATACCGCTGATCGTACCTGGATCTCATCTTTGGATTCAATGGTTTTTCCGAAGTCATCATAGACTAATGTCTGGCCTAATTTTCGCCATTTTGGAATGCCTGCATTATAGGCTGTATAATCGGGATGCTGCGTCTGGGTAATCTGTCTCCAGACAGACGAACCGTCCAGACGATAGAAGTTGAAATACGTAGAATAAGCCCCGTCAAAACGTGTTCTGTAAGGATGCGTGGCGCTGACGCGTTCAGATTGCCACAAGTATTCCGCATCCATAACCAGATCTCCTCTAACACCATACAGATAAGGATTCACCGTTTTATTGACTTGTACTTCTTTATTTTTATATTTACCAGTACCGGATTCGTCACATTTAAAATTGTTACGGTCTCTGTAGCTCACCACACTGGCCGAAATCACTTCCGTAGGAGCAAGCTGGATGTATTCCTGGGTTGACTGAAAGTAGGTCGGGCGTTTTTTCGACTGAATCGATTGCATGGATTCACCCAGGCGGTTATCGCGGTTTGTCTTGATGATCTGCAATGTATGAGTTCCTGCTGATGGCAGATAAGCCGTACCATCTGATTTCATCAGGTACATTTTCTGATTACTCATCCATGCATTACGTTTCGCAATCCACACTTCCGGATTTCCAGCTATGCTGGTGATTTTCACATAATCGCCCGGCGAAAGTTTGTTGTAGACATCTGTCGTGATACCACCATCGGCTGTTAATGTTGCCGTTACAACTGGGTTGTTTTTCGCAGATGAAATATCCATCAGCTCATGATAAGCCCAATGCGACGGATAGGAAAGTGAATAAAGCGGATCATCGTATTCATCTTTCAGGCTGCTCAGGATCACGCCGCCGGAATAACGGTCGTACACGAGGTTATCCATGGAGTTGATGGATCCGAAGTTTTCAATTTCAATACTTTTTACTACGGCTGAAGTATTGAGGTGTTTGACAAATGCATGAGCATAGAATCCTTGTGTTCTGGAAGTTTTATAGAACGTCGGAACAGGAATCGGAATAATGAACGGAATAACCGCCAGAATACGCACTTTCAGACTCAAACCTATTTCTTCATACATACAGCTGTTCTCGATATATCGACTGTCTGCATGCATATCGTATTCCAGCGAAACACGTTCAGGCTTGATCAATCCAACGCGGTTGCTCATGCTGACGCTCTCTTCCGTACCGACATAATGATACGTAGATCGCGACTGCAATACGGGCTGAGCGTTTTCATCTTCATCGATGTCGTAGATCATTGTTTGCAGCGGCTTTCCATGAAAATCGTTCGTATGGATATAGAAACCTTGCGACAAGCCGTATCGGTCTGTGGTTTTTCCGGTCAGAACGTTGTGTGGCTTATGCGTTTCAGCACTGTGGTCGAGCGCCGTTTCACGTTCAATTACAGGGTGTGTAAACGACGTGTGGAATTCACTCAGGGAATACCCCAGGTTGGATGTTCCGGCTATTCCTACTTTCACTTTTTCATAGCCCACAACAGGTGTCGGGAACAAAAGATTCGCAACAGGCGTCGGTGTAAATCGGGTTTCATCCGGGAATTTCTCTGCTACATTCACATACGTTTCCCATTGATACAAAGCACATTCGTCGATCATGGCCTGCGGCTCATAAGAGCTGTTCCCATAGGTTTTGGAACGCATGGCATATTCGTAATTCCAGGTGTATACACCATCGTACTCTCCAGAAATGGCTTGCCAGTTGTCTTTATACGTGAGCGATTTCACACGTGAACCACCACCGTATTTCTTATCTGCTACTGTAAAGAGTCGCACCGAGGTATAATCGGTCAGGATTTCAGCAGCCCAGCCTCGTTCGGCCATCGCTCTGTTTACATCTTCTCCTTTTCTAGCAACGGCTTTGTCGAGCCAGTTATTCGGAACACATGTCGGGCAGGCTCCGTATAAACGGTCCGGCAAATTACGACGTATAAATTCGAGTGCCGAACGCTGCAGGCTGTTAATGACAACCGGCTGATCGGATTCTTCTTCCACCAGTGCAGGATCGATAATGATATAACCATATTCGTAATCAGCTCCGGCATTCAGTTTCGGCATAACACCGATGACTGGTGTTGTAGACCACTGATTGGAAATCCGGCAGAAAGTCGGCAGGAATTCTTCTACCGCGTCTTTGACTTTGACATGCAGTTTGATATAAAGTTCTTTCAGGACACTGTTATTCGCGTCGGTAAAGCATTTCTTTTTGAGCTCTTCACCCGCAGCTGCTTTGGTTAAACCTCCGGATAGTACCTCGTCCAGTTTGAAGACGATCACATTGTTCGGCAGGTAGCGGATATCAAATCCCCCGAATTGTTCGAAATAGTCCTGCATCGAAGTAATTGACCCCATGTAACCATTCATATTCTTCGAGAATGTTTTGTACACTTTCGTGCTTCCATCCCAAGTCGACTGCGCCTGAACATCATTAAAGTCGAGGATATTGGTCATTCCTTTGATATCCAAATGACGCATTGCGCGGTGATCTTGTACAGTAGCATAATTGTCAGCTTCGTAAGTCACCTCCAATGATCCGTGTGCCGGTGTCTGAATTTCAGATAATTTCCAGGCTTTGGCTGAAGCATGGGCTTCGACTTCTGTTTGTACCGGATACGGCAGCAGGTTATTCGGTTTAGCAGCCGTTGAAAGCTTGTAGTTCCCCCAGGCATCGATATTGTCATAGCTGTAATCCGGATTATTCATGGCGTCATACTTGAACTCGTAGGTATAAAGTCCCATTTCAGTAGAAGCACCTGTGTAAGCACGAATTTTCGTCAGAGTCAGCTTTCCTGATTCGTCACCTGTTCCGTTAATGTTCCCGGGAAAGTTTTTACACAATTCATAGGTGTATTCAAATTCGATGATCTGAAGCGGAACAGCGGCATCTCCGTTTGGTCCCATGCGCTCGGAGAGATTGTAGATCTCTATTCTTTCCAGTTTTTTCAATGGCAGCTGGCTGTTCAATGCCCCGGCTTCGCCGTTTACGCCATAAGCATCTTTCCGGTCGGTCAGGTGAAACTCTGCTACCATGTTCTTGGACTCTACAGAGTGAACATACCAGACTTCTTTCTCCCCATAACTGTAGTTGGCTGCATCGTCGAGGCTGGTTCCCTGCAAACCGCTGTTCATCATCGCCAGTCCTTTTCCTGAAGAGGTTCCCATCGGAAACTTCCATTTATAGCGCTGCTGACCTTCTCCGTCTCCATACAAGCGTGTATAGTTGAATTTAAAGTAGCTGCCAACATCGTCAAGTGAAGGTCCATTGTTCTGGATATCGATGTAATCGGCACTGAGCATTTCTGTCAACAGGAAGGAATGGGCATAAGCCGGTACATCTGTCTTGTCATAATAGTGAGAAACTCCACGTGTGTTATTAATCGTGTTGTCGCCGGCATCATAAGCACAGACTCCACTTCCCGCAGTTAAGGGAGAGATACCTGTTGCACAAAAGCTCACCTGCGATGTAAGCAGATCATAGGCCGGAATACTGAATACATACCGCATACCGGTTGTATTGGTCACTTCGACAGCTGAAAGGTGATTTTTTGAGCGGGCATTGTTATCTACTGTATTACCATTGCGTGCAAGCGATTTCTTGTTCGCAGCTGTTCCGGGAAAAGCATTGGGGAGGAAAAAATCAATCGTCGTTTGCTCGGCACTGTATTGTTCCGCTGTAAATGGCTCATACCAAACCGCTTGCTGAATGTCATCCTTCTGATTCAGGGAGCCGCTGTTGGCCGTACCGGAAAATCCCTGCTGACCGGTCATGGTGGTCGAGAGCTGAATTTCCTCGTTGGATACTTCATTCATCTGAAAGCGCACCGGCTCGGTATCGCCAAGAGCGTTGAAATCGTCCATATCTTCAGGAGTCAGCTCGCCGACTTCCTTGAAGTAGATCCGGGAATCGAAGCTCGTTCCTTTCGCTTCGGTTGCAAACTCCAGCGCGTTGGTTGATCCGCCATTTGTGCCCAGATTTCCGGAAGTAACGTCACCTGTGGCAGACGGATTGGATATGCCGATCTCGAGCTTTACGATGAGCGGTGGTGCAGGTGGTAACGGAAACATCGCTCCCAGCTTTCCATTCACACCGTCTACATAATTATCGCTGGTAGTTGTTGGATCGTAGTAAGTCCCGACATCGTGTCTTCTCGCACGGAACGTAGAACCCAATCCCATTGCGCTTGCCCTGAAAATATCATAGGTCTGGATGGAAAACGGCAGGTTGACCATCGTTTCAGAGAACTCATAATCGCTGCTGCGGTTGAAATCCATTAACGGCAGCGCTGTGCTGTATACAGAATGCGCTGGTTCATAGGCCGCACGCTTACCATTGTGAAAATAACCGATCGCAGGCTGTTTCAATACCTGCCCCGCTCCTAAAGTCAATCGGTTTACTTCTGTGTTGTTCCATTGCGTTTTCAATCCGACGCGATAATTCCACCAGGTGGTTCCTTGTCCAACGTACAGTTCAATACCGTTCGAAGATGTTTCTGAATAAGCATTGAAGCGCGTGCTGGGAATAGATGTAGCCGTTCCATAAGTAACCGAAGCTGAGCTTCCGTACTTCGCCCCGAAGCTTTTATTTTTAAACTCTTTGGAAATCTCAAAACCGACTGTTCGCTCGGTTAATCCCATACGGGAATTAGAGCTTTTTCCAAATGTCAGTCCTACAGCGAAATTATTATTCGTTTCCGATTCCATTCCGGCTGAAATTCCAAAAGCATGTCCTTTTCCAATCCCTCTTTTAGTGTCGGAAGAATAGCCAAAACCAAAAGATGGAGCGATAAAGAGCTCGCTCTCACCTGAAAGGGATACAGCAGCACCCAGGCTGAAATCAAATGTTTTTCCGATTCCGATATACGTGTTCTCGTATTTTCCCCAAAGTGCCGTTAACTGAATACTTGGGGTGAAAAAACCAAACAGCTCGACACCACCGCCGGCAAAAGGTCCCATCTTGAACCCGGAAGTCATATCACTTTCCTGATTAAACGTACGGTTGATGGTTTGTTCACCATTGAATTCATCCGGCAAACCGCGCATTTCGCGTGAAACGGCTCCCACATTCAAATCCCAGCCCAAGCCAACCCAGGAGGCTTCGGAGTTCATGCCTACATTGGAATTGTAATTGAGTACAATCGGATAGCCTTCTATATTAGCGAGCGTAATGTTGTAATTAAAATCACCCGTGAATTTATTGACCAGCTCGTCTGTCGATCCAAGTGAAAAACCGGAGCTTTCACCCTGTCCGGGGCCACCTGTTGCAGCGACCGAAAGAGTATTGGCTTCCGGAATATGTACTGTTGAAAGGTCCTTCGATTTTTCGGTTTCGAGGTTCAATTCTTCAGGCTGTCTGGTTGCAGAAACAGCTTGTTCAGCCATAACAGAATTGGAAATACCAGGCAGAATCCTCCCCCTGTGTCCCCCTCCAAAGGGGGAGTTCGTGGCCGCAGCATAAGCTACCGGTGCGAAGCTGTTCAGCAACATGGCGTAAAGCAACGTCACGTTCAATGCTTTGAACAGCGGTTTATCTGTGTGCATCATTAATCTCATGGTGGTTGCGCTTAGTTGGTATAGATAAATTTGATGTATTCCTTGGTTCCGTTATCGTGCGTGAGCTGCAGGATGTAGAATTTACCTGCTGTAAGCCCATAGCTGGTGAGGTTCAGTACCTGGCGGTTGTCGTCGAAGGTGTAATTGAACGCAGGCAACAATGGTTTACCTGAAATAGCTGCTCCATTGACATCGATCGCAGCAACGAGCACGTTGTTTTCATCGTAGAGCGAAAGCGGGATCTTTTTCCCCGGATCGATCTGGTATTCTTCTACGAAATAGAATTTCAACTTGCCCTGGAAAGTCGGCGCATAACCGGCATCCGTTTCCGGTTTGAACAAGGTATAATTCGTTCGGTCGCAGGTAGCGTCGTCCACTACGAAGCTGATCGTTGGTCGTTTCGAAACATCCGTCGCATCGGATGAATGGTATTCCTGTCCGCGATAGGTTGTGCCGGTGGCGTTCTGTAGCAGAAAATACATCCCGTAATTAGTAGCATTGTTGGCCTTCCACTGATTCCAGAAATCGGAGATCTCAATCTCTTTGTCTTCGGTTGTGGTCAATGTTGCAGGAACGTTGATGGTAATTGCCGAAGAGGTCGTTGGAGCTGTTGCAGGCGATACGGTCATTTCCTGCCAATCCGATGTAATGGAAATGATCTTCGAACTGTTGTCAATTGCCGTTCCGTGGCCGTCATTGTACATATACAGCTTGGCATTGATAGGGTCGATGTTGTTATCCATCCACAATCGAAAACGCATCCAGGTGAACTCACTACCCGCGTTGGATCGTTTCGAAAAGATATTAACCGCATTTCCACTGTTCGCAGTTTGGGGGAAAACGTTCGATTTATAGAGCGCATCATCTATGAACAAATGCATGTCGCTGGTCCTTGAAAAAGGGATCGTAACGACTTCACACTTTACACCAACTAAGAATGCCATGTAGCCAGGATCGCCGCTCGGTGGCGTAATTCTGAGATAATAGCAGCCATAGCCCAGATTGGATTGATTCAGCGTTGAGGAAAAGCTGCTGACAGTGTTGTCTTTCCACCAGGTATAAGTATAAGTACCGCCCGGGCCACCTGATACAGTCGGTGTAATGGCTCCGTCAGTTGCCGTTGTAGAGCTCGCAGCCGTTACGACAGCAGCCGTGATTTTGATGGGCTGATACCAGCTAATATCCAACCGCGGTTTGGTAGCTGTGTTACTGCTGCTGTATTGATTGGTAATCGTACCCGTTTCGGTGGTTTTTCTGACCACAAACCCGTGATTGACCAATGTCGTGCGCATGTCTTTGACCATCAAGAGCACATCGAAATTCCGGTAAATAACACCGGTCGTAGTGCTGGTCGACTGTTGGTTCGTGGTTGTCAGAGTTGGTGCGGTAAAAGATGACATCGCTGTTTCCGACCAGGCTGATACAATCCGTTGTACGGTAAGATCGCTAAAAGCTTCAGAAACGATGGGCAGCTTCAGCGTCGCACCTGTAATAATGGCGTCTGCCGGGATACTGCTGAGATCGAACTGGATAAAGATTCGTGTACTCAATAGACCGTAAGAAGTGACCAGGTCATTATTGTTCACCACGGCTACATTCGAGCCCGAATAAGTCGCAGAACAATCCTGCGAAGGATTCAGAATGGTTGAGGTGGTCTGTGCATACGTTTTGCTGACAAGCAAAAATGATAGCAAGCTGAAACCGAGGATTCGTATCATAAAAAACTGGATTTAGTCAGAAATTGATTGAAAATCTTTGTCGAAAGACAGACAGGCATATGCATGCCGTGGTAAAGGATGATCGGTGGCTTTACAGCCGGAAACACCGACTGGTACACTAAATTTGTTTTCATAGGTATAGCAGTACAATCCCGCATTAAAACGGAATCTGAGTTTAATAATCGGTGTGAAACCAGGGAGTCGGTGGTAAACCTGCTTAGGTGGTATCACGATACAATGTTAGGCAGTTTATAAATAGGGTGATCCATGCTTTTTCAACAATTAAGTGGTTTTCAACTTTCAGTGCCGCAAAGCTAGCTGGTGAAGTCCGTAAGCTATTTACGATGTCCGAAAGACTTTTATCAGACCATTTAAAAGTCAATTTGCAGAATATCAGCAACCTTGACAACTGATTATCCAAATTCAAAAAAATTAACCGAACATTGACCCCAATTATCTGTATATCAGAAAACAAAATCCGTTATAAACACGTTATCAACATCCTGAAATTTCTGCCGTATTTATTGTGTATAACTTCTATCTGCTTCCCGGCTACTTTAGGCCATTTCGTCCCCAAAAACTCCCAAACAAATACGTATCTTTGTCAGCCGTTTTGTTAAAATATGAAAAGCCTCACCATCTTTTGCTTTCTCTTCCTGTCATGTATTGCTATTGCCCAGGATCCGATCGACCTGTCGCTGCGCCATAGCATGAAACAGGACGGACTTTCGATGCTGTTTACCGTACTCGATTCCGACAAAAAAGGCATCAAGCACCACCAGCCCGATAAGATCTATTACTGGTACAAAGCCCAACGCGTTCTCGGAACACAGGGCGGAAGCTCCGGACAGCTGCTCCACGGTTTGTTCGAATCATTCTACGGCAACAAACAGTTGTGCGAGAAAGGCACTTACTGCAAAGGACTGAAAGACGGTGAATGGAACCACTGGCGCACAGACGGCACATTGATCTCCAAAGAACACTGGTCGAACGGCCGTCAGCACGGCACGCAGCTCTATTACGACGAACAAGGCGAAATCTATAAAACCACTATCATCCGCGGTAAAAAAGCCACTACAAATTCCGGTGACAGCCTCATCGAAATTTCAGGCAACAACCACCAGGTAACGGTGTTCGATTCATTGGGCAGAAAGCTGTCGGTGGCGCGCTACAAAAAAGAGCTGCTGCACGGCAAACAGGAAACCTTCAACGGCGACGAAAAAACCGTAACGGTTTACAAAGAGGGCGAGCTCGTTCCGGCTAAAGAGAAAAAACAGAAACAAGAGCAGAATGTGAATGAGAGCGGAACTGAGGGTCAAAAAGAAGGCTTTTTCACTCGCTTAAAAAAACGTTTTTCGAAAAAAGACAAAGCCGGGCAACCCGAATCCGACCTGCCTGCCGGACAGGCAGGATCGAAAGATCCGCCGACCGACAAGCCTGGAAAAAAACGCAAAAAAGAAACCACGGATCAACCTGAAAATTCTTCAGAGAAGAAGATCCTGCCTGCCGGCAAGGCAGGAAAAAAACCGTTGTTCAAACGCAAATCCACATGATCCGCGCTGCAGCACTTTCCTATGCCATCGTGTTTTCCCTGCTGGTCGGTCTGATCTGCTCGGGCGTGCTGTTTATTGCCTCTACGCAAAAACGCATCGAAGTGCTGCACAACAACAAGGAACGCGTTTTGTTCGACAGTTATGCCGCTGTTCAATACGGCATGCAACACCTTTCGGTCGACGATTCGGCGCAGTTCATTCACGCCAATGGCGATACCAGCAAGATCCGCCGGATTCGTTGGGGCGCTTTCGATCTCATCGCCACCCAAACATTCAAAGGCAATCAGCATAAAAAGCGCTCGGCGCTCATCGGAGCGAAACAAGTGCCGCAACTGGCCGCGCTGTACCTTCCGGGCAACGCTTCGGGTTTGAAAATTACCGGTGAAACACGCGTTGAAGGTGTCGCTTTCATTCCCAACTCACGAGTTGAACGTGCGTACATCGCCGGAAAAAATTACGCCTACGACGAGCTGGTTTTCGGTGAGATCAAAACGGCTGAAACCTCGCTTCCGGCTTTGCGCGAAGAATGGCTCGACATCGATGCCCAGGACTTTACAAAGAACCTACAGCGTCTGCCCTACCTGGCGAAAGACAGCGCGTATTCCTTTCACCAGCCAACGACTTGCTACGAAACGATGGAGCCGCTGGCGATTGCCCAGCATATTTCCGGCAATGTGATCATTCATTCCTTCGATTCCATTGTCGTGATGCCCGAAGCGAGGCTTGAAAACGTGATCCTCATCGCGCCGGTTATTCAATTCCGGGAAGGATTTACCGGATCGGTTCAGGCCATTGCACACGAACGCATTCACTGCGAAAAAAACGTACAGCTATGCTATCCGAGCGTGTTGCTGTTGAACGAATTATTGCTGAAACACCCGCTTTCCAAACGCCACATTCTGCTCGAAGAAGGCGCAATGGTGCTCGGCGGTGTGCTCCTGACGACACAACAATACGATTACCGCAAACCACCGTTCCTGGAAGTCCGGAAAGATGCGCTCATTGCCGGGCTGGTCTACAATGGCGGCGAAACAGAATTGTTCGGTAGCATAGTCGGAAGCTTGTATACGAATCAGCTGATCGCTCGCGTAGGCGGTGGCAGCTATGGCAATCACCTCGTAGATGCGCTGATCTCGCAGAATGATCTGCCGGCAGATTTTCTTATGCCGCTCTGGCTCGAAGAACAAAGCAAAGTGCAATCAAAAGTACTCGCATGGCTGTAAAACGGATCCCGGCATCGACTATCGCAGAAGTGGTGATCGCGCTCACGATCATTGCTGTGTGCTTTGCTGTGGCCTCTCAGGTCTTTTTGCAGTCCAACCGCTCCACCGTTCAGTTCAAGGAAGTGAAGGAACAAACCGAATTCCAGTCCTACATGCTGAACGCGTTTGTGAACGACACCATGCCGTCTGTCCGCGACTGGAAAGGCGAGCTCAGCACAATCGAAGACGAAACCACTCTGCTGGATTCTTCCGTTCATCATCGCCTGGTGCTTTCCGACAACGAAAAAATGATTTGGGAACAGGATTTCTTCTATGAAAAATAAGCTATCCACATATCGTTTAGCTGCGTTTTCCATTCTGGAAGTAACGGTCGTAATTGCACTCATGGCATTGTTGTCAGGGCTGTTTTTTGCCGCATTGAACCGCTTCAACGAGCAGGTCCGCAATGAAACGACGATTAAAAATGAGCTCAACAACTGGTTTGCCGTTCGGTCGAACCTCTGGCGCGAGCTCGACGAATCCGATTCCATTCATGTAGAAAAAGACAAAGCGCTCATCTACATTGCCGGTAAGCCCACCGAATACAGCATCAGCAACGACAAGCTCGTCCGAACGGTCGGTGAAACCGTTACGCCGTTCGATATCGAAATGGCAGCCATCCGACAGGAAAAACATGGGAAAAGCGAATGTGTCGATTTCCGTGTGCTGTGGAAGAATGAAGAAATGCTTTTAAGCTATCCGCTGAAATCCGATCTCGCGGACCGCATGAACACTTATTTCCTGGAAAAGCAATGGCAGTAACACAGCAGGTGGAAAAAAAGGCCTTCTTTCAACGGGAGATTGAGCTGGGGAATCCTTTTGGCGACAAGATCAAGGAGCAATTCTACAATGAATTCGCTTCGCTGATCGAAAGCGGGATCGATATGCGCCGTGCCATCCAGCTGATCATCGACGAACAGGAAAAGAAACGCGTTCGGGCTATTCTCGAACAGCTGCAGGAACGCATCGTTGCCGGGGCATCGCTTTCCGAAGCCATGGAAATTTCGGGGCACTTCTCCCCTTACGAATTCCAGAGCATCCGCATCGGTGAAGAAACCGGCCGACTGCGCAGCGTGTTGCTTTCCATGGCCGTTTATTTCGGCGACAAAGTGCGTTTGAAACGTCAGCTCGTGAGCGTATTCACCTATCCTGTTTTCGTTTTGCTGATCACCATCGGCGTGTTGTACTTCATGCTCAATTCCGTGGTGCCGATGTTCGAAGACGTGTTCAAGCAGTTCAACCAGGAATTGCCGTGGCTTACGCAGCGCATTGTCTGGCTTTCCGAGCACTTCGGTTCGTTCATGATGTGGTTCCTGATCATTACCATCGGCCTCACCGTTTATTTTTATACACAGCGCAAAGAAGCCTGGTTTCGTCAGCGCAGCAGCGCCATCGTTTTGCGCTTACCGGTATTCGGGCCACTTATCCGCAAGATCTACCTCGCCCGTTTCTGCCAGAGCATGGGCCTGTTGATGGAATCGCGCACGCCGCTCATCAAAGCGCTCGACCTGGTGGAAGAAATGATCCGTTTCTATCCGCTGGAAGTTGCTTTGCAACGCGCCAAAAAAGAAATCCTGGCTGGAAATCAGCTGCATACCGGGCTCAGTCATTTTTCCATTATGGACAAACGCCTGATCTCGCTGATCCGCATCGCCGAAGAAATCAATCAGCTCGACAAAACATTTGTGCGACTGACCAAGCAATACAACGACGAAATCGAGTACAGAACCAAACTGATGGGAACCATCATCGAACCGGCGATCATTGTGATCATCGGGCTTGTGGTTGGACTCATCATGGTAGCGATGTACCTGCCGATGTTTAATTTGAGTAATGTGATCAAATGATGAAAACCTGTTTCCCCCTTCGGAGGGGGACTAAGGGGGAGGAAATCCCCGTAAAAAGTTTCTGATTTGACGAATGAATGATAATGCGTAGTTATGAAAAACTATAGAGAATATATGAACCGGATCAATCAAATCCTCCCCCTCAATCCCCCTCCGAAGGGGGAGCAAATCCGACGTCTCAAAGCCTTCTCCCTGGCGGAAATTCTGATCGTACTGGCGATTATGGGAATCCTGATCATGCTCGTGGTGCCCAACCAGACGGGAATTGCTACGCGCACCAAAAGCATGGAAGCCCAGCAGGAATTGCGCATGATCCACAACCTGGAATACGCTTACTTTTTGCAGTTTTCCAAGTATTCCATGGATTTGCGCGAGATCAATTACCTGCCGCACAAGCTTACGACAGAAGGCGGAACAGCCAATTACCGCATTTCCATTACCGAAGCCAGCCCGACGTCTTTCAAAGGTCGCGCTGAAGCTGTCGTGGATTTCAACGGCGATGGCAAAATGAATGTCTGGGAAATCGACCAGGAAGGACAACCAAAAGAAGTACAGCCCGACTAAATGCCTGTGTTTGCCTACATAGCATTGCCGGTACTGGCTGTCATTTTCTGGCAGGACATCCGTACGCGCGCCATCTGGTGGTTTTTACCGCCGGTGCTGTTCGTCGTATTGCTCCTGTTCCGCTGGGAAGCCATGGCGTTTTTGAACATTGTAATCAACGCCGCTTTTGTGATTGTATTGATCGGCTTGCTGACACTTTACATCCGCCTGCGTTTCGGGAAGCTGGAAAATCCGTTCAAGAATTACTTCGGGTTGGGCGATTTCCTGTTCCTGCTGGCGTTGACACCACTGTTTCAACTTCCGGAATTTGTGTGGTTCTTTACCGCCGGAACGATCTGCGTACTGATCGTTCACCTCGTAGTGATGCTGTTTCGTCGCAGCTCAACCATTCCTTATGCGGGCTATTTTTCGCTCTTCACGGCTTCATACCTTATGATCAATGCGGCCTGTCCCCTCTTGTTTTACTCTTTTAACCATCCGTCATGAGCAAGTGGGATAACATACCGGTAACCGCCGAATTGCAGCAGGCCGTGCGATCCGATCTCGCGTGGCACTACCGCGTGATCCCGAAAGCGATCTCCGACACGGAAGCGCAGTTCTACATCGACGAAACGCAGAACCTGCAATTGGTCAAAGAAGAGCTGTCGGCCTTGTTTGGCTGTAACGTTGAATTGGAGGCCATCGACAGCATTGCCATTCAACGCAACCTTGGAAAACACTTCCGCAAGGCCGGACACGAACAGCAGCAGCTCGTATTCGATGCCAAAACCGATTTCGTGGACCGCATTATCCGCGACGCGAACCATTTGGGAAGCAGTGATATTCATATCGAAACGTATGAAGAGCGTGCGCGCGTGCGCATCCGCATCGACGGTCACCTCATCGAGCGTTTTGCCATCGACAAAGCCGATTATGCGGAGCTGGTGAACAAGATCAAAATTCGCTCTAACCTCGATATTTCGGAGAAACGCCTGCCGCAGGACGGCCGTATCCAGTACGAGGATTTCGATATCCGCGTCTCGATTCTGCCAACGCTTCACGGTGAAAAGATCGTGTTGCGTATCCTCGGGAAAGACGCTTCGTTCATTCGTATGGACCAGCTCGGACTGACCGAGCGCGACATCGAAAGCTACATGGAAGGGATCAAGCGTCCGAACGGGATTGTGCTCATCAGCGGTCCGACAGGTTCCGGAAAAACGACCACGCTGTACGCCACACTGAAGCTGCTCAACGACGAGAAACGCAACATTCTGACGGTCGAAGATCCTATTGAATACACGCTCGAAGGCATCAACCAGGTTCAGCTGAAAGAAGCCATCGGTTTGACATTTGCCAGCGCCTTGCGTTCGTTCCTGCGCCAGGATCCGGATGTGATCATGCTCGGTGAGATCCGCGACGGCGAAACGGCGCAAATGGCCATTCGTGCGGCACTGACGGGCCACCTTGTGTTGTCGACCATCCATACCAACTCGGCATGGGGAACCATTTCCCGACTCATCGATATGGGCGTTCCACCATTCCTATTGGCCGGAACCATGAATACCTCCGTGGCGCAGCGACTCGTGCGCAAGCTCTGTACGTCCTGCAAAGCGGAACAACCAACCGATCTGAAAGACTGGCCGCGTACCATCGACACGTCACACGCGTCGGCTACCCAATACGTTGCCGTAGGCTGCGATGCCTGTCATTACACCGGCTACAAAGGACGAACAGCGGTTTACGAAGTCATTCCGATCGATTTCGAGCTGGCCGAATCCATTAAAAAAGGCGAACTGCGCGTAGAAGAACTGCTTCAGCAGCGCGGAATCGTCAGCCTGGCGCAACAGGCCCTGCAATTAATTCACGAAGGCGTAACTTCTCTCGAAGAAGCCTATCCTTTATTAACCGAACTCTGAATGAAAAAGTTCCTGATCATCTTAATGACCATGACCGCCTCGGTAACCGCGTATTCGCAGCAATACACGGAGGAAACCCTGCGCACCAAGCTCGACAGCGTGAGCCTGAAATACCCGGGCTACAACAACGCCGTTCAGCTCAATGTGGCGGGATTACCACTGGCCGAGCTGCTGAATTCCATCGCGCTGGAAAACAACCTCAACATCAGCATCGATCCATCGTTCAACCAGGCTATTTCCTACAACTTCTTCGACGCACAGGTGAAAGACGTGCTGGTATTCCTTTACGATAACTTCGAGATCGAATATCAGTTCATCGGCAGCATCCTCGCCGTACGCAAACGCGCGCCGGTAAAAGAAGTCGTGTTTGTTCCGCCGGCACGCAAGATCGATGTGAATTACAATCCATCAAACGAATTTCTTTCCGTTGACCTGAAAAACGATACGCTTTCGCGCGTGGTGGAAATCATGACGAAGATGAGCGGAAAGAACATCGTGCTCGCTCCGGAAGTGCGCAACAAGCAAGTGAGCGCTTACTTCCTGAACCGTCCGTTTGACCAGGTTTTCGAAATGATCGCCAAAGCCAACGGACTGGAATCGAACAAAGACGAAAGCGGCGTTTATTACCTGTTTGTCACACCGAATTCTGAAAAAGGCAGTGGCAACACGAACGTTTTCAAGCCGAGCTCATCGCCATTCGAACAAACTGGCGTTCAAATCACCAAAAATGCCTTCGGAACACTCGACATCATTGCCAACAACGCCGAAATGGAAGACATCATTCGTTTGGCCGCCAAGCAGCTCGATGCGTACTATTTCTTTTACAACCGTCCGGAAGGCAAAGCCAGCTTCGAGATCAAGAACGCGACTTTCCCCGATCTGCTTTCCCTGCTGTTCAACGGTTCGAAGTATTCCTACAAGGAAGACAACCGCGTGTTCCTGGTCGGTGAAGTGAAAACCGAAGGCATCCGCGCTACGGAGCTCATTCGCATGGAAAACCGCACGATCGAAAACGTGAAAGCGGCCATTCCGCGCGACCTGCTGACGGATCTCGAAGTGAGCGAATTCCTCGAGCTGAACGGCCTGATCGTTTCCGGTTCGGGACGCAAGATCGAAGAGCTGAAAGCGTTCTTATCGAGCATCGATATCGTGGTGCCCATGATCCAGATCGACGTGATGATCATCTTATCGAAAAAAGGCAGCCAGGTGAAAACCGGGATCAAAGCCGGACTGAAAGAAAAACCGACCACCACCAGCGGAACCATTTTCCCTGACATGGACGTACAGGCCGGCGCGCAAACGATCAACAACATCCTCGATGCCATCAACGGCTTCGGTATCGTGAACCTCGGAAACGTCACCGAAAACTTCTACGTTTCCCTGCAATTGCTCGAAAGCAACAACGTGGTCGCTATCGAAAGCACACCGAAGATCACGACGCTCAATGGTCACAACGCCAATATTTCCATCGGTGAAACGACCTATTACCAGGAAACGCAGGTCGATGTGCAGAACTCGGTGGTGAACCAGGGTGTGTTGTCGTCCAAAACATGGAAATCCGTCGACGCCAACCTGACGGTGAAAATCAAACCGTTTGTTTCCGCCGATGAAAACGTCACGCTCTCCATTACGGTAACGCAGGACGACTTCGGTGGCAAGATCGATCCTACCGCTCCGCCAAACATTTCCAAGCAAACCTTCGAATCGATGGTGCGTGTGAAAAACGGCGAAGTGGTGTTGCTCGGTGGCCTCGACAAAAAGAAAAACAACGACTCCGGTTCCGGTGTTCCGCTCATTTCCCGCATTCCGGTATTGAAGTGGTTCTTCAGCAGCCGTCAGAAAGAGCGCGAAAAATCCAAACTGCACATTCTCATCCGTCCGACCGTAACGTATTAATGCTGTTCAAATCCACATATCCTTCCCCGCGGAAATTTGTCTACGTTCAGCTGCAATTGGAGCAGCAGGAATGGCAGATCCGTTATGTCGTGGTGGCAACAAAAAACCTTCCGGACAAGGTGGAATGGACAACCGTTGACAGCGCTGTCGAATTGCTCAAAAAAGCCGGCAAGAATCTGCCATATGTGTTGCATTTCCGCGGATTCGGGGTACTGACGCGCATCGTGGAAAACGTTCCGAATTTCAAGGAAACGCTGCTGGTGAATGGTCACGAAGAAGACTTCTACTTCAACTCCATGGCCTTCCGCGGCACGATCGCCGTTTCCTTCCTGCGCGTTTCGCTCGTGCAAGCTTTCATGGATGAGCTCACCGCTGCAAAAGCGTTTATCTGGGGCTTACACGCCGGACCGATTCCGCTGCTGGCCCTCCTCGATCGCCAGGACACGACCGCGCAGCTCGATTTTACGATCGAGATCGCCAACAGCGATATCCGCAAGCTGGAACGCAACACCGGCGACGAAAAACGCCTGGCCGTTCCTGCTGGTTTCCTTTCAACCGACGAAGCCTATGTGAACGCTTTCCGCGAGCTGATGGCTTATGAAACGGAAGGTTACGAAGACGGGCTTCCCGAAAGTTTCCGCACCGAAACGCGCGGCAATTACAAGGAATTCATGCGCTTCGTCAAACTGGGTGTGGGCATGCTTTCCATTTTCTTCTTCGCCCTGCTCGGTAACTATTTTTACGTCAATCACCTCAACAACAAAGCCGCGCAGCTCGAAAGCGATATCGCCGGATTCGGTGAAGACCTGGCGCTCATCGACCGTCTTGAACAGGAGAAATCGCGCAAGGTCGTGCTGGTCGACAACTCCGGTATTCAATCCTCGCGCTATCTCACGTTCTACCTCGACGAGCTCGGCGCTTCCGTACCAGCCAGCATACAGCTCGAAATGCTCGAAGCGTTCCCGCTCACCGAAGCGCTCAAGCCGAAACGAAAAGTCGAGCTGAACCGTCAGCAGATTTCCATTATCGGCTACAGCAGCAACAGCAAAGTCCTCGATGACTGGATGGAGCAGCTGGAACAGAAAAAATGGGTGGCCGGCGTTGAGCTGATGAACTACGTGCGCATCAACGACAAAAAAGCGACGTTTAACCTGCTTGTAAAAATCCGCTCATGACGTTTTTCGACAAATACAGCTACAAACAGAAAAACCTGGCGCTTTTGGTGCTCGGCGTGTTGCTGTGTGCGGTGGCTTACAAGCGTTCGTTCAAAACCACCTTCGAAACACAGGATTACATCGTTGAGCTGGAACAGAAAAAAGCAACGGCCGTTTCTTCCCGCGAGACCATTCGCCGTTTGCAGCTGGAAATTGCGAACGTCAATAAATTACTGGGCAAGGAAAACGTGTCCATCGAGCGCGTACAGCAGGGATTCCTGAACTTCTTCGCACAGCACAGCTCCGGACTTTCCGTGCAGCAGATCGAAGAAGTCTACACCTTCGATCACCCCGATTTCAGCATCAACACCTTCCGCATCGATCTGAAAGGCGATTACCTGGCGCAGGTCCGTTTCCTCAACAAGCTGGAAATGCACTTCGACGAGGCGCGCCTGATCCACACGCGATTCGAATTGAAAAAAGATCTTGTCAGTGGCAAGACCGACTTAATATCCACGTTATTATTGCAAAACTATGTACGCAGTGAAAAATAGCATCTTCGTAGCATTCCTGCTCGGCCTGCTCGTGTTGGGAACAACCACGGCCTGTGACGACGTCATCGCCAAAGACATCTCCGACGAAACGCCGGTTGTGGTACTGCCGGTTTCGGGCGCAACCGTTAACGTCAATCCCGTTCACATCAAATGGAACGAGCTGAAAGGCGCCACGCGTTACCACATCGAAATCGTAAGTCCGTCATTCGCCAGTATTTCCGAATACAGCGTCGATTCCATCGTTACCGGAACGAACTTCTTCGTGAGCCTCGACTCCAATGATTACGAGCTGAAAATCACCGCCCTGAACGCCGGCTACACATCGAAGCCTTCGGCGATCATTCCGTTTACCGTAGGAACGAATTCGGGAGGTGGCAGTACCAGCGTTGTGCTCACCGCACCGGCTTCCAATGCCTATGTGAATTCAGAAAATGTGACCTTCAGCTGGAATTCCGTTCCGAACCTGCAAAGCTACACGTTCGAGCTGCACAGCGGCCCAACCTTCGCCTCGCCGACCGTTTACTCGGAAGATCAGCTGGCTTCCGTGCAGCTGGGACTCACCGATCTGGCTGAAGGAACATACAGCTGGGGCGTGAAAGCGTTCCTGACCGACGGCAGCGAAACAGCCTTTACCAAACGCGTATTCTACATCGACACCACCAATCCAGGACCTGTAACGCTTACTTCGCCTACGAATAACGCCATCGTGCCCAACACCACCGTTTCGTTCTCGTGGAATTATACGAATCCGGGCGTTGTACAATCGACCGTCAGCTCGACCATTGAGGTCGCGCGCGACAACCAGTTTACGGATATGGCCCACACGCAAACCGTAACCGGTACTTCCGTTTCCGTTGCGCTTACAGACGACGTGTATTTCTGGCGCATCAAAACCGTTGACGCAGCAGGCAATGCCGGGCCAACGTCGCCTGTTTACACCTTTACGCTCTTTCCGTGAAAAACAAAGGCCTGACATATGGTTTGGTGATTGTGGTTGGTGTGATCTGGTACCAGGTCTTTATCCGCGTGAAGTCAAACATCACCGCTGAAGACGGATTACCAGTAGCTGCACAACAACTGGATGGCAAGAAATGGCTGAGCAAGCGTGAAACGTTTCCGCTGCGTGTGAATTATCGCGATCCGTTCACCGGAAGTTTGGCGGGCATGAGCAATGAGCCGGAGCCGGTAGCTCAAATGCCACTTATCCCGGTTGAGCCGCCTATGCCTAAACCAAAGCCGGAGCCACCACAATGGCCTGCAATCCGCTATTATGGGCTGGTGCGCAAAACATCATCCTCAACGCCGCGTACGCTGCTCACCATCGACGGCGTTTTCTACCAGCTCAAGCAAGGCGATGCCGCGCTCGACAATGTGCTCATCAAGAAAACCTACCGCGATTCAGTTGTCATCAATTACAAAAAGCAGAACCGTACGTTTTATAAAATTGATCGATAGTCTATGATGAATCCATCCCTTCGTCTGTTCGCCTTTATTTTAGCCATTACCGGCTTCACGGTTTCCATCATCGTTCATGTGATCTGCTGGTTTCACATAGACCCCGGTTTCAGTATGGCTGCAAAGATGATCTTACAACTTGGCATGTTCGCCGTGCTCATCCCTGTAATTTTTCACTACAAGCAACAAGGCTTTCAATCACCTTTGAGGAAGGACCGGTTGAGCGGATTTGAATTCTACAAAGCCGTTTTTAAAGGACTTCCTGTGATCGCGATCGTACTTTTAGCCCTTTGCATGGTCTATACAGCTCTTAATTTCTTCTTCGTCAACGACTTTTCCCAGTCCGGTACGCCTGAAATCCAGAACGGCATGTTTGTGCTAAATGATCATGGCTCGATCTCATCTATCACCGAATGGGAATACCATGACCTTCGTTCGCAGCACATACGCCTGATCTCCGGCCACTGGATTTTTTTCTATGGCTTTGGAATTGTCGGATTGCTTCCCCGCAAGACTGAAGTTTTATAAAAAATCGGCTACCTCATTTTCAATTTTCTTATCACGACAGCTCCTTGATAATTGATCATTCATAATTGATAATTCACCTATAAAAGGATCTTCACCGGCTTTTTGTCTTCATCAATCGCAACGAAGGTAAATTCACCTGTCACGGCTTTTTCGCGCTGGTCGGAATACATTTGCTCGACATAAATTTCCACACGGATCTTGAGACTGGTTTTTCCGAGGTAGGTCACTTTTCCGATGAGCTCAACGATCGTTCCGGCCGGAATGGGCTTCTTGAAATCGATGCGGTCGCTGCTCACGGTTACCATGCGCTGGCGGCTGAAGCGTGTGGCGGCAATGAAAGCTACTTCGTCCATGAGCTGCATGGCCGTTCCTCCGAATAAGGTGTCGTAATGATTGGTTGTGCTGGGAAATACAGCTTTGAAAATGCGCGTTTCCGCTTGCTGAATGCGTTCTTCTGTTGTCATGTATCTGAATTACGGTTTGTCTTTAAATAATGTGGAGATCTGATTGAGCTTTTGTTCCAGCAGGTAACGGTGATAAGCTTTTTTCATTTCCCGCATGCAATTGGCACACAGGCAATCATCGTAACGATCACTGATAAAACTGCGCTCTTCGATCGACAAAGAAACGACAGTACACTGACAAAGCAGGATTGATCCTACTTTACATTCAAATCCGGCATTGCAGCGCGGGCATCTTACCTGTTCGTGTGTACACATACGTTAAACGGAAAAGGAGTTAGAAGTCGGGCCGGATACAGCACCAGCCCGACTTTCTGCATCAAACTACGGGGTGCGCTATCAATTCCCGCAGTCCGGATGCTGCTGCGACCATCTCGGTCAACGCTTTCCGGGTTTCCTCCCAATGGCGGGTTTTCAATCCGCAATCGGGATTGATCCACAGCTGTTCTTTCGGAATCACGGCCATTGCTTTTTCCATCAATGCCACCATTTCGGCTTTTGACGGAACACGCGGTGAGTGAATATCATAAACACCCGGCCCGATTTCGTTTGGATAATTGAAATCGGCAAACGCATCGAGCAATTCCATCTGGGAACGCGAACATTCGATCGTGATCACATCGGCATCCATATCGGCAATGTGCTGAATGATATCGTTGAACTCCGAATAGCACATATGCGTATGAATCTGCGTCTCGTCTTTTGCCACGCTGGCCGAGATCCGGAATGCCCGAACGGCCCAGTTGAGGTAATTTTTCCAATCGGCTTTACGAAGTGGGAGTCCTTCACGGATCGCCGGCTCGTCGATCTGGATCACGCGGATACCAGCCGCTTGCAGGTCGGCAACTTCATCGCGGATGGCGAGCGCAATCTGCGTACAGGTTTCCGAACGCGGTTGATCGTCGCGCACAAACGACCATTGCAGAATCGTTACCGGCCCGGTGAGCATGCCTTTGACCGGCTTTTCGGTGAGCGATTGCGCGTAGGCTGACCAGCGAACGGTCATTGGTGCCGGACGACTTACATCGCCGAAAATCACCGGAGGCTTCACACAGCGGCTGCCGTAGCTTTGTACCCAGCCGTTTTTGGTGAACACGAATCCGTCGAGCTGTTCTCCGAAATATTCCACCATATCGTTGCGCTCGAATTCGCCGTGAACGAGCACATCCAGGCCTGTTTCTTCCTGGAAACGGATGGTTTCTGCCGTTTCTTCAGCGATCAGATCATCGTATTGTGTTGGGGAAAGCTCACCTTTTTTGAAACGGGCCCGCCAGCTGCGTACTTCGGTTGTTTGTGGAAACGAGCCAATGGTTGTTGTTGGAAACAGCGGCAGATTCAGTGCCTTGTGCTGTTTGTCTTTTCGCTGATCGAACGTACTCTGGCGCTTGACATCGGCCACGGTAAGCGCTTCCACACGCTGCTTGACCAGGTGATCGTGAATCAGCCGCGAGGTCTTGCGGGCTTCGATGCAGCGCATATTGTCCATCAGCTGTTCCACGGCCGCTTCACCTGAGTTCTCAGAAACGAGCTCGCACAAAGTCACGACTTCGCTGATTTTCTGCTTCGCAAAAGCCATCCATTGCTTCACTTCCGGTGTCAGCGTGTCTTCGTTCGTTTCCAGGTCAAGATCGCATGGAACATGCAACAACGAGCAGGACGGCGCCACAAATACACGTTCTTCTCCCAGCTGTTCAACAGCCGTGCGGATGACAGCAATCGATCGTTGAAAATCGTTCTTCCAGATATTTCTGCCGTCGACAACGCCGAGTGAAAGGGTCATTTTTTTCGGCAATACTTTCAATACTGCTTCCAATTGCTCCGGGCAGCGCACGAGATCGACGTGTATCGCATTCACCGGCAAAGAAGCTGCCAGCGAAAGGTTGTCCTTCAATCCTTCGAAATATGTCGCAACGAGGATTTTCAGCGTCGGGAATTCCCTGCGAATGGTCGCATAAACGTTCTCGAATGCCGCTTTCGTTTTGACATCAAGATCGAGGCTCAGGAAAGGCTCGTCGAATTGCACCCATTGTACCTGGTGCTGCTTCAGCTCTGAAAGGATTTCGAGGTAAACCGGCAGCAGGTTTTTGATCAGGTCGATGCGATCGAAGCCTTCTTCTTTCTCTTTTCCGAGCAACAAATAAGAAACCGGGCCTAAAATGACTGGTTTTGTCAGGATGCCGGCACTGGCCGCTTCGGCGAACTCATTGACGATTTTATGGGAAAACAGCCGGAATTGCTGGTTCTTCTGAAATTCCGGAACGATGTAATGGTAGTTGGTATCGAACCACTTGGTCATTTCCATGGCGGTGATGTCGAGACCTTCCTGCTGATAGCCTCGGGCCATCGCGAAATAAAGATCCAGCTCCACGTGCGAATTGTTGCGGATCACATCGTGGTACCGTTTCGGGATTGCTCCTACGGTCAGGGACATATCAAGCACCTGATCGTAAAAAGAGAAATCGTTTGAGGGAATCAGGTTGATTCCGGCTTGTTGCTGGAGCTTCCAGTTGTGAAGACGGATTTGTCTTCCGGCATGTAGCAGCTCTTCGGCCGATAAGTTACCGGACCAAAACTGCTCGCAGGCTTTTTTGAGCTCTCTGTTGCTACCAATACGCGGGTAGCCAAGATTGTTCGTTTGCATCTGTTGTGCGTTTTAAATGAATAAATCAGTTAAAAGCCTTGTGCTAACTCGCAATGCCAGCGAAACGAATGAAATGAAAGGGATTATGACCAACCGAAAAAACGCGATATACCTGGCGCCGCTTCACAACGGGGAGCATATCCCGGAACGGGAATGGACATCATACCTGACCGACGCTTCAGATCGCGAAAGCATTGTCAATCCTGCCTGACGGCAGACAGGTCGGAACAGGCAGGTCTCCTGACTTGTAACAGTTTTTGTCGTCCTTCCCATCCCGACAAGTCGGGACAGTGGATACTCATGGACAAAAACCCGGTATGTTACTTACAGTTGCGCGACAGTTCGTGATTCACACACGATTCCCTATTAATTCACAGCTAAGTAAAACCTTTTCCGGTTGATGAGGATAGTAAAGAACTTTTTCGGGAACTAAAGTAATACAATCTTTGAAACCAGTACTGAAACAATTTAGCAGCGCAATCGGATCAGTTATGCTGACGTTGCCGCTTCTCCAGTTCCTCCAGCATCGGCAGGTCTTTTTTGTATTGTTCAACATCCCAGACGATTTGCCAGTAATTGACGTATTCAGCTAACGGCCCGAGTCCCATTTCTGCCCTTCTTTTATCTACGTTATCGGGATCTTCGAGCGGTTGTACGTAGTACACATTCGTTTCGGTATCACGACCGATCTGACTGCCATACGTCTGTCGTTTGCCTTGTCCAAGTGCTACACGATCTTCCAGCAGTGCCAGTTGTGCCGGATATGCATTTCCTTTCTGCACGGCTTCGCGCATCATCGGCAGGTATTTTTCCTGTGTGAGCTGATCAGAATGCTGAATGACCAGAAACAACGTGCCATTTCCCTCAACTCCCACTATATCCGGGCCTACCCAGCCGTATTTATCGAGAATTGCCGTGATTTTAATCAGGTTGATCGAGTCCTTTTCACCTATGATTTTCCACAGCGCTTTCATCTCAGGTGAATCCCAGCCATGTTTTTCAGCGAGCTGTACTGCTTCCTGCCGGTATTTCTGATCTTCCACGCGAATGGCTTCCAGCTCGGCTTTCAACGGCCAATTGTAGTTTGCCTCGAACTTTTCCTTGTTTTGCTTAACGATCTCGATAAGCGAGTTCCACCGCTCGTCTTTGTGTAGCGAAACCAGGTCTGGATCGGTCGTAATGTGATCATAATTACTATAATCCGACAGTGTGGCAATCTTGTTCAGATGCACGAATGCACTATCCGGAACTCCCGAAAGCGCCCAAGAACAGGCTGCATTGTAGCGATCATTGGGATAAGCTTTCCAGCCATTTGAGCGGAATGCCGCGGAATAGTTCACTGCTGATTTTGCGTATTCTTTCGCAGCATACAACGAATCCGCTTTTTGGACCAATTGCGTGTATTCGACTGTAACGCCTTGCCCATGAGCCAGTGAAGTGCTCAGAAATACCAGTGCGATCAGGAAAAGCTGTTTCATAGTGTAAGTGAATTGCAACGTAAAAACGGGTTCCTCTTTCCCAGGAACCCGAATTAAAAATACGTCGTTTTCAATTGTTTCAACAGCCGTTTGTCATAATTCAGGCAATGGAAGCCTGCACAATCTGCTCGATATTCAGCTTTCGCATCGACATGAATGCCTGGGCAGCTTTTCCGGCTTTGGCAGGATCGCTCATGATCTGTCCGAGTACATTCGGGATGATCTGCCACGAAACACCGAACTGATCTTTCAGCCAGCCGCACATGCTTTCTTCACCACCACTTTCGGTGAGTCGGTTCCAGTAATAGTCGATCTCTTCCTGTGTTTCACAATGAATAGTCAGGGAAATGCCTTCCGTAAAGCCAAAACGGTGATTGGCGTTGCTTTCCATCAGCATCAGCTTCTGACCATTGAGCTCGATCTGTGCGTGTTTCACATAGCCTTCCCGGTCTGGCTGCTCGTTGGCTCCGTAGCGTAAAATGCCGTCGACCTTCGCATCGTTGAAAACGGAAGTGTAATGTTCTATCGCCGCTTCTGCGTTGCCATATTGCTTGCCGGTGAAGAGCATACAAGGTGTGATCTTCTGCCCTACGTCGCTGATCTTACCCAAAGCAATTTGCCACGAAACGCCATATTTGTCAGTGATCCAGCCATATTGTTCGCCCCACGGATAGCTGCCGAGTGCCATCATGACGTTTCCTTCGGGAAGGAAAGCCTGCCAGATGCGGTTCAGCTCGTCCATCGTTTCGCAGATGTAATAAAACGAAATGGAAGGATTGGGCTGGTATTTCGGGCCGCCATCCAGTAAGGTAATATGCTGTCCGGCCACGCTGATTTCTGTTACGATCGGCGATTGCGCCACGATCTTGGCATCGGCGAAAACGGAGCAGTACAAAGCTGCGGCTTCTGCTGCCTGGCCATCGAACCAAAGGCAGGGTGTGATTTGTTCTTTCATATGTCTTGTGTTTCTGCAAACGTAGGAAAGTCGTGCGGCTCGCAATAGAATAAAACCGACACGCAACACTTTCCCGCGAATTAGCAAATTTTCGCGAAGTAAACGTGTTATGCACACCTCAAAATAACGACCCTATTCGTGTTAATTCGCCCATTCGCGGTGTCAGGATTTTTCTTTCAGACCAGAGCGCAGATAGCTGTTCGGAGTCGTTTGGGTGAATTCTTTGAACGCGCGGATGAAATGGCTTTGATCGGCGAAACCGTTGTCGAAGGCCACATCGGTGAGCTTTTCGTAGTTCCCTGATTTCAGTTGCGTAAACGACAGCTGGAACTGGCAAATGCGGCGGTATTGTCCCGGCGTGATGCCGACGTATTTCTTGAAAATTCGCTGGAAAGTCCGTTCGGTGAGCTGTAATTCGCTGAGTACATCTGCCAGAGCTTCCGCGCCTGAACGATGCATGAGCCGATCGGTGGCATAACGGATGATCTCGCACTCCCGTTCACGCTGCTGTAGCTGACCAATCACAAAATGATCGAGGATGTTTGTTTTTTCTTTTGTCGAAGCAGCGTACAGCATTTGTGTCCGCAGAGCAGTAATCAATTGCGGGTTCCAGAGCGACAGATCAACCGGCGCTTCCATCAGCTGAGCTACGGGCAGGTGAAAGATCGGCGCAAGCGCAAAGGGTTGAAAAAAGTAAACGATGATCGTGCTGTTCGCATCAATCGTCCATTGTTCCACCGGGATGGATTTGCCATACAATGCCAGCTCGCGGACGACTTCCTTGCCTTCGGGATCTTTTTCCGTTCGGCAAACCAACGCCTGCATGCCATTCGTAAACAAGGGCAACAGGGTTTCCGATGGCGGCGTTCCATCCAATACGACGATCGTGCGGACATAAGGTGCTAACGTCGGATGCGGTCGCTGGTAACGGTAATTCATAACAGACCGAAGTTACGTTTCTTTCACAAGTTACTACAAAAAAGCCGTTCATACAGGTTGGTCACTGAAGCTTGTTTTTCGTCGGAAAACCGTAATTTCAGCCAGCATTATGGGACTGAAGCGAAAAATACTCCTGGTCGAAGATGAAGTCCATGTCGTTACCTTCATTCAGAAAGGGCTCACCGAGGAAGGCTATGAAGTGAGCGTGGCACTGGACGGACCTACAGGCTTACAAATGGCGCTGAATGGTAAATTCGACGTCATTTTGCTCGATATTATGCTACCTGGTATTTCCGGACTGGAAGTCTGCGGACGTATTCGCGAAAAAGACCCAAAAACGCCCATTCTTTTCCTGACGGCGCTCGGTACTTCCGAAAATGTGGTCGTAGGCCTCGATAAAGGTGCCGACGATTACCTGGTGAAGCCATTCCGTTTCATCGAGCTGCTCGCCCGTGTCAAATCGCTGCTGCGGCGTGCAGACATTAACGACAATAATCAGCAACAGCAGGACACCGAGGTGCTTTCGTTTGAAGACATCGAGCTGAATGATTACACGAAAACAGTGAAGCGTGACGGAACGCTGCTGAACCTGACATCGACGGAATACCGGTTACTCCTGCTGTTTCTGAAAAACCCCGGACGCGTGTTGTCCCGGATGGATATCCTCGAAGAAGTCTGGGGCATCAATTACAACATGGGAACCAATGTGGTAGATGTTTACGTCAATTATCTGCGCAAAAAGCTCGATGCGTCCGGAAAACGCAAACTGATCCATACAGTCATCGGAATGGGCTATGTTTTAAAAACGGACGATGAAAATTAGAACGCGATTGTTGCTGCTCATTGTCGGATTCTTTATTCCGATCATCGGTATTTACAGTGCCATTATTTACTATTCGCTTTACAATTATTCGTACGAAGATTTCTACAAGCGACTGGAAATCCGTGCCATTACGACTGCCAAGATCAACCTCGATAAGAGTGAAGAGAACTCCGATGCGTTCCGGGATTTGCGTAAAAAGTACCTGGAGCAGCTGGGTGACGAGCAACATTATATCTTGCCGATGGACGACCAGAACTTGTTGCAATCAAAAGCCAGAGCAATCAAAGTTCCGATGAGCTTCATCGACAATATCCGGACGAAAGGCTCGGCCAATTACAGCCGGAAGCACGTTTTTTACTGCGGCATTACCTATAACAATCACATTGTTGTGGTATCGGCTACGAACTCATATGCCAATCAGGAACTCAACTACATTGCCGGCATTATCTGGGCTTCCGTCATCGGTGTCGTGTTATTTGCCATCCTGTTCTCGCTGCTCATCACCCGCTATATCTTCCGTCCGATCCACAACATTACCCGAACGGTGAACCTTATCAGCACGGAAAAGCTTAACCACCGACTCGAATACAACGATCGTGGGGATGAGCTCGACGAGCTGACCGGTACATTCAACAACATGCTCGACCGACTCGAAACATCATTTGAGACGCAGAACAATTTCATCTCGAACGCGTCACACGAATTGCGTACCCCACTGACCTCCATCATTGGAATTGCTGAAGTAACCCTTGCCAAAGAACGTCCGGCAAGCGATTACATTGAAGCACTGGAGGTGATTGTAGAAGAAGCCGACAAGCTCGATCGCAAAACCCAGGCATTATTATTCCTGGCGCAGACGGGATTTACTTCCAAAGCCAAAAATTTCACGGAGCTGCGTGTTGACCAGGTGCTGATGGATGCCATTGCTACAATGGGAAAAATCTATCCTGAATGCACCATCGATACCGACCTCGAAATGCTGCCGGAAAACTCGGAAAAGCTACGCGTTTTCGGTAACGAGCAATTGCTGCATCTTGCCTTCTCGAACGTCATTGGCAACGGCTGCAAGTATTCCGAGAATAAAGACGTGCGGGTTTCCATCGGCGCTTCCGATACATCCATTCTGATTGTGATCAAGGATCAGGGAATCGGTATTCCGGCCTCAGAAATGCCCTATATCTACGATCCGTTCTTCCGCGCGAGCAACACGACCAAGTTCGAAGGCTACGGCATCGGTCTGCCACTCACGCGGAATATTATTAAAATGCACCGCGGTACACTCCTCGTAACAGCCATCGAAGGCAAAGGAACGACCGTTCAGATCAAGCTCCCGATCGCCATTCCGAACCAGATCTGAAAATGGCACGTTATCAGTTAACGAATCCATTTGTTACCAGCCTGTTAACCAATTTTTAGTTTTTCTAATCACATTCTAATTTCGTTCTAAGACCATCTTAATTACCCCGAAATAGTTTTGCATCATACCAATTAAAGATGTTATGTGCAAAACGATTTTGATACCAACAGATTTCTCCATCGAGTCTCTCAGCCTGCTCAAAGTAGCGCTCGAAGAACATCCGCAGGAACAGCTCGATGTGCTGTTCGTTTATGGCTATCAGCTGCCGACTTCCATTTCGGAGCTGTTATTCCATTCGCCGGGGAAGATACTTGAAAAGCTGGAAACAGAAGATTTCAGGGAAGCGAGTGCCATCTTGCGCAACAAGGCCGGAGCACGCATTCGTTCTATGAAAAAAGTGTTGTTTACCGGTTATACGAAAAGTGCATTCAATACCTTCCTGAAGGTTCACAAAGTTGATGAGGTAGTCATCCCGGTGAAACAGCTGTCCTTACAAAACAACAAACAAGCGCAGGATTTGCTTCCGTTCTTAAATGCCGCGAAAACAGATAAGCTGATGGTTTCGTGGGAGGCCCGCCCGGTAATGCCGGAAGAAAACATGCCTGCTGCATTATTTGCTCTTTGAACCATGAAAAAACGACTGTACAACTCCCGGATCGGAAGACCATTCGCCTACCTGGTATTTTTCCTGGCGTTTGCACTGCTGTCGTTTCGGCTGGTGCAGTCGGGAGCGAGCCCGGACAAGCAGATCATCGGTAAATGGCGCGAAGTTTCCTGGAAATACGAACTCGTCGACGCCAACATCCGGGATTCGATTACGGACAAAATGATCACTGATGACGCACGTAGCCAGATCGCACGTGAACTGATCATCCATGAGGCCGAAACATGGGAATTCCGGAAAAATGGCGACTTGCTGCTTCACCGGAAAAATCAGCCGCCGACAAAGCTCAGCTGGACACTCAAAGGACGCGGACACGTGCTTCGCATCAGTCATGGAAAAGAAAAAACAATGGAATTCTATGATCTAGCAGAGATCAATAACAAGAATATGGTGCTTTATGTCGACATCGAGATCCAGGCGAAAGGGATCGTCCGGATGTCGTTCGAAAAAATTACATAGTCATGCTCGAACAATTCAATACACACAGAAGTTACAACGACAACCTCAAGCTCGGCGGTCTCACAGCCTTCGTGGCAGGCATGGTGAACGTGGCCTCGGTCATGATCTTTTTCGCCTTTTCATCCAACGTTACCGGACATTACGCCATTCTTGCCGAGGAAATTTCCAAAGGCAACTGGTACCAGGTAGGTGTGGTTTTCGGCTGGATTTTCCTGTTCTTTACCGGGAGCTTCGTGTCCAATTTTATTGTGATCAATCTCTACAAGAGTAAATCATCCATGTCGCATGCGCTGCCGCTGCTGCTCGAAATCATCTGCCTGATGGCAGTAGGAATCTACGGATCCTTCTGGTACCGGGAATCACTCGCTGAGACCGAAGCTCTGGTTGCACTCATGCTCTTCGCCATGGGGCTGCAGAACGGACTCACCGCCAGCATCTCCAATTTCGCCGTGAAAACGACGCATCTAACTGGTTTAACGACCGATCTGGGTATTCTGTTTTCCATGTATACCAAGCCGGAATTCCGCGCCAACCCGCAATTGCGTATGCGTACCCGCATGCTGCTGCTGATCATGGTTTCCTATCTCGCCGGCGGAATTATTGCCGGAAGTCTGTATCTGCAGCTCAATTTTACCGTATTCTACATCGTGAGCGCATTGCTGGGAGGTGTGATTGTATACGATTTCATCAAATTAAAGACAACGATTCGTCGCCGGCAGCTGCGCATTCTTCACAAACGAAAGGCATTTTTCTCGTCGGCTGTGAAAGGCCGCAAGGTGATGGCTGAAACACAGCAATGAGAAACGGATCAATGTTCGGTCAGAACAACGTCACCCAGCTCGAGCGCCACGTTTCCTTTCGTTCGGAACAGGAATTCGACGTTGAAGGTGAAGGATTTCAGGTGAAAAAACACCTGGAATTCCCGGTAGCTTCCCAGCTGCGAAACGCTCAGTTGTACAGGCACCTGTTTGATCGGAATGGCACCGTATTCGGCCGAGATCAGCATTTCGCCGATAATGGAATCCTGCTGTGGCAGTTCATGCGCTTTAACACGATACGTAACCGAGTAGTTTCCCGGCACCAGCGTACAGAAAGGACCCGAAAGCACAATACGGTCTTTCATATCGTCGCCTTTCTGAACGCGTACAACAGTTTGCCCTGATGTATCCTGTTTCCAGGTTTCATCGGGAATCGTCAGCTCATTGATCGTGTAGCGATGCGTCAACGACAAACGCCGGTATTCGCAGGCATCGTTACCGGCAATACGAAAAGGTTTCCCCACCCGTATGAGCGGAATTTTAAATTGCGGCAGCGTATCCGGGAAGGCCTGCATCCAGCCATCGCGCAGCACAAACAAACGCGGCTGGGCAAATACATCGGCGATCAGCGCGCGGTTTTTCACATCGCTCATGTCGTGCGGCGTGGCTTTGATCATTTCTGGATTCACACACGCATGACGGTACGCGAGCCAGTAATCGGCAATGATCCCGATACGGCCATAGCGCTCGAACTCGCGCGTTTGCTCAGCAGCCGGTTGTAAACTTTTCGGTCGAATGGTGAGCATGTAGGAAAAATGGCTCGCAGCGCCTGTGAATGCAATAAGAAACAGGAAACCTGTCAACAAACGCCGGGCTTTAACCGTGAGCTGTGCGTGTTCGGTATACAGCAGCGTCATCAGTCCGAGCACAATGTAGCTGGCCACAAAATAGCGGCGATTCAGCTCATTGACCAGCACCCAATGCAGGGAAAACAACACGATGAGCACCAGCAGGAAATCCAGTCGCAGGAAGAATACCCATTTGCGCGCTTCCTGTGTGAGCCGGATCTTTCCACGGAAATACAACACGGCATACAGCGCGAATAATAGCAGGATCAGCCACGGGTAAATGGTGCTGATCAGATCAATGCCTTTTCCAGTAAACAGGTCGAGCGTGGTTTCATACAGGAATCCAAAAGCACGACCTGCATCCGAAAGCGTATTGAAGCTTTGGAAATCGGGGGTTTTGGAGGGTGCGTTCACCTTTGCATACACAATGAAAGCGCCCCAGCACGCAGCTCCGACAAGCGTCCAGAAAATCACTTCCGGTCGCGGGAACCATTTTCGCTGCGTTTTCCACCGGTATATGAAATACGCGAACAACAGCCCACACAGGTTGATCACCACCAGGTCCGACATCCAGATACCCGCTCCCAGCCAGAGAACGAGGAGCAGCAGCAAGAGGTGATTTTTCCAGTAAAAAACGCTTCGCTGGTCGAAATCCAGCAAACGGATGAGCAAAATAGACGATCCGATAATGCTGTAGCCTATTCCGATCGGGTAATGCAGCAAATCGGCGAAATGATGGTACGGAAAGAACCACAACAAGGCGAATAACAGCTTGGTCGTATTATCGCGGAAAAAGGTGGAAAAACCCACAAATCCAAGCGTGAGCAATAAGTAGTTCGTAAAGGAATACGCCATGAGCGGCGACATGCCCAGACCTTTTGTCCACACCTGACTGATCAGTGGAATGAGCGATCCAAGACGGTCTTGTCCCCAGAAATAGATGTCGTGCGGGAAATCGAGGTAGTGCGTCATCAGAACGCCCACGCCGTCGTCGGAATTCATCAGCGGATCGTTGATGCTGCCGAAAAACAGGAACGACACCACCACAATGAGGGCTAAGCCGAGAAGATAAAACGGTTTGGAAAATGACATCCGGTTTATTTCAATCGTTCCAGTACGCCTTTTCGCTTAACGATGTTTTTGTAATCCCACTGGATCTCGCGGGACTTCGCCAGCCAGCGCTGCAAATCTTCGGTGTTGATCTCATCGGCCGAATTGTAGCGGATTTCTGCGGCTTTGAAACTGCCTTCTTTTTGCAATCCCGGCTCATCAAACGACTGACCGCTCCAGAACAGCAAACGCAGTCCCGATTTGAGCTTGTCGTAGCCTGCGATCGGATTCCCGTCGAGGAACCACACCGGATGCGCATGCCAGATCTTGTTCTCTGCTTCGGGCAATCCGCGGCTGATCTCTTCGGCGAGCAGATCGCAGATCGCTTTGTATGCCCCTTCCTGTTTATCGTTATACGCCTGGATGTCTTTGTTCATGGTGTTCGGTCTTGAAAGCCAATATTACGAATTTTTGGCGGGCGAACGGAGAAGGAATTATGGTACTATTTTTGTGAAGGTCCAACCGTCGAAAGAACAACTACGTTCTTCAGTGATATAATAACCCAAATACCAATATTCACATGAAACACACTTTACATGGCTTGATTCTCGGGTTACTTTCCGTACCCGCTTTTACCACAACCACCCACGCGCAAGACTGGCAGCTCAAAGGAACACCTGTTGTTGGTGCACAGCCCGGCGACTGGTATGGCGATGCCGCATCGTTCAGCAGCGATGGACTCACTTTTGCCGCATCTGCTCCCAATAACAGCCAGGGAAGTGCCCAGGCAGGACACACCCGTGTTTACAGCTGGAGCGGAACCGACTGGGTGCAGAAAGGAACCGATATTTTCGGCATAGATGAAGGCGAAAAAGCCGGCATAGACATTGCCCTGAGTGGAGATGGCAATACGATCGTTATTGGTGTTCCCTTAAACGACGATATCGGAGAAGATGTAGGAACGATACGCGTGTATTCCTGGAATGGCACCGACTGGGAGCTGAAAGGCGACGAAATCGACGGGGAATCGTTTTACGAAGATTTCGGCAGTAATGTGGCTATCAACTACGACGGTAGTGTTGTCGCAGCCTGTGCGCCCTATACGGATGTAACGGAAGCCAATAACGGTCTGGCAGCCGTTTTCGCGTGGTCCGGCACGGAATGGATCGCCAAAGGAACACCGATCGCAGGCCCGGAAAACTATGTCTATCTGGGTGAAAGCCTCACGATGGATGCCTCGGGCAACCGGATCGCCGTCAACACCCTTAATACCGATGGAAACGATGCAGAAGTTCGCCTGTTCCAATGGCAGGACACGGCGTGGGTTTCCTGCGGAATCCTTGTGGCACCTGCAAGCATGTCGAATTTCGGTTACGATATTGATCTGAGCGAAGACGGACAGACCATCGTAGTCGGTGTTTTACAAAACCTCTCATCCCCCTTTCTGGCAGGTAAAACCTATGTTTATTACCAGGAAAACGGCAACTGGGTGCAGAAAGGAAATCCCGTTACAGGCGAGCATTCGAATGATCGTTGGGGACGCTCGGTAAGCATCAGCGCAAATGGAGATGTTTTTTCCACTTCATCGACGGAGAACGACGATGCCGGAACAAATGCCGGTAGCACGCGCATTTATTTGTGGGATGGCAACAGCTGGGAATTGTCTGCCGTGATCGATGGCGAAGCAGAAGGCGACCTTTCAGGTTACGCCACCAGTTTGAATGCCGATGGAACGCGGATCGTCATCACGGCTTCCGAAAACGACAGCGGAGGTCAGGATGCCGGTTATGTACGCGTGTTCGAAGCCGTATTTGCCGGTATCGCTGACAATGAACAAACAGCATTCCAGCTTTCTCCGAATCCGGCTACGGAACAGGTCCGTATCCGTTTCACAGACGGAAACGGCGAACGAACGATCGTCATTCGCGATGCTGCGGGTCGTGTCATCGATCAGCTTCAATCCAACGCACAGGATGAAACACTGGTGTCTTTACCAGAGCAAAGTGGTACGTATTTCATTACCGTAACGACGGCTGGTTATTCGGCTACCGAAAAAGTAGTGAAACTGTAGCTTACGATTATTCGCCGCGGCGGTGATCTTTATACAGGATGTTCGTCGCGGCGTTTCCGCGTGAAGCATGGTGGAACCGCAACAGGTAGCTATACGCCCCCTTGTTATCCTGTTGGATAGCCGACAAGTGTGCAGCGCTTTTCACCAGGGGTGTTCCCATTGAAGGAATTTCCTTTTCAGGTGATTGAGCTGACTCCTTGAAATGGGCCAGTAAGATAAGGGCCGTCAAGACGACAAGGCCAGTAGCAGTATCTGGTTTCATAGCTGGGTTCAATAAGTACTATCTGCTTCGTGCAAACAGCGTTGAAGCAAATAACGTACAAAGCTGTGTGCAATCCAAACCAGGTATAGCAAAACAGGTAAAAATACCTGCTAAAGGGTATTATCACCCGGTAAAAACACAAGGATTTTCACATTACCCGAACTGCACGAAACATTCCTTCACATTCTTTTTTGACATCAAGACTTCAGGACCTGCTGCCGGCAGACAGGTTTCAGGACGTCAGGAGATGCTTGATTTTAGATGATTGATTTTGGATGGTTCCACCACGGCGGACGCTTCGCGGATTTTTGATGAATGAAGATAGAAAACGGACAGTGGGGAGACAAATGAGGTAATGACATATGATTATCAACTTATTGTATCAGACAGTGATGAGACATCAGGATATTAAAGATTGAAATCACAACTCTGCAACTATCAAACTCATAACTCAACAACTACCTCTTATGTGCTCACCCAAACCAATTATGCATTATGAATTCTGCATTCTGAACTGCTCCAAAATCTCCTCAATCCGCTTCGCCCTGGTCTCCGGCCGTTTCGCCGCCATCAGTCGATACAAGAATACTTTCTTCACCGACTTGCTCAGTCCTGAAAAATATTCCTCAGAGCCTCGCTCAGCCTTGAATGCTTGCTGCAGGTCTTCGGGAATGGTTAGGGTTTCAACCTCATCGAGAATATTCCAGGAACCGTTCGCTTTCGCCTTGTCGATACTCGCCTGCCCTGCCGGTGTCATGAGTCCTTCGGAGGTTAAACGCTCTACTTTCTCCTTGTTGATCTTCGACCACACACTCTTGGGTTTCCGGCGACAGAAAAACTGCATGAAGCGCTCCTCATCGACCGATCTTCGTGTGCTGTCGATCCAGCCGAAACACAGTGCTTCGTCTACGGCATCACTCCATGACATGGTCGCCTTTCCCGACTTCACTTTGTAGTAAATCACCCACACCGATTGTTCCTTGTCGTGGTTTTCCTGCAACCAGGCTCGCCACTCCTTCTGGTTGGCCGGAGAAATAGGTTTTTGATCCATCCGTTTCTTTTTTTCTTCGAAATTAACCCCGCTTAGTGACAACCCTATGGCAGTGCTGTTTATATGATCTTAAAATGAAATGCAATCCTCAATTTTACATTTTACATTTTACATTTTCAATTCCTAAGACCTTCTCAAACGCCTTCCGCGCTCCTCCTCTGAAATACACTTCGCCGCAATACGTGTAGCCCAGTTTATTCAGGATGTGCAGCATCGGACCGTTGTCGAAATTCGTATCTACTTTGATGCTGTAAACCTGTTTCTCCACGCTCAGGTCTTCGATCAGCTTAAACAGCGCCACAGCGATTCCTTTTCCTTTCGCGGCTTTTGAAACAGCCACCCTGTGTACCACAACGTAATCGCCGTAGCTCAGCCATGTTCCTTCCAGCTCTTCGTAGGCAGGCTCAATGTCGAAAATAATGGCGGCATAAGCCAGTATCGTTTCCTCGTCGTCGGTTACCACATACGCATTGCCCTTTTCCATATCCGTACGGACAGATGTTTCATTCGGATAACCGTCCTGCCATTGGTCGCTGCCATCCAGTCGCCGCTGTTCGATAGCGTATTGCAAAATCTCCCAGATAGCGGGCAGCTCGGATGGTAGTGCTTTTCGTAAATGCATGGTCGTCGTTTCGTGCGCTAAAAATAGCTGATTGCGCGGTTATGGCAAAAAGAGTGTGCACGCTACACCCACACTCGCAAATTGAAAAAGCCCCGATCCGTAAAACGAACCGGGGCTTTGGAACCTATGCGAATTCAATCTTATCTTTCCAGTACGATTGAAATGCTTTCCCAGGCATCAGCTGTGGCTACCTGTACAGTATACAGGCCACTTGCCATGTGGGAAAGATCTACAGCCATGGTGGTTCCGTTGAATCGGTTGATTTCCTGAACCAGTCGGCCTGTGTTGTCATAAACGAGTACGCTTTCGATGATCTGCGTTCCGGCATCGATCGTGAACTGTCCTTGTGAAGGATTCGGATAGATCGAAACAATGGATGTTCCGTTCTCTTCCACACCGAGACAATCGTCCACCTCTACGATTGTTGTAGCCGTTCCGGAACAACCGTCGTTGTTGGTATACGAATAGGTCAGTGTGGTGGTACCCACTCCTGCAGTGGAAGGATTGAACTGTCCGCCGCTTACACCGTCTCCGCTATATGTTCCGCCTGCAGGTGATCCTTGTGTAAGGGTAAAGGCAGCATCCTGCAGACAAGGATCTTCGATCGCTGCAAATGTTACGGTTGGATTCTCGTTCACGGTTACTGTCGTTCCAACTGAAGCAGCTGATGTACAGCCGTCAGTGGTTACGGAAACTGTATATGTTCCTGCCGTGGAAACAGTAATCGATGGTGTCGTTGCACCTGTCGACCACGTGTTTCCGGTTGCTGATGATGAGGTCAGAGTCACGTTTCCTTCCGGACAGAAGGTTAACGGTCCGCTCGCACTGATCGAAGGTGTTGCAGGAATTACATTCACCACAACGGTCGTTCCTGCCGAAGCCGGAGACATACAACCGTTTTCAGATGTTGTTACCGTATACGTTCCAGCTGTTGAGACAGTGATCGATGCACTTGTTTCGCCGTTAGACCATGTATTTCCGGTTGCAGAAGACGAAGTTAAGGTCACACTTCCACCCTCACAGAAGGTCAGCGCCCCGTTAGCATTAATGACCGGTGCAGCTGGTATCGGATTAACGGTTACGACTGTTTCTTCGGAAGCACCTGAAGTACATCCGGCGGTTGTAACACTTACAGTAAACGTTCCGGAAGTGGAAACGGTGATCGATGGCGTCGTTTCGCCCGTCGACCACGTATTACCTGTTGCGGAAGATGAAGTCAACGTTACGTTTCCTCCTTCACAGAACGTCAATGCACCGCTGGCGCTAATGATTGGTGTAGCCGGTGCTCCCGGATCTGTCAGCGATTGTGACAGTGTATTGGAAGCACAACCGTTATTAAATGTAATGGAATAGGTCCCCGCTCCGAGTGTCGGGATGGTTGCCGGAAGCGCCACATTGGTGAGCGTTCCTGTCGCAGTACCCGACCAGCTCAGGTCTCCCGTTCCGGATCCCGTTACCTGGATACTTCCGGTTGTGGAAGCACAGGCTGTAGGATTCGTTACCGTTCCGATCGCAATCACCGGTAATGGATTGACTGTTACCGTCGTCCCAGATGAAGGAGCAGAAGTACAGCTTCCCGATGTTACAGAAACTGTATACGTTCCGGAAGCTGAAACTGTAATGGATTGCGTTGTCGCTCCCGTAGACCAGGTATTTCCGGTTGCTGATGATGAAGTCAGTGTCACACTTCCACCCTGGCAGAAAGTCAATGGACCGCTCGCGCTGATCGTCGGAGTCGATGGAATCGGATTTACGGTTACAGTCGTTCCAGATGAAGCTGCTGATGTACAGCCACCGCTGGCTACTGTTACGGTGTACGTTCCGGAAGCAGAAACCGTGATGGACTGCGTTGTCGCACCTGTTGACCAGCTGTTTCCGCTTGCAGAAGACGAAGTCAAGGTCACGCTTCCCCCTTGGCAGAAGGTCAATGGACCGCTCGCGCTGATCGTCGGAGTCGATGGAATCGGATTAACGGTTACAGTCGTTCCGGCTGATGCAGCTGAGGTACAACCGTTAGCAGCTCGTGTTACAGTGTACGTTCCGGAAGCAGAAACCGTGATGGACTGCGTTGTCGCACCCGTTGACCACGTATTTCCGGTTGCTGATGATGAAGTCAGTGTCACACTTCCACCCTGGCAGAAAGTCAATGGACCGCTCGCACTGATCGTCGGAGTCGATGGAATCGGATTAACCGTTACGATCGTTCCTGCGGAAGGAGCGGAAGTACAACCGTTAGCAGCTCGTGTTACAGTGTACGTTCCGGAAGCAGAAACCGTGATGGACTGCGTTGTCGCACCCGTTGACCACGTATTTCCGGTTGCTGATGATGAAGTCAGTGTCACACTTCCACCCTGGCAGAAAGTCAATGGACCGCTCGCGCTGATCGTCGGAGTCGATGGAATCGGATTTACGGTTACAGTCGTTCCAGATGAAGCTGCTGATGTACAGCCACCGCTGGCTACTGTTACGGTGTACGTTCCGGAAGCAGAAACCGTAATGGATTGCGTTGTTGCGCCTGTCGACCACGTGTTTCCACTTGCAGAAGACGAAGTCAGTGTCACGCTTCCGCCCTGGCAGAAGGTCAATGGACCGCTTGCACTGATGGTTGGCGTTGCCGGTGTAGCATTTACCGTCACTGTTTCGGTGGATGTAATCGATCCGTTCACTGTCAGCGTAATGGTTTTGGAACCCGCTGTTGCATACGAAACGTTATGCGGTCCCACTCCTGTTGCAGTAGCTGGTGTTGCGCCTGGGCCGAAGTTCCAGCTCCAGGAAGTCGCTCCGGTTGAAGCGTCTGTTACGGTTACGTTCTGACCGGTGCAAGCAGTGGCTGATGATACGGTAAAATCTGCTGTGGCCGGCGCTGCACCTGTAACGTTGATGTTATCGACAAACAAACGGTTTCCCCATCCGGCAAGGTTGCGGAAGGCGATGATCACATTCTGCTGACCAACATACGGTGTTAAGCTCACCGTCTCTGTACGCCATTGACCGGCAGTTGGGGTAAACTCATCTTCAGTTGCAGCAGCAGTAGCCAGAACGGTATTCGATTTGGAGTAAACCGATGTAAATGTAGCACCACAGTCGGTCGATACCAATACCTGCAGACCGTCGTAATAGCTGGCATCGAAAGGAGCATAGGCCACATCGAATGTCAATTGCGCCGAAGCCTGACCGGTGAAATCGAGTACTTTGATCCGGATTTCATCGTCGTCATCATCGCTGGTCGCAAAATTGTCGAACATTATTGCGTTACCGGCAGTCGGAGCGTTACCGATAGTTGCATTCCGAACCCAGGTATTGGTGGAAGCATTGGCGTTTATAACCGACCAGCCAGCCGGTGGATAGGTCGCAGAAGTAAATCCTTCCGTCAAAGGCAATGCAGCAGGTGCGTTGACAGTCATCGTGATACCGTTGGATGTTGCCGTTGTTGGCGATGCACAAGGGTTGTTAGAAGTTATTTCGCACGTAACGGTCTGGCCGTTTGTTAGAGTGGTTGTGGTATACGTCGGTGAGTTGGTTCCTACGTTTACACCGTTGACTTTCCATTGATAAGCAGGCGCTGTACCCCCATTGGTTGGAGTGGCCGTGAAAGTAACCGAGTTTCCTGTACAAATGATCGCAGACGGGTTCGCCGTGATCGAAACAGCTGCCGCTCCCGACGGATTTACCGTCATTACTATGCTATTGGATGTAGCGGTCGCAGGCGATGCGCACGGATGATTGGAGGTCAGTACACACGTAACGACCTGGCCGTTTGTCAAAGTAGTCGTGGTGAACGTTGATGAGTTCGTTCCCACATTCACACCGTTGACTTTCCATTGGTAAGCAGGTGTTGCTCCGCCATTTACAGGTGTTGCAGTGAATGTTGCATTAGCCCCGGCACAAATCGGGTTGGTTCCCGTAGTCTGTGTAATACTGATCGCGGGTGTTACGGCTGCCGATGACGACGCGTTGATATACGCGTTTTTCACTTCGTTGTCGGCTCCGATTCCATTGTTCGCAACCAGTGTTACAGTATACGGTCCTGCCGCATTGAATTGCACCTGCGGATTCTGCGATGTGGCAGATGTTCCTCCTACGTAGCTCACAGTTGCAGGGCTGAACGTCCAGTTCCAGGATGTCGGGGCGCCAATGGTGAGGTCCGTAAACGTCACGGTCGCTCCCTGGCAAGGCGAAGTATTGTTGGCCGAAAAGTTGGCAATAGGAGCTGCCGGCGTGAGCTCCTGGATCGCTGCCTGCATGTTTGGCAGCGGACCGATATGTCCCCCGGCTCCTTGCGGAATTCCGGTTTGAATGAGCAGGTCGCGCATTGCAGCGCTGGTCATGTAAGTACCGTGTATACTGAAGTAATACGATTGTAAAACCACAACGCAGGAAGCCACAACTGGTGTTGCAGAGCTGGTTCCGGAGAAACTGGTATAGGCCTGGTTGATATCGCCGCCGATCTGGCTGAAGTTGCCATAACCGTCAGATCGTACGCTCTGCCCCCAGCCTTGTACGTCTACACGGGCACCGTATGTACTGAATGATAGTTTATCGTGAGCTACGTTCGCCGAACCGGCTCCTACCATGATCGCACCGGAGTTTCCTCTTGCGTTATAAGCGTCGTAAAAAGGAGCATCCAGGTTTTCATTCCCGTTTCCGGCAGCGGCCACAATGATGATCCCGGCATCTGAGGCTGCTCGTGTCAGATCCCAGATGGCCTGCGTATATTCGGCCGGTACGTAATTGCTTCCCTGACCACCGGTTTGCATTTCAAACAGGATTACGTCGCCTGCTGCTGAATTATTGATCGCTACCGAAACGGCATTTACGCGGTTGTAGCCTGAAACGGCGTATTCGGAGAACATGAGCATTTCCGAAGCGCCGTGAGCCATTCCCGAAACGCCATAAGTTCCCTTATCGGCGTAAACAATTCCGAAAACAGCCGTTCCATGGTGCAAAAAATCGGGGTTAACAGCGGCGTTAACGTCCAGCCCATAAGCCACATTCCGGTCCATCAGGTCTTCGTGATTGGGATTGAACCCGTATTCTACGTCGCGGACGCGGATCCCGGCACCATTTAATCCCAGTCCCCAGGCGTAGGTCATGTTCACACCCGGATTGGCACCGATATAGGTCTGATTGGGCTCGTAATTCGGCGTTACCGGTGCGATATCGACCGGCGGCTGAACGGGCTCGAGCGGCAGCAGGTTACAATACAGCACTTCCGGGAGCTCCTGTAACTTGACAGCCAGATCGAGCAAGCGCTCGTTGGTCGGATTGTCGATGGTTACTCTCAGAATGTTGCGCAGCTTACGCACAGATGTGCCGTTTCCGGAAATGCGAATAGCTTCGCTTTCCATGAAGCTCAGCTTTTCATCCGAAATAGCAATTCCCTTTTCAAAGGCCGGGTTGTATTCGTCTGAAATGGGTTTTAGCCCGCGAACAGAAGCCAGAAGGGTTGAAAGGTAGTCGTGTCCGTTGAATTGAACGGAGCTGGCGAAACACACATACAAGGCATGTTGATTTACCTTTGGTGTCAGAAATACCGGTTCTTTCAAAAGTGGTCCGGAAGGCGAGCTTCCATTCGACATTACTTGTCCGTTCAGAAATAGAGGTAACAGTACCGCAAGTGTCAGCCACTTTTTAATGTTCAGTTTTTTCATTACTCATAGTATTAGACAGAGAGCTAAGGAAATACTGGCTGTTCCACTTTAAAGCAGAAGCAATTGGAAATAAGTAAATCACAGACAAGTTGTCTTGGAGAGACAGCTTGTAAGTTCTCTGGTTTAGCGATACGATTTTAGGGAATTAAACGTAATCTTACCACGTTATAATATCAACACAAACGTTATTTTAATATTTTATTCCAACAAACACCTTAAATAGGAATCCAATAAAGTTCCTTTACTACCCAACTTATCCGGGCAATACCCCTTTAATAAATGGAGGTTGAGAAAAATTATCGTTCCAAAAATCCAGATATTTCTTTGTCAGGAATCCTATAAAAAAGGTTATGGGATATGTGGATAAAAACGCGGGATGTCTACCATATGCTTACCAAAGGAAGCTGCGCTTTTTCAATGAAATGTGGTTAAATCAATTTTCGGGATCAGGACGAACGAGGATCTTCTTCATATGTCGGGCCGTAGAGTCCCGGAACTTTATTACCGGTTGCACGCAGGTAAATGATCATTTCGCCGCGGTGGTGGTAAATGTGGTTAAACAGGAAGCTACGCGCTACGATGCCTCGTGGCATAGGTCCCAGCACGGTCTGTTCGCCGACTTTCATCGTCCACGGTTCCTGTAAATCGTCATCGGTGATGGATTGCAGCGCAGCCCTCGCCTTTTCAACGTTGCTTTCGAAAAGGTCCAGCGTGGCTTTGAGATCGTCAGGTGCGCCGCGTTCGAGGTGATCGGCTGCCATATCGTATACGTCTTCGGTAAGCGTTCCTACGTACCAGTAATAAATCGTGGCAATGTGCTGGGCAAGCTCACCCATGGTCCAGGAAATAGGCGAAGGCTTGTAAGCCAGATCCTTTTCCGGTATGGCCTGCAAGAGCTTTCGGGTGCTCTTTATTTCCTGCTCAAATTCGTCTGTTAAGTCTTTTACCAGCATAATCCATCGTTTTCTACAAAAGAAAAAAATGGCCTGCTGAAAGACAGCGCGCATGAAGAAACTTTAACGTTTAACTCACCAACTCTTAACTCACCAACTCAAAAACCCGCTAACTCGTCAACTAATTCGGAATGTAAATATCAAACCGCGCGCCTTTCATCAGCTCGCCATTGGCCGTAATGAAGCCGTTGTGGCTTTCCACTATCTTTTTCACGATCGCCAATCCTATGCCTGTTCCTTCATACACATCGCGGCCGTGCAGTTTCTGGAAAACGCCAAAAATCTGCGCGTTGTATTGCGGGTCGAAGCCGATGCCGTTGTCCTCAAAAACGATGTGGCAATAGGTTTGACCGGCTGGGAGCAGATCGTGTTCCAGATCCGTTCCGTTCACCGATCGACTGGTAATGCTGATGTGCAGCGGTATATCCGGCTTGGAAAATTTCAGGGCATTGGAGAACAGGTTCTGCATCAGCTGGGTAAACTGGAAGGGAATGATGGTGACCACATCCGGCAGATCGACATCGATTTTCACCTTTTTCTCGGCAATGTCTTCCTGGAGCGCTTCTTTCAGATCGTCGACGATGCTGGCCAGTGAAACGCGCTCGAATTTCCGTTCAACCATACTGGCGCGGGAAAAAGCGAGCAGGCTGTCGAGCAGGCTGCGCATGCGGTTGGTGAGATAGAGAATGCGCTGGAATTTATTCTTGCTGTTCTCAGACAGGTTGTCGTAATCTGCCGAAAGGATCATGCCGGTAAAGGTCTGGATCTTGCGGAGCGGCTCCTGGAGATCGTGGCTGGAAACGTAGGTAAACGCATCCAGCTCGCTGTTTTTGATATCCAGGTCTTTGGCGTGACGGCGTACTTCTTCGTACTGCTTTTCCAGCTCTTTGTTGGCGTGCAGGATGGCCTCGTTCAGCTGCTGCGTTTCTTCTTCTTTTCTTCGAAGCGCTTCGTTTTTCCGGTACAGCTCGGCGAATATGTACACTTTCGCACGCAGGATCTCCGGCTGCAGCGGTTTGATGATATAATCGACCGCGCCGGCTTCGTAGCCTTTGAAAATGGCATCCTGCGTGATCATGTTGGCGGTCAGGAAAATGATCGGAACGTGCTTCAGCTTTTCGCTCTGATGGATCAGCTCGGAGGTTTCGTAGCCATCCATGAGCGGCATCTGCACATCCATGAGGATAATGGCAAAATCCTGATCTTTCAGGAGAATGCGCAGGGCATCTTTTCCTGATTGTGCTTCAACGAAATCATAACCGCGGTCGGCCAGGAGCACCTGCAGGGAAAGCAGGTTTTCCTTTTTGTCATCGACAATTAAAATTTTTACTTTATGGCTTTCTGCAGTATTCTTCATTCGTGGACTATTGTTTCAGCCATACGCGCATTAAGGATGATAATTGATCAATATTGACCGGTTTGGTGATGTAATCGGAAGCGCCCGATTCAATACAACGCTGGCGGTCGCCTTTCATGGCTTTTGCCGTTACGGCGATAATCGTCAGGTCCTTGTGTTTCGCTTCCTTCCGAATATTCTTCATGGTTTCGAAACCGTCCATTTCCGGCATCATGATATCCATCAGTACAATATCGATATTTTTCGTTTTATGCAGGATATCAATGGCTTCTTTCCCGCTTTCTGCACTTAAGACGTCAAGCCCGTATCGTTCCAGCGCGGTATTCAGGGCAAACAGGTTCCGAACGTCGTCATCAACGATCAGTACTTTTTTGCCGTTCAGCACATCTTCCTTCATGTAAAAGGTTTCGATCTGTTCACGCATGGATTCCGGAAGCTCCTTGTGCTGGCGGTGCATGAAGAGCGCTGTCTGGTCAACGAGCTGATCGAGCGAAGTGGCGCTTTTGGTAATGATGCAGTGAGCGAACCGGTTAAGCTTGGCGCGCTGCTTTTTGTTGAGGTCTTTCGCCGAATGAATGATGATCGCGGTTTCCTGCCCCACAATCAGGTTCTCCAGGTCGTTGATGATGTCCAGTCCTCCGGCATCCGGCAACACGAGGTCGAGAATGATGCAGTCAAACGATGTAGCGCGGATCTGTTCTACCGCTTCTTTGGCCGTTTTTGCCGAATAAACCACGATGTCTTTCCCCTGCACGGCTTCGAGCACCCGGTTCAGGTCGAGCTCATTGTCGTCGACCACGAGCAGGTTTTTGACTTTCTTGTTCTTGAAATCGTGAATGTCGTTGAACAGCAGGTCGAGCGATCCGTTCTTCACCGGTTTCAGCAGGAAGTTGCGGGCACCGCGCTTCAATCCTTTATTCCGCTCGTCTTCACCGGAAATGATGTAAACCGGGATATGGCGCAGGTTGAAATCGGTTTTCAGTCGGTCGAGGATTTTCCATCCGCTGGTGTCCGGCATGTTGATGTCCATAGTGATCGCATCGGGGTGGAAATGATTGATAAAATCGATCACGTCGTTTCCTTTCGTGGTCACAATAGCCTTGATTCCGTTGGCGTGGGCCTGGTCGAGCAGAATTTTCGCAAACGTAAGGTTGTCTTCGGCAATCAGCAGGATTTTATCGCCCGGTTTGATGTCGGTTCGGTCGTCCCCTACCTCATCGATAAAGAACAGATCGATATCCGAACGGTTAAACGTTGACGACGGTAGCGATTTCAAACCGCCTTTTGGCGACACTTCGTCTTCTGTTTCCACATATTCGATATCTTCGGAAACGTGCACAAATTTCAGCGGCAGGTAGAGCGTAAACTTACTACCCACGTTCACTTCACTTTCCAGCTCGATGCTTCCGCCGAGCAGGTCGGACAATCCGCGGCTGATGGATAATCCGAGTCCGGTTCCTCCGTATTTACGGCTGGTCGATCCTTCGGCTTGCTGGAACGCTTCGAAGATGATGTTCTGTTTCTCTTTGGAAATACCGATACCTGTATCGGAAATTTCGAAGGCGATCACCGTTTCAGCGTTGTCCAGACTGCTGTTGCGCGTTTTCCAGCTGCCATCGGCACGGTAGATCTTCAGCTGTACTTCTCCTTTTTCGGTGAATTTAAACGAGTTGGACAAGAGGTTTTTGAGGATCTGGTTCAAACGCTGTGAATCGGTCTCGATAAGCTCCGGAAGCGTCTCGTCCATGGTGATCGTAAAGCGGAGATGCTTGGCCTCGGAGATCGGATTGAACGTCGATTCCACGAATCGGCTGATCTCGCTGAAGCTGATCGGGTTGTAATCCACCGAAATGTACCCGGATTCGATCTTCGAAAGGTCGAGGATGTCGTTAATGAGCTGAATAAGGTCATCACCGCATGAATTGATCGTTTTGGCAAACTGGATCTGCTTGTCGGAAAGGTTTCCGTCGCGATTGGCAATTAATTCGTTGGCCAGGATCTGCAAACTATTCAGCGGTGTGCGGAGCTCGTGCGACATATTGGCGAGGAACTCCGATTTGTATTTCGAGGTCAGTGTGAGCTGATCGGCCTTTTCCTCGAGGGCTTTTCTCGCCACCTCGACTTCCTGGTTTTTGAGCTCCACTTCTTCTTTCTGTTTGGCAAGCAGGAAGGCTTTTTCCTCGAGCTCTTCGTTGGTGTTTTTCAACACTTCCTGCTGACTTTTCAGCTCGCTCGCCAGCGATTGCGACTGCACCAGCAGCTCTTCCGTACGGGAGTTGGATTCGATCGTGTTCAATACGATACCGATACTTTCCGTCAATCCTTCGAGGAAGTCGAGGTGGGTCTGGTTAAACGTATCCAGCGACGCCAGCTCGATCACGGCTTTGAGTCGCCCTTCGAACAATACCGGCAGGATGATCACGTTTTGCGGTCGTGCATCGCCCAATCCGGAGCTGATGCGGATGTAATCTGCCGGTACGTTGGTGAGCAGCATGCGCTCTTTTTCAATCGCCACCTGCCCGATCAATCCTTCACCCATGGCGTATTCCGTGAGCTCGTTTTTCCGCTTGACGTGGGCGTAGGAAGCAATCAGCTTCAGCTTGGAATCCATGAATTGTTCGTCTTCCTGCAGGATGTAGAACAAGCCGTGCTGTGCGGTAACCACCGTAGCGAGCTCGGAAAGGATTTTCTTGGTAACCGCATGGAGCTCTTTCTGCCCCTGGAGCATCTGGGTGAATTTCGCCAGGTTGGATTTCAGCCAGTCCTGCTCCTGGTTGAGAAGCGTCGTTTCTTTCAGGTTGGCGATCATCTGGTTGATGGTATCTTTCAACGCTTCCACCTCGCCTTTGGCTTCCACACCAATGGTTCGGGTAAGGTCACCCTGCGTTACCGCGGAGGCCACTTCGGAAATCGCACGCACCTGTGTTGTCAGGTTTGCCGCCAGCTGGTTTACGTTTTCCGTCAGGTTTTTCCATGTTCCGGAAGCACCCGGTACGTGTGCCTGGCCTCCCAGTTTTCCTTCGGCCCCTACTTCACGGGCTACCGTGGTTACCTGGTCGGAGAAGGTTGCCAGCGTATCGATCATCTCGTTGATCGTATCGGTCAGCTGGGCCACCTCGCCTTTGGCGTCAATGGAGAGCTTCTGTTTCAGGTTTCCTTTCGCTACCTCGGTTACCACCTTGGCAATTCCACGCACCTGGCCTGTAAGGTTGGAGGCCATTACGTTAACGGAGTCGGTCAAATCTTTCCACGTTCCGGCCACACCTTTCACTTCGGATTGTCCGCCCAGCTTTCCTTCCGTACCGACCTCACGCGCCACACGCGTTACTTCGGAGGCGAAGGAATTGAGCTGTTCCACCATGGTGTTGAAGGTGTTCTTCAAATCGAGGATTTCCCCTTTTACGTCCACCGTAATCTGCTTGGAAAGGTCACCGTTGGCCACCGCTTTGGTTACATCGGCAATGTTACGTACCTGTCCGGTAAGGTTGGAGGCCATCTGGTTTACCGAGTCGGTCAAATCCTTCCACGTTCCGGCAACTCCCGGCACGAATGCCTGTCCGCCGAGCTTACCGTCCGTACCTACTTCACGGGCCACACGCGTTACCTCCGATGCGAAGGCGCGCAGCTGATCCACCATCGTGTTCACGGTTTCTTTCAGCTGAAGGATCTCACCACGTACGTCGGCGGTGATCTTTTTTGACATATCCCCGTTGGCCACGGCTATCGTTACCTCGGCAATGTTTCGCACCTGCGTGGTGAGGTTACCGGCCATCTGGTTCACCGAGTCGGTCAAATCTTTCCACGTTCCGGCAACACCCGGTACATTCGCCTGGCCACCGAGCTTTCCTTCCGTACCTACCTCTCGGGCCACACGCGTTACCTCAGAGGCAAATTCGCGCAGCTGGTCCACCATGGTGTTCAGGGTTTCCTTCAGCTGGAGGATCTCTCCGCGTACGTCCACGGTAATCTTCCGCGACATATCGCCATTTGCTACGGCGATTGCCACATCGGCGATGTTTCGCACCTGTGCCGTTAAGTTACCGGCCATCTGGTTTACCGAGTCTGTCAAATCTTTCCATGTTCCGGCAACTCCCGGTACGTTCGCCTGGCCCCCGAGCTTTCCTTCCGTACCTACCTCACGGGAAACGCGCGTTACCTCGGAAGCGAAGTCGCGCAGCTGATCCACCATCGTGTTGATTGTGTTCTTCAGCTCGAGGATTTCCCCTTTCGTATCTACGGTAATCTGGCGGGAAAGGTCGCCCTTCGCTACCGCCGTCGTTACTTCGGCAATGTTGCGCACCTGGCTGGTGAGGTTGGAGGCCATCTGGTTCACCGAGTCGGTCAAATCCTTCCACGTACCACCTACGCCCTGTACCTGTGCCTGACCGCCGAGCTTTCCTTCTGTTCCTACCTCGAGGGCCACACGGGTTACCTCGGAGGCAAAGGAGTTCAGCTGGCCCACCATCGTGTTGATCGTATTTTTCAGCTCGAGGATTTCCCCTTTCGTATCCACCGTAATCTGGCGGGAAAGGTCGCCCTTCGCTACCGCCGTTGTTACTTCGGCAATGTTGCGCACCTGGCTGGTGAGGTTGGATGCCATCTGGTTTACCGAGTCGGTCAAATCCTTCCACGTACCACCAACTCCTTTTACTTTCGCCTGGCCACCCAGCTTTCCTTCCGTTCCTACCTCGAGGGCCACACGGGTTACCTCAGAGGAGAAGGAGTTCAGCTGATCCACCATCGTATTGATCGTCTTTTTCAGCTCGAGGATTTCGCCTTCGGCCATCGCTGTAATTTTCTTGGAAAGGTCACCGTTCGCCACCGCCGTTGTTACTTCGGCAATGTTTCGCACCTGTCCTGTGAGGTTCGATGCCATCTGGTTCACCGAATCCGTTAAGTCTTTCCATGTTCCGCCAACACCTTTTACTTTCGCCTGGCCACCGAGCTTTCCTTCGGAACCTACTTCACGCGCCACACGCGTTACTTCGGCACCGAACGAGTTCAGCTGATCCACCATGGTGTTGATTGTATTCTTGAGCTCGAGAATTTCGCCTTCTACGTTTACAGTAATTTTCTTCGACAAGTCGCCTTTTGCCACCGCGGTCGTTACTTCGGCAATGTTTCGCACCTGCGCCGTCAGGTTGGACGCCATCTGGTTCACCGAGTCGGTGAGATCTTTCCACACACCACCTACGCCTCGCACGCGGGCCTGTCCACCGAGCTTTCCTTCGGAACCTACCTCACGCGCCACACGCGTTACCTCGGCACCGAACGAGTTGAGCTGATCCACCATGGTGTTCATGGTGTTCTTCAGCTCGAGGATTTCCCCTTTTACGTCTACCGTAATTTTCTTGGAAAGGTCGCCTTTCGCTACCGCCGTCGTTACATCGGCGATGTTACGTACCTGCGCCGTCAGGTTGGACGCCATCTGGTTTACCGAGTCCGTTAAGTCTTTCCACGTTCCGCCGACACCTTTTACCTGGGCCTGGCCCCCGAGCTTACCATCGGTACCTACCTCACGGGCCACACGCGTTACTTCCGATGAGAAGGAGTTCAGCTGATCCACCATGGTGTTCATGGTGTTTTTCAGCTCCAGGATCTCTCCTTTTACGTCTACCGTAATTTTCTTGGAAAGGTCACCCTTCGCTACCGCCGTCGTTACATCGGCGATATTACGCACCTGCGCCGTCAGGTTGGAAGCCATTTTGTTTACCGAGTCGGTCAAATCCTTCCACATTCCATCGACACCACGTACTTTCGCCTGGCCGCCAAGCTTACCATCAGTACCTACCTCGCGGGCCACACGCGTTACCTCCATCGAGAAGAGGTTGAGCTGTTTCACCATCCCGTTTACCTCTTTTGCAATGCGAAGAAATTCCCCTTGCAGCGGATTTCCTTCGATGGAAAGCGGCATTTCCTGCGAGAGGTTCCCTTTCGCCACTGAGGTAATTACGTGAGCGATTTCAACGGTCGGGTGCACGAGATCGGAAATGAGTGTGTTCACCGAATCCACACAGGTGCTCCACGAACCACGGGCGCCATCGAGCGTTACGCGATTGGTCAGTTTCCCCTGTTTACCAATGCTCTTTCCTACTTTCTGGAACTCGAACACCATGCGCTCATTGAGGTCGATGATCTCGTTCAGCGTATCGCAGATGGATCGCTTTATGCCGGTCTGGTCTGTTGGAAAACGCTTGGAGAAGTTGCCGTTCTTGACGTTCTGAAGGATGCGTAGAAATTCTGCGTCAGTAAGAATGGACTCCTGATAAGCATCTTTTTTTGTTTTTCTGGCTGGCTTTACAACCACTGGTGAGACGGCAAGTACATCGGATCCTACCGCTTCATCGGTACGCTTCGTTTTTTCCACGTGGTAAGTAGTTTAGTGTATTTTAAACGCATACAAAATGTAAGTTGCGTTAAATGCAAATGTTAGTGCATTTTAACGCTTAAGTCCATCATTTTAACATAATATGGCTTTATAAAAGCTGCTCAGGCGAAAAGGCAGGACGATACCTGTAAAAATGGGCATCAAACGAGTGTTCCATTTTACATTTATCACTTTAAATTTTACATTTTTTGGCTTTCTGCTACAAACTTTCGTTCGTCAGGATCTTCCGCAAATGGAACTGCACAAATGCATCCATCGAATCGGGTCTTTTCGTGTTGTTCGTATAATTCAGCGGTTTAATGAAAAACCCTGAAATTTCCAGCTCTTCTGCACGTTGGCGATCGGTGCTCTCGGAAGAAGTTGTCATGATGAATACGCGGATCGATTTTAATTTTTCATCGGCGCGGAGGATTTTCAGGAATTCGATCCCGTTCATCTTCGGCATGTTCAGGTCGAGGAGGATCACATCGGGCAACGACGGCGATTCCTGCAGGATTTTCAACGCCTCAATGCCATTGTAAGCTGTGAGCAGCTCATAGTCGCTTTCCTGGCTTTTCAGGGAGCGCTGCACGCTGATGATATCGAGATCATCATCTTCCACCAATAATATCGTGTGCTTTTTCATCTAGTTGTATTTTCGCCATGTAAACGTGAACGTCGCGCCCTGGCCAGGAAAGGAGCTCACTGTGATTTTCTCCTGATGTTCGTCCATTATTTTCTTTACGATAGCAAGGCCGATGCCGGTGCTCTCGTTCTCGTTTTTTTCCCGTAGAGTCTGAAATATCTCAAAAATTCTGGAATGATACAAGGGATCGATGCCTGAACCATTGTCTTTAACAGAAAACTCGTAATGATGGGGCATTTCTTTACACGTAATGCTGATAGAGCCGTCGGTGCGCTGCGTATATTTCACCGCATTGCTGATGAGGTTGCTGAACACCTGCTCGAGCTTTAACCTTTCGGTGTGCAGGCTGGGCAGCTCATCGATGTGAACGGTAAAATCGCGGGGAATGAGCGATCCGGCTATTTCACGGACCAGCAGGTTAACGTCCACATTTTCCAGCGGTGTTTTGAGGCTGATGCGCGCGTAATCCAGCAAACCGTTGATCAGGGCCTCCATGCGCTGGGTCCTTTTGGGGATGAGCGTCAGGTATTTTTTCAGCTCTGGTGAAAGCTCGGCAGCGTAATCTTCTTCAATCCAGGTGATCACGTTGTGAATGCCCCGCAAAGGCGCTTTCAGGTCATGCGAAACGACGTAAGCGAATTTGTTCAGCTCGGCGTTCCGGTTTTCCAGCTCGTGGATGGTCTTGCTGAGGTTGCGCGACATCACATTCAGCGACGTCGAAAGGCCCGTCAGCTCATCGTTTCGCCGGTCTGTAACAACGGTGAATTCGCCCGATGAAATAGTCTCCGCTAAACGTACCATCGAGCGGATACGCCGCGTAATGAGCAACACGATGTAAATACCGCTGCAGATCCCGATGACAATAGTGAGTGTGAGAAAAATCAGGGAAATAACGTGCGTGTTCCGAATGGAATCCAGCAGAACGATACTGTGCCGCTTCCGCGTAGCATATTCGATTTTGTCGAACTGCGAAAACTTCAATGTGATCTTATCGTTCATGCTCTTCCCTACCCGTTTTTTCAACCGGGTCTCAAAAAGCTGTTCATAAGCCCCGGACATCGACTGCCTCGATTCGATCAGCTGACCCGAATAAAACACCCAGCGTTCGTGAATGCCTGCAATCGAATCCAGCAGTGTTCGTTGAACAACGTTTGTAACGAGCTTTTTCTGTTCCCGCAGATTTTCCGGAACGCTTTTGATACCCCGGTAGTACGAATTCAGGAAGGTCGTGTCGTTCGTGAGCAGGTATCCCCGAAACGAGCTCTGCATGTCGATAATGAGCTTATGTGTCTTGTTGGAATTGCGAATGCGCGTTTCCGACCGCGAAAGGAACCGGGAATTGAGCCGTACCTTCCGGGAAAGCATGTAATTCGTATACGAATCAGCAACCGACAGCAGCATCACCAGGCCGAAAGCGAGCAGGATCTGAGTAGATAACTTCATTGAATTAGTGCTATTGGCCGTAAGATAGTCGCTGCAACTAAAGATGAAGTCAAATAAGAAAAGAGTTTAACATATTTTAGTTGTTTTGAGAATTATGTATAACGACAATTGCCGCCTATCCCCACACTATTCACAATTCATCTGGTAGAAATTACCTGAATCTTTCAAACGGGTGTTACCCCCTGGAATAACCCTTTCAAATTCAACTAGATTTGTCGTACTAATTTTTTTAGCACACTTATGAAAAAAATAATTTACAGAGTAATGCTGATGTTTACGCTGTTTTTTAGCTTCAAGGCCTATGCTCAGCCTTGTTCAGTCGTTCTCAGTGCCACAGACTCGCTTGTTTGTTCCGGAGATGACGTAACACTCAATGCGATAGCAAACGGACCTGGAATACAGCTTATGGCTTCCAACACGGCGGGAAACAATCACCGCGGCAATATGTTCGACATCGTTGCAACCAATGCGGTAACCATTCTGTCGTTCGATGCTTCTCCAATGGGAAATACGACGATTGAAATCTACTACAAAACCGGTACATGGAACGGTTTTGCCAACACACCCAGTGCCTGGACATTCATCGGTTCGGCTCCTGTACCTTACACCGGTGGTTTTTCGGCGGTAGCGGTACCGGTTAACATCACGATCCCTGCCGGACAAACGTATGCGTTCTATGTAACGTCGAACACATCTGCTGTCAGCCTGAACTATTCGAACGGTACGAATGTCGGAAACGTTTACAGCAGCGATGCAAACATTACGTTCCTCGAAGGTGGCGGTATGGAATACCCGTTCACTCAGGGAACAGGCGCCGTTTACCAGCCACGTGTCTGGAACGGGCAAATTCATTATGCCCTGGCTGGTCAGCCGGGAACGACAATTACCTGGGGCACCGGCGAAACAACAACATCCGTTGCAGTGGCACCAACTTCAACAACAACCTATACAGTATCTGCGGATGTTGCGGGATGTCCTACATCACACGATACGCTCGACGTAGCTGTTTCCATTCCGGTGGTTGTAGCGAACACAGTGCCTGATGTATGTGCCGGCACCGAAATACTCCTCTACGGCGATGGCGCAGAAAGCTATGCATGGGATAACGCGGTGACGGACAGCGTTGCTTTCGAAGTGAACACAACGGCCACTTATACGGTAATCGGTACCGACTCGATCGGATGTACCGATACCAGCTCCGTAACCGTAACGGTGAACCAGCTTCCGGAAGTCTTAGCAGGTGCAGACTTTGATGTGTGTGATGGCACGACTATTACGCTCGCGGGACAAGGTGCTGATTCGTATCTCTGGGACAATAGCATAACCGATAATGTTCCATTCGAACCGCAAAGCACAGCAACTTACATGGTCATCGGAACAGATACGAACGGCTGCAGCGACAGTGATACGATCACTGTGGTTGTAAACAATTTGCCGGTTGTTTCCGCAGGACCAGACCTGGATCTTTGCCAGGGAGTGGAATACACATTGTTCGGAGCGGGTGCACAAACCTACGATTGGGACAACGGTGTAATCGATGGTATGCCTTTCATTCCGGAAAACACGACCTATACAGTAATCGGAACGGATGCGAACGGATGCGTAGGAACAGACGAAGTAACGGTTACGCTTCACAACATCATGGCGTCGATTTTCTCATCGGGGGGAACACTTACTGCCGGCGTGTTGGTTGATATGACTGCTCAGTGGATCAATTGCTCCGACATGACTGATATCCCGGGTGAAACCGATGTGATTTATGAGCCTGAAGTAAACGGCAGCTATGCCATTGTTATTGAAGACAATGTTTACGGCTGCATCGATACTTCGAACTGCGTGTTTGTTGACTTCACAGGAATCGAAGAAATGCTGGCTGCCGAGCTGAGCGTTTACCCGGTACCAACGAACGGTAAGATCACCGTAGCTTCCACAGGAGCGGCTATCGAGCGTGTAGAATTGATCGACTTGCTTGGAAAAGTGCTCGAAACCGTTGAGCCGAATACTGTTCAAACGGAAATCGACCTTTCAGCTTATGCATCGAACACCTTCATCGTTCGCGTTTACCGCGGCGATCATGTAGCGCTGCTGAAGGTGGTGAAAAACTAATTGCACTAACAGCTACTATATTGAAAATGGCCCCGGTTGCGGGGCCATTTTTTATTTCCTGAAGTCGATGCCGTGCGCTGGTTAAGAGCGTTTACAACCAAAAATCTGGCTTTATTGGTCTATTTTTGCATCAAACGGTCATGTAAAATAGCTGAACATGAAAACCTCTTCCAAAGCACAAGCGATTCTGGATCAGATCACCAGCGAAACAAAACTGGGCGATTTACGCGTCATTGCAAAGGACATCAAAAAGGATCATGAGCTGGCGATGGAGCTTTGGTCGTCGGGTGATTTTTTGGCGCGACAGCTGGCCATTCTGATTATGGATAAAAAGCTGCTTTCTGAGGAATTGATTGATCAGCTGGACAAGGACATCCGGAAACACCAACCGGATGAACAGCTTCAGCTCATCGACTGGCTGATGGCCAACCAGCTCTCAAAGGACAAAAAAACGATTGCGCTCATGGAATCGTGGAAAGACAGTTCCTCCGTACTTCAACGACGCACTTTCTGGTACTATCAGGGCCGCTTGCGCTGGGTCGGGCAAACACCACCTCCCAACACCGAAGAGCTGCTCTCATTCATCGAACAGCGCATCGAAAGCGAACAACCCGAAGTCCAGTGGGCCATGAACTTTACTGCAGCCCAAATCGGGATCTTTCAACCCGAATTCCGCGCCCGATGTATTGCGCTTGGAGAAAACACCGGCTTGTACAAAGATGAAATCGTAAAAAAGGGCTGTACACCGAATTACTTGCCTGAATTGATCGCTATTCAGGTTGCGAAGCTGAAGAAGTAAAGCCAGCCTTCGTTTTATCGAAGCAGATTTACAAATCCCACCACCTCTTGATGTGCGTCGTTCTTTTTCAGCTTGAAGCCAATCTTCCAGGTGTAGGTTCCTTCCTTACATAGCTGGGCTTTGCTTCCGTAAGTTCCGTCCCATCCCTGTGCAACGTCATGCGATTCGAAAATCACTTCGCCCCAACGGTTGAAAATTAACAGCGTATAACTGTACGGATCATAACCCGATGTGAAAACAGGCTGGAAAACATTGTTATACTCGTCACCATCAGGCGTGAAGGTATTCGGTACATAATAGATCAACTCTTCTTCAATCGTGATCACCTGGTAAGCAGTATCCACACAGCCGAACGTGGATGTAGCTATAAGCGTAATGGTATATCCGCCTTCTTCCGGCACTTCGTAAACGTGGGCCGGATCCTCTTCAACGGAGCCTGATCCGTCACCGAAATCCCAGGTATAACTGGTCGCATTCGTAGACGAATTAAAGAATTGGATGTGGTCATTAGCTTCTGAAATAGTCCCGCTCGACATGCTGAATGCTGCAACAGGATCTTCCTGAACGCAAATCATATTGAATTCCGTAGATGTCTCGCTGCATCCGTTTGCATCCGACGTAGTTAAAGTAACATCGTAACAACCGGCTTGCTCGAATGTATTGCTTACCGTGCCGCACCCCGAAAGTGTAGTTCCGTCTGAAAAGGTCCAGCTACAATCCGTAGCGCCTGTCCCGGTATTTGTAAAGTTGACCGTCAGCGGTGCACAGCCAATGGTTTCATCAGCTGTAAAACTGGCGTCTGGCAGCGGGTTTACGCTAACCGTGATCTGGTCCGTCGCAAAACAGCCATCTGCGGTTGTTCCTGTAACGGTATAAGTAACCGATCCGACAGCAGGCGTAAATGCAACACCGTTCGCAACGCCATTATCCCATACATACGTGTTCGCTCCTGAACCTGTTAAGGTTGCACTTTGTCCTTCGCAGAGTGTAAGATCATTCCCGGCAAACACAACCGGCGTTGGACTTACAATGACAGTTGCCGTTTCTGTAAGCGCTTGCGAACAAGCTGTGCTGCTCGCGTCCTGGACACTGACGAGATTGAAATCGTAGGTTCCTGGTATTAACGTGGGAACATTGATGGTTGCAGACGATCCGGTTGAGTTGATGGTTTGGTTCGGAGCACCGTTAATGTTGTAGGTGAAAATATACGGCGCTGTTCCTCCAGATCCGGTAAACGTTATGACCGGAGCTGCATCGCCCTCGCAAACAGTCGTTGCTCCGCTGATCGTTGCATCCGGGAGCTCATTAACCGATACGGTTCCCGAAGCGCTCGAACTCGAACATCCGGTGGCTGTATCGGTGATCACAACAGAATAGGTTCCAGCCACAGTAGCCGAAAATGAACCAACATCCCCGGGATCTGCTGCACCGGCAGGTACAGTCCAGTCATAGGAATAATTTGACGGAATTCCGGGTGTTGCGGTAATCACTACGGACTGCCCTGCGCAAATCGTGTCACTTGACACCGTTACGGTTGGTTCCGGTGAAATGGTAACGGTCATCTGATCCGTTCCATAAGCACAGGGTGGTCCGGCCGGGTCACCGGTTGTTAAAGTAAGTATGACCGAACCCGAAGTGATGGTTGGCGTATAGGTCGCCGTTAAGCTCGATGGATCGGAAAAACTACCCGAAGGTGCCGACCAGGTTCCAGTTGTCGCTGAACCTCCGACTATGCCGTTCAGGGCAACTGTTTCTCCTATACATACAGCCTGGTCAAGATTCGCATTGACCGAAACTCCCGAATTGATGGTCACCGTAACCTGATCTGTAGCCGTACAACCTGTGGCCGTAACGGTGGTTGTCATGGTATAGTTTGTGACAATGGGAGAAGTAGTGCTATTGGTTAGGGTAACGGATGGATTGGAGCTGGTAGCAGATGATAATCCCGTTGCCGGGCTCCAGGAATAAGTGGCACCCGGAACAGCAGCTGAACCGATTACCTGGGGATCACCGGAACACATGATGATATCCGGACCGGCATTGGCAACCGGAACCGGGGAAGCCATTCCCAGCCTGAAAAATCCTTGCCCGCTTTGAATATCGGTATATGGAACGGTGAAGTAGATTTTTCCGCCTGTAGCCGTAAATCCTGGATTGGGAGCATACGTGTGTTCACCTGCCGAACCGTCATTGAAAGCCGTATTATCATCGACCATCAGACGAATATCCGCGTTTACAGCCGATCCTATTCCGGTAGGTCCCTGAGCCAGGGCCATATCGATCTCTATAATGACATTTCCTGTAGGTGAATTCGTTTTTTGTGTTCTCCAGACCCGGTTGTACATTGCTGAAATGTTCGTAGCAGGGCCATTGTGTACAAAGTTCTGGCAGGTATACGCCAAATTGCCCGTATTGCGCCCCCACAACAGGTATTCGCCATTGGCCATGGAAACGGGCGCCGCAAAGTTATTGTGGGCCATTGTCACAACATCGGAAGGCGTATGGATGGAACGGGATTTTGGCTGGTTAAGCCCTTCTAGGAGCATGTCATTCCCAATTCCGGCAACATTGTTATGATAGCCGGTGTTCATATTCCAGATCGTTGTTCCGTTCGGAGCAGTATAAAAGAGGGTCGTTGAACCGGCTCCTCCTAACGTGATCCCATATTTAACTGCAAGGTACGATTCTATTTTATTCGCTTCTGCCGGGGTAATAGCACCATTGTAGATCACGATCTCAGCAACCGGCCCCACCCAGTCACGTACCCTGCCGTCAAACGCAAAATTCGAACTTTGTCCCCCCATTAATACGTTTGTAGGAACAGCGGTTTGTCCGAGAGCAGTAACGATATCAAAATCACCGGTATGCGGTGAGTTAAAGACGATTCCGGCAGCATCTCCGTTTTTCCGCCATACTCCCGCGGCCTGAAATTGTGCCATTCCATACCCGGATTCATGGTACTGTGCTACAGGCCCTCCGTTGTTTCCGCCATGGATAGGACATCCGGCGCAGGGCTGACCATTCGTTACATTATCGAAAGTTGCCAGGTGTGTTGCTTTTCGCGCCAGGTCGTCCAGTTCCGCGACCCAGAAAAAGGAACGAAGATCTGTATTCGGAATCCGAAGATAATCGCCGCCGGTTCCTGAGCTTATCGTAAATCTGACATACGGATTGAAATTGTATCCGTTAGCCACATAATCCGGACTTCCGTTCACGGTAACTGCTGTAGCAGCCGGACTTTGATCTGTCCAGCCGGTTACATTCACACCTGCAGTAGTCGTTCCACTATTGGCTTTTAGCCAAACGGATAAACCAAGTGAGATTCCTCCGGGAGTTTGCGCTTTTGCAGAAATGAAACAGAAAAAGTAAACGAAAAGAAGTAATGCTCCTTTTACACGACAATAGCGACATTTTGAAGTCATGTGATAAGTTTTCAATTAACTCAGGTGAACACATTATCTGACCGTTTACTCTGATTGTACACGGTTAGAGTTCCGAAATGTATGCAAGTGTTTCGGAACCGACATTATAAAAAAAGCGCTGCTAACTATTTGCTTATTCTGATATACCGGGGGATTGCGTCTTATCAAGGGAATAGCAGAAATCGCGTTAACGTCGCAATTTTCATTCCTGTTGGAAGAAACCCTGATACCGGACGGGACAAGAGCGGGACAATGACAGTGTGAACGTTAGGGGCAAAAGAGAAATAGCTAACTGTTTATCAGAGAATTTGAGATTTTTCATTAACAAAAATCCTATTCGATTTTTAGGATGAACTGAACTCGGCGTTTCATTGGAGTACATCGGGAAGATGAGAACAGCGGTTCATTGACCTCGTGACCGCTTCTTTTCTTTGAAGGGCCATTTCTTTTTCAGGTTTAGCAGTGTCTTGTTGAAATTCCCCGAGCCTTCCTCCAGATTGCTGAGTATCTGCTCGAGCCTTTGAGCTGCCAGGGTATCGGTCAGTAGCAACCCCAGCACCCCTTCCCCGTTTTTCAGATTTTCCGACAACGACTGAAAGTTTCCCGAAATAACCGCCAGGCTGTCGGAAAGCATGCGGATGTTTACGACGGTATTCGCAAAATCATGTCGGAGCAGTGTATCTGTGAGCAGCAATCCGGCTGTTCCCCTTCCTTCGTTCACATCCCGGGCGATTGCGCGCAGATCGCCCGTCAGCATCGCTGTGTTTTCTCCCGTATACCGAAAATGGGCAATCGCGGATTGTACGTTATCTGCGACCGTTCCGTCCAGCAAAAGATTCAGCAGCGAACGGTCGCTGTTCAGTTTTTCAGTAATTGCGCGGAGATCTGCGGATACAGCGTTCAGGTTATCATTGGTGCTGTTCAGCGTGCGAAAGGTAGCGTCCATTTCCATTGTTCGCAACGTTTGGAGCACATCGCCGTTTTCGATTGTCCGTTCCGCACTCCGTGACTGATTGATGTTCACCAGCTTATTCCCCATAATGCCATCCGTTCCGATAAAAGCCAGTGCGTCTTTGCGGATGAACCGGCGGGCGTCCGAATCAATGACCATCACCACCATTACTGAAGTATCGCTGGTGATTTCGATCGACTCAACAGTACCGATATCTATTCCCGAGAACCGAACGCTGTTTCCCCTTCTCAGTCCGCTTACATTGTAAAACGCAGCCTTGATCTGTATGGTTGATCCAAACATCCGCTGCCTGCTGCCAACATAGTAAAGTGCTGCAATAATTCCCACGGAGCCCAGTAAGACAATCAGGCCCAGCCGAATATTCCTGGTAGTTTCTTTTTTCATGATTCGAAGAATTTTCGGATGTTTTCGTCAGTTGAATGCTGCAGCTGTTCATACGTGCCTTCCGCATAGCATCTGCCTTCTATCAGCATGACGATCTTGTCGCCGACGTTCCTGACACAATGCATGTCGTGCGAAATGATGATAGACGATGTCTGGTATTTCCTTCCAAGCTCCGTGATAAGATCACTGATTTCCCTCGAAGTGATCGGATCCAGTCCTGTTGTGGGTTCATCGTAAAGAATAATTTCCGGCTTGAGAATGATCGTTCGCGCAAGTGCAATCCGTTTACGCATCCCGCCGGAAAGCTCAGACGGCATCATATCGGCAGTATGCGGCAAGCCAACATTGACCAGCGCTTCTTCCACCAGCTGCCCGATCTCCCCTTCGCCTATTCGACCCCGGTGACGGCGCAGTGGAAACTCCAGGTTTTCCCGCACGGTCATCGAGTCATACAGCGCGTTACTCTGAAAAAGAAATCCCACGCGCGAGCGCACTTCATCCAGCTCACGGATGTTGATCGCAGAAATATCGTGCTGAAAAACACCAATCGTTCCCGAATCAGGTTTGATCAAACCGATAATGCATTTGATCAGGACCGATTTTCCCGATCCGGATCTTCCCAGAACAACGATGTTCTCCCCGCGTCGCAGAACAAGACTGAAATCGCGCAGCACGCTGTTCTCTCCGAACGATTTACAGATGTGCTCCAATCGGATAACGGCTTCCGCGGGAACCGATATAAGGGTGGTATGGAACTCCGGTGTGTTCATGTGAGCTGTAAGAGGTCGGTGAGCTGAACCGCGATCAGATCGAGTATGAATACCAGCAGTGAAGCGAGAACGACCGCCGCGTTTGCCGACCGGCCCACACCTTCTGTCCCGCGCTGGGTGGTGTAGCCTTTATAACAGCTGATCAAGCCGATGGCGAAGCCAAAGAAAAACGTTTTGGCGATGGAAGGAATGATATCGCCAAACGAAAGCGATTCGAATACCTGCGCCCAATAGAGGTTCCAGCTAACCGCACCCCGGATATTGACACCCAGGTAGCCTCCGTAAAGCGCAACCGCATCGGCAAAGACAACCAATAAAGGTACCATGAGCGTGGTAGCGAACACCCTGGTCACGACCAAGTATTTGAAAGGATTGGTACCGGAAACATCCATGGCATCGATCTGCTCGGTCACTTTCATCGAACCAAGCTCCGCTCCGATTCCCGAACCGATTTTACCCGCACAGATCAGCGCCGTGATTACCGGAACGATTTCCCGGACAAGTGATACGGAGATCATTCCCGGCAGCCACGCTTCAGCACCGAATTTAACAAGCGTCGGACGCGATTGTATCGTGATCACCAGTCCGATGATAAAACCCGTGGTCATCACCAATCCCAGTGATTTATACCCCAGAAAAAAGCACTGACGAAGCATTTCGGCAAATTCGTGTCCGCGCCGGAAAAGCTCCCGGAAGAAACGAGCAGTGAAACGGCTGATCTCTCCGGTTTCACCCAATATGCGCAGCAGGCCCTCTACCATCTGGAAAGCTTAATGCGGATGGTTTTCATAATCCGGCGCACGGCGCTGTTCGACCGATTGAATAACGCGCTGCAGCTCGTCGGCCAGGACAATGCCCGACCAGCGCCATACGATCTCTCCTTTCCTGAAAAGAATAAGCGTTGGCACACTTTTAACGCGGTAGGTAAGCGTTACCTTCGGATTTCGGTCGATGTTGACTTTTATGATCCTGGCGCGATCGCCTACTCGGGACTTCAGTTCTTCAAGAATACGTGACATCGTTTTACACGGCTGACACCAGTCGGCATAAAAATCGACCAGCACTGGTGTTTCACCGTTGATGTATGTTGAAAAGTTTGCCATGGCTTATTGAAATTTGAGCGTTTAAATGGTCGCAACAGCAGGGATCGTAGCAATCGGGATCCGAACGGCATGAGAAATCAGGCAGGCCGCCTCCGCTTTCTGCAGGATACGCAGCGTTCGTTCACGGTGTTGTTCATTTGCAAGGGTTACGACAGGTCGCAGGATGATTTCGGTAAGTTCCGGTTTTCCGTCGACCTCATCTAATACACCTTCGGAGGCACACTCGAAATGAACAAACGATAACTGCGAGTTCTCTGCAATCGCTAGGAATGTTGTCATGAAACAGCTTGCAACAGCAGCGGTGAACAAATGTTCCGGTGACCAGATTCCGGCAATTCCTCCGGGGAACTCCGGCGGTGTTGCTACTTCGATGCAATTCCTGCTCGCGGTGCTCATAAGCTCGGGCGAACAAAGCACTCCACGGCGATCGTTGTTCCAGGTCACCTGTACGTTGTAGCTATGCCTTTCCATTTTCCGTGGTTTTGACAGGTGATCCGATCGCCAGTTGTTCCAACGGGAGCGGTTTCGTGCAGAAGAACCAGTCATGACAGGTCATCTCACCCGGATGTTCGGTGCGTTCCTTCGCAACTCCGCAGGAGCCTGCTGTCGGTACTATGACATCATCGCCCGGGCGCCAGTCGGCCGGAGTGGCGATAGCATACTTATCCGCAGTCTGCAGGGCGATCAGCGCGCGCTTCAGCTCGTCGAAATTTCGTCCCATAGACAGCGGGTAGTAAATAATGGCGCGTATCGTTCCTTTCGGATCGATGATGAATACCGCTCTCACTGCTTTCGTTGAGCTTTCTCCCGGCTGGATCATCCCATAAGCTTTTGCGATCTCCATCGATACATCCTCGATCAGCGGAAAACGCACCTCAACGCCCTTCATGCCTTTGAATTCGATCTTTTCCTGAATAGTACGCAACCATGCAATGTGGCTGAACAACCCGTCGATCGACAAGCCGAGCAATCGGCAATTTAATGCGGTAAATTCAGGTTCCATGCGTGCAAACGTCATGAACTCGGAAGTGCATACGGGAGTAAAATCGGCCGGGTGACTAAAGAAGATGACCCATTTGCCGGAAAAGTCATCAGGAAAACGGATGTCGCCCTGTGTGGTAACCGCGTGAAAGGCCGGAGCGTCATCTCCTATGCGCGGCATCGATACTACGGATTGCTCTGTTGTTTCCATAATGTGTTGGTTTAAGATTATTGGTACGAAAGTCGCCCATGTACCGACACCCGACTATGACATTTGTCAAGCCCGCAGTTGACCTTTACCTAGCTCCGGGTGCCTGGTCCGGATTTTTGACCTGGAAATATGCAGACAGTTCCAGTTGATAAGAAGCACCCATGCAAGAAAAAACAACAGTGTGATCTTTTGAAGAAGCGGAAGAAATGCGATAAGCCAGCCCGACAGATAACTGTAAAAGTTGAGCAGGATCAGTGCCAGACAAAAACACCCCAATCGGAAGAGTGATCGCCAGCTGCTGCGGTAAAGCTCTCTCAGTGTGCCGATGAACGGAACACTGCTCAGCGATCCCCCGATAAATATGATGGTGTCGTGGTGGGTGGTAAAAATAAAAACCAGTATGAACATCGCCGACATGCCGATATAACCTATCAGCAAGCGTCCGAGCCGGGTTTCGTGGAAATAATTCGGGAGCAGGAACCAAAAAACCGAAAGCGAGCTGAACAGAATGATCATCGCTGTAAGAGCGATCGGGCGGGCCGCGTTCAGCACTCCGTTTTTCCCGTAGCGCGCAATCAGATCGCACCAGTAATTATTCAGCCAGTCAAAGCCTTCATGCAGCAGATCAGCGTTCGAGCCACCGGGATAAAACCGTGCTGCAATAACATACAGGACAATAAATAGCACAATCCCGATCACCGGGATGACTAACAAATGGCTGACGGACAGGCGTGTCATGGCTTTCGAATATCGCTGCATTATTTTCTTGTTGGTTGCCTGTTCGCCTGAGTTTGTCGCATCCGTATACCAAACACGAACAGAACCAGCCCAATGGCGACTACTGCGTATTGCTGATAAAAAATCTGATCAACAAAGAATATCTGCACAGTGATCCATGCAAACAGGATCATTCCCTGTACAATCACCAGTTCGGCATAATACTTCCACTGAAAAAGCACGAAAACCCCGGTGAGCAACCCCTGAATTCCGTTGAAAAGGAAGAGGAAGATTCCCGGAATCAGGAAATCGTCGAATACAGCGGGACCTACCTGTTCGATACTGAGATTCAGTAACGTGCCAGAGGGATCCAGCATGAGTAAATACCCTCCCGTTAATGCGTTTAATGCAATGAAAAACAGGAGGCTGATGGTGATAACGCGTATATTTTTCATATTCATAACTTGAAGTTCGTACTAAATCGACCGGCGGCTACAGGAAATGCTCATCCTTTTCTGCCTGAGAGTTCAGGGCCGCCAGGGTCCAGCTGTCGGTTTTCGCAGTTTCCAGCCAGTTACTGCCGAACCTCCGGAATACCTGCACCGCAAGTCCGTATTGCTGCCCGAATAACTGTTCCAGTTCCCCCACGGTCATATCAGGGTGCAGCGTAATTTCACCTCCATTTTCCCCGTTCCGGAGCTCCCCTATCTTTTTGCTCCAGGGTTGTTTATACTTCAGGCTGGACGTCTGGCCCGGCGAGTGCGTCTTTAGAAAGAACTCCAGCTTCAGAAACGGAAACGATCTGTTGAATTGTTCCCGTATCAGCGCAATAGGCTGTTCATTGTCGATTACAAGTTTCATAAGCTCTGATCTTTATTCGTGAAGTGCCAGCAACGGAACATCCGTATGAAAAGCCAGTTTTTTCGTATTCGCTTCGTGAAAAAGCGAGTAGAAAAAGGAATGTCTGCGCGGAATCACAACTGCCATATCGATGGCCTTGTTTTCGACGAATTGGTCGATAGCTACGGCAATGTCCGTATGCGCTACAGAATGAATGGTATACGGAATTCCTTCCAATGCACGACCTACATCCGTTGTGATTTCCTTGGACACCTTGACCGTTGGTTCAGTCACATGCAGCACAAACAGGTGCGCATCGAAAATTCCGATCAGTTTTCTCAAAGGCTTCAGGATTTTGGTATAATCTGCAGCCTGATGGTCGGTAGCCAGAACGACCTGCCTGAGCGATTCGAATTTAGACCGCTTCGGGATGCCCAGTACGGGGCAGGCTGCTTTGCGCATTAGTGATGTGGTGGTACTTCCGATAATCTTTTCGGATACGAATCCACCTCCCTGCATGCCCATAATGATCAGGTCTGTGTGATGCGCTTCCACAAATGCATTGATCGTTTCAATGACCGTACCGGGCTCGCAGTAACACTCCACGCCCAACGCTTCGCCATATTGCTGGCAGATCTTTTCACGAATGCTTTCCAATCGTTTAAGATGTTCTCTGATTAATTCATTGGTCGACGGAATCCAGACGAGAGGCTCACTTGACACAATCGGATAATCGTAGACATTGAGCAACCGGAGTTGTGCTTTTGCCTTTTGAGCAAATTTCACGGCGTAATTCAGTGCATTGTCGCATGTTTCTGAAAAATCAACGGGTACAAGAATTGTTTTCATAAGGTATTATTTTAAAAAAGGATTAACAGCAGATTGTAGAGTGCAGGTGTCTTCTCCATGTACAGGAGCGACATGTGCATCAGAATTCGGTGGAAGACCGAGCCAATGGAGAACCAGGAGGATATGTTCCACCAGGCATTCATTGGTTAAGCAATGAGAAAAAACAGCCGGCGAAGATCAGGACAAAAGCAACTCCGGCAATAAAATGATAGTGTGCAATCGTTTCCATGATACTTTCGCTTTGAAGCAAATGTATCCGGTTGTCTGTCCGGTACCGTTGAGTTTCATCAACCTACCGGTTGATTTTTGTCAGCTAATCGGTTCTGACAGCTGATCGAAGCTGAGGATAAAGATTTGACAGCGATAAATTGACACCTGTCAACCCACAGATTGACAAACGTCATTTCGTTTGGCAACGTGTTTCACTCCCTTTGCAGAGTAATCTTTAAATCAATTGCTATGAAAACAGATTCACAACTGCAAAAAGATGTAATGGATGAGCTGAAATGGCAGCCGGCTATTAAATCATCCGGAATCGGCGTCGCCGTTCAGGACGGTGTCGTAACACTATCGGGGGCGGTAGAAACCTATGCCGAAAAAAGAGAGGCGGAAAAGGCTGCTCTGCGGGTAGCTGGTGTAAAAGGCGTCGCAGAAGACATCCAGGTCGACCTGCCGTTTACCGGTAAACGAGATGATGCAGACATTGCAAAAGCTGCAGTCAACGCACTTCGGTGGGATTCGATGGTTCCCGACGACCATGTCAAAATAAAAGTCGAAAACGGCTGGGTAACGGCGGAAGGTAAAGTAGACTGGATCTATCAAAAATCCGCTGTGCGTCATGCACTTACAAATCTTAGCGGCGTTAAAGGTGTGACCAATCTCGTAACTGTTGCACCGACGGCAAATCCTGTCGACGTCAAAAAGAAGATCGAAGCCGCATTCGAACGAAGCGCATTGATCGACGCAGGTAATATCCGCGTAGAGAACACCGGCGATAAAGTCGTGCTGAAAGGCACCGTGCGTTCGTACGCAGAACGCCTCGATGCACAGCGCGCGGCCTGGAACGCTCCCGGTGTTGCCCACGTCGAAAATCAGCTGGAAGTGAAAGTACCTTCATACAGCGCTGTATGATACACGCAGTACTTCCGGCTCAGAAGGGTTTACAGGAATGCTGTAAACCCTTTTTTACTACGGGCCGGTACTTATAAATACAGAGTTATGAACGTTATCAACAGCATTGCCGTGCTTACGTCTGGAGGTGATTCCCCCGGCATCAACGCATGCATTCGTGCCGTAACGAAAGCAGCCTTGTATCACGGTTTACAGGTTATCGGCATCCGACGGGGATTCGAGGGAATGATCCGGGGAGATTTCTTCAAAATGGACGCCGAAACCGTAGAACACATCCATCAGAGGGGTGGAACAATACTTCAGTCGTCAAGAAGCGAACGATTCAAAACACCCGAGGGACGTGAATTGGCTTACAGACAGCTCAAAAAAGCCGGCATCGACGCCGTAATACTGATTGGCGGCGACGGCTCGATGGCAGGTTCTGTGGCCTTTACCGCTTCCTATGCTATTCCGTGGATCGGTATTCCGAAAACGATAGACAATGATATCTCGGGAACAGACTTCACTATCGGCTTTGACACGGCGGTGAATACGGCTCTGGCAGCTATCGATAAAATTCGTGATACTGCGGAATCGCACAACAGAATTCATCTCGTGGAAGTCATGGGACGTGCTGCTGGTTTCATTGCCTGGTACGTAGGCATCGGAGCCGGTGCGGAAGCGATCTATATCCCGGAAACAGCATCCGATCTGCCGCATTTGTACCAGACGCTTCGAAAAATCGGTCAGCGGAATAAACGGGCATTTATCGTCGTGGTAGCTGAAGGAGACGAAGTTGGCGGTGCGTCTGCCATTGCAAAGAATCTAAAAGAACATTTCCCGCAGCACGACACCGCAGTAAGCGTTCTGGGTTACATTCAGCGCGGCGGGTCACCAACGTGTGCCGACCGGCTGCTTGCCGCCAGATTGGGAGTTGCGTCCATAAATGCGTTAGTAAAAGGAGAAAGAAACTGTATGGTCGGTGAGATCAAAGGCAGCATCGCATTGACTCCGCTCGAAAAAGTCGCCAGGCGACAATTGGAATTGACACCCCTGATGAACGAACTGACCAGCATACTGGCCACTGAACATTTCTAACAAATAACCGCAGCATGAAAACATTGATCTACAGCTATCACGGATTTGAGCAGCCATACTTTGAAAAAGCCGCTCGAAACAATCAGCAACTGTCTTTTTCCGGGCAGTCGCTTTCGGTCCACACAGCCGCTTTGAGCGAAGGTTTCGACGCCGTCAGTCTGTTTGCAAACGACGATGCCTCGGCAGCTGTGCTCGAGCTCCTGCATCGAAACGGAATCCGGTTTATCGCATTGCGTTCGGCAGGATATAACCACGTGGATCTCGATAAAGCCAGACAACTGGGCATACGTGTGGCAAGGGTTCCAGCCTACTCACCGTTTTCCGTCGCTGAACACGCGGTAGCCCTGATGCTTGCACTCAATCGGAAATTGATTCACGCTCACAACCGCATCACAGAGCAGAATTTTTTGCTCGATGGACTTACCGGCTTCGATATGAACGGGAAAACCGTCGGCATCATGGGAACCGGCAAGATCGGATCGGCGGTAGCACGCATATTGCAAGGTTTCGGTTGTCGGCTGCTGGCATTTGACCAAATTGAAAATGAGGAGATCAAACAACAATTCCAGGTGACCTATACCGATCGCGAATCATTGTACAAGGCGGCTGATATCATCACGCTTCACCTGCCGCTCAACGAACAGACACATTACCTCATCGACCGGACGGCGATCGGTCACATGAAACAGGGCGTCATGTTGATCAATACGGCGCGTGGCGGTTTGATCGATACCAGCGAAGTCGTTCAGGCCATCAAAAGCGGCCGGATCGGTTATTTTGGTATGGACGTTTACGAGAAGGAACACGGGTTGTTTTTTGAAGACCATTCCGGCGATCTGTTACAGGATGAACTGTTTGCCCGGCTCACAACCCTCCCCAACGTACTGATTACAGGGCATCAGGCCTTTCTCACCGACACAGCCTTGAGCAATATCTGTCAGACAACCCTGCATAATCTGGATTGCTTTGCGAAAGGTCTGACCTCCGGAAACGAACTGGACTGACGATTCCGACACATCAGAAACCCTGTATTTAAGTTTCCGATTCACTATCTTCGGCTTATGGATACGTCGGTATTTACAAATAAGGAAATTGTTCCCACAGATAGCGATCTCCGTGCGGAATTAACAGAAACCTATGACGCCTGGAAGGCCATTCGGGACCATGTGCACGCGGTTTATCCCGACGCAACGGATGAATGGAACTATTCGGGGAAAAAATTCGGCTGGGGCTTTCGGATAAAAGATAAAAAGCGGGTGATCGTCTATCTGCTGCCAAGGGAAGGATATTTCAAAGCAGCGTTCGTATTCGGTCAGAAAGCAACCGACGCTATTTTGGCAGGCGGAATCACAGACGATATTAAGAACGAGCTCCAGGCGGCCAAAGTCTACGCGGAAGGGCGTGGAATCAGAATTGCGGTCCGCGACGCAGAAATGTCAAATGATCTAAAGCAATTGATCGCAATCAAGCTGGCCCACTGAAGCACACTCATCAATCGAACAGGATACCCTCAATTTCCTTGCTTCAAAAAATAGCGCAGCAGATCCGTCGTCGTCACAATGCCGCTCACACGATTATGACGTGTAACGACAACCGAGCTAAAATCTCCTTTTGCAAGCAGAGCCCCCGCATCAGCGATAGAAGTATCCTCGCTGACAGCTACCGGATTGTGTGACATGATATCTGCCACCGTTTTCGATGAATAAACCGGTTCCCCGTCATCAAGCGTCGCATCGCCTATAGCGTGCATATAATCGGCCAGGCTTACCATACCAATCAGAACATCGTTCTCCGTAACGGGGATATGGCGGTGAAAAACCGGTTTCTCATAAAGATGTTTGAGAACCAGTATTTTTTGTCGGCGATCGACACATTCGACCGGTGCGGTCATAATCGTCGATACAGGTAAATGTAAATCCATTTGCTTCTTGTTGATTTGAAATACGTCAGACAGTTACACAGCTGTTCAGCGCTGCTGTCATGTGATAAAGGTAGAAGTTGTGCGGGGCCTTCCGGGAGGATAAAAATCAGGCGGAAGGCTGATATTTATCAATGGTTTCCTGCTTCAAATGCCGGAAGTTAGCCGAATGAAAGCAAAAACATTTATTGAGTTGGCAGCGTTGTCTGCAAACCTCTACGCCATCTCCAAGGAGACACATCTGCTCGAGAAGCTGAAGGACCTGTCTGAACAGGGCCGCGATAAGATCAATGATTTTATGTCGGAGAAAATTGTCGACGAACATGGTAACGAGGTTCCCTTTACCGACAAGCTATTGCTGAAAGCAAAAGAAGCCCGGGAAGAGCTGGAAGCGAAAATCGGCGAAATGGTCGCAGTATTTTACGAAAAAGTAAATATTGCACATACCGACAAGCTGAGTGAACTGGAAAGTAAGCTGCAAGAGATGACCAGAAATCTGGCACTGGCTGAAGCACGTATTCATCACCTGGAGAACAAAGGCAAAAAGGATGGCGCTGTTTGAGTCTATACGACAGCGCTATCGATCGTTCGTACGGTTCAACAGGATTCTGCGCATTTTTGTGCGCTATGGTTATGAAGACGTGGTTTCCTACCTGATTGAGACCCGCAGATTTCCGTTGTTGCGGAAGCTGATTCCGCGTGCCACCAGGAGAAACGCCCGGAAATATACCAAATACGAAAAGATGCGCCTCGTATGCGAGGAACTCGGGCCGACCTTCATCAAATTCGGTCAGATACTCAGCAATCGTTCCGACCTGCTTCCCGCCGACCTGATTGTTCAGCTCGAAAAACTACAGGATAACGTGCCACCGCAGGCCGGATCGATCTCATGCCGGGTAATCGAGACAGAACTGAAAAAGCCGATAGACGAATTATTCGCCTGGTATGAAACGGAAGCCTTTGCTTCGGCCTCTATGGCACAGGTACACAAAGCCACGCTGAAGACGGGCGAAAAGGTGGCGGTGAAAGTACAGCGACCGGAAATCCAGGCGATCATTGTCGAGGACATCAAGATCATGTACATGCTCGCCCGCATCCTTGAGCGCCGAATTCCATCCCTGAAAAGCTTCGATCCGCTCGGACTCGTCCGAAACTTCGAGGAAAGCATCTTAAAAGAGCTCGACTTCATCCACGAATCGGTCAGCATACAACGCTTTGCCCGGAATATCGAGGACGATCCACACGATAATACCACACATGTTCCCAAAGTCTACCGGGAATACACCACCGGAAAAGTGCTCACGATGGAGTTCATTTCCGGCGTAAAAGTGACCGACAGCAAGATCCTGGAATCGAAAGGCTATGACCGGAAAGCAATTGCCCACAAGCTCGCGGTGACCTATATCAAGCAGGTATTCGAATACGGATTTTTCCACGCCGATCCGCATCCCGGAAACATCCTGGTTCTTCCGAACGGCCACATCTGTTTCCTCGATTTCGGCATGATGGGGAGCATTCTTCCCCGGGATATTGAAACGCTCGGTCACCTCTTCCTGGCGGTAAAATCCAAAGACGTGAAGAAAATCATCCGGGCGTTGATGCGTATGTCAGACGCAACGACCATACGCGACATGCGATCACTGGAATATGAGATCAATGAATTCGTTTGCAATTACAGCGTTGCGACCATACATGAAAACGAAATGAGCACGGTACTGCTGCAGCTCAAGGATATTATCGTCCGCTACGACCTGAAAGTGCCTTCACACTTTTTCCTGCTTGCCCGGTCCATGGTCACCATTGAAGGACTGATCCGCAACCTGGACCCGCAGATCGATATGCTGGAGATCGCACGGCCTTACCTCCTTTCCGCCATCGCAAGAAAGCTCAATCCTTTTAAACTGGGTATGAAGGTGCTGAACGGGCTTTACGAGATTGCCAATTACATGGAAGAATTTCCGAACGATCTGAAAAACGCCATCCGAAAGATCAACACCGGAAGGATCAACGTGAACCTGAATCATCAGGGAATCGATCCGCTCGTTCATACGCTCAACCGTACCACCAAACAAATTGCGAGCGCCCTGGTGATCGCTGCATTACTGGTTGGATCGGCACTGTTCATTATCCATAAGATCGGTCCGTTCTGGTTCGGCTACTCACGCTACGGTGTTATCGGGATCATTTTGGCCTCCATACTCGTCTACGGCATGGTTAAAAACATCTCCCGGGGCGACCACGATGATTGGAGCGGATGGAAAGACCCCCGGTAAAACCGGGACAACCGATACCGGCTCTTCTGCCTGACGAAAAAAGGAGGCCAATTGACGTGAAATACTACCTTTAACACGTGTCATTTATTCGTCAGCTCATCGGACTAATCATATCAAAATCAGCTAAAATGCTGATGGTGGCGGTTGCACTGTGCCTCGGCTTTCGCACAGCAGCACAGCAACCCGCTTCCTTTTTACTTGGTGAAGAGCCATTTCTTGGAATCCAGATTTACGATGTAATCCAGGATCAATCACTGAACTACTGGTTCGCCACAAACGAAGGCATTTTCTGTTTCAATGGAGTGATCTACGAACCCATCATTTGCCACCGCGCAAAAAGCAGTTCGGCGTTCAATTTCATTATAGATAAGAGCGGAACCATCTACTGCCACAACCTCAATAACCAGATTTTCCGGATCAAAAACCGGAAATGTGATCTGTTTTACGAACTAACAGAAGAAGAAGGCAGCGCCGATATTAGTCTCGCCCTCGATCCAAAGGAGAATCTGCTGGTAGCTTCCAGAAAAGTAATTATACTCAACAAAGCCGGAAAAGTACTGGCCCGAAAGCCGATTTTGACTCACTACATCGGTCCGCCGTTTGTTACAGATGCAGGAATGGTGGTCTATCACCTGAACAATTCTGACTCTGTACTAACGTATTTCAACGGCGCTTTCGCGTTCAAACGACTTATATTGAACGAAGAGCGTCTTCAACCTGCTGGTGTTTTACGAACGTTCCAATCCAACGGACAGTGTTTCTCCATTAATCTCAGGAATAAAGAGTGGTATCGCCTGGATCAGGAGACGTTTCGGTTGAAAAAAATGCCAAAAGACAGTTCGTTTATGCGGAGTGAGGCACTGCGGATTTATGAAACTTCGCACGGCTTCTGGGTTGCGGGTTCGCTTCCCGGAGTCTGCTTTTTCAGTAACAAAACGTTCCATTCCACCGGTGTCTTCTTCCCTTCGTATTTTATCTCAGATGTTTTTGAAGACGCAGAAGGAAATGTGCTGCTGAGTACTTTTGATAAAGGAATCCTCGTAATTCCTGACATGAACATTCCGGATGTCATTCACCCCTTTGAAAATGATCCGGTTACTTCACTGTATTCCGATGAGTCCGGTGGACTGATCATGGGAACGTCGCATGGGAAATTGCTCTGTTACGCGAACTCGACGCTGTCTGTTCTGCACGCTACTGGTAAACGCACTATCGAATCGATCACAGGCTTTGCCAACCAATCGCTGTATGTTTTCGATGACGGGTACATTCGCGCCTTCAACCGTCTTACGGGAACCACCATCAACATTTTTGAAGCATCGCTGAAGGATGCGGCATTTGTTGCAGAAAACCACTGTTACCTTGGAACAAACCTCGGAATTGTTGAAGTAATCCTGCGCGGTAAAACCGTCCAGACTAAGCGGCTGGAACAGTGTAAAAGCCGGATTCATGTTATGGAATACGACCCGGCGCATCGTTTACTTTACGCGTCTACTGCACTCGGAATGATTACACTGAACGATGCGCAGCACTGTAAACCGTTGCGCTATCACGGAAAGGAACTTTTCCCCAATGGAATCCATGTGCACAATGGATTTGCTTATGTCAATACGAAAGAAGAAGGCATTCTGTTATTCAAAAACGGGAAGTTTGTTCGCAGGATTATTCCACGTATCAACAACAAGCAGGTTATTGTAAAGAAAGTAATGGTCTACAACAACACCTTGCTTGCCAACACAGCGATCGGATTTTTCCAGTTCGATCTCAATGGAAAGCTTCTGCGGCCTATCAGTTCCACGTACGGTTTTTCATCGAACCGGGTAATTGACTTTATTTTCCATCATGGAAAATTATGGGTGAGCCATTCGGGTGGTGTGCAACAGATTGATCCGGAATACCGCTCTCCCAACCGAAACGTTCCAGTGCTTAGAATCGACAAAGTGTTGGTCAACGACCGGGAGGTGAATCGTTCCGGAAATTCCGTTTTTTCAACGGATCAACGCAAATTCCAGTTTTTCTTCTCCTCTTCCACCCTGCGCAACCGCGAAACAATAGAGTTTCATTACCGATTATTGGGTGCTGAAAAACATTGGAACATTACAGATCACAGCTCACGTCAGGTTACTTACAACGCTTTAGCCCCCGGGAAATACACGTTTCAGATCCGGATCAAAAATCAGGGAAGCTTTAGTGAAACGCGTTCGTTAACGTTTACAATTGCTTCACCTGTATATGTGCGTTGGTGGTTCATTACACTGGCTGCTCTACTGATTGCAGGTGCAATTTTCTTCAGTTACAGATGGCAATTAGCCATTCAGCGTCGCAAAGCCGAACACATCAACGAGCTGAATGCTTCAAAACTCACGGCCATTCAATCACAGATGAACCCGCACTTCATCTTCAATTCACTGAATTCCATTCAGGACCTCATCCTGAAGGGAGACGTGGAACATTCGTATTCCTACATTACCACGTTCTCCAATTTGGTGCGACGCACACTGAACTACTCGGAAAAGGATTTCATCGATTTCGATCAGGAACTGAAATTGCTGGAGCTTTACCTTTCGCTGGAAAAGCTGAGGTTCAAAAAGGATTTCGACTACAGTATCAATACCGATGATGTGGAAGATGATGTCATGATTCCACCATTACTCATTCAACCATTTGTAGAAAATGCGTTGGTTCACGGACTGCTGCATCGGGAAGGAGAAAAACGTCTGAGGATTTCTTTCCGGATGGAAGATGTGCTGCTGTGTATCATTGAAGACAACGGAATTGGTCGCGATGCTGCCGGTAAAATCAGGCAACGTCAACGTTCAGATCATGAATCGTTCTCCGGAAAAGCCATACATCGCAGGTTTGAAATTCTGAGTAATGCATTTGGAGGAACATTCGGTTACGAGTACGAAGACTTATTTGAAGGTGACATAGCCACAGGTACACGGGTCATCATCAGAATTCCGGTAAAACAGCAATTTTAATCCGTTCGTAGACAAAATCTCAACTTTCATGAAGAACACAGGCAGGTTAATCAATTGCTTTGCATCTTTACACCCGTGAAGCGAATAAGAGCCATACTGGTAGACGATGAGGAAAGCGCAAGAGACGTGCTCGAAAATCTCCTGCTGCGTTTCTGTCCGGAGGTTGAACTGCTGAAAAAATGCGAAAACATTCCACAGGCAGTTGAAGCCATCAAAGAACTTCAGCCTGATCTTGTTTTTCTCGATATCGAAATGCCGCAGTACGCAGGTTTTGAGATTGCACGCTTTTTTGACGAAATGCCCTTTCACATCATCTTCGTAACGGCTTATGATCGGTATGCCATTCGTGCTTTTGACCTTGCGGCAATCGACTACCTGCTCAAACCGGTTGATATCCCGCGATTGAAATTGGCTGTTGAACGTACGCACCAGCGTGTCGACAGTGAAAAGCAATCACAACAAATCACTTCACTGAAAGACAACATTGAAAGCCAATCGGTGAATAACATTGTTGTCAGTGACAAAAACCAGCAGCACCTCATCCCTACTTCAGAGCTCATCGCTATCGAAGCGCAGGAATCGTATTGCATATTGCATACAGTAAATAAAACCTATCTGGCCAGTAAGAACCTGAAGCATTTCGAGACAATTCTGGAAAGCGCACCGAATTTTTTTCGTGTGCATAAGTCGTGGATTATCAATAAAAAACACCTGAAACACTACTCTAAAACCGAGTTGAGTATTCACATGAGTAACGGCATCATCACCAGACTCTCCAAGTATAAAAAAGCAGAATTCGAAGCTGCTATTCTAGCCTGAATTATCCATTGCTGAACTCAATTCGCTGTTGGTGAACTTTGACTGAAATCACTTTTTATAGCGCGTATGTGTGATTCAAACTAAGATGAATTACACATGAGGAAAACTACGTTGTTAGCGTTTTTGTTAATCAGCCTCAATCAGGCTTATGGGCAAGGTCTCACCTGGGGGAGAATTAACGGAAGCACGGGAAATGAATATGCACGAAGCGTATTTGTTGATGGTTCGGGTGGTGTTTACACTGTCGGATCGTTTGAGGGAACTGTTGACTTTGACCCGGGAGCTGGTACCGTAAACCTTACTTCCGCCGGAGCAACTGAAGGTTTCCTATGAATTATTTTAAACGAATATCATGTTCTGATTTACGTTGAATTTGTTTGGTATACACGTCCTTAGTCAATGCAGCTAACGTAATTTTATTTCTTAATAACGGAACAAAATTAAATCCTGCTCCTGGTCCATCGCAGCTTGCACCCAATCTATAAATTGATTTTTTTCAGCATTGGAATGAGGGCTGTTGTCAATGTGTAACTTGGCTTGTTCAAGGTTTTTGTTTTCAATTGTAAACACGAGCGGATTCGTTTCCGGGCTTGGCAGGCGAACCAATTCGTCCATTCCCAAAAAATACATTCTAAACTCGTCATACTGATAAAAATCATCAACAGAAGAATAGTTCCAACCATCAGTTGGCAATTCCTTTCCGAATCCATTACAAAGCAGCTCCACCACATACCAATGCTTGGCACTGTTATGACCTGTTGTAAACGGTTTTCCGTCAATGAAATCTTGTAAAATTGTTTTTGCCGGAAGCCACCCCGAATCAATTGGCAAATCATCATCAAGCGAACGGCAATATTCTTCTGAAGTTGTTACTATTTTGTCTTTCAAATCATTCGAAAAACCTCCTCTTGCTGTACGGATTTTCGCTAATTGAATACGATAGGCGTTGAAATATTTCATGCTAAAGAATTTTGACTCAAGACAATTTTAGAAGTTTTTCTTGAAATAAATTTGCGCAACTCAAAAGTTGCGCATATATTTGCAACCTGGGGGTTGCACATTTTACCATTAAAAAATGAAACAAGATCTATTTCAAGCCATAGCTGATCCGACACGCAGGGCCATTTTAACGTTGATCGCTGTTCAGGCATTGACACCCAATGCAATGGCGGAAAAATTTGATATGAGCCGGCAAGCGGTATCAAAACACATTAAAGTATTGCATGAATGCGACTTGATCCGGCCGGAGCAGTCTGGCAGGGAAATCTATTACCACTTCAATCCCAAAAAAATGCAGGAGCTGGACCATTGGCTGGACCAATTCCGCAAAAGTTGGGAAACGCAATTCAATCAACTCGACGAAGTATTATTAACAATGAAAAAACACAAAAAATGAACAACAATTTGCTATTTGATTTCACCGTTGACAAAGCAGCACAAACGGTAGTGATTACACGAGAATTTGCCGCGGAACTGTCGCTGGTATGGGATGCATTTACCACAGCTGAAATCCTGGACCAATGGGTGGCGCCGAAACCCTGGACATCCAGAACAAAATTCATGGATTTCAAAGTTGGCGGGCGTAGGTTTTATGCGATGGTAAGTCCTGAAGGACACGAGCGCTGGGCAATTCAGAAATACACGTCCATCAGTCCAAAAACCAATTTCAAGCTCTTCAATGCATTTGCCGACGAAAATGAAAACCCTCAATTGCCAGGTTCTGATTGGGACTATACGCTTAGCGAACAAAACGGCCCCGATGGCTATCGAGGGACAAAAGTGCATATCACCATTTACAATGAATCTCTTGAACGTATGGAGAAGATGATTGAAATGGGCTTCACAGAAGGATTCAAACTATCCATGATCAATCTGGAAAACGTACTGGCATCGCTGTCAGGAAAAAAATGATTCCGATTAAGTTGTACAAAACAAAAAGGGAAGCTTTCACTTCCCTTTTTAATCTATTGGTTATTACAACAATGCAAAGTAGATCACCAGCAGCGTTCCGGGAAACACTAAAACCAGCGACGCAACTCGTGCAAAGTTAAACCAGGCGCTTTGACGTCTGAAAATGAAGGTGATCAGGGGAATCAATAGAGCAAGCTGAAATAAAGGAAACCACGTAAAGATGGATCCCTGTCTGATTTCCTCCTGCCTTCTTATTACAGATCCATTGACTTTAACAGCGTAGCTTAACTTCTTCCCCGTTCGAAAAACAGGAGAATAGATCATTTTAAGACTGCTTTCCACCCGGTCACTCCAGTCTCCTATCGATGGGGTGAACATATATCCTTCCACGTCCAGGACCTTGTGCCATCTGTATTCCCAGTTCCGGTCAATTTTCCAATCTTTGTCCGTCAGCTTTTTTGATGGACCGTCGACGAAAACCTCGAATGTGGTAACCACTGCCATCAACGTACAGAAGACAACAACCGCTTTAAAGAGGAGCCATTGCGTACCGGAGGTAATTCGCTCATAAAATTCTTTCTCCTCGCGTTCTTCTTTTTCTCTTTTCTGCCGCATTTTTTCTGCTGCAATGCGCATGGATTCTTCCCGGTTGATATTTCTGGACATGGATTTAAGTTATGACTGCAATATTATCGATTAGAATCCAATTGTTTTGGTCCACGCTTAAATATTCCCAAAGCAGTAACAAATCTCCTCCACTCAGTCCTCACACCTGTGCTCTTCCTTAATTACGTGGCCATTTCCATGCATAACGGATAATGAGACAAAGCAGAACGACTTCTACAACAGCGGCAAATAGCATGTGCATCCAGGCCTCTCCTGCCAGATTAAACAATGTAAAAGGAATAAACACCACGGCAGTAATGATATTTACCCAACGATTTACTTTAGCCGGCAGGGCAACAGAAAGGAAAATCATCAGTGCCGGAATGGTCATTGAGGTGAGTGCTGTCATAAGAAATCCTTGCGTGATATCAAATTTAAACACTCTTCCTGCCAGAATAGCGTCTATTTTACCCGGCATGTATAAGGCGAAATAATCCACGTAGATATAGAGAAACATCAAGCTCGTCCACAGCATAGCAAGCTTCAGTTTCACACTGACTTTGATGTCTTCCAGTTCAGTTTGTGGTGTTCTTTGGGTATTCATAAATCATCGATTAAAAATTAAATCCGAAATGAAATCCTGGTTCTCCGAAGATGAACTTAGACCATTTATCATCCAACTGTTTAAATCCATCGGGCAATTGTGTGTGATAAGCACGGTGGGTAATTGCAATGGATGGTTGAATAAAAAATCTATCCTTAAAAAGTTTGATGTGATAGCCAATACGGTAGGTGTTGAAAATCTGAAAGCCATTGTCAATTTTCTTGCCGCCGTCATTCATAAAAATTTGCCCGGTAGGCATTATATTCAATTCGGCATATAGACCTTTCCACAAAAATCGTTGATAAGACACGGATACGCCTAACTCACGCACATAGCCCGGAAATCGCTCTTCTGGCTTTTTGTAGGAATCGCTAAAAAACGGGTGAATACCATTTGGCCAGGCATATTTCCAGGTTTTTGGTTCTAATGTAATGACATCTTTTCCTGTAATCCGATAGCCTATATTGAGCTGGACGAAGTTGGGGGGATTTTTAGTATCTAAATTGCCTAATAAAACAAATAAAGAGCTGCCAACGAACCACCGTTGGTACGTGCTGTCTGTTACTGCATATTGTGCATTCACCTGTAAACGGCTTGCCAGCAAGAAGGCAAGTCCAATCCATAAAATTCTAGTTTGCATATCTTTCTAAATTGATTTGAAACGATACTGCAAAAGTGGATTGGCGGACCACAATAACCCGTTCACTTAAGTTAAGAAATAGATTTTAGCTCTTTTTTTTCAAGAATTCCTGCTCTTAGTCTGCTGCATGTTAAGGCTTGACACCTAATAGCTCGCTGGTTAGTGTTATGGAACACGCTGAATAAGGTCTAGTTGTATAGGAGTTAGTACAGTGGTATTCTTGTCAGTCGCTGATTTTTAGAACCACATTACCCTTTTTTCGCCCCGTGTCAACATATCTGTGAGCAACTATTATCTCGTCCATTTGGAAAGTCTTGTCAATAACTGCCTTTAACTCTCCTTTTTCAAAGAGTTCTTTTAATCGTTGTAGTTGTTGTATGTTTTCCCAAGCGTATGAATGAACATTTTTATAAATTCCATTTTTGTTCAATAGAATTTCACATTGTTTTTTGTTGGATTTACCAACGGCATCAAAAATTATATCAAACTTTTCTGTTTGTTTAGTAAAGTCCTCTTTGTCGTATAGAATAATGTTTGTAACCCCTAATTGGCTAACTAGTTTTTGTCCTTCGGAACTGCAAACTGCAGTTATATCAGCAGTGTGATGCTTTGCTATCTGGATTGCTGCCGTTCCTACTGAACCTGTTGCTCCAATAATCAGGATTTTTTTGTTTGGCTTATCGGCTATTTTTGCCTTATCCAAAAAGTAGATGGCTGTATGACCACCAAAAATTGTAGCAACAGCTTCTTCGTATGTAGCATTTATAGGCATTTCAAGTACATTGCTGTTTTGATTAACTGTAATATACTCTGCATGAGTCCCGAATTTAAAACCTGTCATACCGAATACTTTATCACCAACTTTGAATTTAGAAACGTTGTCTCCAACAGTTTCAACAACTCCCGAAAAAACAGTTCCCAAGATGGGGTTTCTTGGTTTTGAAATCCCTAATACCAAGCGCATAATTAACTTCATAAATCCCTTAACATCAAGGCTTCTTACCCTTACATCTCCAGAGTTGACCGCAGTAGCAACTATTTTGACAAGAATTTGGCTGTCTTTGGGGATTGGTTTAGAAACTTCCTGAATTTGCAAAACTTCAGGGGGCCCGTATTTGATGCAAATAACCGCCTTCATTTATTCTTTTTGAAATTAAAATTATACCCAAAATGAAGTCCCGGCTGCCAGAAAAAAACTCTTGGCCATTTATCATCAACCTGTTTAAACGAATCAGGCATTGTTGATTGATAGGGACGATGAGTCATTGCTATTGAAGGTTGAAAAAACAACCTATCCTTGAAAAGTTTAATGTGATAACCAATAGAATACGTGTTAAAGATTTGAAAGCCATTGTCAATCTTCTTATCGTTTTCATTTCCAAAAGTTTGAAAAGCAGGCATCACGTCAACTTGAGCAAAAAGTCCCTTCCACAAAAATCGTTGATAATTAAGTGAAACTCCGTATTCACGAATAGATCCTGGGAACCCTTCTCCTTCTGCTTCAAATGATTTCCCATAAGGAATGCCAATGGGCCAGGCATATTTCCAGGTTTTAAATTCAAGTGAAATTACATCCTTTCCTGTAATGCGATAACCAAAGTTCAGATAAACCATTTCAGGCGGATTATTATCAGGCACCACATTAGCTATCATAAATAAAGTGCTGCCTATGAAATACTTTCTATAAGTACTGTCTTGTTTGACATATTGTGCATTGACCTGTAAACTGCTTACCAACACGAAGACAAGTTCAATCCATAAAATTTTCTTTTGCATATCTTCCTAAATTGATTTGAAACGATATTGCAAAAGTGGATGGACGAGCCATAATAACTCGTTCACTTAAGTGAAGAAATGAAAGTTACTCCTTGCCTTTCCCCAAAATTCTCGATCGGAGTCTGCTTAATGATTGAGGTTTGATACCTAGATAGCTCGCTAATTGGTGTTGTGGGACGCGCTGAATAAGGTCAGGTCTTTTTTGCAGTAAGTTCAGGTAGCGTTGTTCAGGCGACGAAGTCTTAAACTCGTCAAAGTCTATTCGTTGTTTCGCTAGAAGTTCTTCGGATAATATTCTGCATACCGTTTCAAACTTTGGAAATTTGGCGTTTACTTCTACTTCCATATCAGAATTTGAAACAGTAAGTAGCGTATCTTCTACGCAGCTTATATAATAGTCGGATGGGGTTTTGCTGATGACACAAGGAGGTGTAAAAGCTTCCATTTCGGTGTAGAAAGCAGTCGTTTTTTCTTCACCGTCCAAAACATAATAGGTCCGAATGCAGCCGTTTAGAACAAAGTAGCTGTCTTTCGATTTTTGTCCTTCTTGGAGTAGAATCGTTCCCTTTTTTACAAAGTGAAACAGGTCCAAAGAAACGATTGCGTTCTTCTCCTCTTCTGTCAGAGAAACGTATTTTGATATAAAGTCAAATAGTATATTTTCCACTGTTTGGTTGTCGTTATTTCTTGTCGGTTTGCAGCTACAGTGTTTTGCTCATCTTTAAATGTGGTATTCCATCTTCATCAAAATAGTCTCCAACTCCTTCGTAACCATTTTTGATATAAAAGTTTACGGCTGAGTCGCGGGCGTGACAATAGATTAATGTAGCTTTCCGGTCCAGGGCAAATTTCTCGCAGAAGGCCATCATTTCGGAGCCAATATTCATTCCCCTAAGTGTTTCCACCACAACCACTCGTTGCATTTTCATCGCATCACCTTCAGGTACGAGAACAGTAGTGGCTATAATAGTGTCGTCTATAAAACCTGCTAGCTGAAAATGATCTTTCTCTTCTTCTAATTCCTGGTCAGTAAAACTACTTCCAAGTGGTTCTCTGAGAATTTTCTCCCTAAGTTTCACCGCATCTGTCCATTCCGGACTTTTATGAGCAATCTCTTTAAATGTTGTTTTCATAAATGGCAGCCAACTTAATTATTAAACATTGATCCATCCGGTTTCACATAAAATAAAAGCAGCTTTTTCAAGTCTCAATTTAACTGAAGAATACTAAAAATAATTAAAGTAACAAATCAGGTATTTCGAAAGCAAGGTTTGGCGCAGAAAAACATAAGAATAATACATAGTGGTTGTAAATAGCAATTACCTAAAAACAAAAAAGGGAAGCTTTCGCTTCCCTTTGTGACCTCGTCAGGATTCAAACCTGAAACCTTCAGAGCCGTAATCTGATGCTCTATTCAGTTGAGCTACGAGGCCAAAAATTTTTATTTGGAGAATGCTGCCTTAATAAGACAAGATTCCTTGATTTTTCTATTTCAAATGTTCTTGTTTCGACGTTTCGAAACCTTCAAATCGGCTCTGATGCTTCCGCCGCGGCGGATTGAGCTACGAGGCCTTTTTGCTTCCGGCTATCATGCCGTTTGCGGGGGCAAAGATAAGGTGTTTTTTCGTTTCTGCAAGGAAAAATGGAGATTTTATTGAATCTCTGCCGTAATACCTCTGTCCAGCAGGGCCGTACACATCGGCGCCAGCTTCTCATATTCGCCGCGCTTTACCTGGCACTTGCCGTTGAAGTGAATGATCCACGTGCATTGCTCGGCCTGCTCCACCTCGTGCTTGCAGACTTTGATCAGTGATTCGATCACGTGATCAAAAGTATTGACATCGTCGTTGTACACTACCAGATCCTTCTGTTCGGTGAGCACGGCTACCGTGTCCTGTTCAAATGCTGTGAGTGTTTCTTCCATCATCCTGTTGTTGTTTTGTTCAGCGTTATTCTTCCTCCAGTTTGACCGTAGCTGCTCCGTAGGACTGCAATTGCGCCATCAGCGCGTCGCGGTCTTCGGCAGGTACTTCTTCAAATACCAGTCGGAAACCGGCTGCTGTCTGCTCACCGCGGTGTGGAATCGTTAACCGCAGTAACCAGTCGGCGAAAGCGCCTTCCAGCTCAGCTTTGTCCCACTCTGCTACAACCAGAGGCTGCTGAAGTTCAAAGGTAGTGCCTATTTCGCTTTTTTGAAAGACCGTGTCCACACTTTCTCCGAGAAAACGCAGCTGCGGCAAGGCATCAGCCGAGCTGTACACAATGGATTTGATGCGCTTATCGGCCGCGTCGTAGTAGAAGCTGCCGTAGGTATTGTAACGACTCAGCTCATCGGTCGGATAGGTTTCATACTGGCGGGTCGAAACGATCTGCGCAGGCTGTTTTTCGATCACACCGGCCGGTTGTGGCTGCGTGGCGGCATATTCGCGCGCTTCCTGGAACAGGTCGGGTTTCAGCTCGGTGACTTGCGCTTTCTCTACGATATCTTCGCCCAGCTCGGCCAGCAAACGTTTGGCTTCGGTCAGCGAAATGCGCTCGCCTTTGTAATAAGCCGTGATGAACGCATCCGTAATGCCACGTGTAATGGCCTCAATGCGTTTTGGCCGGGCCGCTTCTACGCTCTGGAAGATCCCGGAAGAATAACGGATCTGACCGTTTTCCAGTCGCTTGGTGATGAGCGGATCGATGCTGCGCAGCTGTTCTTTGGTCGCCGGACGGTTGTAAACGCCCACCTGTACGGTAAAGAACAGTCCCTGGCGGTCTTCCACGGCTTCAGCTGCCACGGCCCCCGGCGCTTTGTTGTAGTCGGATTTTTTCACTTCCGGACGCAGCTTTGCTACGGAATCCGGCGGTAATTGCGCGAGGGTGTTTTCCACCACTTCCAGCATCAGGGAATCCTGGTTTTTCGGAACGCACAAGCCTGCGTCTTCCAGTCTGCGGGCTTCTGCCAGCGTAATGCGCTCGCCGTCACAGTAGGCAACGATGAAAGCATCGGAATAGCCGAGATCGCGGATCGCCAGCTGTGCTTCTTTTGCACGGTTGCGGTTGCCGAAATAACCGGCGAGGTAACGTGTAATGCCGTTCGCCAGCTTCTCACCCGTTACCGGCGTGAATTCGGTGAACAGGTTTTCAGGCAGTGCTTTGGCGTATGCGCCGACCTGTACGCGGTAAACAAGCCCTGAAGGTGTTTTTAAGCCCACAGGAATGACTTTCTCCGTGCGGACAGGTGTTGGATTGTCCACGAGCTCAAAACCGGTTTTCATGGATTCCGGTAAAGCCACGACCGGCTGAGCAGGTTTCCCTACCGGTACATCGCGCGCCAGCAGGTTTTTCACTTTCTCAGTATCCTGGCCCGAAGCCGCAATGGCCGTTTCCAGTGCTGCCTGCTGACGGTGCAGCTCCTGCTGCAAGGTTTTCTGTTCTTCTTCCAGTACAGAAAGTGCTTCCACGAGGGCTGCTTTCTTCTCCGGTGTTTCGGCCTGGGCGATTTCCCTGCGAACGCTTTCTTTCTGGGCAATCACTTCGTTCAGCTGGCGCTGCGTGGCTTTTACTTCGTCCTGCTGTTGCAGCAAGGATGCATAAACCTGCGTCGAAGCAATGGCTTGTTCTTCTTCGAACGTCACCGGTGTTTCCAGTCCTTTAGCGATCGGATTGTCGACCTTTGTCGCTTGTTCCGAAGCGGCGATCATTTCATCGATTTTCAGCACGGCGGCTTTCAACGCGCGTTGCTGACGTTCCAGCTCGGCTACTTTCGCCGTTTGGGCAGGATCGTTGCGCAGGGAGCTGATTTCGGCTTCCAGCTGACCGATTTCAATTGAAAAGCGGCGTTTTTGCTCGTCCAGCTCGTCGGTGGAAACGATCACAATTCCTTTTTCTGTATAGGCTTCTTCTGTTTCGAGGAAAGCTGTCGTGGCATCGAGTAAGGTCAACGCTTCCTGGTCCTTGCGCACTTGTTCACGCAGCGCCTCCGGATCTTTTTCCTTCACAGGCGTGCTGGTCAATTCCTCGGAACGTGCCTGCACAGAACGCGCCAGCTCGTTTTCACCCGAGCGCTCCTGAACGGCCGTTTTCATCGGTTGCAATGCTGCTGTGGCCTGTTCGTGCTTATCTGTAAGGATGTGCTGTTCTTTCTCCTGTTTGTCGGCCTGAACGGTCTTCAGCTCTTTCTCGGCAGCACGCTGTTCGGTTTTAGTCAGTCGACCGGAAGCCAGCTGCTGTTGCAGTTCCGTTTCGCGGTTCGACAGCTGAACGAGCTCTTTTTCGGTCGAATTTTCCTGCGAGCCGGCAATTACGAAGCTTTCCATCGCGTCGAGGTCGGCTTCTACGATACCGATACGGCGACGAACAATGGCCTGTTGAGCTTCTTTATCGGTCACGGCTTTCTCATCGACCGGATTTTCAGCGCGGAGGTTTTCGAGCTGCTCGTCGAGCTGGTTGTCGTATTCTTTCAGCTCCGTGATGATGCGTTTTGCTTCGGCAATCGTTTGCGGATCACTGTGCATCAGGATTTCAGCATCATCCCCCAAATCGTTTTCGATCAGGGCAATCGCATCCGGGTTTTCCGGCGAAGGATTGTTGTACGATTCGATGCGGGATTGCGATGCGTCGATAAGTGCCGTAATGGCTTTGTTTTCAGCTGCAACTTCCGGATCGAAGCCTTTCTGCAATTGCTTTTCGTTGGCTTTCTGACGTTTTACCAAGGCTTCCTGCAGATTGTTTTCGGCCTGGATCGCAGCAGAGCGCTCGTCTTCCGACAATTGCTCTGAGTTGCGTGGCTCTTCGTTGAATGCCGGTGCAATTTCCGCCTGTAACGTTTCTTTGTTGATCTGCTGTTCAGCCGCGGCAATCAGTTCCAGCTGGCGTTCGTTGACTTTTGCTTCCTGGATCGATTCGGCTTCGCGTAGCTGTTCGAGCTGTTGCTGCAATTGCTGATCTTCCGGATTTTTCAGGGCTTTCGCATCGGCTTTCTGAACCGCTTCGCTGATGTCGGACAGCAATGCCTGTTCTTCCTTCAGCAGCGCCACTTCCCGCTCCTGCCCCGGTTGCGTTTTCGACTCGATGCGCTGTTTGTTTTCGTCATAGGAAGGACGAACGCTTTCCGTAGTCGTTTTCAGCACATCTGCTGTTGCCGGCTGAAGATTTTCCAGTTCTGCCTCACGTGCAGCCACTTGCTCTTCCGTGTTGTATTTCAGACCGTTCAATGCTTCGCGACGTTTGATTGCTTCCGTATTTTCCGGGTTGCGCAACAGCTGGCTTTCCACTTCTTCCAGCTCGCTGTTAATCGCCGTAATCAATGCGATATCAATGCGATTAGCTTCTTCCAGCGCTGTTTTTTTATCGGATTGATCGATACCGGCAATTTGTTCTTCGTAATCCGGTACGAGGTTATTCAGCTCCGTTTCCGGCGTAATGGCAGCAACTGTAGGTTCGTCCAGCTGTTTCAGCTGTTCTTCCCGTTGAGCAATCGTGCTCTCTATGCGCGATTTCAGCGTCGTGAGGGCTTTTTTGCGATCCGCTGCGGCTTTATCCGAAGGATTGGCCTGTAATGCCTGATCGGTTTTCGCGATTTCCAGGTCGACTTTTTCCAGCAGGCGGTTATCCACGCCGTTCTGTGCTTCCAAAGCCGTTTTCAGGTCCGGATCCTGCGCGGCGTCGAGTTCTTCTTCATAGGAAGGATTCAGCTTTTCCAGCTCCGATTCCGGCGTAATCACAACAACTTCCGGTTGATCCAATTGCTTCAGCTGTTCTTCCCGATTGGCGATAGCCGTTTCGGTGGTCGTTTTCAGCTCATTCAAAGCCGTTTTGCGCTGCTGCGCTTTCGTGTCGGAAGGATTTTGCGCCAAAGCGGCATCGACTTTTTTCTGCTCGCCGGCGATTTTGGTCAGCAATTCCTCATCCACCGCATTTTGTGCCGTTAAACTGGTTTTCGGATCGCTGCCGTTCGTACGATTGATCTTTTCCTCGTAATCGGGATCGAGCGCTGCCAATTCAGTTTCCGGAGTGGTTGTAGTTGTTTCCGGTGTTTCGTTCAGCGCAGCCAGCTCCTGTTCATGTTCTGCCACACGGGCCTCGGCTTGTGTTTTCTGCTCATTCAAAGCCGTTTTACGCTGCTGCGCTTTCGTGTCGGAAGGATTTTCCGCCAAAGCAGCGTCTGTTTTCTCCAGCTCTTCTTCCACCGATTCGAGGTAATCCGTATCGGCTTTGAGCAAACGCTCGGTTTTTTCTTTTTCGGAAAGTCCGGCCTGCGAAGCAATAGACTGAATCTCGGATTCGTAATCCTTGCGCAGCGTTTCGGGAGTGTTGTCGGCAACCGGATCGTTGGCCTGCGCCAGCGACGGATCTTTCGCCATTTCGGTCACCTGCTGGTTGATGTAAGCCGCAAGCGTGTTGTTGTTTTTCGTGTCGACTTCGGCCAGTTTTGCCTGAACGGTATTTGGCGCCGGAACGGCCGCTCCGTTGACCTGTGTAACGTCGTTCAGGAAAGCGATGCGCTTGTCGAGCGCTTCCTCCTTTTTCGCAACCGTTTCGAGCTTTTTCGTCAGGTGGTCGCTTTCATCCTTCACCAGTGCCAGCTCCTGCGTTTTGGAATCGATCGCGCTTTGAATGGCCGGCTGGTCCTTCTTTTTCGCTTCCGGCAAACTGGCTTGCAGGGCCGCAATTTCTTTCTCAAGCGTTGCCGCCGATGTTGTGTAGTTGTCTTTCTGCGCCTGGATCGCGTTTTTCTCTTTCCGCAGCTGTGTTTTCTGTTCGATGAGCGCTGCAGTCGGATCGTTGGAACCGGCTTCCGAAACGCTGGTAATCATTGTGGTATTGCGACCGATGATGTCTTTCAGATCGCCCGTATTGCCGTCGGTAACAGCTGTTCTGACTTCTTTCGTCACCGATTCGATGGTCGCCAGTCGTTCTTTTTCAACCGGGATGGTTTTCTGAACGCTGTCGGCAAAGCTCAGCAGGGTTTTCGCTTCGGCTTTCAGCTCAACAGCCTTGTCCATTTCGTCTTTGGCCTGCTTGAAGAGCTCATATTTTTCTTCTTTGGTATCCGCATTATTCGCCTGGTTGACGAGGCTCTTGGCTTTGTCCTGCGATTTTTCGGCCTCGTTGAGCTTATCCAGCGCGCTGGTCAACGCACCGTTCGCCAGGTTTTCCGACTGCTGTACGATTTCCTGCTGCTTGTTTTCCAGCTTTTCGAATTGCGAAATAACCGCCTGCGGACTTGGATCGCTGAAACCGAGCTCGGCCAGGATACGCTGATTTTCTTTTTCGGCATCCAGTCCTTTCAGGTCGAACTGGTTCGCATTCGGGTTCAGCTCCGATCGCTGCTTGATCACTTCGGCCAGAACGCCCATCGGATCGTCCACCTCATCGTTGAACAGGTCGACCACGCGCACCACTTCGGCGCTTTCGGCCATTTCTTCCACAATTTTCTGCTTCAGCGGACGGAAGACTTTCGAGAACGGAACGGTAACCGTGTAGCGATGAATCTCCGGTTTCCCTTCGACCTTCATTTCGTAAGTGTACTTCCCTCCTTTCGGCAGTGTGATGAGATACGAGCCGTTTTCAGCTGTGGTAAAGGAACCGATCCTGTCACCGGAATTGGCATCTGTGACGGTGATCGAAAGCTTTTTGTTGTCGGGATTGATCGTTGAGCCGAAGTTTCCTTTGATCACCGCCAATTGCAGCGGGACGCGCTCAACGCGGACTTTATACACGAACATCTTCCCGTTGGCGCTTTGTCGTGAGGAAGCAAAATAAGCGTTGTTGTCGAGCGAATCGACCACGTAAAACAGGTCGTTATCCGGCGATGAAATGGCAAAATCGAGGTTTTCGGGTGGACCGAAAGCGTTGTTCTGCGGATTGAGCTTCGAGCGGAAAATATCGTAACCGCCCATGCTGTTGTGGCCCTTTGAACAGAAATAGAGGTATTCGCCGCTGGGATGCATGTACGGGAAATCCTCGTCGAATTTCGTGTTCACATTGCCCGGAACGAGCTGCGCCAGGCCCCACGCTCCGTCCGGCAGGCGTTTACGCATGTAAATGTCTTTCTGACCGTTGTCCGAGTCGCCGAATGAAGAATAGTAGATCACGGTGGCATCAGCCGAGAGGTGAATCAATGGTGTGTGGCCTTTTTTCTTGTCGACCTTGCTCTGAAAATCAGCCGCCACGAGCAAGTCGCCGCCAATGTCCTGCAGATCATACAAGCGAAAGAATTTCGAAATCTCGATCTCCTTCTTTTCCAGTACGATGATGTCGGTAATCGTGGTCAGCAATCGCTTCCCGTTCTGGCACATTTCAATCTGGCGATCGAGCTCCAGTGAGGCTTTCACCTTCGCCCCTGCTTTCTGTTTGTACAGCTCGTAGTTCTTGATCGCTTCGTTGAACTGATAGTTCAGGTGATGCGCTTTCCCCAGGAAGTAATAAGCCTGAACATCAATATTCGGATCGGAAATACTGTAATTGAGGTACTTGAACGCGTCCTGTTTCTTGTTCGAATTGAACAGCAGACAGGTTCCGTAGCGGTAATTGTAATCGTGTGAGCGCGGATTGAGGGCCAGCAATCGGAGGTAAAGCGATGTGGCGTCTATATATTGCTCGCTGTCAAATAGTTTGGTCGCTGTTTCTTTCAGCTCTTCCTCGGTCTCCTGGCAATAGCTTGCAGGCTGAACACCGAATAGTAGAACAGTTAGTACAAGTAGCCTGAAAATCGATAGTCCTGACACTGAGTATTGTAAAACAGCTTTTAGTACGATTAGCGTTTAAAAAGGTTCATTTTGTTTTCCGTTCCTTCGAGGATGCGAACGATGTTCTTCCGATGTGCGATGATCACGATGAGTGAAAGCAGCGATCCGAACACGGGCAAAGCCACCGTATAAACGGGAAAAGCAAACCACAGCAGCAGGGCAAATGCCAGTGCAGCAGTAATGGAACCGAGGGAAACGTAGTTGCTGAGAATGAACACGGCCAGGAAGATCACCAGGCAAATACCGGCGGCTATCGGCTGCAATCCTACCACAACTCCAAGGGAAGTTGCCACGCCTTTTCCTCCTTTAAAACCGGCAAATACCGGGAATACGTGTCCGAAAACCGCCAGGAACGACGCCAGCAATTGTACGTGCGTGAGCTCGGGACTGGTAAACGAATACGGAAGGATAAAGTACGGCAGCAACACAGCGATCATGCCTTTCAGCACGTCGATGGAGAGCACAACGCGACCGGCTTTTTTACCCAATACCCGGAAAGTATTCGTAGCGCCGGCGTTTTTGCTGCCGTGCTCGCGAACATCAATGCCGTAGCGCACTTTCCCAACCCAGACAGCCGTCGGGATAGAACCAAGTAAATACGCTGGAAGCGCGGCCAGGAAATCAGTTGTCATGCCTATTCAAAAAGTCGCATTAATTTGGCTAAAAATACGCTATTTGTGGCTATTGTGTACTTAAAATCCTTTGTTTTTCGTTTATCCTCCTTGATCTCGTTGATCGCTGCAGCCAGTTCGCTGTCGTTGGTCACGATGTTCAGCGTGCCCTCTTTTTTCTGCATCGAGTAATCGAACAGGTAGTCGGCCGATCCCGGAACAGACAGCTGCATGGCAAAATGGTCGCCGTTCTGCGAATAGATCTGCTCGAAGAAAGCATGGAATATGATCTGCTTCATCACCGGCTTGCCGTAGAAGTTCACGATAGCCGCTGCATTCACACTGGAAATCAAACCGCGGTCGTCGCCGTTCTTGATCTCGGATGTGAGACGAACGCCTGTAATCACGATGGATTTCTCGAACGCGTCCGGCACTTTCTTGAGCTTCTTATCGGACGAAAGCTTGTATTCCTCGCTCACTTTATCGGCTGTTTTGCGATCGGCCCATTCCAGCAAGGCCTGCTCCAGTGTAGTGGAATTGAAATCCAGCGGCTTGGTGCCTTCGACTTTCGCGATGCGCTCGGCGGCATTCTCAAACGCGCTCTTATCCATTGGCAGGTTGAGCTTGAGCGTGGTGTTCATGGTCGTGATCTTGCTCGACGGATCGTAATTCACCGTTCCAACGGCATCTACGGTAATATCGCCGTAGTCCATTCCGAGGTTGATCTTACCATCGCCGTTGAGCGAGCAGCTTTCCGTGTGCAGGGCAATAAAGTTACCTGCTTCACCGCGGTTCAGGAGCTTCTCTTTCGATCCGATCTGGAATTCCTTGGCTTCAAAGTCGTATTGGAGCAAACCGCTGGCTGTCATCACGATCGCATCGTTCGGTGATTGTAGCGCCGAAAGAAAGGCTGGATACAGCGTGATACTGTCTTTGGCACGTGAATCACGCCAAACAATACCGGCCGAAACTGCCTGACCATCGAGTGTTTTCATGCTTTGCGAAACCGGGATCTGGATATTCTTCGGATCGATCTGTGCGTCGAACGACATCCAGTTGCGGGCAAAATCCGCACAGTTGTGGTTGATACGCGTTGCACCCTGGAAGAAGATCAGCGGGTTGGCCGCCTTGATCGCGATCTTGCCGTAGTAATCGAATTGCGGGCTCAGCTTGAAATTGGACTCGCTTTTCACTTCACCGCGGGCAAAAGTCTGGTACGTCGAGTCGACACCAATCTTATCCATACGCAGCAGCGTTTTGTTCGAATCGGCATCGAAATACGGGTAATCTCCGGTCGATGTATACGCTCTGCGCGCCGTAATTTCAGTCGATGCGTTCGTAAACGTATGGTACTTTGTGATGTAGTTGGCTACAATGCGGGAATTCAGCAACGGGTCCATTTTCGCTTTCTTGCGGATCGTCACTTTCATGCTGTCCGGGTAAATACGCGCGTCGGCTACGTCGATGAATTCTGTTTTCGAGCAGCGAATGGTTTTCTCCTTCAGGCTGAAGTTCGCTTTCGGAGCCTTGAATTGCAGGGAATCCTGTTTCGGGTGAATGGAGAAGAAGTTCGGTGCCGCCAGGTCGAGATCGGTGTTGATGGCGATATCTGTTTGCTTGCGCGATTCCAGCTCTACTTCGTCTTTGTCCATCAGCCAGGTAAAGAAGTCCATTTTACAGATGTACTGGTTTACAGGGAAGGTAATGGTCGACTCACCGTTGTTGGACTTGAATTCTCCCTTGCGCTCTTTGAAGGAAATATGCGACTGCACATCGTCAGTCTTGAACGCCAGCGGATCTTCGTCGGCTTCGGCGAAGGTGTTTTTCAGGTTGAAAATCGATGTATCGGCGTCAATGTCCCAGCGCTTGTAGCGGAAATTATCCGAGCCCACACTGGCTTTGTCGAGCGACATGATTCCCTGGCCTGTCATTCCGTTTGGCTGAACGATAAGCATTCCGCGCAATTTGGATTCGCCTTTGAAGAATACGAGGTCGCTTTCCGGTGTGGAAGCTGCTTTCAGCATGTTTTTCTTCGGAACATAAGTAATGTATGCATCCGGCGATGCCACATCCGGGAACTGCACACCGATTTCGATCGGTTTGTTGGTGAATTCGGCATAGCCCACAGTGGAATCGGGCAGGAAGGTGAATGCTTTGGATATGGAGGTCGATTGTACGAAATCGATCTTTCCGGCTCCCTGCAAACCGTTGTTCGACAAAACGATCTTGTTGTCGTATTTCGCTTTGGTCCCGTAGAAATCGTAACCACCGGTCGGCGCTTTGGTCGAAAATCCGAAGGAATAATCCGGCATGATTTTCAGCTCCTGGCGGAAAACCGGGAAGATTCCGGCGGAAGTCAGCTCGCCTTTCAAACGGAACGATTGCTCCTTGAAGTTGTCAAGGCTGTCCATTTCGAATGGATCTACCGTAAAGTAAAAACGGGTCGAATCGTAGGCACCGCGGTAAATCTCCGGTGAATTGTAAAAGATCTTGGAAGGCTTTACCGATTTCAGCTTCGGATAATCGGTGATGGTTTTGTTGTTCCCCGAACGGTTGCCCGGATCGTCGACGATGATCTCACCGCTCATGCCTTGCAGCGCGCTTCCCATGGAAATGGATTTGTTTCCATCCGCTTCTGAGAGCGGCTTCACACGGAAGGAAGCTTTGTCGGTTTTCAGCAGGTTGATCTTGTTGGAAGCATACGTATAGCTGGCTTCCTGAGTATGAATTTCCAGCTTCCCGGCGTTGGCCCAACCGGTGAACTGGAAGTCGCGGTTGGCTTTGATCACCACTTTTCCGCTGTCAGGCAGCACGAACGTCGATTGCGCATCTGAAATATGTACCTGGTCAACAGCATCGAGCTTGATTTCAAGCGTAGCCAGGCTGAGGATCCCGAACTCTTTTTTAGTGCGGCGCTCTTCCGTCTGTTTCTTATACAACGCCTGTAGTTCCTGCAGGTAAGTATTTTCTTTGATCTGTTCGTCGGTATAACCGGTCAGCTCTTTCGGGCGGAAATCGGATACGAACATCAGGTTGTCGTAGTCTTTTTTACCGGCGCGCGCCTGGATGAAGTTATCGAGCTTCGGATTCACGCGCACCATTTTGCTTTCGGAATCATAGCTGATGAAGCCGAGTCCGGAAAGCTCGAGAATGAGTGGTTTCGCCTGTTCGATGGTTTTCCCCATGGCCGTAGCCACTTTTCCTTCGTCGATGACGTACTCGTCGTATTTGTAGCAGTATTTGGAAATGGCCACCAGCGGGTGAACCTGCTCCATTCCCTGCAAACGATCGTAAAGACGGCCGTCGTAGAAATCCTTGGACTCCAAGCGGGCAATACGCTGCTCCTGGCTGGTTCCGTATTCATATGTCAGGTACAGGTCTGTAGAAGTCCGCTCCCAGGTCACTTTCTGGACGTAAATATCGACCATGTGATAGGAATCGGAGAACGGCGATTGGGACACACCGGTTTTCCCGCGCGTCATTTCTACCAGCTCTTTTTCCTGCGTATAGAGGAAATCCAGTCCCGGATGGAAAATCGAGTCCTTCTCCCCTATGTACATTGTAATCGATGCCACGTGTGCATTGATTTTCTTCGGTGCAATGGTAAAGAGCTGGCTTTCGGATTTGATAAATACTTTGTTGTTGCGCTTGATGAACAGACGGGCCGGCTCTTTGGTCGATCCCAGTCCAACGAGGCTGGCTCCCTGGATGGAAAAACCGCCGTCGTAGTCCATATCCGGACGAATGTTGGCGATCTTCAGTCGGCGCTCGTAGGAAATGAACTGTGGGTAAACGGCGTCGACTTCACGGGTGATGCGGAACGCTTTTTCGGACAATTGCCCTAAAATCTGCTTATTGAAGTAAGGTGTGGTGAGCTTTACGGAATCGGCGTTGAAGGTCGATGTTTTCATGGAAATATCCAGTTGGCCGAGCTCGGCATATGTTTCACTGGCCGGTAAGCCCACGCGCTGCCAGTCGATGCGACCACCGGTTCCATCCCACTTCTTCAGGATGGGGTCGTAAACGCCACTGGTGTTGTACACCACGATACTGTCTACGAAACGCTGTTCGTCGCGGCTTTTTTTATCGTTGTTCGGTACACCGCAAACGAGGCGGCCATCCGTAAAACGCAGCAAGGGCTTGTCGGTAAATTCGAAGGTGTAATTCCCGTAGAAATACCAGCTGAAGTTGTTCGATTCGGCAATGCGCTTTTCGGAAAAGAAGCCGGCCGAAAGCTCAATGAAATCGGCAAATTTCTTGATGTTCTTGCTGTCGAGCATTTTGTCGACACTACTGTGCCAGGCATTATAACTGCTCGCCGGCTGTTTGTTTTTTACAAACGAGTACACCGAGTAAACGTAGTTGTAAATCTCCGGGTACGGCTTGAGACGCTTGGCATCCATCTGGTTCGCGGTAGCGACCATTCTCGAAAAATAATCGTTCGGGAATTCGCTCGTTTCCAGCAGCATCACCGACAGGTCTTTCTTGACAAAGTCGAGCTGATCGGTGTGCCCATAATCGGACAGCGCTTTCTGGAACTCTTTGACGAATTTCTCGCGATTATCGGAGTAGGTTTGTGAAAAGGCTCCCAAAACGGGCAGACAAACACATACCAGGATGATCAAACGTTTCATAGTGTTCTTTTGTTTTTTATGGACTTCAGGATACTAAGATTTCAGGACCAATCCTGATGTCTTGAAATCTTGCCGTCCTGTTGTCTCGTTCAGCTATTTTTTACGGAGCATCAATGCTGCCCACGTTTCTTTTTCCCGTATTTCCATGCATTCAAAACCAACAGCATTGCCGCAATCGGCCAATTCGGCGACATCGCTCATAAAAAATCCGCTGAGCAGCAAAATGCCACCCGCGGAAAGCAAAGCGTGGTATCCGGATAAGTGTTGTTTGAGTACATTTTTATTGATGTTAGCAAGGATCAAACCAAAATCGCCGTCCGTGATCACATCGAGGTCTCCGGTCAGCGTCCGGATGTGTTTGCAACCGTTGCGCTCCGCATTTTCGATCGTATTTTCCACCGACCACGGTTCAATGTCAACTGCCAGGATATCAGTGGCTCCGCGCTTTTCTGCCAGGATGGCCAACACGCCTGTTCCGGTTCCCATATCCAGTACTTTCGCCGGAATCTCTGCCATATCCAGCAGGTAGTTGCTCATCAGGAAGGTGGTCTGGTGATGGCCGGTTCCAAACGACATTTGGGGCTGAATGATGATCTGTTCTTTTCCGGCAAATGCTGCTTTGTCGTGAAATGGGGCTAAAATCACCAGGTTGTTGCTTATTTCCACAGGTTCGAAACCTGCTTCCCATTCGGCGTTCCAGTTTTTGTGCGGGATGAGCGTAGAAGAAAACCGCACATTCACTTCCGGGTTGTTGGCCACCGAAGTTTGCTCCATCAAACCATCGAGCCTGATCTGACCGGCCGGTGCATAGGCCTGTATACCGGAAGCGGTATCCACAAAGCTTTCAAAGCCCAGGTCGGCCAGCTCGGCCACCAGTACTTCCGCCCACGGATCGCGCGGCTCCAGCTCAATTGTTAATTCGAGATAGTCCATGTTTTTTCTGCTACGAGTGCTGCAAAATCCGATTGCTTGAGCGATGCGCCGCCAATCAGTCCACCGTCCACATTCGGGCACGCGAATAACGCCTGCGCGTTGGAAGGGTTACAACTTCCGCCGTACAAAATCGTAGTGGCTTCTGCCAGCTGATCGCCGTAGGCGTTAGCAATCTGGCGACGGATGGCTGCATGCATTTCTTCGGCCTGCTCTGTTGAAGCGGTCAATCCCGTTCCAATGGCCCAGATGGGCTCGTAAGCGATCACCACTTTGCTGAAATCTTCGGGTGAAAGGTGAAACAGGCTGCTTTCAAGCTGTTCTTTTACAAATTCAACGTGTTTGCCCGATTCGCGAATTTCCAGCGGTTCGCCGCAGCAGAAAAAAGGCTGCAAGTCATTGGCGATGGCCGCATCTACTTTGCGTTTCAGCAATTCGTTCGTTTCTCCGAACAACATGCGGCGCTCGGAATGACCGATCAATACGGCGTGAACACCGAGATCGCGCAGCTGCTGCATGGAAATTTCGCCGGTAAATGCCCCTGAAGGCTCGGGATACCCATTTTGTGCGCCCACACGGACGCTGGAAGGAAAACCGGTCAGGAAACGATCGATGTAAATCGCAGGTGGAAAAACAGCAATCTGTACTCCCGGAGCAGGCTCCATGGCTACAACGGCTTTGAACAATTCCTGGGCTTCGCCGGCACTGAGGTTCATTTTCCAGTTACCGGCCACAATTTTTTTTCGCATCAGTTATTGAATAAATTGGTTTGGATCCATTCGAATGTCGGAAGGGATCTATATGGATATTTTCCGGCAACGACGCCTTTTTCCAGCACCATGAGCACCGGATTCGAGCGTGAAATCACTTTCAGCTCGGTTTCGTCGTTGATAAAAGTTGGTGCATAAAAGCCGGTTTTCTTGCGGAATGCCGCAATGGTTCCGGCATCGGCGTTGGTAACGAACAGGAACGGTACGCCTGCTTTTTCGGCTGCTTTCTGCAAACGGATGAGCTCCGGAATGGCCGCCCGGTCCATTTCGCGCAGGTTTTTAGCGAATACCACGATTACTTTATCGGCGGTGAGCAGGAAATCGCGCACGCTGACTTCGGTGAAATTGGCGTTGGCTACTTCGATGGTATCGATGATCTGGTAATTCTCGACCGGATACGATTCCACGTTATAGGCTTCCAGCATGATCTCTTCGTCGGTTCCGGCAGCAATATCGCGCAGCCTCAATCCCGGTGCAACAGCTTGTTTGAGCTGGTCTTCCACTACTTTCAGCTTCTTCTCATAGCGCGTAATATCGGACAAATGACGCGTTGGGTTGAACTGCGACGAATCGATGGAAGGCAGCTTCATCGGCTTGATCTCGCGCACCAGCAGCGTATCGTATTCCCACTTATCGGTCTGTTCCCAGATTTTGGAATTCAGGAACGCCTTACTCGTGGCATCATACTCGATTGTTTTGCCCGTATACTTGTTCTTGTAGACCATCATGTTTAAGAACACGCCCGGGTAACCGTCGAGGGTTTTGGCCTTCAGGTTCGATCCAACGGCATACGGACGGTAATCTTTCAAAGGATCGTAGCGCAGGCAATACCACACAAAGATGCTGCTCCACAAAGTGACCATGAGCGCCGAGCCGTAGTGATTGCCAAGCAGCTTTCCGCCCGAGCGGTAAATCCACAACGACGTGATCAGGCAGATGGCACCGAATAACAACGGGAAATACCAGCCGAACACCCAACAGAAGAAGGCGATCAATCCCAGCGAAATCGGGATAATTGTCCAGTTGGTTTTCACGGAATTGGGCTGAATAATGCGTTGTGCAGCGAAAATCCAGATCACAAGATACAGCAGCACGAGGTCTTTCCAGAGCGATTCTTTCGGTGTCAGCGAACGTCCCACCGAGCCTTTCATAGCATCACCGAAACAACCGCAGTCGGTTACACATTGCGGCATGCGCAATTCATCCACCACCACTTCAGAGCCCGTTTTCGAAATGATGCGAATGTCTTTATTGGTCTTGCTTTCCTCCTGCTTGATCTTCGCCATTGCGGCTTCCTGTGGATTGGAAAGGTGGAAGGTATCGCGATCGGTGAATTTTTGCGATCCGTCGCAATTGGCGGTATGCCAGGTCAGGAACGTAAAGAACAACATGAGCAGCAGCAAGAGCCAGCTGGTGAGCTTTGCTTTGCCGCCGATCAGTACCAGTACTCCCAATACGATCTCTGCAACGCAGATGATGATCGACAGGACCACGGCATAATCGATCAGGAATTCGAGTGAAAAGCCCGGTGCTCCGAACCATTCCTTGATGCGGAAAGCCAGCGCGCCGTCTTCGAAGTATTCTTCCAGCTTGTAGGAAAACCCGATCGGGTCGTTGGCTTTGATGAGCCCCGAAACGATGAACAAGCCGCCCACAAGTACACGGGAAACGGTTGCAATCATCAGTCGTCCTTTGAACAGGATCAATCCGACGGTCGAAAGCAGCAGCAATCCCAATCCGAGTGAAACGAGCAGGACTTTTTGATCTTCGAAAGCAGCGTGAAAACCGATCGTAGTGAGGGTTAGTCCGGCCAGGTTGGCTACCGTGAGCAACGTATTCAACGGCAGTGAATGACCGGCTATCGTTCGGGTTCCTATCATGAGTGCAAGTTAATCGTTTAAATGAATGAGCGCAAACACAGCGTAGTTGAGCATATCGAAGTAATTGGCGTCGATGCCTTCGGAAATGAGCGTCTGACCGTTATTGTCTTCGATCTGTTTCACACGCAGCAATTTCATCAGGATCATATCGGTGAGCGAGCTCACGCGCATATCCCGCCAGGCTTCGCCGTAATCGTGGTTTTTGCGTTCCATCAGCTCATAGGCTTCTTTAGCAATCTCATCGTACAGATTCATCGCCAGCTCTTCGCCCAGCTCGATCGGTATTCCTTCCGGATTAGCACGCACCTGGATAATGGCCATGATACAGTAATTGATGATGGCGCCAAATTCGCCTTCGATGCTCTCCCCTACTTTATTCTGACCGGTTTCCTGGATCGTACGAATGCGATTGGCCTTGATAAAGATCTGATCGGTGAGCGAGCTCGCCCGTGCAATGCGCCAGGAAGTTCCGTAATCGCTGGTCTTTTTTTTGAAAATTTCACGGCAGTTGCGGATAATCTGCTGATATTCTTCCGATGTTTGTCGCATGATGACGGGTATGGATTTTTCAGGGTTTGAAGATAGTTATTTTCCGCAAAACTCCTCGCTGAATGCTGCCGGGAAGTTGTTTCCTGTCACGCATCCGATCATCATGGGCATTCTCAACATCACGCCCGACTCGTTCTATGCCGGAAGTCGCTACACTGTTTCCGATAATTACCTCGGCGCAGCAGCCATGATGCTCGAAGAAGGCGCCGGAATTCTCGACGTTGGCGGCTATTCTTCCCGACCGGGCGCTGCAGACATTTCCATCGATGAAGAAATCAGTCGCGTAGTTCCGGTCATCACAGCGATCAAACATACCTTTCCCGATGCACTCATCAGCGTGGATACGTTTCGCTCGGAAGTCGCCAAAGCGGCTGTGAATGCCGGTGCAGTGATCGTCAACGACATTTCAGGTGGCTCACTCGATCCATTGATGTTTGAAACCGTCGGGAAATTGAATTGCGCCTACGTGCTCATGCATATGCGCGGAACGCCGCAGACGATGCAGCAGGAAACGGATTACGCCAACCTGTTCAAGGATATGTGCTACTATTTCTCGGAGAAAATCAGCCGGCTGCGCGAACACGGTGTACACGATATTATCCTCGATCCGGGCTTCGGCTTTGCCAAATCGACAATACAGAATTTCGAGCTGCTCAACCGTTTCCAGGATTTCCGGTTCTTCGGATTGCCTTTACTGGCGGGCGTATCGCGAAAGTCGATGATCTACAAAACCCTGAATTCGACAGCGGAAGAAGCATTGAACGGCACCACGGCCCTGAATACGATGGCATTGCTGAAAGGCGCTGCGATTTTGCGGGTGCATGATGTGAAGGAAGCAGTGGAAATTCTGCGCTTAATGGATGTTTAACCCGATGGGTTCCCGCAGATCAGCGCAGAGTAATTGCTGTAGTTAGAAACACTATGTAAACGCCTTGGGGTGAACACATAGATTACATCAACAGAAAACACAAAGGCCATCCGCGGTAATCTGCGGGAGTCTTACTACCGACAAAACGCATCAAAAATCCAACACCCAACATCAAACATCATCCTAAAATCCTGATGTCCTAAAGTCTTAAGATCTTAATTTGTCGACCGGATAGGCATTCATTGTTCCCGTACCTGTTGCGATCAATTCTCCGTGCTGATTCAGGATTTTTGCTTCGGCGAACAGCAAGCGTTTTCCGGATTTGATGACTTCTCCAACGGCTTCCAGCTCATCATTCAGTTTGGCCGGCGCCAGGAATTGCATGGAAAGATTCACCGTAGAAACCACGCGGCCTTCTTCGCACACGCTCGACAAACAGGCTACGCCCAATGTTGCATCCATCAATGCAGCCACAGCGCCACCGTGTGAAGCGATAGGTGTTGCCAGATGATCTTGCGTGATGCGCATACGATAGGCGACTTTGCCCGGTTGCAGGATCGTGAAATCCATGCCCAGCAGTTTGCCGAATGCATTCCAGTGAATGTACTGGCGAATCAGCTCGTTATCGTTCAGGTTTTCCATCAGGACGTCTGAACAGGTGACGCGGCAGGCGCATTTTCCGGATTGACGATCTGGATGATCTGCTCGCCCGGTGAAGTCAGGTGGAAGCCTTCTTTCTCAAATTCCTCGTAAATACGTCTGTTCAGATCGAAGAAAACCGGCCAGTAATTGTCTGTTTTGGCCCAGGCACGCACCGTCAGCTTCACCGAATCGCCCAATTCGCTCAGGGCCACGAACGGCTCCGGATCTTTGAGCACACGCTTATCTTCTTTCAGCCACCTCACCAGCAGCTGGTGCGCTTTCAGGTAATCGTCGCCATAAGAAATAGGCACGATCCAGTCTACCCGACGTGTCTTGGCTTTCGTAAAATTGACGATGTTTCCGTTGGCAATCGGACCATTCGGCAGGACGATCACTTTATTGTCGCTGGTATGCAGGTACGTATAGAAAATCTGGATTTCCTTCACTATCCCTTGCTGGGTTTGTGTCAGAATGGTATCACCGACCTTGAAGGGCTTGAACAACAGGATCATCACACCACCTGCAAAGTTGGAAAGCGTTCCGGAAAACGCCATACCGATGGCCAATCCGGCTGCTCCGAGGATCGCCACAAACGATGTCATCTGCACACCCAGCTGCGTGATCGCAGTCACAATAACAAGAGCCTTCAGCGCGATCGTTGTCAGACTGGAAAGGAATGTCACCAGACCCGGATCGGTTTTGCTGCGTGTCAGTAGTTTCGATACCGCGCGCCCTGCCCATTTTGCAAGCCACCACCCGACAACGAGTACAATGATCGCAAAAATGATGTGCGTACCGGAGCGCACAAGGAATTGTTTCGCTTCTACGAAACTGAATCCAAAAATATCCTGGAAACGCTGTTCAAAAGCGGATAATTTTTGCGCGAGCAACATGATTTACGGGAATTTTGGGAATTTCTGGAAGTTCGGTTCTCTTTTCTCGAGGAATGCCTGCTTGCCTTCCTGTGCTTCTTCCATGAGGTAATACATCAGTGTCGCATCGCCGGCGAATTCCATCAAACCGCGCTGACCATCGAGCTCGGCGTTCAAACCACGCTTGATCATACGAACAGCCAGCGGACTGCGTTTCATGATGGTTTTGCACCATTCAACGGTCGTATCTTCGAGATCGGCTAATGGAACGACTTTGTTCACCATGCCCATTTTCTCTGCTTCGTCGGCTGTATACTGGTTGCAAAGAAACCAGATCTCGCGTGCTTTTTTCTGTCCCACGTGGCTGGCCAGGAACGACGAACCAAAACCGGCGTCGAAGCTGCCTACTTTCGGACCTGTCTGACCGAAACGCGCATTATCGGAAGCAATCGTGAGGTCGCACACCACGTGCAATACATGTCCGCCACCGATCGCGTAACCGTTCACCATCGCAATAACCGGCTTCGGCATGGCGCGAATGGATTTGTGCACATCGAGTACGTTCAGGCGCGGAACGCCGTCGCCACCGATGTAACCACCGATACCTTTTACATTCTGGTCACCGCCTGAACAAAACGCTTTGTCACCTTCGCCGGTCAGCACGATCACGCCAACATCCTGGCGCTCACGGCAGATTTCCAGCGCGTCGAGCATTTCCATATTGGTTTCCGGGCGAAAGGCATTGTAAACCTTCGGGCGATTGATGGTGATTTTGGCGATTCCTTCGAAAAACTCGAATTTGAGATCGGTATATTGCTTAATACTTGTCCAGTTGCGTTGTGCCATTTGTGTTGTTTTGTACAAAGATAATTTCCAATGCAGAATTCAGAATGTATAATTCATAATTCTGCATTGTGCATTTTGAATTCTGCATTTATTTAGAGCCTTGTGGTGTATACATTGTTACCCCGTTTTTCACGTATTCGTCGATCATGACTTTGAGCATCCCGGCCGCGTCTACGAGCAGCGTCGGTGCATTGCCGAATACCGTATGCTTCAGTACGCCGTGTTTTTCGAACAGCGGAATGAGCTCATCGCAGCGGCGTTTGATGGACATTTCCGGGTTGTGAACTTTAATCTGATGGGTCGAAAGATTGCTGTCTTCGTGGCGCACTTTGACTTCGAACAATTCCGGGTAGTAAACCGGGAATTTGAACTCTGCGATGGCATCTTCGAGCAAATGCAGGCTGGTTCCGGCGTTGTCGAATGTACAGCCTACGTAAAGGATTTTTCCCTTGCGCGCAGCAACTTTATAGAACGGGCTGTGTTCATTGTAGGGCGTTTGCTGATCAATGTGGTCCTTCGTAAACCATTCCGCATCCGGGCCGAAGCAGGAAACCGGCTCTGTAACCGACCCCGATCGTCTGACTTTGGGCAATTGCCGGAACGTTTCGGAAATCGCTCCCAATTTGGACGGCGAAAAACGAATATCGAAACAGCCCAATTTCTGGACATACTCGAGCTGCAAGCCCGCATTCGGAGAAGTTGGCATGAGCACATGCCCCGTTTCGCCCACTTTATCGATCAATGCATGGACCACCGTTTCAGGCCCGCCTTCGATGTAGCCCATTTTGGAAAGACTGGAATGCACCAGCAGTACATCTCCCGGACGGATGCCCATTTTATCGAGTTGTTTTTCCAGCTCTTCCTGCGAAAAACCGGTTCCCGAGCGCCGCTGCTTTTCCAGCTGAACGCGCACTTTTTCCTTCTGCCGGTTGCGGTACCATCGCAGAACTGCCTGCGGAATAATGGATCGTATGACATCCCTGAGTGCCATTGTTAGTCGATTACGGGTTTAATTACACGATCTTCCGGCAGGTACAGGTAATGCACATCACTGCCTTTGGTCAACAGGTAGAAATCCTCATGGATCTTGCGGATCTGGCCGTATTCGAGCGGAACCAGCAACACGCCTTTATCGGAATAAATACCGTATTTCGCGCCTCTTGAAACGAGGTAATGCTTTGCGTCCAGACGCTTCACTTCGGTGTGATCAAGCGGAATAACCACCTGGCCTTTCGCATTGATGGCGCCGCGCAGCATGAGCATTTGTACGATCCCGAGTCCATTTTCAAAGGTTTCGGCATATTCGTATGTAGCCGGCAGCAATACGGTGTTGTTTAGTCCGATGTAGCCCCATTTGCCCGCTTTCTCGAAAGCGATCATCGTTCCGGGCTTGCCGAGATTGGTGTACTGAAGTGGAATGATCACTTTTCCGTTGCGGTCGATCAGGCCGTATTTGTCGCCTTTCTTGTCCACTTTAAACACCTTGACATGCGAGCCGGTAAAAATGCCCTGCTCCTGGATACCCGGATATTCATTATAGGCCGGCGGAATGATTTCCTTGCCCTTCGACGACATATAGCCTACTCTTCCGTCTTTTACAAACAAAGCCCTGTCGTTGGTGAGCGGCAGGATCTGCTCGTAAGTTGCCGGAACGATCGTTGTTCCTTTTCGGTCCATGAGGCCGTACAATTCGCCTTCCAAGAAGACGAGCAGCGAATCGGTGAAAAAATCGATTTCTTCGTAGACCGGCGGCACCACAAACGAGCCATACTGATCGATAAATGCTTCCAGATCACCTTGTTTCACGAGCGCCTTTCCGCCTGAAAACGAAAACGCTTCGGTGAATTGCGGCTGGATGCGCTGGTAGCCATAGCTGTCGAAGTAGCCGTAAAGCGAATCCTTCTGGGCGTAGATCAATTGTTCCGAAAACTGGCCGATATCGTTGTAAGCAACCGGGAAAATGAGTGTTCCCGAACGGTCGATGATCCCGAATTTATCCTGCTGGGAAATGATCGCACGGCCTTTTTCGAAATCCATCGCATCGGAATACTGGAAGTCGATCACAACTTCGTTCGTTTTGTCGACATAGCCGTATTTCCCGTTCTTTTCGGCCCAGGCGAGTCCTTCACGGAAGAGACCAACGGCTTCGTATTGCGCCGGGATCACGGGTTTGCCGTCGAGTGACATCCAACCGAATTTCGCGCCGTCTTTATACGGCAAAATGATTTCATTGGCCAGTTGCTGGTCTTTTGTAAGCTCATCCTTGAACGGATAATTCGGGTACTGGCGCTGGAATTCCTCTACCCGTTCCTTGGAATAATCGTAGATGAACAGCTGGTACAGGCGTCGCCACGCGTCGTTGACGTTTCTGTTCGACGGATACGTGCGGATAAACCCCGAAAGCGCGTCGATCGTATTGGGAGCAGTAACCATGCGATACACCTGGTCCTGCGCGTCGCCAACGTAGGAATTCTGCGGGAATGTCTTTTCGAATGTCAGGAATGCGGTGATCGTTCCGGAAGTCGTTTGCTCGCGGTATTGCAGGCGATCGAACGTGGCTTTGGCTTTCCCGGAAAATTCGGATTCCGGGTACGTTTTCATGAAACGGCCATAGGCTTCCGATGTCCCGGCTGCTTCGGCTTTGATCAGAGCAATGGAATCGCGCATGCGGATGGCCTGAAAACGGCGCTGTGACCACGGATGTTCTTCCTGGAAACGATTCATACCTTCTTCGGTCGGTTTGGCCGTTGCGATATCGAAGAAACGTTCCGAAATATCGTTGCGCAAAGCGGCAATGGCGAGGTAATCGAACTGGTATTTTTTCAGCTTTTCTTTGGTCTTGTCCTTCGTTTTGTCGTAGGCTGCTTCGCTTCGTTTGATGGACGCGAACGCCGAATCGAGGTTGTGAAACGGGTTGTCTGTGCGGGAATAGATCACCGCCAGGCCGTAATTCGCTGCGGAAGGCTGTTTTTTCAGCGATTTGGTGAACAGCGTTTTTGCTTCGAAGTAATTGTATTCCTGTAAGGCCTTGAATGCTTTGTCGATAGAAGCTGCAAAGGTGGATTGCGCCCCGGCTGTGAGCAACAACACCAGTATAATATGTTGAACGCGAATAGACATACGCGCAAAGATAACTTAGTATTTCAGGCACGACAGACCGGAAATGGTCAAAAAACGAAATTTTTGTTAACAAACGGACACAAAAAATCCCGACCGCGGTTGGCGATCGGGATACGTATCTTGTTGGAAATACTTACTTCTTGTATTTCGCGTAACGGCTGTTGAATTTGTCGATACGACCAGCGGTATCCACAAACTGAACGATTCCGGTGAAGAACGGGTGAGACTTGTGAGAAATATCCAGTTTTACCAACGGATACTCGTTACCATCTTCCCACTTCATCGTTTCATTGGATGTGGCGGAAGAGTGGCAAAGGAATGCGTAATCGTTGGTCATGTCCTTAAACACTACCAGTCTGTAATCTTCCGGGTGAATACCTGCTTTCATATTGCGTTTTTACTAATTGTTCTTTGAAAATCGGATTGCAAAGATAAATCTTTTTTCGAAACTGCAAACATTTCTTGAAAGTTATCTGGTTGGAAGTTGGAAGTTAGAAGTTAGTGGACAACTGAATAACTACCAACCAATAACTTAGCTGCGAGTTGGTAGTTCGAAGTTATTCAATTTCCTTATCGAACGTATTATTGAAACACCAACTTCAAACTGGCAACTCGCAACCAGTAATTCCTCGTTAACAGATCACGGATTGTCTCTCGGAAGTTCGAAGTTAGTTAGTTCCCCTTTCGAACGTACCATTGAACACCAACTATGTAACTCACAACTTCCAACTCGTAACTAAGTAGTATATTTGCACCAAATTTTTTCATCATGGCTCTTAAATGCGGTATTGTCGGACTTCCGAATGTGGGTAAATCAACGTTGTTCAACTGTTTATCCAATGCGAAGGCGCAATCGGCGAATTTTCCTTTCTGTACGATCGAACCAAACGTAGGAACGATTTCTGTTCCCGATCCGCGACTGGAAAAGCTCGAAAGCATGGTGAAACCGGAACGCGTGGTGCCTACGACTATTGAGATCGTCGACATTGCCGGGCTTGTAAAAGGCGCTTCGAAAGGTGAAGGATTGGGCAACCAGTTCCTTGCCAATATCCGCGAAACGGATGCAATTCTGCACGTGGTTCGCTGCTTCGAAGACGGCAATATCGTTCACGTAGACGGCAATGTTAACCCGGTGCGCGATAAAGAAGTCATCGATATCGAATTGCAGCTCAAAGACCTTGAGTCGATCGAAAAGAAAATCCAGTCGTTGGCGCGCCAGGTGAAATCCGGCGACAAAGACGTTGTAAAGGAAAACGACCTCGCGATTCGTATTAAAGCGCTGCTGGAACAAGGAAAATCTGTTCGTTCCATGGACTTCGACGACAAAGAGGCCGAAATGGTCAAAAAATTCCACCTCATCACGTCCAAGCCTGTATTATATGTATGCAACGTCGGGGAATCCGAAGTACTCACAGGCAACGAGCACGTTGAAGCCATTCGCAATGCTGTAAAAGACGAGCTGGCCGAAGTACTGGTGATCGGTGCGAAGATCGAAGCCGATATCATGGAGCTTGAAACGTATGAGGAGCGCAAAATGTTCCTCGACGAGCTGAGCCTTGAAGAACCGGGTGTAAACCGTCTGATCCGTTCGGCTTATGGCTTGCTGAACCTGCAAACGTATTTCACCGCAGGTGTGAAAGAAGTGCGCGCCTGGACCGTTCCTATTGGTGCTACGGCTCCACAGGCTGCCGGTGTGATCCACACGGATTTCGAAAAAGGATTTATCCGCGCCGAAGTGATGAAGTACAATGATTTCACGACATTGGGTTCGGAAGCTGCCGTAAAGGAAGCCGGTAAATTCAAAGTCGAAGGCCGCGAGTACGTGGTGGAAGACGGCGATATCATGCACTTCCGTTTCAACGTTTAACTATACTCCTTTCTAGTTACTGATGTTCTGGCATTTTTCGCTAGAGCGCTTCCATTACTGTAGATTTTTCTTTTCACCATCCTCCTTCGGCGGATCTTTGACAACGGCACAAAAGGTAATTGTGGCGTGCTGGCGAAATTGAAAGCGTTCCGACCTAAGTCGGAACTACACAAAAGATATGGCCTCTTTTGAAATCCTTCACGTAAAGCCGTTCTGCTATCCTATTTTTTACTTGGTTTTTCAGTTTTGAAATAAAATTTTTCTTAATTAGTTACCATGGTAAATAAAAACCTGTATCTTTGTCGGGTAAAACAAATCGATCACAATTAAAACGCAACAAAATGGCAACTACAACATGGGGAATTGACCCAACACATTCAGAAGTCGGTTTTAAAGTAAAACACATGATGTTCACTAACGTATCCGGTAAATTCGAGCAATTCTCCGGAGCGATTGAAACCGAAGGCGATGATTTTACTACCGCAAAAGTGGATTTCAAAGCGGCTATTGATTCAATCAATACATCGAACGCTGATCGCGACAATCACTTGAAAAGCCCGGATTTCTTCGACTCAGCTCAATTTCCGGAAATGACTTTTACGGCCGATTCGATGGAACGTCGCAGCGACGATGAATACAAGCTCACCGGCGACCTGACAATCCGTGACATCACCAAAAAAGTAACGCTGGATGCAGAATTCGGTGGTATTGGTAAAGATCCGTGGGGAAATGAAAAAGCAGGCTTCAGCATCAACGGGAAGTTCAACCGCAAAGACTTTGGGTTAACCTGGAACGCAGCACTGGAAACCGGTGGCGTACTGGTAAGCGATGAAGTGCGCGTGGGAATCGAATTACAGCTGGTAAAGCAATAAGGTCCTATATAACAACTCAGACTGACCAACTAAAAACGGCCCGCTTTTCAGCGGGCCGTTTCAATATCACTAAAAGGCGAAGCTTAATATTCGTCTTCGTTAAACAAAAAGTCGTCCTTTGATGGATAATCCGGCCAGATTTCCTCGATGCTCTCATAAACATCACCCTCATCTTCCAGATCCTGCAGGTTTTCAACTACTTCCAGCGGCGCACCGTTTCGGATAGCGAAGTCGATCAATTCATCTTTTGTTGCAGGCCATGGAGCATCCTCCAAATACGAAGCTAATTCTAATGTCCAGTACATCTCTTAAAATGCGTTTGTGTTGTTTGCGCAAAAATAACTTTATTTCCCAAAAAAACAAGTCCCTGAAATTTCGATTAAAAAAATCATAATCTCAACTTACAATAAGCTGATTTTCAAGAGACGCGAGGCTTCCACGGAACCTCTTCCGCTCCAAGGTCAACGGCCAGTTTGCGCGAAATTGTGAAAAGGTAGTCGCTCAAACGGTTCATATAAGCCAAAACCAACGGATTTACGGGGTCATTTTCAGCCAGTTGCGACACCAATCGCTCGGCCCGGCGACAAATACAACGGGCGATGTGACTATGCGATACGGTCGGGTGTCCGCCGGGAAGTACGAAGAAGCGCATAGGCGGCAGCTGCTCATCCATTTTATCGATCTGTTCTTCGAGGAACGTAATATCGCTTTCCATCAGCTGCGGCAATTCCATTTTGGATTTCACCGGATCGGCAGCCAGCAGCGAACCGATCGTAAACAAGCGGTCCTGCACTTCGATCAGTACGTCCGTCATTTCTTTATCGGATACCAGGTCGCGCAGCAAACCAATGTAGCTGTTCAGCTCGTCGACGGTTCCATAGGATTCTATGCGCAAATGATGTTTAGGCAGTCTTGTTCCACCGATCAGTCCGGTAGTGCCCTTATCCCCTTTTTTCGTATAAATCTTCATGAGGTAAAAATAGCTATTAGATAGTAGATTTTTAGACATTAGATTTTAGACGAATAGACATTAGATTTTAGACGAATAGACATTAGATTTTAGATCCGCCGCGGCGGAACATTAGACTGAGGACTGGAAAACTGATTTGAAAACGGTTTCATAATATTCGCGGAACATGCGGTGGTACTTAAACCGGGAACTTTGCAGAAAAAACAATGGAACTTTTCATGTACATCTTTGCCGGACTTTTCTCTGTGATTAACCCGCTTGGAACCGTCCCGGTATTTGTGGGCTTAACCAAAGACGATCCGAAAAAGGAACGCGACCGCATTTCGCTCTGGACGGCTTTCAATACGCTTATTATCTTGCTCATTGCTTTTTTTGCCGGTAAATACGTGCTGAGCTTCTTCGGCATTACCATTCATTCGCTACGCATCGCCGGTGGCCTGATCATCGTTACTTCCGGTTTTGCGCTGCTCACAGGTTCGTTTACCAAACACAAAGGGATGCAGAAAGCGCGGGTGCAGGAAGACGTGATGAAACGCAGCGATATTTCCCTTACACCGCTGGCTATTCCGATGCTGGCTGGCCCCGGTTCTATTTCCTTATTGATTACGTACAACCAGGAATACAGCCAAAGCCTGGAGATCATTATCGCGATCTGCGCAATCGTCAGTGTGTGCCTGACCGCCTTCCTGATCCTGAAAAGCTCGCATTACATCGTCAAACTACTGGGCGCTTCGGGCATCAACTCCATTTCCCGCATCATCGGGTTTATCGTTATCGCGATAGGAATCGAATACGTAAGTTCTTCCGTATTGTCGTTACTGAAAAGCGTTTAAAAGCTTTGCGGACTTTGCATGAAGCTCTGCGAACTTTTCGGTAAAAGCATTCAGGAAAACCAAACGTCTTCAATAATCCGAAATCCGGCAATCTGGTTAACGCGCTCCTTGATGATCTCTTTCCCGTGCATCAGCTCGTCGCGCATGACGGAAGAATTCAGCGTTATATGGAGCACTTTTCCACGGATTTCCAAACCGGTTGTGCGAATAGCGACGGCTTTCCCCATCATTTCTTCCCAGCGGTTCAGCACATCCATTTCAACCATTTTGCCTTTCAGCTGGTAGGCACGCAGCAGTTTGTCTACGACATCACCCATGGATGTCGGCTCGCCCGATCGTTTTTGTTCGTTCCAGTCTTTCATGCTACCTGCTCATCAAATAATAATAAATGTGGCGTTACGCCTATAGACTGAAAAATGCCGGAAACCCGGATTTCATCTGTATCGGTGACTACGACCTGCCCGAAGGTCTGCTGCGATACCAGCGACATCAGCTGGGCCACACGGTGATTGTCGAGCTTATCGAAAATATCGTCGAGCAGCAGGATCGGGCTAACACCCAGGCGTTCTTTCAGCCAATCGAACTGGGCCAGACGGAGCGCGATCAGGAAGCTCTTCTGCTGTCCCTGCGAACCGAATTTCTTGATCGGATGGCCTTCGATGGTGAAGAGCACATCGTCTTTGTGGACGCCGCAAGTGGAATAATGCGCCCGCTCGTCTTTCATGCGGGAATCGCGTAGGAGCTGTTCGAAATCGCCGTGCTGCAACGCCGAATGGTATTCCATGGCTACTTGCTCTTCTCCGCCGGAAATCCATTGGTAGTAATGACGGAACAACGGAATGAACGCTTCGACGAAGGCAGTGCGCTTTTCAAAGATCGTTCGACCGTAACGCACCATTTGTGCATCCCAGACATCCAGCGATTCGCGGTCGAAAAAGCCGGTTTCATATTGCTGTTTCAACAAAGCGTTGCGCTGCTCCACTACTTTGTTATAGCGCTGCAAGTCTTCCAGGTACGGACGATCGAATTGGCTGATAATACCATCGATCCATTTTCGCCGGATATCGCTGCCTTCTGAAATCAGGTCGGCATCATAAGGCGAAATCATCACCACCGGGAACAAGCCGATGTGATCGGCCAGCTTGTCATATTCCTTTTTGTTCTTTTTGAAAACCTTCTTGGCTCCCGTTTTCACGGCGCAATAGAGCGCATTCACGTTTTCCTGCTTAATCCATTCGGCCTGGATGACAAAAAACTGCTGCTCAAAGCGGATGTTCTGCTTGTCGAGCGGATTCAGGTACGAGCGGCACATGCTCAGGTAATGAATCGCATCCAGCACGTTGGTTTTTCCGGCGCCATTCCGCCCAACGATGCAATTCACACCATCAATCAGCTGAAATTCAGCCTCTGCATGATTCTTGAAATTGACCAACGAAAGCGAGCGGATGTACATAAAGCAAAGTTAGCCATTTTAGCGATTTACTCCTGGCAGAATAATTGTATTTTCGAAAGCTGTACAAATACTTGCATACCATGAAACAATTGTTTTTTCTTGCGCTGATCACCACCTTCCTGCTGAGCTGCAACACGACTAAAAAAGCGCAGACAGATACACAGGTGCTTTCCCTGAAACATGGCGTAAGCTTCGGGCATTGTGTGGGCTATTGCACGCGTGAATTGGTCTATACACCGGGAAAGGTCGTGTACACGCAATCGAGCCGCAACGGAGACAGCTATCCAACGAAAGAAACCGTACGCGATTATTCAAAAGCCGATTTCGATGCGCTGATCAACGCCATCGATTGGAATAAATGGGAAACGATGCCGGAAACGATCGGCTGCCCGGATTGCGCCGATGGCGGAGCCGAGTACATTGAGATCGTAACCGAAAAAGGCACCAAACGCGTCGTTTTCGAGGCGCATTCCCAACCGGAAGGACTTGAAAAAGCGCTGGAAATCCTTTTTAAGACCAAACAATCGTTCGAACCGGAAGAATAAGGTTCCAACTGCTTCAGCCATGAGCAACGCACCTCTTGTTTCTTACCGTACAACGGTTGAGCACCTTCACTACCTGAATTACATCGTGGTGGAAGTTCCGCCTGCGATCCTGGAACAATTACCCGGTAAATTTGAAAAAGGCAATTTCAACCAGCGACTGATCATTACGCTCGATGGCAAAATCAGCTGGCAATGCGGCATACTCGCCATGGGCGAAGGCAGCGGCTGTATCACCGTAAATGCGCCACGACTGAAAAAAATCGGGAAAGCCGTCGGAGACGAAGTCGACGTGAGCCTGGCAAAAGACGATTCCGAATACGGCGTGCCCGTGGCCGAAGAAATCACCGTTTTGTGGGAACAGGATCCGGAAACCTTTCGCCGATTCTCCAATCTCACGCCAGCCATGCAACGCTACATCCTGAACTTTGTCAGTACAGCCAAAACACCGGAAAAGCGACTTGAACGTACGGTTTTGCTCTTTCGCAACCTGGTGCGTTTGCCTGAAGGAAAGGAAACTTTTAGGGCGATCCTGGGGAAGGATTAATCTTTACCGCAAAGGCGCAGAGTACGCAAAGCTCTTAAGTTTTTCACCACAAAAGGCACAAAGGCTATTTTGATGTGCTGCATTTTTAAGGAAACAAAGAGGCAGCATCCACAAGTGAGCTGCATATTCAATCACTTTTTACCGCAAAGGCGCAGAGTACGCAAAGCTCTTAAGTTTTTTCACCACAAAGGCACAAAGGCTATTTGGATGTGCTGTGTTTTTTAAGGAAACAAAGAGGCAGCATCCACAAGTGGAGCTGCATATTCAATCACCCAATAACATTTTTTACCGCTAAGTTCGCAAAGCGTCTTGTTCTGGTAGTACACTCACAACACATACTTGGCATATCCAACTAAAACTTTGCGCCCTCTGCGCCTTTGCGGTAAGATTCTATAGAAATACAAGATTCCGCCCCTTTTTGAGCGTAAATACGTGACCAAAAAGCTAACTTCGCGGAAAAAGATTTCATGCGAGTTTACCTTGACAATGCTGCAACAACACCTCTTGCCCCTGAAGTAGCCGAAGCGATGATCCCTTTGCTTCAAAACGAATTCGGGAATCCTTCTTCGACGCACTATTTCGGTCGACAGGCAAAAGCGGTCATTGAAACTTCGCGTCGTTCCATTGCAAAAATGCTCAACTGCTCGCCTTCCGAGCTGATCTTTACTTCGGGCGGAACAGAAGCCGATAACATGGCGCTCACCACAGCCATCCTGACGCTGGGTGTAAAACGCATCATTTCCACTTCCATCGAACACCACGCCGTTGGGCATACCATCGAAGCATTGGCGAAGGAAAAAAACATCGAAGCTGTCTGGCTGAGTGTGGATTCCAAAGGTCATGTGAACCTGGAAGAGCTCGAAGGCTACCTGAAAGATCAAAAACCGACACTGGTTTCGCTGATGCACGCCAATAATGAGATCGGAACCTTGCTGCCATTGGAAAAAGTGAGCCAGCTGTGTCGCCAGTATGGTGCTTTTTTCCACTCAGATACCGTTCAGACAATGGGCCACTACCCGTTCGACCTGAAAGCGCTCGACATCGATTTCATCACCTGCGCAGCACATAAATTCCACGGCCCGAAAGGCATCGGTTTCCTGTATGTCAATAAAAACGTACGTGCCGAAGCACTGATCCACGGTGGCGCACAGGAACGCGGTCTCCGTGGCGGAACGGAAAACCTCTACGGAATTGTCGGACTGGCGAAAGCGCTGGAGCTTGCCAACACCGATATCCAGGAGCACCAGGACCATGTACAGGGCTTGAAAAACTACATGATGGAGCAACTGAAAAGCAATTTTTCGGAAGTGTATTTTCACGGTGAAACCGATCCTGCGCAAAGCCTTTACACCGTGTTGAACGTCTGTTTGCCGGCCACTGAAAAAGCTTCCATGCTGTTGTTTACACTGGATTTGAAAGGTGTTGCCTGCAGTGGTGGAAGTGCCTGTTCTTCCGGTTCTACGAAAGGTTCCCACGTACTGGAAGGCATTGGCGCCGATGGTTCCCGTCCGAATGCCCGTTTTTCCTTCTCCCGCTACACCACCAAAGCCGAAATCGATTTCGCGCTGGAACAGCTGAAAGAGATCTATGCAAAAGCACTCGTATAATTCGTTGAAGCTAGTTTATTAGTTCGATCTTTCTGCCCGTTTACGGGCGGTTGCGTTACTCGTCCAAAAAAATATCTGCCCCTACTTTTTTGGCCGTAGCCCCAAAAAAGTAGCAAAAAAACGCATCGATCCCGATTGCAAAGGAAATTCTGTCCGACATGGGCCGATCCACGGAAAGGTGGGATCAGGATCCCAAACGCAAGCGCTTTCCTGGATCGGCTAGCCCTGCCGAACAGAATTGGCTTCGGATTATCAACCGAAAGGCCTCATTAGCGTGAAACAAAAAAGCCATAACCTGCAGGCCGCAATCGGGAAAGTTTAAAAACTCATACGGCTAAAGGAATTAATTTTCCATCCGAAACACAAAATGAGTCACAACTGTTTACTGCTTGCTGAAAGACCGTCGACTGAAGACTGAAATACCGAAGACTGAAGACCGAAAAACAATAATTCGTACTTTTCCTGCATCAACTCAACTGCATGAAAAAGCTGATATTCCTGCTACTCTGCGTTTGCGCTGCCACTCAGGCGCGTGCCCAATTGTATTTTCCACCCAACATGGGATCGACCTGGGAAACCACCGATCCTGCTACTTTAGGCTGGTGCGAAGATTCCATCGATGCGTTGTACGATTACCTCGACAACACCAATTCCAAGGCGTTTATCCTGCTCAAAGACGGGCGCATCGTGCTCGAAAAGTACTTCGGGACGTTTACTGCCGATAGCCTTTGGGTCTGGAATTCGGCCGGAAAAACACTCACAGCCGTTGCGGTCGGTATTGCACAGGAAGAAGGTTTCCTTTCGATCGACGATACGACATCCGATTACCTTGGTGAAGGCTGGACGAGCATGACGCCGCAGCAGGAAGAGAAAATCACCATTCGTCACCAGCTGACCATGACCAGCGGCCTCAATGACGCGGGCGATTTCTACTGCACCGATCCTGCTTGCCTGCAATACCTCACAGATCCGGGGCTGCGCTGGGCTTACCACAATGCGCCTTATACACTGCTCGACGACGTTATCGCCGATGCGACCGGAATGACGCTCAACAACTGGGTGACACAGAAAATCCGGCAACCTATTGGTATGAATGGTTTTTACCTTCCAGTCGGCTACAACAACGTATTCATTTCCAATGCCCGTAGCATGGCGCGTTTCGGATTGTTGCTCCTGGGCGAAGGCTCCTGGAACGGCACACCTGTTCTGGATGATCCGGTGTATTTCCAGGAAATGACCACTTCTTCCCAGACGATCAATCCTTCGTATGGCTACCTGACCTGGCTCAACGGACAAAGCTCATTCATGGTGCCGCAGCTACAGTTTTCCTTTCCCGGAAGCCCGATGCCGAACGCGCCGGACGATATGTACGCAGCCCTGGGAAAAGACGGTCAGATCATCAACATCGTGCCTTCGAACGGAATGGTCGTGATGCGCATGGGACTCGACGACGGCAACAGCTTGGTTTCGTCGCAATACAACGACACGATCTGGCAATACATCAATCGCCTGAGCTGTACGCTGCAAACCACCGAATGGGAACTGGATCAACTGCAGCTGTTTCCGAATCCATCGAATGGAAATGAAGTAACGCTCACAGGTTGGAAAGAGGAAGACATCGTTCAACTAACAAATACCCTCGGCCAATCATTTAACGGTCAGTTTGCTAACGGAAAGATCAACACGGCCTTACTGACGCCGGGTATTTATTTTCTGTCCGTTTCCCGTTCAGGAACTCACAAAACCGTGCGATTATCGGTTAATTGATGTATTTTTAGCCGAACTGAAGCGTGTGAGTACAGTGCGGCGACATATTCTGATCATGAGCTCCTGGTATCCAACCAGGCTGGACCTCTTTTCGGGGAATTTCGTGGAGCGCTTTGCCCAGCTTCTGAGCGCTGAATATGAAGTTTCGGTCATCCATACGCGCGGCGACGCCTCCTGCACGAAGATCGAAGAAGACATCCGCGAAGAGAACGGCGTTCGCACCGTTCGGATTTACCATCCCGTTCACAAAAACCGTTTCTGGCATTGGTTCACACAGCGAAAAGCCCTGAACCGAGCGCTGGATTTAGTGGAAGACGTCGACCTCGTATTCGCTCACGTCATCCTGCCACGCGGGTTGCAGTTCATCCAGGCGAAGAAGTTCTACCATTGTCCGTTGATCGTGATGGAGCACGCTTCTTATTATCGTCAGGAAGCCCGCAAACACCTCAGTCGCCTGCAGCGTACCATTATCAAACGGACCAGCGTACATATCAATGAGCTCCTGGCCTGTTCGGATTTCCTGAAGAACGACATGAAACACGTTTTTCCAACAACGCGAACAACGGTACTCCACAATTTTGTCGATACGCAGTTGTTTTCGATTGCTGAGAACAAGCCGGATAGCAGTTCCAATTTCCTGCATGTTTCTACACTGGACGAGCAGGTAAAAGATCCCCATTTATTGCTCGAAGCAGTCAAACACTGTGTCCAGAACGGTTATCCGCAGGTGCACATGACGATCATTTCCGATCAGCCAACGCGCAAATGGGAAGAAAAGGCTGCCAAAATGGGCATTTCCGGTCATTTCCGTTTTGTGGGACCTTCTTCCTGGGAAAGCATTGCGGCCGAAATGCGTCAGCACGATGCGTTTGTGCTGTGCTCGTCTTACGAAACCTTCAGCATTGTATTGGTCGAAGCGTGGCTTTCCGGTATTCCGACCATTACCACGCCGGTTGGGATCGGTAAAGATCTCGATCCGTCTTTGGGCATTCAGATCCCGGCGAAAAATTCCGAAGCGCTGGCCAAAGCCATGCAACAGATCATAGACAAGGAAACGACTTATGATCCTCAGCACATCCGTAAAGCGGGATTGGAATTCAGCGAGGAAAAAGTAATCGCTCAGCTCAGCGAGCTGTTTCACCGGCATTTCGATACGCACGATGAATAAAATCACCTTATTGCAACAGGGAAAGGCCGTTCTGCTCGCCCGCAGGGAAGAACTGACGCGTCAACTGAATGATCTTCAAAAAGACCTGTCGGAAGACACCAAAAGCTCTGTCGGCGACAAATACGAGACTTCACGTGCGATGGGACAACAGGAAATCGGAAAAATCCAGGTGCAGCTTGCCGAGACCAATCGTCAGCTGGCCCTAATACCGGCGCTTGAAACCCAAAAAGAGTCCACCACTATCGAAAACGGATCGCTGATCCAAACGGATCACGGCTGGTTTTACATCGGCATTCCGCTGGGTGTTGTCGAAGCCGATCAGCAACGAATTTATTTTATCAGTCCTTCCGCTCCGCTCGCGCAACAGCTCTTAGGAAAGAAAAGCGGCGATCGCTGCCTGGTGAATGCCACTTCCTACACCATTGAGTCGGTTCATTAGATACAGTGACAGCAAGACATTCAGCGCAAGATTAATGCAATGTTAAGTCATTTCATATTGCGTTAATAAACAACTCACAAGCACTTAATCCAACACTTAATTTGTAGTAATCTCGCGGCAGTTCCTTTGTGGCAAAATTAATGAAGCTATGAAGGTGATAATGATTGTGTTCGCTTGTTTGTTCAGCATCCCGTTGCTGGCACAAGACAAAACAAGTGGAGCTATTAAAGGAAAAGTGGTCGACGGCGAGACCGGGGAAACAATGCCCGGAATTCAAGTCGAGCTCCTGGGAACAACCGAACGACTCGCAACCGATCTCGACGGTCAGTTCCTCTTTTCAAAATTACAAAAAGGAACCTACTCTATTCGTGTCAGCGATCCATTTTACGGATCAAAGACCGTAACTGAAATCGAAGTGAAGCCACAAGAGGTAACACTGCTCGACCTGACCATGGAAGAAGCAAAAGACACAACAGGTACAGATGTGGAAGGCGTAACAGTAACCGCACGTCGCAACCAGGAAGCTGTCAACACGCTTTTGCTTGCACAAATGAACTCCTCCAGCGTTTCGGATGGTGTCTCCGCTCAAACCTTGAAAACAATGCCGGTGAAAACGACCGCAGATGCATTGAAAGTGGTGAGCGGTGCCAGTATCCAGGACAACAAGTTTGCGGTGATCCGCGGATTGAACGACCGTTACAATGCTGCTTATTTGAACGGCGGTGTACTGCCCAGCTCCGAAGCCGATCGCAAGGCTTTTTCCTTCGATATTTTCCCGGCAAACATGATCGACCAGCTGGTGATCACTAAAACAGCCACGCCTGACCAACCGGCAGAATTTGCAGGTGGTGTGATCCAGATCACAACGAAAAGCATTCCCGACAAAAAATTCTACTCGCTTTCTGTCGGTGGCGGTTACAATACCATCACGACATTCAAAGCACAACAGGCTTATGACGGCGGAAAAATGGACTGGCTGGGTGTTGACGATGGCTCCCGCGCGCTTTCATCGGAAGTTCCTGCTTACGGAAGTTTCCCGGTAAACATCAACGACCAGGCTGCACTGGCACAACGCTTCTCCACTTCCTGGGGATTGGTTGACAAAAAATTCAGCCCGAACTACAGCCTGCAGTTTGCAACCGGGTTCAATCCGAAAATCGGCGATCGTGAAGTCGGGATCATTACTTCCATCACGTACAACCGTTCATTCAACTTTACGGAAACAACCCGTCGCGGCTTTACCAACGGAACAGACGATCACCAGGAATCACAGATCGATTACGAATACCTCGACAAAAACAACGTGGAATCGGTTCTGGCCGGCGCGCTTGCCAACTTCACCCTGAAGCTCAATGAAAACAACAACATCGGCTTCAAGAACATTTACAGCATCAACTCCGATGACAAGCTGATCAACCGTACCGGTGAGATCAACCCGCTGGATGACAACCCGAATTTGCTGCGTTCGAACGCGCGCTGGTTTACATCCAATACGATTTACTCGGGACAGCTGAATGGTGAGCACCTCATCGGTGCATCGAAGCTGCGTCTGAACTGGCTGGCTTCTTACAGCAACATTCACCGCAGTGTTCCAAGCCTCAACCGCTCTGTTTACACACGCTACAAGTACATCACCGATCCAACCGATCCAAATCCGCTGGACACGCAGTACGTAGCCAATATTTCCTTTACGAACGTAGGTCCGAGCTACGGTGGTGGTATGTTCTTCTCCGATAACAAGGAAAACAGCACCAGCGCGAAAGCAGACCTCACCTACCCGTTCCTGCTGGCAGGAAAAGTAAAAACCGATCTGAAATTCGGTGGTATGACACAATTGCGTAACCGCGATTTCCAGGCACGTCAGCTGGGTTACACGAAATACGGTATCGTAGGTGGTAACGTCACTTTCAAGGAATCACTGCTCTACCTGCCGGAAGACCAGATCTTCGCTCCGGAGAACATGGGAATGCTCGAAGAACCAGAAGGCGGCAACCCGGGCGTAGGTGGTTTCAAACTGACCGACGGTACAAAATTCTCTGACTCCTACTCGGCGAGCTCACAATTGCACGCTGCCTACATCATGATGGACAACCGCTTCGGTGATAACAAGGAGGAAGATCCGAAAGCGAAAAAAGGATTGCGCCTCGTTTGGGGTGTGCGTGCCGAATACTTCATTCAGCAGCTGGAAGCCCGCAAAGCCGATAACACAGTACTGAACATCGATACGAAAAAGCTCGATATCCTTCCTTCGGTAAACGCGATCTACTCCCTGACGAAATCACAAAACCTGCGACTGGCTTACTCTCAGACGCTGAACCGTCCGGAATACCGCGAGCTTGCACCGTTTGCCTTCTACGATTTCACCACCAACTTCGTTGTATCCGGAAATGATTCCCTGCAACGTGCGAAAATCCAGAACATCGATGCCCGTTACGAATACTATCCTGGAAAAGGCCAGGTGATTTCTGCCACGCTGTTCTACAAGCATTTTACAAACCCGATTGAGCAGGTTTCCCGTCCGGATGTAACCAGCGAGATTTCCTACAAGAACGTTGATCAGGCACAGAACTACGGAATCGAGCTCGAAGCACGCTTGCTGCTCTCGACCCTGTTTGATACCGACACGAGCTCTTTGTTCAACAAAGTAACCGTGTTCTCCAACCTGGCAATCATTCGCTCTGTCGTTGACGTATCGGATGTAGTCGGTGCAACAACAGACACACGTCCGCTACAAGGTCAGTCACCGTATGTTTTCAACGCCGGACTGAACTACCTCAACCCGCGTTACAACTGGGGAATGTCGGTGAATGTGAACCGCGTTGGCAGTCGTATTGCTATCGTTGGAAACATCAACGAGCCGGATCTGTGGGAAAATGCCCGTACGTTCATCGATCTGCAATTCACCAAGACGTTCTGGAACAACCGCGCCGAGTTCAAGCTCAACGCATCCAATCTTCTTGCCCAGCGCCAGGATTTCTACCAGAACAACAGCAACGAAGAATCTGCAAAAGGACTCGGAGGTTTGTTCAATACCATTTTTGTAGGCGACAAGAATAACCGTTCAGGTCTGAACAACGCCGATGATGTAGTATGGTCTACCCGTTTCGGAAGAACATTCTCCGCTTCGTTGAGCATCAAATTTTAATTAACGATCCTTCATAGTAAAAGGCATGTCGTTTCCAGCTTCGGCGGAACGATGTGCCTTTTCGCTTTTCAGGAAAAATGCATTCGTCACAAGCCACTTCACTGTTAATTCAATCTTAAGCAGGGCCGTTTTCGACGCCCGGGCTGCTGCAAACTAAAAGGATTCAGAAAATCCATTTAGCGCATCTTACGCCCATATGAATAAACCTTCCGGCTCTTAAACTCACCTTAACATAGATTTCCTCCAAGTTTAACCTGGATCTAATTCCAAAGCAAGGTTGCAGATAGACCTTTGCGTATCTAAAAACGAAAAGAAATGAAAAAAATGTACATGTCAGCGATCTTTGCTTCCCTCAGCACCATCGCTGTAAGTCAATCGTTCTTCGTCCCTACCACCTACCGCGGCGCTTTTGCTCCGGCACCGGAAGCTATGTGGACTGATAACTGGACTGACTGGGATCCGCAAAACACCGCACATGGCGCCCCAACCGTAAACGTTACAACAAGCATTACCAACAATACAACCTGGACGGCTAACAACGTATACCTGCTCCAGGGACAGATTTATGTAAAAAACGGAGCAACCCTGACTATTGAGCCGGGAACGGTGATCCTTGGAGATAAAGCAACTCCGGGATCAGGTTTGTTCATCACACAAGGTTCGAAGCTGATCGCAAACGGTACGGCAAACGATCCTATCGTCTTTACGTCAAACCAGGCTCCTGGTGCTCGTGCAGCCGGTGACTGGGGTGGAATCATCCTCTTGGGTCGTGCAGCGAACAACCAGCCTTCCGGTATCGCTAACATCGAAGGAATTGCTCCAACTCCTGACACACAGTTTGGTGGTGGTGCTTCTCCTGACAACAACGATAACTCCGGAAGCCTCCAGTACGTTCGTATCGAGTTCCCTGGATACGTTTACCAGACAGATAAAGAAATCAACGGTATCACGCTTGGTTCCGTAGGTAGCGCTACAACGCTTCACCACATCCAGGTGTCTTTCTGCAACGACGATGCATTCGAGTGGTTCGGTGGAACAGTTAATGCACACCACCTGGTGTCTTACCGTAACCTCGACGACGATTTCGATACGGATTTCGGTTACCGCGGACACGTACAGTTCGGTCTGATCGTTCGTGACCCGAACATCGCTGATAACCCGGCTGTTTCTACTTCCGAAGGTTTCGAATCGGATAACGACGCTTCCGGATCTGCTGCAACGCCACAGACATCTGCTATTTTCTCGAACATCACAGCTATCGGGCCATTCCGTGGAAACACAGGAGCTACCGTTGCTGCAGGTTACCAGCGTGCACTGCGCCTTCGTCGTAATACCGCTCTGAGAATCTACAACTCCCTGTTCATGGACTTCAAAACAGGTATTCACATCGATGGTACAGCTGCTGAAGCAAATGCCACTTCCGGTTCCCTGAAATTCATGCGCAATGTTGTTGCAGGAACGACGACAAACAAAGTAACACAACGAAATGCAGGAAGTACGTTCAACATCATTTCCTGGTTCGGAACAAGCTTTAACGACTCTCTGGCTACAACAACAGGCATCCTTACTACGCCATACAACTACACGGCTCCGGATTACCGTCCGGCTGGCTCTTCACCGCTGCTTACCAACTACGACTTTGCTGATGCGGTTATCGCACCGTTCGTTATTACTGCACCGGCTGTAACAGCTGCTGTTGAATACTGCGTAGGTGAAACAGCAACTGCACTTTCTGCAACAGCTGGTTCAGGAAACACACTCAACTGGTACACTGTACCAACAGGTGGAACTGCTTCTGCTACAGCACCGGTTCCTTCTACTGTAACTGCCGGTACATTCAACTTCTACGTAAGCCAGAAAAATGCGGAAGGCACAGAAGGTCCTCGTTCGATGATCACTGTAACGGTGAACGCATTGCCAGCTACGCCGGTAATCACACCAAACGGTCCTACTTCTTTCTGTACAGGTGGTTCTGTTGACCTGACTTCTACAGCTGCAACAGCTTACGAGTGGTCAAACGGTCCTGTAACGCAAACCATCACAGTTAACACTTCCGGAGTTTACTCCGTAACTGTAGCAAACGCTGAAGGCTGCGAAGCTACTTCTGCTGCTGTAACGGTAAACGTTTCCAATGCTCCACAGCCTACCATCCAGGTAATCGGTTCTATCGAGCTGTGCGAAGGTGAAGAAGTAACCCTGACGTCTTCTGAAGCAGATACGTACATGTGGTCTACAGGTGCTGAAACACAGTCTATCACTGTTTCAACAGCCGGTACTTACCACGTTACAACGACTAACGTTGACGCTTGCGACGGTGTAGGACAGTCTGCTGACGTAGTGGTGGTTGTAAACGACGAGCCACATGCTGATGCCAACGTTGTTTCCATCACAGATTACGTAGTGGTATTCAGCAACACATCTGTTGACGCTGATTCTTACTCATGGGATTTCGGTGACTTCACAAGCTCTTCACAAGCAAACCCAACTCACGCTTACACAGCTAGCGGTGCTTACGAAGTAACCCTGACAGCTATCAACGGTGACTGCTCCGACGATACAACCTTCACCGTTGACATCACGGTAGGTCTCGAAGAGCTCGAAGCACTGAACAACGCAATCGTTTACCCGAACCCGCTTTCTGAAAAAGCAGTACTGGCCATCGATCTTTCTGCTGAAACAGCACTGGAAATCGTGATCATGAACGCAAACGGTCAGATCATCGAAACAATCGCTAACGGTAACTTCGAAGCCGGAAGCCATGAGATTGCTTTCGATGCAACAACGTTCGCTCAAGGATTCTACTATACTATTATCCGTACAAACGACACAACGAAAACAATCAAATTCAGCGTTGTGAAATAACTTTCTCTGTTAGGTATAAGAAGGCTGCCCATGGGTGGCCTTTTTTTGTTTACACCGAATCGTTAGGCTCCAGCAGATTCCGCAGATCAGCGCGGAGTTGTTGTACAACCATTCTGTTCAAATAGTTTTTACGCCTGTATATTGCACGTACCAAATGCACCAACTACTATTATACGCACCCCTTGCAAAGTTTATCAGCGAAAATCTGCGGAAAACTCGTTGAACGTCTTTACCGGAATATCGCTAATTTTGATTCAAACACCTCGCATGTCCAATATTGATCTCATCATCGAAGAACGCCCGGCCAACATCGGCAATTTCATGGTAGGCCGTTTGCTTCCTTTCCGGGGGAAACGCATGGTTGGCCCGTTCATTTTTATCGACCACATGGGCCCGGCATCGCTTTCCGAATCGGAAAATATGGACATCGGTCCGCACCCGCATATCGGTTTGTCTACACTGACATACTTGTTCGAAGGCGCCATGATGCACCGCGACAGCCTGGGAACGTCTGTTGAGATCACGCCTGGGCAAGTCAACTGGATGACCGCCGGATCGGGCATCGTTCATTCGGAGCGTACACCGGATGCACTGCGCGGGAAACCGAAAACCCTGCACGGCTTGCAGATCTGGGTAGCACTCCCCGATCACCTGGAAGAAATGGAACCGGAATTCTACCATGCTTCCGAAGCACACCTTCCGCAATGGGAAACCAATGGTGTGCATTTCAAGCTCATCGCTGGTGAAGCGCTCGGACACAAATCACCTGTTCCGGTTTACAGCCCGTTGTACCTCATTGAATTGAAATCAACTACGCGGCAGACCATCGATCTCGGCAACGAATTGTTTGGCGAAAGCGGCATATACATCCTGGAAGGCGCACTCGAAAGCGTCGGTCATTCCTTCGGCCCGAAGCAATTGCTTGTTTCCAAAGAAACTTCGATGTGTTCCTTCGAGCTGGCGGAAAACACCACCGTTTACATTTTCGGTGGCGAGCCGTTTACGCAGGAACGCCTCATTTACTGGAATTTCGTTGCCACAAAGCAAGAACTGATCGATCAGGCCAAAGAACGCTGGCTGGCACAGACTTTTCCGAAAATTCCGGGCGAAACCGGCTTTGTTCCCTTACCCGAACCCCGTATCTCATAATAATCGAAAAACCTCCAATTAGCATGAAAATTATCGCATTTGCAGCGAGCACCAGCAAGCATTCCATCAACAAACAGCTCGTTGAGCATACTCTGACCAACTTTCCTGATGCCGACATCCGTTTGCTCGACCTGAACGACTACGACATGCCTGTGTTTTCCGTAGACCGCGAAGTACAAGGCTATCCCGAGCAAGCCCATCAGTTCCTGAAAGACCTGTCGTGGGGTGAGTTCTACATTATTTCCATGTCGGAACACAACGGCGCGGCAACAGCTGCTTTTAAAAACATTTTCGACTGGTCTTCCCGCATCGACCCGAAAGCCTTCGCAGATAAGCCCGTATTTCTCCTGAGCACATCGCCGGGCGGTTACGGTGGAAAAAACTCGTTGCAATACGCCATTACGCGTTTTCCGAAACACGGAGCAAGCATCGTCGAAACGTTTTCACTGCCTTCTTTCAATGAAAATTTCAGTACCGAAAAAGGCATCCTGGATGAAGCGCTGCGCAAGGAATTCAACGAGAAAATCCTCGCTGTAAAAGAAAGCGTACAAGCCAGGTAAGCCGACTTCAGGCGGTTGTTAAACTAGTTTAATAATCCGCAGCCGGGCCGTCTTTTTCTTAACTTCTCTCTCACATACAAGCATTTCCATTACGATGCTCCCACTTTTTGCATACTCAAACGAACGCAGCAATGGAAAAGAGAGAAACGACAAAACGCGCCCGTGGCACCAACCGAACACCTGAAGAAAAACGGAAACGAAAAAAACGGAGATGGATCATCTGGCTGTCGATTATTTCGGTACTGGTCATCTTCCGGCTGATTCTGCCCTATATTGTCCTGCGTTATGTGAACAACAAGCTCTCCAACCTGGAGGAATATTACGGTCATGTAGAAGACATCGATATTCACCTCTACCGCGGGGCTTATGAGATCAAAGACATTCATATCGTCAAGAAAGTGGGCGACAAAAAGCCTACTGATACCATACCGTTCTTCAAATCGCCGTCTGTCGACCTTTCCATCGAATGGTCGTCATTGTTCAAAGGCGCCATTGTGGGTGAAATCGGCGTAGAAAAACCGGTATTGAACTTCGTCAAGGAAAAACACAAAGGCGAAGACGTCCGGGCCGACACAGCCGATTTCCGCCAGCTGATCGACGACCTGATGCCGGTGACCATCAACCGCTTCGACATTCACCAGGGCGAAATCCATTACCACGACCTCGAAGCAAAACCGAAGCTGGATATTGCGATGAAAAACCTGAACGTAACGGCCACCAACCTGAGCAATGCTACCGACAGCAAGGAATTATTGCCGGCAACGCTGAAAGCCACGGGTGAAGCTTACCAGGGCGTTTTCTCGCTGAATGTGAAATTCGACGGCATGAACCAGACGCCCACTTTCGACCTGAACACAGAGCTCAAAGGGCTCAACCTCGTGTTGCTGAACGACATGCTACGCGAGTACGGCAATTTCGACGTCAAAAAAGGAACCTTCAGCATGTATGCGGAATTTGCTGCCAAAGAAGGGAAATTCGGCGGTTATGTGAAACCGCTCCTGAAAGACCTCGACGTTGTGCAATGGACCAAGGAAGAAGGCGATTTCGGGCAAATCCTCTGGGAAACGGTTGTTGGTTCGGCAGCTGAAATTCTTCAGAACCAGAAGAAGGAACAACTGGCTACGAAAGTTCCCATCAACGGTACATTCGACAAAGCTATTGCGAACAAATGGCAGGCGATCAGCTACATTCTCCGCAATGCATTCCTGCAGGCGCTTCAACCGGCTATCGATCATTCGATCAATATCAACAAACTGAAGGAAGATAAGAAAACGCTGCTGGAGCGTGTTTTTGCCGGAGATCCTGAAAAAACAGAAGGACGCAAAGCCAAACGGGCCGAACGTAAAGCCGAGCGCAAAGCTAAACGGCAAACAAACTAAGTTATTCCCCAAAACGATTTATGCTACGTATCCAATGGAAGTATGTGTTGTTAATAGTTGTATTAACCCTGGCCGGAGTCGGGCTGTACTACTATTTCAATCAAAAAAAACTATTGAAATTCATCCTTCCTGAAGTCAGGGAAATCACGCTTATTCGCACCGAAATCCGGCAGGACACAGCCTACATCGATATCTTTGCGCTGGTAAAGAACCGTTCGCCTTACAAGCTGAATATCGACAGCATTTACTGCGATGTCTACCTGTCTAGCAAAAAGCTGATCACGGAAAAACAGAAAATCGATCTGCGGCAGCTCAAAGGACAATCAGACACGGTTTGTTTATCGTTGCGCATACCGATCAAGGCTACGCAATCCACCATTCAGCGATTGCAGTCACAGGATTCAACCGACCTGACTTTGGATGCGACCATTGTTTACAATACGGTTGTCGGGAAACGGCGCATTCACCTCAACAAAGGGCAGCCCATCGAAGTGCCCGTGCCGCCGGTACTGAAAATTGTGAAAACCGAGCGCAAAGAGCTGCGGTTGTTCCGTAAAAACGTCAAGGCCGATCTGTATTTGCTGATCATCAACGAAGGCAAAAAGCTCAACCTCGACATCAGCGAGCTGCAATACGAGCTGCACATCGGGAACGATCTCGACACCAAGGGCTCGTTCGGTAAGCAGGTTTCGGTGAAACCCGGCACGCAGCAAATGATCCGTTTTCCACTCGATTTCGATATGGAACAGCCCGCAGGTACCATATTCAAAGTCTGGACAGATACCGACCGGGTTCCTTATAAGCTCAAGCTGAGTGGTTACATCGACAGCAAAAAATTCCGGCACATTCCCGTCGTGATCTTTGCCAGCGGAAAACTCGAAATCGTAAACGAAGAGCGCAAAAAAGCCAATAAAAAGCAGGAAAAGGAGCAAAAAAGGGTCGAAAAACGCAAAAAAAGCTCTTAAACGCGTACTTTTAGGCTTCATTTGATCTCTATGAGTACACGCGCCGCAACCATTGCCGAATACCTCGAAGGACTTTCTCCGGAGCGCAGAGCTGTTATGGACCAGCTTCGCAACGTCATCAACCAGCACTTGCCGAAAGGATTCCAGGAAGTCATCAGCTACGGCATGATTGGCTGGGTGGTGCCGCATTCGTTGTATCCTTCGGGCTACCACTGCGACCCGAAATTACCGCTGCCTTTCCTGAGCATTGCATCGCAAAAGAACTTCGTGGCGTTGTACCACATGGGCATGTATTCCGATCCGGCATTGCTGAACTGGTTCACCGCCGAATACCCGAAACACTGCAAAACCAAGCTCGACATGGGCAAAAGCTGCGTGCGTCTCAAGAAAATGGAAGATATTCCGTATCAATTGATCGGTGAGCTGGCCTCGAAAGTAACAGTCGATCAGTGGATCGAGACGTATGAGAAAGCGCTCAAGCGATGATTTTGGATGATGCAGTAAAATCCAGCATCATCGAAGGTCGAACAGATTGTTCACTCCAACCGTGCGCTCAACGTTGAATCCTTCGGCATAGCGAACACCAATCGTGCGACCAAATCCCGCCATACGGCCTGTGATGAATTCAAAAAACTCTTCGCCTGAGATCGGCGTTTTCGGCTCGGAAGATTGCGGATCCCAGAATTGCGTTTTGAATGCTTTGATAGAAGCGATCTTCTGGTCAACGAAATCGCTCACATCGACCACAAAATCCGGTTCGATCATGCGATCCTGTATGTAATGGTACACGGTTTCCGGGCGATAGGCTTCCTGCGGCTTGCCTTCCCAGGAAGTTTCTACGCGGCGTAATCCTGCGAGGAAACACGCTTCGGAAACCAGCTTCCCTCCTTTTCCGTGATCGGGATGACGATCGGAAAAAGCGTTGGCCAATACAATACGCGGCCGAAAACGACGAATTTGTTCCACCACCAGGCGCAAATTTGCTTCGGAATGGGTGAAAAAACCATCGGGCATTTGAAGATTCACTCGTGTTGTCAAGCCCAGGATCTCAGCCGATCGGGCCGCTTCTTCATAGCGCAATGCCACGGTTCCGCGGGAGCCTAATTCGCCTTCCGTGAGGTCAACGATACCGATAGAATAGCCCTCGGCCTTGTGACGAAGCAGCGTGCCGGATGCAGAAAGCTCTACATCGTCGGGATGCGCGCCGAAAGCGAGAATATCAATTCTTTCCATCGAGCCAGTCGGTAATTTGCTTGTCATAAGGTGTTACAGTCGGTGATACGGAGCGCACAACGTTACCGCTTTCATCGATGAGGAATTTCTGGAAATTCCACTCTACTTCGGTCTTTGTTTCGCCTGTGAGCCATTTGTACAACGGATGGATGCCTGTTCCTTTCGTGTGGACTTTTTCCGTGAGGGGAAATGTTACTCCGTAGTTCACTGAACAGAACGACTGGATTTCATCCGCCGATCCGGGTTCCTGGCTGCCGAAATCGTTGCTTGGCACACCGATGATCGCTACGTCTTTATCGGCGTAATCTTCATGCAATGCCTGCAATTCGACATACTGCGGTGTAAGGCCGCATTCGGAAGCGACATTCACCACCAGTACCTTTTTTCCTTTGAACTGTTCCAGATCCAGTGGCTGACCGTTCAAACGGGCAATCTGAAAATCATACAATGTCATAGCAATGTGCGTTGAGCTTTTTTATGCTGAGCGTTGCGAATCGCAGCCGCTACAGTTAAAAGTACGAAGAAAATAATGGCGTAAATCACCCAGCCTGGCAAACTTACCGAGCCATCACCCTGTGCGTACGAGTGCAGACCGACGAGAATGAAGTTCACACCGAAGAACGTAAAGAGAATGGCCGAATAGCCCCACAAGCTCACTGCGTTGAACGTGAATTTGCCTTTCAGTCCAGGAATGTAGCGCAGGTGCAGAATTACCGCATAAACGAGCACTGAAACCAATGCCCACGTTTCTTTCGGGTCCCAGCCCCAGTAGCGCCCCCACGATTCGTTCGCCCAGACACCGCCGAGGAATGTTCCGATCGTCAGCATGAACAAACCGATGGTCATCGTCATTTCGGATACGTACGTCAGCGTGCTGATGCTGGTAGTCACTTTCGAAGAAGTTCTGCTGGAACGGATCACGTAAAGCACCATATTGATCATTCCGATCATAAACGACAGACCAAGGAATCCGTAGCTTCCGGTAATGATGGCCACGTGGATCATCAGCCAGTAGCTTTTCAATACAGGCTGCAGCGGCGTGATTTCCGGATCGAGCAGGTTCATATCGGAAACAAAGAGCATGAAATACGCCAGCAATGCCGCAATACCGATAATGATCGGATGAAAACGCGAGAAGATCCAACCGGCAATCATGGTTACCCAACCAATGAAAACCACTGCTTCGTAACCGTTACTCCATGGTGCGTGACCGGAAATGTACCAGCGCATGGCGATCCCGGCACCGTGGTACAGGAAGGTAATCAGGATCATTCCTACAAAGACCATTCGGACAATGCGGAACCGCTTGTTGGCCCGGTCTGTTTCCTTTGAAAGAATGCTGATGATGAACAGTATAATAATGATGAACCCTAAAGCTCCGTAAAGATTCTGTGCATTCTTGAAAATCCCCATTTTGTTGTAGGAAATCTCCGTCTTCACATGCGTTTCAGAAGGAACGATCGTTGAAGGAGCTGTTTCACGCTGATATGCTTTCAGATCGCCGAGCAGCTTCATCGCCTGACGGTAATTTCCATCATCGGAAGCTTTGTGTACAGCGCTCAGGTATTCGAGCGGCAGAGCCAAAGCCAAGGAATCGCGGTTGGCGAGCCCGGAAAAGGAGATCGGGTCGTACCAGGTATTTTTCGGGTCGTTTTTCACCGGGATCACTTTCATGTACGACCAGTTCAGCAAACCGAGGAATACTTGCTGTTTTTCCACCAGCTTGATGAGCTTTTTCTCCGTTTCACCACGCTCGGATTCTTTTTTGCGCAATGCAATCTTGTAATCGTCGGCCCATTTGAAAGCGCCGGTCGCCACATCGGTCAGCTCGATGAAGGAAGCATAATCCTTGAGCTTGTATTTTTCGCGCACAGCTGCCGGCACCTGGATCACCGGTTCTTCCATCCAGAATTCCGGATACATATGCATGCTCACAATGATCTGAACGGCGTTGTAGCCTTTGTATTTGTTGGCGCGGTAAAGCTTGCGCAGCAATTGATCACAAACGGTATGCATCGGTACGATACGGCCGTCGAAATCCTGTACCAGCAAGCTGGCCAGCTCATCGCTATGTTCTTCCGACATATAGCGCACGATCGGGTCTTTCTTCTCGGGCTGTTGTCCCGGAGCAGCAACTACGGTATGCGATGCGTCGTGATGCTCGTGGTCATGATCGTGTTCGTGGTCATGACCTGCATGCTCTTCGTGATTGTGCTCCGCTTCCTGCTGCGTTTGTGCCCAGGCTGTCCCGCTTCCCATGAAAGCTGCGACCAGCAAAAGCGTTGTTGTTCCCGTGCGGATCGAGCGCGATTTGCTGAGCTTGGAAAGCAGGTCACGGAAACGACCAGCCGGTGCAAACAGCGACAACACCATTCCTACCGCCATGAGCAGGTAGCCGATGTAGGTCACCAATGTTCCCCAATAATCGTGGTTCACGCTCAAACGCGTGCCTTTCTCATCCGGGTCGTAGCTCGACTGGAAAAAGCGGTAGCCGTTGTAATCCATTACGTGGTTCATGAACACGCGTTTCTTTTTGAAATAGTTGTTGGCCTTATCGAGGACCTGCAGATCACTCGCATAGGAAGACGGCATGTCTGATCCGGGATAGCGTTCGATAATAAAATCATTACACTTCACGAGGAACGGTGTTTTGATTTCTTTCGATCCGTACTCCAAATGGTATTCTTTGCCATTGAGCGTAAATGCCTCGGGCGTCGGGATCATTCCCATTCCGCCTTCCAGCGTAATCACTTTGGATTCCTTGCCTTCGGAAACGCGTACCACGAGGTAATCGGAGCCCACGTCTTTGCGACCGCTTGGCATTTTGTAGCGCTTCGCGTTGTGCAAAGCCTGCTTGAACACAAACTGGCCGCCGCCCACTTCGTAAAGCGTGGTAGTTGCAAACGGCACTTCTTCGTTCGGCTGGATAAATCTGTAAGAAGAATCTGCTGGCATCACGCCGGTCTGACGGGCTTCCTGCATTTTCGACATCGCCAGGTATTTCACCGGGATGTTTGTGCGCATCATCAACACGCCGTTCTTTTCGTAGATATTGATTCCCGCTGGCAATTTATCGTTTCCGAACTGGATATAGGCGGCTCCAACCGGAAGTGCTTCACCCGGTGTCATGAAGTTGCTTTTTCTTCCGCCACTTGCCGGGTCTGTTGTAACGATCTCGAGCGCGGTTCCTTTAATGGAATCGTTGATGATCAGGGAATCGATGTGTTTCGACATAAAATCCACGTATTCCATACGCACCGGGTGTCCCGGGAAGTCGACCGCGATATCGAAATTGTTATTGGTCACTTCCGATAGCCACATTTTGTGGGCCGATTTCAGTTTTTGCTCGTGGTTGAACAGCGTCAGGTACGGATCTGCGGAGTGAATAATGTTGCTCGATTCTCCTTCGCGGATGAGCATCATGCCTTCAAAACCGGTAAAACGCGTGATCGCAGCTCCGAGCATAATGACCAGGAAGGAAATGTGAAACGACAGCAAGGCGATCTTTTCCCGTTTCCACATCTGGTAGCGCCAGATATTGGCCATCAGGTTCATTGCCAGGAACACCAGCAGGACCTCGAACCAGAGCGCATTATAGACAGTGATTTTAGCTGCCTGTATGCCATAAGCCGATTCTATGAACGTGGCACGTCCGATAGCGACAAAAAATACGATCATCGCCACCGCCATAGCGCGCATGGAGAACAAAGCATTGAGGATTTTTTCCATGGGGAAAGATTACACAATTCGCTGGCAAAAATACGCATTTACCATGGTGAACGGTTCGGAAAAGCTGTGAAAAATGATCCGCACGAAAACGGTAGGTGAAAACCAGCTCTTTTCCCACGATGGTTTGAAAAAGGGCATAAAAAAAGTCCGCTCAAAGGCGGACTTTCGAATATCAGTAAAGGGATATTAAGCTTCTACTTCCACATCAGCCGGAACAAGGATACGTCCGCAGTGTTCACAAACGATCACTTTTTTCTTCGAATCGATATCGAGCTGGCGCTGTGGCGGGATCTTGTTAAAGCATCCACCGCAAGAATCACGGTCAACTGTTACTACAGCCAATCCGTTTTTCGCATTGGTGCGCAGACGGTCGTAAGCAGCGATCAGACGATCGTCGATCGCGTCTTTTGCTTTTTGTGATTGCACAACCAGTGCTTCTTCTTCTTTTTGTGTTTCACCAACGATCTCGTCGAGCTCGCCCTGTTTCACTTTCAGGTCTTCGCGACGAAGCTCGAGGCGTTCTTTGGCTTCATCAAGCACTTCTTTTTTGGAAACCACTTTCGCTTTCGCTTCCTTGATACGCTTGTCGTGCAGTTTGATCTCCAGTTCCTGGAACTCCACTTCTTTCGCAAGTGATTCGAACTCGCGGTTGTTGCGCACGTTGTTTTGCTGCTCCTTGAATTTCACGATAGCTGATTCAGCCTCTTTGATCGCGTTTTTGCGGTCAGAAACTTCGACTTCCAGCTCCTTCATTTCTTCCTGCATCTTTTTGATGCGGGTATCCAGGCCTTCGATCTCATCTTCCAGGTCTTGAACTTCCAATGGCAGCTCACCGCGAACGGTACGGATAGAATCGATCTGAGAATCAATTTTTTGCAGTGCGTACAGCGCGTCGAGCTTTTCAGCTATGGTTACTTCTTTCGTATTTGCTTTTGCAGCCATTTACTATAGGTATTTTATCGGATTCGTATTTACACTCGTCAAACGAACCGCAAAAGTACTAAATTTTTTGATCAGTTGTTCCACTAACCAGTCGGAAGTGAATTGCTCGCTTTCAAAATGACCGATATCGGCAATGATGATCCGGCCGTCGGCGTCGAAAAACTCGTGGTATTTGTAATCTGCGGTGATGAATATGTCTGCTCCCGAACGGATTGCATCGGGCAACAGAAATCCACCTGAACCGCCGCAAACAGCCACTTTCCGGATCATAGGCTTCACCAGCTCGGTATGACGGATCGCTCCGCAGCCAAAGATAGCTTTCACCTGCAACAGGAAGTCGGTAGCAGGAACAGCCGTTTCCAATTCCCCTATCATGCCGGAGCCAATGCGCGTATGCCGGTTTTCCAGCGCCACGACATCGTACGCCACTTCTTCATACGGATGAGCGCTGAGCATTGCCTGGATAACTGCCGACAAACAATCCTGCGGAACGATGGTTTCCAGCCGGATTTCGTTCACCTGTTCCAATTGGCCGGTCTGACCGATATACGGGTCCGCTCCTTCCAATGGCCGGAATGTTCCCGTACCATCGATGGAAAACCCGCAGGAATCGTAATCACCGATTCTTCCGGCTCCGGCCGCAAAAAGCGCGTCGGAAACGACGTCTTTATGATCGGTCGGAACGAAAACGGTCAGTTTGTTCAGAATACCGGTTTTCGGAGCCAGGATGCGCTGGTTTTGCAGCTTCAGCTTATCGGAAATCACCGCATTCACGCCGTGTGGCATGTTATCAAGATTGGTATGAATGGCGATCAGCGCGATTTTGTTCTCAATGGCTTTAATGACCGTGCGCTCCACGTAATTGCCACCTGTGAGCCGTTTCAGTCCTTTAAAAATGATCGGATGGTGTGTCAGCACCACATTCGCTCCACAGGCAATGGCTTCATCGATCACCGCTTCTGTACAATCGAGCGCCACAACAACGCCGGTCACTTCCCGCTTCGGATCACCGACCAACAATCCCGAATTGTCGTAGGATTCCTGGTAAACAAACGGCGCCAGTTCGTTGAGGTGTTGGAGGATGTGGGAGATTGTTGTCATAATGAGTTGCTGAGTTGCGAATTGTTGAGTTACGAGGTGTTGAGTTACGAGTTGTTGAGTTGCGAGTTGCTGAGTTGCTGAGTTGCTGAGTTGCGAGTTTGAAGTTTTGGAATACTAAAGTTAATACGCTTTGGGAATCCTGCTTCTCACAAAATGCAATTTTAGTTATCAACCAGCATCGAACATCGCGGTTTTATATGACAAAAGCCCCACTCCAAAAGGAATAAGGCTTTTGTTGTACTTATGATATAAACCAGCAATACAATTAAAGCAGCGTCACAAACCGGCTGGTCCGTATGGTACAGCATTGGAAGCCGGTGAGATTAGAAGCTGTTCTGGAAGGTGTGTTCATCAAATTGTCCGGTTCGTCGCGGTGCAGCAGATCGCAGGCGTGTCCCATTTCGTGGGCCAGCGTATCAACAGCGCCCGAAGAAGCAACCAGCACAAAGGATTCCGGTGTCATGTAGCAACCGCGTTCGCCCGAGCTGATGGTATCGACCCAGACCGCTTTCAGAATGTGGCGCGGCAGGATGATTCCGCTCGGAAAGCGCTGACACTTAAGTTTACTAAAACCTTCGCAGCAGGACAAGTGCTCGTATTCGCTACGGTCGCCGGAAAAATACCCGCCGGCTCCGCATCCGGAGGCATTTGCCAGGTGCGATTTCCCTTGCACAACAGTAATAGGTGAAGCAATTACCTGGACGTTGCATTGCTCGTAAATCCGGACAGCTGTGTCGATCTGTCGTTGGATCGTTTCCAGCGGAACAACGGGATTGCCATTCTCATCGGCGATCACAATAGGACAAATACGAAGCTTTTTACGGCCAAATCTCACTCCTGCCAGGCAGAACAGCCACTCCGGAAGGGTAATGATGCGGTTGAACAGCCATTCGATGAAACCGACCACGTGGGTTACGATCCAGTCGATCACATAGATGAATTCGCAGACAACGCGTGTCACCCAGCTAACAACCGTTATAGTGATCCAGACAATGCCGCAGACAACTTCTGTGATCACACGGGTAACAAGATTGCACAGTGCATCGAGCGGCCACGGAAGCCAGCTGCAAATGGTTTCGGTAATGGTTCTGGAAACGTTGCGGCATTCTTCGTGTGCCTCCTGACGCGTTTCCTCAATTTTTTCCTGGATTTCTTTACAAACAAGTGCCATAAATAGTGTATTAGTGCATTTTCAATTCAAGCTCATCCGCCAAGGCGATGAGCGACAAGCGCGCTTTGCGCAAGCCGTATAGTTTTCCGAAAAACATGGTAACCATCGAACAGCCGAAATAGAGCCAGATCGTGTTCCAGATTCCCAGCTGAACAAGGGAAATAATGCCGGTAAGGATCAACACAACGAAAATCCCCAGTGTGATGATTCCCGTTATCCTCCCTTGCCCGCAACCACAGGCCGAATAATACTTTTCGATTTTGTGGCCGATTTGTACGTTTTCTTCCTCTGTGAACAAGGGAAGCTGTACTTTGATCCGACCTTTCTTACCGGCGCTGAACAGATTGATCTCCGATGCAATGCGCTTGATTTCGTCGATGCTTTCAATAATGCGTTCCTGTTTCATGACATGAACAATTCGTGAATAGAGGGTGCTGGCAGATCTTACGATCGAACAACGAAGCAAAACTAAACCACAACAAGCTATTAATCAACAGTATAAATACGGAATTTCACTTGCGTAAAAACCCGGATTTTATACAACCAGACACGCGGTAAATACCTTTACGAATGTTGTCATTGTAAATCCTGCATTGAATTTATGTCAGTCGTGACGGACGAATTCTGAATTATGCATTCTGAATTCTGAATTGTGCATTACCTTTACTCTCATGCAAATCCTCCGGCTCATTTTATTGCCTTTTTCGTGGATCTATGGTTTCATTGTTTCCGTGCGCAACTGGCTGTTCACTATCGGCTGGCTGAAAACGTACGAAATCCCGAACCGATCCGTCTGCGTGGGCAATATTACTGTAGGCGGAACGGGCAAATCGCCCATGACGATCTACCTCGTGAACCTGTTCCATGAGCTGAGCCCTTCGATCCTGAGTCGCGGTTACGGCCGGGCAACCAAAGGCTTACGACTCGCCGGAAACGAAGACACGGCAGCTACAATCGGCGATGAGCCGTTTATGTATTATCGCCGGTTCGGCACAAGTGTCCCTATCGTTGTAGCCGAAGAGCGAAAAGCCGGCGTGGAGCTGCTCAACCAGCAATTCCGCGATCCGTTTATCATTCTCGACGATGCTTTCCAGCACCGGAAAGTGAAAGCGAAATGTCAATTGGTACTCATGACGTGGGACCGACCAATCTTCAACGATTTTCCCTTTCCTGCGGGCAACCTGCGCGAAAACCGCAGCGGCATCAAGCGGGCAGATCTGGTGGTGGTGACCAAATGTCCGCCGCAGCTTTCCGAAAACGAGCGCAACGCTTTCCTGAAACGATTGAATTTTCCGGCCGAAAAAACCTTCTTTTCGCACATCGAATACGGTGATCTCGTTCCCTTTGCCGAAGCGGAATGGAAGCCTGTGGAGCGCATCCTGCTGGTGACCGGCATTGCCAACCCGCTGCCGCTGAAAAAGTACCTCGAACAAACCTATGAAGTGGAGCTGGTGCGCTTTCCCGATCACCACCGCTTCACCGAAAGCGATATTCAGGCAATTCGCCAAAAATTTGATACTTTTGCGAGCCGTCCTTGCGCCATTGTTACAACGGAAAAAGACGCGGTACGCCTGCAGGAATTCGCAGATCATTCGTGGATGCAGCAGGCCCCGTGGTTTTACCAATCCATGCAGCTGCGCATCGACCGGCCAAACGATTTTAATGATTTAGTACTGAAGCATGTTACTCGAACAAATGAAAGAAGCAGCTGATTTTATCAGCAAACGCACCCAGGTTAAACCAACGATCGGCATCATCCTTGGAACAGGATTGGGCGGACTGGTAAAGGAAATCGACATCGTTGATGAAATTCCTTACGAGCAAATCCCGCACTTCCCCGTTTCGACCGTTGAAAGCCATTCCGGCAAGCTCATCTTCGGAACGCTCGGCGGAAAACAGGTGGTTGCCATGCAGGGACGCTTTCATTACTACGAAGGCTACAACATGCAGCAGGTAACGTTTCCTGTACGCGTAATGAAGCTGCTAGGAATCGAGCGTTTATTCGTAAGCAACGCTTCCGGCGGTGTGAACCCGGATTTCCAGATTGGCGAGATCATGGTCCTCAACGATCATATCAACCTCTTCCCTGCGCATCCACTGATCGGTAAGAACATCGACGAGCTGGGACCGCGTTTCCCGGATATGAGTGAGCCTTACGACCACGAAATGATCGGCCTGGCGAAAAACATTGCTGCTGAAAACGATATCCGCATTGCGGTAGGAACTTACGCGGCCCTTACAGGTCCGACACTTGAAACACCGGCTGAATACGGTTACGTACGTGCAATCGGTGCCGATGCCGTTGGTATGTCGACTATTCCGGAAGTGATCGTGGCGCGCCACATGGAAATTCCGTGCTTCGCGATCTCCATCATTACCGACCTTGGTGTTCCGGGAAAAATCCAGAAAGTGAGCCTGCAGGACGTAATTGACGTTGCAAGCCGCCAGGAACCGAAAATGACATTGATCATGCGCGAGCTGATCTCAAGAATTTGATAATGTAAAAATGTAAAATTGAAAATGGAAAAGTCAGGTTACCCCTTTTTACATTTTCAATTTTCAATTTTCAATTGAATGGATACAATTTCCGATAAATACGAAGCCGTCATCGGTCTGGAAGTACACGCGCAGCTGCTTACGCGCACCAAAGCGTATTCTTCCGACATCAACGAATACGGCGCTCATCCGAATACGAATGTGAGTGTGATCACGCTTGGTCATCCGGGAACATTGCCTGTGATGAACAAAAAGACCATCGAATTTGCCGTTCGACTGGGACTGGCCTGTAACTCCCGCATCGAAAAACACCAGCATTTCGCACGGAAGAACTATTTCTATCCCGATCTGCCGAAAGGCTATCAGATCACGCAGGATACGACACCGATCTGCGTAGGCGGTCATTTGTTCATCAAAGACGCCGACGGGAACGAGAAGAAAATTGGACTCACGCGTATCCACATGGAAGAAGATGCCGGAAAATCCATTCACGACGTAGATGTTTACGATACGCTGGTAGATTTGAATCGCGCCGGGACACCGCTGCTGGAAATCGTTTCCGAACCGGACCTGCGCTCAGCTACCGAGGCTTATAATTATGTCACGGAAGTACGACGCCTGGTGCGTTACCTCGACATCTGCGACGGCAACATGGAAGAAGGATCACTGCGTTGCGACGCCAACATTTCCGTTCGACTCAAAGGAGCACCGAATTTCGGTACCAAAGTCGAAGTAAAAAACATGAACTCCATCCGGAACGTACAGCGCGCTATCGAATTCGAGATCGAGCGCCAGATCGAAGCCGTTGAAAAAGGCGAGAAAATCGTTCAGGAAACGCGCAGCTTCGATGCGTTGAAAGGCGTAACCATTTCCATGCGTACCAAAGAAGCCGCTAACGATTACCGTTACTTCCCGGAACCGGATTTACAGCCGATTGTCGTAGACGAAGTGTACATCGACCAGGTAAAAGCCCTCATGCCGGCCCTGCCGCGCGAGCTGTTTGAAAAATACACGAAAGAGCTGAGCCTTTCCGATTACGATGCCGGAATCCTGACCGATTCCAAAGCCATTGCCCTGTACTTCGAAGACGTTATCAAAACGACCAAGAACTACAAACAGGCCGCCAACTGGGTCATGGGTGATGTAAAATCCTACCTGAACCAAAACGGTTTGGAAATGGAAGAATTCCCGGTTACAGCAGCCAAGATCGGATCGCTGGTTAACTTTATCGAAAGCGGGAAAATCTCCCATTCGGCTGCATCACAGAAGCTGTTCCCTGCCCTGCTCGACGCGCCGGAATCCGATGTGGAACAACTCGCGGTCTCCATGAACCTCATCCAGGAATCCAACGAAGACAGTCTTCGTGGGTTTATTCTGGACGTTTTCAGGCAACATCCGAACGAGGTTGCACGTTTTAAAGGTGGCGAAGGACAGCTGACCGGTTTTTTCATGGGACAGATCATGCGCGTTTCAGGTGGAAAAGCCGATCCGAAAGCCGTCAACCAATTATTGAGACAATTGATTCAAGAAGTATAAGCTATGCGTTATTTCCTCCCATTATTCGTGCTTCCGCTGCTGTTCGCCCGCTGCGGTTCCTCCTCTGCTGAAGAAGAAGAGCAGAGCGAAATGAACTTTCACATCGAAGGCAAGATCGAAGGCGCTTCCAACCTGAAAGTGAAGGTCATCGGTAAAAGCGACCGCGGACAGATCGATGTGGCGGAAACGATGACCGATGCAGACGGAAACTACAAGCTGGACGGCAACATCCCCGGCCTTGGTTTGTACACCATGACTGTGGGAGATCCGAATAACGCGATCATCATTCCATTGAACAAGGAAGACGATGTGACCATCAGCGGGTCGGTTGAAAGCTTTGTGATCGCTCCACAGATTTCCGGACCGAAATGGGCCAAGCCGCTTATGACCTATATGAAGCTGCTCGACGATTTTGCGAAGGCTCAGGTCAACGAATTGCCAAAAATTCCGGACCAGGCCAAACAGCTTGAAAAGTTCACCGAGCTGCGCAAGCCGATGGATGCTTTCGTTACCAACCAGATTAATACCGATCCGGCCAACCCGGCGAACCTCATTTTTACCAGCCTGCTCTTCCCTACCCAGGAGCTGGGCCTCAAAACCTGGGATCCGAAGAACCTGGAGCTGCTGAAAAAAATGGAACAGGCGTATCTGAAAGCGCACAGCGATTCGCCGTACACACGCTTGCTCACCGACCAGATCGTTCAGGTAGAAAATGCTTATGCGACATTTATGCAGTACGAATCCGGAACGCTGGCCGCTCCTGAGATCGTGCTCAAATCGCCTGAAGGGAAAGAAGTGCGTCTTTCCAGCCTGAAAGGAAAAGTGGTGCTGATCGACTTCTGGGCTTCGTGGTGCGCGCCTTGCCGCCAGGAAAACCCGAACGTGGTGCGTCTTTACAAAGAACACCGTTCCAAAGGCTTTGAAGTATTCTCTGTGTCGCTCGACCAGGATCCGGCTGCATGGAAACAAGCCATTCAGAAAGACGGTTTGATCTGGCCGAATCACGGAAGCGACCTGATGGGCTGGCAAACACCACTCGTTCAAACCTATGGTTTCAGCGGGATTCCATATACAGTACTCGTGAATCCGGAAGGAAATATTGTGGGCGTCGGACTGAGAGGTTCTGAATTGGAACGAAAATTGAAAGAAGAGCTTTCGAAAAACTAAAACACGTATGAAACAACTGTTCGCCATCGTTGCCTGTTTCGCCAGCCTGGGATTATTCGCCCAGACGCCGATCAAGGTCGAAATCAAAGGAAACGTCTTCAATACGAAGGCCGATTCGGTGAAAATTGCCCAGTATTACGGTTCGCATTATGTGGATCACATCAAAGCGGCGATCGACAAAAAAGGGAATTTCGTACTGAAAGGCACGCTGCCGTCGAAAGATTATTACGTGCTGCGCATCGGTGCCCAGCACTTGAACCTCGTTTTGCGCGATTCAGCTAAGCTGATGGTGTATTCGGATGGAAACAACGTGGGTGCATTCAGCAACATCGTCGGCTCCGATGAGTCTGTTGCCATGAATGAGTTCATTCAGCAAATGCAGCGCTTTTCACAGCTCCGCGATTCCGCTACAGCTCAGCTGCGTCAATTTCCGGACAGACAACAGGAAATCACTCAGGCATTCCAGAACGAATATTTCCAGTTCAATGCTTACCGTCAGCGCTTCATTGCACAGAACAACAACTCGGCAGCTTTGCTTCCGGTGATCAATACACTCGATACCGATAAGGAATTTTCCATCTACGAATCGGTTATCACACAGCTCGATAACGGTTTCCGTGGCGCTCCGAGTGTTGAAGCAGCCAAGCAGCAATTCGCACAGGTGAAAAAACAGCGCGAAGCTTCTGCCTTCCTCGGCTCCGGCAAACCAGCTCCTGATTTTACCCAAAACGACATCAACGGAAAACCCGTTTCGCTCTCCGATCTGCGTGGCAAAGTCGTGCTGATTGATTTCTGGGCTTCGTGGTGCGGACCGTGCCGCAAGGAAAACCCGAACGTCGTAGCGCTGTACAACAAATACAAAGACGCCGGTTTTACCGTTCTGAGCGTTTCCCTCGACGACAACAAGGCTAACTGGGTGGCGGCGATCGAAAAAGACAAGCTGATCTGGCCTTACCACGTTTCCGACCTGAAGAAATGGTCGAACGAAGTGGCCCGCAAATACCAGGTTTCCGGAATTCCGTTTACCGTACTGGTAGACCGCGAAGGCAATATCATCGACACCCGTTTGCGCGGCGTGGAGCTGGAACAGGCGCTGAGCACCATTTTTGGATTCTGATATGCAGCTTCCGGCCGGGAAAAAGATCTATTTCGCTTCTGACTTCCACTTAGGAGTTCCGGATCATGCAACCAGCCTGGAGCGTGAAAAACGCGTCATCCGATGGCTAACCAGCATTGAAAAAGATGCAGCTGAAATCTTCATCGTAGGGGACATCTTCGATTTCTGGTTCGAATATAAACACGCCATCCCGAAAGGATTTGTGCGCCTGCAGGGCAAAATCGCCCAGCTCACCGACAGCGGTATTCCCGTTCACTTTTTCACCGGCAACCACGATATGTGGATGTTCGACTACTTTCCCAAAGAACTGGGCGTTAAGATCTACAAAGAGCCGATCGAGCGCGAATGGAACGGAAAGCTGTTCTACATCGGACACGGCGATGGTCTTGGACCAGGCGATCACGGCTACAAGTTCATCAAGAAAGTATTTGCTGCTGGATGGTCGCGTTGGCTGTTTGCACGCTTCCACCCCAACTTCGGCGTTGGGTTGGCTAACTTTTTCTCCCGGAAAAGCCGCGCTGCTACCGGCGATTCCGATCAGAAATTCCTCGGCGCGGAAAACGAATGGCTCTACATCTACAGCCAGGAGCAATTAGCTCAAAAACACCGCGATTTCTTCATTTTCGGTCACCGTCACCTGCCCATGGACCTGAAGCTCAACGAGCGGTCGCGTTACATCAACCTCGGCGAATGGATGCATTACCATACGTATGCGGTGTTTGATGGCGAGAACGTTCATCTGGAGCGTTTCGATGGATAGTTAAGCTAAGAATACTCTTCATTTGTTCCCGCAGATTCTCTCAGATGTTTTATCTGTTAGTGTTTGACGTGACTGTAGCTAATCTTATTCTGCGCTGATCTGCATAATCTGCGGGAACCTGTAAGTCTTGAATCTATATAAAACAAAAAACGGCCTCCACCGAAGTGAAGACCGTTCTCTATGAATTGTTATTGGGTTATTCTTAATCCTTCTTGCATTCGCCGATAAAGTAAGCGTTTGCAGCAGCTCCCCAGTAAGGGATGAGGATATTTTTCTGGTCAAGCTTGGCGAATAAGCCTTCTGCCTTTTCAAAGTAAGGCAGCGCATTTTTGGTACCACCTCCGAACATCTTCGGCGTGAAGAAGATCGACGTACCTTTCAGGTAGTAAATGTGCGGGTTGTCCGCGTTGATCTTTTTCGCTTTTTCGAGGTTTTCTTCGAAGATCTTGCCGTATTCTTTCCAACGCTTTTCACCGTCAACAGCCAGACGTCCGTTGGCCACCAAAGCCGCCAGGATGTAGCGTTCTTCGTTGGTTACTTTCATTGCTTCCACAGCCTCGAGGTAAACAACAGCCTGGTCAACAAGCAGGTCTTTTTTCTTTACATCCGGCTCGAAATACGACAGCTGTACTTTCGCGTAACCGGCGTAGTATTGTGCTACCCACTGATCCGGATACGTTTCCGCAATGATGTCCAGCTTGGCAGAGATCGGCACCATGGCCGCATAGTTCATGGTAGCAGAAGTGGAATCGAACTGGTTGAACGTCGTGCTCAGCATCGACACCATTTCAGCAGGTGCTTCCTGTGCTCTTGCAACAGAAACTGTCAGCACAACAAGCAGGGTTTTGAATAATGTATTCATGTTATCGGTTTTAGTTTACAATTATAATTCATCTTTATTGAACTCGGTGAGCGACAGGTTGAACCCGAGGAAAATCGAGCGGTAGATTGCCGGCATCACCGGGTAACGTTCCTGACCGTCGGTACTGTAACGGTAGCCCAGGATATTTTTCTGGTTGGTGATGTTGTCTACGCTCAGGTAGATCACCGTAAACATTTTCTTGATCGTTGTCAGGTAGCTGATCGTGAGCGCCACATTGTGATAATCCGGTGCCTTGTCGGCAAGGAAAGAAGCCGAGTTCGGATCGTAATACGGTCGGCCGCTGGCGTAGTTGTAGCTCGCCGAGAACATGGTCTGCAAACGCTCCGAGAAGTATTTCGCGATTAGGTTCAGGTTGTGCGTCGAAACGTAATCCGGCGTTACCTGGGCCACGTAATTCTGGTACAAACGCTTGGTGTCGATGATACTGTAGGAAATCCAGTAATCGAAGTTTTTGATGGATTTCTTGTCGCGCCAGAAGAAGTCGATTCCCTGTGCGTAACCGAAACCGGAGTTATCGACCGTTCCGAAATCAAAACGGTACGGATTCGGGTTGTACCCAACGCCCTGCTCGCGCACCAGCTGGTCGTAGCTTTTGTAATAACCTTCGATGCGGAACGTGCGGTTGTCTTTCATCAGCTGGTAGTTCAGCATGTAGTGAATGGCTTCCTGGAAGCCCGGACGGTAGCCGAACAGCAGGTAGTTATTCGCCGCTGTCTGGTAGAACAAACCGGTTGCCGCAGCAATCTGGCTGTGTTTGCTTGTTTTGAACGCAAAAGCTACGCGTGGTGAAACATTTCCGCGGGCAATAAGCTGGGAATATTCACCGCGTACACCTGGCTTGATCGCAAACCATTTGGCCGGTTTGTATTCCGCTTCTACGTATGCTGCGCTCATGACTTCGGAAAATTGCCCGATGAGTGTATCGAATTGCTGTGTATAGGCGAAGTTCTGCAATTCCGTTCCGAACAGGATGTTGAACTTACGACCGGCTTCATACCACAGCTCTGCCCTTCCCTGCACGCGGCTGTCGTTGCGATAGACCGCAAACTCGCCCCAGGAAACGTGATCGGTATTGTTGCTGAAGGAAAACGCCGTGTTGTAGCGCAAATGGTCGTTGATCCAGTTCTTGAAGGATGTCGTCAGGTACGTATTCTGGTTTTTGATCCCGAAATTGATGTTCTGTCCCGGATTTGATGGATCGAAAATCGCGATTCCGGTTTTGTTGAACGTATGGCTCAGGGCCATTTTGAACATGCCGTTGCCTTCGGTTTTGGAAACAAAACGGGTCGACAAACCACCACCCTGCGGCACATCGTAGAAATCGATGGAGCTTTCAGCCAGCAGGAAGAAAGGCGCCAGGTTGTTGTAGTAACCGGAAAATTCGATCCCGTTCTTGCCCATGAGCTTTTCACCTGATGCATAAACACCTGCGAAGTTTGCACCGACATTGACGTTGTTCTGATCGGGCAGGTCATTGGTCTGTAAATCGAGTACGGAAGAAAGCGCCTGTCCGTAACGCGCGCTGTAACCTCCCGTGCTGAAGGAAGTTCCTTTGAACTGGAACGGATTGAAACGGCTACGCTGCGCCACTCCTGGAACGTTGCTATTGAACGCATTCTGAGCGGTTGTTCCGTCGATGATCATGACGCTTTCGTTTACGTCACCACCGCGGACCATCAAACCGGTCTGGTCGCCTCCGTTGCGCTGAACGCCCGGCAATGTCTGGATCGCTCCCACGATATCGCCCTGCGCGCCGGCAGTTGTAACGATGTCGATCGGATCGAGGACCGCAACCGCGCGATCGTTGCTCGCGGCAATTGTTCCGGCGGTGATCACAAATTCTTCCAGGTCGGTGGCTTCTTCCGTTACCACGATAGCAACCGTATAGGTACTGTCGTTGAGCGTAATCGGATATTCTGTTTTCAGGGTTCCCAGGGCTGAAGCGATGAGGACACGTGGCCCTTTCAGCGGTGTTACCAGTGTAAATTTCCCGTCGGCATCTGTGGTAACGATATCCAGCGTTCCTTTAATGTAAACGTTGGCCATCGGAACGACCGCACCTCTGTTGTTTTTCACCTCACCATTGATCGTGCTCTGGGCATAGAAGGCCGCAGGCAGTATCAAGAGTAGTGTTAGAATGTAAAGTTGTTTCATGTATTGGTTCTTGCGCGTTTTATTGCAGTTAACGGATCAAAAGTAAACCCGCCTTTTGCACCACACAACAGCTAATCGGCGAATAGTGGTAAGCCGTCGGTGAACAGTACGAGAAGCAGAGCGAGAATGAGATTTCTGCAACATCATTCTCATTTTCCTTCTCATTCTGATTCCGGTTCTTCAGCTGGCGGCGGCGTTGGTTCTTTTCCTTTCTTTTTCTTCTTTTTATCGCCTGTCGGAACAGCATCGTCTTCCGCTCCGGAATTGGCTGCACCTCCGAACGTTCTGATCTCACGCCCCTGCTCGTCGTAGACGTGTTCTTCGATCAGCACGTCTTTTTTGTACAATGCGCGACGCTTGAGCTTTTGATCGGGAAAACGCTCCTCGAACCAGCCTTCGCGGACTTCTTTTCGAGCAATGGTACTCATCGTAACGACATTCACCACGTAGTATTTATCACCTGATTTAAAAGGCTGGTTCAAACCTCTCTGAAGCTTCTCTTTTTTCAGCAGCTCGTCTTCTTCCTGGATAACCGACTGAATGGGAATGGTGTTGTATTCCACTTCACCCAGCTCTTCGGTGATTTGCTCCGGCGTTTTCTTCTTGTGGAGCAATTCACCCACTTTATAGGCCGTTTCTTTATCGTTGAACTCGTAGACTGTTCCGGTAATATACGTCACCGGCTTGCCGGAGTTTTTCTTCCAGGTTTCCAGGCTCTGCAGGGTTTGATCGTAATAAAAGGTCTTGAATTCGCCGTTTTTGGCGTCCATATCCCAGTTTTCGGTACGGAGCAGCATGCCGTCGTCGTAGTAATACTTGAAAACGCCGTTTTTCTTTCCTTCCTTGTAATTCAGCTCTTCGATGATCTTTCCGTCAGTGTTGTAGACCAGGAACGGGCCTTCCAGCAAACCATTGACGTAATTCACCTTCTTCGTACGAACGCCGTTTTTGTCATACGTCACTTTTGGACCATTCAACACACCGTTGATGTAATTTTCGTACTTCGTCGTGTCGCCTTTTTTGTTGTAGGTGACCTGTTCACCGTGCTGCACGCCGACAGAATAGTTCATTTCCCAGGCTGGCCTGGCGATACTGTCGTAGAAATACGTCCAATGCCCGTTTTCTGCACCCTGAACGTGATCACGGATCACCATAATGCAACCGGAAGCGTAATACGTGGTGTCGACACCGTTCGTTTTTCCGTTCACAAACGTAATGCGACGCTCCAGGATCCCGTTCATATGACAGGTTTCGCAGGTTCCGCTAAATGGTGTTTTAGCCGAGGCCGTTATCACAGTATTGGAAGCTTCGTCGAGCTCGAGTTTTTCGTTGCAATCGACTACACCGGCTATTTTACCGCATTCCCACTCGGCAAAACGCTGCTTGCTGCGGGCTGCTGCCTTTTTATAGCAGCTGTCTTTCTTGATAACCGGCAGATTCCCCGGCTGTGCAAACACCGAAACGGTGAAAAGGGTAAACAAAACGGCAAGCAGTTTCATACGGTATTTTTTTGTCCGGTTAATACAATTATTGTTCCAATAATAAGGGCAAGCGCTCCAATCCGGCACGCATTTTCGCCGGGATCAGGATACTGCGCCCCACCAGGTTGTCGTAGCATACCAGAACGGAAGTTCCGGTCGTCCGGAGCTCGCCTTTTACCTTCACTTCATAAGCCATCGTGAAGCTTTTTTCCCCGATGTGTTTCAGGTAGCAATATACTTCCACAGGATCATGCAGGAAAACCGGCTTGAGGTATTCCAGCTCGTTCTTGCGCAGTAAAATGCCGTTGCGTTGCCAGTCCCAATCGATTCCAAGCAGTTGGCGGAAATAATGGATCCGCGCTTCTTCGAAGTAATTCAGGTAAACCGCATTGTTGACATGCTGCAGCATATCGCAATCGGAAAAACGTACCTGGAGCTGAAGAGGTTTCATTCGTTGTTATTTTTTGTCGAGCGCTGAAAACTCGGAATTATTCGAAATAAACTCGGGAACAATGGCTTTCATCAGTCCAACGAGCTGCATATTGCTGATGGTTCCCACCTGCTCTGTCAGCTGTTCGATCTGCTCTACCTGTTCCGGCGCTACATCGCGCACTTTGGCTTTGAGGATTTTCGGATGGTGCGTTGGCAGTGTGTTCTCGCTTTCGTTGAGCAATTCCTCGTAGAGCTTTTCGCCTGGTCGCAAGCCGGTGTATTTGATCTCGATGTCTTTTCCAAGCACCAGACCGCTCAAACGGATCATGTTTTTCGCCAGGTCGACGATCTTCACCGATTGTCCCATGTCGAACACGAAAATCTCGCCGCCATTCCCCATTACGCCAGCATCAAGCACCAGCTGACAAGCTTCGGGGATAGTCATAAAGAAACGCGTCACGCGCTCATCCGTTACGGTAATCGGTCCGCCCTGCTCGATTTGTTTTTTGAACAGTGGAATCACGGAACCGTTCGAACCGAGCACATTCCCGAAACGCGTGGTAATGAATTGCGTTTTGTGCGAAAGACCTGCCTGCTGCGCCACCATTTCAGCGATGCGCTTGGAAGCGCCCATTACGTTGGTCGGATTCACGGCCTTGTCGGTCGAGATCATGACGAATTTATAGGTTTCGTAAGCAATCGCCAGATCGACGAGGTAGCTGGTTCCTTTGATATTGGTGAGCACCGCTTCCGACGGATTGTCTTCCATCATCGGCACATGCTTGTAGGCCGCCGCGTGGAAAACCCATGCCGGACGGAATTCTGCGAACAGCTGTTCCATACGCGCACGGTTGCGGATATCGCCCATCACGATCTCGATCGGACAATCCGGGAAATCCTGCGCGATTTCGAGCTGCAATTCGTACAATGGTGATTCGGCCTGATCGAGCATGACCAGCAGTTTCGGGTTGTAGCGCGCCACCTGTTTCACCAGTCCGCTGCCAATGGAACCGGCCGCACCGGTGATCAACACCACTTTTCCGCTCAGCTCAGCGGCAATTTTATCTTGATTAAGGACGATAGGCTTGCGTCCCAGCAAATCTTCAATATTGACCTGCGCGATTTGTTTGGCAGAGAATTCGCCGTTGATCCAGCTGCGCGGGCTCGGCACTTTTTTCACTTCCACCGACGCATCGAGGCACAATTCCACCACGCGCGCCTGGTTTTCTTCTTCCGGGTTCTGGATCGCAATAATGACCTGCGTAATGGCTTCGTCTTTCAGGATTTGTTCAAGCGATGACGTATGAAAAACAGGCACACCTTCGATACGCGTTCCGGTAATCTTGCGATTGTCGTCGAGGAAACCAACCACTTTGAAATTGATCAGGATATCGCGCTCGATCGTCCGTTTGGCGATTAATCCGGAAATGCCCGCACCGTAAATCAGCACACGCACCTGTTCTTCCTTCGTTTTCACCGATTCGAGGTACCACAACTTGATCGTAAAACGTGAAACCGTTACCAGGAACACGCAGATCAGGTATTCCATGAGCAATACCGACGACGGAAACAGGAAGTAGCCATCGACGAAGAAGTAACGCGCCAATCCCAGCAGGAAAAAGATCACCGAGCTGGTCGTAACGGCTATGAACAGGCGTCGAAAATCCACCGTCGAGGTGTGACGGATCATGCCTTTGTGGATCTGGAAGAAATAAAACGTCAGGAACCGAACGGCAAAAAAGACGATGATGGACTTCGAAAGAATTTCCCATTCAGCCTGCCAGAGGGCGGTATCGGCTTTGAGATCGAATCGCATGAGGTAGGCCGCAAACAGCGAGAAAGCTGAAAGCAGCAGGTCCATAAGGATGATGATCCACCTCGGCGTACTGGTCTTCGGGAACATGCTGCAAATTTAACCGAATATTCCGACGGCAGGACGTCAGGACATTAGGATTTTAGGATATCAGAACTTGTCCTGGTGTCTTAAAGTCTTGAAGTCTTAATGTCAAGTGTAAAGGCCACCATTAAGCGAAATCGTCTGGCCCGTCACGTAATCGCACGCCGGACTGATCAGCCAGTCGAGCGTAGCCAGTATCGTATCTACAGAACCGAGTCGTTGCTTAGGAATTTGCAAACGGATTTGTTCCTGCAATTCCGGTGCTACTTCGGAGATCATGCCCTGGTCGAAATAACCGAGCGCCAGTGCGTTGACGGTAATGCCGCTGGTAGCCGTTTCCTTGGCGACCGTTTTTGTCAATCCAAGTAAACCGGCTTTACTTGCCGCATAAGCAGCTGTTCCTGGAACACCGGTTTGTGCCACGACCGAAGAAATGGAAATGATGCGTCCTGTTTTGCGTTCACGCATTTCGGGCAACACCTGCTGCATTAAAAGAAAAGGAGCCGTCAGATTGACTGCGATAACGTCGTTCCAGTCGCTTTCGGGTAATTTCCACGACATCCCGTTGCGAGAAATCCCGGCGTTGTTGATCAGGATATCGATCTGACCGAAGCAGTTGAGTACTTCTTTTACCATAGAAGCAATGGCTTCCGGATCGCGCAGATCGGCCTGGAACCACTCGTGCTCGGCCTTTACGGGAAACGATTGCTGTTCATGGGCATGCAATGCCAGGATATAATTGCCGCTTTGAAAGTGTTCGACCATTGCACGGCCCAATCCACCTGTGGCGCCTGTGATTAATACGACCTTTTTTTCCATTTGCTTCGCAACGATTTGATGCTTTTCCACCACAAAGGTGCATTATTCCATGAAAGATGGCTGTAAAAAACGTCGGAACTTCCCCAATGCAGGTTGAAACGACGTACGCCTTCCACATTTGAGCCGCCGAAATCAAATACTGCCTGCTGCACAAAGGCAAACTGCATGGCTTCTTCCATCAGCCGGTACATGCCGCCGTTTTCTTTTACTTCGCTGGTAACCGTTCCTTTCAGGTACAACACGCGGTCACCGAAACACAGCAGCCAGATGCCGCCCTGCCATTGCCCGTTCTCTAACAAGTTAAGCTGGCGGATTTCGGGTTCCTGGAATGCATGCACGAGTTTCTCCAGCAACGACAGCGAATGATCGTTCACCGCTGCCACACGGGGCGCTAATTCGTTCCGCAGCAGCTCCAGCAACGGTTTCGGATTCCAGCTCGTTTCGACCTCATAGCGGGCTGCTTTTTTGAGCATACGCTTCGCCTGCTGATTCGGCTGAAATTGCTCCCGGGTAATTTCCTGGTGCTTTCGTTTTTCCTCTGAACCGGGCCAGTGCAGCTGTGCATCAGCCACGGGGAAATACTTCTTCAGTACTTCGATCAGCACCGGTTCTGATGGCCGATCCGTTCCTATCCATTCGATATATCGGTGGAAAAACGGTGCGTAGAGCGTCAAAACGCCTAGTTTCAACGTAAACGGACAAGCAATTCCACCCGTTCGCTGGTCGTTGTATACAACCGCCCAGTCATCGGCCGTGGCGTCGAGGTAAGCCGAGCGCGAAAATACCGTTCCGCCGGACTGCTTTACCCATTCATCCCATTGCTGTTTATCGATATGTTTCGAACCCACTAGCTCCATTCCAGGTCGGAAAACGAAGGAAACGTATACTTATTTTGATGCGTTCGGACAAAACGCTCAAGCTGTTCGATGGCATAGACGGTGAGCCCTTTCGGGTGACCGATCACAACGAAGTGTTCGACGCCGCGTTTGTCGTAAAACGCCGCCTGTTTAGACAGCATTCCGGCGTAGTAGCCATCACAGCTCACGTGATTCCAGACAGGTTGTGTCAGAACGGATGTTTTTCGGCCGGGCTGCGCGAGAAACGTGCCATCGCCCATCATTTTATGTCGTGACGGGAACAAACGTCCCAGGATGTACAATCGCCAATAAAATTCAGGTTTGTAAAGCCAGGAAGCGATCGGCAATTCCACAAATCGACCATTTGGATCAGCTACGCAAACGTCATTTTCAAAACGGTAAGCCGGTGAAAATCGCGGGACGGCTGTAAAATCAAAATCGTAGTGCGGCGACTGGAATTGTCCGCCCGGGAATACGCTCGAATCGCACACAATCCCGATTTCAGCGAAGACTTTTGCCAAACGCGAAAACGGCTGTATGCACCATCCACCGGCCCGAAAGCTGGTTACAGGCTTATTCGTTAACGCTTGAAGGTAATGAGCATAACGCTTTACGATCTCCTCGATCTCTTCGTCTGAAAAATCATCGAGCTTGTAACAACCATCGGTGACAATCTGCCATTGTTGACCATCGTACGTCGATTTTTCCCAATGCGGGTGAATGTGCAGCTGCACGTCGCAATTCAGTGCCAGCATATCAACAATCTGCAGCTTGATTTGCTGTAAATCCTTCGCCAAAGCGGGGAAACGCTCAACGTGAGCTTCCAGCTGGATGAAATAACCTACATCGACAAAAAATGTCATCCGGATTCCGTATTTCCGGCACAGGCTCAGCAATTGGTTCGTCGGACGGATCATGCACTGCTCCACCGATCCGGTTTCCTTACCGAAGAACAATTCGTAATCAAAGCTCAGCAATACGTGCATGCTACGAATTTAGTCAGAAGTTTTAAACATCGCGGATCTGCCCGCATTCTGCTATTTTCGTATCCAAATTCGTCCGCATGATTGAAATCGAGCGCAAATTCCTCGTCAATGACCAGATTCAGGCACTTCTGCCAACGCTGGAAGGTGTTTCCATTCGCCAGGGTTATCTGCTCGACAGCCCGGATGGAAAGACGGTACGCGTTCGCACCAAAGGAACAAAGGGATTTCTGACGATCAAAGGTCCGTCTGAAGGCATTTCACGTACGGAATTCGAATACGCCATTCCGCAGGAAGAAGCTGGTCATTTACTGGATCATTTCTGCGCGCAGGTCCTTTCCAAAGTGCGCTATACGACCGTTCATGAAGGAAAAATCTGGGAAATCGATGTGTTTCACGGCAAGCTCTCCGGACTGATTGTTGCGGAAATTGAGCTGGAACACGAAAACGAATCCTTCGCCCTGCCCGATTGGGCTGCAGAAGAAGTGAGCCACGATCCGGCTTATTACAATGTGAATTTGATTAAGAAACTCAGTGAATAGTAAATAGGCAATAGTAAATGGTTTTCACCCTATTGCCTATTTACTAATGCCTATTCACTGCTAATCCGCTAAAAGATCCGATTTCTCCGCGTCGAATACGCTGCCGCCTATGCGTACGTGGAACCACTCGAGGAACAACGATAACGTAGGTTTTGGCCATGCCGTCTCATCGTCTGTGACCGCTTCGCATTCGTTCTCCATGATTTTCTTAAAGTACTTTTCCAGCAAAGGCTCGATATCGAAAAAGTCCTCTTCGATCAGGTAGAGACTGCCTTCCAGGTCATCGTTTTCATCAAAATCAAAATCTTCGTCGTGGTGCTTTGCCCAGTCGCAGAATGCCTGGCGCGGCTCCACCAGCAGGTAGCCTCGGTTAACTGTTTTCATTTTTCACTATGGGTTTTTCTTCGCCTTTTTCGATGCGTTTCCAAATGGTTTTTCCTGAACGCGGAATGGCTATGATGTACAACCAGTTTTCCTTCTTCGGATCGGGTTGTAAGCTTTTTCGGATACGCTTTTCGTCGATCTTACCATTGCCTTCAATGACAAGCAGATCCTGACTCCCGACCAGTATCAATGCCTGACGACGGGGAATGCGCAGGTTGCCGCCAACGGTATAGGATATACATTTCGGGCCGAAACAATCCAGCCAGTTGAACAACGCATTTTTGACGCGCAAGCTGTCTTTAAACGTATATTTCAGTAGTACCAGGCTGTCGTTTGGTCCGATCACCTGCCATTTTTCCTGTGTTTTCGGTCCGAAGCGATCGGCGAACAGCACTGTATCCCATTTTATCCAGCGGGAATTGGTCAGCAGTGTATCCACAATTGCCAGGAACGCGCTTTCCGCCGGGCGCTGATCTTTCGCCAATGTATCGGCCGGTTTTTCGGTTGGATCTCCGTCTTTGTATCGCTCCGAATTTGGCGCCAGATCTTTGAAATCAACGGTTTCCTCTTGCGGTTGCGAACAGGAAACAAATACCAGAAAACCGGCTATGACAGCGTACAAATGTGCTTTCATGAAGTAAAGGTAATCTATCACCACAAAGGAGCAAAGGAAAATTTACCTCCTCCCTTGAGAAGAGAAAGCGTAGCTTTTGAAGACCAAGCGGTAGCGCAGGGACATTGAGGAGGGTGGCATCCAACTTCGATCGCGGTTAGCCATCTCCCTTTGTCCCTCCTCAAGGAGGGAAGCTTTCAACTTTTGCCAAATCAAATAGCAATCCCAATCCCCAGCAATACTTTAAATCCGTCGCCTTGGATCACGTGGAGGTAATCGATACGCGTGTATTCCGTTCGCAGGATGATTTTCCAGAAAGAGCGTTCGCGCGGATCATAAGGATTTACCGTCCATTCGGAAAGCAAGCCAATCCCGAAATTCGAGGACAGGCCGCCTTTATTATACAGGGAACCTTTCGGTTCGTTATCGTTGATCACGCGGAACAGTGACAAAGCAACATACGGAACCAATCGTAAGCGGGAAAAGCGGGTAACCTGGAACCCAACGGCTGCAACCGTTTGCCGGATACGCAGGCTGGTCGTATCGGTGAATTTAAAATCCTGCATCTCGAATTCTTTGCGAGCGATCGTGCGGGTATTCAGCCAGTGGTAATCGAAATACAGACGATTGATCCGGAACGTTCCACCCAGCGACAGACCGGAAACAGGCTTGAAATAACTGCTTACTTCGCCCGTGAAAAATGTGGCACCAACGCCGATGTCGAACCCCAATCCCAGCACTTTCTTTTCGGGCTTTTCCGGGAAATCCATCCGGGGATTGGCCTGCAACGCGCTGTCCATCCATAAACGACTCAATCGCAGCTGCTCGAAGTCCACTCCGGCTGCTGTGATAGAATTGAAATGATTGGCCAAACTATCCGCTCGCAAACGCGCCTGATGAGCCAGCTCGTTCGGATCGATTCCGCCTTTTTGCAGCTCCCGGCTGATTTTCCTTGCTTCCAGCTCATAACAATCAAAATACAGCTGGGCCAGCGGACGGTGCGTCCCTTCGATTGAATCGGCCATCCAGGACGACTCCCGAAGCCAGATGGCACGCGAACAGGAATAGAATTGCAAATTGTTGTCTACCCTGTCGGATTTTTCAACAACGATGATATCGGCAAAAAAAGAAAAATCGGGTTGCTCTACCGTGGGTCGCGGCCAGTTTTCATTCATCAGCAGCACCGATGTCCATACATAAAGCGGTTCCTGCGCTATGGAAACAAAGGGCAAAGCCATCCACAGCAGCAGCCACCGTTTCATGCCAGTCGGTTTATGACTTCTATGACATGATCGATCTGCGCAGGTGAACAATCCAGGTGGGTGACCAAACGGATCATTCCCGGACCAAACGCACTGACTTTGATCTGTTCTTCGGCAAAACGGGCAATAAAGCGATCGCGATCGGCCGGATGCAGCAGCTCGATCACCACGATATTCGTTTCCACCGGCACAAGGTTTTTTACCCACGATCGTGTTGCCAATGCATCGCCCAGTCGGAGCGCATGACGATGATCTTCGTCGAGTCGTTCAACATGGTGTTTCAACGCATGCAAACCTGCAGCAGCCAGGAAGCCAGCCTGTCGCATGCCACCGCCCATGACTTTGCGTACGCGGCGGGCTTTATGGATAAAATCGCTCTTCCCAAGCAGCAGCGAACCAACCGGTGCGCCCAATCCTTTGGAAAGGCAAATGGAAATGGAATCGAAATGGGAGGCGTATTCCTTCGGTGGGATGCCATTCACGCGTAACGCATTGAACAAACGTGCACCATCCAGGTGCAAAGGCAGATCGTGCTGTTTCGCCAATTGACTGATGCGTTTGATCTCTTCGAAATCGTAGACCGCACCACCACCGCGATTGGCCGTATCTTCCAGTGAAATCAGCTGCGTAACCGGAAAATGTACGTCGTCGGGCATGATCCACTGACCAATATCTTCAGCCGTGAGTCGACCGCGATTGCCTGTGAGCAGACGAACGGAAGCGCCCGAGTTCTTGGCAATGCCGCCGCCTTCGTATTTGTAAATATGACTTTCTTCGTGACAAATCACTTCGCCGCCCGGCTTCGCATGCACGTTGATGGCGATCTGATTGGTTTGCGTTCCGGATGCGCAGAACAAGGCCGCTTCCATCCCAAAATAATCGGCTGCGAATTGTTGCAGCTCGTTCACGGTCGGATCTTCACCGTACACATCATCGCCCAGTGGCGCGGAAAACATAGCAGCGCGCATAGCCTCAGTCGGCTGCGTTACGGTATCGGAGCGAAAGTCGATTGGAAATTTCATATCCTATAAAAATAGCATTTTGATTCACCACAAAGAAACAAAGAGTAAATTCCTGGCTGTGTTTGTTAAGGGAGCAAAGGTAATCGTAGTAACTGACAATAATTCTATTGAATTCTATGCTAAGTAGCTCTGAAATTTTGCGTTTACAGCTAGAAAAGTGACGACAAACTCTTTGCTACCTTAAGCAGTATGACTTATGATATACTTTGCTTCTTTGTGGTAAAAGTTTGGAAAACAAAAAAACCACCTCCCTAAAGGAAGATGGTTTCATATCGTTAGTAACGAGGCGATTAACGCTTGTGGAAACGCTCGTCGGAAACTGTCAGTTTTTTACGGCCCTTGCGGCGACGTGCAGCCAAGACTTTACGACCGTTCTTCGTTGCCATACGGCTGCGGAATCCGTGCTTGTTCTTTCTCTTTCTTACGGATGGCTGAAACGTTCTTTTCATGATCTGTATACTTTATCTTCTGTATTCGGAATTCAATTTCTTAAAGCCTGTCAACGACAAAGGCGGGTGCAAAGATAGCCACATTTTCCAAATTGTCAAGGCCTGCAAGAAAATATTCTGAAAAAATGCACCGCGAGCCTCGCTATGTGTATACATTTGCAGGACAAATCTACAACGAATGTTGCGACCCAAACAGGTAAAGAAGGAAAAAATACAATTAACACGCGATAGTTACCGCAAAGCGAGACGTATTTTCACTTACCTGAAACCCTACCGGGTTGAATACGGCATCGGTTGGATATTCCTCGTGCTTTCCACCCTCATTGGCTTCGTCTTCCCTATTCTGCTCGGACAATTGCTCGGACTTGGAAGCGGAACGAAAACAACCATGGCTGAAGCCGTTCAGGCCATCGATCTTTCCAATATCTCAACCGTTACACTGGTATTGTTCCTGATGTTTGGTGCACAGGCTCTTTTCAGCTATTTCCGGGTGGTATTGTTTACCAATGTGACTGAAAAGGCACTGCGCGACATCCGTTTCGACGTTTTTCAACAACTGCTCCGCCTCCCGATGGATTTCTACAACCGGAATACCGTGGGCGAACTCACCAGCCGTCTTTCTGCTGATATCACGCAATTACAGGAAACGCTTCGCACAACAGTTGCCGAATTCTTCCGGCAGGTCGTTATGGTCGTAGGTGGTGTGCTCTACCTCGCTTTCGTTTCCTGGAAACTGGCCCTGATCATGCTTTCCACTGTTCCGGTGATCGTGATCGTCGCTGTTGTGTTCGGACGATTCATCAAAAAACTGTCGCGCGAGGCGCAGGACAAAACCGCTTCGGCCAATGCCATTGCGGAAGAATCCATGACCGGGATCGGCAACATCAAAGCTTTTACCAATGAAAACTACCTGATAGGCAAGTTCAAGGCTGCGGTGGAAGAAATTCGTCGTTTGAACGTTCGCAGCGGTCTTTGGCGCGGTATTTTCATTTCGTTCATGGTCTTCTGTATGTTCGGCGCCATTGTGTTTATCGTGTGGCAGGGACTGATGATGACGCAAGGACCGAATCCGGAGCTGGCGCAAGGTGATTTGTTTTCCTTCCTGATGGTGACCTTGCTGATGGCGGTAAGCATTGGCTCTTTACCGGATTTTTATTCAGGCATCCAGAAATCGGTCGGTGCGACAGAAAAGCTCATGGACCTGATGACCGAGGTCAGCGAACCGGAATTGTTCACCGGAACAGCCAAACCGGCGCTTTCCGGCACGATCGCTTTCCGCAACGTTACTTTCCGCTATCCGCAGCGTCCTGATGTTCCGGTCATCCGCGACTTATCATTCGAAATAGGCTCCAACCAGACACTGGCGCTTGTAGGCGCTTCCGGCGGTGGGAAATCGACGATTGCTTCATTGGTATTGAACTATTACCAGCCTGAAAGCGGCACCATCCTCTTTGACGGACACGACGCTGCGACCATCGACCTGGAACACCTGCGGAACCACATTGCCGTTGTGCCACAGGATGTGTTGCTTTTCGCCGGAACGATCCGCGAGAACATTGCTTTCGGTAAGCCATCTGCCAGTGAAGAAGCCATCCTGGAAGCAGCCCGGCAAGCCAACGCACTGGACTTCATCAACAGCTTTCCCGACGGATTCGACACGCAGGTCGGTGATAGAGGAATTCAGCTCAGCGGCGGACAGAAACAGCGCATTGCCATTGCCCGCGCCATTCTGAAAAACCCGACGATCCTCGTACTCGACGAAGCCACTTCCGCCCTCGATTCCGAATCCGAAAAAGTGGTGCAAGACGCGCTCGAAAAGCTCATGAAAGGTCGTACTTCCATCGTGATCGCTCACCGTTTGAGCACCATTCGCAATGCCGACAAGATCCTCGTGATCCAGCAGGGCGAGCTGATCGAACAGGGAACGCACCCGGAGCTGATCGCCAACCGTGACGGCGCTTATGCAGGACTGGTGGAGCTTCAGACAAACCTCAATAATTGAAAATTGAAATGTAACAGGTTGATTCGCTTTTCAATTTTGCATTTTCCATTTTGGAATTTTCCATTCTCAATTTTAGTTGTATATTTGCACGTCGAAAGTCGGCATACATAAAAATCATTCAAGCAATATTGGCATGTATTTAGCACCAGAAAAGAAAGCTGAGATCTTCGCAAAACACGGCGGATCAGCAGCAAACACAGGCTCAACGGAAGGACAAATCGCTTTGTTCACTTACCGCATCGCGCATCTTACAGAACACCTGAAAAAGAACCGTAAGGATTTCGGAACTCAGCGTTCACTGCAGTTGCTGGTTGGTAAGCGTCGTAGCTTGCTGGATTACCTGAAGCGTAAGGACATTGAAAAATACCGTGCGTTGGTAAAAGAATTAGGTTTACGTCGTTAATTCGATCAAACATAATTTTAAGAGAGGGGGCTTTGTCGAAACGATTCGACCGTCCCCTTTTTTGTTAATCCGGACGTCAGGACATTAGGATTTTAAGACATCAGCACCGTCCTGAAATCTTAAAGTCTTTAAATCCTGAAGTCAATTAAATTTGGAAATAATAGAAGTATGAATATAGGAGTAAAAAAGTCCATCGTTACCGGAGGGAAAGAGATTTCCATCGAAACTGGAAAGCTTGCAAAACAAGCTGACGGGTCGGTAGTGTTACAAATGGGCAACACGGTGCTTCTCGCAACAGTCGTTGCAGCACCAGAAGCAAAAGACGGAGTGGATTTCCTTCCGTTAACAGTAGATTACAAAGAGAAATTCGCAGCTGCGGGTAAAATCCCTGGTGGATTCTTCCGTCGTGAGGCACGTCCTTCCGACAGCGAAGTACTCATTATGCGATTGGTGGACCGCGCTCTGCGTCCCCTGTTCCCGGATGATTACCACGCAGAAGTTCAGTTGATGATCCAGTTGCTGGCTTACGATGGTGAGCACCAGCCGGATGCATTGTGCGGTTTGGCTGCTTCGGCTGCTATCGCACTTTCCGACATCCCGTTCAACGGACCGATGTCTGAAGTACGTGTTGGTCGTATCAACGGTGAATTCATCGTGAACCCAACTGTAAGCCAGATGGCGCAGTCGGATATCGACATCATGATCGCCGGTACGATTAAAGACATCGTGATGCTGGAGGGTGAAATGAAAGAGATTTCTGAGCTGGAAATGGTTGAAGCGATCAAAATCGCTCACGAAGCCATCATCGAGCAGTGCAAATTCCAGCTGGCATTCGCAGCAGAATGGCCAAAAGCCAATCCGAAGCGCGAATACAGTCACGAAACGCACAACGAAGACGTTAAGAAAAAAGTATACGAGCTCGGTTACGACAAATGCCGCGAAGTTGCCCGTCAGGGATTGGCAAACAAAGCAAAGCGTACAGAATTGTTCGACGAGATCAAAGCAGAGATCAAGGCCTCTTACTCGGAAGAAGAACTGGCTGAAGTGAGCGGATTCATTTCGACTTACTTCTCTGAAGTGAAGAAAAAAGCGGTACGCGATGTGATGCTCAACGAGCAGAAGCGTCTTGACGGCCGTAAGTTCGACGAAATTCGTCCGATCTGGGCGGAAGTAGACTACCTGCCAATGGTACACGGTTCTGCCGTATTTACACGCGGGGAAACACAATCGTTGACAACACTTACACTGGGTGGTAAAATGGACGAGCAGCTGCTGGACGGTGTTACGTTCCGCGGAACTGAGAAATTCATGCTCCACTACAACTTCCCGCCATTCTCGACAGGTGAAGCGAAGCCGATCCGCGGTACTTCCCGTCGTGAAGTAGGTCACGGAAACCTGGCACTGCGCGCATTGAAGCCTGTATTGCCGGAAAACAACGCTTACACGATCCGCCTTGTATCCGAGATCCTCGAATCCAACGGTTCTTCTTCCATGGCAACGGTTTGCGCCGGAACACTCGCCCTGATGGACGGTGGTGTACAGATCAAAGCTCCGGTTTCCGGTATCGCTATGGGTCTTGTAGCCGACGGTGGTAAATTCGCTGTATTGTCGGATATCCTTGGTGATGAAGATCACCTCGGAGATATGGACTTCAAAGTAACCGGTACGGCAAAAGGAATCACAGCTTGCCAGATGGATATCAAAGTAGACGGTCTGCCATACGAAGTACTGATCCAGGCATTGGATCAGGCGAAAGCAGGACGTTTGCACATCCTCAACAAGATCGTTGAAACGATTGCGAAGCCAAACGCAGACTTCAAACCGCAAACACCACGTATCGAGGCATTCATCGTACCAAACGAAATGATCGGTGCCATCATCGGACCTGGAGGAAAAATCATCCAGGGAATCCAGAAAGAAACCAATACGGTTATTACCATCGAAGAATTGCCATCCGGCGAAGGACAGGTTCAGATCATGTCTAACAACGGTGACGATATGAAAGCAGCCAGCGGACGTATCCGTATGATCGCTTTCCCTCCGCAGGTAGAAGAAGGAAAAGAATACGAAGGCAAAGTGAAGTCGGTAAAAGACTTCGGTGTGTTCGTGGAAATCCTTCCTGGAACAGACGGTCTGATCCACATTTCCGAGTTCAGCTGGGAGAAAGTGGCGAAGATGGAAGACGTAGCAAAAGAAGGCGATGTACTGAAATTCAAGGTTGTAGGTAAAGATCCTAAAACCAAGAAATGGAAGCTTTCCCGTCGTGTGCTCCTGCCACGTCCTGAGCGTACGGAATCTTCCAAACCAAGAGAAACAACAGAAGAAGCACAGTAATTCCTGTGTGACTGAAACCTTGAGGCTGTCCACCATTGGCGGGCAGCCTTTTTTTGTTTCCCGTAACTTCTGACTTCTAACACACTATTTCCAACTACGAACTTCAGACTTGCCAACTATTCAATTCATCAACTAAATCCGTACCTTCGTCCCCGGATTCAAACATAACACCACGGACACAATGCAGTTTTTCCGTTTAGAACATACCACCAATCGCGTTTTCGGACTGGACGTCCTGCGTTTTATTGCGATCTTCATGGTACTTATCGGTCACAGCCTGATCCTCGTACCCATGGAATACAAGCCGGCTGTTCATAAGATCCTGCTCGATGGTGTTGCGATCTTTTTCGTACTCAGTGGTTACCTGATCGGTGGAATCCTGATCCGTCAATTGCAGAAAGAAGCGCCTTCAATTAAAGGCCTGGTACATTTCTGGAGCAGACGATGGATGCGTACCGTTCCGGCTTACCTCTTCGTATTGCTGATATTGCTGGCTTATACGGCAATCGCGCTGCCGGATAATTTCCCGCCCGACTGGTGGAAGTTTTTCTTCTTCATCCAGAATTTTGAATCCGTTCCACCTTCGTTTTTTGCAGAATCCTGGAGCTTAAGTATCGAAGAATGGTTTTACCTGCTGATCCCGACCTTCCTCTTCGGCAGCCTGTACCTCTTCCGTTCCAAGCTCTTGCCGACGATCGTGGTGCTTAGCGTGGTGCTCATTGCACTGATCTCCTGGTACCGTTACTACATTTACCACAAATACAACTTCCATAGTGCCGATCCGGCGCATTTGCCAGCCTTTAAGCAGTACATCGACGATCACATCACCTACCAGGTCATTCCGCGACTGGACGCCATCATGTTCGGTGTGATCGGGGCATTCCTTGCGAACTATTTCCCAAATCTCTGGAAGCATAAGTTCAACATTCTGCTGCTCATCCTCGGCTGCTGGCTATTATACTACACAAAGCGCAATATGGGCCCGAAATACGGTGAATATTCTGCCGTTTGGTTCCCGCTGATCAAATCACTGGTCGTGTTGATGATGCTGCCCTTCCTGTCCAATTGGAAAAACGGTTTCGGGCGCGTCACGAAGTTCATTACCTTCTTCAGCCTTATCTCCTATTCGATGTACCTCGTGAACCTGAACGTGGTGACCAATATGCTGATCAAGAACATCATGCACGGCAACTACGATGGTGTTAAAATCGAGCAGATCACACCGGCTGAACGCAGGCTGAACAACATTGTCTACATTACCGAAACGGATGAAACCGGCAAAAAAACGGGTGATTATTACACCGTTCAGCCGAATGGCAAGTACATCCCAATGACGATGACCATCGAACAGGCGCAGGAGAAGCATTTCGACTTTAAAAAGTACCGACCGGGCAAACACATCGTTGGTGAAAAATGGTGGCTCGACTACACGCTGTTCTGGGCGCTGGTGATTGGTATTTCGTTTACGATGTATAAGCTGATCGAAATTCCGTTTATGAACCTGCGCGATCGGAAGAAGAAAGCGTAGGCGGTCTTTCGGTCACCAGTCCTCAGTCAACGATCTTTCAGTCATAAGTACTCAGGTCTTTATTGAATTCATCCTATCTTAATTTACTGAGACTTCCAGCCATTGATTGACAATAGGTATTTTCCTGCTCTGGAAAGTGCCGGAATTCATCTCTGATCTTCTTCTTGTCAAACTGATATTGGGGAGAACGAATGTGAATGTGAGAGTGAAGAAATGAAAAAGCCTCTCCGTTTCCGAAGAGGCCAGTATTTCATATCACGATTCTTTAGTCTACAAAGATCTGGACGTAACCGTGTGCGGTGAATTTCGATTTCTCGTTGTCGTCGTAATTGTATTTCTCGCTTTCAGGAGTTACCATGTAGAAATAAACGCCTTCTTCGAGCTGATTGCCGTCTGAATCGGTACCTTTCCAGTCGTTCTTGTAAGCATCGTTCTCGTAAATGATATTTCCCCAGCGGTTGAAGATCTTCAAGCCTACACGGTCAAAATCTTCGAGGTTGGTGATTACGAGGAAGTCATTGATACCATCGTTGTTGGTCGTCATGACATTCGGCACCGTAAGCGGACATTGATTGTAGACCTGTATCAGATCACTTTGAATGGTTTTTCCACATTCGTCGGTTACCGTTACATTGAAGTTGTTCACGTTAGGCACAACCATTCCCGGTGTGATATAAACAGTATCATTGCTAGGCATATTGACCGGCTGCCAGTAATAACTATACGGTGGCACACCGTTACTCACACTACAGCTGATGGGTGTTATTTCACCGAAATCGGCACAAATATTCGCCGAATCGGTATGCGTAATGCTCATGTTGGTGTAATCAACGATCGTCAGCAAAATGGAAGTGGTGTCGTATTCGTCGGCGCAAGGGTTTTTAATAACCAGCTGCAGCTCGACTGTTTCGTCTCCTTCTGTCACATTATCAAGGAAAGCAGCGATCAGGATCGTATCGGTGAACACTCCGTGCGGAATGATCAGCGTGTCGTCGATCGCCGTGTAGTCATCGCCGTTGATAGCTGTTCCGGAAGTGATCATTTGCATCACCAGGTTGGTTGTTGTATCAGTACGCGTGATCTCGAATCCGGCTACACCGCAGTCTTCGATCAGTACGTTTCCGCTGGCTCCTACCGGTTGGTCGTTTACAAACGTTTCGATTTCGAGCGGAACTTCCTGGTCGCAATCCACCACACGGTAACCGAACGTGCGGATCTTCGTGTTGATGAGCACACCATTGCGGTATTCTTTCACGGCCACACCGGCTACATACGTTCCAATCATATCCGGGCTGAAGACCATCTCTCCAGTTACAGCATCAATGGTTACGGAAGAGCCCGGACCGAATGGCTGTGCACCGGAGAAACCAACTTCCCATACAGATGGCGTATAAGGAGGTGGCGTTTCAGGATTGGGAATACTGTTCAGCTGATCGCCTCCCAGCCATGGTGTAATCATTTCATACGCCAGGGAATCGCCGTCGGGATCGGTAGCCGAATGGTCGAATGTGATGGAATTGTTCGCACAAAGAACCAGCTGCGGGTAGTTGTTGAAACGGGCGCTTTGGTTGCGCTCGGTCACCAGATCAGGGCTGGTAACATGATCCGTCAGTGTAATACCATTTTCGGCAGGGTCAACGAGGTTGGTAATATTATTCGCCCAGCAGCAGCGTTGGTAGGAAATATGGTAACCTGTTGGCTGGAAAGGGTCGAACGGAAGGATCACAGTATCGATGTAAATCGCGCGTTCGATACAGATATCATCCGGCGGCGTTACACAAGGATCGTCGTAAATAACCGGAAGCTGCGTAATGATGGAAGGCTCCACTGTACGGGTTGACCACTGTGTTCCATCATCGGTGAAAATCGTATATTCAAGAAAGAGGTCGAAGCCGGAAGAAAGCGGACCGCAGTCGCGGAAAACTTCGATGGTGATTTTGTATCGTCCGCCTCCCAGCGAATCGTAGTAGACCTCACCACCAACAATATGGGTGGCTTTGGCAGCAGATGTTCCCAGGAGGAGAAAGAACAGTGTTAAGGATAAGTAAAAGAGTTTTTTCATTGGAGTTCGAGTATATAGCTGAACAATATACGTCAAAACAGAACAACTAGTTGCATTACTGTAACGATTTTGGTGTAAAATAGTGCAACGGATGATTTATTGGCTATGTATTACCAATCAGGTGGTTAAAGAACACCATCGGTTTTATAGACACCATCTTTGTAGACGCGAACTTTCAGCAAAATACCATCCCTGTCGTAGACAAAGACTTTACCATCGAGCAGTCGACCGTTTTTAAAGTAGCCGTCGATCCAGATTTCGGATTGATCGGAATACAATTTGTTCATTCCGTTCGGTTTAAAGTCCAAACCTTTAGCTACCCGCGGATTCCGGACAACTGGCGGATAGTAGTAATGCTTTTCACGTGCTTCACGCTCTTCTGCGGTTTCCTGGTGCGCCTCCTGTCTTGTCATCTGCTCGGCGATTTCCTGCGGAATGGCAGCCTGTGGGAGTTCTTTTTTCGGAGTGCGGATGAGCAGGTAGTTGAGCAACAATCGGTTGTAATTGACGTCCAGCCAATCATAATCAACGGTCGTAAATTCATTGGATTCGATCTTCACAGCTGATTCCAGCCAGAAGCGCACGGCTACGTTTTTGTTATTGAAGATCTTGCGTGTAAAAAACACTTGTCCGGCCACGGCTTCGCGGCTTTCGAAGAACATTTTGCAGGAAAATAAGGTGTTGGATGTTTCGATGAACTGCGATACCCTGATCTTTGAAGGAACACAGCTGGCCTGTTTCATTTTACCTTTGCGATCGAACCGGAAATAGGCTCCGGACGGGCGGTTATCGGCATATTCGCCAATCAATCGAGGGGTAACGCCATCTTCGTAATAGTTGATCCACGCGCCAAACTTGCGCCCGTTGATATAACGACCTTCTTTAGCTTTGAGCTCTCCGTGAGCTACTGGCCTGTTGTCTTTGTTCAAAACCCACCAGCCGATACGCTGGCCCTTGTCATTCAGACGATTCAAAGTGTCTTTGACTGGCGAAGCGGCAAAAACAGTTAGGGTCAATAGCAAAACAGGTATGAATAATAGCGCTTTAAACATTGCCATAGGTATTGCAGTATCGAAAATAGCTGTTCTTTTTCGATCCCGTCGGCCTGAAAAAAGCATTCGCTTTTAAAAATGAATATTTACGCGCTAGCAGCGAACAATGCTGCGGAGTACAAGCCATTTTCAGGCTATATGGACAACGATGAGCTGCATGTGACCGGCCGGTGTGACGGTACTTTCATCCGGCTGGTCGAGCTCGTACACATCTCCGGCCTGCAGTGTTTGTTCATGGATCACAGCTGCGCCATTCAGGCAATACAGTACCGTTGTTCCTGCATTTTGGAGGGTAAATGATTCCGTTTTGACTTCGAGAGTCGCTGTTTTACCGTAACGGAACATAACGTTGAAATCCCTCACTGTTCCAAAGCCAGTGGTTTTCCAATCGCCATCAAAGTGGGAATGCTCCAAAGGTTTCAGGCGGGTATAGAGCTGTTCGGTTCCGGTATCGTGCAATAGTTGCAATCCGCCTTCCAACACCATTAACAAGCGGTGATAACCCGAAAGATGGGTGAATTCCGATTCTGCTGTTTCAACGGTGGCTGTACTGATCCGCCAGTCGAAATCGCGGGCAGCGTAGGATGATCCAGCCGGAAAAATAGCCAGCTCGGTCGTTGTGCCCCCACTCCATTGCGAAGTGGTCAATGCGGATGCGCGCTTCAGTGTCATGGTAAAAAAAATCCCGTCGGTCGGCTGACGGACGGGATCGTATTTTTTAGCTGCGGAATAATTTCAGGGAATGTCCGAGCTTTTCTTTCAGCTCGGTCCTGTTTACAATGTAGTCCAGGAAGCCGTGTTCCAATACGAATTCCGATGTCTGGAATCCGTCCGGAAGGTCGCGGCCGATTGTTTCTTTTACAACGCGCGGACCGGCAAAACCGATGAGTGCTTCCGGCTCGGCGATATTGATATCGCCCAGCATGGCAAACGAAGCGGTTACACCCCCTGTCGTCGGATCGGTCAGGAATGAAATATACGGCAATTGCTGTTCAGCCAGCTGTCCGAGCTTACCGGAAACTTTCGCCATTTGCATGAGCGAGAAACCGGCTTCCATCATACGCGCACCTCCTGATTTGGAAATGATCATGAATGGGGCTTTCAGCTCGATCGCTTTGTCGATAGCGCGGGCGATCTTCTCTCCCATTACGGATCCCATGGAACCACCTACGAAGGAGAAATCCATTGCTGCAATTACAAAATTCTCACCATCGAGCTTACCATAAGCCGTGCGGATAGCGTCTTTCAGTCCGCTGGATTTTTGGGTCGCTTTGATACGATCGGTGTATTTTTTCGTGTCGACGAATTTCAACGGGTCACCGGAGGTCATGTTGACATTCAGCTCGGTGTATTCGCCTTCATCGAACAAAATCTGGAAGTATTGTTCCGAACCGATGCGCTCGTGGTTGGAGCAGCGGTTGCATACCCAGTAGTTCAATGCTAGGTCTTCGGCCGTAAACAGGGTTTTACAACGGGAGCACTTGTTCCACAAGCCTTCCGGTGTTTCTTTTTTGTCTTTCGTGGAAGTGGTAATTCCTTCCTTGATACGTTTAAACCAGCTCATGTTATAAGGTGTTGATATTATTCAGATCGGCAAATGCCTGTTCGAGGCGCTTGATAAATGTCAGCTCGCCTTCGCGCATCCATTTGCGTGGATCATAATGTTTCTTGTTGGGTGAATCCGGCCCGTCAGGGCTGCCGATTTGTGTTTTCAGGTAATCGACTTTGCTGATGATGTAATCTCGGATTCCTTCTGTAAAGGCAAATTGCAGGTCGGTATCGATGTTCATTTTCACAACGCCGTAACCAATCGCTTCGCGGATTTCTTCGAGAGAAGAGCCGGAACCGCCGTGGAAAACGAAATCAACAGGGTTGTTTCCGGTATTGAATTGCTGTTGTACGTATTCCTGGGAGTTTTTGAGGATTTTCGGCGTGAGCTTCACATTCCCCGGCTTGTATACGCCGTGTACGTTTCCGAAAGCTGCTGCTACGGTGAAACGCGGGCTTACTTTCATCAATTCGCTGTAAGCATAAGCGACTTCTTCCGGCTGTGTATAGAGCTTGGAGCTGTCAACATCTGTGTTGTCAACACCATCTTCTTCTCCACCGGTAATTCCCAGCTCGATCTCCAGCGTCATACCGATTTTGCTCATGCGAGCGAGGTATTCTTTGCAGATCTCGATGTTTTCCTCCAACGGCTCTTCGGAAAGATCGATCATGTGGGAGCTGTAGAGCGGTTTCCCGGTTTGCTTATAAAATTCTTCACCTGCAGCGAGGAGACCATCGAGCCATGGCAGGAGGTTTTTTGCGCAGTGGTCGGTATGCAGAATGACAGTTGCACCGTATTGTTCAGCCAGCGTATGGATATGCTTTGCACCAGCGATTCCACCGGCAATTGCAGCACGCTCGTTTGCGTTGGAAAGGCCTTTTCCGGCAAAGTAGTGAGCGCCGCCGTTGGAGAACTGAATGATCACAGGAGCGTTGACTTTCGCAGCTGTTTCCATCACGGCATTTACCGTACTGGAGCTGGTAACGTTGACTGCAGGAAGGGCAAACCCTTTTTCTTTTGCGTACTGAAAGATTGCCTGAACTTCGTCACCGGTTGCTACTCCCGGCTTGATCTGATGTGCCATATGTACTTTTAGTTTTGGGCTGTAAAGATAATTATTTCAACCGTAGTTCGACAATGCATAATTCAGAATTCACAATGCATAATGAGGCTTCGAACCCAATTATGATTTCTGAATTCTGCCTTGTGAATGATGCATTTGAATGGATTAGAATGGCAGACCGATACCGATGTGGAAGTGCAGTCCGAATGGCGGTGGGATCTTTTTGATCTGTTCAGCCGACATGCCGGAGTTGGCTATTTCCAGGTTATAGGCATCGCGCGACTGGAAAATCCAGCGTGATCCGTCAGGCAAAGCCGGATTGGTGAGCGGAAGGCCCGCATCGAGTCGGAAAATGAAGAAGCTGAAGTCGAGGCGGATACCGTATCCAACAGCCAGACCAAGCTCTCTGGGTACATTTTTAGAGAGCTTTCCGCCCTGACGGTTCGGATCGTCTTTGATTGTCCAGATGTTGCCCACATCTAAGAAAACGGCGCTCTGGATCAGCTTGCCTTTTGCCAGGCGGTATTCGAGCGAGCCACCGAAACGCACATCACCGATTTGTGTCGCAGTACGTAAGGTATCCAGGTAGTATTTGTAAGAACCCGGCCCCAGTGAGCGCGCCACCCAACCACGGTTATCGTTGGCACCGCCGGCATAGAACGAATAATCGTATGGAAGCGAGGTAACGGTGTTTTTATACGGTGAGCCTATACCTAACATGATACGACCAGCGAGTGTGTGCCTGCGATTTACGTCATAATAAGAGGTAAGCTTGAAATCAATCAACGCGAACTGGGAATACGGTACTCCGAACAATTGGTAATGGCCCATCGAGTCCTGCGCCTGTAGCTTTCTGAAGCCATAATACAGCAGGTTTCCTGCTATGTTGATCGTCGTGTTGGAAGTCACACGGAGGCGTGGTTTCTTATCGTCGGCGTTGATGTTATCGTAATCGAATGCGAACTTCAGATCTTCCCAGATGAACTGATCGCTATAGGCGTTCCGGAGAAACAGGTCGTTCAGGGCATTGATACGCGTTTCGAACTCAGGTGTTTTCTTCAGAGCTACGAATTTGATCACGGAAGCTCCCGGCAAACCGACCGAGAAGATCTGTGTTTTGCCGACATAGAATTTCCAAAGGTAATTCAGCTGGAAGACGCTGCGGGAAAAATCCGGGCGCTGCTGGAAGTTGTAGGCTGCCGAAAGGATGGTACGAGGTCGCTGGCGTTTATCGAGCTTGGCTACGTTTACAGGAAACAGACCCGGAAGGTCGAATTTGAGCGTAGGACCGAATTCAAAGGTGTTGAAGCTTCTTCCCGTCTGCTGTATTTGCGCACCATCCAGTGTTGTGGCAAATACCGGTGGCTGGGATTCGAAACCGCCGCTCATGGAAACGGTTGTGTTCCAGCCCGATCGGAACAGGTTTTTGTTGGTGTAATTCACCGAAGCTGAAACCCCGAGGAAACCGTTCGAGTTCGTGAAGCGCGGCTCGAAGCTGTAGCTTTGTTTCTTGGCCGGCACGAGGTAGTAATGCACAATGATCTTATTCCCCGGTATTTCTTCGATCACCGGCTTGATAATGGCGAAAATGCCCAGCTGCTGCAAACGGTTATAGGAACGATCGAGGTAATATTCCTTGTAATAGTTCTCGTTTTCGAGGTAATTCTGGGCTTCTATCAGTCCGGGTTTTACGAACATGATCAGCGTATCTCTTCCGTGGCGCTGTACGGCTTTTCCGTTGAACAGGAACGTAGCGATCCGGAATTTATCCTGCGCGATGGAATCTTTCGGCTGACCGAAGATATTTCTTTCTACGGTGCTCTTGTAATACGTCTGTTTATACTTTTTCTTCAGAGAATCGGGCAATGACACTTTTTTCATCAGGTCATCATACACCAGTGTATCGATCGTTTGCAGGAAGTTGTCCTTCTTCATCTCCAGCTGCAGGTCATCCATTGTAGCGCGGAAATTCCCCAGGTACATCGACGTATCGGCAATGTGGAAATACACCTCTTCCACATAAGTCGGCGCGTGGCGTTTGGCAACGACCTCATCCGGATTTTCTTCCGAACGGATGAAGCGGTCAGTGAATTCGATGCCGAGCTTCACTTTCATGGTCGTCTTGTTGGTATCGGCCCGGAACTTCACGTGTGTTGGACTGAAACCGTAATACGCGTCGTTGCGCATGTACTGCGCTATCCTGTTCTTGTAATCGGCCAGCACATCCTGATCGAACGGCACATTCAGCGATTCTCCTTTGACGAGGTGTTTGTAAAACGGCTCATTGAGCGGACTGTCGCCCTGTTCTTTCCGGATATAATTCACATACGAGCTTCTGACAGAGCTGTTATCCGTAATCAGGTAGACCGAATCGATGTAATAACGCGGACCGGTGATGACCTTGAAATGGGCAACGATCTTCTTGCGACGCACCGTATCCAGGTAGCCGGTAACGGTATCGTAGAAATACCCTTTTTTGTGCAGGTAGATGCTGAGCTGCTCCTTGGATTTCTCAAAGAGGAAGGTGTCTACAATGACGGGCGCTTCCCCAAATCGGTATTTCATTCGTTCGCGCAAGGAGATCTTAGGACTGAGCGTGTCCTTCAGCTCGATCGTGCGGTAAAAATAGGTCTCTTTCCCGCGACGGATGGCGCGATCACGCCGGCGTGTATTGACGCGGATTTCCCTTTGTCGACGCTTGTCGTTCTTCCGGCGCAGCTTGGCGGCCTTTTTCATACGTGTCTTCTCCACTTTCGCCGAGTCGACCATGTTATAGACAATCAAACGGGATTTGACACCAAGCGTGCTCAGGTTGGGTTGCTGGCGAATCACTTTCTCCATGGAGGACTTGTCCATGTTATCGCCTTTCACCTCTAATTTGTTCTTTTTCAGGAGGTGTTTGCCTTCCGGAACCGCATACGTCGATCTCAGCTTACAGGAAGCAATGGCAAGAACGGCCAGGGCGGCCGCTAAAGGCAAAACGATACGGGACTGTAAACTGAACAGGCTCATGCAGAACAAAAATAAGAAAAGCTGACTACCGTTCCGTATCCTGAGATCAAAAGGGCAAAAAACAGTATGTTTGCACGAGACAACGCACGGTGGAAAGCATTTCAAAAGCAAAGATCAAGTGGATCAGGTCGCTCGGACAGAAAAAGAACCGGGAGGCGGAAGGTGTTTTCGTAGCAGAAGGTGAAAAAACTGTGCTCGAAGGACTGGAAATCCCGCAGCTGAAGCTTGTTTGCCTCGTCGTTCAAAAAGACGCCGTCCACCTGGTTTCAGGCTATCAGGACCTTCCCGCTTTCACTGCTTCTGCGAGTGAAATGGAACAGCTGTCCGCTTTCAAAACGCCCAACAAGCTCATTGCCGTTTTCAAACGTCCGGAACAGCTTGCTGCCACTTCGGGGTTCACCCTTGCCCTCGACGACGTTCAGGATCCGGGAAATATGGGAACGATCATGCGCCTAGCCGACTGGTTTGGCATTAAGACAGTGGTTTGCTCACAACAAACCGTCGATTGTTACAACCCGAAAGTGATACAGGCATCGATGGGAGCTATTTTCCGCGTACAGGTGGTTTATACAGATCTTGGGACTTTTCTGAAAGAAAGCGGGAAACCGGTTTATGGCGCGCTGCTCAACGGCACGAACTATTCATCGGTACAATACGATAAAAGCGGTATTTTGCTGATGGGCAATGAAGGAAACGGCATTTCGGAAGCATTGCTGCCACTGGTAACGGAAGCTGTTACTATTCCACGGATCGGTGGAGCTGAATCGCTGAATGTGGCTACGGCTACAGCTATTCTACTGGCGGAAGTTCACCGCTAATCTTCTCCGCCGGTACAGCACGCATCGCGCTTGGCATAGGCTTCCGGATCGGCTTTCACCTCATCGGCATCAAAACCCAATTTGGCAATTTCCTGACGGATTTTTTCCGGCGTGATCAGCTTCGGTTTGTACACAATGGTCGTGGTCATGTCGGCTTCGTTGTATTCCACCAGCTTAATACCACGCACGAAATACAGATCGGTTTCCAGCTTCTGGCCGCAGGTTTCGCACACTTTGCAGTGATTGCAGGTGTTTTTGGTGGAAATGACGACCGTTGCTTTTTTGCCGCTCTGCCCGAAAGCGGTGCAGCTGAGCAACAAAACGAGTGTAAAAAGCAGTTGTTTCATGGTGAAAGCCTTAGAGTTTCAAATATAAGTATTCCGGCAGCAATTAATGGGCCGTTTCAGGACAAAGAAGTAAAGTGTTTTACTGTCTCCTCCCTTGAGGGAGGATTAAGGAGGGTGGCCGACTACGATTAGGTTGCCACCCCTCTCGGTCTTCCGCCACGGCGGAGAGAAGTCAGAACATATCTTTTTATAAAACCACGCGGGTAACTTTGTTCCTTAACAAACACAGTTGAGTAATTACTCTTTGCTCCCCTGTCTGCCGACAGGCAGGTTTGTAGTGAAAAAAAATGAATGCCCTGCCTACTTCAACTGCGCTGCTACGGCATCCGTGCATTTCATCCCATCGATGGCAGCGGAGATGATTCCTCCGGCGTAACCGGCGCCTTCGCCGCAAGGATAGAGTCCTTTGATATCGACGTGCATGCAGGTTTCAGGATCGCGCGGAATGGAAACCGGTGAGGACGTACGCGATTCGGGCGCATGGACCACAGCATCGTTGGTGAGGAAGCCGTGCATTTTTTTGTCGAAATCGATGAAAGCTTTCCGCAGACGGCGGGCAATAAAATCTGGCAGAACTTTGTTCAGGTCGACGCTGACAATGCCCGGTTGATAGGAAGTCCTCGGGAAATCTGTTGATACTTTCCGGTCGACGAAATCTTTCAGTCGCTGAGCGGGAACACGCTGTGTCTTCCCGGCCGCCTCCCAGCAGGCTTGTTCCACCTGTTGCTGAAATTCGAGGCAAACAAACGGATTTTTCGGATCGTAATCCGGCAATTCCGACGGCTCAACACTTACAACGATCCCGGAATTGGACGTCGGGTTGTTGCGCTTGGACGGCGACCAGCCATTAGTGACCACTTCTCCTTCTGCCGTAGCGCATGGCGCAATGATTCCGCCCGGACACATACAGAACGAAAACACGCCTTTGTCTTCGACTTGTGTTACGAGCGAATAGGATGCTGGCGGAAGGAAATCGTCGTTGAGACGACCGTTGTATTGAATTTTATCGATGAGCTCCTGCGTATGCTCTACGCGAACGCCCAGTGCAAAGGCTTTGGAGCGGATCGCAATGTTTTTTTCGTGCAGCAGGTGAAAAATATCCCGTGCGCTGTGGCCGGTGGCCAGGATGAGGTGCTGACACGGTACGGTCGGACCGTTATTGATGGAAATTGCCGAAACAGCGTTGTTTTCGATCCCGATATCCGTGAGCCTGGCATCAAAATGCACTTCGCCGCCGTGTTCGATGATGCATTCGCGCATGGCAACGATGAGCTGCGGCAGCTTGTTTGTACCGATATGCGGATGTGCATCGACGAGAATGTCATCCGGTGCGCCGAATTCGACCAGCCACTCGAGCGCTTTCATCACGTCGCCGCGCTTTTTCGAACGGGTATACAATTTACCGTCCGAATAGGTTCCCGCACCGCCTTCACCGAAACAATAATTCGATTCCGGATTTACGAGCTGTTCCTTATTCAGGCTCGCCAGGTCGCGACGGCGCGAACGCACATCTTTTCCACGTTCGTAGATAATGGGCTTCAAACCCAGCTCAAGCGCACGCAAAGCGGCGTACAAACCGGCTGGTCCGGCGCCTATGATCACAACAGGTATTCCGTTTGCAACGTTTTGCGGATGAAAGGAAACAGTACGCGGCGGCACTTTGCCTTTCGGATAGATCAGAAAGGTGGCGTTGATCTTAATATCGCGCTTGCGGGCATCGATCGAACGTTTGTGCCACACAAAATCGAAGCTGTCGGGTGCTTGTCCGAGCTCCCGGGCTATTTCCTGCGTAAGTGCATGTGTATCTTTCGCCTGTTCGGGCGTAACTCTGATCTGAAGCTGCTGCATTTATCCTTCAAAAATAAAGGAAATCCACCATACGCGGTTGTACAGGCGATCGATCGGATTGGAAGGAACGGTATTGTCCTGGATGAGCGAATTGGAAAAGCCCTGCGAATATTTCACTTCCATCCCGAATTTGAAGTACGGCGCGAAAAATTCAACGCCCACGCCTACTTGTCCCTGGAAATCGTGTGCTTTGATCTTGATGAATGGATCGATCAGCGATTGAGACGCTTCTTCCTGTGACTGCAAATCGTAGGAATACTGCCCGCCAACGAGCACGTAGCTCGCAAAGTTGTTCTGGCGCAGCGTACGGAATTGCAGCATGAGCGGAAAATCGAGATTCGTGGAGTTTACGCGCTCTTCCTTGTAAATGTCTTTGGTTGCCGTGGGATCGGGATCTTCGTAGTAATACTTCAGCACACGTTCCTGGAAGGACAATGTTGGAATAAAGCGCAAACGCACCACCGGCGTAAAAAGCTTCAGCGTGGTCACGATACCCACTTGTCCGCCGGGCTGGCTCTGATTCTCGAGCGATTTGAGCTTGTATTTGTCGTAAGCGTCGGGAACAGGATAGGAAATGAAGTTCGACGTGTTTGCCCCCAGCATAAAGCCGAAATGCAGCAAACGCTCATCAAACTTGCGATAGTTTTTTGTCTTCTCAGGCTGTGCAAACGCCAATCCTGAAAGCAACAAACATCCTGTCAACACCAAATTCCTCATGTAATCTCTGTTAACGAACCCGCCGATTAATTATTTTACCCCTGAATAAATGGTTGCGATTCCGCCGCCGACTGTTTGCGCTTCCACATTTTTGTAACCGACCTTTCGGAGAATGGCCAGGAAGTCTTCTCCTTCGGGAAAAGCAGCCACCGATTCCGGCAGGTAAGCATAGGCTTTATCGTCTTTCGAAATGCGTTTCCCGAAGAACGGAATGATGTATTTCGAGTGGAACGCATAGTATTGTTTAACGGGGAATTTCTTCGGCTTGGAAAACTCCAGGATGATGCCTTTTCCGCCGGGACGCAATACGCGCAGCATTTCTGACAATCCTTTTTCGAGGTTTTCATAATTCCGCACGCCAAAACCAACCGTAAAAGCGTCGAAATAGCCGTCTTCAAACGGAAGCGCTTCCGAATCGCCCAAACGCATGGAAATGATGTGATCCACCCCTTTCTTTTTCATTTTCTCGCGGCCAACAGCTAGCATACCTTCCGAAATATCGACGCCGATGATTTCTTTCGGGTTCAGCTTCAGTGCTTCGAGCGCAAAATCACCTGTTCCGGTAGCGATGTCGAGCATGCGCTGCGGATTGAGCTCGCGCAGCTTGGCAATGGCCTTTTTCCGCCAGATACGGTCAATTCCTACCGACAGAAAATGGTTCAGGAAGTCGTATTTACCGGAAATGTTGTTGAACATTTCGGCTACTTCTTCTTTTTTGGATTTGTCGGTACTTCCGTACGGTTTTACTTCTTTTCTGCTCATTGCGAATTATGAATGCTGCATTGTGAATTACAAAAGCTCTTTTCCTTCACATTCTTCGATCAGCTGGTCGGGCTCGATACTTACTACGCCGCTGCGTTCACAAACCAGTCCGCCGGCCAGGTTCGACAGCTCGGCTATGGTCCGGATGGAAACGCCGGAAGCCAGGCACAAGGTCGCCACGCTGATTACCGTATCACCTGCCCCGCTCACATCAGCAATGGTGCGAATATGCGCCGGAATATGATGATGCTCCCGGTGATTGGCAATATACACACCGTGTTCCGAAAGCGTTACAAAGGTAATCTCATTTTGCAGGGCTTTTTGAAGCGCCACTACTGCACGATCAAACGCCGCACGCTCGGTGAAGCTGAAATGACCGCCCATGCCTTCGCGCAGCTCTTTGAGATTCGGCTTGAAAAGTGTCACGCCTTTGTAGGCGAGAAAATTCTCCTGTTTCGGGTCGACCGTGGTCGGAATATTCTTTTTGCGGGCCACTGCAATGAGTGCATCGATCACATGCGGTGTGAGCACGCCTTTATTATAGTCTTCAAAAATGATCGCATCAATGCCGCCGTCTTCCACCAAACCGGTTACAGTAGCGATCAAAGCTTCTTCTTCGGTATCGATCAGCGGATGCGTGTCTTCTGCATCAATGCGCAGCAAATGCTGGTTGTTGCCAATCACGCGGGTTTTCACCGTCGTAACGCGTTCCTTGCTGCTCACAATACCGTCTGTAACCATTTCCTGCTCGATGATGAGCTCGCGCAGTCGCTTGCCTTCTTTATCGGAACCGACAACGGAACACAAGATAGGTGTTGCTCCCAGCGATTTCAGGTTCATGGCTACGTTTGCCGCTCCGCCGAGACGCTCTTCCTGTCCTGTAAGACTAACAATAGGCACAGGTGCTTCCGGACTCACGCGGTTCACTTTTCCAAGGATGTAGGCGTCGATCATGACATCGCCTACGACCAGGATCGTTTTCGTGCGGAATTCGTTCAGCAGTTCGTGGATCGTCATGCGGACAGTTTTGCCAAAGCTGCGGCCATACGGCGCATTGCTTCCGTTAATGTTTCTTCCGAAGCGGCATAGGAAATGCGCAGGCAGTTCGGATCGCCAAAGGCTTCACCGGAAACGAGCGCTACCAGTCCGTCGTTGAGCAGGTACATACACAGATCTTCTGCCGTTTCAATGACTTTGTCACCGGCTTTTTTCCCGAAGAAGGAAGAAATATCCGGGAACACGTAGAATGCTCCACCTGGTTTGTTGGCGATCACGCCCGGCATATCGGCCAGTGCTTTCAACACCAGCTCGCGACGTTTTTCAAACGCTGCGATCATATCCTTCAAAATGGCCGGATCGGCGTTTACCGCTGCGATCGTGGCCCGCTGTGCAATGGAACAGGTTGCCGAAGTGAATTGTCCCTGCATTTTGTTGCAGGCATCTGCGATGATCTTCGGCGCGCCGATGTATCCTACCCGCCAGCCGGTCATGGCCCAGGCTTTGGAAACACCGTTTACGGTAACTACCTGATCGTATACGTCTTCGAACTGCGCCAGCGAGTAATGGCCGCCGCTGAAGTTGATGTGCTCGTAGATCTCATCCGACATCACAATCAGCTGCGGATAGTCTTTCAACACATCTGCCAGCGCTCGCAGCTCTTCTTTGGAATACACCGTTCCGGTAGGATTACACGGCGAAGAGAACATCATCATCTTCGATTTCGGTGTAATGGCATCGCGGAACTGCTGTGGTGAGAATTTGAAATCGTTTTCGATTGTCGTTGGCACCACCACAGGTATACCACCAGCTACTTTTACGATCTCGGCATACGAAACCCAGTAAGGTGCCGGAATGATGACTTCATCGCCCGGATTGATCGTGCTCATCACGAGGTTGGCAATGGATTGCTTTGCACCTGTTGACACCACGATCTGGTCTTTTGTATAGGAAATCCCGTTATCGCGACGGAATTTATTGGCAATGGCTTCACGCAGGTCATCGTAACCGGGAACCGGCGTATACATCGTATAGTTTTGCTCCATGGCTTCCACGGCAGCATCTTTGATGAATTGCGGGGTGAAAAAATCGGGTTCTCCGAGGCTCAGGGAGATTACATCTTTCCCTTGTGCTTTCAGCTCGCGGCTTTTGCGCGACATCGCCAGCGTAGCCGATTCTTCCATGGCCAGCAGGCGATCAGACAATTGGATCATATCCGTTTTGTTTTAGTCGTACAAATTTAAAAGTTCCGCCGGAATCAGGACACGTACGGACAGGAAATACGTATCTTTAAGGATCATGAACGAGTTTCACGAAATACAGCGTTTCCGTCAATGGTGGATCTGGGCGGTTGTGTTAACGGCATTGATAGCCCCTGTTATAGTGGTTATTAGTGTTGCTGTTCCACCCAAACCGGACTCCGACGAGGTATTCGTGCTGCTGTTTGCCATTTTACTCGGATTACTGCCCGCGGTATTGGTGTTCACCATGCGACTGGAAACGCGCATCGACCGGGAAGGAATCCACTACCGCTTCTTCCCTGTTCACCGCAAACAGCGCACGATTCTCTGGGACCAGGTTGAAACGATCACCGTTCGTGAGTACAGCCCTATCCGTGAATACGGCGGCTGGGGCATCCGGATTTCGCCACGCAACGGCCTGGCATTGAATGTAGGCGGACGAATGGGCATACAGCTGGAATTAACCAACGGGAAACGCATCCTGCTCGGCACCCAAAAAGCCGAAGAAGCCGCACGGATTATCAAGCTGCTACAACGCAATTAACCACAGATTTCGAGAAGAAACAGACATTCTGAATTATGCATTCTGAATTATGCATTCTGAATTATGCATTTGTCAGTTATCTTTGTGACTCTATTTTGATAATACTATGAAAAAAGTTGCCGTAATCGGAGCAGGAACGATGGGAAATGGTATCGCACATACCTTTGCCCAGTTCGGTTACACTGTTTCCCTGATTGATATTGCGCAGGCTTCCCTCGACAAGGGACTTGCAACCATTACCAAGAACCTCGATCGCCAGGTAGCGAAAGAAGCTATTACTGAAGCTGACAAAGCTGCTACATTGGCCAACATCACCACGTATACTTCCATCGAAGAAGGTGTAAAAGGCGTTGAGCTGGTGGTAGAAGCTGCTACGGAAAACATCGAGCTGAAGCTGAACATCTTCCGTCAATTGGATGCTGCTACAGCGCCGGAAGTGATTCTGGCCAGCAATACTTCTTCGATTTCCATTACGAAAATCGCTTCTGTGACCACGCGTCCGGAAAAAGTGATCGGTATGCACTTCATGAACCCGGTTCCGGTGATGAAGCTCGTGGAGATCATCCGCGGTTATTCTACTTCCGATGAAGTGACGAACCTCATCATGGAGACTTCGCGCAAGCTGAACAAAGTACCGGTAGAAGTAAACGACTACCCTGGATTTGTGGCGAACCGCATCCTGATGCCGATGATCAACGAAGCCATTTACACGCTGTTTGAGGGTGTTGCGGGCGTTGAAGAAATCGACACGGTGATGAAGCTCGGTATGGCGCACCCGATGGGCCCGCTCCAGCTGGCCGATTTCATCGGACTGGATGTTTGCCTCGCTATCCTGGAAGTACTCCACGACGGTTTCGGCAACCCGAAATATGCTCCATGTCCGTTGCTCGTGAACATGGTAACAGCAGGCAAAAAAGGCGTGAAAACCGGCGAAGGCTTTTACTCGTGGGGCCACGGCACCAAAGACCTGATCGTAGCACCGAATTTCCGCAAGACGGAAACTTCCATTGCATAGATTTTAAGACTTCAGGATTTTAAGATTTCAGGACGACAAGACTTGTCCTGAAGTCTTAATATCTTGCTCTCCTGATGTCCTGAAATCTTAATATCCTAATATCTAACATGGCAAAACGACGTTCCACCCGCCGCAAAAGCGGATCCCGGAAACCCCGCTCGCGCAAAAAAAGCGGGAACTGGTTCTGGTGGGCGGTATTTGGTATCGGGATTGCCGGTTTTTTCTTTTTCTGGTTCCGCTCGGAAACCGTTGTTGAAACACCTGTCCATTTTCAGAAGATCATTCCGGAGGGTTATACGACCGTTGGTATCGACGTTTCGCATCACCAGGGAAAGATCGACTGGGAAAAGCTGTTCAATGAAAAAGGCTTCGACACGCTCATTGATTTCGTTTATTGCAAAGTGACGGAAGGCGAAGACCACCTCGATACGCAATGGGAACGCAACCGCGAAATCCTCAACAATATGGGAATTCTGAACGGTGGTTACCATTATTTTTCCACTAAACGCCCGCCGCGCGAACAGGCGCTTCATTTCCTCAGTCACTGGAACAAGCGCGATATCGACCTGCCACCTGTGCTGGATGTGGAAGACGAAGGTTTTTCGGATGAAGACCTCATCGCTAAAATGCGCATCTGGCTCACAGAAGTCGAACGCGTATCCGGTATGCAGCCGGTGATTTACACTTCACTGAATTTCTACGAAACCAAATTCCGGAATAAATTCCCGGGCTATAAATTCTGGCTGGCGGCTTACAGTCGCGAACCGCAATACATGACCGATCCGGATGTCATCCACTGGCAATTTTCCGAATCGGGACGTTTGCCGGGTATCATCAACAAGGTTGATCTGAACGTCAGCAAGCTGGAACTGTATTGAAACAAAAATGCCATGTTAATACATGGCATTTCCAGGGTAATAGTATTGGTTGTATGCTCATCAGCTTCCCGACATTCCGCCCTTATCGCGCTTGAGCGTGATGCGCCACATGAGCCAGTTGTTGGCATCTGCCGGATTGAATTTATTGGTCGGATAAAAGAAGGTAGAATCGACTCCGTAAGCAGACCAGATCTGCTTGTTCTTTTTCGATTTGTCGATGGTCCAGATCAGGTTGGTATAGTTTCCGGTCGCTGTATCGCCTACGAGCACGTTCTGGAAGACCAGTCGCTTGTTTTTCTCATCGGTAGAAAGCACACCTTCCATTTTCATGGTATCGCCGTCAGAACCGATATACTCGAACGTAAACTTTTTCATTTCTTTCGATTCCGGATCGTTTTCTGAGATAACGATCTGGCCGCAGTTGGTGATGTCTTCGTAGAAATCTTCGGAACCGCCGGTGCTGATTACCGCACGTTCGGATTGCTCGATGTTCCAGTTGCCCACCAGGCCTTTCATCAGTCGTTTCTGCTTGTTGCAAGCTACCAGCGTAACCAGCAGCAGTATCATCAATAAGTTGTTCAATTTCATAGCTCGTTACTTTTTGCTTTTGTCTTTTCCGATGAGGTACAGGATTCCAAATCCGTAAGAGATTCCTTTGAAGTCGCTGCTTTTCAGCTGACCGTTTTCGGAAACGTAAGCCGACGGGTTGTCCAGGTAATAGTCGTAGTTGGAAGGGAAATCGGTCGGGCGCTCGTGACCGTTGTTTTCGTCAATGAAGTTGCGCTCTGTATCACCAGGTCCGGTAATAACCAGCGGGATCATCGCCCGTGTATAGAACACATATTTCTTGTATTTGTAGCTCACCTGCAATCCGAGCTCCTGGGTTGTCAGGTTGCCACGGTAAAGTCCGTTGAGCTTGTATTCCGAGCCATAGCTTTCGCTGCCGTTGGGGTAAACGGTTGTGTACTGGATAAGCACTTTGGTGATATTGGTGCTCGTATAGGCTTCCAGCCAGAGCTTGCTTTCTTTCAGAGCAACACCGAAGGTTGCATTGACCTGGTTCTTGCTGCAGCGCACTTCCATATGCTGCTCGGCCCCGTTGGAAAACACCGCTTCGTTTTTGTCCTTTCCGAAACCGAATGCGTAATCGGTACTGATGGTCCATTTCATCTTTTCGTTGTTCCCGAAGATCACCCGGAAACCGCTGGTTGTAAACGTAAGACCAAGCTCTCCACCTTTATACTGGTGAAAACCGCTTTGCAGGTCACCGCGCCATCTGTCGTTAAAGCCGACCACAAATTTGTTCAGCCCTGAGGGGTCAAATCGGGAAAATGCGTAATGGGATCCGGTATACGATTTCTTCATTTCGAAGAACTGGGCATGCATACACACTGGCAGCAGGCCGGTAGCTGTTAGTAGTAGTATTTTTCTCATGGCGCCAAATCTACTATTGTTTTCAAATAAAAAAAATTATGCACGCAGACCTTTCACCTTCAGAGCATTGTCTAACACAGTGCATACCCTGTAAAGGTGAGGGTTTGCACTGTGTTTATTTTTTCACTTTTTCAAAAAAAAACTTGAAATAAAATTATTTCGACGAAGTATTGCATGCTAAACCTGTCCGTTTTAGGATTAAAAAAAACGGAAATTGATCTCCTTAAACCCATCACAGAAAACCCCGTTAACAAAGCTTAAATCACGGAAATCTGTAAGGAATCCTGTTTTTGTGTAAGAACAACGCAAAATGGAACATCCATATTTGCTTAAATCAGCACGCTGGTGTATTTCCTATTAATAACATCCAAAAACCGCGAATTATGGCACGTACAAAAAAGCAAACATTGAAATCAGAAGAAACATCCGGACTGCGCGAGCTATTCATCACCGAGCTGAAGGATATTTACTGGGCAGAAAACGCATTGGTCAAAGCGTTGCCAAAAATGGCTAAGAAGGCCGATTCTCCAGAACTGGTTGCAGCCATCGAAGACCATCTTGCGGTAACGGAAAATCATGTCGACCGACTTGAGAAAGTATTCGATCTGATGGGGAAAGCCGCCAAAGGGGAAAAATGCGAAGCGATGGCAGGACTGGTCAAAGAAGCCGAAGACATCGCCGGCGAATTTGAAGAAGGCGTGGTGCGCGATGCCGCTATCATTGCCGCTTCTCAAAAAATCGAACACTACGAAATTGCCAGCTACGGTACGCTCGTTGCATTTGCCACCATTCTCGGTGAAAACGAAGTGGCCGAGCAGCTGGAAATGACCCTGAATGAAGAAAAAGAGGCCGATCAGCTGCTTTCTTCCCTAGCAGAATCGTATATCAACGCCGAAGCTGCAGGAGAAGAGGCCGAGGAGGAATAAACACCAAACTGTGGACGAAAGGCGGTCATCCACATTGGATGGCTGCTTTTTTATTTAAGGCAATTGTCATGGAAATAGTGAATTGTGAAGGGGAACAGGAGGCTACACTACTCTTTCCTTTCATTGTTCACTATTGCCTATTCCTCTTATCTTTAGCCCATGAAAAAAGCCGTCATTCCGTCCTCTTCATTCGCTTTTCTGAACGACCTCGCTGCCAATAACAACCGCGAATGGTTCAACACACATAAAGACCGCTATCAGCGCGAACACCAGGTGGTGATCGATTTCGGAGACGCGCTGCTGGAACACATGAAGGTGCACGATCTTATTTCGACTGCTTCGGGGAAAGCCAGCCTGTTCCGCATCTATGCCGACACACGTTTTTCCAAAGACAAAGCACCTTATAAAACACATTGGGGATTCCGTTTCGGTCGTGCGACGGCCGAGCTGCGCGGCGGCTATTATTTCCAGCTTCAACCAGGGAACTCTTTCGCCGCCGGTGGTTTTTTCGGTCCGAGTAACGATGACCTCAAACGCATCCGGGAAGACATAGCCGTGAACTACGAAGACTGGTATGCGCTGTTTGAAAACCCGGTTATACAGGAAACGTTCGGCAGCTTGTCGGGCGATAAAGTAGCCACCGCCCCCAAAGGCTATTCGGTCGATCATCCGGGAATCGAATGGCTGCGTCACAAGCAATTCATTCTCATTCATCGCTTTACCGATGAGGAAGTACTGGCGCCGGATTTCCTGCAAAAGCTCGACCAGGTATTTCAGAATCTGCGACCGTTTTTCGACTACATGAGCGAAGTGCTCACGACCAATGCCAATGGCGAATCGATTCTCTGATTGAACGTTTTCTAAAAGCAGCTGTACTATGGCCTGAATCAAAAACTTCGGACCATGAAAACAGCACTTGTATTCTTTTCGCTGGTTTGCAGCACGGCTTTCTTTGCTCAAACTGATGTTGCTAAGACAAACACAAAAGTGGTTTACAGCGATTACCTCGACCTGGCGAAAGAAGTCGAGAAATACCGCCAGGACCGCTTGGTAAGCCTTCAGGAATTCCAGCAAATGGCCACCGACTCGAATACCATCATTCTCGACACGCGCTCGAAAGCCATGTACGATGCCAAACACCTCAAAGGCGCTGTTCACCTGAATTTTTCGGATTTCAATACATTCTCCCTCCAGACGATCATTCCGTCTCATAAAACCCGCATCCTGATCTATTGCAACAACAATTTTGAGAACGACGAGGAGTTTTTCCCTTCCAAAATGGCAAAACCGATGCGAGTGGATGAAACACCGCGTATGCTGGCGCTGAACATCCCGACGTTCATCAATTTGTATGGCTACGGCTACACCAATATCTATGAGCTCGCTGACCTCGTGATGCTTATGCCGGGAACAGATCACCTCTTATTCGAAGGAACAGCTGTTCGGCAACCGGAAACGACACCGAATTAATCCTTTCATTCCTCAAAAACAACCGATCAATCAACCATTTGGTTGATGAAAACGTTTTCATAGAAGCATGTTTGATAATTAGCTAACATTGATCAGACTATACTTGAAATCTATGAAACTTTTTTACACGCTTGTTTGCTTGATTCCAACCACCATTTTTGCGCAATTGCCGCGAATGGACGCCCAGGGATTTGTAACAGATGCCGTATCGGTGCGCTTCTCCGAAGCATCGACATTACAGCTCCGCGATGGCCAATTGTATGTCTCCGGACAATTGCTGGAAACCACTGTTTCCGGTTATTGGTCACCAATTTACCCGCTTCCGGCTGAAAAGCTGGCAGAGCTTCACCGAAATGCCGAACAAAACCTTGGAAAAGAGCTTCCGGATCCGGCAAAAGCTTTCCGTTTCTACCTGGCAAATGCCGCAGAGCGCGATAAAGCTCTTGCGTGGCTGAATACCGTTCCGGGAGTTGAGCTCGCGCGAAAAGTGCCGGTTCCTGTTCTGGCAGAAGCCCCGGATTACGCAGGCGATCAGCTCTACATTCACACAGACGATCCGGGTGTACACGCAGAAACCGTTTGGGCAACCTACAACAATCGCGGTGCAGGCATCAACATCTGTGACGTTGAATATTCCTTCAATGCCAATCATACCGATTTACCTGTCATTACGCTGCTGGGCGTCGATGTTGCCCCGGAAGATCCGTTCCAGGACAACGGTAACCACGGCACGGCTGTATTCGGTGAAATGGGCTCGCTCGACAACGGTGTGGGAACCACAGGTATTGCTACGGAAAGCGAATACTTCTTCGCTCCTACTTATATTGATCAAAACTACGTTTTCGAATATGCGATGGCCGTTGCCGCTGATGAGCTGAATGCCGGCGACGTAATCCTGATCGAACAGCAGATGGCCGGTCCGAATTACACCGGCGTTGGTCAATACGGCTACGTAGCCATGGAATGGGACCCGTTTTACTACGAAGCCATTCAGCTGGCTGTTGGAAATGGTATTATCGTGGTGGAAGCCGCCGGGAACGGCAGCGAGGATTTCGACGATCCGGTCTATTCAGAGGGCAACGACGGTCATTACCCGTTCCTTGCGGGCAACGGTTCCGGGGCGATTATCGTGGGAGCAGGATCGGCTGAAACCATTCCGGGAGAATCGCGCATCAAGCTGTGGTTTTCCAATTACGGCTCGGCTGTACACATCCAGGGAAATGGCGATCATGTGACCACAACCGGTTACGGCGATCTGTTCAACCTCGAAGGCGTAGACAGTGAGTACACGGCTGGCTTCGGTGGAACTTCGGGCGCTTCGCCTATCGTAACGGCTTCAGTGGCGCTCATTCAATCCGTTTACGAAGAAGAAACAGGCGATCGTCTGACCAGCGATCAAATTCGTGATTTACTGATCGCAACAGGGAAACCACAAGTGGGCAATGGTACCTTCCCTACTTCGATGCACATTGGTCCGCTGCCCAACCTGGATGCCGCGCTCGACCTACTGATGGACCACCTGGATGTATCGGAAGCTGTAAACGCCGATCTGATCGTGTACCCGAATCCGGGAAATGGCACGTTTGCAGTACAGCATAAAGGAACACTTTCTGATCCGTCTGCCTGGACCGTTACGGATATCTCCGGCAAGCTTGTTTCGTATCAGTTGCAGAATCTGGGTGAAAACCTGGTGGAAATTCAGCTGACAGAAGCAGAAGCAGGCGTGTATTTTCTCCACTGTGATGGAAACGCGCAACGCATTGTAGTAGCTGATTAAAAAATATTTCATGCATAAAAAAAGGCTGAACCAAATGGTTCAGCCTTTCTTATTTATCGACTAACGATTGTTACTCGAGAATCACTTTGTGTGTGCTTGTCACATCACCTGAAGTAATATTGAGTACGTAGATGCCTTTTGCAAATCCGCTCAGGTCGATAGCGAACGACGTTGTTCCTGCTTCGATCACGTGCGTTTGGATTTTGTTGCCCAGCAGATCGTAGACTTCAATCGTCGAGCCTGCAGCAGCTTCGGATGAAATCGTGAAAACACCGTTGCTTGGGTTCGGAGCGATTTTCCACTCGTTTACGTTCTCTTCGCTCATTGCAGCGAATTCTGCAATTGTCTCCGGATCCAGAGCAGGAGCCGCTGTTTCGTATACAAATACCTGCGGAGTACCACCGTTGGCGCTTTTCACAGATGTCATGATATAGGCCACCGGATTGAATGTACAGTTGTTGTTCCAGGTTGCGCGGGTGATGCGGTACGTCTTGTTGTATACGAAACGACCGATCGTTGGAGGAGGCGAGCTTGGCACAGATGTGTAAACATCGATGACGTTTGGTACAACATCGTAATTCTGTGTATCATCATAAAACCCTACAAAAGTGCATGGAGTAGGATAAGGCCACCAGGCCTCCGGGTTCTGGAACATGTAAAGTGAATTCCCGTTGGCATCTAATTCCTCCACTGACCAGTAAGCCCCAAATCCGGCAACATTATTCGCGTTATCCACGACAGGGTCTCCTGTAACCGTATAGTAATTGTTGTTGCTGGTATTTGTGGAGATGTTGAAAGCCGGGTTGTTAGGCAGTAGCGTAACAACAACCTGATCGGTAGCTGTACAACCGTACTGGTTCGTAGCTGTAAGTGTGTAAGTCGTGGTTGCTTCAGGACACACTGAGATGCTGACTCCTGTCCCAGCAGATGAACCGTTGGCTGTCCAGTTGTAAGTTGTTAGTTTCATTGCACTTCCCGCACCGATAGATACACATTGATCCTCACAAACGGTTTTATCCGGACCGGCATTTGCTGTTGGCTTACAAGCATAATAAATCACCTTCAGTTCCTGAGCCCAGTTAGAGCATGGGCTATCGTAAACGCCCGCTAGTACCACCATATAGTATTTGCCGCAAGTCAGATTCAGACTAGAAGGAAATGTGTACGGTCCCGGTTGTCCGGTATACCACTGCTCCCAGTCAAAGCCACCTGGAGTAAGGTTTCCGTTTACATCGCATTCTACCAGTCTCCACAGGTGATGAGTTGGAACTCCACTATTGGCGGCAAGCGTGCCTGTAAAGCTCAGGGAGTTCCCCTGACAGATGGTTGAGGGTCCCAGAATGACCGGATCGATATCCGAATTCACGATCTCAATACGGCCGCATAAATTCAATCCGGACCAAACAATGTCATTATCGGTTGTGACCGTTACAGTATTATTTGAACCGGCATTCAGGTGTGCCGGATTTACAGAAACTGACACATTGGGGAAGATCAAGGGATCAAAGTGATTGTCTCCGGCAGGTACCGTAAAAGAATAATCGTGTCCGTTGATCTTAAAACTGAGAATATTATTGTCGGCCCCAATGCAGGAAATTTTTAGTGTTGCGCATCCGATCTGCGTCGACTGGATTGAGAAAGTTCCGGTATAAGTATATACTCCTGAGCTTACCGACTCCGCCTGTCCATTACCTGCATGTGCTTTTGCTGATATCCAGCGACTGCAACCGCTATCGTCCCAGGCATCCAAATATGCGACCCTGGCTGTAACAGTTCCATTAGGTCCCGCTACAGTCCAGTTTTCCTCGAGGGATGCCATAGCTCTCAATGGAGCCGTGGCGGAAGTTCCCGTAATACCAGTAGAAATATTAATAATCTCCGATTGCCCATAGGATGACGCAGCAAAAGTCATGGCCACCCCAAACAGCAAATGTTTTAGATTTCGATTCATAATGTTAGATTTTATTGATTCGATGCGAAATTAATCACGAAAGATTGAATAAGCAGTACCGGCAAGAAAGTCGTTTCTGCTTATGGGAAATCAAGAACGGCTTTCCAGCAAACAGATGCGCATTTCCAACTAATCCGCAATTCAGTCGGGATTTTTATTGAGTACTAAAAAGGCTGAACCTATTGGTCCAGCCTTTCCTGTTTTGTTTATCGCATAGCGATTATTCGAGAATCACTTTGTGTGTGCTTGTCACATCACCTGAAGTGATATTTACTACGTAGATACCTTTTGCAAATCCGCTCAGGTCGATAGCGAATGACGTTGTTCCTGCTTCGATCACGTGCGTTTGGATTTTGTTACCCAACAGATCCACAACTTCCACCACTGTTCTCATCCCATTTTCCGAAGAAAGGTTGAAAACACCGTTGCTTGGGTTTGGAGCGATTTTCCATTCGTTAGCTTTCAATTCTACAAGTGTGGCGAATTCTGCCATTGCCTGCTCGCTGAAATCCGGAGCTTCGGTCTCGTAAACATAGACCTGATTACCGTTCGCACTTTTCGTAGCCGTCAAACTATAAGAAGACGCATTCCAGTCGCAGTTGTCATTCCAGGTTCCGCGGGTGATACGGTAGGTTTTGTTGTAAACAAACCGACCAACTGTCGGCGTCGTCGGTAGTGAATTAATGACATCCATAACGTTTGGCGTAGCATCATAATTCAATGCATAGTCATCAAATCCTTTGAAGTAAAGACTCGCCGGGTAAGGATACCAGACAGTTGGGTTTTGGATAACATACAAGGAATTACCAGTTGCATCGAGCTCTTCTACCGACCAATAAGCACCAAAACCGGAAACGTTATTGGCATTCATCACAACCGGTGTTCCTGTAACTGTATAATAGTTGCTGTTGCTCACATCCGTAGCAATATTGAAACGCGGGTTGTTTGGCAGCAGTGTAACGACAACCTGATCGGTAGCTGTGCATCCGTATTGGTTAGTCGCAGTAAGTGTATAGGTCGTGGTAGCCTGTGGACAAACGGAAATGCTGACTCCCGTACCAACTGATGAACCGTCGGCTGTCCAGTTATAGGACGTCCATTTCATGGCAACCCCGGCACCGATCGATACACATTCATCCTGGCAGATTAATTTATCAGGTCCGGCATTTGCCACAGGCTTGCAGGCATAATAAAACACCTGTAAATCCTGTCCCCAGTTGGAACATCCGCTTTCATGCACCACAGACAACACCGCCATGTAGTATTTACCACAAGTCAGGTTCAGATTCGATGGAAACGTAAAAGTTCCCGGCGTGCCAGTATACCATTGTTCCCAGCTGAAACCATTTGCAACAATATTTCCTGCTGCATCACATTCCAGTAATTTCCACAGATGGTGCGTTACCTCGTCGCCTCCCGGTATAAGTCCACCGAAGAATGTGAGCGGACTGCCCTGGCAAATGGTTGTAGGACCGTTTAATTCAGGTGTAAGGCGGAATTCTTCATTGATTTTCACTTCAGCACATACATTAATTCCTGAGTAGGCATTGACGTTGTTGATTTCAAGCGTCACATTATTATTGTTTGAACCTGCAATGAGATGTGCGGGATTGATTGTCAAAACAATATTGCTCGTCAGCGAGCTGAAATGATCGTTCCCGGCAGGCAAGCTCAGCGGGTACAAGTGTCCGTTGATACGCAACCCGGTGATTGTGTTATCGGCACCAATTTCATTGATATACAGTGTGGCACAATTGACCGGCTGGGGAGACACGGTAAACCGGGCGTTAAAGGTGTAAGCGCCCGGACCGATCGGTGAGGCGATGCCATTTTGGCTGCTGAGAGAGATCCATCGGCTGCAGCCACTTTCCTCCCAATCGGGATGTGAGCAGGTTCTTAGTAAGGGAAAGTTATTACCGTTCACAAAGTGCGTCCAGGTATCGTCGAAAGCACCCATTGCCAGCAGCGTATTGTTGGCATTACTAACTCCCGTCGACAGGTTGATTGTCTGTTCCTGAGCAAAAGCTGCCACAGGCAATGCCATAGAGAGCAGGAACAGTTTTAGATTTCGATTCATGTTGTTAGATTTATTGATGCAGCGCGAAATTAACCACAAGAAATGAACTAATCCATACCGGCCAGAAAGCCGTTTCTGCTTATGGGAAATCAAGAACGGCTTTCCAGCAAACGGATGCACTTTTCCCGATCATTCCAGAGATCTTCGAATGTCAATGAAAGCTGCGGGTTTCGCTTCAGCCAGCCTTCGAGGTAATGTTTGTGGATCTGCACTTTCCATTCAATCACCTGGTGTGGGTCCATGCGCTGCTCACGCACGATTTTCGATGCAATGCGCTCCATCCAGTTTCCGGGAGCTGTGAAATCGAAGCGTTCGCCATTGATGCGCAGGTAGCAATGACATTCGGGAAGGTGGCTATAGGGCTTGTCTTCGAAAAAAGTGGACAGAACGGGATGCGTTTCACCGCTCATGAGGAAAATTCCGGCGATGATCTCCACTTCCGGATGGTTTTGTTCGAGTGCAAGATAAGCCAATACAGCATGTTTGGAAGAACAGGTTCCGCAGTGCTCTTTCAGTACGAGCGTGAGATCGTCGCGTTGGGAATTGCGTTTGTAGGGCAGATCGCGTACAAACACACAAGCCGATTCGAAATCAGTGATCCCGTTGGCGAGAAACAGATCGGAATAGGTTCCGTTTTGCGTGATCGGAAAGGAAAGCATCACATTCCCGGCATTCCGCCGCGCATGTTCTTCATCTGCTTCATCATGCCCATCATGTTCTTCGGATTGCTCATCATTTTCATCATCTTGCGCGTATCTTCGAATTGTTTGAGAAGCTTGTTGATCTCCTGAATATTCGTTCCGCTTCCTTTTGCGATGCGGTTTTTGCGCTGTCCGTTGATGAGTCCCGGATTGGTGCGCTCAGCCGGCGTCATGGAATAAATGATAGCTTCGATGTGCTTGAATGCATCGTCCTGGATATCGACGTCTTTCATGGCTTTCCCCATTCCCGGGATCATGCCCATGAGATCTTTCACGTTACCCATTTTCTTGATCTGCTGGATCTGGGCAAGGAAGTCGTTGAAGTCGAACTGGTCTTTCTGAATGCGTCGCTGGAGCTTTTTCGCTGCTTCTTCGTCGAATTGTTCCTGCGCACGCTCTACGAGTGAGATCACGTCCCCCATTCCGAGGATACGATCGGCCATACGCTTCGGATAGAACACGTCGAGCGCGTCCATCTTCTCGCCTGTACCGACGAATTTGATCGGCTTGTCGACAATGGCTTTGATGGAAAGCGCCGCACCACCTCGGGTATCACCGTCGAGCTTGGTGAGCACAACGCCGTCGAAGTTGATGCGATCGTTGAAGGCTTTGGCGGTGTTCACAGCATCCTGACCGGTCATGGAATCGACCACGAACAGGGTTTCGGTTGGATTGAGCGCTTGTTTCACACGGGCAATCTCATCCATCATCATTTCATCGACTGCCAAACGACCGGCCGTATCGACGATTACGACATTGAATCCGTTGCTGCGGGCGTGAATGACTGCCGCCGTAGCGATTTTCACCGGATCTTTTTCCTCCTTGTTGGAGTATACTTCGATACCGAGCTGTTCGCCGAGTACGTGCAGCTGATCGATCGCCGCCGGACGGTAAACGTCGCAGGCAACGAGCAACGGTTTTTTGTTTTTCTTGGTTTTGAGGTAATTCGCCAGCTTACCGGAGAAAGTGGTTTTACCGGAACCTTGCAGACCGGACATCAACACGATTCCCGGGTTGCCCTGTACGGCGATTTCCACTTCGTTTCCACCCATGAGGTCCACGAGCTCTTCGTGGCAGATCTTCACCATGAGCTGCCCCGGTGAAATAGCCGTGAGCACGTTCTGACCGATGGCTTTTTCTTTCACACGGTCGGTGAAATCCTTGGCGGTTTTATAGTTAACGTCGGCATCGAGCAACGCGCGACGAACTTCTTTGAGCGTTTCAGCTACGTTAATCTCGCTAATCTGACCTTGTCCTTTCAGAACTTTAAAGGCGCGTTCAAATTTGTCGGTAAGATTTTCAAACATGCTGTTGAGTTGTGTTTTGGGCTGCGAAAATACGGAATTTTCGTGTGAATCGGATGGAAATCTATGGGATTCTGCAAGCACTTTACGGTTCTTTCATTCGCGGGCTTTTAGGTTTCCCGCGAATTCACGAATTAGCGCGAAATAAGTATGACTGGCGAAGTCATGCGAATGGGTTGTCAGCTCGCTGACAATTTGTTTAGATTCATCGGTTTACTATGACTTCATCCATTTCTTTTGCAGCTTTTTCCTCAGTTTCAGGAGGGTTTTATCGGCAATGATGTAATTGTATCCGCAGCCGCAATACATTTCCAGGCTGATGATCGTGCTGTAATAATCTCCGTTTCGGAAGTAGTTCTCGTACTCAGATGATGCGCCGCCGCATGATCCCACAAACTGCCCGGGATCGTAGCAGCTGTGAGACGAATAGATGAGCGTATCGTGATCGAAATATATTACCGGAGAAATCCTTACGGGGATATGAGGCGTGGTTTCCAGATAGGCCGAATCGGGAGAAAAGATCGATCTATTAAGTGAAATCCCGACGATTTTGCCTTCGAATGAGGCCACACAGTATGTCATTCGTCTCTTCTTGTCCTTGGCTGAAAACCGCTGGGTGGAATGCGGATTTTGCAGGATATGGCTTCCATTGCTTTTGCGAATCGTATAAGCTACGTTTAGCTTTACCATATCAAAACGCACCTCATCCGATCGCAGGAATGCTTTAATGCTGTCCAGTTTCAGATTCACTTGCCGGATGTAAGAATCGTTTCGCAGCGAATCGTGGTAAAGCGGAAAACGTTCTTGATCGCTTTGAGCAAAGCTCGTAACGGCAGAACAGAGGAGTAAGAACAGAAAAACGGATCTCGACATTGATGTTTATTCAGTCCCGAAATGTACAATCTCAGGCTGTTTTTGTTCACGCCAACTTCAAACTTCGAACCTCTAACTAATACAGACTAACTTTCAGATTTCGGATATAAAACTGCGTGTGTTTGTCGTTCAAAAACCCGACCGACAGCTCGCGCGGATTTTTCGAAGAAGCGGGAACCGGCACCATGAATTGAAAACGCATCCATTCACCCGATTCTTTCGTGGATTTTTGCAGCGAGAAGGTTTTGTACAAGAGCAGCTCCTCCTGCTCGGCAAAAGCCATGGAAAACTGGATGTCTTTCGATCTGTCCCATTTGATTTCGCCTTCCACGAACGCGATTCTATCGGTATTGAACCAGCTGCTGTCGCGCAATTTGAGCACCGGGCCGTAATCGTTTTCAGGCAGGTATTCCCAGGCTTGCTCCGTTTCATTGAAGGAACGAAAACATTCCCAGGCTGTATTGGTAGTATCCGAAAAAGCTGCTGAAAACACCGGTCGACGCTTATCGAGCTGCAGGAACTGATACAGGTTTTTGGTCGTTGGAACGGTTTTACGACAAAGCGTGATTTTTCCGTTCGTCGCTACGACTTCCAGCCCGTTGATGATCGCCGGGTAGTTCGCAAATACTTCCTGCATGAACAATTCGTTCTGGAACACGACATATTTCACCGGAAAGTCCAGCATAGTCCGAAATACTTCCGGCTTGTTGCCCATCGTGATGTAGCCTTTGCGGTTCATGGCCATAAATGGCACATTCGGCGGTGCAGGTGTGATCACCAGCAGCTTTTCTGATTTCGAAATTCCAAGACGATCGAGAAAAGCTTCGCTTCCTTTATACGCCAGGTCTGTTGCTGCATTCAGTCCGAAGCGCTCGCTTTCTGCACGCTGTTGTTGCACCTTGAAATCGGCGCGCAATGCCAGAGCGGAAAAACCGATTCCGACCAGCAGGAATAACCACCTGAATAAGCGTTTATCCGGGACAGCAAACCGGGACAGTGCGCAAATGATGAGGATGAGCGGAATGAAAAAGACGTCGATGAAATAATAATCGTGGTTGATGAACTGGGCACAGAGCACAATGTAGAACAGCAAACAGCCGATGAGCATGAAACCGATCAACGCAGGCAATGTTCCCCGAACAACCAGTTTTCGCGAACGAATTACATGCACAACGGCCAACACGACCAGCAAGGCAATGACCAGGTAATGCCACCTGGAAAAGTACTCGAAATGCCAGAGTTCATAGACTTTTGCAGTGATTTCGAGGAATTCGGCAAACGAAGAAACGGGCATCAGCGTACTCAGGAACAACGAACCGTAGGCAGAACGCAGATGCGCATTCCAGGCCATGTAGCCCAAAATCAACCCTCCGGAAATCGCTACCAGCAGGATTTTCAGCTTCAGGTCTTTCTGGTTTTGGAACAAACGGAAAAATTCAACCGCTAAAACGGCAATCAGCGGAATGAGAAAAGTTGTTCGTGTCAACGCTCCCAGCGTGAGGAAAATCATGGCGGCGATCAATGGTCCATGACGTTCATCTCGTCTGTAAATGAAGTAAAAATACAATCCGGTTATAGCCGTCGCCAGGCTCGGAATACCCGGCAAAAACCGAATCTGGTAATACGTGTAAACCGGCGACGTGACGAAGAAAACGGTAATGAAAACGCCCATCCAGCGATTGCCCGTGAGTACTGTTGCCAACCGGAAGAGGAAAAAAGCGCCCATCAACCCGACGAGTAACAAGTAGATACGGTAGATGATCGGCGAATCCGAACCGGTGATTTTCATGATCACCGCCGGAATGTAATTGTGAATGGGAAAGTCGACAGCCGTTACGGAAGAACCGCTATCCGTTTTCCAGTAATCGGGAAACTGGTGATTGCAGACATAGGTTTCCGGCTGAAAAAACTGCAGATCGTTGTTCACGAATCCTTTGGCAAGCGCGTAATGATCGGCCTGTGCCCACGCATGGATGCCGTTTGGTCCTTTGTTGAAATCAGGCTGGTAAACGAATACAAAATAAACGGCCAGCAACAGGATAAAAACGGCTCCGAACCATTTATCTGTTGTCGCTGCAGCCAATCGCTTCATACACGTTAAGCGGGTGTCGAAACGTTATTAAGCTTGCTTTTTTTCCGGCTGTAACCGAAATAGATCACCATGCCGACGAGCAGCCAAGCTCCGAAACCAATCCAGTTCCAGATGGTGAGCTCGGCCATCATGTAGAGACAGCTAACCAATCCCAAAAGCGGGATCAGCGACAGGTTAGCGCGGAATGCCCAGATCACGATTCCGACCAGCAACACGAGGAAAATCCACATCGGGATTTTGTGTTTGAACAACGCAAACCCGGATTCGTAAAGCTGCTTTTCTTCCATCCCAACGGCTTTCATCTGTTTGAGGTATTGCCCCTCTTCCATTTCGCTGAAATAGGTTTCGAGGTCTTTTTTGCTCGCTTCAAATCCTTTGTAATCGATGCGCTCTACTTTCTGCTTGAGCTGCTCGGTCTGTTGATTGTCGAGTGAAGTCAGCAAATCGGCCGGCTCGACCAGCTCGCGCTCGTTGGTCAGGAACGCCATTGTAGAGCGATTGTAAACGGTGAACGCCAACGTTACGCCTGCAACCAGCATCAACGGTGCAATGTATTTCGCATTCGCATACGGAATACGGAATTTCCCGCGCGGCACATCGGTTTTGTTTTGCAGCACCAATACGCCGGCACACACCATCACGAAAGCAAACAAAGTTCCGATGCTGCACAGGTCGGTTACCATTGTGAGGTTCATAAACAAAGCCGGAACAGCTACCACAAAACCAACGACGATCGTTGAGAAAGATGGTGTTTTAAAGCGTGGGTGAATTTTCGAGAATTTCGGTGGCAACAGACCGTCACGGCTCATGCTCATCCATATCCGCGGCTGGCCCATCTGGAAAACGAGGAGTACGCTGGCCATCGCTACAACGGCGCTCACAGCAATAATTCCGGAGAGCCATTTCAGGTCGAGCTTTTCGAAAACAGCTGCCAGCGGATCGCCCACGTTCAGCTCTTTGTAGGAAACCATTCCGGTGAGTACTAATGCAATAATGACATATAAGACTGTACAAATGATGATCGCCCACATCATACCGCGCGGCAGATCGCGCTGCGGATTCCGGCATTCTTCGGCCGTTGTGGAGATCGCATCAAAACCAATGTAGGCGAAGAAAACCGCCGAAACGCCTTTCAACACGCCTTCCATGCCATTCGGCGCAAACGGGTCCCAGTTGTCTGTATCGACATAGAAAATCCCGACGGCGACGACCAATAGAATAATCGCCAGCTTGATGATTACCATCAGGTTGCTGGCATTGCGCGATTCTTTCATGCCGCGGTAAACGAGCCAGGTAATCAGGATAATGATCAGCAACGCAGGTAGATCGGCAATGAAATGGATCGGTCCGATCGTCGGGCAATTCGTCCAGGCAACATAAGCCGATTGCAGCGATGCGTCGAGGTTTCCAAACACTTTTCCGCTCTGCATCAGGCTCACGGCTTCATTGTAACCTTTCTGCGCGGTCAGGTAATCCATTTGGATCCATTGGGGCAGCTTTAGTCCGCCGCTTTCCAATAGTCCGGTGAAATAATCGCTCCACGATATGGCCACGGTGATGTTTCCGATGGCGTATTCCATAATGAGCGACCAACCGATAATCCAGGCAATGATCTCACCGAAAGCGACATAGGAATACGTATAAGCACTTCCTGAAACCGGCACCATCGAAGCGAATTCAGCATAAGCGAAAGCAGCAAAACCGCAGGCTACAGCTGTAAACAGGAAAAGAAAAATAACCGCCGGGCCGCCGTCCGAGCTGGCTTTACCGATGGTGCTAAAAATTCCCGCTCCAATGATCGCCGCGATACCGAAGGCAGCCAGGTCGCGCACACCTAAGTGACGTCCTAACGTGCCATGAGCCTCGTCTCCGCCGTTTTTGTCAATGGCGGCCAAAATGTCGTTGACGTTCTTTTTTCTGAATAAAGATTGAAAGCTCATGGTTGCGTGTTGTGTACTGATGCTGACAAAAATAGGAAAAGGATTGGATCACCAATGTATATCCGGGTATTGCGACAAAAAGCGGTCTTTCTGCTGTTGGAATTGATCCAGAAAGCGCTTCGAAGCAACCGATTCGGGGAATAACAGCCGGTGCTGTTCCATCCGACGAAGTGCGGCGATTTCGTTGACCAATCCCTGTGTTTCGGTATCAAAAAACCAATTGCAGAACAGGTTCCAGACTTCCTCCACAGCCAATTCGTTCGGATGTACACCGTCTTTGGCAAAGTACCGGTAGTCGCGCAGCAGGTCGTTGACGAGCTCATATGCCGGGAAATAGATGACACTGAATCGTTCTTCCAAAACGCTGCACAATTCGAATAAACGCGCTTTGGAACGGTTGTTTTCCGTCCAGCCATCGCGGGAATAACGCACCGGGCTAACAGTGAAAATCAATTGCAGCTCCGGATTGAACACTTTCAGCGCGCTGATCGTTTCAGCCCAGCTTTCCACCAGCTCGTCGAGTGGTGTGAGCTCTTTTTCAAATTGATTGCCGGGTGTTTTGTGGCAATTCGCAACGATTGTTCCTTCTTTTTTCAAACGATAGCCGTGTGCCGAACCGAGTGTAATGATCAGCGTGGAAGCTTTGGAAAGACTTGTTTTCCACTCGGAACGAAAATCGTGCAGCTTGTTGTGGAGATCACTTTCAGACAGCGCATATACCTCGCTGCTGGCATCCCAGGAAAGAAAGATGTCTTCGCGCTGTAAAATACGTTCCCTACTGGTTTCCGTCAGTGTTTCCGAAAGACACCTTGCCAGTGGAATCGGATGAAAAATCACCCCAAACGGATTAGATAACGCTTTGAATCCGGCTTGTTGGAGCTCGACTGCCATGTGTTCCGAAAAACAGGAACCAACCAGTACAATTGGCTGTTGATGACGGATCTTCCGCACGCCATCCGGAACCGGAAATTCATTCACCGGATTCATCTGTGAACTGCGCTAAGGTGAATGTCAATAATTCGGACCAGCCTTGCCATTTGGCCGATGTGCCAATGCTTTCGTTGTGCCAGATACAGCAGAATACGCCGCCGTAAGCTTTCACTTCGCTGATCAGCGCTGCAACAACCGTTTTGCTTTCTTCCAGACTCATTTTCAGGTAATCCTTGAACGTGCCTTCCATGTACACAAACGGCACAAGCAACAAATCGGTCTGTAAATTCCGCGTGAGATCAAAAAACGGAAACGGCCGGGCTGTTCCTGCGCGAAAACCGGGCTGATCGGAATAACCCATCGTGTAGTCCTTTTTGAATCCCAATTCCAGCAATCGGTTGTAGGTAGCCGGCAATTGCAGCTTCAGAAAATGCTGGCGACTCGATGTAACGGGCCTTCCCAACATGGTCGACAAGCGATTTTGCTCTTCGTATAACGCTTTGTCGGAGCTGTTGCTGGCGTAACTGGGATGCAAGCCGACTTTTGCTACCAGGCTCATGTTGCGGATCAATCGCTGGTGACGTGGATCATGCCACGGCAGGTTGCGGTCGTATTGACCGTAATCGCCCAAATGCCAGAAAATGCGGGTTTGCGGAAAGCGCTGGGCAATGCGCTCGATCTCGCCGAATGTATCATACGGATCGGGCAATTCACCACTGTTGACTTTCCTGCGCTCTTCCAGCCGGTCTTTATTTCTTTTGGAAAGATCTTTCAGAACAGCCAGCCATTTTCGCCAGCCGTCTTTCCATTTGTAAGCAAACGTATTGTCGATGTCGAAGCTGGGAATCACATCCACTTTCCGTTCTGCTTTCAGAACAGCCAATCCTTCTGGGTGAAAAGCGGCAACCACGGCTTCTGTCCAGCGCTCCACGATCTGTATATTCAACCAGCCGTAGTGATACAACACACTCGAAACGGCTTCAAAACGGCCGTATTGGTCGCGGCGTTGATTCGTATATTCTTCGTAGCGCGACAGCACATAAAAGATCGCCGCAAAAGGATCCGTTTCGCCATTGATTGCCAGCATCGGCACATCGTTCCAGGTGCTTTTCGCCAGTACGAGATCTGTCCGGATCGTTTCTTCGAACAATAAAGTCGATGGCTTGAAATGAATGCCAGCTCCAAGGTCCCAATCGGAATAATTGAGGCGTGGACCGTCTCCTTCAAGGAATTCACGCTGATCATTGGTGCAACGATAGTCCAGTCCGTGCCGGGTAAACACAAAATCCAGCGTAAACTGTAAGCGCTCGGTTACCTGGTCAACGTAAATCAGCATATCATGCTAACGCTTCAACAATGGTTTTACATATAAATCCCGCGGCATTTCCCGATCCGAAGATCGCCGGGTAGTTCGCATCCGAAAGTGGATGATCGAGGTAATGATTCACCGATTCCATCAGTTTCACTTTATCAGCGCCTGCGAGCACTGCGGCTCCTGTTTCGATCAGCTCTACCCACTCGGTCTGGTCGCGCAGCACCACGCATGGTTTGCGGAAAAAGAAAGCTTCCTTCTGAACGCCGCCGCTGTCGGTAACGATCAACACCGCTTGCTGTTCGAGACGAATCATATCCAGAAATCCGACCGGCTCGATGAAACGGATCAATCCGGATTCGCGGATTTTTTCCATCAGCGAAGCGGATGCCGTTTGCTCAAGGTATTTTTTGGTGCGCGGATGCAGTGGTACAATGACTGTCAGCATGCGTTGCAAAGCAATTTCCGTCAATCCTTCAAAGATCGCATTCAGTCGAATGGGATCATCGGTATTGGTATTGCGGTGAACTGTACACAGGATGTAAGGCTTTCCTTCACATTCGCAGGTCTTGAGAATGGTCGATGTGCGCGCTGCGATTTCCGAAAAATGCAGACTGTTGTCGTACATAATATCGCCGCAATGGTAAACACGCGGATGGTCGAATGTAGCCGGGACACTCGGATTAATATCAATAGAAAACCCTTCTGTTTTCAGGTTATCGATGCCTTGTTTGGTTGGAGAATAGAGCAACGTCGAAACATGATCGGTCATGATGCGGTTGATTTCCTCCGGCATTGCTTTGTTATAGCTGCGTAAACCGGCTTCGATGTGTACCACCGGAATATGGATTTTGGACGCAGCGAGAGCTCCGGCCAATGTAGAATTCGTATCTCCGTAAACGATGACAGCATCCGGCTGGTGCTCAACCATGAGTTGTTCGAGGCCATCGAGCATAGCACCGGTTTGTTTCCCGTGCGAGCTGCTGCCGATGGCCAATTGGGCGAATGGTTCAGGAATGCCCAGCTCCCGAAAAAAAACGGCCGACATATTTTCATCGTAGTGTTGCCCGGTGTGAATAATCAGCTCTTCAACCTGTCCTTTGTAATGTGTTTCAACCGCACGGCTGATGGCCGCGGCTTTGATAATCTGTGGCCGGGCGCCGATGATCGTCATCCATTTTTTCATAGCATCAATCCATTATCGGAGAAGCTAAAGTAACCATTATCGGTAATTATGAGGTGATCGAGTATGGGCATTTCGATCATGGAACCGAATTCGCGCAATTTGCGTGTAAGCCGCTCGTCATCGGGGCTCGGACGACAATTTCCGCTCGGATGATTGTGGGTAAGGATCAAAGCGCTGGCATTGAATTCCATAGCGGTTTTGAATACCATTTTCGCGTCGACGTAGGTTCCCGTGGTACCGCCCATGGAGATTTTCCGGATCCCCAATACTTCACTGGCGCGACTCAGGTAAATGATATGGAATTCTTCATGCAACAGGTCTTTGTAAAAGGATTTCACCAGATCGTAGCTGTGAATGGACGAAAATATTTTTCGCTTTTTGAGTGCCGGTGATTCTCTGCGGCGCCTGCCCAGCTCCATAGCCGCCAGTATAGCTACTGCCTTGGCCTCACCGATTCCTTTGACAGCACATAATTGCAATAGTTGCAGCTTCCCGAATTCGTAGAGATCGTCGTTTGCCAGCCGCAACAATTCCCGGGCGAGATCAACTGCGGTTTTGTTCAGGCTGCCCTGCCCGATAATGATGGCGATCAGCTCGGCATCGGAAAGGGTATTTTTGCCTTTCCGGAGCATTTTCTCACGCGGCCGGTCGTCTTCGGCCCATTCACGGATGCTTACCGTATTCTTCGACATATTCCTCCTCACTTTAACCTGAATATACGCTTTTTCCACCGGGCTCACAAGCACGAATACCACCACAAGTTTTCAACAAATCTCCGCAAACCGATTAATGCTGTATTTTCGTCCTGAAATGGATTCTCTCACGCAAATTGTGCTGGGCGCGGCCGTCGGTGAAGCGGTTGCCGGCAGGAAAATGGGTGCCAAAGCGGCACTTTGGGGCGCTGTTGGTGGCACCATTCCGGACCTCGATGTGTTTTTAACCCGTTTTTACGATGTTTTCACCAGCGCACTGGTCCATCGGGGATTTTCACACTCGCTATTATTTGCCGTATTGGCTTCGCCCGTACTGGCGTGGATTTTCTTCCGGCTTTATAAAAGAAAGTACGATTTCCTCACGTGGTACCTGCTTTGGGGACTGGCCATCGTTACGCATCCGATGCTGGATATGTTCACCAACTATGGCACGCAGTTTTTATGGCCGCTCCCCTATCGAATCACGTTCAACTCAGTATTTGTGATCGATCCATTGTATACATTGCCATTCATGATTTGCTTATTGGTCGCGTTGTTCACCAAACGGGAAAAGCGGTCGCGTTATCGCTGGAATATGGCCGGCATCCTGTGGTCGTGTGCTTATTTGGTGTGGGGCGTGATCGTCAAGCTGTTTATCCTGGCAGAAGCACCGGCGTATTTCGGGCAAAGCGACCTGAAAACCACCAATGCGATGGTAACACCCATGCCGCTTACTTCTTTTTACTGGCTCATGCTGACCGAAGATCAACAGCATTATTACATCGGCTACAAATCGCTGTTCTCGGAATTCGACGCCCATAATATCCAGGTGATACCGAAAAATCACGAGCTGCTGCACGGGCTTCAGTGGAAAGGAAAAACGCTCTCGAAACAACTGAGTTATCTCACCAATGGCTATTACGCGCTGCGACAAAGTCACGATACTTTGTACTGTTATGATCTGCGATTCGGCACAGCCAAAGAGCTCACCAACAGCAAAAACCAGGATCCGATTATGGGATATGGTATGATTGTTGAAAAAGGCGTTGTGCAAAAGTCTTTTCGCCTGCAACGGGGCGAAGCGATGAAAGCGCTTAATTTTGGGCATTATTTTGATAAAGTCATCGGAAAATGAAACACATCATCACAATAGCAGCTTGTTCACTGTTGCTGCAAGCTTGCGGACAAAATACACCTGCAATCGCAAAACCGGAACGCAAGCTGCCTGAATTGCCGAAAATTGAAGCCAGCTACAAACTCGACGATTTCCTGAAGGACAATCCGCAGCTGGATAAAGATGTGGAAGCGATTTTCAACAGTCTCGATGACACGGCGATCGTGGCCCAGCTCATCATGCCGGCCGTTGGTCGATTGGGTCAAACGCCTGCTACGATCAACAAGCATATTGAAAGCCGTCAGATTGGTGGCGTATTGATGCTCAACGGTACCAAGGACGAATTTACCAAATGGATCAAAAGCTTCGAAGAGAAAAACAAAACGCTGGGCAATCCGGGATTCCTGTACAGCGCCGATGCTGAGCCAAGCCTTGTCAACCGCAAGATCACAGGTTCACAACCGGTGAAAAAAGCCAACGAGCTGAAAAGCGTTGAAGAAGTGGAACAAACCGCTGTGACCATTGCAACCGATCTGAAAGCAATCGGTATCAACTACAACTTCGCACCTGTAGTAGATATGTCGCCGAACAAAACGGTTGGTTTCCGCAGCTTTGGTGCTGTTCCGGCAAACATCATTCCGTGGTCGAACGCTTTCATCCAGCAAACGCAGAAAGAAGGAATCATCGCCACTGCCAAGCATTTCCCGGGCCATGGATTGGTTTCAGGTGATACGCATAAATCGCTTCAGGTAATCGATGGAGAGCTGAAAGAAATCCAGAATTATCCGAAACTGATCGAAGACGGCGTGCTGTCCATCATGATCGGTCACCTGGCTGTCGACAACAACCCGAAATACAATACGAACGGTTTGCCTTCTACCCTTTCAAGCGTAATTGTAACCGATCTGCTGCGCACCGAAATGGGCTTCAAAGGTCTTGTAGTGACAGATGCAATGAACATGGGCGGCGTTACGTCCGTTCAGGACAGCGATGTGAAAGCCATCGAAGCCGGTTGCGATATTCTCCTGATGCCACTCGACGCAGCAAAAGCTCACAGCGCGATCCTGAAAAAATACCGTTCAGATGCCGCTTTCAAAGCAAAAGTAGATGCAGCTGCAAAACGCATTATCCGCATGAAATTGTGTGCTGGGGCAATCAAGCCTTAAATTCACCACAAAGAAGCAAAGGTTCTTTTCCTGGTTGTGTTTGTTAAGAAAGCAAAGCTGATCTGAGTGGAACTAATGATTCCACATCTGACTAACTGATTTCAGACAATCGCAGAAAGACCTAGTCTTCGCTAATACTGGTATTGATAATTGTATCTCAAGTAGAAAAGGAACGAGTGAACACCTTTGCTACCTTAAGCAGCATGGCCGAGATGTCTCTTTGCTCCTTTGTGGTGAGATGAAATAGAAAAACCGGGATCATTTTCACCCCGGTTTTCAAAACTTTCAAATACTGTTTGGGCTCAATCCTGCAGCGGAATCATTATCACTCCTATCTGTGCTGCAATACAGCTTTTGATAGGTGTAAGATACAAAGAATCAATGCGAAAGACAACTAAGAAACGTTAAAGCCGCGAAAAATTGTTAACACGCTTTCAACAGTTTTTTACCTTCACCCAACTCAGTAACTCACAAACTCAGCAACTCCTAACTAACAAAAGCAATTTTCGGGTTGTCTTCGGGTTCCCCTTCTGTTACTTTTGTTCAAACAGCAGACATGGAACAGCAAGAGCTCAATTTTCAACGCATCGCTACGGCTATCGACTACGTTCGGAACAACTTCAAGCGTCAGCCTTCGTTGGAAGAAATCGCCGAGGTCGTGCATCTGAGCCCCTTTCATTTCCAGCGGATGTTTACCGAATGGGCCGGCGTTAGTCCGAAGAAATTCCTGCAATACACGAGTATCGAATACGCCAAGCATTTGCTGAAAGACCGGCAGGCTACCTTGTTCGATGCAGCTGAGGCAACAGGACTTTCCGGAACAGGACGACTACACGACCTGTTCGTTACGATCGAAGCCATGACACCCGGCGAATTCAAAAACGGCGGTGAAAGCTTGAAGATCAGCTACGAATTTGCCGCCACTCCTTTTGGAATCGTGTGCGTGGCCAGTACGGACAAAGGCATTTGCCACCTCGAGTTTACGGAAACCGAAACTGAAGGACTAAGTGCGTTAACCAAGCGATTTCCCGGAGCAGAGTTGCAACCAGGTACTGCGATCGATCATCCCGCAGCCATAGCTTTTTTTCAACGCGACTGGAACAATGCAGAGAAAATCCGTTTGCATTTGAAAGGAACGGAATTCCAGCTGAAAGTCTGGCAGGCGTTACTGCAAATTCCATCAGGCGCACTTTCGTCTTATGGAAAACTGGCCGAGACGTTTGGAAATCCGGGAGCATCGCGCGCTATCGGCACAGCTATAGGTGATAACCCGGTGGCGTTCATCATTCCATGTCACCGCGTCATTCAATCGGGAGGACAACCGGGAGGCTATCATTGGGGAATACCGCGTAAAAATGCCATGATCGCCTGGGAAGCAGTGTTATTGGAAGAAAAAGAGGGCTGAAATTAATCCGATTTAAGGGGCCAATCACAGCATAATAGTGCATTTGACGTATGGGAAATTTCGTTGAAAATCCCCAAATTTGCACTCAACTCTGTGAAAACGATGCATATAGTCACCAAGATACTGCTCTGCTTAACACTATTCCTGTTTACCTTCCAAAAGGCTGAAGCACAATGTACTGCCGATGCAGGTCCTGATACCAGCATGTGCCAGGGGGCAGCCGTACCAATTGGCTTTCCTCCCAATTCGGCTACCGGAACAGCGCCTTTCACGTATAGCTGGACACCCGTTGGCGGACTGTCCTGCACCAATTGCCCCAATCCTGTTGCCAATCCTGGCACCACAACTGTTTACACACTTACCATCGAAGACGGTACGGGCTGTACGGCCAGCGATGAGGTAACCGTTACAGTTCATCCCGTTCCCACAGCAGGTTTTACGTTTTCACCAACAGGCGGTTGCGCCAATATTCCCGTTCAATTTACCAGTACATCAACGGGAACAGGATTGATTTATCAATGGAACTTCGGCGATCCGGCTTCGGGAGCAGCCAATACTTCTTCTCAGCAAAATCCATCACATACCTTTGTTGCCGATGGCAGCGGCTCACAGAACTTCACCGTTACACTTGTTGTGATCGATGCGAACGGCTGTACGAGCAGCATTGCACAAACCGTTACGATCCTGCAGACACCAGGACCGATGCTGGTAGATCCGGTGACCGATATGAAAAACTGCGACGGCAGTAACTTCAGCCTTACCGTTTACAACGCAACTACCGGCGGATCAAATTCGAACTACCAAATCCAATGGGGTGATGGAACCACTGATTACAACAGTGCAACTTTTCCCGGCGGCGGTTTGACACACACCTATACTTCGGCTGAAATTTTCGACCTGTTTTTTATTGTAACAGGCACAAATGGTTGTATCGATACGGCCATCTACAACATTGCCAATATTACCAACCCGGCGATCGGAGCTGCGAATCCCGGAGGAACAACCGGCTGCGGCCCTTTAACGCTTTGTTTCCCACTCAACAACTTTTCGTCCAATCACCCGACGACGTATTACATCGTGGATTTCGGTGACGGTTCGCCACAGGATACGCTTCCGCATCCACCGCCTGCAACGCTTTGTCATACCTACACGGGTTCTTCCTGCGGATCTGCCGGAAACGCCTTTGTTTTCAGCATCCAGGCCGTCAACCGCTGCGATAACAGTGAGGCGACGATCTCGCCTATCCGTGTTTACTCGGGGCCGCAAGCCGGATTTAATAATCCTCCAAACGCTTGTACCGGTTCGTCAGTCACGATGATCAATACGTCTGTAGCCGGGTTCAACAGCTCGTGTAATTCATCGACCATCTACAATTGGGATTTCGGCGACGGCGGAACATTAACGACCGTAACGATGACCAACCCGACGCACATCTATGCAGCGCCGGGAACGTATACGATCAGTCTCACGACCACCAACAGCTGTGGCTCAAATACTATCACCCATCCGATTTGTATCGAAAACCCGCCTACACCGAATTTTACGCTTTCACCAGCCACAGGCTGTATTCCATTCACAACGCAAATCACCAATACTTCCGGGCTGGCAAACACGTGTAACGTTACCCGCAACTGGACGGTGATCTTTAACGGATCTACCTGCTTACCTTCGTCTGGAGCTTATCAGTTCACCAATGGAACCAATGCCAGCTCGGTGAACCCAAGCATCGAATTTTTACAGCCGGGTTCTTACACCGTTCGCTTAACGCTAACCAACTCCTGCGGCTCGTTCCAGTTTAACCAGGCTGTTACGGCACAAGCGCCACCACAGGTTTCTGTGAATCCGCTGGCTGCAATCTGCGCAGGATCGAGCGTCACGCCTTCAGCTGTTATCAATCACTGTTACGAGCCAACAGATACGTATGCGTGGTCGTTCCCAGGCGGAAGCCCGACTTCGGCAGCAACGCTCAATCCCGGAACCGTTACTTACGCAACCGCCGGCAATTATACCGTTTCGTTAGCCGCAACGAATAGCTGTGGTACGATAAATGCGTCTGCTCCACTCACGGTTAATCCGATTCCGCCGGCACTCAATCCGACCGTAAACAGCCCTGTTTGTGTGGGACAAGCTGCCAATTTTACTTCAACCACCGTTCCCGGTGTTACCTATAGCTGGACAGGACCTTCAGGACCGGTTTCCAACCAGATTTCTTTTACGATCAGTCCTGTGACACCTGCGCATGGTGGAACGTATACACTCACAGGCTCTATCGGCGGATGTCCGGGAACGCCGGAAACCGTTACGCTGGTTGTACAGCCATTGCCGGTTGTAAGCGTTACACCTGCTGCACCGATTATTTGCAACGGCGATAGCGTTCAACTCACCGCTTCGGGTGCTACTAACTACACATGGTCACCGGCTGCAACGCTGAGTGCTGCTACGGGAACTTCCGTGATGGCAGGTCCATCCACAACAACGGCTTATACCGTAATTGGAACCACGGGCTCCTGCTCCGGAACAGCCAACGTAACCGTTACCGTCAATCCGCTACCGGTTGTCAATGCCGGACCAGATACCACCTTGTGTGATCAGCCTGTTGCCATGCAATTCAACGGGACACCGGTGGGCGGAACCTGGACAGGAACCAACGTAACACCAGGCGGATCGTTCACACCAAGCGGCGGTGGCGTTTTCCCAATGGTGTATTCGTTTACAAATGCAAATGGCTGTTCGAACACCGATACACTTATCGTAACCGTCATCGCTCCGACTCCGGCCAATGCAGGACCAGATCTGACTTATTGTGCCGATGCTCCGAATGACACCTTAATCGGCTTGCCTGCTGGCGGAACGTGGTCGGGAACAGGCGTAACACCAGCCGGAATTTTCGACCCGACAATAGCCGGAACAACACAGCTCGTTTATACATTCGGTGCCGGAACCTGTTTAACAACCGATACAATGCTTGTAACGGTGAATCCGCTCCCGGTTGTCGATGCAGGACTGGATTTTGCACTTTGCGCCGATGCAGGAGCCGTAACACTCAACGGTTCACCGACAGGTGGAACATGGACGGGCACGGGAATTACGAATCCAACAGGAACGTTTACACCAGCAACTGCCGGGGCAGGCAATCATACACTCACCTATTCTGTAACGGATGCGAACGGCTGTACGAATACCGACCAGCTAATCGCTACGGTCAATCCGTTGCCGATGGTGAACGCCGGAAACGACACAACGCTTTGTAATCAGCCCGTTCCGGTTCAGCTTACAGCTACGCCTGCAGGCGGAACATGGACGGGAACCGACATTACGCCAGGTGGCTTATTTACACCTTCCGGAACAGGAACGGTCGTTGTTACCTACACCGTAACCGATGTGAACGGTTGTACAGCTGCAGATAGCCGCAACGTTACCGTCGTCGATCCAACGTTGGCAGATGCCGGAACGGATTTCGACCTGTGCCAGGATGCCGCCAACGTTACTTTAACGCCAACCCCGCCCGGAGGTACATGGTCAGGAAGCGGTGTAACACCTGCAGGTATATTCGATCCGACAGTTCCCGGAACATTCGAATTGGTCTATGTGTTCGGAGCAGGATCCTGTCAGACGAGCGATACACTGGAAGTTACTGTGAATCCTTTACCGGTTGTTGATGCCGGAACGGACTTCAGCCGCTGCCTGGATGCGGCGGACGTCACTTTAAATGGAGCGCCGATCGGCGGAACGTGGACAGGAACAGGTATTACCAATTCAAGCGGCACGTTCTCGCCAGCAACGGCCGGAACCGGAACACATATACTGACTTACGCGTACACAGATGCCAATGGCTGTTCCAGCAGCGACGCGCTCACGGCAATCGTCAATCCATTACCGGTAGTGAACGCAGGTCCTGATACAACACTGTGCGATCAGCCTGTGCCTACTCAGCTTACAGCAACACCGGCAGGTGGAACATGGTCCGGAACGAACGTTACTGCCGGAGGAATCTTCACACCAAACGGAACAGGCAATTTCACGCTCACGTATACATTTACAAACGGCAATGGATGCGTCAACAGCGATAGTCGTGTTGTAACTGTGAATCCACCGGTTATGGCGAATGCCGGAGCAGATACAGCTGTTTGTATCGATGCTGCCAACGTGGTACTTACCGGTACTCCTGTTTCGGGAACATGGACAGGAAGCGGTGTAACACCAGCTGGTGTCTTTGATCCGACAGTAGCAGGAAGCTTTCCATTGGTCTACAGCATTGGCGTGGGTACTTGTCTCACACGCGATACTTTGCTGGCGGTTGTCAATCCATTACCTGTTGTCGATGCGGGATTGGATTTCACCTATTGCGCCGACGCGGCAGACGTATTACTGGCTCCGAATCCACTTGGAGGCACCTGGAGCGGAACAGGAATCACCGATCCGAATGGCGTATTTTCGCCACCAATAGCCGGACCGGGCAACCATACATTGACCTATAATTATACAGATGCCAACGGCTGCTCCGCTTCGGATCTCTTAACAGCGCATATCAATCCGCTGCCGATAGTAAGTGCCGGAAATGATACCACGCTTTGTAATCAACCGATTCCTACTGTTTTTCTTGGCTCGCCAGTTGGCGGAATCTGGTCAGGAACCGGAGTCAACGCGGTCGGTGTATTCACCCCAACAGGAACAGGTACTTTTACGCTGACCTATATTTACACCGATGGCAACGGCTGTGTGAACATCGATTCGAAAGCAGTGACTGTTGTTGATCCTGTACAAGCCAATGCCGGAAACGACTTCGCGGTTTGTATTGACGCTCCGAATGTAACGCTCAACGGAACGGCCGCGGGCGGAACCTGGACCGGAACGGATGTTACTCCAGCAGGTATCTTTAACCCGACAACAGCAGGAACTTTTAACCTGGTTTATTCGCTTGGTGCAGGCAACTGTCTGACACGCGACACATTGGTAGCAATCGTAAACCCACTTCCGATTGTCAATGCAGGACCGGACATCGATTTTTGTCCGAGCGACGCCATCGTGAATTTCAATGGCACTCCGGCAGGTGGAACCTGGTCGGGAGCCGGAATCCAAAATGCTGCTACGGGCGAGTTCAACCCGGCTGTACCTGCGGTTGGATCGCACCAGGAAATTTACACGTATACCGATCCGGTAACAGGCTGTCTGAACCGTGATACGATGCTCGCCATTGTTCATCCGACACCGGTACCGAACTTTACCTTCAATCCGATCGCTTGTGTGGGAACGTCGGAGCTCTTCACCAATACCAGTACGTTCGGCAATACTTACGACTGGGATTTCGGCGATGGTGGGACAGCGACTGCACAAAGTCCTTCGCATACGTATGCCGCTCCCGGCTTCTACGATATCGAATTGATCGTGACCTCCGCTTTCGGTTGTATGGATTCCATTACCCAGCAGATCGAAGTGCGCATTCCACCAATGGCAGACTTCGCACTGACACCTGATTCAGCCTGTGCACCGGTTGTAGTGACTTTCGACAACAACTCTACTGGTCCGGCGTTGAGCTTCGACTGGGATTTCGGTAACGGACAATCATCCACCTTGCAGGATCCGGGAACGCAAACGTATTTCCAAGGTGTGATTGCCGATACAACATACACAATCACGCTTTCCGTAACGAACTTCTGCGGAACGGATACGCATACGGAAATCGTTACGGCGATGCCAAGTCCTACGGCCATTTTCGGCACCAATACGGATATTGGCTGTTCGCCACTCGACCTGGAATTTGCCAACAACAGTCTTGGGCTTCCGGATACATATGACTGGGATTTCGGCGATGGAACAACTTCCAACACTTCTGCACCGCTGTTTACGCATCAATACACAACCGGCGCGAATGATACGACCTATACGATCGAACTGATCGTAGCGAACGAATGCGGTTCGGACACGGCTTATCACACGATTACCGTTCTGCCAAACCAGGTAACGGCCTTCTTCAACACCGATGCACCTACGGGCTGCGTTCCGCACACGGTGAACTTTACACAATTCTCATCCGGCGGCACGTTCTCGAGCTGGGATTTTGGCGACGGCAACGTTTCCACGGATGTCAATCCAAGTCACACCTTTGATACACCGGGAACTTATACTGTTTACCTCTATGTAAACGACGGCTGTGGTTACGATACCGCAACGGTTGATATCACGGTTTTCCCTTCACCGAACGTCGCGTTCAGCTCTGAGCCGGATTCCGTTTGCATCGATGTACCGTTCACTTTCACGAATCTTTCAACCGGACTGGCCAGCTGTAGCTGGGACTTCGGCGACGGAACGAATTCTACCCTCTTCAATCCCGAGCACAGCTATTCAGCTACCGGAGTTTACAACGTAACGCTCACAGGTGTTAGTCAGACCAACGGCTGTACGGCCAGCGTCACGCATCCGGTTGTGGTAAGTACCAATGCCGTAGCTGCTTTTACACCGAATCCAATCAACGGCTGCGTGCCGCTGGAAGTGAGCTTTACAAACAACAGTACGAATGCGACCTTCCAATCGTGGGATTTTGGCGATGGTAACTTCTCCACCGCACTTAATCCAACGCATACGTTTACCGCAGCAGGAACATATACTGTGCGTTTGTATGTAGAAAATGCCAACGGCTGCGCCGATTCAACCGCACAGATCGTCACTGTTTATCCATTGCCAACAGCCGATTTCACCTTTGTGAATACGAATTCCTGCTACCCGCCGGTGACGATTTCCACCACCAACAACAGTACGGGAGCCGTGAATTATGAATGGGATTTTGGCGACGGAGCCACTTCCGCTCTGACATCGCCGCAGCATGTATACGCAACACCGGGCGATTACACGATCCAGCTCATTGCTTCCAATATCTATGGCTGTTCTGATACGACCACGGCAACAGCTCACGTTTACCAGACGCCTGTAGCCGGATTTGTACTGCCGGAAGACACCGTTTGCGTGGGCGAATCCATTGTATTCAATTCCACCAGTACGTTTGCCGATTCGGTAGTCTGGGATTTCGGTGATGGAAATACCTACACAGGAACCACCGTCGAATACGCCTTCCCGGGTTCCGGAACGTTCCCTGTAACCGTAATGGTTTACGGCGATGGCGGTTGTGGCGACACACTCACGGTGAACACGCCTATCACTGTCAATCCAACGCCGGTAGCCGGTTTCGAGTTCGTCAATATCCAGAACCCGGATCCGTTGAGCGGAACGGTGGAATTTACGAATACATCCACCAATTCGAGCTCGTGGTACTGGGATTTCGGCAACGGCAACTCGTCGGTGGAGATGAACCCGATCGAGCGCTACAATTCCTTCGGGGAATTCGACGTGATGCTCATTGCTTCGAACGAATTCGGCTGCGTGGATACGGCTTACCAGACCGTGGGCGTTGATTTCTTCTACGGCCTCTTTATCCCGAATGCCATCAGTCCCGGACATACTGACTTCGAAGTGGCGAATTTCATTCCGAAAGGCGTTGGCCTGGCAACATTCGAGCTGCTGATCTACGACGACTGGGGGAACCTCATCTGGCAAACCACGGCACTCGACGCCGACGGCCGACCGACCGAATACTGGGACGGAACGTACCAGGGTGTTCCGGTACAACAAGATGCTTACGTATGGAAAGCCAGTGCTACGTTCCTGAACTACCGCGTGTGGGAAGGGAAAGAATACAGCAATAAGCTCAAACGATCAGGAACCGTAACTGTAATCCGATAAGCCATGAAACAGCTCTTACTCTCATTGATTTTTGTTGGGTCGTCGGTTATCGTTTTGGCCCAGGATCCAAACTTCTCGCAGTTCTACAACAACCCGGTGTATTACAATCCGGCGATGACGGCCATCAACAACGGCATGACCTTCCGTGCAAACGCCCGCAATCTCTGGGGACCGATTCCCGGAAGATTCAATACCTATTCCGGCTCGTTTGAAGCACAATCGATCTTCAAAATGGGCATAGGTGGCATGGTTTATTCCGATGTAGCCGGCGAAGCACTGCTGCGCACAACGGGCGGTTATTTTACCTATTCCTACCGACCGGTAGACACACGGAATGTGATCGTACAAGCCGGCGTTGGCGGTGGTTTTGTCACGAAAAGCATCGACTGGTCAAAGCTCACGTTTTCCGATCAGCTGGATGAAACACTTGGCGATGTGAACCCGACGAGCTTCAACCGTCCGAATTACTACCGCGTTTCATATGCCGATTTCAATACCGGCCTCGTATTCCGTTTCAACGGTCGACCAAGCCGTTCCAGCGCTTTGCAGCAATTTTCGGCAACGATAGGTGGAAGTCTTCACCACCTTTCCGAACCGCGGGATGCGTTCCTGGGCGACGACCAGCGTCTCCCGATGCGTTTTGTCTTCCACGGAAATACCAACATGCTGATCAACGACTTGATTTATGCCCCGGGATTTGTCTACGAGCTTCAGAACGAATTCAGCACCTTTACCATTGGAATGAACCTCGTAAACCGACCGTTTACTTTCGGTGTGTGGTTCCGCAATCGCACGGCAGCGATGAGCTTCAAGCACTACGATTCGTTTATTTTCACCGCCGGACTGAACCTGCCTTCCCGCACGGCAACAAGCTGGCGTGTGATGTACGGCTTCGATATGACCATTTCACGACTGAAAACGTCGTCTTACGGTACGCACGAGCTGAGCCTGGTGATTGACATGAACGATCGCATCCTGTTTCAGAAATACGTACGCAAACGCGCACTGCGACGTCGTTACCAGTGCCCGGATGATTTTAAAGGCTACCAATAACAGCGCGACATAAAGTATTCGTTCCGAAACTTTATGTAACAGAATGAGAACGGCATAAAGCAAATCTTCGATTGCTTATGCTTTAATGTGGAAGCGAAAACTATTTTACTTTGCGGCGCTCGAATTCTTTCATGATGAGGCTGAGCTCGCGGCCGGTCTGTCCTTTTACAGAAGTATTTTCATCTGCGCGACGCATCAGGTAAGGCATTACTTCGCGAATCGGTCCGTAAGGAACATATTTCGCCACATTGTAGCCAGCATGCGCCAGGTTATAGGAAATATGGTCGCTCATACCCAGCAACTGAGCAAAGTAAATGCGCTCGTCTTCGAGTGAAATGTCTTTTTGCTTCAACAGCTCGCTCAGGAACAGGCTGCTTTCTTCATTATGCGTTCCGGCACAAAGCGCCATATGGTCGAGGTTATCGATCAGGAAGGTCAATGCAGCATCGTAATCTTTATCGCAGGTTGGCTTATCGGGCTGGATCGGCGACGAATATCCCATCGCTTGGGCACGCGCACGTTCTTTTTCCATATAAGCACCGCGAACCAACTTTACACCATAATGCAGTCCCTGCTCTTTCGCCCATTGAATGGATTCTTTCAGGAATGCCAGGCGGTCGTGACGGTACATTTGTACGGTATTGAATACGATAGCTTTTGATCGGTTGTAGCGCAGCATCATGTCGTGTGCCATACGGTCGATTGTATCCTGTATCCAGGTTTCTTCAGCGTCGATAAATACCGGAACGTCGCTTTCGAAAGCGGCTTTGCAAATGCGGTCAACACGCTCTAAGACTTCGTTGTATTCCTTGGTTTCTTCAGCAGAAAGATCGGCTACTGAGCTGTTCGATTTTTCAAGAATGATAAAACGCGAAATACCGGTGATCTTGAAAACCGCAAACGGAATGGCCGGATTGCCTTTTCCTTTGGCAATCGTCGCAATGATCTCACGCGTTGTTGCTTCGAAATCTTCCTCCGAAGTTTTACCTTCTACGGAATAATCGAGGATCGTTCCTACATGATTCTTCCAAAGATTGTTAATTGTTTCGGTGCATTCTTCGATGGTTTCGCCCCCGCAGAACTGCTGAAAGATCGTCGATTTGATCAATCCGTTGATCGGCAGATGCAACCGGAGGCCGAAGTTTGTAAGGCCTTTACCCATTTTTACCAGCGCCGGGCTGGCCATGACTTTGAAAAGAAAGCGCGCCCTGCGCAAATCACGATCACTTTTATGCTTGAAAGCAATCTCCGTATTATTGAACGATATCATGGGGCAAAATTAAGTGCTTTGCGTTATTTTTGTCACTGGAACGGCTGGAATTATGCACAATTATTGCATGGCTGTTTCAGCGCTATAAATCTACAAAAGTGAAGCAGTTCAGCATTGATGAATGCGATATTGAGATTGGAAACATCACTTCCTCTTCCCTGGAAGCCCTGTTAACCGGTCCTTACGCCACAGCAAAAAAAATCATCCTGGTGGATGAAAATACCCACGATCACTGTCTGGAATACATCCTTACCTCTTTTCCCGGACTCGAAGAAGCGGAAGTGATGTTATTGCCCGTCGGGGAAGAAAATAAGGTACTCGAAGTGTGTTTCCAGGTCTGGGAAGCACTGTCACAATACGCTATTGAGCGAAGAGATCTCGTGATCAACATTGGTGGCGGCGTAGTGACCGATATGGGTGGTTTCATTGCTTCGATCTACAAACGTGGACTCGAATTTGTTAATATCCCGACAACATTGCTAGGAATGGTCGACGCAGCGATCGGCGGAAAAACAGGTATCGACCTGGGATCTTATAAAAACCAGCTCGGCGTGATCCGTCACCCGTTGAAAATTTACATCGACCCTGTTTTCCTGCAAACGCTGCCGGAAAAAGAGCTGATCTCCGGTTATGCGGAAATGCTGAAACACGCCCTCATTTCCGATAAAAATTACTGGCACACACTCTGCCAGCTCGATCCGGTAAAAGTATTGAACAACAATCACTTCGCCGATCTGATTGCCATTTCAGCAGGTATTAAAAGTAAAGTGGTTTCCGAAGACACGCATGAAAAAGGCGTTCGCAAAACGTTGAATTTCGGACACACGATCGGTCACGCCATCGAAGGCTACTGCCTGACGCTCGAACCGGTTGCCCACGGTCATGCGGTCGCTATCGGAATGATTGCGGAAAGCTACCTGTCGTTCAAACGCGAGAAGATCACCCAGCGCGAATTGCTCGAGATCACCAATTACCTCACGCAGATCTACGACCACATTCCGCTGAACGAAGAAGACAAGAACGGTGTGCTCGATCTGCTGATCCACGACAAGAAAAACGCCAACGGGAAAATCATGTGCATCCTCCTGGAAGGAATCGGGGCTTGTACTTACGACAATGTGATCACGCAGCAGGAAGCTTATGAAGCGTTGCTTTACGTTGATTCTGTCTACACGTCGAATTGAGTTAGAAGTTGGAAGTTGCTAGTTTGAAGTTGGTCTTCGGTCTTAAGCCAGTCCTAAGATCTTGAAATCTTAATGTCTTGAAGTCCTAAAATCAAGCGTCAGCTGAGTTGTCTTTCAATTCTAATAAGCGGGATTTGATGGCTTCCAGGCGCATGATGACCTGCTCATGAGAGAGATTTCCGGGCGTTTCGAGCGCCGATTCTTTGGATTTGAGCGCTTTTTTGGCACCGTCGAGGGTGTAGCCTTCCGCCTTGACAAGCTGATAAATCTTGTTAAAATTTTCGATATCTTTAACCGTAAACAGCCGATTCCCCTTTTTGTTTTTCTTCGGTTGTATTACTGTAAATTCCTTTTCCCAAAACCTTATAAGCGAAGTATTTACGTCGAACAGCGCCGCAACCTCCCCAATGGAATAGTACAGCTTTGTCAGTTCAACTCCGGTTAGTTTGCTCAAAATGAAGGGTTTTATTTCTGTGAAAATAATGATATTTTTGCAGCCGTGAAATCATTTGGCAGGTTAAATACCATCTTTTTTGTGCTGATGGCGGGCTTCCTGAGCTCGTTCAGCTATGCCCAGGAAGAAACGGATGTTCCTGTTCCGGATTCCAACGTGGTGCAAATCGCCAATGATTCCCTTGCCCTCAAAAACGATTCGCTGCCGGCGAAAAACAGCCAGCAGGTCGATGAGATCATCAATTTCGCCAAGAAATACCTCGGAACACCTTATCATTACGCAGGTTCCACACCTTCCGGGTTCGATTGCTCCGGCTTCATTTACTATGTCATGGGCCACTTCGGGTTTCAGCTCACACGTTCTTCCTACGGATTGGCTGAATTCGGCGAAACCGTTAAGCTGGCGGATATCCGTCCGGGTGATTTGATGTTCTTCAAAGGCCGTAATGTGAATTCCACCCGCGTAGGACACGTTGCATTGGTAGTCGAAGTAACGCCCGACGCGATTCGTTTCATCCACGCTTCCACTTCCCGTGGTGTGGTGATCGACAATTTCAAGACAAGCCGGTATTACATTCCGCGCTTCATCAAAGCCAAACGCCTGGATTACGGCGAAGACGCTCAATAGACTTTAAGACCTTAAGATTTTAGGACGTTAAGACTTCAGGACTCGTTTGAGTCTCCGGTCGTACATTCTTCAGTCTTACCGTCCGCCGTGGCGGAAACATCCAACATCAAACCTCCAAAATTCAACATCCTTCTTAAAATCCTGAAGTCTTGATGTCAAGTCAACGATTCCCGCCTCAATAAATGCCAGATCAGGTAAACGATGCACAGTCCGGCCATTGCGCCTCCAAACAGGAATACATGGAGAATCGAATCGGGCTTGTTGGTATAGATCCAGTTGGTAACCAGCGAACCGAATAAAATACCGAATTCCATGGCTATGAAGGTCGTTCCGGCTCCGATCCCGCGACGATGATCCGGTGAAAGATCGGCTGTCCAGGCAAAGATCGTGGGCGAGCAGGTTCCCGTTGCCACACCGAATAAGATGGCTGAAAGGGTAAACCAGACAACATTCGTGGAATAACCTATGATGACCATGCTGAGCGACAACAAGGCCATGCCGATCAAAAGGGTTTGACGCCGGCCGATGCGATCGGATAAACGCCCGGTGAACAAGCGTACACCGATAGTCGACAATACATAAAAGAGGAAGAACCAGCCTTTGTTGTCAATCTTCAGGAAGGTTGCAATATCGGGTGAAAGCACGAAAATGACGCCGGAACAGCTCGAGGAAAGAAACATGATGATCGCCACCGGCAGTACTTTCCATTCAACAACTTCATCGCTCTTGATCACCAACTGTCGCAAACGGAAGGGCTGCGGATCGGGCAGCGTTTCTTCTATTTTCAGCATCAGGATATACGAAACAGCTGAGAGAAGAGCGGCTGTGACAAACAAACCGTTCATGGTGAACCAATCTGCCACCAGGCTGCTCATTCCCTGCCCTATTCCAATGCCCAGCGACATGAATGTTCCCCAGATTCCCATACCGCGACCGCGAATGTCTTCCGGAAGCTCATCGGTGATCAGTGCCGTAGCACCCGTCGGGAAAAAACCGGTACTGAATCCGTGAATGAAGCGCAGGAAGAGGAAAAAGCCCACGGAAACCACCAATGGGTACAACAGGCTGATGATCATGCAAACGGCCAGTCCGACTACCATGACGCGTTTCCGGCCAATGACGTCTGAAAGCTTTCCTGAAAATGGTCGTGCCAACCCGGCAGAAAGGGTGAAAAGTCCGATGATCAGCCCTTTAAGCTCTGCCCCGCCCAGATTGCTGAGGTAATTGTTGAGCTCCGGAATAATCAGGTTGAAGCTTGCCGCGAAAAACAGCATCGAAAAGCACAACCGGCGAAAATTAGGGGTAAACGATTTCAAACCGGTACAAAGATACCTGTTTCAATCCTTGCGACCATAAAACCGGATCGTGTAGGACAAAATCTTCAGGTTGTTTTTGCCCGGATTCCAGACATAGGTCGTGAGCTCGTCTTTCGGAATGCGAATTTCCGGCGTTAGATACAGGTATTTCGCATGCAGAACACCATCAATGGTGTCGGTCACTTCCGCCAATTTAGGCGCGCGGTACTGGTATGCTTCGTTCTTGTGGAGCGCTGTAACCGTGAGGAAAGGACCATCCGCAAATACCGAATCTTTTGCTTCATAAGCCACATCCATTTCCATCCACAGGTGGTCTTTATCGGAAAGATTGCGGTATTGTTCCTTGTAAACCGACAGAAATTCATCGCTGCTCCAGGCGGATGTGCCGTTTTTGATGAGCTGCACCGTCTTAATCAGCTTGTAACGGTGGCGGTCATTCCATTCCTGCACGGCCGTGAACGAGCGTTGCACGGATTTCAAGGTATCGGCTCCCGGAGGTACGGAAGTTTTGAGGAAAATAGCTTTGTAATAGGCAGCCGTTGTGCGATCGGCATCCCAGATCCCTTCGCGCATCTGCCACCACTGGAACTGATTCAGTGCAAGACACAACAGCACAAATACGGCCACCGACCATTGTGCCAACCGCGATTTTAACTGCATGAACAAAGTCCCCATTCCGAGTGCGAGGATCGGATACGATGCAATCACCGGTCGACAGGAAAAAGCGGCACCATACCACCATTCGGTCCAGCAGCTGATGATAAAAAAGGTGACACAGAAGTAGATCGTCAAGCCCGTAGCGATGGATTTGTTTCGCTTTACGAAGTAATACAGACCGATCAGCGCGAGGATCATCACTGGCGTGTATACGAGCCAGCCTTTACGGAAGCTGAACAGGATATCGATCGTATGCGGATGGAAAATATCCAGTCCGACACCCGGGTTTTTATACGAATCATAGAACAATCGCCCCGTTTTCGCCAGCCAGTAGAGCATTTGCGGTGAAGCGATCACCAGACAGATCCCGAAAGCCAGCAGCAAGTGCTTACGGTAGCCCCAGAGCAGCCGCATTTTTTGTCGAAACGTTTCGCGCGAATGCACGTGCCACAATAACGGAATCAGCACGGCTAATACTTCGCTGGGTTTCACGAGTGCCATCAAGGTAATGGCCATACCGATTTGCGCCAGGTGCTTGAATTTGTAATCCTCGTGCCAGCGCAGTGTCGACCAGATGAGCCAGCACATCAGCAGGAACAGCATATTGACCGTTTCGAGGTTTTTGTAGGTCATGTGGTGACTGTAGTTCGTCGCGAAGACAACGATCAGGATCAAAGCCGCTGAAATGCCTTCAGAGAAGAAACGTCGCAGGATTTTCCGGAACAGCCATAAGCCGAGAAGTGTATACACCACACCACCGGCCACGAGCGCATATTGATACGGTTCGCTCAAACCGTCCATCGGGGCGCCTGTCATCCAGGCTATGCCATGTCCGATGAGGAAAAACGGCAGGTAAAAAAACGCCATTCCCATGAGGAAGAAATACATGGGCTCGCCTTCGTCGTTAACTGTTACCTGGTAAATCGTTCCCGAAAGCCGACCATCTTTGTTCATTTCCTCGACCCACGCGCGGTCATCGAGCATGTAATCGCCCTGGATAAACGTTGCCGGCAGGTACAGGTAATAGCCCAGTACATCCCAGCTGGTTTCGTAGCGGTTTACATTGGTCATCCGAACGGACGCTACAAAAACCATAGCGGCGATCAGTGCGTATGTTGACAGGTGAATGCGCAGAAACGTGTCTTTCAAAACGGCTCTTTTTTACAAATAAAACGGTTATTCCGAGAAACCCCATCCGGCGTTCCGGCATGAAGGTATAAAAAACCGCTGAAAGGCTGCGTTTCCCGCTTTTGTGGTTAATTTTAAATACAATTCAACAACATGACGAAAGAAGCAACATTCGGCGCCGGCTGTTTCTGGTGTATCGAAGCCTGTTACAAGGACCTCGCAGGTGTAATCGACGTAATGCCCGGCTATGCAGGCGGACATACCGATCATCCGACTTACAAGGACATTTGCACCGGAACGACCGGTCATGCCGAAGTAGCACGCGTGGTGTACGATCCGGCAGTGGTTTCGTTTGAAGAATTGCTGGAAGTTTTCTGGTTCGTACACGATCCGACGCAACTGAACCGACAGGGAAATGACATTGGCACGCAATACCGCTCGGTGATCTTTTACCACGACGAAGAGCAGCGACAGCTTTCAGAAGCTTACAAAGCGCGTTTGACAGCCGAACAGGTCTGGGACCGCCCTATTGTAACGGAGATCGTTCCTCTCACCAATTTCTACCCGGCCGAAGATTACCACAAAGATTACTTTGAGCTGAATCCGGGCAATGCTTATTGCCAGGCCGTGGTGCGACCGAAAGTGGAGAAATTCCGGAAGGTTTTCGGGCAGCGACTGAAATAATTCACCGCAGAGTACGCAAAGTTGCTCGCTGAAATTATAGGTAATGCTGTGATATGCTCATTTTTTTCATCACAAAGGCAAGGTGACGTACTAGCGTAGTTGAAAGCGCCATTCGCTTCGCGAACGCCTACACAAAAGAGCCCCTTCTTTCAAATTTAAGTCACACGTAATATTACGTTATTGCAATATCGGGTTATTGCGATATGTGTTTTGCGTGATTCCGATGCAATCGGGATGCTCCTGATAACACCCAGCACATCCATAATTTTCTTTTGTGCCTGCCTGTCGGTAGACAGGCCCTTTATGGTGAAATGATCCGATTTCAGGCTAAAAAGAAAAGGCGGAACTTAAATCCCGCCTTTCTTATCTTTAAATACTTCGCTGCTTAAAGCTCGTCGAGCTCTGCAGGCTGCTCAGCTTCTTTCGCCTCTTTTTTAGCTGCTTTCTTTTCCATGCGCTCTTTTTCCCACGCCAGGAATTTTGCATACTGGTCCGGAGTCAGAACAGACTGATACATGCTTTTCGCTGCTTCATAGTTCGATTGCATGATTTCTTTTTTCTGCTCCTGCGTGAAGTTTTTGTCCTCACGGATACCCTGGTTTTTCATAGCGATTCCCAGGTTAATATCCGCAATCTGCGCAGTCTGATCAGCCGTCAATTCGAGCTTTTTGGCCAGTTTGGTTGTCAGGTGGTTTGCACGTTCTTCCGGTGTTTTACCCACTTTTTCCTGTCCGAAGGCAATGCCACCTACCAGAAGTGCGATTGCCAAAATTGCCGTTTTCATCATTTTTTAAGGTTTTAGTCGTATCTGTTTGACAATAAATATGCCAATCCGTTTAATGTACAGACTACTAAAATAGCGAATAGTTGCCACACATTCTTTCAGTACCTTTACTGAAATGGGAAAAAACCGGTATATAGTTGTGCTGTTGGTCGCAGTGCTTATTTCCGGCTGCAGGCTTTATACAATGCGGCCTGTGAGCGGCAAACGCGGTTTGAATTTCGACCGCCGCGGCCTCACCGAAGTACCACCGGAAGCCCTTGCTGATACAACTTTAACGTCTTTATCGCTTTTTGGGAATGAATTAACAACCCTGCCCGAATCGCTCACAACACTCAGCAAACTGGAAGTTTTGTACCTCGGCCGGAACCACTTTTCCGTCTTTCCGGAACAGCTGTGTAAGCTGAAATCACTGCGGGTGCTGAGCCTCGCCTACAACGACCTCGATTCGATCCCCGATTGTTTGTGCGAAATGACCAGCCTTGAATGGGTTTTCCTCAACAACAACCAGCTCGTCCACCTGCCCGATTCTATCGGGAAATTACAGAAACTAGAACAACTGTTGCTCAAACAAAACAAGCTCACGAAGCTTCCCGAAAGCCTGTACGACCTGTCGAAGCTACAGGTGCTGGATCTTGGCTATAATGAGCTGTCGCAACTGGATTCGGGGCTGGCTTCACTTCAACAGCTTAAAGAATTGCGCATTTACCGCGCCGGGTTCCTCATCAATGTGCCCGAATCCATCTGTTCGCTGCGTTTTCTCGAACGATTGGTGATCGATAACAGCGTGGTACTTCCTACCTGCATTTTTGCGCGGCAAACCAACCGGCTGGTGATTCAGTCGACCGATTTATAGCGCGTCCAGTAAAACAATAGAATGAAATCATACGCTGCGTGTGCCATGATGCAGAACCAGATGCCTTGTACCGAAACAGCGTAGCCCAGCGCAATGATGAACAGCAGCACGAACAAGCCGAAACGCGTGGTGTTCATGTCTCTGGGATTGATATAGCCGTGAATCGCAACGAACACCACCGACACCAGCAACGGATGAAACCATTCCTGTAAGGCAATGCGGAACAGGAACTCCTCGCCCAGTCCGGCGCAAAGCGATAAGAAAATGGTATCGATCACCGATAAACGGAAAGAACGGATCAGGCGGATTTGCTGACTGAAAGTTCGTTCGCCACTGCTGTTGGTAACCATCAGCATGATCGCACCGACGAGCAAACCGAATTCGATACCGATCAGCGTCCAGGTGGAAAACAGCTCTTCCAACCGGAAAAAATCCATCAACGGCGGCATTCCCTGGAGGAGCCAGGCGGCAGGTATCATCAGTAGCGTAAAAAGACCGAGGGAATAAACGCGGAGTTTGCTCAATTTCTGCTTAATTTGATCTAAAAATAGAAAGGGTGAAGGAATTTATCATCGAATGGATCCGAAATCGCTATGTGCACCGTATCAACGGCGCCTGGTTTTTCGATGAAACGGCGTACCAGGAACAGGCACCTTACTGGGCTTTGCTGCTTTTCGTAGTCATGATTCTCTTTTGCCTGCTGATGTGGTGGATTGCCCGCCAGGTACTGATCAAAGGCCTGTACCTGCTGGCCGATCGTTCTTCCAATACCTGGGATGATCACCTGCTTTCCAACCGCGTTTTCCGGGCCATCGGCTACCTCCTGCCGCTGATGTTCATGGAGTATTTTTTCTCCATCGTGTTCTACCAATATCCGTCGCTGAACAATTTCTCCAAAACAGTTGTCGATGTACTGATCATTACGGTTGTGCTGGTTTCCATCAACCGCACGCTGAATGCCATCCGCGATATCGTCAAGGAAAAAGAGATTTACCGCGATAAGCCCGTTCAATCGTATTTCCAGATTTCCAAGATCACCGTCACGTTTGTCTTCATTATCCTCATCCTGGCGCGCATTTCCAACCAGTCACCTATGTTCTTCCTGACGTCTTTGGGAGCCATGGCGGCTATCGTAGCGCTGGTTTTCAAGGATACGATCCTGGGATTCGTGAGCAGTGTTCAGCTGGCTGCCAACGATATGATCCGCATCGGTGATTGGGTAACGATGGACAAATACGGCGCCGATGGCTACGTAACGGAAATCAACGTGGGCACGGTAAAGGTGCAGAATTTCGATATGACTTACACCACCATTCCCACCTATGCTTTTATCAACGATTCTTTCGTTAACTGGCGCGGGATGCAGGAATCGCAGGGACGACGTATCAAGCGTTCATTGTACATTCAGATCGATTCCATTCAATTCGCTTCCGACGAGCTGCTGGAAAAACTGAGCAAGATCCGCATCCTGCACGATTACATCCGCAATACGCAAACGCGCATCGAAGCTTACAACACCGAACACGGCTTCGGGGAAGACGATTTCATCAATGCCAAGCGCCAGACCAATATCGGGTTGTTCCGTATGTACGTGGAAAATTACCTGCTCAATCACCCGGAGATCAACCAGCGCATGCCGTTGATGTCGCGCCAGCTGGCTCCTACTCCCAATGGCGTTCCGCTTGAAATCTATTGCTTCACCCGCGATAAATCCTGGAACAACTACGAGCGCACAATGGCCGATATTTTCGATCACCTGTTCGCTACGGTCAATTCCTTCGAGCTGGAGTTGTTTGAAAACCCAAGTGGCCGTGATTTACGTGAGCTGAAAGCGGATTTGCTGCCTGCTTTGGGGGTGAATAACGGCGCTGCCGGTAACGGAACCGAACAGTAAAATTCCTCATTCTCTACATAAGAATTGAGTTGTTTTTTAATTAAAACTCGTTCTATCCTCTCCCCTTGAGGGGAAACCGAGAGGGGTGGCAATTCTAATCATGATAAGCCACCCTCCTTAATATCCTTATAGCTTCGCACTACCGCTTGTCGCTATTGCGTCTTCATCTGCCGCGGCAGATTCTTCTCAAGGGAGGAGATAAGAGAGAATTTCAAAACAGGGGGTTGCGGTAAAAAAAGAAAAAATCAAGTTAATTTCCGGATAATCGCTTCATGAGCCGGGAACTGCCCAACCAGATCTTCATAGCTGAACAATTCGAAGTCCCGGAAATCGAAACCGGGCGCTACGGCACAGGAAACGAGTGCATAACCTTCTCCATCCGTGAGCGCGGAACCGAAAATCGCTTTGGCTTTCACGACGCAAAATGGTAACTCGCCTTTATCGAGGTTCGTTCCGAGGTGGTGAGCCGTATGACCGTTTTCATCCAATACATGCACTGTGAGGCCGCTGCCTTCGTGGAAATACCAGCATTCGTCAGACTGGATGCGATGAAAGCGCGAAACGTTGCTGCCGGTGACGAGAAAATAGATCGATGTGAGCAGCTGCCGGTCTTTTCCGGGAACTGCGGCTTCCGAACGGTAGGTTTCTCTGTAAAAACCGCCTTCCGGATGTGGAAGCAGCTCCAGCTGTTCGATCAGCTGCTGTGCTCGTTCAGAAAGCTGGCTCATTGATCGATCGGGCCTTTTGTGAATTGCTTTCCTTTGTTCTTGATTGTCGGCAGGTAGTAGCGCACATCTATGGAAAGAAAGCTGCCATCTACCGGATCGTAGGAAACATAACGTTTGGTGGAATTGTAATTATCGAGGATGCCCACGCCGAAGAAGATCGGCCGGAAGGGAATTTTCCCCGAGCCACCGATGTAGAAAGTTCCCGACTTTTCAGTGCGGTATTCGAAGCCGATGCCGGCGTTGAACGCAAAATACGTGCGATTGATCCGGCGACCTTCCTGCACCAGAATGTTTTTCCCCGGTGGACGGATCGTATCGCGGATATCGCTCGGATAATGCGTGATGGAAATTCCCAGTGCGGCGTTCATGTAGATTTCATCCGTCATTTGGACGTATACGAGTCCGTTCAGCGGAATATCGTAGCTCACAAAACTGAACGTTTTATCGGCATAGAGATTCGAATCCGGTACGGCAAAGCTCACGGAATAGTTGCGGCGAATCTGAGTCAAACCCGTTTCGATACTGAACCGTTTGGTGAGCCCGATACGCACGGAAGCGCCGAACATGAACCCTGTTTTCTGGTCGAAAGTGGTCGTAAGCGTCTGCGTGGAATCAGAAAAAACCGTGGTTTTCGTTCCGAGGAAATTGTTGGGGAATACCGGTGCAACGACAACGCCAAAGTAAGAAGGGAATTTATCTCCTTTCTCCTGCGCAGTCAATGCGGAAGAAAACACCAGGGCCAGTAAAGCAAACAGCCATTTTTTCATATTGCCAAACTACGTAAAAAGGGATTATTAGCCAGTTGAAACGTAGCAGAATGTAGAAACGTTGGAGTCATCGGGATAGTATGCCGGCTGATTATTTCCACGTTGTGAGGTATTCAATCGGTTTGCGCTGTCCTTTCGGCCATTCGATTCCCGGGTAGCCTACATAGAAAAAACCAAGGCATTTGTCGTCTGCTTCCAATCCGAGGAATTGACCGATCTGTTCGGTGTGAATGACGCTCGGTGTCGACCAGAAGCCTCCGAGACCGTAAGCTGTACAAGTCAGGTGCATATTCTGAACGGCGCAGGCAACGGCACACAGCTCGTCCTGTTCGGTGATTTTGCGGTCCGGATCGCGTTTCATGCAAATGGCAATCGCTGCCGAAGCGAGTTTCGGGCGGGAAACGATCTTGGCGAATTTAGCGTCGTTCTGTTTTTCCTTCGGAACGGTTTCCAAATAAATGCGCCCCAGATTTTCGGAAAGATCGAACAGCGATTCGCCCATGAAAACCGTAAAGCGCCACGGCTGTGTCATACCGTGGGTTGGCGCCCAGATCGCGTTGTTCAGCAGGAGCTCGATCTGCTCGCGGTGTACTTTTCGATCGCTGAATTGTTCGGGATAAATTGTCCGTCTTTGGCGGATCACTTCGGTAATTTCACTGAGATTGTATCGCATCACTGGGATTTGATGACAAAAATAGCGGCAATTTTTGACTTTAGAACTTCATCGTGGACAGTGACAGGGAATAGTGAACAGTAAAATCAGAGAATGGGAAATTAAAATTGTCTGTTTACTGTTCCCTATTTACTGTTCGCTCAAAAATTACCTCCCCTCTTCCAACGCCTTCTTAATCATGAAGAACGTCTTGTCGATCGTCTCGTATTGCCCGTTCGGAACTGGACCCAAAGCTGGTGAAATGACCACGTAGCCCGTAGGATCGATGAGCGAATAATATGGCGTATTCGTTACCTGGTAAGAAGCGAAAACGGCATGTCGGCTGTCAACGGCCACACTTTCCCACGGAACCGACTGCTGTAACGTTTCAATCGATTTCGGATCACTTTTTTCGTGCTGGCGAATGACCATCAGGAAACGTACATGCGATGTATAACGCTGGTAGATCGGCACGAGCAGATCGAGCTGCTTCTTCGTTTCCACAGCGTCTGCATCGACGAAAAACAAGTACAGGTATTTGCCTTCATAACGCTGCAGGTTGTGCAATGTTCCGTTCGAAGAAGGTAAATTGAAATCAGGTGCGCGGGAACCGGCTGCGAGCTCTGTGAGTCGTGCAATCACGTTGGCTGCCACGACCTTGTTGTTTTCAAACAGGGCAAAGCGCGAAACGCTGTCGAGCACCGTTAAGATGTTCGTTTGCGGATAATCCTTGTCGTAATACGCTTCACTGAGCACCTTGATCATCATCAGCTCGCGCAGCCTGCGATTATTGTTCATGGTGTATTCCTGCGCAAACGCCCGCATAATAAGCGTCGGACTGGATTTCAGCAAGGCCTGGTACACCTGCTCGTTGATCTTGGAATTGATCCTTGGCAGTAGTTTTTCGTAATAATGCTTCGCATATTCCATGTACGCATCGCTCTGGTAGTACACGGGATAATTTTTCAGGTAGAAATCGTATTTCTCGTACTGGTTACGGCTGCCAAGGAAGCGCAAATCGTCGAGCTTGGCAATGCTGAATTTCACATGGGCCATGAAAAATCGGTCGGCAGTATCGGCTTTGTAGTACCGCTCGACATCCATCTTGAAGGTATCGAGGCGTTTGGAAAAATACACGGCTTCGGCATTGTTGCGCGTGTAAAAAGTCGCTATAAACTCATCCGACCAGCGATTGAATGCCAGTATTTTGTAATTGATATCGGTAGAATCCAGCCCGATGAAAGTCAACTCGACCTGGTTTCCCAGCGGACGATATGGATCGTGCGGGTTGCGATCGGGAAGATACACTTCGTATGTTGCCCCGGGAACGGCATAAAATTGCGCCGTGTTGTTGTTCGATCCGATGATCAGCTTGCGCGTTTCGTCGAGGTAAAAGCTGCAGCTGAATGTGCTGTCTTCTTTTACCGTAGCTGTAGCAATGCGTTCCTGTTTCATGGAAATGTAATCCATGATCTGGAAGATCTCAATTTGCTTGCCCACGTACTTCGGCGCATAACCGGAAACCTTTGTAATTTCTTCGGCCAGCAACAAAAACGGGAAAACGACGGCGGATAAAACCAGGAAATAGCGTTTCATGCTTTACTTAACGAGTTGATGCATATTGGTTACATAGGCATCAATTTTCCCGCCATTTTTGAAAATCTCCCGGATAATGGTCGAATTGATAGCCATCAGCGAAGGATCCGGTAGCACGAAAACGGTTTCTACATCAGCCATATCACGGTTCAGCAAAGCAATCGGATGTTCGTAGTGAAAGTCCTTTGCATCGCGCAATCCGCGCAGGATATTGGTGCAATTGTGTTGTTTGCAGAAATCAACGGTGAGGCCGCTGTAAGTCACCACCGAAACACGGGCGTCGCCTTCAAACAGCGAACGAATATGACGCAGGCGTGATTCCAGGTCGAACATATACTGCTTGGTACTATTCACGCCCACAGCGATCACCACTTCATCGAAGAGCGTCAGGCCTCTGCGCACCACGTCTTCATGGCCTTTGGTAAACGGATCGAAGGATCCCGGGAAACACGCTTTTTTCATGATCGTTTAACTACTCGTTCCTTACAAAGAAACAAAGATTTACGGAATGGGTTTTACCGCAAAGACGCAAAGTTAGGACTAGTCCTCTGATTCCTCGCCCGGATTTCGGAAGAAGCTGAAGTAAACGTTCCCGAAATTGCGGATGTCGAGGAAACCGGGCAGGTCACTCAGATCGGTTTGGCGGCCGTGTTCGATGATCATCCAGCCGTTTACGTTCAGCAAACCGCGTTCCTGCACTGCTTTCACGAGATCGCTGTGAAACGTCGCATCATAAGGCGGATCGGAGAAAATAAGGTCGTACGTGGACTTGGTTTTCGCTACGAACTGCAACACATCGTTTTGCGCGATCTGCAATTCGGGGCCTGTTTCCAGCTCTTTCGACCATTTGTAGATATAGCGGATGCACAATGGGTGCCGGTCGACAGCCGTTACATTTCCAGCCTCGCGCGACAGGAATTCCAGGGTGATATTGCCCGTTCCGGCACACAGATCGAGGATATCAAGGTCTACGAGATCGAGCCGGTGCTCCAATACATTGAACAAGCCCTCTTTGGCATAATCCGTTGTTGGACGCGAAGGAAAATTCTTCGGCGGGGAAAATCGCCGGGCTTTATAGATACCTCTGATTATACGCACAGCTCCTGGAATAAAAGGTGTTCGCGGAAATGCGTCGTGATCTTTTGCTGCTGCAAGGATTGAACACTGCCTGCAAGCTCACTGAGCTGCTTCGCTTTTTCGAGCTGCTGCTCTGTCGACGCGTGGATGAAAATCTCGCCTTTGACTGTGATTTCTTCGTGCTGGAAGCAATACAGCAAATGATACAGCACATCTTCTGCCGTCTGATAACCCTGGTAGCTGGCGTGAACGATCTGGCCGTCTTTGCGAACCACACAGCAGAAATGATTTTCCTGCAAAATAAAATGTGTCCGCAATGGAACGGACGATCCTGTATTCAGAAAACGCAGTAAATGTGTCAGCTCATGCTGGATCACAATCCGTGGCGCTTTGAGGATCAATACGCTTTTCACCCAGGAAGGAAGGTAGTAAACATTTACGATGTTCCATTCAGGCAAGCGGTTGTAATCCGTTTCGCCTTTGGGCAATTGCTCCTGAACAGTCAGTCCCAGCAACGCTTCCGGTGTAGATTCGGAAAACAGGGACATGGGAACGAGCGTGCATTTCGGATCGGAAAAGGAGCAGGAATACGCTTCGAATCCGTTCAGATCGCCGCAATCGTCAACCAGATCGCGCAAGGTTTGCTTGTAACCTTCATCAGAACGATTGGTACAGATGCGCTCGGCCAGTGGCGCCAACGTTCCGTCTGACGAAACAAATGCGGCCATACGGCTTTCGGTAATCTCGATAATGAGCTGTTTCCTGTTCATGCGTCGGTAAAAGTACGGTTTTTGGACATTAGGACTTCAAGACATTAAGATTTCAAGACATCAGGACTGGTGACTGAAGACTGGAGACTGAGGCGAGCTCTCCAAAGGGGGAAAAGCGTAATTTTAGATCATGAACGAACGCGAACAGCAATGTCTTCAGGATTTCCTGCGTTTTTTTCAGCACGAGCCGAATGCCGAACAGCAGCAATTGATCGAAGAGCTGGTGGAATTCACTTTTTCTGCTGAAACTCCGGCCTGTTTCGTTCTGAAAGGGTATGCGGGAACCGGGAAAACATCGGTGCTGGGAGCTTATACCAAAGCATTGAAGGCAAGCCGTATCCGTTCTATTCTCATGGCTCCCACCGGGCGCGCTGCAAAAGTACTGGCGCTTCGTTCGGGCGAGCCGGCAACGACCATCCACAAACGCATTTACTTTACAGCAACTTCGCCCGAAGGAGCGACGAAGCTCACGCTCGGTCAACACAAATGGAAAAACACCGTTTTTATCGTCGACGAAGCATCGATGATCGGTGATGTTTCGTTGCAAGCCGATGGAACGGTTTCACGGAACCTGCTCGAAGACGTTATGCAATTCGTGTTCATGGGCGAGAACTGCAAGCTGATCCTGCTCGGCGACGAAGGACAGCTGCCACCGGTCGGCTCGTCTGAAAGTCCGGCGCTGAGCAGTAAATACCTGGAACACCATTTTCCGGCCGTTCAGTTCACGCTGTTCGGACTCACGACCGTTGTGCGGCAGGAAAGCGAATCGGGCATTCTCGATCACGCTACAACTATTCGTTCTTCCCAACGACTGGGAAAACTGCCGCAGCTCGATCTGAACCGTTTCAAAGATGTACAGGCTGTTCCCGGCGACGAGCTCCTGCAATCCATCGAAAGCGCCTACGACCGCTATGGCCGCGACGAAGTGATGATCGTGACACGGTCGAACAAGCGCGCTAATCTCTACAACCAGCATATCCGCAACCGGATTTTGTATATGGAAGAAGAGCTGGTGGGCAGCGACATGCTGATGGTGGTCAAAAACAACTATTTCTGGCTCGACCCGCTCAGTCCGGCAGGATTCATGGCCAATGGCGAATTGTTACAGGTTCACCGTGTCCGCCGGATCGAAACCGTTTACGGCGTCCGTTTCGCCCACCTGGAAGTTTCCATGGTGGATTACCCGGAAATGGACCGTTTCGAAACGCTGGCGTTCATGGATACACTGACGAGCGAAGCACCGAACCTCAACCGCAATTTCCTGCGCGAGCTGTTCTTCGAGATCGAAAAGGATTTTCAGCACGAACACAACAAAAGCAAGCGTTACCAGCTGATCATGAAAAATCCGTATTTCAATGCGTTGCAGATCAAGTTTGCTTATGCGGTGACGTGTCACAAAGCCCAGGGCGGACAATGGTCGGCGGTTTTCATCGACCACGGCTACATCGAAGACGACCAGCTGGATGAATCATTCCTGCGCTGGCTCTACACGGCCGTTACGCGGGCAACGGAGCAGGTGTATTTTATCAATCTTGCGGAAAAACTCCAGGTTGGACGTTAGGACTTCAGGATATCAGGATTTTAAGATGTCAGGACATCAGGAGATGGTTGATGGTTAATGTTTGATTTTTGATGATCAGTAAGGAAACGGACAGCCGGGAGACAAGTATCGAAATGATAGTTGACTATCAACCTGTTATATCAGACAATCGGGAGACATCCAAATTAAATTATAAATGCTCAATTATGAATTAGAAAGGTCTTGATAATTCATAATTAGCCAATTCATCATTCTTGTAAGAGTTCCTGCCATTTCCACGAAGTCGGGCCACAGCTCACGCGCAGGTTGTCGAAGGTTTTGTTGATGCGATCGATAACGATGCGCGCCTCTTCCCTGCCCAGGTATGTTCCGGCTAATACATTCAGCTCGGATTTCATTTGTTTGATGATGGCCGCTGTGCGAAGCGCGCTCAGGTAATCGTTGCCGGTGAGTCGGTAGCGGTCAATCGCCGACTGGATATCCGCGTTCTTCGCTTTCAGGTTTGTTTTCACCGGATCGGTGTAGGTATTGATCTCGAGCAGAATACCGCGATTGATCGTAATGTTGGCTTCCGACGAGCGCAAGCGTGCCAGCTCAGGACGCATACGGCTTTGTTCCTGCGCTTCTGCCATTGCTCCGGGATAGGCATTCCATTCGGAACGATCCGTAGCTTTCACTGTGCGCAAGCCGTTCCACATGCCCACGCCTTGTCCGCGGGCGATGGCCGTAAACGGTGTTTTTCTGTCGAGTACGCCTTCGAAGAACTGGCGAACGGCTACACTGTCGTCACTGGTGAACAAAGGCTGTGTGAGTGTCCAGGAGTTCGAGGCAAAAACATCCAGCAGGTCGATCTGCAAGCGTGCATCGAAACCGGGTTCGGCATCGATGAGGTTTACGTGCAGCATTACTTCATCGGTTTCGTTGGAAAGCGAGCTGAACGGAATGGAGAGCAAACGCACTTCAAAAGGTGTTTTCAGCGTATCGGCACGGAAAGTGAATTCCTGCGTGTAGCTGTCGAATGTCGTGGAATCCTGGAACGTGTAAAGACCGTCTTTCTCGGTATACGTGGCCCAGTTGTAGCCGATCATTTCTTTATAGAAATCAAGCCTGCGCTGGTAAATGGCCAGTAAGTCGACGGCTTCCTGTTTTTCACGCTCCAATTCGGCGATTTTGCGCTTGTAGCCTTCGTATTGATTGTACAAGTCAACGATCTCGGACTGTTCCTGCCCGCGCGGACGTTTCCCGGAATACGTTTTCGGCTGGTAATCCTGTGGACCGCTGCCGTTCTTCCGGGCTTTTTTCTGCGCTTTTTTGACACTGCGCGGCGCTTTCGAGCTGGTTGTAATAGTCGATTGCGTCATGCCTGAGTAATTCATCTCGTGCTTGTTGATCTTCAGCTCGGTTTCGTCTTTCTTCCTGGTATTGTAATCGATCAGGTAATCGAAACCGCGTTTGCCGTGGATCTTTTCGTTCAGGTCACCGATTTTATTTTGTTCCAGGTCGTTGATCACGGTCTGGAAGGTCATGCCACCGCCGAACGTTGAATCGGGTGTCAGGAAGCGTGTTTCGCCGGAGCCGAACAGGTGGTAGGAAAGTCCGTTGCGCTCAACTACCACGGTGGTTTGCTTTTCGCCGTTGTAGCCCCACACATCGAAGTGCAGCTGGGTCATTTTCCCCTCGCCTACCGTGCTGAAGTCGAGCGTAGCAAAACGCAGTGTTTCCAAAGCCGTTTTCTGGCGCTTTTCCGGCTCGATGAGCTTCACCTGGTACGGAAACAAGCCCACCGCTTTCGGCAATCCTTTGTTCCAGCGACCGGTTTCGTCTTTCTCGCGCTCGTTGAGCAATCCGGATGTTTCAGAACCGTCACCGGCGGCTACCAATGCGTTTTCATAGTATTCCGCTTCGCCTCCTAATGCCTGGAAGATCTCGTAGCTACGCAGCTCCACATATTCCACCACGGCGCTGTTCAACGCATCGATGGTCACCAGCTGGTCGTCGACTGTGAGAAAGTTGAAAGTAGCCAGCATCGCGGCTTTGTCGTCGAAACTGAGTCCGGGATTAAGCAGGTTGAGCAGCTTCTTATGCGGCTTGGCATCTCCGCTGTTGTTCGACTTGAACGCAGCGGCCGGCAATTTCGGCAACAGCAGTTTTTCAAAGCGATCGTATTCGTTGGCGTAACGCTCCAGGTCTTTTTCAGACTGACGCGCGGCCATGAGCATTTTATTCAGCTCCCAGATCGCCATTTTGTTGGCTGCTTCGGCAATGATACCTTTCGGTGATTTACCGATCTCGGAAGTGCGAATGAACAATTGTTCGGGATGATTGATGATGATCGTTTCGATGGAGTCGTAATTGACCTCTTTGTTCATGAAACGAACGTCTGGCCCCTTATACTCAAAGTAACGCCCGATGTTCTGATCCAGGATCGGGCTTTTCTTCACGATGTGAAACAGGTAGGCACGTTCTTCGGCCGTCAATTCAACGGTTCCCTGTGACCAGGAGCTGCAAATAACAAGGAAAGTCAGGAGGAGAAGGTAATACTGTTTCATCAAGGGATTTTTCGCTTCTCAAATATAAGCAGAGTTTGAGATTTCGGTACATTTTAAGTCTCCTGTCCGAAGTCTCCAGTCGGGCAGTCTTTCACCACATAGACACATAGGGCATAGTTATTCGATCTCCAGTCGGACAATCTGCAGTCGTTCGGTCCTCTGTTATTCAGTCCATAGTCAGGTTGACGACAGGAGACTTCGGACAGGAGACTGGAAAACCGGTGACAGGAGACTGAAGAAAAAAAGCCCGATCCATTACTGAACCGGGCTTCGAATAAAGAAGGTACTTGTTATTTTACAACTACGCGCTCGATTTTAGAACCGTTTGCTGTTGCAATGTGGAGGAAGTATACACCTGACTCTACTGTATCGATGGAAAGGGAAGCCACACCTGGCTCAACTGCTGCTGTAGCAACTGTTTTTCCTTGTGCATCAACAAGTGTCAATGTTGCGTCGTCTTTCAGACCTTTTACTGCGATCACATCAGCAGCAGGGTTCGGGTAAACGATCAGTCCTGAAAGCTCGTTCTGAGCTACAGCAAGCGTACCATCCGGCTCAACGCTGTTCAGCACAACCGTTTGTGTTGTAGGTGCACCGCCGCCGATAGAAATGCTCAGGGAAGCGTGGATGAACACCGGCAGCTCGTTGTTAGCCAGATCGTAGTATTCGTACTGTACACGGATGATCTCAGCTGTGTTCAGGATCGGAATACCTGTTGCTGTTGCCGTATCTACAAGTTTGTAGCGCACAACGCCTGTAAGTGTGGTCGTACCGTTCAGGATCAGTGTTCCGGAACCGTCTACTGTTGCAACGGAGTTACCTGAACAAGGGAAATCGCCTGAACCGGATTCTGCCGTACCAGAGAAGATATCTGACACAGATGCTCCTACAGCAAACGGGTAGGTCATCAAAATTTCGTTGTCTGTATCCAGAACAGCGTTTACCGTACCGAATGCACCGCCAGCTTCGAAAGAGAAGCCCTCAGAGTTGCGGGAAGAAGCATTGGAGCTCAGGTAAGTTGTCATGAAGTTATCGATTACGACTGCTTTGGTCGCTTCGGGAAAGCTTGTGCCTTCCGGTGTAGCTGCCGGAGCTTCGATGTTCAAGGCACTGGTTGTACCGTCTCCGGCAACGCCGCTGTAATCCCAGCTCTGGCCTGTTCCTGTCATAGAAGCATAATCCGGAGCAGTCGGATCGCAAACGAACATGGTTTGATTGGCACCAATAGCAGGCTCATTGAGGTCCGTAAATTGTGCGAAGGTGGTTCCGCTGAGTAACACGGAGGTGATAAGTAACGCTTTTTTCATATTTTTCTTTTTAGCATGATAAACTTACAAAAAATCGGTTGGTTAATGTTTATGTGTCGTAAGACGTTGCCGCTTTTGTGAAAGTTTGTTGTATATGTCTGCCTCTTTAATGCCCATTGGTTCGAAAGGTTGGAATTTTAGATCGTTCTATTTCATTTTCAAAAACAAAAAAAGCCGCTCTCAATGGAGAACGGCTTTTCGTTTCAATGTATGATTTTTTAACGCAGTATCGTCACGTGTCCTTCGAAGGTGTATTTCTCATCCGTGTTGATATCTTTTGTTTCAATTGTCCAGGTATACATTCCTGAAGGGACGATTTGGCCATCGTACGTTCCATCCCAAGCACCTTTCGGATCGTTGCTTTCGAAAACAATCTCGCCCCAGCGGTTGAATACTTTGAGGTTGAAATCGGTCATATCGATACCGTCGATGTGGATGAACCAACTCTGGTTGAATTCGTCGCCATCCGGTGTAAAGGCATTCGGAGCGTAGATCAGCACGTCGCTAACCACCTGAACGATACGTGTAACGCTGTCCACACAACCTTCCTGGTTGTAAACATAGAGCGTTACGTTGTAGTTGCCCGCTACTCCTTCAGGGAATTGAGCATACACGTTAGCCGTAGAAGCATTCGATGGCGTTCCTTGTGTAATATCCCAGTCGAAAGTAACAACATCGTTTGAGCTGTTGCTCAGCAATTGCACCTGTGGATTGAACATCGAAACCGGGTTCGGAAGAATATCGAAGTACGCCTGTGGCTTGTCGAATACGGTGATCATATCCGTAAACGTAGCTGTGTACACACAACCCAGGTCGGAAGTCACGGTAATGGTTACCGTGTACACGCCCGGCAGCTCGTACTGGTGAGCCGATCCGGCCATTCCGTTCAGCGTTTCGGTAATACCGTCACCGTAATCCACAACTGTTGTTACGACTGTTCCGCCGGTGCTGTTGTTCGTAAAATTCACGTCAACCGGGAAGCAGCCTTCCACTATGTCTGGCGTAAATACCGGAATGATGTCCTGCGGATGTGATACGATCACGCAAGCTGTATCCGGCATAGATCCGCAAGCTTCCGTAAGGATCACACAGTATTGTGTCGAAGCAGCAACTGGTGTTACCGTGATCGGCGATCCGGTTCCAACAATCGTCGCTCCATCAACCCATGTAAGCGTGTGCGCCGTGCTGCCACCTGCGCTTGTAGCGGTCAAATTGGTAGAAGCTCCCGGACAGATCGTCACATCCGGTGAAATGGATGTAATGTTCAATGCAGGCGGTTCTGTGATCGTGAACAGCTCCTGATCGGTACAGCCAATAGCATTCGTCACATCAATTGTATAAGGACCTGGCGCCAGGTTGTTGATCGTAAATGGCGATCCGGCAATCGGCGTCGCAGCGCCACCGTTCAGGGTGTAGGATGTTCCGTTGGTTACGTTCACCAGTACAGATCCGTTGTTAGCACCGTGGCAGGAAACGTTGGTCGGAGCTACATTGACTGTTACAACGATCTCTGTTACGGTAATAGTAGCCGAAGAAACACAGCCGTTGGAATCAACTGAGTAGGTGTAAATTCCAGGGTTCATCGTTACAGGGTTGTAAGGCATGTTTACTGCCGCACCTGTTGGTCCTGACCATGTACCGTTTGGCGAAGCTCCAGGTCCGAGTAACGGATAGAGATCTGCCGGTGCTCCCGATGAACAGATTTGCAAAGTGCTGTCTGCACCTGGATAAGCGGATTCGGAAACGATGTAGGAAACATCGTCGGTTGTAGCACACAGCGGGTGCCCTGTAGGATAAACAGTCAAGGTGAGCGTTCCAGGTGTAGTGAAGTTACCTGTTGGGTCCGGAATGTTCGGATCGGAAAGTCCTGCCGCCGGCGACCATTCGAAGGTATAACCGTTGAAGCAATCAGCTGTCAATGAATTTACTGCCGTAGATGGCGCGCCATTGTAGCCGTCCTGGAATAAAATTTCCCCGTTTGGTCCTAATACATCGTAAGAACATTCGGTTGGCCAGTTACCGGCACCGTCGAATTGTACGGTAAATGTCGTTCCGTGAGGAATGTTCACCGTAAAGGATGCTTCATCATTCGGAACTGTATAAGATGTAGTAACACCATTGATGGTCACGAGCAGGTTGTTTCCATTCCAGCTGTCGCCGAAGCTATCGTGCAGGTTGAAGGTAAACGGACAAGGTGATCCGCCACCGGAGCCACTGATGGATCCGTTCAGCTGTACTTCATCTCCGTCACATACGGTGAAATCAGGACCGGCATCCGGAATCGGATTGTCGTTCACAGTAACAGTCACGTTGGTATCGTTCATACAACCGAAATCGTCGATAACGGTATACGTGTAGGTGAAAGATCCCGGAGCAGTCGGAACAATCGTGATCTGGTCACCATCAGGTGAAAGCGATGTTGCATGCGGTGCAGGGAATGTCCAGTAAGAAGAATCTGCCCCGGCGCCGATCTGCGGCTCGAATGTTTCGATTGGCGGGTACAAAGACGGATCGAGGTTGATTCCGAAGGAGAACAATGTTCCATCATCCGCCGCCCAGTTGTCGATCACCGTCAATGTCCACACACCGTTTACCGGGCAACCCACAAGGTTGTTCAGCGGCTCAATTGGCTCGTAATCTCCAGCCGGCAAGGTCATTCCCCAACCGTTGTTATCTACCCATTCTACCCATGTTTCGGTTGCTGTTGGTGTGAAGCAATACATATACGGAACTCCCTGCGTTGCCGGATCGGAACAATCTACGTTGTCTTCCTGAACAGGTTCACCGATCTGGGTTCCACCTCCACCCTGCTGGTGCAGGATCTGGGTTTGCCCGTTCGGACATTCGATCATGATCACGATGTCGCCCATGAAGGAATGCTCGAGCTCAACGCAGACACTTTGGATATCACTGATATCGTCGATCATTGTACCGGCAGCAAAACCGGTTTGCAGGAGCTCTACATCCTGGGACACGCCAAGCAATGTATCCGGCAAGCAGCCATCATCGATGGTTTCTGAGCCCGGAAAACCGTCCCAGAGTACTTCATATGCTTCGGGATCGGCTGTGAATGAGACCGATTCTCCAAGGCAGAGCGTTGTATCCGACGGGAAACCGGTGAAATCCGGAATAGTTGCCACGAGTACTTCGAGGTCGACCAGGTTCGGGTTGGAACAGCCGTTATCGTCGGTAACGAAGAGCTGAACGCGGTATTGCCCCGGTTCGTTGAAGATATGCGATACGTTGGTACCATTTGCGGTATTACCGTCCATGAAGTCCCAGTTGTAATCGACAAGTGTAAAGCCCATTTCAGCAAAGGAACCGTCGTCGGCAAAGTTCACCACATCACCCACGCAAACGCGGATACTGTCTGCAGTGATGCCTCCGACAATTGTTCCGGCCGCAGTTGGGTTAGCGCAAGGTGTTTCGCAGGCAACACTGGCTGTGAACTGGCCTGTTCCAATCGTGTTGGACTGGAACTGGAGTGTAATACAACCTGTGGGATTGAGTGCTGTAGCTTGGATCACAACACCTTGCAGCTGGTTACCGGTATATTCTCCGAGCGAGTTGGCCGCTGTGGAAGTACCGTCGTAAACGCGCATGTAATCCACATTGGTTTGTGTAGGCGACGGGTTGTCATCCTGTGTACTCAGGTTAATGAAGTTGAACACCACGGAGATAATTTCTCCCGGTGTATCCGGACAAAGCGTAATGGTAACGAGCTCGTTGTTGCTGTAGCCTGTTCCACCCTGTCCGCCGGAGTCGATAATGAACCCATTGCAAGTGCTGAAGGTCTGACCGTTGCTGGCAGCAGAAAACGAAATTTGTGTCTGTGCATATGCCCCTGCTGCAAAAAACAGCAGGATAGCTGCTAATAGAATGTTTTTCATACTCATTTGGTATTGCCCGGACTTTGCTTAAACAATTGCGACAGCTCAGGGATACTATAAAACACCAGCACGGTTTTCTTATCCAATGCGATATAAATGCGCTCTTCTTTCAGCAGGCGAATCCCAAAATCGTAGAAATTGAAAACGCCCGGTACGATGAGGTCTTTGGTCAGTACCGTTCCCTCACTGTTTTTGAAGTTCGCCGCAGACTGCAGTTTCTTTTGCTCTTCCTTCGTCAATTCCGAAGTGGCTTTCACCTCGTAGCTGTTGTCCAGCTCAAAAAGAAAGTAGTTATAGCTGTTCCTGTTGTGGCGGAAGCTCTCTTCGGCTTTCGCTCCTTTGTTCTTAACCACCCGCTGATCGATCTTTTCCTGGGAAAAGGCCGTTACTCCCAAAATAAGGAAGGTGACAGCGTTAAGTATTTTCTTGATTTCTGACATATAGATGATGACTGGTTCCGAAATGTGAACGCAAAAATAAGCGTAGGGTTGTGTGAACGTATGATTACTCACACGATTTATTTGCACAACCGGTGTTTTAAAACTCTATTAACCGCCTTAAAATCAAAACACGCGACTGGTTGGCCGCGTGTTTTCAATAAATGAGGCAATTCTTGAAAGCCTATCGCAAAAGGCTTACGTGGCCAATGGCGATCTGATTCGCATCGTTTTCAGAACGCTTGAATTCGATTTTCCAGGTGTAAACTCCTTCCTTGACCGGTTTGCCCTGGTAAGTCCCGTCCCAGCCGGCTCCGGAGTTGTTTGATTCAAAGATGATTTCGCCCCAGCGGTCGAAAATCAGCATGTTGAAGTTGTACGGATCGAAACCGCTGGTGAACACCGGAACAAAGCCCTGATTAAACTCGTCGTTGTCGGGCGTAAACGCATTCGGAACGTAGAAAATAAGGTCTTCGTTGATGATCACGGTTGCATAAGCGGTATCGGTACAGCCGAAAGCGGAATAAGCGATCAGCTGAATGCTGTAAGAGCCTGCTTCATCATCCGGGAAAGTATGCAGCGGAGCTGTTGCCGTGGATTCGGTTCCGTCGCCAAAATTCCAGTGGTACGAAGTTGCGTTGGTGGAATTGTTGACCATCTGCGAAACCGGATCGGTAAGCGTCAGGATATTCGGAACCGGTGTGAACGAAGCTACAGGATCCGGACTCACGCACACCATGTTCGCTTGTGTGTTCGTTCCCACGCAGCCTGCGGCCTGTTCTACCGTCAGCGTGATATCATAGCAGCCCACTCCGTAAAAGGTATGTGTTACCGATCCACAGCCTGTTGCCGTAGTTCCGTCGCCGAAATCCCAGGTACAGTTATTTCCACCGCTTTGATTCGTAAATGTCACCTCCAGCGGTGAACACCCTTGCGTTACATCTGCAATGAATACCGGCTGAGGCTCGGGTAAAACGGTAACGGTTACCTGGTCTGTGGCCTCACAGCCTGCTGCCGATTCACCTGTAACGGTATATGTCTGCGTTGCAGCTGGATAAAATGCTACGCCATTCGTTACGCCGTTGTCCCAGTTGTAAGTCGCTGCACCGGTTGCTGTTAATGTTACCTGCCCGCCTTCGCAAACGTTCTGGTCAGGACCGGCATTCACAACCGGAAGCGCATGAATCGTAAGTGTAAAGGTGCTTACCGGCGGGCACAATGCGCCCGGACCTGTATACGTAATGGTATAGGTTGCCGGTGTTGATGCCGAAAGATCGATGGTTCCTGTCGTCGCATTGAGCGATAAGCCGGCCGTGCTGGTGTATGTTCCGCCCTGCAAGCCTACAATAGCCGGTGTAGGATCGGCTTCGTCGATGCAGTAGTCGGTATCCGGATAGGTCATGGTGGCGTTGCCTGAGCCGTCCATTGTTCCGGAAATGGTCACCGTACAACCGTTCGGATCGGTAACTTCGAAGGAATAGTTATCGCCTACATTGACGTTTTCCAGCACGATGTTTCCGCCGTTGCCACAGGATGTATTCACAAAATTGGCAGATGCCGGTGTCAGGGTTCCGGGAACTACCGTAAACGAAGAGCCGTCGATAGCCGGTAAACCACCGCTGAATGTTGCCGTTACAGTTCCGGCCGAACAGTCTTCGTCAAAATCCGATTCCACTTCCGGCAGGTATTGCACCGCAAACGGATCGCCCAAATCATAACACGGCATCGGTGTATTTGTATAGTTGTAGTATCCATCCGTTACACTGTAAATCGTGATCGGCACGAAATACACGATGTTGTCTGTAAACACTCCCGGATACGTGTCGATCCAGTACTGGTCGTTTATCTCCGGAAGATCATCAAGATATACAATGGCGATCTCTCCGTTAATCTGGGAAACGAGGCATGGGTCATTGACCGGATCTTCAGTCGGACTTGGTGTTACACCAATAGTTGGAGGGCAGGAATACACCAGCCAGCCAATTCCCGGATCATACGTCGGTCCTGGCGGATCGAATGCTTCTTCCGGCGGAACCATATCGCCGTTTGGCGTTACTGTATACTGATCACCGTAGCACAATACCACCGGATCATCGGTTATACTTTCTGTAAAGGTTCCTATATCTGCCTGGCAGCCGCAATTCGGTGCTTCATATGGATCGAGGGAAACGGTACAGCTCGGATCATCCGAAAAATAAGCTGTAATCGTCGATGTGGCTCCGTTTGTCGGAATGCCCGAAATGGAGAAATTGTACAACTGGCCGTCTACAAACGGCGGATTGAACACTTGTGTATAGACATCTGTTCCGTTGTCGACTTCCACAATGAGTGTTCCGGATCCCGGATTGCCATCGTAGCTGAATTCCCCGGTAACGGTATAAGTATAGTCCTCTTCACAGGCTCCGATTTCCGCTGAGATCCAGTCGAAATAACACGATGACACACAATTGGGTGCGATGTAATCGATTTCCTGCATGCAACCGTTGTCTGCCGTGAAATAGACTGTAATAGTCGAAGCCGCTCCATCGCCCGGAATATTCGGAATATTGAAGTTGTAGGTCTGTCCGTTGGTAAACGGCGGGTTGAAAGTCTGTGTATAGGTTGTGGTTCCGTTGTCCACTTCAACAATCACGCTGCCGCTTCCCGGATTGTCGTTGTAGACAAAACTGCCGGTAGCTGCGTAATTTCCGGCTCCGTCACAGGCACCTAGGTTGACCGTAAAGTTGGTGATCACACAAGGTGTCAGGATGGAACAATCGGTCGCGCCATTTCCACCGATCTGATCGGCAAAAATGTCGGTCGGATCGCCGGAGTAGTTCGTGATGAGCAGCATGTAGAATTCCCCTGCAACGGCATTCGGAATGTTGATCTCTTCAAATTCCTGCGGATCGTAGCTGCAATCCACTATGTTTCCAAAGGTCAGGTTGGAGCATGCCGATCCAAGGTTGGCGAAAGGTCCCCAGCAGATGAAATCTACGTCGACATAAGCAGAATTGGTGAGCGAGATATCGATATCGCCGCTGGTGGCTATTTCAAAGAAATACCAGGCCGGGTTGGGCTGCGACCAGAGGCAACCGTAATCAGGACCGGATTCGGCTTCTGTATTGGTTGAAGCGGGAAAAGCCGCACCGTTTTCCGTACAGAACGGATCGGCGTTGGCACAATCTGCACCCTGGGCAAGTCCTGTCGAACCGCACAACAATGCAAACACGAATAAGAGTGAGGAGGAGAATGTTTTCATAGAATAGCAGTTTAGTGTTGTTCCTCGCGGAGCAGAAGTGCTTCCTTCCGCGCAACGTAATTCGCTCGGTAACCGGCCATTTTTTCAAACCAGCCATTGGCCTGGGCACGACCTGACATTTCCGGATCAGCCTGAACATAGGCTATTTTCTGATCAATGGCAGCAATCACCGCATCGCAATGCGCAGCGGTTTCTCCTGCTAGAGAATCGGTTTCGTTGGTGAGAATGGTTCCGGGAGCCGGCTGCACTTTTTGCAGCTTGATGGGCTTAGCAGCAACGGTTTCCTGCTTGACAGGCTGAGCTGTCAATGTTCGTGTTTGTTCCTGTGCGTGCATAGAAACAGAGGCAAAAACAAGGATACTGAGTAGTAATAAATCCTTCATAGTAAGTGAGTTCTAACCGTTTAACGGTATGAGTTATAGTGGGTTGCTTTTTTGACATTTCTGCATAAAAACGTCTGAAAAGCCCGTTGAAGTTACGTTTCAGGAGGGTCTGCAGCAAGAATTGTTGCAGATTTCACGCAATTTTTCCAAACTGTTAGAGCCAGTTCTGTTCAGTTGAAAGGAGTGCCAGGGTCTCGGCTTCACGCGAGCCTTCGATCGGCTGGTAGTTGTATTCCCAGTTGGCAACGGCCGGAAGGCTCATCAGGATGGATTCCGTGCGGCCGCCGCTCAGTAGTCCGAATTTGGTTCCACGGTCGTTTACCAGGTTGAATTCCACATAACGCCCGCGACGCAAATCGCGCCATTGCAATTCGGCTTCTGAAAAGGATTTATGACGGCCTTTTTCCGCCTGTTCAGCATAAATATCCGGGAAGCTGCGTCCCAGCAATTGACAGAACTCAAACAGCTGTTCTTTCGAAAGCGTCGGATGATTGTTCAGGTGGTCGAAGAACACTCCGCCGATGCCGCGCGTTTCCTTGCGATGCGGAATGTAGAAATAGGTATCTGCCCAGGATTTGAATTTCGGGTAGAATGCCGTGTCGAACTGATCGCAAATGGTTTTGAGACGCTCATGGAAAAGCACCGCCTGTTCCGGCACTATATAATGCGGTGTGAGGTCGATACCGCCACCAAACCAGTAAATGCCTGTATCCAACTCGAAATAACGCACATTCATATGAATGATCGGTACGTGCGGATTGTGCGGATGTAAAACGATGGAAACGCCGGTAGCAAAAAAGGAATTGCCGTCGAGCTGCAGCTGGTTGCGCATTACATCGCTTACCGGACCGTGAACGGCCGAATAGGCTACGCCGCCTTTTTCCAGCAGATCGCCATTGCGAATGGTGCGTGTGAAACCGCCTCCACCTTCTTCCCTGGTCCAGGGATCTTCTGTAAAACGTGCTTTGCCATCCACACGCTCCAGCCCTTCGCAGATGAAGAGCTGCAATTCACGCATGGCCGCTGCGATCTGTTCTTTATTCATGCATCAGGGCTACGCGGACCAACTCGAAATCGGTGTTCTTCAGAATGAAGCACTGATCGTTCTCAAAACCGTTTCCTTCGCTGATCTGTTTCATGTCGAAAGCGTTCATGACGCCCTGCTCCGGCTTTTTGTCCATGAGCAGTGAGCGCGTGAAGTAGTACATCACGTCGAAGCCGTGTGCGCCGTAACGCGACATATCCGAATGGTATTTTGCACGGTAACGACGCAACAGGCTTTTGGTCTCCGGTAAAGTATAGTTCAAATCGCTGGAAGAAGCCCAGTGCACATTGTATTTATTGCGTACAACGCCTTTGATGTCGTCGAAGTTCGCCCAGTCTTTCGTTCCGAAAACAGAGATCGTACCGTTACCGGCTTTCGAGCCCGATTTGTGGAGCGTATTCATGAAGTTCACGGCCGCTGAGCGATCGCGTGTAGGAACGACGAATACTGTACCGGCATTTTTGCGGATGTAAGCTGCCAGATCGGCTGTTTTGATCTCGATGAGCTTGATGTTTCCTTTGGTCTTGGAAAGCTCCATGAAACGTGCGCGGAAGGCATCGTACAATTCCTTGTCTTTGGCCACGCCGGTATTCACCAGCACAATCTGATCTTTGCTGTGGTGCTCGATCACGTAGCGGGCGGTAATCTGCTCCTGCGTGATATCAGACGGAACGGCTGCATAGACATACGGATTGTTCTTCAGCATAGCGCTGTTGCAGGCAGATGGACACACCAGTCGAATCTGGTTGGCTTTGCACCAGTTCCCAACGATCTCGGCTCCTTGCGGCAACAATGGCCCGATGATCAGGTCCATGTTTTTCATTTCCGGCTTTTTCAGCGTGTTCACCACATCGAGGCTGTCGTTGGCTACATCGTAAACGTGCAACACTGCTTTCAGGCCAAGATCTTCGAGTGAATCGGCAGCAAGCTCGATACCCATGTAAAATTCGGTCGCGATATTTTTCAGTGCCTCCGATGAGCCGGTTCCGCCATCGAGGTAGAACGGCAGCATCACGGCAATGTGGTATTCGTCTTTGTTTTTGAAGAGTAATTCCTGGTCGATCTTGCGCTCCGGCTTGATGGGCTCAACGGAACGAACTTCGATCTGTTTCACCTGCTCTTTTTTCATCGGGATGCGGATCACATCACCCGGCTTGATCTTATTGGATTTCAATTTATTGAATTCCTGCAATTCGATCACCGGCACCATGAAGCGCTTGGAAATGGAATACAGGGTTTCGTCGTCGCGAACGGTGTGACTGATCACGGTGTCTGTAAATGTCACAACCGGCTGCGGCTGTTTTGGCGTATCGGGTTGTTCCACCGTTTCAACCGGCTTTTGAACCGGCGCAGTGTATTTCACCGGAATGCGGACAACCTGCCCTATTTTCAAGCCGTTTTTGATATCCGGGTTCAACGCATTCAGCTCATCGACCGTGCAGCCACCTTTTTTAGCAAGGCTGTAAGGCGTATCGCCTTTGACAACGGTGTGTTCTTTCACCATCATGCCATCGCGGGTTCCGGCTTCGGCGTTTCCAACAGGAATGACTACTTTCTGCCCTTCCTTCAGTCCTTTTTCAATGCCCGGATTGGCAGCAATGATGTCGTTTACCGGAACATGGTAAGTGGCGTGAAGGCCCCAGAGCGTGTTGCCTTCTTCGGCATAATGCACAATGTATTTCTTGCCTTTTTTGTATTCGTATACAACGTCTTCGGTCTGTGCATACGCAAAGGTTCCGAACAACACTGCCACGATCAAAAGTAGTTGCTTCATATCACAAGGTTTTATACCGTTTTGCAATTCGCATGCCAGCGCTTATTCCCACTCGATCGTTGCCGGTGGTTTGGAGCTGATATCGTAGGTTACGCGGTTGATTCCCTTGACCTGGTTGATGATCTTGTTGGAAATCAATGCGAGGAATTCGTAAGGCAAGTGGCACCAGTCGGCGGTCATACCATCAGTGGAGCTCACAGCGCGCAGTGCAACGGCGTTTTCATACGTGCGCTCATCGCCCATCACTCCTACCGACTGAACTGGCAGGAAAATGGCTCCGGCCTGCCATACGTTGTCGTACAGGCCGTGTTCTTTGAGTCCGTTGATGAAGATCGCGTCGACTTCCTGCAAAATGCGGACTTTTTCCGCAGTTACTTCGCCGAGGATACGGATTCCGAGTCCTGGTCCCGGGAACGGGTGACGACCCAGGATAGCCTCCGGCAGGTTGAGGGTGCGTCCCACACGGCGCACTTCGTCTTTGAAGAGCAAACGCAGCGGTTCCACCACTTTGAGTTTCATATAATCCGGCAAGCCGCCCACGTTGTGGTGCGATTTGATGGTTTGCGAAGGTCCGCCATTCACGGAAACCGATTCGATCACATCCGGGTAAATTGTTCCCTGGCCCAGCCATTTGGCATCGGTTACCAGTTTGGATTCCGCATCAAATACGTCGATGAAAACTTTTCCGATGGCTTTGCGCTTCAATTCCGGGTCGGAAAGTCCTTTCAGCTCTGCATAGAACAACTCGGAAGCATCTACGCCTTTCACATTCAGGCCAAGGTCTTTATAGGATTCCAGTACGGAAGAAAATTCGTTTTTGCGGAGCAGGCCGTTATCGACGAAAATACAGTGGAGACGATCACCGATTGCACGGTGCAGCAACATAGCCGCTACGGAAGAATCCACACCGCCGGAAAGGCCGAGGATGACTTTATCGTTGCCCAGCTTTTCGCGCAGCTCCTGAACGGTTACGTCTACAAACGAATCCGGTGTCCAGCTCTGATTGCAGCCGCAGATATCCACGATGAAGTTGCGCAGCAGGATACCGCCTTCGAGTGAATGGTACACTTCCGGGTGGAACTGGATCCCGAAGGTTGTTTCGCCTTCGATTTCATAACCAGCGTATTCCACATCGGAGGTACTTGCAATGACTTTATAATGAGCAGGAATTTTTTTGATCGTATCGCCGTGGCTCATCCACACCTGTGAATTCACCGACATTCCTTTAGTAAGCGGGTTGCTCTGATCGACGGAAGCCAGATTCGCTCGACCGTATTCACGAGTTGAGGAAGGCAATACTTCACCACCGAAATGGTGTGCGAGGTATTGTGCACCGAAACAAACGCCCAGAAGCGGGAAATGCCCTCTGATAGCAGAAAGGTCCGGCTTCGGAGATTCCGGGTCGCGCGTTGAAAACGGGCTTCCGGAGAGAATAACCCCCTTGATGTGTGCACCGAGCTCGGGCACTTTATTCCACGGGTGGATTTCACAATAAACGTTCAGTTCGCGCACCCTTCTGGCAATCAATTGCGTGTACTGGGAGCCGAAATCGAGAATTAAGATCATTTCCTGCATGGGCACAAAGATAGTCAGGAATGGGCAATTGGCAATGCAGAATGCATAATTCAGAATGCACAATTGAAACGATTTTCAATGTTGGATGATTGATGTTAGATGACTGATTCCTAATTCTGCATTCTGCATTCTGCATTCTGAATTCTGAATTGTGAATTATTTTTGCGCATGCATAAGAACATACTGACCGGAACACCTGAACATTTCGAGCTGATTTCGTATACGAAGCCTGTACCTGTTTTTATTACGGGAACATTGCTTTCCATTGGCGTACTGATGGGCCTGACGCCACTCATTGTTATCTTTTTCGTAGGATTCAATCCGGGTTTTCTTCTGGGAATCGTGTTTGCCGGGTTCATCGCATTCCGGCTGATCCGGATCGTGCTGTGGAATGCCTACGGACGTGAAATTATCCGCTATAGCAACAACAAGCTGACACAGCAATACGATTACAGGATGTATCAATCAAAGCCGCTGGAATTCGACGGAACGCTGGAATCGGTTTCATTTCCTGAGATTTCCGAGCTTCCTCTAAACAGCGAAGTGCTCGATAGTCCGGAGCAAACAGCCGTTTCCATTATTACCTTTCACATTGGCGAATACGATGTAAAATCAACCCTCCCGGTGGATGTAGCCCTGGTGAAGGATTTTTTCAAGCTGTAAAGGCAAACACAAACCACGTCAGTTCAAGACAATTGATAACAAGCAACTTATACAACAACGCACTCGTTTCGGCAGTGCCCATCCGCTTTCCTAAAGAGCATTGACACTAAAAACAGTCAAATTGTCAGCCGGATCGTTTTGGAACAATTTATGACCACGAGCCGTCACATATTAACCTCGAAGCCGGGTATTTTGCTTATTTTTGGCTTCCGCATTTTTGAAACACCATGTTAGGAGGAATTTTAAAGAAAATATTAGGCGATAAATCGGCTACCGATCGCAAAAAATACCAACCGGTTATCGACCAGGTCGCTGCGATCTACGGCGGTTTGCAATCCGTTAGTGATGACGAGCTGCGCGAGCGTACGGCGCGTTTCCGGAAAGAAATCCGCGAAGCAACGGCTGCATTGGAAGCCAAAGTAGAAGAGCTGAAGCAGCAGGCGAACGATCCGAACATGCACGTGTTGGATAAGGAAGCCATCTACGAAGAAATCGACAGCCTCGCGAAGGACATCAATGCTGTTATCGAGGAAACTCTTGAAAAAATCCTTCCGGAAGCTTTCGCTGTGGTCAAAGAAACAGCACGTCGCTGGGCCGAAAACGGTCAGCTGGTCGTTACTGCTACCCAATTGGACAAAGATCTTTCCGTTAAGAAAGACGGAATCCTTATCGAAGGTGAAAAAGCTACATGGCTCAATCACTGGACAGCTGCCGGCGCTGATGTGGAATGGAAAATGGTGCACTACGACGTACAGCTCATGGGTGGTGCCGTACTCCACCGCGGTAACATCGCCGAGATGCAAACCGGTGAAGGTAAAACGCTCGTGGCAACGCTTCCTGTATACTTGAACGCACTTGCCGGAAAAGGCGTGCACGTGGTAACGGTCAACGACTACCTCGCAAAACGTGACTCCGAATGGATGGGGCCACTGTACCAGTTCCACGGACTGACAGTAGATTGCATCGACAAGCACCAGCCAAACTCACCGGCACGTCGTGCTGCCTACGAAGCAGATATTACCTTTGGTACGAACAACGAATTCGGTTTCGACTACCTGCGCGACAACATGGCAGGAAGCGTGGAAGACCTCGTGCAGCGCAAGCACCACTTCGCTATTGTCGATGAGGTCGATTCCGTTCTCATTGACGACGCACGTACGCCACTCATCATTTCCGGTCCGACACCAAAAGGCGACCAGCACGAATTCTACGAGCTGAAGCCACGTGTGGAGATCGTAGTGGATGCACAGAAGAAATACTTCAACCAGGCATTGGAAGAAGCGCGCAACCTCTTGAAGGTGATCAACGCGCCTTCCGATGACAAAACCGATATGAAAATGGCATTGGAAGAAGGTGGAATCGCCTTGCTGCGTGCACACCGCGCCCTGCCGAAGAATAAAAACCTCATCAAATTCCTTTCCGAGCCGGGTATCAAGGCGCACCTCCAGAAAACGGAGAACGCCTACATGGCCGACCAGGGGAAACACATGAAAAAGATCGATGCGGAGCTCTTCTTCGTAATCGACGAGAAAAACAATACCGTTGAGCTCACGGAAAAAGGAATCGACCTGATTTCCGGAAAAGAAGACCGCCAGTTCTTCGTGATGCCTGACGTGAGTACAGAGATCATCCAGCTGGAAAAAATGAACCTCGACAAAGAGGAATTCCTGGCCCGCAAAGACGCACTGATCCGCGATTACAGCATCAAATCCGAGCGTATTCACTCGGTAAGCCAGTTGTTGAAGGCTTATACCCTCTTTGAGATCGAGAACGAATACGTGATCATGGATGGTAAGATCAAGATCGTTGACGAATCTACCGGTCGTATCATGGAAGGCCGCCGCTACTCCGACGGTCTGCACCAGGCGATCGAAGCGAAGGAAAACGTGACTGTAGAAGCTGCTACGCAGACGTATGCAACGATTACGCTTCAGAACTACTTCCGTATGTACCACAAACTGTGTGGTATGACCGGTACGGCTGAAACAGAAGCGAAAGAATTCTGGGACATCTACAAGCTGGACGTAGTCGTAATTCCGACCAACCGTCCTATTTCCCGTAAAGACGAGCACGATCTCGTGTACAAGACAGCACGTGAGAAATACAACGCCGTGATCGAAGCCACCGAAAAACTGGTAGCAGAAGGCCGTCCGGTACTCGTTGGTACGACAACCGTTGAAATTTCCGAATACCTGAGCCATTTGCTCAATCAAAAGAATATCCGCCACCAGGTACTCAACGCCAAGCATCACCAGCGTGAGGCAGAAATCGTTGCTGAAGCTGGTAAAGCAGGAGCAGTAACCATCGCAACAAACATGGCCGGCCGTGGTACCGATATCAAGCTCGGACAAGGCGTAAAAGAAGCAGGCGGTCTGGCCATCATCGGTACAGAGCGTCACGATTCCCGTCGCGTTGACCGTCAGCTGCGTGGTCGTTCCGGTCGCCAGGGAGATCCGGGGTCATCCCAGTTCTTCGTTTCACTGGAAGACGACCTGATGCGTAAATTCGGTTCCGAGCGTATCGCCAAGATCATGGACCGCCTCGGACTGAAAGAAGGTGAAGTGATCCAGCACTCCATGGTATCCAAATCCATTGAGCGTGCACAGAAAAAAGTAGAAGAGAACAACTTCGGAATGCGTAAGCGTTTGCTCGAATACGATGACGTGATGAACGCTCAGCGTAAGGCAATCTACAAAAAACGCCACAACGCGCTCTTCGGAGACCGTCTCGACCTCGACGTTTCGAATATGTTCTACGATGTGATCGAATCGGTTGTAGCGAACGGCAAAAACAGCAGCTACGAAGAATTCGACCTCGAAATGATGCGTCTCTTCGGTATGCAGGCTCCTGTTGATCAGGCGCACTTCAACAAAAGCGACCTCAATACGCTTGTCAACGACGTATACGATGGCGTTCAGGAACATTACAACCGCAAAAACGACCTGATCGCAGTACGCGCTTATCCACAGATCAAGCACGTATACGAGACCATGTCGAACTACAAGAACATCGTCTTCCCTATTACAGACGGAAGAAAGATGACGCAGTTCGTTGTGAACCTCGAAGAAGCGTACAATACAGAAGGTCGCGCCATCGGAAAAGCACTCGAGCGCAACATCGTGCTCGGTATGATCGACAACGAGTGGAAAGAACACCTCCGCGAAATGGACGACCTGCGTTCTTCCGTTCAGCAGGCAGTTTACGAACAGAAAGATCCGTTGCTGATCTATAAGCTTGAATCATTTGAGCTGTTCAAAGCCATGCTGGCGCGTTTGAATGCCGAAACCATTGAATTCCTCGTTCGCGCAGACTTGCCGCAGGAACAGGTTCAGGAAGTGAAAAGCACCAACCGCGAGATCGCAGCGAACAATTACGAGAAAGCTTCAACGAACTCCGCCGAAACTTCCACCGGCACGAAACCACAGCGTTTCCAGGGAAGCGAAGGGTACGAAGAAGCGATCCGCAACTCCGCTCCACAGCGCGAAAAGCAGCAACCAGCCGTAGCCGAAGCCAAGATCGGACGCAACGATCCTTGTCCTTGCGGCAGCGGCAAAAAATACAAGCAATGCCACGGTAAATAACCGTAAGCAATAAAATCGAAAGGCTGTTCCCCGTGAGCAGCCTTTTTTTGTTTAAGTGTTACCAAAACCATCTATGTTTCCCTGTCTGCCGACGGGGAGGTATGTGGTAAAAAGCGTATTTTTGAACCGATGTCTGATCTTCGATCCATAAGCATTGCAGGAGCCGGAAACGTGGCTTTCCACTTAGGAAAAGCGTTGCTCAAATCGGGTATTTCCATCGATCGCGTATACAACCGCACATTTGAGAAAGCCGAACAGCTGGCCGGGCAATTACAAGCCCAACCAGTACGCACGATCGCTGAGCTGGAAGGAAGCGCGCTCATTCTCTGCTGCCTGTCGGATGAAGCAATTGTGGAGCTCTTGCCTGAGTTAAGCAAGATCGCACCGGTAGCCGGAACCGCCGGAACGGTAGACGTGTTAGCCTTGCCTCATACGAAACCAGTAGGTGTGTTCTATCCTTTGCAAAGCTTCTCCGGAAACCAACCCATTCCATTCGATCACATTCCGTTGTTTGTGGAAGCTTCAACGCCGGAGCTGACCGCTCACCTGTTGGAGCTTGGGAAACAGCTTTCTTCCGTTGTGGAAGAGCTTCCTGCTTCCAAACGTATCGAATTGCACCTGGCAGCCGTGTTTACGAATAATTTCACCAATCACCTGATCGATCAGGCCCAGCAGTTTTTGCAACAGCACGATCTTTCATTCGAATGGCTGCAACCGCTGCTCGAACAAACGGTAGCGAAATTACATTTCCAGACGGCGTATGAAAGTCAGACTGGGCCTGCTAAGCGCCACGACCAGGCGACCATTTCCAAACACCTTTCCATGCTGAACGACGAGCAAGCCGCTTTGTACCGCCTGCTCTCCGAAAGCATCCAAAAACGATACCCGAAACCATGATCAGTTACAAAGAACGACTTCCGCATATCACCACCTTTATTTTCGACGTCGATGGCGTGTTGACCAACGGCGACGTAGCTTTCGCTAACGGAAACGTGATCCGAACGATGTATTCGAAAGACGGTTATGCGCTTCAATACGCGCTTCGGAAGGGCTACAACATCTTCGTAATCACCGGAGCCAGCGCTCCTGACGTCAAAGAGCGACTCGAAAACCTGGGGGTTCACCGTGTGGTGCTGCAATCGCGCGATAAGCTGACTATTTACCGGAATTTGCAGGAAGAATTCGGCTTTACCGATGAGCAGGTGCTCTACATGGGCGACGACATTCCGGATATTCCGCTGCTGCGCGTGGTGGGCGTAAGTGCTTGTCCGCAGGATGCCGCTGTAGATGTTAAACCAATTTGCCATTACCAATCGCCGTTTTTCGGAGGAAAGGGTTGCGTGCGCGACGTACTGGAACAGGTGATGCGCGTTCAGGGGAAGTGGTTGAATGAGGACGCGTACTTTTGGTAGTTGGAAGTTAGTAGTTGCTAGTTGGAAGTTACGAGTTAGAAGTTAGCGCTTGATGAAAAGTCTCGCTACGAATTCATCAAACATCCAACCTCAAAAATCAACCATCCTCTTAATGTCTGATCACGCGGACCGTCGTCTGCTCGCCGGAAGCATGTGCGATTGTGAGGAAGTAAATACCTGCTGCGTGTTGGGAAACATCGATCTGGCCGTTAGCGAATGCTGAGCCGGATGTCAGCTGTTTGCCGGTTGCATCGCGCAGCGTGTAGGTGAATTCCTTTTCAGATACCGTGATGAACAACTGATCGTTGACAGGATTCGGGTAAACTTCCAGTGTTTTCAGCTCGTGCAGCTCTTCGATGAACACCAGGTCGTATACATCCGGTGTTTCAGGAGCTGGCGGGAATTCATTGCCATCACCGATTTTCACTACCATAATACTGCTTCCACCCGCACCGAAATAGCTGGTAAAGCCCACCGCAATGGCAAATACATCCGAAGTCGGGATCATCTGGTTGAACTGGTCCTGCCCTATTCCCGAATAATTGACGCCGTAGCCATCCCAGTACAAACCATCATTGAAGCGAATCAGCAGCGCATCTTCGCCATCGGGGAAGGTCGGTGTATTGGGATTGATACTTTGCTGTGCCACGAGAAAATGCCCCTGATTGCCGGGTTCGTACTGCACAGCTGCCGTATAACGGGCATCGTCGTCCATATAATGCTCTTCGGAGCTGATAAATTCGCCGTCCTCGATGTGAACGGTCACGTTGTAAATATCGTGATCGGTTTTGCCGTTCTTGATGCGTTGCCCAAGCGCTTTCACCAGTCCATCGCGGGTAGTGACTTCATTCAGCTGGTAAACACCTTCGTTGCCGTAGGTTTTCTCCCAGATCACCGAGCCGTCGATGTGCAGCAACGCGATATAGGCTTTGTTTTTCAACGAATCTTCTACATAACGGGTTCCCGCAACCAACACGGATGTATCGGAAGCGATCTGGGCAGCATAAGCTACATCCGAACCTTCGTCGGAGCCGAGCTCGAGCGACCACAGCAACACGCCGTTTTTGGAATAGCGCGTAATGAACATATCCGAAACGGCCGGCGATCCTGCGTCTGTTTCACCAACGGCAAAAATGGAAGTATCAGACAGCATTACAGCATCGTGGATGCGTTCCCAACCGCCATTATCGGTGTAAATATCCCACAAACGCTCGCCGCTGGTATTGGTAAAAAGCAAGTAATTGTCGAAATCGCCGGAGCCGCTGCTCGAAGATGTTCCGGCAATGTAATAGCCGTAGCCTTCAACCGCCATCACGCGCTTGCCTTCTTCCGATTCGGAGCCGCCATACGCTTTCGACCACAGGTAATTGCCATACGGATCAAGGTGCAGTAAAAAGGCCTGCGACGGCGCTTCTTCGAAACTGGAAGAAGAACCTGTAATGAGGTAGCTGTCGTCGGCGAGCTGACAAATGCCTTCGCCACGATCGTAACCGTTGCCGGAATAGATCTTGTAAAAGGAAATCTGGCCGAAAACCGGGAAGGTGATCAGCAGCAACAGAAACAATCCTCCTTTTTTCAATTGAGCTTCCATACGAGTTTTGTTACGACGGATTCGCCGGATCCAGCGCGGGCTACCACGCCGACCAGGTTGTCTGTTCCGATCATCCAGTTGAACTTATCGAATACGAGGGTGGCATACAAACCACCTTTCAGGTTGCCGAAATTGCCATAAGACAGCGATGCCGAGGCATGCAGGAATTTCGCAGCCTTCCAGTACACACCGGCAAATAGTAAGGGTACGCTGTTAAAGGTCGGATAGAGACGAATCCCGAAATACGATTGCAGCTTCCTGGCCGAGTTGAAATCGACGAGCTTGGCGGCCTGGATATAACCCGGCAGCATAATGGCCCTTTTCACCGTGTCGGAACGGATTCCGAGCGAATCGAGCAGTGAAAAATCGTCGCCTAGTGGATTTTCGTCATCGCGAAACTGGTCGAGATCGAATCCATCATAGGAATACGATGAATCGGTTTCGTAACGACGCAAGCCCTGATGCAGGTAAGCAAATCCAAGGTTTTGACCGCTGATCTGGAATGTCGTGAAGGATTTTCCCCACGGAACGCGGATGCGGTAATCGATATCGATGGCAGCTCCCAATCCTTTGCTCATGCTGGTGCCTTCCGTGAACCGGAAGTTCCCGTTCAGCAACAAATCGAGCTGCGAAGCATCTTCGTTTTGTTTCAGCTCGCCTTTGCGGATCACACCGTCGGCGTAGTGCTGTACGTTAATGAGATTCAGCGTAACTGACGAACTATTCTTCTTGCTCACGAGCGCAAAACCGATCTTTTGGAAAGCTGCAAAATCGAAGCTGGTGTTGGTCAGAATGGCCGTGTTGTTGAGGTAAGCCGTGTTGCCATAAAAAGCCAGTCCGAACACGTCTTTGCCGTAGTTGAGATTGCCGATGGCTGTATAGCCGGCTTTGACCATCCACGTCAGTGAGTCGCGACCGAACAAGCGTCCTTTTCCGTGAATGTAGCGGATCTCAGTAGTGGCATTTCCTCCAAAACGATTGATCTCCTCATGGTGCGAAAGCGAACGGTCTTTCATGTCTGTATCGATGAAGCCTCCGAAGACAAGTGTATTCGAAAACTCGCGGCGAATGGCCGATCCCTGGTATTCTCCAACGCCTTCCAACTCAATAACGTTCTGCGTCAGGAAGATCGAATCGCCATAAGCCGGATAAATCAGTTGCGCGGAAACCGCACCGGAAGCCAGCAATAATACGATCAACAGTACTGTTCTCATATCCGTGCTTCCACTTTTAATTTAGCGCCGATCTTGAATCCGAAGAAGGCTCCGGCCGGAATATTGACCTGCTCGCTGACATTCGTTGCCTCGTCAGGCGTGTTCAGAACGAGCTTCACGGAAAGCTGGGTCACCGCTTCCATATCATCTACCGCCGATTCCGGGATCAGGAACTCGACGCGCGATTTCTGATGCAGCAAACCGTCTGATGCCATGGCTCCGTAGACACACGAAGCTACCGGTTCGCTTCCGTTGATCGTAGCGAGTACATTTCCGGAAGCATCCATCAGGTAGAGCGTTACAGCTCCCGAAAGTGGGAAAGCATTAACAGCATCCATCCAGATTGAGCCGGATTGGATATGCGTTTTGGAAAAATCCTGTTTGAAGGAGAAATCGAAGGTATCTTGCAGAATTACGTCGGATAAGCCGATTGCGAGTGGCATCGTAGCCGCCAGGTTCACTTTCAGACTGCTCTGCGGGAAAATTTCATCCCAGCCACCGGAAGTATTTCCCCATGGATTCAACTGCACCTGAAAACCAATTTCGTTATCGGCGCCGTGATTTTCCAGGAATTGCTCGAGGTTGCTGTTGTTGGCATCAAAATGCAGCGATGTCGACGATGGATTGAGTGCATACTCGTTTCCGGTAGCGCTGTTGATGGTCATCCATGTTCCCATCGAAGGATGCGTCAGGCTGACCGTATTCTGTTGATTGTTGGTGCCTTTCAGGTGCGTGATCATACCGCGGGCAGCCACTTTCATTCCGTTCACCAGCTCAAGGTCGAGCGTTGCTTCCGGAAGATCGATCATGCCGCCGGTGATTTTATTGAGCGCCGCAATGTGCTCCGTGATCGTATCGGTAATGAGGTCGTTCCCGAAATAACCACGGGCATAATCCAGCTGGATGTCGTTCATGTTGAACAGCACTTTCAGGGAATCCTGGTTGCTGACACTCACCGTTGGTCCGTCCGGATCGGATGTCACGAGTATTTTCGACTGAATGCGGTTGTAGGAGCCGAAGTTCGCACCCCGTAAATCCATTTCATAACCGCTAAGATCCACAAAACCGCTTACCAATCCCGGATTGGCAATCGTACCTGCCGGAGCGACGAAATCCTGCGTCAGTGTTACGCCGTTGAGGGTTACGCCCGGCAATTCAACCGTAAAAAAGGCTTTGGTTCCAATCGGATTGTGCAGCTGAAGGAAAATGCCACCTGATTGCACACGGATTTTCTTCAGCTGAATGCTTCCCATATCGATAACGTGCTCCTTGGCGTTGTTTACGAAGGACGTTCCTGCTGGCACATTAAAGCTGGTGGCAGCAATGGCGTACACGTGACGAACGGTTGTATCCGGTATCTTAACGATATCGCTGAGCTTGAGCTCGTAAATGGTACGATCGATGGACAATTCCAGGTAGGAACCGTTTACAACGACCAGCGAATCTTCGGTAATAAGCTTGTCTAAATCGAGCGTATCTTTCAGCAACGGCGCCTGCCATTCGGTTTCCCAAACAGCCTGTTTTCGCTTGCAGGACGTTGTCAATGTCAACCCTGCAATGAACAGGAAAAGCAACCAGATATGTTTCATAGCACTCTTTAGACGTTTGTTTAGCTAAATGGTTGGAATCAGGCGCGTTCGATGACCGTCGCGTAGCCTTGTCCCACACCAATACACATGGTTACCAGCGCGTACTTTCCACCGGTGCGCTGCAACTGATTGGCAGCGGCCAGCAAAATACGTGCGCCGGACATTCCAAGCGGGTGACCGAGGGCAATCGCACCACCATTCGGGTTGATGCGCGGATCATTGTCAGCGAGACCGAGCTTGCGCGTACAAGCCAGTACCTGTGCGGCAAAGGCTTCGTTGAGCTCGAGTACGTCCATATCGTTCAATGTCAGACCGGCGCGCTGCAACGCTTTCTGCGATGCCTCCACCGGGCCGATTCCCATAATTCTTGGTTCCACACCTGCCACCGCAGCGCTTACAAAACGTGCGATCGGTTTCAGGTTGTGTGTATTCAAAGCCGCTTCGGAAGCCATTAGCAAAGCCGCAGCACCGTCGTTCAGTCCGGAAGCATTTCCAGCCGTTACCGAACCGTCTTTTTTGAATGCAGGACGCAAACCGGAAAGCGCTTCCAATGTTGTTTGCGGACGCATGAATTCGTCGTTTGCGAACGAAAGCGGGTCTTGTTTTTTGCGCGGAATTTCCACCGCTACGATTTCCTGCTGCAAAATGCCTTTTTCGTAGGCCGCGGCGGCTTTTTGCTGTGACCAGAGGGCAAATTTATCCTGGTCTTCGCGGTTGATATTGTACAATTCAGCAAGGTTTTCAGCGGTATTACCCATCGCATCGGTTCCGTAAAGCTCCTGCATTTTCGGGTTGATGAAACGCCAGCCGAACGAAGAATCGTAGAGCTGCTGATCGCGACCGAACGGTGTAGCCGATTTAGACATCACCCACGGTCCGCGCGTCATGTTTTCCACACCACCGGCGATGTACAATTCGCCTGCATTATCACGGATCGCGCGTGCAGCATTCACTGCTGCGGCCATACCCGAAGCGCAAAGGCGATTCACTGTTTCACCAGCTACCGAAACCGGCAATCCGGCGAGCAATCCGGCCATGCGGGCCACGTTGCGGTTATCTTCTCCCGACTGGTTTGCGCAACCGAGGATCACGTCTTCAATAGCCGACGGGTCGAGTGTTGGAAGTTTTTTGATCAATCCTTCAATGGCAATGGCTGCCAGATCGTCTGTGCGGACAACTGAAAGCGTTCCGCCGAAATTTCCGATTGCGGTGCGGACACCGTCTACCAGGTATGCTTCTTTCATTTCTGTTTGTGAGCTAGTTCTATGCCCGAATTACAGGCGATGTAAAGATACAGAACTTATTCACGTGATTTTTTATCCGATTAAGATTTTGATACAGGGACGAAATCGGGAAATGTCCGTGATTTCGCCTGTTTTCCCCGCGAGCTACAGGCATTGTTAATAAGTTCCTGCTCAATCCTGTAGGATATAGTACTATATTCAATGCGCTAAAACCAAAACACATCCAGAATGAAACAAGCCAGAAGATTGCTTGTCCTGGGCTTGCTGCTGTATTCAGCACAGGTCACGGCACAGGTCGAGGCGCTCACGCCCCAGGAACAGCGTTACCGGGATTCCATCACCAAGCTCAATCAGCAGAACGCGACAATTGCGGCCAGCCAGGAAGCTTACAACAAGGGAATCGAGCTGTTTAACAACAAACAATACGATGCCGCCATTACCGAATTCGGCAAATCGGTGAATGCCGATCCGAACTTCACGGCCGCGTGGTACAACAAAGGCGTAGCCGAAAACGAGGCCGAGCGCTTCCCGGATGCGGTCAAAACGTTTACCAACCTCATCGAAAAGAACCCGTCGTATGCCAAAGCCTATTTCCAACGTGGGCGCGCTTACCAGGGACTGAACGATTATTTGTTGTCGGAAAAGGATTACGAAAAATCCATCGCGCTCGATCCGGCCAATCCGAAGGCTTATTACAATTACGGAACGCTGAAATTCCTGCAACAGGATTATGCCACGGCGATCAAGTTTTTCACCAAGACCATCGAGCTGGATCCGGCTTTTGCTTATGCCTACAACGACCGCGGCAGCTGTCACCGCATGATGGCGAACTACCCGAAAGCCGTAGCCGATTACGAAGAAGCGCAGCGCAAAAATCCGAACCTGGCGTTTGTGCTCAATAATATCGGTACGACGAAAAAGAAAATGAAGGATTACGCCGGTGCCATCGCCGCTTTCAACCGCGCTATTTCCATCGATCCGAATTATTACCTCGCTTACAACAACCGCGGCGCAACTTTCCTCGAAAAAGGCAGCATCGACGATGCTCAAAAAGACTTCGAAAAAGCGCTGCAACTGCAATCCAACTATGCGCCGGCAGCTTCCAACCTTTCGGCTATCTGGTTCAAGCGAAAAGATTACGCCAAAGCATTGGAATTCGGCAACAAAGCCGTTTCACTCGACCCGAAATACGCAGCCGGCTATGCCAATCGCGGTATGGCTAAAGAAATGCTCCGCGATCTGAACGGCGCCTGCGAAGACTGGCACAAAGCCAACGAGCTGGGCTCAGTCGAAGGAAAAACGTATTACTCAGGAAACTGCAATTAAGCCCATGAAAAAGATACTTACTGCGATTGCACTGGGACTCTCCGTACAGGCCTTCGCGCAAAACATAGAATTCAAGTCCTCGAACTTCAAGGACGACAAAGAAGGCTTCAAAAAAGCCGAAACAGCCATTGACCAGGGCAATGAGTTTTACAAAGCCGGAAACGAAGCTCTGTTTCTCGTGCAGGATTTCGGGCTGAACTACAAAAATGCACTGAAACAATACGAGGTTGCGCAGAAATTCAACCCGAACAATGCCGAGCTGAACTTCAAGATCGGTGTGTGTCATGCCCATTCCAACGATCCGTCGAAATGCATCCCGTTTTTCAAAAAGGCCAGGCAGCTCGATCCTGCCTGCGATCCTTTCCTGAATTACTACATGGGCTACGCGCTCCAGCTGGAAGGCAAATACGACGAAGCACTCAAATCCTATCAGGCATTCGAGGTCGAGTACAAAAAAGCAGACAACTTCGCGAAGTTCGTGACCCAGCATAAAAAGGAATGTACCGCAGCAAAAACGGCCGAAGCCAATCCGGTGCGCGCGTGGATCGACAACGTGGAAACACTCAATACGCCACAGGATGAAATCGCACCTTCGATCTCTACCGACGGCGCCGAGATGATCTTTTCCTCCAATCGCAGCAACAGTCACGAGACAAATGCCGTGGGTGAATACGACTACGATATTTACAGCACGTCTCTGAACGACGGCAGCTGGAGCAAGCCCAAAGCGCTGGCCGGAACGATCAATTCTACGACCGACGACGTTTCCAACTGTCTTTCCTACGATGGAAACAAAATGCTACTGCACCGCGCCGATCAAACCGGTCAGACGGATATTTACGAATCGAAGCTTGTAGGAGCCAACTGGTCGGACCCGAAGAAAATGGTGTTCCAGATCAGCTCCGATAAGGCCAGCGAAACGTATGCCGCTTACAGCGAAGATGGCTGGAAAGTGTTCTTCTCACGCGACAGCGATACGCGCACAACCGGAACGGAAATCATGTTCTCCGCCATGCAGAACAAAATGAAGCAGGATTACATGACCGCTGCGGGAATCCCGGCGATCAACTCCAAATTCAACGATGGACCGGTGTATGTACATATCGACGGCGAGACCATGTACATTGCTTCGCAAGGACACGAATCACTGGGCGGCTACGATATTTTCGTTTCGAAAAAATTACAGGGACAATGGTCGGCACCGGTGAACATGGGCTACCCGATCAATACACCATACGACGACTTCTTTTTCGCTGCAACAGCCAACGGGAAATTTGCCTACATCGCTTCTAACCGTTCCGGCGGCAAAGGCGGGTACGATATTTACCGCGTAACGTTCTTCGGGCCGGAGAAAAAACCGGTGGTGGAAACCGAAGATTACCTGCTGGCTTCGATTGCTCAGCCGGTGAAAGATCACGCGATGGAAAGCACCGTAGATGTGAAAAAGAAATCACTGACCGTCTTCAAAGGCGTTACCATCGATGCGATTTCGCGCAAACCGGTGGAAGCACAGATCGAAATCACGGACAACGCTACCGGACAGGTAATCGAAACATTTACCACTAACAGCGCTACGGGGAAATTCATCATCACGCTGAATTCCGGTAAAAACTACGGTATTGCGGTGAAAGCCACCGGCTACCTGTTCCATTCCGAGAACTTCGATATTCCAACAGGCACGGCAGATCAATTGATCAACAAAACCATCGAGCTGAAAAACATCGCCGTGGGCAGCAAAATCGCCCTGCGAAATATCTTCTTCGATCACGGAAAATCGAGCCTGCGCCCGGAATCCAACGCCGAGCTGGAGCGACTGGTAAAATTGCTGAAAGAAGTGCCTGCACTGAAGATCGAGATCTCTGGTCATACGGACAATACCGGTTCAGCAACCGTAAACGAAACACTTTCCCAGCAACGTGCAGAAGCTGTTGTGACATATTTGACCAACAAAGGCATTGCGGCCAACCGACTCATTGCGAAAGGCTACGGAGCTTCCAAACCGGTTGCAACCAATTCAACGGACGACGGGCGCCAGCAAAACCGACGCACGGAGTTTGAGATCAAAGCGAATTGATTTTAGGACTTCAGGACATTAGATTTTAAGATATTAAACAACAAGACATCAGGTTCAATATGATTCCTGATGTCTTGAAGTCTTAGAGTCCTGAAGTCTGCTTACTGTCCGTGAAAAACGCGGAACTCCTTGCTTTTGCCTTTTCCTTCGGCCATAATGGATGTCCAGCCCGTTCCTTTAGCCATACGAAGCGTGTGTTTTCCAAAGAAACCACGGAATTTGAAGCTTTTCTGATCGCCCACTTTGTGTACCAGTTTTTCGTCGTTCTGCAACAGCTCGATCAACGTCTGCTCCAGCTCATTTACTGATCCGGATTCGGCAATCAGATTTCGCAGCCCCTGAGGAATGCTGGCGTTTTGAAACAAGCGGTGTGTTGTAATGGTGTTCAGTACCATAAACATGCCTATCGTTTTGGTTGGAACGATGAAAACATAGTCTTTCGTACTGACGATTGCGGCATAGGCACGGTTAAGCGGTTGTTTTGCATTCATAGTCAAGGAACTATCTGCAAAAAAATAGTCACGGTTTTCTTGTAACATGATAAATAATTTAGATGTGTAGATTGGCTTTAAAATTAGCAAATTCTTTTCACCCGAAAATTTCCACAGACTCTCTATTTTTGGACAAACATTGTTTATGAGCACTACTCCGATAGCGGAACAACATATCGTCTTCCTGCAAAACCTGCTGGGAGCGCGTTGTCTTGCCGGTGAAGCGATAACGGCGCATTATGCGTCCGATCACACCGAAGACTTCGTTTTCTTCCCTTCCGTGGTCGTGAAACCGGAAAGTACCGAGGAAGTGAGCGCTGTGCTCCGCTATTGCTATGAAAACGATCTCATCGTAACACCATCGGGCGCCCGTACGGGACTGAGCGGTGGCGCACTGGCCGATAAAGGCGGTGTGCTGCTGAGCATGGAACGCATGAACCGCATCCTGCACATCGACGAGGAAAATCACCAGGTAACAACCGAACCGGGCGTGATTACCGAAGCGTTACAACAGGCCGTTCGCGAAAAAGGATTGTTCTATCCGCCCGATCCGGCCAGTAAAGGCTCGTGCTTCATTGGTGGAAATATAGCCGAAAACAGCGGCGGCCCGAAAGCGGTAAAATATGGCGTCACGAAGGATTACGTACTAAACCTGGAAGTCGTTTTGCCGAACGGTGAAATCATCTGGACAGGTGCGAATGTGATCAAGAACGCCACCGGCTACAACCTCACGCAGCTCATTGTGGGCAGCGAAGGAACATTGGCCGTTGTGACGAAGATCGTTTTGCGGCTGCTTCCCCACCCGACCCACGATCTGTTGTTGCTCGTCCCATTCCGGAAAGCCACGGAAGCCTGTGCGGCCGTCAGTGAGCTCTTCATAGCCGGCATTATTCCCAGCGGTCTGGAATTCATGGAGCGCGACGCGATTCTGTATACGCTGCCGCATGTCGACGATCCACCCGAAATCCTGAAAGACGATCACGCTGCCCACCTGCTCATCGAGCTCGACGGCTTCAATCCGGATGTGCTCTTCCAGGACGCTGAAAAGATCATGGGATTACTTGAGCAATACGACACCGATGAAATCCTCTTTGCCGAAACGCAGGCACAGAAAGACAGTCTCTGGAAACTACGCCGGAAAGTTGGCGAAGCGGTGAAAAGTCACTCTGTTTATAAGGAAGAAGACACGGTGGTGCCGCGTTATCAATTGCCGCAATTGCTCGAAAGTGTGAAACGCATCGGCAGCGCCTATGGATTCCATTCCGTTTGCTACGGTCACGCCGGCGACGGCAACCTGCACATCAATATTCTGCGTGGCGATCTGTCGAATGATGCCTGGAACAATGAGTTACCAAAAGCCATCCGCGAGCTGTTTACCGAAGTCGTAAAGCTGGGCGGAACGATTTCCGGCGAACACGGCATTGGGCTTGTGCAGCGACCGTATATGGATATTGCGTTCTCCGAAGTGCAGCTGGAGCTGATGCGCGCGATCAAACGCGTCTTCGATCCGAAAAACCTGTTGAATCCCGGGAAAGTACTTCCCGACAAACCCATTCTATGAACCGCATCGACCGCTTGTTTGCCATTCTGACCGTGCTGCAATCCAAAAAACACGTCACCGCTGAAGAGCTTTCCGAGCGTTTCGGGATGAGTATTCGCACCGTTTACCGCGACGTGAAAGCATTGGGCGAATCGGGTATTCCAGTCAGTTTCGAGCCACACCGCGGTTACTTCATCACGCAAGGCTTTTTCCTGCCGCCGGTAGCCTTTACCATGGAAGAAGCCCATGCGCTGCTGGTTTCAGAATCGCTGCTGTCGGGTTTTGCCGATAAAACCACGCACGCGCACTTTTCCACCGCGCTCACCAAGGTAAAAACTGTGCTGAAGCATTCGCAGAAGGAAAAGATCGAACAGCTCAGCGCCTCGATCAAGCTTCAGGTCCCAAGTCGCGTTACCCCCGATTTCGACTACCTCTCCGTCATACAGGAAGCCATTTCCAACAACACACAGCTGGATCTCCAATACACCAATTTCAAAGAAGAAGCCAGCAAACGGACCATCGAGCCGATCGGGCTGGTCTTTTATGCCTTCAACTGGCACGTCATCGCCTGGTGTCACCTGCGAAACGAATACCGCGACTTCAAAATCTCACGCGTGGCAAGCCTGCGCTCTACCGGTCGACCATTCGAGAAAGAAAAACACATTCCGCTGGGCGAATACGAACTTCCCGTTAATTATTAATCGCTTCCTCCCTTGAGAAGACAAAGCGAAGCTTTGGAAGACTGAAGCTAGTCGCTTGCGACGTAAGCTGAAGGATAATGAGGAGGGTGGCATCAAACTTTAGTATCGTGGTGAGCCACCTCCCTTAATCCCTCCTCAAGGAGGGAGACAATTACCATTAAAAATCAATCATCCAACATTAAAAATTAAAAAAAATCGCGCTGCGATTTTTAGACTGCCATAGGGTTGACAGTGGCCCCTCGTTCCTTTGTAGTGTAATCAAAAAACAACACATTATGACAACAGGAACGATGACCGTGATCACATCACTGGTAAAAGAATTAGAAGAGCAGGCACGCGTAACGAAAGAGTTCATGAAACTGGTACCAACCGACAAACCGGATTGGCAGCCACACGAAAAAAGCATGAAAATCGTACCGCTGGCTTCGCACGTAGCCGAATTGGCGGGCTGGATTGAAATGACGCTTACAACAGACGAACTCGATTTTGAAACTGCTCCGTATACACCGGTTCCGATCAACAACAACCAGGATTTGCTCGACCTCTTGCAGCGCAATCTGGAAAGCGGCAGAAAAGCTTTGCTCGAAGCCGATGAAGCTACTCTTGAGGAAAAATGGACACTCCGCAGCGGCGACACCATCTATTCCGTAGAGCCTAAAAGCGAAGTGATCCGCATGGCGCTCAACCAGATCGTTCACCACCGCGCGCAGCTGGGTGTTTATTTCCGTCTGCTGGGCATTCCTGTTCCGCAGAGCTTCGGACCAACAGCTGATTATCCTGATTTTTCATAAGACAGCTATGAATACACAATCCTCCCCCATTTTCCCGGCGCTAACGCTTGGTCTTCAAAAGCTACGCTTTTTCTTCCCTCCAAAGGGAGGAATTAGGACGGTAAGTGTCAATCCGCTGTCAATGAACAGCGGATTGGCTCTCCTTCGCCGGGTTGGTGCGTTTTCAATGGCTTTTTTACCTTCCGGGTTTGATGAACAACTAGTTTTGGACGGTATTACTTACACTGTTGACCGGCTATTCTATACGACCCTGGAAGTTTCGGATTATTGCCTGCGCATGACGGAACGCCTGCTAGGTATTTTTCACCACATCATTCACAGAATTCTCTAGACTGTCCTGATATCTTAATACCTTGCCTGCGGCAGGCAGGTCCTGACGTCCTGATGTCAATTATTCCAGAACTGCCCATCGCCGCCTTTCATCTGGTGATAGGCTTTTGAGAGATATGCCAGCAGCACACGCATATTGTCGAAGGCTTCTTCGGTTTCGGCGCTGATCTCTTTTTTCTGCAAACGCAGCAGCAGCTTCATGTACAACGCCTGGAAACAGATTTCGACGTGATTGCGATCTTTCAGGTTGGAACGCTCGCGGAATGCTTCGATGTGTGGTGAGGCAGCCGTATAAAGTGCCTGGTATTTCTCGTCGTTGACCACATTCAGCAAGGTGTTGTGCAGGTAGGACAGCTCGACCAGAATTTCTTTCAAACGCATCAAATGACCGGTTTCGGTAATGCGCTCGGATTGCATTTCATCGACCAGGTTGCGGTACCAGTCGCGGTATTGTTCGAGGAACGAAGCATCCGGCAATTGCGGACGCACAAATTCGTCTACAATGCGGTCTACATCGAAATGGTACATACGGATCACATCTTCGATCTGGTACATGTACAACATATACTCAGCGATGTTTTCCTCCTTTTTCTGACGGGCGTGCAGCATAGATTATTTACCCATTTCTTCATTCAGCTTGTCGTGCTCGCTGTTCAGGAAGTCGATAAATGACGTGGTCACGTTCATGTTGGGCTTAATGTAGCTGATCTGGCTTCCCTGGCCTTGTACGAGCAGGATATCGATCTTGTATTTCTCGCAGTATTTCTTGCTGCCTTCTTCCAGCCTGTTGGTAATCACGGTCTGGATTTCCATGGCTTCTTTCTGGAGCTTGGTACCCTCGGTTTGCTGGAAATTCTGGGCTTGCTGGTTCTTACGGTTCAAATTATTCTCGATCTGGGCCATTTCGGCTGCCGTGATGTCCATCTTCTGCTGATGCTCCTGTAGCTTCATTGCAAGCTTTTGCAAGTCATTCTGGCGGTACATCAGGTCTTTTTCGAATTTCAGCTGTTTCACTTTCAGGATAGAATCCTGTTCAAACCAATACGTATAGTTTTTGATCAGGCTATCGTAACTGTAATAAGCAATGCGCAATCCGTTCGGATCAACTGTGGGTACATCGGGTGCTTTCTCTTCCGTTGTCTTCTTTTTTTCTTCGGAGCAGGAGATCACTGCCGAACCCATTCCCAATCCCAACAGGGCGATATAAATATATTTCATCGATTTCATGGCTTGCTTATTTATTCCTGAAGGCTTCTTCCCAATCGGCTCGCATGCCTAGGAAACGCTGCAGGGCGTTTTTTAACAGATCATCGTTTATCATGCGTTTCACCTCTTCCAGTCCGGCTACATCGGCTTCGGCAATTTTGTACGTTTGCTCGTACTGCCCCAGCTCGATCTTGACCAGGTATTTCGCGTTGTAGAGAAACACCTGAATTTTGTACTTGGGATGCGGAATATCGGCTACTACCCTCACGGCTTACATTTGCGACAAAAATAACAAATTCGTTTTCACCACAAAGTAATCGAATTCTTTTAAAAGACTGGCTTGTTAAGAAGGTAGCTACTGCCTCCTCCCTTGAGGGAGGATTGAGGAGGGTGGCGAATCACAATTTGTTTGGCCACCTCCCTTTGTCCCTCCTCAAGGAGGGATTTTTTCAAAATCTGATCTAATAAGTAGCAATTATGCCACTACAAAGTCAGAATCGGAATATTCTTTGAATTCAAATGGAACGCGCACCATGAATGCGTAATCCTGGCCTACTTCGTACATGTCTTCGTCTGACTTGCGATAATACCATTCTACGCGGGCCTTCATGCCGTTATCGACGAGCTCGTTGAGCTTGTACAACAGGAAAAGGATGCGCTTGGAAGAAGTGATATTGAAATACTCGAGGTCGATTTTTACGAGCGTAAGCGGTTGCGGCTCGCGCATGTAATCGTCGAACCATTCTAAAACTACACCCCAGAAAGCCTCAGGATCGTCGGGGATTGATCTTCCCTTGATTTCCATTATTCCTGTGTGGGGGTCCAGGTTGATGGCTGGTGTATGTGCCGTTGCTTCAATGCGTAAAAGCTCCATTCTTCACTTTCTCTGCTGCAAGGTGTAAATTATTTTCCGAATCTCATGCTACTTTTCTGCGAATTTGATGGATTTTTCGACCAAAGGTCTATTTATCAGGTAGTAACATTCAAGAACGCTATACGAATGATTTTAGGGCCAAATTTGAATTCCGTAAAAAGACCTGTGTCTTTCGGTGAGTTCTCTTTAACTTACACGAAACGAGCCGCTTTCCCTTTTTCTATCTGGCAGCATGAAAGGCCATCAGATCATCCAACGGCTCCTGTACTAATTTGCCGGAGTGCCATCCGTACTCTTTGAGCACGTGGTGCAGGTGTTCCTGTTGGAACCAGCCATAGGATCCTGTTACATGGAGCACACGCTTGCTCAATACCTGCGACAAATGACTTTCAGCAAACGCACGCAGGTTTTCCCGGTGCACGTTTTCCAGTGGAATCTCCGCCGAAGCCGACAAAGCAGCAAGTCCGGAAATCCATTGCTGGGCTGTTGGTGAAGACAGCTGGAACAAAACATCCTGTGGCGATCCGAGCAATGCTTTCACTGCCGGCTGTGCCACCGCGCCGAGTGTTTCTTCGAGAAAGCCTTTCACGAGCAGTTTCCCGAAATAGAAACCGCTGCCTTCGTCACCAATCAGGCTGCCGTAACCGCCCACGCGCTTAGTAATGCGATCGCCGTCGTATTGCAGCAAAACGGAGCCTGTTCCAAGAATCGCGACTGTTCCGGGCTCACGGCCGCAACAGGCCCTGCAAGCGCCCAATGTATCGGGATAGACATACGCATCGCGAAAACCAAGCTGGTTCAATAAATGCGCTACGTGCGCCGCCGAATGTTCGTTGCCGCAGCCTGCTCCGTAAAAATGTAAAGGTGCCGAACGATCTGCCGGTAAATGACGGTTCAGGTCATCGAGCTGTGATGGTGTCCAGTCGAGCAGGTATTTCGGATGCATGCCGGGAGTAACAATGCGCCGAACCGATCCGTTTTCATCGTAAAATCCCCAGTGGGTGGACGTTCCACCCGAATCCGCTACGCTGAATCTGCTGTTCATCATACTAACAAAAATACCGCTTTTATGGTATTGTTCCCTACACGCTTTCGGAAGTACTTTTGCGCAGAACTTAAAAACGTACTCGTAAAATGAAATTCCCGATTTATCTCACTGCGGCGCTGGCCCTTACAATGACTACAGCAAGCTGTAAAAAGAAAGGATGTACAGATCCTGCGGCTTCCAACTACTCTGAATCTGCTGAGAAAGACGACGGTAGCTGTAAGTATCCTGAATCTGGTTATGCCGTTCCGACTACCTACAACTTCACAGACGATGCAGGTAACTCTACAGTAGATTACGCTGGTCAGGCTGATCGTATCAAGCAGCTGAAAGAGCTCATCACGTACGCTAAATTGGGTAAAACACAAGTTATCAGCGCACAGGTGCTGATGGATATGTGGCAAAACACCGGTGGAAACGGAAACGGAAACTTCACTTTCACGTCTACCCGTCAGCTGAAAGACAAATGTTTCCCTGCTGATGTAGCAGCGATCGAAACGTTGTTTACAGAGATCGCAGCAGCCAGCAACGATTTCGCTACAACAGCGGCAAGCGGGCAAGCTGGTGTTGCTACAAGTACAACAACAACGACTTCTAAATACCTCCTCGATGCCAACGGACGCGATATGGCTGAAATGATCGAGAAAAGCATCATGCGCTCCGTATTCTTCTACCAGGCACTCAACATTTACCTGGGAGCTGATAAAATGAGCGCAGACAACACTGCACCTGCTGCAGGTCAGTTCTACACACAGCTCGAGCACCACTGGGACGAAGCTTTCGGTTACTTCGGTGTACCGGTAGATTTCCCTACCAATATCGTAGATATCGCCTACTGGGGTAAATACTGCAACGGTCAGGATGCTGCACTCAACCCGGGTTGCAACGCTTATATGATGGGCAACTTCCTGAAAGGTCGTGCGGCTATTTCCAACAACGCTATGGGTGACCGCGATATCGCAATCGTAAACATCCGCGAAATGTGGGAAAAAATCGCTGCTTACCAGGCAATGAAATACCTCAACGATGCTGTAGCTAACTTCAACGATGATGCAAAACGCCTGCACGCACTCGGCGAAGGATACGGATTCGTTTCCACTTTGAAATACGCTCCGCTTGAAACACGCAACATGACGAACCAGGAAGTTGACGATGCTTTGGCAATGTTCGGAACCAACTGGTGGGATCTGACTGTAAACGACCTGAACAACATCAAAGCGGTAATCGACGCTAAATATTAAACATCCTTTCCATGAAAGTCGTACGTTATTTTCTTTTCGCTTCCCTGGCACTGGCCGTTATTTCCTGCAAGGACAAGAACGATGATGCCGAGCCTGAAGCATTCAAAAAAGAAGAAATCCTGCAAAACCTGGCCGATAATTACATCATTCCCGGTTATGCATCCTTCCAGCTGAAAATAAACGCGCTGCACAGCTCATGGAATACATTTTTGATCAGCCAGTCCCAATCGGATCTCGAAATCGTGAAATCCGATTGGGCAGCTGCCAATCTTGATTTTCAGAAAATCAAGCTGTTTGAGGTCGGACCGGCAATGACCATTGGTTTTCATTCCGCGTTGGGAACCTTCCCGGCAGATACGGTCCAGATCGAGAGCAACGTAACCAACGGCGGTTACAACCTGGCAACAGCAGCCAACATCGATGCCATTGGCTTCGATGCGCTGGATTTCCTTTTCTACGGCAACGATGCTTTCAACAAGCTCACTACATCAGCGGCACGCCGCCAGTATGTGACGGATGTGATTGCAAAAATGAAATCGGAAACCGACCAGGTGGTCAATGCATGGCCTGCTTACCGGGCGGAGTTCATCGCAGGAACGGGAACATCGACTACCAGTCCGTTTGCTATCCTGGTAAATGCGTTCTGCAAGGATTACGAGCTGGCTAAAACAGCCAAAGTGGGTGTTCCGATCGGTACAACTACGCTCGGTATCCAAATGCCGATGTACCTGGAGGCACGTCGTTCAGGACTTGGAAAACAACTGTTGGAGGCCAATGTAAAGGCCGTTCACGCGATTTTCCTCGGAAATTCACTTTCCGGGTCGTCCGGAACCGGTTTCGACGATTACCTCGTTGCACTGGAACGCAGCAGCCTCGCTTCCACAATTGATTCCCGTTTTACTTACATCGGCGCACAGCCCGGAAGCTGGACAGGAACGATGGAACAACTCATGGCTTCTTCCCCTCAGACACTGACAGATTACTATACCTATATGCAGGGAACAGTCGTCTACATCAAAACCGATATGTCGTCCGCATTCGGCGTACTGATTACGTACCAGGACAATGACGGCGATTAGCAACAAGCTCAATACTTTTTTATTCAGAGGGGTTTCAACGGCCCCTCTTGTTGCGTTCAGGGTTATTTTCGGCGCACTGATGCTCTTCGGAACGATCCGTTTTGTGTCCAAAGGCTGGGTCTACGATTTGTACATTCAGCCGGAGTTTTACTTCACCTACCTCGGATTCGACTGGGTACATCCGCTCCCCGGAAACTGGATGTACCTGCCTTTCCTGCTCATGGCCCTTTCGGCTACCGGCATTTTGCTCGGCTACCGCTACCGGCTATCGGCCATCCTGTTTTTCGGGACGTTCACGTATGTCGAATTACTTGATAAGACCAATTACCTCAACCACTACTATTTTGTGAGCCTGGTCGCTTTTTTGATGTGTTTTCTTCCGGCCAACGCCGACTTTTCACTCGATGCCCGACGCAATCCTGCGCTGCGACTCAACCAGGTTCCAGCCTGGACCATCTTGCTATTGCAGGTGCAATTAGGCATTGTGTACTTCTTTGCCGGTGTGGCCAAAATCCATTCCGACTGGCTGCTGGAAGCTCAGCCGTTGCGCACATGGCTCCAGACATTCCGCGATACGCCTGTAGTCGGGGATTTCTTTGCGGCTAAATGGCTGGCTTTCGTTTTTGCGTGGTTCGGATGCGTTTATGACCTGACTATTCCGTTTTTCCTGAGCATCCGCAAAACCCGCGTCGTTGCTTATTGTTTCGTGGTCATCTTCCATATTGTTACCTGGTTGCTCTTCCCTATCGGCGTTTTTCCGTGGGTGATGATCTTCTCAACGCTGATCTTTTTCCCTGCTTCTTTTCACGAACGATGGCTCGGTTTCTTCCAACGAAAGCTCAACTGGCGGGAAACAACGGTGGCCATCCGTAAAACGCCTTCCCGCCGATTGGTCACCTCCCTGCTGGCGATCTATCTCACTGTTCAGCTCTTGCTTCCACTGCGTTACCTGCTTTATCCGGGCGAATTGTTCTGGACAGAAGAAGGATTTCGCTTTTCGTGGCGTGTCATGCTGATGGACAAAGACGGCTATGCGACTTTTTACATCGTTGATCCGAAAAGCGGCGGCAGTATCGAAATCGACAACAAGCGCTACCTGACACCTGTTCAGGAAAAGGAAATGTCGACACAACCCGACATGATCCTGCAATATGCACACTATCTCGGCGGACAATTCCGCGACACGGTTCTCATATACGGGAAACAACGCGTACATTTGCGGAATCCTGCTGTTGAGGCAACTGTTTATGTGACGCTTAACGGCAGGCCCCATCAGCTATTTGTAGACAGAAAAACGAACTTAATGCGGGAATATTATTCTCTCCGACACCGGACATGGATCGCACCTTATCAGCCATAAAGCCCCTTTTTCTCCTGCCTGGATTCCTGTTTGCATTGGTAAGCTATGCACAGGAGTTCACCGGTAAAGTCATCGATGAAACGACTCGCCCAATTGCCGGCGTGCGCGTTTCCTGTCAGAAAGAAATTACCGCGACAGACGGAAACGGTGTTTTCGTTGTTTCGTGTACTTCCGGCAGCATTTCCTTCCACCTGGAAGGCTACGAGCCTTATACCTGTGACATCTCAGCTTTGCAGGCAGCACCAACCGTTACGCTTTATCCTGCGGCCGAGGAGCTGGACGAGATCGTTGTCAAAAACCGCTTGCTGTTTTTCGATATTGGCTACCTTCCACCTGTTAAAGGCGTTCAGATCGCCACCGGAACCAGTGCCATCATCCAGACCGAAGGACAAGGCGGTGCAAAATCGACCGGGAACCCGCGTGAATTGTTTGCAAAAGTACCGGGTCTCAATATCTGGGAAAGCGACGGTGCAGGAATTCAGATGGGCGTTGGCGGTCGCGGATTGAGTCCCAACCGTGCGGCCAACTTTAATATGCGCCAGAACGGCTACGATATCAGCGCCGATGCACTCGGCTATCCTGAAAGCTATTATACGCCACCGCTGGAAGCACTCAGCTCTATTGAGATCATCCGCGGATCGGCTTCGCTGCAATACGGTACCCAATTCGGCGGGTTGATGAACTTCGTGATCAAAGATCCGAATCCGGGCTCACCGTTTGAGTTCACCAGCCGCAATACCGTGGGCAGCTTCGGTTATATCGGCAGCTTTCACCGCATCAGCGGCACCAGCAATCGTTTCGAATACCAGGCCTATTATCAGCTCAAACGAGGCGATGGCTACCGCGACAATTCCGGTTTCACGCAACACCAGGCATTTGCCCAGATGGGCTATCATATCAATGAAAAGCAGCGCATTCGGCTCGAGTATACGCACATGACGTATCTCACGCAGCAACCGGGCGGTCTGACGGATGTTCAATACGAACAGAATCCGCTTCAAAGTGTGCGTGAGCGCAACTGGTTCAAGGTTGGCTGGAACATTCTTGCAGCGCATTACGACCTGGAAGTAAGCAACTCCACACGCATCAACGTGCGAGCTTTCGGCATGCTCTCCGAACGGTTATCGCTTGGTTTCCTGGGCAAGATCAACCAGGCCGATCCGGGAACGAGCCGCGAGCTGGTCAAAGGTGATTTTAAAAATGCAGGCGTTGAAGCCCGAATGCTGCATCGTTATAAGATGCGCAACGAGCACGTCAAAGGCGCTTTGCTGACCGGACTTCGTTATTACCGCGGGCAAACTGTCAGCATACAGGGCAACGCACCCAATGGCCGCGATGCTGATTTCCGTCTCCTGAATCCCAACGATGTCGAAAACTCCTGGTATTCCTTTCCGTCTGAAAACCTGGCCGTATTTGCGGAAAACCTTTGGTTCCTGGGTAAACGCTGGACAGCCAGTACCGGTGCACGCCTGGAATACATCAAAAGCGCTTCGGAAGGGTTTTACAAGCAGTATTCCATCCATCCACTTAACGGCGATACACTGGCCGTTTACAAAATCGATGGCGCTAACGAGCTGAAGCGTTTCGTACCGCTTGGCGGAGCTTCATTGTCGTTCAAAACTTCTAAAACGACATCGGCTTACACGAATATTTGCATGAATTACCGTGCCGTCAACTTCAACGATATCCGGATCAACAACCCCAATGTGATCGTCGATACGCTGATGAAAGACGAATATGGGGCTACCGCAGAGCTGGGCTGGCGAGGTTTTGCCATTCCTTACCTGTATACGGATGTGGCCTTGTTCTACCTGTTTTACGGCGATAAGATCGGTCTGGCACCTGAGCCAAACGGCGTGAAGAAAGTGCGCACGAATATCGGTGATGCGGTCAATTACGGCGCCGAGCTATTCGTTGAATTCGATTTTATCAAGGTCTTCAACGACAGCGCTAAAGTAAGCTCATCGATCTTTATTAACGCTTCCTACATCCAGGCCACCTATATCCGTTCGAAAGAGCCGAATTATATCGGGAAAGAAGTGGAATATGTGAGTCCGGTGCTGCTTCGCGGCGGGTTGAAAGTCCGGCATGAACGGTGGCAAGTACAGGTCCAGGGCTCCTACAACTCCGAACAGTTCACGGATGCATCCAACGCCATCGAACCAAGCGGCGATGCGGTGATCGGGCAGATTCCGGCCTATTTCGTGCTCGATTTCTCGGCCCGTTATGCCTTTCCACGCTTTTTTCAGCTCGAAGCCGGAATCAACAACTGTCTGAACGCCACTTACTACACGCGTCGGGCAACGGCTTATCCGGGACCAGGTATTCTGCCGTCAGACGGACGCAATTTTTACTTCACGCTGCAGTTCAAATTCGGCGATGGGAAGAAATGAATCCAACGGAAACATACCGCATACTGCAACGCCTGGGTGACAGCAAGCGCCGGAAATTCAACGACGTTTTCCTGGTTGAGCACAAGCAAACAGGTGAAAAAGCGGTGTTGAAATCACTGGCGAAGACGAATGACAACGGCCATTTACAGGAATTGCTACGCCGGGAATCCACCTTTCACTTCGACCTGCCGGGCCTGCCGCGCACACTTGATTTCTACGAATCGGAAAACGAGCTGCTGTTGTTTCGCAGCTACGAAGAAGGCATTCCGCTCCGTCAATTCCTGCAAAACGTGAAGCAAAAGCAGAAACCAGCCGTTTTACTGTCGATTTTACGCGCGCTGGAGCCTTTACTGACCGAATTGCGCAATCGGCAGATTGTTCACCTCGACCTGAAGCCCGGCAACCTGATCATAGCCGGAACGCCTGAAAACCCGACCGTTTCACTCATCGATTTCGGCATGGCGATCCGCACCGATGAGCCGGTAAATCGCACTACGCTGTTTCCGCTTGGTTATGCTGCTCCTGAATTATTGCTGAACCGGCTGGAGCTGGTGGATCAGCGTACCGATCTGTTTGCCTTAGGAATTGTGCTCTGGCAAAGCTTTACAGAACGAATTCCGCTGCTGCATGCCAATCCGTCTATTACGACTAACCTCCAGCTCACACATCCGTTGCCTGAAGATCCGGCGATTCCAAAAGCCTTCTACCCTATTTTGCTGAAAATGTCCGCGAAATTCGTGTTTCCCAAACCACCGAATCAATTACCCGAAACCGAAGTAGACCGTTGCCTGAAAGCGGCAATGGATAGTCGTTACGCTTCACTTGGAGAAGTATTGTGCGATTGGGAAGCGGCACTGGAAAAGCCCACAGGATTTTTCTCGAAACTCTTCAAATAAATGCAGAATTCATAATGCAGAATGCACAATTATGAATTATCAATGCGGCAATTATCAAGTAGTTCAATTATCAACGATTCGTGAATTTCGATAAATCGGGATTATTCGCCTTTAATTCAAATACAGCACCTAAAAATTCGTGAATTCGTGGGAAGCCTCATACAGCACGTAATCTTTCCCGGAGGCTCCGTGTTATCTGAGCAAGCATGAAAGATTCGCGACAATTCAATTATGCATTATGAATTATGCATTATGAATTCCCTTTAACTTTTTCCCAGGTAGCATATAGCTGCTCCTGCGAAGGTCTGTCGGGCTCAATTTCACGCAACGGTTCGCAGGGAATCAGGGTTTCGAGACATTCTTTCGGCAGGGCCTGATAAAGCTGTGTACCTTTCGTTTTCCAGGCAATCATATCATCGCTGACTTCCTTGATGATCTTCGCCGGATTTCCTACCACCAGGCTGCGTTTCGGAATATGCATATTCGCCGGAACGAAACATAACGCACCGACGATGCATTCGTCTTCGATGACCACATCGTCCATGACCACGCTGTTCATCCCGATCAGGCAATTTTCACCTATCGTAGCGCCGTGAATGATCGCTCCGTGGCCGATATGCGCTCCTTTTTTGAGCGTGACGGTCGTTCCCGGAAACATATGGATCGTACAATTCTCCTGAACATTGCAGCCGTCTTCGATCACAATCTGTCCCCAGTCGCCGCGAATAGCTGCTCCCGGCCCTACATAAACATCTTCACCGATGATCACATTCCCCGTTACAACTGCCTGCGGATGGATAAAGCTGGAAGCTTTCACCACCGGTTTGAAACCATTAAATGCGTATATTGCCATAGTATTCGACTTGTGCCATTCCGGCATTGAAACAAAAATACGCAAACCTTTTGCCCCGCTTTATGCATTATTGTGATTTCTGCGCCACAAAACCAACCGACGATATCAATCGTATATACCACGATCATCATTACGGCGTTCCGATCCACGATGACAACGAATTGTTCGGAAGACTCGTCTTAGAGATAAACCAGGCCGGTCTTTCATGGGCAACCATCCTGAGAAAAGAAGAAAATTTCAGGAATGCCTTCGATCAGTTCGAGATTGAGCGGGTCGCCCGGTATGGTGAAGAGAAAAAAGAGGCTTTGCTGCAGGACGCCGGGATCATTCGAAACCGGCTGAAGGTACAGGCCGCTATACACAACGCACAACAGGTGATGCAGATAAAAGAAGAATACGGGTCGTTTAAACAGTGGTTGGACAGTAATCATCCAAAAACTTTGAGCGAATGGACGAAACTCTTCAAAAAGACGTTTACATTTGTTGGAGGAGAAATTGTAAATGAGTTTCTTATGAGTACCGGCTACCTACCTGGCGCGCACAAAGAAACCTGTTATAGATACAACGAATTGAAACAGACTAACTAGCAGGCTATGCAACGACGAATTTTATTCCTTTTCCTGCTGATCACTTCGCTGTCGCAGGCCCAGACGGGGGTTTCCGGCGGTCTTTCGCTGATCAAAGGCTTTGGCGTTCCGAAACCTTATCCAGGTATCCATCTTGGGGTGGAAATCCCGCGTGACGATGAAGTTTCCTTCTTTGCGCGCATCACAGCTACCCTTTCGAACTATGTTTCCGATTCTGTAATGGTCGAAGCGATCGATCCGATGACCTCGCCACAGACCGATTACAAGCGCGTAAGCGTTGGCATGAACTATTTCAACATCGAAGGTGGAACGCGCTATTACCTCGGTAACGGCTACGATTACGGCTGGAGCGCTTATGGCGGCTCTTTGCTGATGCTGTCGTTCAATCCGATCCGCATGCGGAAAGATGAGGATTTTGATGAAACCAAGTACCGTTTCACCGATCCTTCTACCGGTCAGGAACTGGGCAGCAAAGGAAGCATTGTGAGTCTGAGCTTCGGTCTGAATGCCGGTGTCAAAAACCACTTTGCATTCGGAATGTTGTATTTCGATATCAACCTGGCGTATGCGCTCTTCGCGTTGCCAAGCAACCAGTTTGCCAGTGTGAACTCGGGCTCTTATTCACCGCTGATCCTGGGCTTTAACTTCGGTTTCCGTAAGGATTTGTATTAGTATGTTTCCTCCCTTGAGGGAGGATTGAGGAGGGTGGCTTCTACTTTTGGATGAAAGAAAGCGAATCGTATTCTCTAAAGCACAACCCGTAAGCTGTAGATTGCATGCCTGATTTGCTCTTCAACTATGTCGATGTTGTTCCGCACGTCTCCCTCTGAAAATCGTACAATCGTGTATCCCAGTGATTTTAGTCGATTCTCGCGATACGAGTCATAAGATCCTTTGTCAATGTGCGAGTTGCCATCAATTTCAACGATCAGTTTAATATCCGGACAAAAAAAATCAACGATGAAACGATCGATGGCACGTTGGCGCAAAAAACGTTCACCCGTTTGTTTACGCGATAAGACTGCCTTCCAAAGATATTTTTCAGCCCTCGAAACCGTTTCCGTCCGTAATTCTCGGGCATATTCCTTTAATTCGGGATTATAATGACAATGCGTATATATTTTCATACCGATTTAATATACACATTCTGAGCAGCATAAACAAACCGTTTGGCCACCCTCCTCGGTCCTCCCTCAAGGGAGGAGGAATTTAAGCCCCCGTTTTCTCATGGGAATCATGCACCTTTTTGGATTGCGACGAGCCTTTTTGTCGCAGGTAAACCGAGAGGAAAATGATCGCAAAAACCGACAGGAATTCGCTTTGCCAGTTCTGGAACGATTCAAACCAGAATTTGGAATGACCTAAGTAGTTGAAAAAACCTTCTGCCGGCTTTCCTTCCAGCCATTGCTGCTGGTTATAATCTTTCCAGCTGCCGTACCAGTGAATGAGAAAGGAAACGAGAAAAATCGCCATCAGCACCACCGACAGCGAAATCGAATAAAACCACCGGAAGAAGCCGCCTTTTTTCACCGACCAGGACGAATTTCTTTTAGCGCGAAGCTCATCCTCTTCTTTCTTTTCGTTGATCGGATGCGATTCCGAAGAGCCTTCCTGCTTGAGCCAGATGGTGAGAATGACAAACAGTGCCATCTGGAAAAATTCGCTTTCCCAGTTCTCAAACGTTGCCTGCAGGAAATGACCACTCGCCAGGTATTGCGCGAGCGTTACCGGAGCATGACCGTGTTGCAGGAGCTCATCGTTGTGTTCCTTGATGCCTGTAAAGACCTGACCAACGAGCGAAACGATCATCAGCAAAAGAAACACCAGTGACAAAGCATTCCGTTGAATAAATCCCGGTCGTGTTCTCATATGATCGATTTTGCTGCAATTTAAGGCGTCAGACGGTATGGAAAAAGCGCGAAAAGAGAAGGATTGTTAAGAACCGGGAATCTTACAATTCTTTCAGCAATTGTATAAGAATTCCTCTTTCCTTTCTCCTGAACTTGCATATTCGGTAGTGTGATACTCCGGAAAGCAACCATAGTTTTAATACGTTAATCCATTACCATATGAAAAAGGTCTTTGCAATAGCCGGTGTATCGCTCGCATTGTTCCTGTTCACAGGATGTGGCAGCGGCGACGGTGATAATAACGGGAACAATAACGACGGATATAATGATGACCGGAAAAACAACGGCACGGTAGACGGCTATGAAAGCGATACCATACACCGCGACCGGGAACCTATGTAACACACTCCTTTCTATCTGGATGAGCTGCTCTGATGTTTCGGACAGTAAAAAACCCCTTCCGCGATGGCGAAAGGGGTTTTCAATGCATAAAGTAAAGTATCGCTTAAGCCTGCTTCACGTTTACCGCCATCAGACCTTTTCGTCCTTCTTCGAGATCAAACGAAACAGCATCGTTTTCTTTTACCTGGTCAACCAGTCCTGACACATGAACGAAGTATTCTTTATTCGTTTCGTCTTCTTTAATAAATCCAAATCCTTTTGTCGCATTAAAGAATTTGATTGTTCCTTTATTCATAACAGCTAATTAAATACAGGTAAAAATGTCACAATAAATTGAGAAATCACCATTTTTCCCTTAAAAGTTTTTGATTTTCCGTAAAAATTGCCCTGTTAAGGTGATTTTAGGCTGTATTTACCCGGGTAACAGGTTGGGTTTCAAGCAAAAAAAACGTCCTCCCGAAATCGAGAGGACGCTCATTTAGATAGGGTTACGGAATCACACCAGCATTGCTACCGGGTTCTCCATATAGTGTTTGAATGTCTGCAGGAAGGCCGCTCCGGTCGCTCCATCGACTACGCGGTGGTCACACGAAAGGGTAACTTTCATGACGTTTCCGACAACAATCTGACCGTTTTTCACAACCGGCTCTTCGCTGATACCACCAACAGCCATAATACAGCTATCAGGCGGGTTTACGATGGCCGTGAACTGCTCGATACCGAACATTCCGAGGTTGGAAACAGTAAATGTATTGCCTTCCCAGTCGGCAGGCTGCAATTTCTTGTCTTTTGCTTTTTGAGCGTATTCACGCACTTCCGCACCGATCTGCGATAATCCTTTGGTATCAGCAAAACGTACTACCGGAACGAGCAAACCTTCTTCAACAGCTACGGCCACACCGATGTGTACGTGGTTGTTACGACGGATCACATCGCCCAACCATGAGCTGTTCACGTTAGGGTGTTTTTTCAAGGCCATGGAAACGGCTTTGATCACCATATCGTTGAAGGAAATTTTCACACCTTCCTGGCTGTTCATCGCTTTGCGGGCTGCAACAGCGTTGTCCATGTCGAGGGAAATCGTGAGGTAGAAATGCGGTGCCGTGAACTTCGACTCGGCCAAACGACGAGCGATGGTTTTACGCATCTGCGAAACCGTTTCGTCTTTGTAGCTTTCTACGTGCGTGGCACTGCTTCCTGTAACGCGCTGCGGGGCATCGTAAGGAACGTAGTGGTCTACATCACGCTTGGTGATACGACCGCCTTCGCCTGTTCCGCTGATAAAGCTCAGATCAACACCTTTTTCATCGGCCAGTTTTTTCGCCAGCGGTGAAGCCAGGATGCGACCATTCGTAGGATTGGATTGAGCAACAGGCTTCGGTGCAGCAGCAGGAGCTGAAACCGGTGCAGCTTGTGGAGCCTCTTTTTCAGGAGCAGCCGCCGGTTTGTTTTCTTCCTGTTTTGGCTCAGCCTTAGCAGCAGCTTCCGGCTGTGGAGCGCTTCCACCGTCTTTGAGCAGGCCGGAAATGTCTTCCCCTTGCTGACCAATGATCGCCAGGAGCGCATTTACCGGAACAGCTTGACCTTTCTCCACGCCAATATGCAGCAGCACGCCGTCGTAGAAGGATTCGAACTCCATCGTGGCTTTATCTGTTTCGATCTCAGCCAGCAGTTCGCCCGATTTCACCGGGTCGCCGACTTTCTTGTGCCATTCCGCTACCACACCTTCGGTCATGGTATCGCTCAGCTTGGGCATGTATACAATTTCCGCCATAACAGCTACTGTCTTAATTAGTTCGTATTATTCGATAATGTATGGGTAATTCGGTTCCTGGTAAACGTCGTCGTAAATGGCATCAGCATCCGGATACGGCGACTCTTCGGCGAATTTCACGGATTCCTCCACTTCCTTCTTCACCCAGTTGTCGATTTCTTCGATCTCGGCATCTTTCAGCCATTTGTTCTTTTTGATCATGTTGAGGCAATGCTCGATCGGATCCTGGTCCATCCACTCGGAAACTTCTTCCTTGGTACGGTATTTCTGCGGATCGGACATCGAGTGGCCTTTGTAACGGTACGTACGGATGTCGAGCAAGGAAGGCCCGTCACCGCGACGTGCGCGTGCTACAGCTTCTTCCACAGCTTCGTGTACAGCTTCCGGCGACATTCCATTTACGGATTTGGACGGCATTTCATACGAAGCACCGATTTTGGAAAGGTCGGTTACGTTGGTCGTACGCTGTACGGATGTTCCCATCGCGTAGTTGTTGTTCTCGATGATGTAGATCACCGGCAGCTTCCACATCATGGCCATGTTGAAGGTTTCGTGGAGTGCTCCCTGACGAACAGCACCATCACCCATCGAAACGAAGACCACGTTGTCTGTTCCTTTGTATTGTTCTGCGAAGGCAACACCAGTTCCCATCGGGATCTGCGCCCCAACGATACCGTGTCCGCCCATGAAATTGCGCGATTTGTCGAAGAAGTGCATTGAGCCGCCTTTTCCTTTCGAGCAACCGGTTGTGCGGCCGTATAATTCGGCCATCAGCACGCGAACATCGGTTCCAAGCCCGATCGGATGCGCGTGATCGCGGTAAGCCGTCATGTGGCTGTCTGTCGGACGTGAAGCACTCACCGTTCCGGCTACCACAGCTTCCTGTCCTATGTATAAGTGGCAGAAGCCACCAAATTTCTGTTGAATGTAAAGCTGCCCGGCCTTTTCTTCGAAACGGCGCATCAGCAGCATGTCTTTGTACCACTTAATGTACGTTTCCTTCGAAAATTTCGGCGTGCTTTTGAGCGCACTTTTATTGGTCGTTTTGGATGGTTTTGCACCTGCCTTGGCGGCAGACGGGGCCGTCTTCGTTGCCATACACCTACGTTAATTGTTGAACCGCCAAATATAATAAGAAGTCCCGACATGCTTGCGTTAGCGGAAAAAGAAACGTATTTATCTTAATGCGTTAACCACAAAGGAGCAAAGATTTTTTTCTCTTCTGTGTTGGTTCAGAGAGCAAAGAGATTGTGCGAGCATCGGCGAATAGTTGTCCGAAATAGCAACAGCAGATTTGATACCGTAATTATTCCCCTTTGATAATGAACGAACCTGTGAGCAAGTTGGCAATTTTACGTTTATTGATTCGACAATATCTTCGTTTTATAAAGCCCGGCAAATACCTTTGCTGCCTTAAGCAATATGGCTGTTCATTTAGCTTTGCTCCTTTGTGGTGAACAACATTATCACCACTTTTGCCCTATGATAACAATCGGTTTGCTCTCTGATACCCACGGCGATTTTCCGGAACAGGTTTACACGTATTTTGCGAACGTAGATGAGATCTGGCATGCCGGCGATATCGGGTCGCTGGAGGTTACCGACCGGCTGAAAGCGTTCAAACCTTTGCGCGGCGTTTACGGCAATATCGACAGCGGCGACATCCGGTTAGAATTCCCAGAATTCAATCGATTTCGGATCGAAGGTGTGGACGTATTGATGACGCACATTGGCGGGAAACCCGGAAAATACAGCAAGCCTGCCTACGATGCACTGTCGGAACAAGCACCGAAGCTGTTCGTCTGCGGCCATTCGCACATCCTGCTGGTGCAGCACGACAAACAGCACAACATGCTCTGGATGAACCCGGGCGCCTGCGGCAACAAAGGCTTTCACAAGATCAAAACGATGCTGCGCTTTGCCATCGACGGCGACCGCATCATCAACCTGGAAGCAATCGAGCTGGGGAAACGGGCGGAGTTGTAAAAATCTCCTCCCTTGAGGGAGGATTAAGGAGGGTGGCTTCTACTTTTGGATGAAAGAAAAGTGGTTCACTTTATTAAAGTGTTGTTCGCAAACAGTAGATGGCATGCCTGATTTCTTCTTCAACACTGTCTATATTATTCAGTACGTTTCCTTCTGAAAAACGTATAATCGTGATTTTAGTCGATTCTCACGATACGCATCATAAGATCCTTTGTTGATATGCGAGCTGCCATCAATTTCAATGACCAATCTAATTTCAGGACAAAAGAAATCGACAATGAACCGATCAATAGCACGTTGACGCAAGAATCGTTCATCAGTTTGTTTACGAGATAAGACAGCTTTCCAAAGATATTTTTCCGCTCTCGATACAGTTTCCGTACGCAATTCGCGGGCGTATTCCTTTAAAGAAGGATTGTAATGACAATGTGTAAAACACACATTCTGAGTCATATAAACAAGTTCGTTTGGCCACCCTCCTCGGTCCTCCCTCAAGAGAGGAGGCCAATTTACTCTAAAGACCGCAGCCAGTAATAGAACTTCTCACTCGACGGCGACATCATTTCGAATTTAAACGCCGGTCGTTCGTAAGCCGTGATCTTTACCTGCAGGTTGAGGATCATTTCCTCGCGTGCTACGATCATCTCGGCGTATTCGCCAACCGTGAGTGTTGCTACAAATCCTTCTAGGGAATGTTGATCGATACGCATACCGTTGCAGCCAATGATCTCATCGCCCACGCTGATGCCGGCTTCTTCGGCCGCGCTGTTGGTGCGCACACCTTTCACGATCGTTTTACCGTTTTCCTGCGCCAGTGTCGCTCCGAGTGAAGCAACCGGTTTTCCTGTGTAAGTAACGTTTACTCCTACTTTGGAAAAATAGGACTGGAAATCCGGGATTTTGGTACCGTAGATGTAATCGTTAAAGAAAGCATCCATGTCTTCGCCGAGGAATGTTTCCAACGCCTGCTGGAACTCAGCTTCTGTAAAACCGCGCTTTTTCTTCACGTAGTATTCATCGTAGAGGTAGCGCATGAAATGATCGAGGCATTTCTGGGCGTTGAATTTGTCTACGATTTTCGCATCCAGCATGGCAGCGATCATCGCACCGCTGGAATAATAGGTCATGGTCGTGTTGGCGCTGTTCTCGTTCGGACGGTAGGCCTTGATCCACGCATCGAAGCTCGCATGTGCGATCGGTTGTACGCGCGCGCCCTGTGAGCCTTCCACGTAATTGATCGTCGATTGCAGCTTGCGCAGGTATTCGTCTTTGGAATAATAACCGGCGCGCACCATCAGCAGCTCATCGTAATAAGAGGTAAAGCCTTCCATGACCCACAGCAAAGTGGTGTAATTCTCTTCATCGTAGTTGAACGGTCCGAGCTCAATCGGCCGGATACGCTTAACGTTCCAGAGGTGGAAGTATTCGTGCGCCACCAGCGAAAGGAAGTTGTTATACTCAGCCGGCGCATAGGTCCAGCGGTTCACGCTCAAAACACAAGAATTGGTGTGTTCCAGTCCGCCCTGGCCGTTGATGACGTTGTGAATGATGAACGTGTAATTCTTATTCGGGTTCTGGCCGAACACATCTGTTGCGGCGTTCACGATTTTCGCCATATCGGTCTGCAATTGCTTGACTTCGTAGTTGCCCAGGCCGTACATTGCTACCTGGTGATCCACGCCGTTCGATTCGAAATGGAACAGCTCGTGGTTACCGATTTCCAACGGGCAATCCACCAGATGATCGTAATTGTCGAACACAAAATGACGGTCGTTGCCATCGCTCTGAAAGCCTTCCGGGTTTTCCGGCAAAGCAGTTGTTACTTTTTCGAATGATTCATACGGATAGACATCCAGCTTGCCCGGTAATTGCTTGAAACCATCTACGTAGAAAAACACGCCGCTTCCCGAAACGAAGCCGTGGGAAAGATCGAGGAAGCTTGTGCGCACGGACAATTCGAACGCATATACTTCGTACTTGACACGAACGGTTTTGCTCTTGCCTTTGGCAATTTTCCACGCGTTTTTCGTGGTTTTCGTCACCTTCAGTGCATTGCCTTTTTCATCCGTTGCCACCACCTGGTTCACGTGACGGGAAAATTCCCGCACGAGATACGATCCCGGCGCCCATACCGGCATTTTGACAACCAGCTCGGAAGCTTTGAAGTTCTTCAGTTCCATTTCCACTTCGAAGTAATGGTTCTGAGGTTTCGACATCCGGAGCGTATAACCGACTGTTTGTCCGTAGGCAACCGTTGTAATGAGCGTAAGGAAGGCGATGATAAGTTTCATTCGTTCAATTTTTCTCAAATATACATTCTCCGGGCAATTTAGCCTAAAGATTGCGGTGCAACGGTCGACTGCCTGTTTTAACATACACTTTACAGGGATTTCAAGCAGGGAACATACCCTATAGGCATCTTTGCAGCAGTTAATTAGAGGATGAAACGACTGTTTTTGGGGGTATTTGGCGGATTTTGTGTGGTAATTGCCCTGATCGGCGTTTTCAATTTCCTGTATTTTTTCCGGCTGCACGGGCTGCAGGAGGAGCTGGTTTGTATCGATAATATCGCTCAGCAGGCCCAGGAGCACAAGGAACTGGTGCAACAATTCGGGCAGCACAACGAGCTGTTTGATCATGTAGCCGTTGCCCAACAGCGGGTTCAGGCTTCCAATGCCGCTTTCTGGGAAAACATTCGTCGTTCCCTTTCGGATTGTTGCAGCAGCGCCCGTCAGAAAGGCTTTTCCTGCAAATGGTCGGAAAAACGGCCTTTTCTCGATAAACTGGAACATTCCGAACAAAACCTGATAACCGAAGCGGCCGCCATCGGGTTCAAGGAATACGGACTGGTGGGACGCATGCGGGAACAGGCCCACAGCGTCGAATCACGATTTCCACGTTTTAAAGCGCGCCTGCTCATGCTGCGCCGTCACGAAAAAGACTTCCTGATGCGCATCGATCCGGCTTACCATCTGAAACTGGATGACGAGGTACGTCAATGGGCCGATGAAGGCACACTGCCACCTTCCGTTGAACAATACGCCCGGCATTTCGATACGCTTTCCGTTGCTTACATCCGTTTTTTCGAAACGCGACCTACGGGCAGGTATTTCAGCTGGAACACCCGCTTCGATCAATTCCAGCATTACATCCGCGAGCAGCGATCGGCCCTGCTGAAAGCCAGTTTTGCAGAATCGGACAAAGCGCGGATCGTGAACCTGCTGATCAATTGCACGGCCATTTTACTGGCATTGCTCTGCACCATTTTCTTTACGCGTCGCTTCAGCAAACAGGTGGTTCACTTGCAGCAAACTATGGAGCAGTATATCGCTGCCAATTACAACCATTCACCCGATATGCTGCTGAAGATCCCGAAAAACGAATTCGGCAAAATCACGCTGCATTTTCTCCAACTGACGCGCAAGATTAAAGCCGATGTCCATTTGCTCGAAGACCGTGTGAGTCGACGGACACGCTCCTTACAGGCCAAAAACACGCAGCTGGAAATTCAGCATCGCGAGATCATGGACAGCCTCAAGTACGCCCGCGATCTGCAACAGAGCTTATTGGTTTCCCGCTCGAAAATTCTGCGCTCGTTCCACGAAGCCGACGTGTTTTACCAACCCAAAGAGCTTGTTGGAGGTGATTTTTACTGGTTGAAGGAAATCCGTAAAGGAAAAATCGATCGCGTTTATTTCGCACTCGCCGATTGTACCGGTCACGGCGTTCCGGGTGCTTTGCTCAGCGTAATGGGTATGAATGCCCTCGACGAATTAATCGACGCCGGCGTGCTGCAACCGGCCGATCTGCTGAACGAGCTGCGCTCCCTGATCACGCGAAGGCTGAATACGCATGAAGACAAACGCTACGACGGCATGGACCTGGCATTGTTTTGCTGGGACCGTAAAACCGATCAGCTGCAATTTTCGGGCGCCCAAATGCCGTTGTGGATCCTGCGCGACGAGCGACTCATCGAGCTTTCAGGCCAGCGGATGCCGATCGGCTATACTTTTTTCGAAACGACGGCTTTTGCCGAGCAAACCATTCAGCTGCAACCCGATGATCGCCTGATCCTGTTCTCGGACGGTATTGTAGATCAGTTCGGCGGTACGAGGAACCGTAAAATGGGCAAAAAAGTGCTACGCGAATTGCTATTGAAGCTCGCTAACGAGCCGAGCCCGGTGTTCTTTTCGAAACTCATCCAACAGCTGGAATACTGGAAAGGAACGACCGAGCAAACCGACGATTGTACGCTGCTGTTGCTCGAACCGGGTGTGAAGGTCGTGCGGAAAGCAGCGCGAACGGAAATGATCCAGGAACCGGTGCAATTGCCTGCTTCGACACAGGTGTAAAATCGGGAATTTTCAAATTCTAAAAGTCTGGAATTCTAGATATATAGTCCAGCTCCCGGTTTTAAAGGGCTGCGAGAGCGTTTAGCTTCTCAAACTCCCGGAGCAAACTGCTGATCGAAATGGAACGAAAAAGCCGGCGTGTCGACCGGTTCGAAGAACAAATGCGGGTAATGATGGAACATCTCGCTGTGCATCAATTCCAGTGGAACATCGGCAAATGATCCGTAGAAATGCAGGTATTCCATGAACTGTTCATCGCCGCGATAAGCCTGGAAGAGTGAGTCCTCTGCCCCATTCCACTCGAGCGGATCGACGCGGTTTAACCGGCAAATCCGGCGATCGAAAGCCGGTGTGCATTTGCTCCAGCGCCCATCAAGGAATACTTCGACAAAGCCGTGAAAGACAATTTCATCCTTGCGCAGATAGAATGTCAGCTTTTCCGTACCGATGTGGTTCTTCACAATGCCAAATCCCAGCCTGGCCGGAATTTCCAAAGCTCTGAGCACCGCGCAGCACAGAATGGCTTTCTCCACACACCAGGCGCGCGTTTTGCCTGTAATGACGCTTGCTTTGAGCGCCTGCGGACGTAAATCGAGGTGATACGGATCGTAGAGAAATCCGTCGCGTACTTGGTTGTAAACGGCAATGGCTTTTTCCTTGTCGGAAGCCAGCTTGCGAAACGGTTCGGCATATGCCTGTACAGCCGGATGATTGTAATCCAGGCAAGCCGTTTCTGCTAAAAATACGTCGGGGTTTTCCTTCTCCATGGCGATCCTGCTGCGAAAATAACTAAATTCGTACTGTGTCTGAAGAGCAGGAAAAAAACAGCATCCGCGAGGAATTTGAAGCGCATTTGAACAGTCCGCTGACATTGCTCACGCGCATCCGGAACCTCATTTTCGGGGTTCAAACACCTGATCTTTACACCCGTTTCAGCTTCTTCCTGGCGCTCATCGGCTGGTTCATTTTCTTTATTTGGGCCGTCATGGGTACGATTGCCATTCGCATGCGCGATTTGATCTTCGATAAAAAAGAGATCAATGTGACCTCACTCATCGAAGAACGCGGCATTGCACTGGGATTCGAGCCACAAAGCTTCATCGGCCGGCTGGAAGCTTTTCATGCGCTTTCGGTTATTTTCTGGCTCGTTGCTTTTCTCGGACTGATCCTGCTCTGGCGCAAAAATGAGCGCTTCATTTATTTTTATTTCGGCGGAGCGGGCGCTTACCTGCTGTTTATGTGGATCATGCTCGGCTTCGGCTATTACGCCCACGATACGACCTTCTTTGACAAAATCGCTTTTTTCGTGATGGTTGGCCACACCGCGATGTATGCGTACTTCCTGAAACGGGAGAAAAGCGGGAATAAAATCCATATGTTCGGGATCGACGATCAAGACGAGGAGTAGTCTCCGGTCGTTCAGTCCTAATGTCTTGAAGTCTTAATGTCCAACATGCGAAAGCAGCTCCGTAGCGACTTCATCGACCGTTTTTCCGTCGGTGAAGATGTGGAAATCGGCTTGCTCGTAGACGGGTTTGCGGCGTTCGAGTCGTTCGGCGATCACGGTATTGAGCTCACGTCCCGATAAACCGGCAATCAACGGCCGCTGGTCTTTTCCGTTTTCGAGGCGTCTCACCAATTCTTCCAGCGAAGCATCGAGGAAGACCACATGGCCACGGGTTTTGAGGCCGCTCATCAACTCGTTGTGACACGGCAGGCCGCCACCGCAGGAAACCACCACCGGCTCATTTCCCAATGCGATCACGAAAGCTTTTTCCAGCTCACGGAAATGTGCTTCACCGTCTTCGGCAAAGATTTCCGCCACTGTTTTCCCGGCGTGCTGCTCGATCCATTCGTCGGAATCGACAAAAGCGCAGCCCAGTCGCTCAGCTAACACGCGACCTATCGTTGATTTGCCAACGCCCATAAAACCGATCAGAAAAATATGCATAGCGCGAAGATACGGAAGTATCGGTCAACGAAAAAAACTATCTTTGATAAAAACCGTCCTATGCAACGCTGCCTGTTACTCTTTGCCCTGCTCATCAGCTATTCCTGTTCTTTTGCCCAAACGAATAACACGATCGAAGGTGTTTACCTGGATGAAGAGCGGGCCACAGGATTTATCGTCTCGCTTTATCCATCGGAAGAAAATCCCGGTATTGAAGTTCATCACGATATCTTCGACGAAACGGGTGTGACCATTTACCGGGAAACCTCTATCGCCGTTGCTCTGGAAGAAAAAGGATACTACCAGGCTCCTTTCGACTCGCAATCGATCATCCTGCATTTCACAACCGATAAAAAGGGAACTAAACTGCTCAAAACTTACCATCAGGGCGATCTGATCGGCACATATGCACTTACTCCCGATTTCCAGGTAATCCTGTCCGACATCGACATCATGTACCAGGACGAGGAGATCATTTACGAAGACGAGGAAATCACGGATGAATCATTTGAAGAAGTCGAGTTCACGGTTTACCAGACAACTGAAGGTTCCGAGCTCTATTTCAACAGCAACGAAGAATACACGATTATCAATCTGTTCGGCCTGGAGACGGACGAATGTTACACCAATCGTTCAGAGCTCATTTTTGAGACATCAGACAAGAGCACGTATACGCATATAGTTACTGGCTGTGCGCAGCTCACTTTCAAGGTCGAAGAAGAACGCATTACGGTAGAAGAACGCGTCTGCGGCGATTCGGAAGAAACGTGTCCGAGCAAGAGTGGTGTGTACCTGAAACAACCTTAAAAAATCAGGAGTTTTCCGCACGCATTTTTGCGGAAAGTACGCTAGTTGGGGCGAACCGAAAACAGTAGTATTGCTGAAACATTCGGTCATGCAAACCAACTACAGTGCACAACAGCTCCAATCTCTACTTTCAAAGGTCCGCATTTTCAATTCGCAAATCGGCGAATACCAGCATCATACCCACACTACGGCTTACGAATACGTGATTCGGCTCGACAACGGCACCATCTTTCTGAGCGTCGATGAGCTGGAAGCCGATCACAACCGGACATTGACTCCAGAAATTCTGACGGCCATTTCCGAACGTTTTCAGCCATCGCAGGTGAGCATTTATTTCCGGGAGCCGGAAGCATCCTTTACACTCCAACCTGGCACACTGCTCGAAGACCGTAAAAACCGCGTTCAATCGTGGATCATCCTCGTCATCATCGTCCTGGCGATTATAGCAGCCGGCGTCCTGATCTCCAGGTTGCTCAATCCAACCGCAACGGCAGGACAGGGTGACACCACCAGTCTTATCACGTTTACGACCCAGGCACTGGAACCTAAAACGGAAGCCCAGCTGCTGGCCGAGATGGCGTCGCGGGAACGTGAAAACCCAACCAAATACCTCAGCATCAATTGGGACACCAGCGAAAACGCGTTATTAGAACAGGTGTTTGAAGGCAGTATTTACAATGAAGCTTACACCACCGGGTTCATGAACATCCGCGTGCGCATTTCCAGCTACAACAAAGCGAATTACCTGCTCGACGAGCGCGATTACATCATTACTGAATTCATCGATGCCGGCAAATCCCATTCGTTCAAATGGCCAACAGAGGGCTGGTCGTCTGATATCTCCCATTTCGAAGCCCGCATCATTCGCGCGGAGTGTTATTAGCGCCTCATTCTGTTTCTCATTCTCATTCCGTCCATCCTTCACATTTCTTATCATTTCGGTCACATCGGATGGTGTATTTTTGAAAGAATCAAAATACAGCGTCATGGAAAAGATGAATTTCAGCATTAATATCAACGCCTCACCTGAAAAAGTCTGGGAATCGCTTTGGAGCGACGAAGGCTACCGCCGGTGGACGGCCGCTTTTAGCCCCGGATCACATGCCAAATCCGACTGGAAAGAAGGAAGCAAAGTATTGTTCCTCGATGGCCAGGGCAGCGGTATGGTGAGTCGTGTGGAACGCAACATTCCGTATGAATATATGTCGTTCAAACACCTCGGCATGGTAGCCGACGGCCAGGAAGACACCGAAAGCGATCGTGTCAAGGAATGGGCCGGCGCAACGGAAAATTACCGACTGGAAAAGATCGGCGATACTACGAAAGTTCACGTAGACATGGATGTCACTGAACAGGACAAAGCACAGATGGAAAAAGCATTTCCCAAAGCTTTGGCTGATTTGAAAGAATTCGCTGAGAATGATGTTTGATGTTGAATTTTTGATGTTGGATTGAATCATAAAATCCATCAAAAATCAAGCATCCAAAATTCAAAATTCTTTTTTGACTGCTTCGTATAATTTATCCAGGTCTTCCTGCGTGTTGAACGCATTGATGGAATATCGCAGGTAAACGGCATCGCCGTGCGGCATGACCGGAATTTCGATTGCGTATTCGTTGAACAATCTGGCTTTTAAGCCCATCGGATCGTTGGTGCGGATGGGAATGCTGGCCATTTGCCCGAAAAATTCATCGGTGACCGGCGCCAATGGCGCTGTTCTCAGCAACTCGCAGAACCGGCCTATGTTGTCCTTTACCAGTTTGCGGCAATCGGCAGAGACCTGCCACCAGTTGTGCTGTTCCATGAAACGGATCGCCGCCGGAATGGTCAGGTAAGCCGTAAAATCGCGCGTGCCGTTGAATTGGTGGTAATCGATGAACTGCGAATGTGACGGAAAAGCAGCTTTATAGCCCCAGCTTACAACCAGCGGTTCCATCCACGACTGGAATTCTTTTTTCACGTACAGAAACGATGAGCCTTTCGGTGTCATCATCCATTTGTGGCAGGCGCCGGTGTAAATATCGGCTTCAAGCTGAGAAAGGTCCAGCGGAATATGTGCCGGAACGTGCGCACCGTCGACGATGGTCAGCAAACCACGCTTTTTTGCTTCGCGACAGATTTCCGCAACCGGGAAAATCAATCCTGTTGAGCTGGTGATCTGGCTGATGAAAATTGCTTTCGTGCGCGGCGAATAACCTTTCCAGAAATCTTCGATGAACTGCTCCTTCGATTGCAACGGAAGGGAAATCGGCTGACGAACATATTTCGCACCTTTTTTCGCGCAGTAAAAATCCCAGGTACGATCGAGCGCACCGTATTCGAGGTCGGTGGACAACACTTCATCTCCGGGCTGCAACGCCAGGTTGTTCGCTACGATATTGATCGCAAAAGTCGGATTGGGTGTATAAACGAGATCGTCTGCATCGCAATGGATATAACGGGCCAGCGCTTCCCGCGACTGCTGCATGTATTCAACGCCTTTGACCGCGATAAACTGCACGGGATCGCGCTCCATTTCCAGCTGCAAACGCTGGTATTCTTCAAAAATCGGCTTCGGACAGGCTCCGAATGAACCAAAATTCAGGAACGTCACGTCGGGATTGAGAAGGAATTGATCGCGCATTTTTTTTTCGTTTTGGGAAAATTACAATTAATTGCTCAGGTTCAGCTATCATGTACCGTGTTGGACCGACTTCCCACGAATACACGAATTTCTGGCACATTTGGAATGAAAGCGAATGCCGTCAGCATGCTGACGGTTGGTGTTAATTCGCAAAACATAGTACGTATGCATCTATTTGTGCATTCGTGGGAAAGCAAATCCTCCGGGTTATTGGGTTTCGTTAAAGAATGTTGCCTTCTGAAACGGCTCTGCGGTTTTGATTATCTTTTGGAAAAAGCACAGTCATGAGCGACGACAACTCTGAAGTAGGCGGATTCGAGCCAAGAAGATACATGGGACATTTGCTGATCCGGCAATACCACGATCGCCCGGAAACCGAGGAAAAAGCACTATTCCAACAGGTCGGCGTTTACCGGAAGTACAAAATAGAAACGCCGTTTTACTGCTATCTCATCGACGACAAAAACGGACACTATTACCTTGCGAAAGAAGAGCTGTACAACGACGCTGAGCTTTAGCGATGTTTGATTTTGGATTTTTGATGTTGGATTTCACCTCCTCCCTTGAGGGAGGATTGAGGAGGGTGGCATCTAACTTCAGATCGTGGTAAGCCAACTCCCTGTGTCCCTCCTCAAGGGGGGGGAAGCCATCAAAAATCAACCATCCTCTTAATGTTGTTCCCAGATCTGCACTAGCTCAATGAGTGTATCGACGGCCAGTTGCATATCCTGGATGCTCACATATTCCTGACGGGAATGGATGCCCATTTCTCCTGTGAAGATATTTGGGCAAGGGAGTCCCATGAACGACATGCGCGATCCGTCGGTTCCGCCGCGAATGATCGTTGGCTGGGGAACGATTCCCGCTTTTTCCATGGCTTTGATGGCGTAGTCGGTCACAAACGGCACTTCGCGCAGGATTTCCTTCATGTTGCGGTATTGCTCCGAAACAGACGATGTATAGGTTGCTCCCGGAAAACGCGCAATAACGCTATCCATAATGCCTTTCAGGCGGCTTTCGTGAGCGGCAAGCTTCGTGGTATCGTGATCGCGTACGATAAAGGAAACCGTTGCTTCTTCGAGGCCACCGTTTATGGCAACCGGATGCACAAATCCTTCACGACCGGATGTCGCTTCCGGGCACCATTCATCGAGCGGAAGTGCTGCTAAAAATGCGCCGGCTACTTTCGCTGCGTGTACCATTTTTCCTTTCGCGTAACCCGGGTGCGCACTGATGCCCGTAATGCGAAACGTCATACTGTCAGCTGAAAATGTTTCGTCTTCGATGGAACCCAGCTCGCCACCGTCGAGTGTGTAGCCGTAATCGGCGTTGAGGCGTTCCATATCGAGCTGCTCCACGCCGCGTCCTACTTCTTCGTCGGGTGTGAACAGGATGCGGATTTTCCCATGCGGAATGTGCGGTTTGTTCATCAGCTGCGCTGCGAGATCCATGATGATCGCCACGCCGGCTTTGTCGTCGGCACCCAGCAAGGTCGTTCCGGAAGCAGTGATGATATCGTCGCCGATCTTTTCCTGCAAATACGGATGTCCTTCCACCGTGATGACTTGTGAAGGATCGTCGGGCAGCACAATCGGTTTACCATCGTATTTGCGGTGGATGATCGGTTTCACATCAGTTCCGGAGCAGTCCGGCGCTGTATCCATGTGCGAACAGAAGCAGATCGTCGGGATGTTCTCACGCGTGCTCGTCGCCGGAATTGTGGCGTATACATATCCCCATTCGTCGGTTGCAGCGTCGGCGATACCAATGGCTTTCAGTTCCTCGACCAGCATTCGGGAAAGGTTCTTTTGCTTTTCAGACGAAGGAAAGCTGGTAGAAAGCGGATCGGCAGTCGTATCGACCTGTACATAGCGCACAAAGCGCTCTTCAACGGAATAAGGGCTGTTTTTCATTTTATGGGCTTTTGGCAAATGTAGTTAGAAGTTGGAAGTTTACGAGTTGTCGGGTTGGTGAGTTTCTGAGTTGACGAGTTAGTGAGTTTCTGAGTTGGCGAGTTGGCGAGTTAGTGAGTTGATGGGTTACTGAGTTGGTGGAAAACTTCTAACTTCCAACTCGTAACTTCTAACTACGAACTTCCAACTTCTAACTACCTTTACAGCATGTCTCTTCGCATCGCTTCATTGAACTCCGGCAGCAACGGCAACAGCTATTACATTGGCAACGAAACCGAGGCTGTGCTGGTGGATGCAGGACTTTCCTGCCGCGAAACGGAACGGCGACTTGCCAATTTACAGCTTTCACCTTCGCTGATCCAGGCGGTGTTCATTTCCCACGAGCATACCGATCACATCAAAGGTGTGGAAGTCCTGGCGAAGAAATACCAGCTGCCGGTTTACATCACTCCGCGAACTTTATCGGCCGGGCGTTTGAACCTGTCTTCGTCGCTGGTGCGCCATTTTGAATCCGACGAAGTGATTTCGATCGGCGGACTCACCGTTACTGCTTTCGGAAAGTACCACGATGCCAGCGATCCGCACAGCTTTACGGTCAGTGGAAATGGCGTTACGATTGGCGTCCTGACCGATATCGGCGATTGCTGCGAGCGCGTGGTCCATCATTTCAGTCGCTGCGATGCTGCATTCCTGGAAGCCAATTACGACGATCAGATGCTTGAAAACGGCCGCTATCCCTGGCCGCTGAAAAACCGCATCCGCAACGGCAAAGGCCATTTATCGAATGCAAAAGCGCTGGAGCTGTTTCTCAATCACCGTTCGGAATCGCTCAGCCATTTGCTGCTCAGCCACCTTTCACGCGATAATAACTCGCCCGAGCTGGTAAAGGAATTGTTTGAAAATGTGGCCGGAAACACCTTTGTAGATGTGGCTTCCCGCTACGATGCTTCGCCTGTTTTTCATATCGTTCAGGGGCAATTTCCTGAAAAAACGATCGTGCAGAAATCGCCTGAAAAAATACAGCTGAAGCTCTTCTGAATCTTACCTTGTTTTTAATTCTTTTTAACGCAAAAACCTGAAATACAAGTGCGATTAGCGGTATTTTGTACTTGAATAGCGATAGCTGCTATTCGCTAAAATGCACCGTTATGAAAAAAAGTATAGCCGTTTTCAGTTCGCACGACGACGCCATTCATGCACTGGAGGCCCTGAAACAAGCCGGCGTTAATATCAATAAAATCTCCCTGATCGGTAAAGCCGAGATCATCGACGATAAAGTACACGTGAAATCCAATAAAGCGCTCATTGCTGCTCCGACTGTGGCCGGAACGGTGATCGGAACTTCCATCGGGCTGATGACCGGGATCGGTTTGTTTGCCATTCCGGGACTGGGCGTGCTGTTCGGCGCCGGAGCCATCGTAGGCGCGCTGGCTGGATTCGACTTCGGGCTCATTGCCGGAGGTACGGCGACGATCCTGATCGAAATGGGCGTGAAGGAAAACCATGTCGTTTACGAAGAACACATCAAAGAAGGAAATTTCCTGATGTTCATCAATGGAACGGAAGAAGAAATTGCACGGGCAGAGAAAGTGATCGAAGGCCGGCACCTCGGAGTCGAAAGGCACTAGATTTACCGCAAAGACGCCAAGGGCGCGAAGCTGTAGGTTTTCAATTTCTTCTCACTTATCATCCCAAAAATAACACGCACAAGATATTTGCTACTTTGCGATCTCTGCGCCTTTGCGGTAAAACTCAAAGTTTGTATTTTCAGCCTTCCAAAAACCTGATATGAAATACCTGCTGCCGGCATTTTGTGTTTTGATGCTGCTGGGCTGTCAAAGCGAATCAACTCCCCTACCATCTGCTCCTGAACCGGCGCAAACGCCCATTGTGAGCGAGATCGAAGAACATTACCAGCGCAATAACCGGGAAACGCGCGCCAGTCGTTCCATTGGCTCTGTCGACAACGGCAAGCTGGAATACGGTCGGATCGTTCCTTTTTCCGGGCCGAACTTTCATTATTTCGATACGGCCAGCTACATGCGCAACCGCTGCTTTGTACACGAAAAAGTGCTGAAGACCATTCTTGGAACTTATCAATTACTGGCTAATCAGGCGCCCGGCAAAGTATTCGGATTGATGGAATGCTCGAAAAAGCATGGCGGAAAGATCCATCCGCACATTACGCATCAGAACGGCATGAGCGTTGACTTTATGACGCCACTGCAACGCGATGGTCAGCAATGCCTCGACTACGATTACACAGGCGCACCGCATTACCTGATGGATTTCGACGGATCGGGACATTACAAAAAAGACGCAACGGTTGCTATCGATTTCGAGACCATGGCTCAGCACATTTTGTTACTGGAAGAAACCGCACGCAAAAACGGGTTGAAGATCAGTAAAGTCATTTTCCGCATGGAGCTCAAAGACGACCTGTTTGCTTCCGTCAACGGGAAAAAGCTGAAAGCAGCAGGCATCTACTTCGCCCAACAGCTGACACCGCTCATCAATCGCCTGCACGACGATCATTTCCACGTCGATTTCGAACCTTTGTAGCATGAAAAAACTGTTCTTTTTCCTGTTACTTGTTCCGTTCTGTGCCCAAAGTCAGAGCGATACGGCTCTCATCCGCAAGCACCTGACTGCGCTGACGAAAACGCCGGAGTTCCGCAATTACGAGAATGTGGGGCAATTGCAGGATATTGCCGCTTATCTGCACAACGAATTTCTGCCTTTTGCCGATACTGTTTTTTTCCAGCCTTTTAAAATTGGCGAACGGCTTTACACCAACGTGATCGCTTCTTTCGGAACGGAAAACAGCGAACGCATCATTATCGGGGCACATTACGACGTGTGTGGCAACCAGGAAGGTGCCGACGACAACGCCAGCGGTGTAACGGGATTGCTCGAAATCGCCCGGCAGCTGAAAGACCGCAAGCTGAGCAAACGCATTGATCTTGTAGCTTACACACTGGAAGAACCGCCATTTTTCAAATCGGAATTCATGGGAAGCCGCATCCACGCACAATCGCTGGTCGATGATTCGATTAATGTTGTAGGTATGATTTGCCTGGAAATGATCGGCTATTTCGCAGACGGCGACAAAACGCAGGATTATCCGCTGAAATTTCTTTCGTGGATTTACGGCAAGCGCGGCGATTATATAACCGTGGTGAACAAATTTTCGCCGGGTAAATTTGCCCGTTCGTTCGCCAAACGCTTCAAAGATGTAAGTCTCGTAAAAGCCAAGCGGTTCAAAGGACCGAAAGGCTTGCAGGGAATCGACTTCTCGGATCACGCGAGCTATTGGGAACAAGGCTTCAGCGCCGTCATGGTAACCGATACGGCTTTCTACCGCAACAACAATTACCACGAAACCGGCGATACGATGGAAAAGCTCGATCTGTTCCGCATGGCCCAGGTAATCGATGCGGTTTTGCTATCTTTGGATATAGACTAAAACGGGAACTCATGAAAAAAGCCCTTATTATCCTCGCAGCCATTTCGTTAAGCGCCACTCCACAGAAATGCGATAAAAAAGATTGCGTCGAAAACATCAAAGAAGACTGCATGTGTACCATGCAATACGATCCCGTGTGCGGTTGTAACGGCAAAACCTACAGCAACGCCTGCTCGGCCAATTGTCATGGCATCACGAGCTATACGAAAGGGGAATGCCCTCAGTAATGCAGAATTCAGAATGCATAATTCAGAATTTTCATAATTGTGCATTCTGAATGATGAATTCTGCATTGATCAAAGTTTGTCGTATTCCGTGCGGACGTATTGAATGTAGGTTTCTACATCGGGAATGCCGCTGACTGCTTTTTGCAGGTACGGAAAGGTGTAGCGGATGGTTTTTTCCACGATCGTAAAATCCTTGGCAGCTACCGAAGCATTAAATGATTGTTGCAGGAACTGTTCGATCTTTCCGGTGTAAACGGCCTGGTCCACTTTTTCAGGATGTTCCATGAATTGCTTGCTCAGCTCTGATTCCGGATTGCTTTCCTGCATGAAGAACACTTCGAATTCCACTTCATCATCGAGATTGAGATCCTTGTATTGCTGGTAATACATTCCGGTATAATATTCCGAAGAATCATTGTCCATATCGATCAGCGCTCCGATGTACGTTTTGAGATCGTTGCGCGATTTTTTGGAGGCATGATAGGTTTTTGCCGCAATAAACGCCGGTGATTTTTCAGGATGTGCAACTTCTTCGCCGCGCGCCAGGAGCTGTGCTGCATCCATTGCTCCCACGACTTTTTTAGCCAGCTGACCATCGGGTGTGAAATAGAGCAAAGTCGGATAGGCATTTACACCATAAGTCATCGCTGTTGAAGGGCCATCCGCAGCGTGTTCGGCATCGATCTGAATGCTGATGAAATTCTCGTTGTAATACGTCGATACCTGCGGATCTTTGAACGAAGTTGCCGCCATACGCTTACACGGACCGCACCAAACGGCATAAACATCCACAAACAAGGGCTTGTTCTGTTTTTTGGCTTTTTCCATCGCAGCGGCTAAAGTGCCGGTTTCAAACTTGATCTGGGCCTGTACGCCGGTTGTAGCCACGAGCAACAGGATCATGGCGGATGCTATTTTCTTTATCATATTGGTTTCAATCTTCGTGTGTTATCTAATAAGACGAAAGAGTCACTGAAAGGTACGGTTTTAACCAGTTGCGAGTTGTTAGTTTCTAGTTAAATGCTTGGATTCACAACGGAACAATTCTGCATTATGAATTCTGCATTATGCATTTACCGTGTAACTACGTGGAAACAGGTCTGATAGATTTCATAGGTGACCCAGCATTTCTGCTCGGCGCGCAATTCGAAGAGCGTTAAGGCCAATACTTCGCGCAGGTGATCGGCTTCGGCGAGCGAGAGCGGTCGTTTGAATTCGTAGGAGCTGTACGACAAATCGAAGGTTGTTCCATGCAAATGGGCGCTGCGTCGAATGGCGTTCCGGTTGTGACGGCGCAAACGGGCAACCGAGCTTTTGGTGCGCAATACGGATGTCACAACGAGCTTTGCGCCGTACAAATCCGTGTTGATGAGCTTTTTGCTGAAGCGATCGGCAATGGTATCAATGAGCTGCCGGGTTTTCGGAACGGCAAATGGAAACGAATACCGCATGGTATCGACGGCATAAGTTGCAGTGGGCTCTACGGCTACGAGTTTTCCGTTTCGCACCATTCCACCGATCTCGCGTACAAAGCGCAATTCCGAAATGCCTTCTTTAGCGGAATGTTCCCAATATTGTTCGAGGCTGTCGGAGAGTCGCCAGGCATAGGATGCGTAAGGCTGACAAGGCTCCAGCGGTTTTTTCTGTTCGAAAGTAGTATTAGTGGCCCAGTTGTAGCAGCGATCGAGCTGTTTTTTCGTCCAGGCAGGATCGGCGAAGAAGACCGCCAGGGCCAGCGCCCAGTTGAACGTTAGCGCAACGGCTATGCGCTTCGTCCAGCGTATGCTTCTTCTTTTTTTGCTCATTGACTGCAAAAATAAACCCTTCAGCAGGAAAGTGCAATTTATCTGGCAATCGTTTTTGCACGTCAACCCGTTCAAAAACAGCCCGAAACAGCCCACAAACGCTCTTTCCCGAAAAAACGAATGCCATTTTTTCAAGAAAAATTACCCGCTACTCTTGCGAAAATCTAAAATAGACCTATCTTTGCACCCGTCTAACGAGACAATGATTCGGTAGCTCAGCTGGTAGAGCAATACACTTTTAATGTATGGGTCCTGGGTTCGAGCCCCAGCCGAATCACAAAAAGAAAGAGAGCATTACGCCAGTAGTGCTCTCTTTCTTTTTGTCCTTCACTCTCACACTCCATACTCACACTGCCGATTCGTGGTTTGATGGTAAGTTATGAGTTTGATAGTTGCAGAGTTTTTTCAGTCTCCGGTCGTTCGGTCCTGATATCTTAATATCCTGGGGTCTTAATATCTTAGAAAGATTCCCGCCTGAAAATGTATCGGATGTGTCCACTGGAATCGAGCATATCAAACTCGGAAGTGGAATTCAGTGTTCGTTCGACCATCAGGTAATCACCTGCGCGTAAAAAGCTCCAGGCTCCTGTAGTTCCAAACATATGCATCAGCGATTGCCCGGATAAAGAATCCGTCATAATCGTATCTGCCGCAAATTCCTGGAAAATCTCCGCACCGGTGAAGAAACGACATGAATCAGTGCTTTGAAAATAAAGGTCAACGAAATGAGGTTGACTCATACTGATGGATCCATAATAGGCCTCATATCCCATCCAGGTGAATCGCCATTTAGATGAATCATCTGAAAACGAGGAATCCACAATAAAAGCAGTATCTGTAAGCACCTGATGGATTTCCTTCCGTATTTGAACAGAAGTCTCCCAATCCATAGCAGGTTCCATCCATTCGTTAAAAGGGTAAACCGTGTTGAGCTGATTCGGGGGCCGCTGGGCGATCAGCATCAAAGGATACAACAAACAGATGAACAGAAAACCGCTTTTTGTTTTTAGGAAGTTCATGTTAGGGTTTACAATCGATGGGGGAATTGGTTCAGGGAACAGTTTAAGAGTTATTGAGTTGATGGGTTGATGAGTTGATGGGTTTTTTACGAAGGAGATTTCTCAGAAGGGAACTATGACAACGTAAATTCCGCTGTTGGGTAAAACCCGTATTTCTACGCTGAAGGGTGTTGGGGTTGTTCGTTATTTTTGTTTGAAAACGAAACGGTTATACAACTTTTGTAATGAAAAAATGCGTATCCTTGACTACTGCAAATATTCACTGGATGAACTACTATTTCTACTCAAGCTCCCTGAATTCAGGGAGGACAAAACCACCTGATCAGGCGATCTCAAGACCCTACAAACCCAATAGCTTTGGCTATGCATCTGCTGTTCTTTAAGACAGCTAACTATTACTTGAAAACAAACACAACACACATCATGAAAACACTTGCTGCATTCTTCTTAATCTGCTGCTTCCTGCCGATGGCGTGGGCACAAACCAATCCACAAAACACCGCATCGCAAACTGCCACCAATCCGAATACGAACGGTACTGCGGTTACAACCACAACGAGCTCCGCTACAAACGGAACAAATCCCGTTACAACTACGGTTATCACCACTCCGGCAAAACCGGCGCCGTTGAAAATCATTCGTGTCGACAGAATCCGGAAATTCAACCCGTCTTATTGGGGTGATTCACTCCGGAAACAGCGCACAACGTTGGGAACTTCCATTTTTCCGGGAAATTACGTGATGGTAGACATTCACCCGGACGATATGGATTCCGCTATTGCACGCAAAGCCAACCTGCGGCTCTGGATGGGTGGCATCTGCTTCCCGGATATGAAAGTGATTTACACGAATCCGACGGAATCGTTTGTGGTATTCCAATTGGAACGCGACACGGCAGCAACATCCCCGTGGCAGCTGTTCTATACGTCCCCGAATTACTGGCAATTTCACCGCCCGGTGAGCATGAACCTCGGTACGCTGTCCACCGAATACAAAATTGAGGGCAAATCCCACGTACTGACATTACACACTTCCATTACGTGGCGACCTTACGTGTTTTACACCTTATTCGTGCTCCTGCTCATCCTGCTTTACCGCTATGGCAAAGGGCTGATCCGCGATGTAAACCTCTACAACAAAAACGGCGTAAAAATCGCTTACGACAAAACAACAAAGACGAATGCCGAGAAAGGGATCATCAACGTTCACGATATTCCTTACAGCCTTGCGCGCCTGCAATTCCTGCTGTGGCTCATCGTGGTCTTTTTCGGGATTTTGCATATCTGGATCATCACCAACGTGCTGACATCACCATCAGCAAGCGTATTAGGACTGCTCGGCATCAGCGGTGGTACGTTCTACATCGGGAAACTGATCGACGCACCGAAGCCGGCCACACCGGACCAGCGAACTCCGCAGCAAATTGTGACCGATTTCCTGGCTCAGAACTCACTGTCGCAAAATCCGGTGCTCGATATTCTCAGCGATGGCAGCACGATCAGTCTTCACCGCCTGCAATTGCTCATCTTCACCATTTTCCTGGCTATTTACTTCTCCATCGAAGTGATTACAGGCCTCGTTATGCCTGAATTCAGCCAAACGATGATGGGCCTCATGGGTATCAGCAGCTTGACTTACGCCGGTCTTAAAACAACCGAAACGATCAACACGCCAAACACGAACACCAACGCTTAATCAGTCACATTATGGCAACCAATTCCAAATACGTACACGCAAAAGTCATTCCCGGCAATGCGGCAGATTTTGTCTATCCTGAAACAACGATCCCGGCAATTGCCGGTCGGCAAAACTGGGGACTTGCATTCTCAGGCGGCGGAACGCGCTCTGCTTCCCTCACATTGGGACAGCTGCGGGCTTTGAAACACCTCGGTCTGCTCGATCAGTTCCGTTACTGCTCATCTGTTTCAGGAGGAACCTGGGGATTAACGCCATACATTTTCCTCGACTCTTCCATCGAAGACGACGAGTTTCTCGGTGTGTACAAGGATCCATCAGCTCTTACGCTCGGGGATATTCGCAGCGAAGATCCGAAATCGCTGGCTACAGCTATCGCCGACTCAGGTATCTTCAAACACATTACCGGCAACATTTTTAAAGGTGATGAGCTATTCTCCCGGATCATAGGTGATATTTTCCTCAACCGCTTCCTGCTCAACAGCAACAGCTTTTTCACGCTGAACGACGAAACGCTGGGTGAAATCCTGCAACGCAACGAACGGCTTACGTACGATGATTTTTATACCGTTTCGGAACGCAATCGCCCTTACCTGATTGTAAATACCACTATTTTGCGGTCTGTCGAGCTGCGCATTCCATTTGAGATGACACCGCTGTATTGCGGCATCCGGAAGCTGTATCCACGCGCCGGAGCGCACCAGAAATTCGATATCGGCGGTGGTTTCATCGAACCACACGGTTTTGATTCTGATGCTCCGGAAGCCGGCTCAGAAGGTCCTTACAGACAAGTACGACTCGATCGCCGCCGTCTGACGATTTCCGACATGCTCGGTTCCAGCGGTGCCGCACCTGCCGATTTTTTCCGCAGATCGGTCGTCCTGCCGCAGATCTTCCCAAATTTCAGCTACTGGTCACCATTGGCCCAGGGCGATCAGCTCCGCGGGAAAACCTACGATTTCGGCGATGGTGGATTGCTTGAAAACCTCGGCATTATGCCGTTGTTACGACGGAAAGTGGCCAAGATCATTGTTTTCATTAATGGTAAAACACTGATCACAAAAACCGGCACAGACGAGTACGATCTCTCGAGCTCCATTCCTGCTTTGTTCAAAAAGCTGAAAAACCAGTACGGCGATCACGATTTCGACAAAAACATTGTGTTCGATAATAGTCAGAACCAATTCCTGGAAGTTGCAGAAAGCCTGTTCCGAAAGCAACAAGTGGGCAAACCTACGGTTCACGTTGGCCGCTACCATGTGGTTGACAACAGTCACCATGATATCACAGGTGGATGGGAAGTTGATGTTTGCTGGGTCTACAATTCCCTGCCGGAAGACTGGAAGAAAACGCTGCCGTATGAGATCAAGGTGAAGCTTGAAAACAATGATTTCGGGAAAGATTTTCCGCATTTCAATACGTTCATGGAAAACTTCCCGTACCTCGTCGATCTGAACATCGAACAGGCGCACCTGGCTTCCAACCTGTCGGCGTGGATGCTGGTGGAATCCCGCAATGAAATTGAGCATTTTCTCAACGCTTAATAATGGAAGAATTACCGTTAAATGTACCGGTAACACGTACCGTTCCTGCGGATAATCCCTGGTATCAAACCGGGCTGATGCTGCGGAAAGGTGCCGTTTACCGTTTTGAGGTGCTGCCGAAGGAACAGACCTGGATAGACGCCAAGCTCGCTCCGTTTACCGCCGATGGCCGCACAATGGCCCATCTTTTCTTATTGAAACCATTCTTCCGGATGCCGATGGTGAAATGGTTCGCCTTGCTGGGTTCTATCGGAAAGGATCGCTCGACTTATTTCAGGATAGGTACGTTTAAAGACGATTTCCGGCCTGAAAAAGACGGCGAGCTGGTTTGTTTTGCAAACGATGTTCTTGGATTCGGTCGCTACGAGAATAACTCTGGCTCCATTACGCTAACGATTACGCGAATAACCTGATCGAAATTCCGGCTGTAAAACGTTTGAAATGCAGGGGCAATTCCTGTATTTTTGGTGAAACGCAATTTTTCAGATCATGGGAACAAAGACAAGCATCACGATATCGACCACCGTTAATGCACCTGTAGAAAAAGTATGGGATCTCTGGAACACGCCGGAGCATGTTACGAAATGGAACAGTGCTTCAGAGGACTGGCATACGCCGGTAGCTGAAAACGATCTGCGATCGGGAGGCTCGTTCCTTTACCGCATGGAGGCCAAAGACGGCAGCTTCGGGTTCGATTTCAGTGGTGTTTACGACGATATTCAGCAAAACAAGTCGATCGGTTATACGCTGGGTGACGGCCGGAAAGTGCAGATCGCATTCGAAAATGAAGGCAATGCAACCAAAGTAACCGAAACCTTCGATGCCGAAACCATGAATCCGATTGATATGCAGCGCGACGGCTGGCAGGCGATCCTGAATAATTTTAAAACCTACGCAGAATCCAATTGACAATTCAGAATTCAGAATGCATCGTTATGTCCGGAGGCGGATCATTGTTATATGAAACCAGAACGAAAAGATCTCAAGCAAGGAATGCTGGTGGCGTTTATTCAAAAACACCATCAGCGCACAGGCGAGCTCACTGAAGGGGTCGTGAAAAGTATTTTGACGAAATCACCGACACATCCGCACGGGATTAAGATCATAACAGAAGACCGTCTTGTTGGGAGAGTTCAGGAAATACTAGACTAATTCATAGTTATGCATTCTGAATTATGCATTTGTCATGCGTTCCAATCCGGCGGCAATACCGGCCCTGGTCATTTGACCGTAGCCATCGTCGGGTAATTGCGTTGCCACTTCTTTCGCGCGGTTATAGCTTTCAAGTGCCGCTTTGAAATCCAGCACGTCTTCATAGCCTTTCGCGACATTCAGCAACAAGGAAGGCAAAAGCAGGTTCGCCCGATGCTCTTCTGCTTGTTCACCATAGCTAAGCGCCCGAAGATCCCATTCCAGTTTCTTTTCCACGCTTCCCGCATGACGTGCTACATAATGTGCTGCTATACATTTCTCTTCATCGGTCACAGCCATTTCCCAGGCTTCCAGAAATAGCGCAGCGGCTTCTTCGGTCCGAAACAGATGTTCCATTTCCATGCCTTCCGTGCAGCGCTTTACTATAGGATTATTGGTATCGAAGAGCATATCCCAAAGGTAATGATACCGGGGATTTTTTCAGTTTTTTAAGAAACAAAGCGTTAAAAAGTAGGAATACTGCAAGCCTCGCCGACAATTATGTAAAGTGTCGGGGAAGCAACTTCGCGAGATTTGTGATATAAACTTTTTAAAACTTATTGTCATGGCAACGAAACAAGCAGACAACAGAGGCGGAAGCACTCAGAAAAAACCAACAACGGACAAATCTACACGTACTGCAGACGAGCGCAGTCACAAAACTGACACCAACAAGGATGCAGGACGTGACAAAAACATGGATCGTCGTTAAACCTGTCCTGCCCTAAACACGACAAATTAAACCAAACGGTATGACACAGCAACAAAATGACAGGAAAGGACAAAATCCTCCTCATCAGCCCGGTCAGCAACAACCTGGTTATAAACCGGAACATGAAGGGGAAAAGAATCCTTACGGCGGCCAGCGCGAGCCTATCACAAATATCGATCGCGACAGGAATCCGACCAATGCCGGAAACCAGGGCCGCAGTGAACATCCCGATTTTGATAGTCGTCGCGAAGGACAGCAAAGCGGGAATGATCGTCAGAAACCCGGCGATCCAAACAGTATGAAAAATGTCGATAATGTGATCCCGGAAGTTCCGCTCCGCAAAGAAGAGCGCGAGCGTAAAACACCGGTAGCTGACCCGACAAAAGAGCAAAAGCGTTCCGATACGAAAGGAACAATCGATGACAGTTCAAAGTTCAGCGAATAGCCATCTTGTTTCTACCGATTAACGGCTAGGTAAAGTGGATGAGTTTCTCGGAATTCATCCACTTTATTTTTTTGGTGAAAACAGGATCACAACGCGGTTATTTTTTCACCATCCTCCTTCGGCGGATCTTTGACAACGGCACAAAAGGTAATTATGATGCACTAGCATAGTTGAAAGCGTCCCGTCCGCCTCAGGAGGACGAGACTACACAAAAGAGGAACGGCCAGTTCACAGACACCTAGCAACACCTATTTCTTTGGGCGATATGCAGTTGTATTCATCCAATTTTTCTAAAAAGTGGGAATACTGTAAGCTTTTGAAAAGTAATGTAACAGGCTTTGATGCAATCGTCAGCAAATTTACTTCAGACAGTCCGACAACAGGGCTTTACAATTTCTAACAAAAACAATTGATATGAAAAAGGTAAAATTGACAAATCGCTGGATGCATACAGCTTTGCTGAGCTTCGGCGTGATGGCCCTGGCCGCCTGTGGCGGTGGCGCCGAAGAGGATCCGGCTAAAGTGGCCGAAGAAATCAACGAAGAGAACTTCGATGACCGCAAAAACGAGAAGGACGCCGACTTCCTGGTCGAAGCAGCCACGATAAACATGGAAGAGATCAAGCTCGGCGAGCTGGCTCAGCAAAAAGGCTCCATGGCTGAAGTGAAAGCACTCGGTAAAATGATGGAGGAAGAACATTCCAAATCGTTCGAATCGCTGAAAACACTGGCCGAAAACAAAATGGTAACGCTGCCATCGTCTTTACCTGAAGATGTGATGGACGCCTATAATAAGCTGAACGAAAAATCCGGTAAGGAATTCGATGAAGCTTATTGCGACATGATGGTGAAAGGACACAAGCGTGCGATCGACAAGTTCGAAAAAGCCGCTAATGACGCCAACGATGCCGACATCCGCAACTGGGCTTCTTCCGCTATTCCTTCCCTGCAAATGCACCTCGACGAATCCAAGAAATGCGAGGAGCTCTGCAAGGCCAAAAAGAAATAACCTTCAGAAGTCAAACGATAAAACAAACAGCGATATGGAAACAACAACAGCAACGACCATTGAGGGTCTGAACAATCTCATCCAGATCAACAACGATCGCATCCAGGGATACCTGACAGCAGCCAAGGAAACCAATGAATCCGATCTGAAGGAAGTGTTTTCCGAAATGATGCAAACCAGCCAGGATTGCCGTCGGGAATTATCCCAGGAAGTAACCCGACTGGGCGGAACGCCGGTTGAAGGCACCACCGTTTCGGGTAAATTCTACCGCGCCTGGATGGACGTAAAAGCAGCGCTCGCCGGCAAAGACCGGAAAGCCATTCTTTCATCGTGCGAGTTCGGTGAAGACGTAGCCGTGAAAACCTACGAATCCGAATTGGACAGCGACAGCTTATCCGACGATCTTAAGCCTATGGTAAGCGAGCAATATTCCAAGATCAAAGCCGGGCACGACAAGATCAAACAAATGCGCGAGGCAGCAAAAAATGACTAAACGACATCAAATGATCATAAACACCTGAAACAAAAGAAACAGCATGGATTCGTTCATGCTGTTTCTTTTTCAACCTGTCAGCTCGAGCGGTTTTTTTCTGTTAAAAAGAGTTTACACCGTTCGACAAATTGTTTATCGCAGCCGTAACTTCATAGGAGCTGATCAAAAACCGGCCACCTTCTTTGACACTTTAGACCGACAACGAATTAAACCGACAACGAAGGAAGTATGAAACTGATAATCAAAAACATGATCTGTGAGCGCTGTAAGGTGCTGGTACGTGAAGAGCTCGAACGTCTTGGATTTTACAATGTCAAGGTGAAAATCGGTGAGGTAGAGCTCGACGAAAAATTATCGCTCGCTCAATACGACGAATTCAAATATGCTATTCAGCAATTCGGGCTGCAGCTGGTCGAGGACAAAAAACGTATTCTCATCGAACGTGTCAAAAATGCCATACTTGAAATGATCAACAATCCCGAAGACACTCCCAAAACCAAATTCTCCTGTTACCTGAGCGCGCTGCTCGATCACGATTACACGTACATTGCCAACCTGTTCTCCGACCAGGAAGGAATTACGATCGAACAATACGTGATCGCTAACAAAATCGAGCGCGTCAAAGAAATGATCCTCTACGAAGATCTCACCATCACGGAAATTGCCTACCGACTGCATTACAGTAGCGTGGCGCATTTGTCCAACCAGTTCAAGAAAATTACCGGCTTCCCTCCTTCCCTCTTTAAAGCCCGGCGTGCGGCGCATGTGAGGAGTCAGCTGGCGAGTTAATAATAAGTTATAGAGTTTTAGAGTTGATGAGTTAGAGAGTTAGGAGCTGGACGGCATAACTTTAAGACCTGCCTGTCGGCAGACAGGTTTCAGGACGTCAAGAAATTTTTGATGTTGAACCTGCCTGCGGCAAGCAGGTTTTTGATGGAAGAATTCGGAAGGAGACAGCGATAGGACAAACACGCTATTTGATATTGATTATCAAATCGTTGTATTGGACAAAGATGAGACATCAGGATTTCTTAGTTTAGCAGAGTTAGATTGCCCCATCAACCCATAATTCATCAACTCCTAACTAGTAACTCGCAACTTCCAACTATTCATGTTTGTCACCAGCACTTTGCTTATGAATATCTTCAACCTGGCGAATGAAGTCCGAAACTTTGACTTCCTGGTAAGCGCCGTAAGCATCGCTCAGGGTTCCTTTTTCGCCGGAAGTGGTTTCAATCACATATAAAATGCTGCTGTCGGATGGATCTGTTTCACCTTCAAAGCGGAAAAAATCGACAATCTTCACATCATGTGGGCCGTAAAAAGTATGGGTATCCAGTGATTCAAGCCCGTTACGGTGTGCTTTGAACTGTGCTTTAAATCCCTGCTCGGATAATAATTGCAGGCAATCGGTCAACGTTTTCATCGAATCGAAATCGCTGCCTTCTCCTTTTGGTGTCCAATCTTCTTCCATTGCTTTGATTTTTATCGCTTTGTTCCCACAAGTTAGCAATTAGCCGATTGGCAAAAAAGGGCTTTCCTGCTATTTAACGTTCTTTACCGCAAGCGCATTTCACTACTCTTTGAGCTAATCCCCCGAAAACAGGTCGAGCTGTCCCGAATCCCCCAGGAATAAATCCCTGCGCAGCTTTGGAAACGGCTCTTTCGGTAAAAAACGCTGCCGGGCCAGTGCGAATTGTCGTTTGATATTGAGCGCAAAAATGCCTTCGCCACCCATGCGTGTCCCAAAACGACTGTCGCTGAGCGATCCGCCGTGGGTTTCCTTGATCTGGTTAAGGACCTTCAACGCCCTGTCGGGAAAGTTTTTGGTCACCCAATCGGTGAAAATCTGGCCGTTCGGTCCGTTCAATCGCACCACCTGGTAATGCGCGCTCAAGGCCCCGCGTTTGGCTACGGCTTCCACAATGGAAAAAATTTCGTGGTCGTTGATCGCCGGTATCAAAGGTGCCACCATCACATTAACCGGCACACCGTTTGCCCGCAGGTTCTCGATCGTCTCGAGCTTTCTGCGGGCAGTCGCGGTTCGTGGTTCGAGCTTACGACGCAGCTCCTCATCGAGGGTGGTGATACTGAGGTTCACACTCACGAGGTTGAGCTTCGCCAGCTCGGATAGGATATCTATATCACGGTTAATGAGCGCATTTTTGGTGATGATGCTGACCGGGTGACGGTACCGGAGCATGATCTCGAGCAGCTGTCGCGTAATGCCGTAAGTGCGCTCACAGGGCTGGTAGCAATCCGTATTGCCCGAAATGGTAATGGTTTTGACCTTCCATTTCTTTTTTCGCAGCGTAGCTTCGAGCAATTCCGGCGCGTTCTTTTTGACAAGAATCGTTTTCTCGAAATCGAGTCCGGCGCTGTAGCCCCAGTATTCATGCGTTGGTCGGGCATAACAATACGTACAGCCGTGTTCGCAACCCTGGTAAGGATTCAGGGAATAGACCAGGCCAACATCCGGACTTTTGACTTCGTTCACGATCGTTTTCGGGTGCACTTCGATGAACGTGGTCTTCGGATCGGACTCCTCCGGCTCGTCAATACCTTCAATATGCTCGATCACGCGTTCCTGGTTGAAAAACCGGTTGTGCGGATTCACCTGCGCCCCTCTGCCGTGGATGTAATCGTCTTCGTTCATGATGTCAAAATTCTTATTTTTTAATCATTTTTACAAGTTAAATTGATTAATATTTAATCAATTTATCAACAAACGGCTGGCTCAACAATCACTACATTTCGTAAAAAACCCTTACTGAGCGGACGTTTTTTGCTATCTTTCACCGAAAAAGAAGACATGAAGCGTTTGACAGGATTTTTGGCAATCATCTTATTGGTAACAGCTTGCGGCAACTCCACGCGTGACCTTGCCGGTGTGTGGGTTTTCAGCGATTTGAAATTCGACGAGAAAGCTCCCCAGATGGACCCGTTCGAGCTGGAACAAACCAAAGACTTGTTCCGCGACATGACCTACCGCTTTATCGACGACACCCATTTTTCGCTCGTAACGCCCAACCTCAACGACGATACGCTGAAAGGTACTTATACCCTTGAAAACGGCGGTGACGAGCTCGTCCTGACCTTCAAAAACGACAAAAAGCGCTTCCTGATCAAAAAGCTCAAGGAACGCGAGCTCATCCTTGAAGAAATCGGCACCAAAGAAGGCGAAAAGGTGGAATTTATTTATACGCGCTAAGGTTAGCGAGTTGATGAGTTAAAGAGTTTCAGAGTTATTTGATAAACTCGTCAACTTCAAAAACTCTGCAACTCAGAAACTCTTTAACTCAGAACTCTTTAACTCAAAAACTCTACAACTAAAAAATGCAGGATAAAATCACCTTCCAGTTTGTCAGCGAGCCGTCCGATGTGAATTTCGGGGGGAAAGTGCACGGTGGCGCCGTTATGAAATGGATCGATCAGGCCGCTTATGCCTGCGCTTCGACCTGGTCGGAAGGCTATTGTGTGACCGTTTACGTGGGCGGCATCCGCTTCTACCGTCCTATACAGATCGGCAGCCTGGTGAAGATCATGGCGCGCGTTATTTATACCGGCTCAACGAGCATACACATCGCCGTCGACGTTTATTCCCGCGGGATGACGGAAGGGAAATTCGAAAAAACCACCCATTGCGTGATCGTTTTCGTAGCTGTTGATGCCGAAGGGAAACCACGCCCATCGCGCCAGTGGGTACCCGATACCGAGCGCGAAAAACACATGGAGCAATACGCCATTCGCCTCATGCAATTACGAAAAGACATCGAAAACGAAATGTCGCCTCATTTGAAAGACTATATGTAATAGTTAGTGAGTTGCATAGTTGAATAGTTTTTGAGTTAGTAACAAAACTCAAAAACTCGTCAACCCATCAACCCTATAACTCATCAACTCTGAAATCCCGTAACTCATCAACCCAACAACTCATTAACTCGCTAACTATAAAACTCACAAACTAAAAAATGACTCTGACAGAAATTCAATCCATTTGCGAACAGTTTCCCGGCGTTACGACCGATATTAAATGGGACGACCACCTGTGTTTCTGCGTAGCCGATAAAATGTTCCTGGTTACAGCGCCGGATGCTTTTCCCGTTTCGGCTTCCTTTAAAGCTTCGAATGAAAACTTCGAGCTGCTTTCGGTAAAACCGGGCTGTATGCCTGCTCCGTACATGGCGCGCTATAAATGGATCTTCACCGACGATATCCAACGCTTCTCCCTCAAAGAATGGCAGGAGCTCCTGAACGATTCCTATCACCTTGTGGCCTCCAAATTACCGGCTGGCAAACGCAAAGCTTTAGGACTTTAGGATTTTATGACTTTAAAACTTCAGGACTGATAGACATTAGACTTGATAGATTTTGGACTAATAGACTGGAGACTGACAGACAGGAGACCGAATGACTGAACAGACTAAAAATTAAAAATGCGCGTTAAGTGTCCTATGAAACAAGTGCTACCCTTCGTTTTTGTCTTTTCTGCATTTCTTGCAGGCGCCCAGACCGGCGGCATCACCGGCTTTAATTTCCTCAACCTTTCTTACAGTGCCCGCACGGCAGGATTGGGCGGCGATTTTATTACTGCCCGCGATAAAGACGTCAACCTGGGGATTCAGAACCCGGCGTTGCTCAACGGACAAATGCACGGACACGGCTCCATCAGCCAGGCACTTATGGCCGGTGGCATCAACATCGGCGGATTGAACTACGCGCACCAGTTCGGGAAACTTACCGGAGCTGCTCACTTCCGCTACGTTTCTTATGGAAAAATGCAGCGTACCGACATCAACGGCGCCGATCTCGGCACATTTTCACCAGGCGATTTCATCCTCGGTGTAAGTGTCGGAAAAAGCATCAACGAGCGCATGCACATCGGTGCAACCTTGAATACGATTTATTCGCAGCTCGATTCGTATGTCGCTTTCGGTAACTCGCTCGACATCGGCGGTTGTTATACCGACGACGACAAAAGGCTTGTGATTTCGGGTGTTGTGAGGAATTTAGGAATACAATGGAAAGGCTATAACGGAACCCGCAGCGACCTTCCGCTCGAAATCCAGCTGGGCATTTCCCACAAGCTGCGTCACGCACCTTTCCGTTTTTCACTTTTAGGACAGCATTTGCAGAAATGGGACCTGACCTATAATGATCCGAACGCCCGTGACAAGATCGATCCGCTGACCGGCGAAATCATTGCCGTAAAGAAGGCCGGCTTTGTGGAAAAGCTGTCCCGTCATTTCGTTGTACAAACCGAATTATTGCTCGGGCAAAAACTGCATTTGCGCGTTGCCTTCGATTACCACCGCCGACAAGAGCTCAAAGTGGTTCAGCGTCCCGGATTGGCCGGATTCAGCTTCGGAGTGGGCATGTACTTCAAACGCTTCTCTCTCGACTACGGTTTGCTGGCTTATTCCGTTGCCGGCTTTCAGAATCACCTGACAATCAGTATTCCTCTCGTTAAAAATCGCTGAAAAAAGCCTGTTTTTCGTTCCTGAAAGCCCCATTTTATGCGCTTTCAGCAAAATCGCCATGGGATTCCGAGAATCAGCAAAATAAGCACTCAGAGGCGTTATTCACTCATTTATGTTAATAAATATCGCTTGTTATAAAAGAAGTTTTACCTACTTTCGCTCAAACCAATATTTAAAAAAGTTATGAAAAAGTTGAGTTTATTAGTTGGTGGGATTATCCTGTCCGGTGCTGTACTCGCACAAAAGCCTGATGCTAGCGTTCCAATGACATTGGAAGGTCAGCTCGGTTTCAATGCTTCTACATTGAGCTTCCAGGCACCTGCCATCCGTTTCCGTTACTTCCTTGCTGACAACATCGCAGCTCGTGTAACTCTGATGGTAGACAACACGAAAACTACTGAGAACTTCTACGAAGGACCAGGTGTAACAGAAGGCGCTGCCGGAGAATACATTACTAAAGACAACGGATGGGGTGCTGCAATCGGTGCTGAATACCACTTCGCTGGTACAGATCGTCTGTCTCCTTACGCTGGTATCGACATCATGTTCGGTGGTTCTAAAGTAACTACAGAAGGTACTGACTCTGATGGTACTTCTTACGTTGCTGACTACTCTGAGACTTCAGAGACTCCAACATCTATGTTCGGTGTGAACCTGGTAGCTGGTACAGACTACTACTTCGCAGAGAACTTCTACATCGGTATGGAACTTGGTTTCGGATGGGCTTCTACAACATGGAAAGAAGGTGAAGCTAGCGTAACTTCAGGTGGTACTACAGTTTCTGGTCCTATCCGTCCAGAAGAGAAAGAGTCTACTTTGGGTAACAACTTCATCGGTAACTTCCGTCTGGGTTGGAGATTCTAATCCTTTAAGGAATTCTATAAAGGGGGCGGACGATAATCCGCCCCTTTTTTTGTGCCTTATTCCCGCATCCAAAAGTTTTAGCTACATTCGTTCTAATCAAAACAAAACACACTATGAAACACATCAACTTACTGCTGGGCGGATTGCTCCTTTCGGGCGCTGTAATGGCCCAGAAACCTGATGCAGGCACACCGATGTCGCTGGAAGGACAAGTGGGCTGGAATGCCAATACCTTAACGTTCAACTCCCCTTCTATTCGTTTTCGTTATTTCTTTGCCGATAACATCGCTGCCCGCCTCACAGTAGGCCTCAGCAACACCAAATACACCGAGCTGTTCTACGAAGGCCCGAATGTGACACAGGGCGCTTCCGGTGAATACATCACACGTTCAAACGCCTGGAACATTGGGCTCGGCGGTGAATACCATTTTACCGGAACCGATCGCCTGTCGCCTTATGTCGGGCTCGATATCATCCTGGGTGGTGCCAAACAACGCACAGAAGGAACCGATACTGACGGCACAATGTACATTGCCGATTACCAGGAAGAAAGCGTGCGTCCGGTATCGCTGTTCGGATTCAACATCGTAGCCGGAACAGACTTCTATTTCAGCGAGCATTTTTACATCGGCGCTGAAATGGGATTCGGTTTGCAGGCGCTGAAACAGGGCGAAGGCGAAAGCAGCGTTACTTCAGGCGGCATTACCGTTTCAACGGCCATTCAGCCGGAAGAAAAATTCAGCAACATTGGCAACAACGTTATGGGAGCTTTCCGACTTGGCTGGCGTTTCTGATACAGATAGCACTTTTCAAAAGGCGTTCCGGGATTCGGGACGCCTTTTTTATGAAGCCGGGCCGCGATTTGAAATCACCACCGGATTCACTATTTTTACCTTGAAAAATCAAACCGCGTACCTGTACGATGAAAGATTCGAAGAAAATCAACATTGCGATCGATGGCTATTCATCGTGCGGAAAAAGCACGCTTGCCAAAGCACTGGCAGCTTCCCTGCAGTACGTTTTCATCGATTCCGGGGCCATGTACCGCGGCGTTACGCTTTATGCCGTAGAAAACGCCCTGATCATCGATGGAGCGATCGATAAGGAAGCTATTATCCGCTCATTGCCCAATATCGAGCTGCGTTTCGGCAAACTGATGGAAAAAGGCAGGGAACATCCGTTGCTTCTCAATGGAAAAGATGTTTCGGCGGCCATTCGCTCCATGCAGATCTCACAGCTCGTCAGCCCGGTTTCAGCGATCAAAGAAGTGCGCCACAAACTCGTGGAAGAACAACAGGAGCTGGGGCGCATAGGAGGCGTTGTCATGGACGGACGCGATATCGGTACGGTTGTGTTCCCGGAAGCCGAATTAAAGCTTTTCCTGACCGCTTCTATCGACGTTCGCACCGATCGCCGTTTCCTCGAGCTTACTTCTAAGGGCATGAAAGTAACCCGCAAGGAAGTTGCCCAGAACCTGCTCGAACGCGATCACCTCGACAGCACAAGGGCTGAAAGTCCGCTGAAACAAGCCGAGGATGCCATCGTTATCGACAACAGCGATCTCGATCAGCAGCAGCAGCTTAACCTGGCTCTTTCGTATGTCAGGGAAATCATTCATCAGCTCGCCTGACGGCCCTTTTTCACCGTCTTCACCAGTACTATATCGAATTAGTTGTTTTTCCCTTCAAAATCAGGGAAAAAGCCCGTTTTTTCAAACAAAAATCAGGGTTTGGACAAATCCTCGCTGAAAACTGCTGTTCCTTCACTGAAAGGAAGTTAATATTCATTCTTCTTTATTTAATTGTTTCTTATGTTTAAAAACATAACCGTTAATGTTTAAATTTGCACACCTGTTAAACTCATACTCAGTTATGTTATCTATTGGAAAAATCACCGAGGAAATCATCGGTAGAAGTCCGTTTCTTCGGGAAGCGATGACGGACGATCTGATTAATATTTCTTCCCTTGCCAGGAAAATCAAACCTGAAATCGAGGAAACACTTGGAAAAGAAGTCAAGGAAGGCGCGATCGTTATGGCGATCAAGCGTATGTCCCCGGGCCTTTACCATCGTCTCAACCTCAAAATCACCAACATTATCGGTGAGTTAGGCGATTTTCTCGTTCGCAGCAACCTGGAAGATTATACGTTTGAAAACACAGAATCGCTCCGCCAGAAACAAGCAGACCTTGTTCAGCTGGTGAATTCCGATTCGGATGTGTTTTACACGATCTGTCGTGGGGTAACCGAAACAACGATCATTGCTTCTTCCAGCATTTCATCGAAGATCGGCAACCTGCTCATCAACGAACGTCTGAAATCGCACACGCTCGACCTCGCGTCGATCACTGTAAAGCTGCCTGCGGTTAATTCAGAAGTGTACGGTGTGTACTATTACATCCTGAAGCACCTTGCGTGGGAAGGACTCAACATTGTGGAAGTTGTTTCTACGGCCAACGAGTTCACTATCATCGTGAAACAGGACCATGTAGACAAAGCCTTTAAGGTGTTGATGCAGCTGAAGCGCGGAAAATAATCCCTTCTTTTTAATGCATAATTCAGAATTCATACTATCCGCCGTGGCGGATGAATTCTGAATTATGCTCTTTTGCTAAGTGGGTTTATCACTGGAGTGGGTTTTGCATGCATAATTCTGAATTATGCATTTTAAAAATGCTAGTTTTTATTGATCACTTCTCCTCCATTCGTGCACAACACACTGATGAGCGTAGGCGTGCCCTGGTACCAGATATCGCCGTTAGTTTTTGAGTAGCCACGCAGCGGAATGCCGTTGGCCCGCACTTTGACCGTTCCGGGCGTTTCAGACGCCACATAGATGGAATCGGTTACTTCCAGTCCGAATGTATTGCAATAACCATTGCTTCGCGCTCCGATCCGCGCATATTCCGTTTCGCCGGTGAGCGTATAATCGCCCCAGCCGTGTGAAATGTCGGCGCTGATAATCTTCGATTGCAGATCGAGCGTTACCGGTCCGGCGCCATCGCGCACCATCAGCGTAAAGTAATCGGAATGAATGGTTCCCTGCGATTTGAGGTATTCGGTGCCTTCGTAATGAATATTGTACAGATCGGTGAAATGGATCGTCACCACCAGCTCTTTTTTCGCATTGCGCAGGAATGCGCATTTGTTCTTGTTGTGAATTTCCAGCGAGCCGTTTTTGACCTCATAGGAAATATGGTTCACCAGGTTCTCGCCGCCGCGGATTTCGATCTTATCCAATGAATCCTGAACCAATACGTAGGCAATGTGTGGATAAAGTGCCAACCGGTTAAACGACTCCAGTGGAATCTCAATGGTCTTTTCGTCGCCGGTAAATTTCCAGCACTGGCGGTTTTCCGGTTTCCGGCAGCCCGACAGGACCACGACGAGCAGACTGAAAAAGCACAACTGTTTCATTGTTTCCTGTTTTTTCTGAAGGTGTACCCGATTCCCCATTCGATGTAATCGGCGCGGGCCCAATGCGCTTTGAGCGTGAGATTGGCCACCAGGCCGTTATCGAACTGGTAACGCATGCCCAACCGGTGATACAGGCCGTTATCGGCGTTATAGCGGTCTTTTACATAAGCACCCATTCCCAATACGAAGTGGAAACGGTCGAGCGGCAGCACATAGCCGGCATACAATCCGATCTGGAAGATCTGCCACTGGGTTTTCGGCACATAGGCTTTGTAACCGAGCAGCGCCTGTTTTGAAATGAGGTCGAGTGTGATTTCCATTCCCGTTTTCGCGCGGAATACTTTGCGTTTGCTGATCGCCAGAGCGTAAACCGGGTATTGTTTTCCGCCCGTAGGAAAGACTTCTTTCGACGACAAAATGCCAATAACGCTCCATTTCCAGTTCCGGAAGAAAGGCGTGCGCACATCGACCTGGTGTACGAGCAGGCTATCCGACGGTTTTTCGCGACACATGAAATTGTGGGCGTAGCCCAGCCCGATGAACGGCATGTTCAATCCGAGATTCGGAACGCGGTATGAGCCATTCGAAAGATGCGTGAGATCGAAGCTATACAGCAGCTCGTCCCGCTGGCCGATCCGAATTCGTCCCTGCAAGCCGACGCAGATCAGTGCGTTTACGTGAGTACTCATCGCCACGTTTTTCGGATTCGTTTCCTGGTCGAATACTTTCGTAACATAACCCACACCGGAAGACAATTTCCCGGTGAGCACATGCCTACGGCTTTCGATAAACGGAAATTCAATGAATCCGTAGATCCCGAATGCTTGTCCGAGGATGGCGTTGTTGCCTACCGTAGATCCAAAAACTGTAAAGCCTGCGTAAGGCTGGCGATAGGCCGATTGCCACTTTTTACATTCGGCAAAACGCTTGTAAACGGAAATTTCGCCGCCAATAGCGTGTTCTTTCGGAAGGTGTCCCATGGTTCCGCGGTGGGCAGCAAGGAAACCTGCTTTGGGCTTGATGGAGAAATAATACGGCTCCACGCTCGTCTGCTGCGCGATCGAAGTAAGCGGCAAAAGAAGGAGGCAGAACCATTTATACATGCTTCCAAATTTACTTTCTTTTTAGACATTAAGATATCAGGATGCCAAGACTTCAGGACTTTTTTTGGTCTCCGTCTTCAGTCTCCAATCTAAAGTGAACTACATAGACACATCGAACACATAGATGCTCGGTTGGTCATCCAACATCAAAAACCCAAAATCAAACATCTCTTCTTAACTTCGCGGTTATGGAACAAGCACAAACTCCCATCGATCCGACCGATACTCGACTGATTGCCTTTAACAGGCTGCTGAATGTGATGGACGACCTGCGCGCGAAATGTCCGTGGGACCAAAAACAGACCATCGACAGCTTGCGTCACCTGACGATCGAAGAAACCTACGAGCTGGCCGATGCGATCATCAGCAAGGATATGCAGGGCATCAAGGGCGAGCTGGGTGATTTGTTCCTGCACCTGGTGTTTTACGCCAAGATCGCTTCCGAAACCAATACGTTCGACATAGCCGACGTACTCAACGCCATTTGCGAAAAGCTCATTTACCGTCACCCGCATATTTACGGAGACGTGGAAGCTACAACCGAAGATGAAGTCAAAGCCAACTGGGAAAAGCTCAAACTGAAAGAAGGCAAGGAATCTGTGCTGGAAGGCGTTCCTGGCTCTTTGCCCGCGCTGGTGAAGGCGATCCGCATACAGGACAAAGTAAAAGGCGTGGGCTTCGACTGGAGCGATATTGCCGACGTGCGCAACAAAGTAATAGAAGAACTCGACGAACTCGATGAAGCCCGACTTTCCGGCGACCACGAAGCCGTGGAAGAAGAATTCGGCGACCTGCTGTTTTCAATGGTGAATTATGCCCGTTTCCTGAAAATCAACCCGGAAGACGCGTTAGAGCGCACCAACCGGAAGTTCATTCAGCGGTTCACGATGATGGAAAGTGCGATCAAAGCCGACAACCTGCAGCTCGAGCACATGACCTTGGCCGAAATGGATGTTTACTGGGAAAAAGCCAAGCTGGCCCTCCGCAGTCAACAATGATCCTGCTGTTCGCTCAATAAAACGCCCGTTCGCTCATTTTACCAGGCGAGCATACCGTGTTTGGTCTTAAAATTGGTAATATTAGATCGTCGCAATCTGCCATCCTATGAAGCATTTCTTTTCCTTCATCACCGTTCTGCTGCTTTCAGTTCTTTCGTTTGCGCAGGAACACACGATCCAGGGCGTTGTTATCGACCAGCGCGACTACGAATCCCTTCCTTTCGAGCATGTTTCGCTTCACTTAACGGAATCCAATGATTCGACCGGTCTGATGACGGTCTTCCCCGCTGTTACCGTGCAGACCAACATTGACGGCTTTTTCACTTTTTCGAACGTAAAACCGGGAACTTACCTGATCAAAGTGAAAAGCTGGGGATTGAATCCTTATGAAGGCAACGTAACGGTAACGGAAGCAACGGGAATCACAGAATTGCGTATTGAGCTGAACAACAGGAATCCTATGTCGACCTATTTACCGGAAGAAGACTAATCATCATACGTTCAGGAATCATCCGGTGCCGATCACTCAATAAAATGACAGTTTAGTCATTTTCTCTTCAAACGTATAGGCGTTTAGCGCTAAATATGTAACTTCGGACGCACTCAAAAAAAGATGTTTACGCACAAGCTTATGAAATTCTTTCTCTCCTTTATTACCATTACCCTCTTCTCTCTTTTTTCTTTTGCACAGGATCACACCATCCGTGGGTTCGTTTACGACAACTCCAACGGTGAAGCCATTCCGTTCCAGCGCGTATCGCTGATCCCAACGGAGCAAGGCAAGGCGGTTCTCAACGCCCAGACCGATGTCAACGGGTTCTTTTCCATTCCGCAAGTGCAAATTGGTGTATACGTACTCCAGGTGGAAAGCTTCGATTTTAAGCTGTATGAGCGCGAAGTGACGGTAACGAAAAAAGACGGTATCACCGACCTTCGTCTCGACCTGCTTCCACCGGATTCCGGTACCGATCTCGAAGAATTCGTAATCTCGGCCGAAACCAAACGCAAGAAAACAGAAGTATTGATGTCGCAGATCAAGCTCGACAAAGCTGCGATCGAGCGAATTCCATCTATGGGTGCTGAAAACGATATCGTGGGTGCTTTCTCCGTTACGCCGGGTGTTGTAACCACGGGTGACCAGGGAGGCCAGCTCTATGTACGTGGTGGTACGCCAATTCAGAATAAGGTATTGCTCGACGGAATGACGATCTACAACCCGTTCCACTCCGTTGGTTTCTTCTCCATTTTCGAAACCGAGCTGGTGAAGAACGTTGACATTTACACCGGTGGTTTTGATTCCAAATACGGCGGACGTATTTCTTCTGTCATGGATATCACATACCGCGACGGTAATAAAAAAGACTTCGGCGGAAAAGTTTCCCTTTCGCCTTTCCTCGGAAAGCTCGTATTGGAAGGTCCGCTTTACAAAGCTAAAAAACCAGGAGGCGGCTCCGGTTCCTATATTTTCTCGGGCAAGCATTCCCTGCTCGATTACACAGCGAAATCACTTTACCGCGGCGTGAACAACGGAAACGGTCTGCCTTACCAGTTCACCGATTTGTACGGTAAGATCACGCTTGCTTCCGGATCAGGATCGAAATTCTCGTTCTTCGGGTTCCACAACGACGATGCGGTAGATTATTCCGGTATTGCGAACCTGGCGTTCAAACAAACCGGTGGAGGAATGTCCTTCGTGCTCGTTCCGCAAGGCTCACCGGTGTTTATCCGCGGTCACCTGAACGGTTCCAATTACGAAACGCAGTTCAATGAAGTCAATGCTGCGCCGCGTACCAGCTCGATCGGCGGTGCCGACCTCGGATTCGATTTCACGTACTTCCGCAAAAACGAAGGACAGATCGACTACGGTATCAACATCAACCTCTTCAACACGAACTTCGTTACGTACAACGAAATCGCTTCGAAGATCGAAGCCAAGACCTTTACAACGGAAATCGGTGCCTATTTTAACTACAAGCTGGTAACCAGCCGCTGGGTGATTCAGCCGGGCTTTCGCACGCAGGTGTACGCTTCCCTTGGAACGATTTCGCCTGAGCCACGCCTGGGTCTGAAATACAACGCTTCCGAAAAACTGCGTATCAAGCTGGCCGGCGGACGTTACTCACAAAACTTTACTTCGGCTTCTTCCGACCGCGATGTAGTGAACCTCTTCAACGGTTTGCTTTCTGCACCAACCAACGTTCAGCAGGATTTCACGACACAATCCGGAAAAGTGCGTCACCCGAAAAACGGGATCCAGTACTCCTGGCATGCCATCCTCGGAACAGAATACGACATCAATAAAAACTGGAACGTCAACATCGAAGGTTACTACAAGTACTTTCCGCAACTGAGCAACATCAACGTGAACAAGATCTACGACGATATTTCTGAATTCTCCGATGTAGACGATGTCTTCAAAAAAGACTTCCTGATCGAGTCGGGCGTTTCTTACGGTGTCGATGTACTCCTGAAGTATTCCAACGAGCGCATCTTCCTCTGGGGAGTTTACTCCTACGGAAAATCTACCCGCTGGGACGGCTTTGCGACTTACGCACCGGTATTCGACCGTCGCCACAACATCAACCTCGTTGGTACGTACCTGTTCGGCAGCAAAAAAGACCTCGAGCTGAATATCCGCTGGAACCTCGGTTCTGGTCTTCCGTTCACACCAACTGCCGGTTTCTACCAGGGTGAAAGCTTCGGTGAGGGATCAACCAGCGATTACACCAGCAGCAACTCCGACAAAGTATGGCTCCTGCTCGGCGATTTCAACAGCAAGCGTTTGCCTTACTACCACCGTCTGGACATCACCGTTAAAAAACGCTTCGAGTTCAAAAACAAGACTGAGCTTGAATTGATTGCGAGCGTTACCAACGTCTACGATCGCAACAATATTTTCTATGTGAACCGCATCAGCAACGCCGTGATTTACCAATTCCCGTTCCTTCCAAGCATGGGAATTAGCTATAAATTTTAACGAAACAAATAGTTTCTGTTTAATTTAACATGAAAAGCCCTTTTCGAAGGGCTTTTTTCATTTGCGGGCAAACCAGATCGGTATATTTACGTCAACCTGTTGAAATAAAAACACTACTATGAAGGGTATCCTGCTTACTCCTGCTATGCTGCTATTGTTGTGGCTTTCCACCTCATTTGTCAGCTCCCCATCTCAATCTTTTGAGAATCAATGGTTCTGCGAAGAATTGAAATACACTTACCAGATCCAGATGCATACGCGCGGGCTACCGCAGCTTCCCGCAACGGTGTGCGATGATATCCGCCAGGCCAGAAAAGCTTCTGAAAGAGCTTTTATCAAGTACACCGATGCTGTAACGGTGGTGGTGTTTTCTGAGCAGGAAATCCAGCAATTAAATACTACTACAAAAGAGGTTGTTTATGAATTCTAAGCTCTCCTGGTCCAGGGCCGTGGCTCTTGCGACTCTTTTCCTCCCGTTCCTCAGCTTTGCTCAGCCTGCCAATGACAATTGCGCCACTGCACAGGTCGTAACAATTCCTGCATCGGGACAGGTCTGCATCAATACCACCAACGCCACCGCCACAAGCGATAATACTACGAATGCCTGTGACAACGGAGCAGCCGGTAATGAAATCTGGTTCACGTATATCGCTACAGGCTCGGATAACTTCGTAACGGCCACGCCAAGCGGTGCCAGTCCGGCCTCGAACATGGTTGTGAGCTTGCAAAGTACAGCTTGCGGATCTGCAACTTACAATCACTGCGGATCGGCTACCGGAGCTGCAACAGCGACTTCCAGCTTTACCTATCCTGTCGGAACACAAGTTTGGGTCAGTGTTGAAACCAATGGAACGAACGGAACATTTACCATTTGTTTCAACAGTATTACGCCACCGGCGGGAACCGGAGCTACCTGTGCTACCGCAACACGCATCTGTAACAAGAATATGTTCAGCGTACCCACCTTCCCCAATAACAGCAACGCCTTTTCGCCTTCCTGCTTCGGAGATATCTTCGGGCCGGCATCATTACAACGTCCTATTTTCTACCAGTTTACCGTAGGACAAACCGGAACCTGCGAATGGGCTGCAAACCCCTATGCGGGAGCAGAGCTTGACTGGGCCATGTATGACATCACCAGTGGTTGCCCGGGAACGGAAATCGCCTGTAACTACAATTACAATGGTGCAGCCGGAAATCCATGCGGGATGTCCTCCACTCAAAGCACAACCTGTCCTACCAATGGCGGTTCAGCCGCTCTGGCAGCAGAATTCTGTCCGCCGGTAACCGTTACCGCAGGCCGAACATACGTGATCATACTCGACAACTATACGGACAACAATACCGGTTACGATTTCACCTGGGGAGGAACGTTCCTGATGGCACCGACGGCCGCTTATACTGCCACGCCTACTTCCGGCTGTGCACCATTGAACGTAGGCTTTACCAATACCAGTACAGCTGCGGTTTCCTATGACTGGGATTTTGGCAACGGAAACGGCAGCACCGCTACAACACCTCCGGGACAAACCTACAGCACACCAGGAACGTATCTGACATCGCTTACCGTAACTTCCGCCAGCGGTTGTACGAATACAACTTCACAAGCCATTACGGTGAATCCGTCGCCAACGATGACCCCCATCGGGAACCAGACGCATTGCGCAGGAGCTGCTGTTCCGGCAACGCCGTTCTCGAGCGGAACACCCGGTGTTACTTACAGTTGGTTCAATTCCAACACAGGAATCGGACTCGGAGCATCGGGAAGTGGTACGAGCTTACCGGCATTCACGGCAACCAATGCAACAGGTGCGGCAATCACCGCGACCATTACGGTTACGCCAAGCGCTTCAGGCTGTAACGGCACACCGGTGGTATTTACCATTACCATCAATCCGTTGCCAACAATGACCGCTCCCGCAAACGTAACTGTATGTGCCGGAGCAACCGTACCAGCTTCTGCATTCAGCAGTACACCGGCCGGAGCAACATTTGGCTGGACCAACTCCAACACCGGCATCGGACTTGGAGCTTCCGGAACGAACAACTACGGAGCGTTTACCGGAACCAATGCGACTACAGCGCCTATCACGGGAACTATTTCCGTAACACCATCCATTGGAACATGCGTTGGAACACCGGTGAACTATACCATTACGATCAATCCAACGCCAACGATGACCACTCCGACCAACGTCACAGTGTGCGCCGGAGCAACCGTACCAGCTTCTGCTTTCAGCAGCACACCTGCCGGCGCAACATTTGGCTGGACCAACTCCAACACAGGAATAGGCCTTGGAGCATCAGGAAGCAATAACTATGGCGCTTTCACCGGAACCAATGCAACAACAGCACCGATCACCGGGACAATTACCGTCACGCCATCTATTGGAACTTGTAGCGGAACTCCTGTGAGTTATACCATTACGGTGAACCCTACGCCATCGATGACAGCACCGACGAATGTCACCGTTTGCGCCGGAGCAACCGTACCGGCTTCTGCCTTCAGCAGCAATCCGGCCGGAGCAACATTTGGCTGGACCAACTCCAACACCGGCATCGGGCTTGGAGCCTCCGGAACGAACAACTACGGCGCTTTTACGGCTACGAATGCCACAACAGCTGCCATCACCGGAACAATCACCGTGACACCTTCCATCGGAACCTGCAACGGAACTCCGGTGAACTATACGATTACCGTGAATCCGGTTCCAACTATGACCACTCCTACCAATGTTACTGTCTGCGCCGGAGCTACCGTACCTGCTTCTGCCTTCAGCAGCACACCGGCCGGGGCAACATTCGGCTGGACGAACTCCAATACCGGCATCGGGCTCGGAGCATCGGGAACCAATAACTACGGTGCATTTACCGGAACAAACGCCACCGGCTCACCGATCTCCGGAACTGTGACCGTTACACCTTCCATCGGGACTTGTAACGGAACACCGGTGAATTACACCATTACCGTGAACCCGGTTCCATCGATCACAGCACCAGTGAACATCACTGTTTGTGCCGGAGCTACTGTACCAGCTTCCGCTTTCAACCCGAATCCGGCCAGCGCAACGGTTTCCTGGACCAACAGCAATACCGGCATTGGCCTTGGAGCTTCCGGAACCAATAACTACGGCAGCTTTACAGCAACCAATGCTACCGGCTCGCCGATCACCGGAACGATCACACTGACTCCTTCTATCGGAACCTGCAACGGGACACCGGTGAACTATACCATTACGGTCAATCCTTCACCAACCATGACTGCTCCGGCAGATGTAACCGTATGTGCAGGCGCGACTGTTCCTGCTTCGGCATTTGCCAGCACACCGGCAGGCGCAGGCTTCAGCTGGACGAATTCCAACACCAACATCGGACTCGGCGCTTCCGGAACCAATAATTACGGTTCTTTCACCGCTACCAATGCCGGAACGACGGCCATCAGCGGAACGATCAGCGTAACACCTGCTTTCGGAACCTGTTCCGGACCTCCGGTAACGTACACGATTACCGTTAATCCAACACCAGTTATTTCACCGATCGCCAACGTGACCGAATGTACGGGTCAAACTGTTGCCGGATCTGCTTTTGCCGTGACACCAGCAGCAGCCAATGTGACCTGGACGAACTCCAATACCGGCATCGGGCTTGGTGCTTCCGGAAACGGCGATTATGCATCCTTTACAGCTACCAATCCTGGAACAGGCGCTATTACCGGAACAATTACCGTGAGCGCGTCACTAGCTGGCTGTAATGCCGTTCAGCAAACATATACGATTACCATTGGCAACATGCCAACCATGACCGATCCTGCGGATATCGCGGTTTGCTCTGGCGCGAACGTTCCTGCTTCGGCATTTGTCAGCTCGCCGGCAGGAGCTTCCTTCAGCTGGGTGAACGATAATACAGCAACAGGACTTGGTGCTTCCGGAAACGGCAATACAACGGCGTTTACCGCAACGAATGCCGGAACAACAGCTCTTGTGAGCACGATAACCGTTACGCCGTCTTTCGGATCCTGTGTAGGAACGCCAGAAAGCTACACCATCACGGTAAATCCAATTCCGGTGATCACACCGATAGCCGACGTTACAGCTTGCGAAGGCGATAATATTGCCGGATCTGCATTTGCAACGACGCCAGCAGGTGGATCCATCAGTTGGACCAACGACAATACTACCATCGGATTGGTGGGTTCAGGAAACGGTGATTACGGCTCTTTCACAGCCGGCGATCCGGGCACGGGCAGCATCACCGCTACGATTACAGTCAACGCTACATTGACAGGCTGTAATGCAACACCAGAAACATATACCATCACAGTTGGCCAGACACCAACAATGACCACACCTGCCAACGTTACTGTTTGCGCCGGAACAACCGTTCCAGCTTCAGCATTTGCCAGCACGCCAACCGGAGCCAGCTTCGCCTGGACCAATGACAATACCGCAAGCGGTCTCGGAGCTTCCGGAAACGGCAATTACGCTTCGTTTACCGCAACCAATGCCGGAACAACGGCTATCGTTAGCAACATTACCGTAACGCCTTCCTTCGGAACCTGTGTCGGAACGCCGGTGAATTATACCATTACCGTGAATCCGATCCCGACAGCAACGGCGGCCAATAACGGACCATTGTGTACAGGCGATGTGCTGAACCTTACTTCCGGCGCTTTTGCAGGAGCGACTTACAGCTGGACAGGCCCATCTTTCTCTTCTACCGATCAAAACCCGGTCATCGATCCTGTACAATTGTCGAACGCCGGCAGCTACACCGTAACGGTCACCAGCAGCGGCTGTTCGTCGACCGCTTCAACGACTGTTGTCGTAAACTCGGCTACACTGGCAGTCGTTACACCGGCCGGACCGTTCTGCAGCAACGAACCGGCGGTTTACCTTACTTCAACGATTCCGGGTGGCACCTGGTCAGGGCCGGGCATTGTGGATGCAACAACCGGTCAATTCGATCCGGCAGCCGCGAACATCGGCTCCAATGTGATTACGTACACACCGAATCAGGCCTGTTCAGCGCCGGGAACAACGACTATCACCGTCAATGCCGTTCCAACCGTACAATTTGCAGCAGATCAGCTCACAGGCTGTGCACCGTTGACAGTGACCTTCACAGATCAGTCTTCTCCGACGAGCGGATCTGTATTGTGGGATTTCGGCGACGGAATTACTTCGGCTCAAACCGGCTCCGTGAGCCATACGTTCAACAACGTTGGCTGCTATACGATCTCACTGACCAGCACCACAAATGGCTGTTCGGCTACGCAATCCGTTCCGAACTATATCTGCGTGCTTCCGAATGCCACGGCAGCGTTTAC
>CAMLRS010000002.1 GCA_946482515.1 uncultured Flavobacteriales bacterium | reverse complement strand
CGAGTAAATAAGTATTGTTTTCCCGTATGACTTTTTGGACGTCGGTTAATCTGTAGCCTTCATTATCCGGAAGCGGTTTATTTATTAAATCAGTGAGTTTCACTAGTGGTTTTTGTGGAAAGATACGGATTAGAGAAATCGGTTAGACTCATCCTCGAAATTTCCGAGTCTAATTAAGTATGAACGTTCAAATAAATAGGACACATTACTCACCCGGTTTTATTTTTTTGTTGCGTTTGGTTATAAGTTTGTCTTTGAATATACAGTGTAGAGAGTGTGGGCTTTACATCTTAACGAGATGTTCACGGTGTTCACATCTGTCGCCGTCTATGATCTCAAGCAAGTAATTCCCTGCGGTCAAGCGATCAAGTTGGATCGTTGTAGATTCTCCGAAAAGTGAAGCGCTGTAAACGATCCTTCCGGTGTAGTCGCGGAGTATAAGCTCAGGATGCGTCATTATAGGACCGGAGATGACAATCTGCAATTCGTCAGTAAACGGATTCGGATATGCCTGAAAAGTATTCAGTATAGAAGAAGAAAGCCCAAGGCACTCGTCAACATATACTTCTGCATTAGCAATTGCCACGCAGCCATTGTTATTTGTGTATGTGTACGAGAGCAGTTGCTCACCTGCACCTGTCACCGCCGGATCGAACTGAGAGCCACTAACACCTGGCCCGGAATAAACACCACCGGCAGGTGTACCGTTCCCTAACATTACTGGAACGCCGTATGTGCATACTGTGTCCTCGGAAAGTGTTCCGAAATCGATCAAAATGTCTTCATAAGCAACTGTCATCGTATCTGCATTCGGAGAGGTAAATATCAGTATGAAGTCATTGTTGGCTGAGGACGGAACAGGGAATGAGAAAAGGCCGTCTTCGACTGTCGCAGTTTGCCCCGTTTCTACCATAACACCATTCTCGATGATGTCATAAGTCACAGAGCTCAGATTATAGTAATCGGATAACTGCACATTGATCGTACCGTTCACTGCACATAGTTCCAGCGAATCATCTGCATTGAGATAACTGCAATCATCTGATGCGCAGCCGGAATAATTGAGGAAGACCAGCGTAGAATCCAGCGTGTAGGTTTGTCCATCGATCTCAAGCTCACCGTCCCCATACCAACTTCCGTTGAAAATAGCAAGATCTCCACAAGCTGTTGTAGCCAACCGCTGTAATATGTATCCATAATTTGGCGCAGATATAAAGCTGAATTGCTTCATACTCAATGGAACACCACTTGCATCTAGTCTTGAAAGGAAAAAGCTGTTTTGTGGATAATTCAACCATGGGTATTCAGGATGTGGCAAGTGCGTGTAGCTGAGATTATAGGTCCGATCTTCACCGGACATAATCACAGTAGCATTATTCATCAGAGCAAAGTTATCCTGTGTTTTGCAGGTCATATAGATCTCACCGGTTGCTGGCACATATGCAAGATCCTCAATATTGCTATGCAACCCGGTTGTGATCCAATTTAGTTGATAGTCAGAATCCATGTTCATTACAAACGTTCCTGTTTCCATTGGAAGGACGGAGTCTAGTACGCTTACGGTCAATCCTTGGGGTAATCCACGCCATACATTGTCCCAGCTACCAGTTACTGTAATGTTGTCATTCTTGTCTACAAACATTTTGGGAAGGGTCGCACCATAACTTCCGATCTCAGAAAATTGAGAACCTCCCGTCTGAGAAATATTGACCACATCGTAAACACCGTTATTAGGATGGTATTTCATGGCAAAAATGCCGCTACCTGAATTGTCCAGGATCAGCTGGGGAAAGTTCCAAACAGGAATGTTATTGTAGTTACCTATGGCGATCACTTCACCTGTCGAAAGCACATCGATTTGTGGCGACCAATAGGACTGGCGACTGTTGCCAAGCGAGCCTGTTGGGAACAGAAAATTTGGTCCAATGAAATCCACGTTAGCTGGAACTGAAAAGTCGATCGGTGTGGTATTTATGAGACTTCCGTCAGCACTTTTGAGTGTGAAGAAATCCAGATTATTGTAGCTATATGTTGTTGCGTGAACCCAATCACCGTCCACAACAACATCTGTTAAGCGTGCAGACGTATACAATGTCGAAGGTGAAAGCTCACCCAGATTCGATCGCCAGATCAGTTCACCGGTTGTCTTGTCGATTTTCATCACATAGCAAGCACCTTGCTGTGCATTTGTTGCCTGTGTGAAGTGGTAATCAATGTAATCATCCTGATAATCTGCTGTTCCGTGGAGCCACATAACGATCACCGGGTTTCCCTGTGCATCAAAATCCATTTCCTCTATGACCACACCATCGATGTCCCACCAAAAAGCAGCTTCGGCAGCTCGCTTTTCCCAAAGCATATTGCCGAATGGGTCATTTTTACGCAGGATGTAGGCTGGTTGATGAAATTCTTCTGTCACCATAAAAGCGGAGATCTCATATATATTTCCAAAAGGATCGATTCTAACATGATGAAGACGCTCATTTACATGTGGAGTTACAATTTCACAGGGAGGATCTATAACTGGGGCCGGTTCAGCGTAGTAGATATGGTGTGATACAGAGTCCACACACCCAGCCAGTGGTTCGTTTCGCAATTCGATACTGAAAAGGCCGGTTGTATCTGCTATGATCAGAGGTAAGGTATCGGTTTCGTTCGAAATGAATGCAGGATCCAACTCCGGAGAGGACCATAGACGGTTTGGTGTTATGAATGCATTGCTCAGATGAATTGTGTCGCCAGTGAGATAGGAGCGTGAATGCAATTCATAATAGGCTGTCGGGCGTTGAATACGAATTGTATCGATCACCCGCGAGGGCGAACATCCAGCGGTATCAGTGATCTCCAGGTGCAGGAACATATACATCGGTCCATAGGTCTGTTCCATAGTACTGCTATTGATATAAGTTTCCGGACCTAAACCATATTGCTCCACACTGAGTGTGCCGGTAGAATTCCCAGGAATGACGGTATGCGGGGACGCATCAAATCCATTCATGCTATAAGTGTTGAAAAAATCGTAGGAGTATAGCGAGTCCGTTCCGTTAATAGACAGTATCGGGTTTACCTCCGTACAGATAACCGAATCGTGAGTGAGAATGTCAAAATCATAAAGGTTTGGTCCTACTTCAATTTGCATAGAGACTGTATCACTGCTTGGATCGCAGTAAAGAGTTTTGTAGGTAATAATCTCCAATTGACCGCTAACCGTTACTGATGGGATGTACGCATTAATATTCGCAAAAGACATATTTATTGGGCCGAATACAAGATTGCCGTTATAGAGAATTTTAACTGCCGTATTGGCCGGAGAGCCGGGATTAGGATCTATGAATACGTGCAGCGATTCACCATAGCAGGCTGTCGTGTCAACTGTGTATGCAAACCCATGTGGAGCAGAAGGTGCGGTCATCACAACCTGCTTTGTAGTCGTATGCATGTTACCATGATACCAAGTGTCCAGCTTGATCGTATACGTCGTATAAATACCGGCAGGAGTTGGGTAGAAGAGTGTGTTAGCTGTTGACACCAATGCATTATTTATATACCATTTCACGGAGTCTGCATAGTCTGCATATGGTATTGCTACGATCGGATCACCGGCACATGGTCCTGGTCCTGGCACATTGAAATAGGAAGGAACAACCAGTGATGCAGGCTGAGAAAGATCAATTCGGAAAACGCGCCCCAACGTACCATCATCATTTGTTGCAAAAGCGATTCCGTAGGTTGCGCCGAGCGAAAAGCCTCTGGGCCGGTAGATCGTTGCCAGTGGATAGGTGAGATGGTAAACATGCTGATTACTCGTGTCAACGGCAAAAAAGATCGAGTTATTGTGTGTCAACAACCCGTAGTTCGGAAGAAATTCAGCTTTTTGGCACAATGCATTGTTGACGCTGACGAGATTGAGGGGCACAGTGGCGACTGTATCCTCGGTGTTCGTATCGTCCAGCAAGACCACTTGCGTAGCGCTGGTCATATTTTTCGACAGCAATACGGAACCCGCGGTTTGCGAGGTGGTCATTACCGTCGATGTTGCAAAACCAGATGTTACTTCCTGCCAGGCAGCACCATCGTCGTAGGAAACATGGAAATTGTTCGTATACCCTCCGGTTATCCAGGAATTTGAACTTCCGTTATACTCTATGAATGAACCAGCGATATTAGCCGTTGTCAGCGGAATGTATGTCCAGTTAATTCCCGCATCGGTTGAGCGATAAACCCCGTTTAAACCGGTTACTAAAAGCGTATTCCCATTCATGGCAATATCTTTTAATACCCAGGAGCCACCTAATGTGGCAAATGTTTCAATCCAGGTGCTGCCTCCGTCTGTCGTGCGAACGATCACGGGGGTATTACCTCGCTTACCGATCATACATATCGTCTGTGAATTGACAATCACTACTTCGATACCTTCCACCTGATAGAGACCAGTTCCCGATCCATTATCGATTTCGGTCCAGCTGTTGCCCTGATTGGTCGAAATGTAATGTTCCTTACCCCCAACGATTGCTAGGTTGTGCTGATCATTGACAGCGGCGTAGTTCATTTTTGCCGTGATCGACGGAATGATCGTAAAATCTTGTGCACTAAGTGAGGTGCTGATCGTGATAAAAAAAGCGAAAAGGAGGTTACGACGGAAGTAAATCTGTTTCATGCTTGCAAAATTAAGGATTTAGCGCTCAACTATATGGTATTGTATATGATTGTGGTTTGGTTTCTAGTGTATTCATCTTTTTGAGATGATCATAAGTCTTATGAATCCTTTGTTTTATCAATGTTTTAATTCCATCATTTGATTTTATATCTGATAGTTAACCCTAGAAATACCGGAAAAGTGGCCATCCTTTTCCTGCCTTGCTTGCCGATAGGAAGATCTAAATTGATCAGTCATTTTTCATTACGAAACCAGGTGAAACAATTTGTATCACCCTCTTTTGTTGTCTGTATCATTTACTTCTGTATCTGACAGTATAATAGTTATTATTCTGATTATTAGATTTTAAATCGATAATTACCATTTGTAACCGAAAAACTATCGACAGTAAACGGTAATTAACCGAATCGCATTTTCGTGTTCATTCAACTTTGTCCCATCAATCGGTTAGAGCCGGTTGCATATCAAACTTTTACAAACGTTTAATACAGACATTATGAACACATTACGCAACAAAGTGAGCCTGATCGGGCGATTGGGAACCCAGCCGGAATTCGTACAATTCGACTCAGGTACCAAACGAGTACGCTTATCGATTGCTACGAACGAATCTTACAAAGACAAAAACGGTGAGTGGATAGAGAACACGCAATGGCACTATGCTTATGCCTGGGGAGTGCTGGCGGAATTGATTGGTAAAAAGCTGGAAAAAGGCACGGAAGTGATGGTGCAGGGCCGCCTGGTGAACCGCAGCTTCGAAACCAAGACCGGTGAAAAGCGCTACATAACGGAGATCGAAGTCAACGAATTCCTCATTCTGAATCCGAAAGCGACGAAATAACCCCCAATCGTATTACCTATGAGACATCATACATCAGCAGACCGTTCGCTGCACATCAACCACGTACATATCATTGGCCGCGTCAGCTCGCAACCACGAATCGCCATATTGCCGGGTGGCAGAAAAGTCGCCCAATTTTCACTCGTCACCAAAGAAACCTATCTCGACGAAAACGGCTCGACCTGTGTACGTCAGAACTGGCACCGCATGACCGCCTGGGGCAGATGGGTGACGGTGATCGAAGAGCTCTGCACGAAAGATATGCAGGTAGCCGTGGAAGGCAAGCTCGTATCGCGGTTTTACCGGATGCAGAACGGCAAACGGCAGATGGTTTCCGAGATCGAAGTCAACGATTTAGTCATTCTCTAACACCAAAAACAATGAATTCACTCAGAAACCAGGTAACGATCGTAGGCAACATCGGTAGCGATGCCCGCATTACGACTTTTGAAAACGGATCGATGGTCGCACGCTTTTCGGTGGCGATCGAACACAAAACAGCCACCGACGAGCGTTACCAGCTCTTCGCATGGGGCAACCTCGCACAGTTCGTTCAGCGCTATTGCACGAAAGGAAACAAAGTGGCCGTAACAGGCAAGCTCGTTAACCGAACATACGTCAGTCCCGGCGGTTTGCCCCGCAAGATCACCGAAATTGAAGTGCGGCAGCTGATCAGGCTTTAAAGAAGATATGCAGTTAAGAGAAACAGGGCGGGTTCTTTCAGTGGATATGAATAGTGGTTTAGTTAGGTTGCAAATCCCGTCCTGTTTTCTCGCTGCGTAAAGCTTTCCACGAATTGTCGAATTTGGCACGAATGGTTTCATGTATGTGTAAGGATACCGACAATAGCATATTTTCGATAATTCGCCAATTAGCGGGAGAGTCAACCCCGTTTGTCAGCTGGCAATCGTTGGGAAAATGAAAAAACAGACAACCCATTAAACGTTTTTACCGACCATTCATCTCAATTTCAAACCTGATGCACGAAATTGTGTAACAGGAATCCCATTTTCGACTTAATTTTACGTCACTTAACGTTGTACCCTTGAAAAAAATCCTATTCTGCCTCTTTTTACTGTTGACGGGTTCTGTGTTCGGTCAGAAAATGACCATTTCCGGTGTCGTAACGGATACCAATGCCCAGATGCCGATCCACAATGCCGTCGCGATGACTATTCGCGTGAAAGACTCCGTATTAATCGGTTTTCAGCGCACGGATCCTTATGGGAAATTCAGCTTTACGCTACCTATCGATACCGTGCAGGTGATCGTGAGCCATCCGGATTACGATAATTTCAATTCCTACTTCTTCGGGAGCCCGGAAAACCATGAATTCAATATCGATCCGCTGCCGTTGCCGGAAAAAAGTACGACACTCGGCGAATTCGTGATCTACGCCAATAAGAATCCTATCTATTACCGCGGTGATACGCTCATCTACGTCGCCGATTCCTTTAAAGTCAAAGAAGGAGCGGTGGTTGAAGACCTTCTGAAAAAGCTCCCGGGTATCGAAGTGGACGAGAACGGCCAGATCAAGTCGCAAGGGAAAGAGATCGGTCAGGTACTGGTCGACGGTGATGAATTCTTTGGAAGCGATCCGACGATCGCCACTAAAAACCTTGCAGCGGAAGGCGTAGAGTCTGTTCAGATCTACGAAAAAGACAGCGAAGACGGCAGTGATGAAAAAATACAGGTCCTCGATCTGAAGCTCAAAGAGGACGCCAAGAAAGGCTACTTCGGGAAAGCCTCGGGCGGTACCGACTTTACCAAATTCTACGAAGGCGAATTCCTGTTCAATACCTACAATCCGAATCAGAAAATAGGTGTGTTCGGCTTGGGCTCCAATACTCCGCGCTCGAACTTCAACCAGATGGATATGTTCAAATTCGGGATGAGTGAAGGCGGTGGCTGGAATGAATCCGACGACCTGATGGAATGGAACGACAACGACGACAGCAGAACGTCCAATGGTATCCCGCAAACCTGGCGCGCCGGATTCTACCTCGATCAAAAGCTTTGGAAAGGCGGTCGTGTGCGTCTGAACTACACTTACACCGACAACCTGATCAAAACCAGTAATCAGAGTCGTTCGCAGTACTTCCTTACGGACACGACCTACACGACCGATCAGGTTTCGGACGACCGTTCCAAGTACATCAAGCACCAGATAGGTTTGAAATTCACCCAGGAGCTGGATTCACTTACGAGACTGGAGATCGAGCCGAAATTCACGCTCAATCAAACGAGTCAGAACAGCAATTCGTCGACCAACTTCCTGAGCGAAGCCGGCGATACATCACGCAATACGTCCATTTTTAACCGTACCGATGCAGAAGGAATGGACCTGAATGGTACCGTGCGTCTGCACAAGGACTTCCTCAAGAAAAACAGGAAGCTCTTGCTGCGCTATAACCTCAGTACGTCGCAGAACAGCTCGAATGGTTACCTGCTTTCTACCGATATCAACGCCGAGACCCAGCAGATCAACCAGCGCTACGACCAGAAAAAGGAAAACCGTAGCAACAAAATGGGCCACACGGCTTATGTCAACTATGTGGAGCCAATCGCCGGATTCAAGAAATGGAAGGCCGAGTTCGATTACGAATTCTATCGCAACGACAACGATCAGCGCAAAACGACATTTAACAACCTCAACGGTGAGTACGTGGAAGTAGATTCCCTGTTCTCCAACCAGTTCGAGACACAGCGTCAGCAGCACCGTGCAGGAGCATTCCTGATCTATGAAAACGCCAAAGCGCGCATCTCTTTCGGGACACGTGTACGCACTATTTCGATTGAGAACCGTAACCTGTTTACCGATACATTGATCCCGCAAGGATTGAACAACGTGTTGCCACGCGTGGTGTTTACGTACAAATTCTCTAACAGCAACCGCTTGCGTGTTCAGTACAACACCAGCTCATCGCTGCCATCGGTTGATCAATTGCAGCCGGTACAGGACAACAGCAACCCGAACTTCGTGCGTATCGGTAACGCAGAGCTCAATCCAAACTACACGCATTCCATCAGTACCAACTACAATATGTGGCGAGGATTGTCGGGCTTCTATGTGTATGCCGGAACCAGCTACACCTACCAGAAAAATGCGTTCAGCTCTTCAGTGACATACGATGCGTTCAACCGTACAATCTCACAGGCCATCAACGTAGACCGTGCCGATTATTTTTACTACTGGATGGGATCTGGAATGCCGCTTCCTGTAAAGGACATGCGCCTGACGGTGAATGCGAACGGAAACTTCACCAGCTCGGAAAACTACATCCAGCTGCAGCGGAACAGATCATTGAACACCGGTGTGGGCGGTGACCTGGAAATCTCCTACGGTGGCGACTCACTGGAACTGAGCGTTGGTGGTGGTATCGATTACAACATGCCGAAAAATACGCTGAGCTCGGCCAGTAACCAGCCTTATAGCACCTACAATATCGAAGCTGCGATCGACTGGACATTGCCGGGACGTTTCTACTTCCGTTCGGACTTTACGTATAACATCAATTCACAAAGGACTGCTGGTTACGGCGTAAACTATGCACTCTGGAATGCAACCATCGAGCGCGCTTTCCTGAAAACAGGGAACCTCCGTGTGGGAGTTGAAGGATACGACCTGTTGGGCCAGAACGTGAGCGCCTACCGCGATGTTTCCGACAATGTCATCACGGATAACATTACCAATATTATTACGCGTTATTTCCTCCTGAAAGTGACGCTGAAGTTTAACAACCTCCATACGAAAGTAGAAGATGAACACATGTGGTAAACTAATCATAGCGATGGCTTTCCTGCTGGTGGCAGGAAGTACGCAGGCGCAGCTCGTACAGCGTGGAAAAATCACATACGAGCGCCGCACGAATCTCTACAAGAAGTTCGACGATGAGCGTATGAAGGAATGGATCAAAGAGGCAGACAAGATCCGTACGGACAAATTCGTGTTGTTCTTCAACGATTCCATTTCTGCATTTACGTATGTCATGCCTGAAGTGCAGGACCAGATGGCCTGGGCAACGACCAAGAACGCCGTTTATCAGAACTTCGCAGCCGATCAGCGCATAGTGATCATGGATATGTGGGGATCACAGCTGATCCTCAACGATTCCTTGTCGGAGCGTAAATGGCAGATCACTGACAAGACCCGGGACATCGCCGGCTATGAGTGTACGCGCGCGATCTGGCAAAAAGACGACACAACACGCATTTACGCCTGGTTCACCACGGATATCATCCCGACGGTAGGGCCGGAAAGTGTGCAGGGATTGCCGGGGGCTATTTTAGGTCTGGCTACCGAAGACGGTGGTGTGGTATACTTTGCGACTTCCGTAGAAATTGTAGCGCCGACGGAAGAACAACTGGCCGTTCCGAAGAAGAAAGGAAAAGAATACACCGAAGAAGAGCTGCGTGTTGAAATGACCGAAAAAATGAAAGGACAGCCTTACGGCGACAGGGTCCTGAAAGAGATCTTCTTCTGGTGATACAGGTCGTAATAAAGTAGGCTTTTGTGTAGTCCCGACTTTTAGATCGGGACGCTCCAAACTATGCGTGGTATATCAGCCTGCTCTTTTGTGCCTACCTCATTGCTACGACCGCCAACCGCGGTCTGCAATTCGTCTTCATCTGCCTTTGGCAGATTCTTGTGGTGAAAAAATATTACACGACTTTCAATTTCGTCACAGCCTTCAGCTGATTGCCGTTGTTTTTGTCGCGGATGGTACTGATTACCTTGATCTTTCCCTGCGTTTTAGGCAGCGAAACGTAAAACACAAACGCCTCCCGGAGCTCTTCCGGAGTAACCGGTCTTTCACCCAGCATATCGGTTTCCTGGAACAGGACATTCCCCTGCGCATCCTGTATCAGAAGTGATGCATCGATCGCACACGCACCGTTGTTTTCCTGGAATCCTTCCACACCCTGGAAAAACAAATCAATGGTGGTGCCGCCTTGTACTTCGTCGCCGGGAATGAGCGTCTGGGTTTTGTCATCGGTGATGTAGCATTCCTTAAAGGTGATCTGCGACTGCTGAACCTTCATCGCCTGGTTACGCTTCACGGTAAAAGGTAATTCGGCATGGAACGTTCCTGTTCCGTTCTTATCCCAAATGTGGATGGTGAGTGTGTATTCCTTTCCGGAACCAATTGGCTGTCCAATGGCAAGAAACGGTTTCAGCGTCGGTTGTGGTTCTTTGGCAGGTTCCGCTTCGGCGTAAAGATCCGGGTTGAATAAAACGGTATCACCTTGTTTGCCGGTAACCAGCATGCGCATTCCGAAACGGAGCTCACCATTCTTCTTGACGAATCCTTTCATGGATTCAAAATACATTTCCAGTTTTTCGGCGTATTGGAGCTCGTTGCGCGTGATCTCTTCATCGTTGATAACGAGCTTCACATCTTCGCACGACAATCCGTTGCCTTTGGTAGTAAGGCCTGTATTGAGATTGGTGCTGACCGATTTGTTGAAATTACAGGAAGCAACTCCGATCGGAAGCAGCAGTAATAGGAAAAGTTTATTCATAGCAGTTGTATTAGTCGTCCAAGATAGTCAGTTTCGCGAAGCGCAGCAGCAATGTTTTTGCGCCGGCATGCGGGAAAAAGATCGTGGCTTTTTTATCGACGCCTGAGCCTTCCAGCTTGGTCACCTTTCCTTTTCCGAAACGATCGTGTTCCACATTGTAGCCCACTTTGATATCCAGCTCACCGGCATTCGATGTCGACGGTTTGGCCGAAAGATCGTTCATGCTTTTGAGCGAGCGTGGCAAGATGGATCCGGTGGAAGCCGTTTTGTTCAGTCCGCCGGTAAACGGTTGGTCGAAGCCGCTTCTGCCAGAGCTCAATGATCGTCCGCCGCCTTGTGAAGTTCCATACGGGCTTTCAAAGCTCAGGTAATCCTGGTTGATTTCTGCGATAAAACGGCTCGGCTCGGAAGAAACGAGGTTTCCCCACTGGAAGCGCGAAGTCGCATAGGAGATCGTACAGGTTTTTTCTGCCCGCGTTACGGCCACGTAAAACAAGCGGCGTTCTTCTTCGAGCTCGGCCCGCGAAGTGATCGACAGCTGCGAAGGGAACAGGTTTTCTTCCAGTCCTACGAGGAAAACGTGCGGAAACTCGAGTCCTTTGCTCGAGTGAATGGTCATCATCGTGATCTTATTCTTATCGTCTTCCTTGTCGTTGTCGGCATCGGTGAGCAGCGCCACGTCGATCATAAAATCGGCCAGCGTAACGAGCTCATCACCCTGTGAAACGGTAAATTCCTTGATACCGGCGAGCAATTCTTCGATGTTCTGGTAGCGCTCCACTTCTTCCGGACCTTTGTCCTTTTCGCTGTAGAGCTCTTTGAGAATGCCCGACGATTTAGCAATGTGCTGCGCGAGATCGTAAGCCGAATGCGTCATCAGCTGAGCGGTAAAGCTCTGGATCATGATCACAAACTCTGCGATTTTGGAACGCGTAGCCGTCGGAATATTCACCTGGTATTTCGAAAAATCGGCAATCACATCCCACAGTGATACATCGTATTGATTGGCAGCGATCACGACCGTTTCCCACGATGTTTTACCAATTCCGCGCTTCGGGTAGTTGATCACCCGCTTGAGCGCCTCTTCGTCCTTTTGGTTGGCCGCCAGTCGGAAATAGGCGAGGAGGTCCTTGATTTCCTTGCGCTGGTAGAACGACAAGCCGCCATAAATCTTGTAGGGCATGTTGAGCTTACGCAGGGCTTCCTCGAAAGAACGCGACTGCCGGTTGGTGCGGTACAGGATCGCAAAATCGCTCCACTTGCCGCCATCGGCGTGCTTGATGTCGAACATCCGGTTGGCGATGATCTTGCCTTCTTCGTTATCGGTGAGCGTACGGATGACTTTGATCGGCGTTCCGCGATCGTTGTGCGTCCATACGCTTTTCTTGATCTGGTCTTTGTTGCGCGAAATCACGCTGTTGGCCGCTTCCACGATGGTTTGCGTACTGCGGTAATTCTGTTCGAGTTTGAAGAGCTTGAAATCCGGGTAATCGTTCCTGAAATTCAGGATGTTCTGAATATTCGCCCCGCGGAAGGAGTAAATACTTTGTGCATCATCGCCCACCACGCAGATGTTCTCGTACACGGCCGCTAGCTTCTTCACAATCAGATACTGAGCATAGTTCGTATCCTGGTACTCATCCACGAGGATGTAGCGGAATTTCTGCTGGTAATAGTGCAAGACATCCGGGAAATCGCGGAGTAGCACGTTGGTCTGGTACAACAGATCGTCGAAATCCATGGCGCCGGCCTTGAAGCAGCGCACCGTGTAAGCTTTGTACAATCGCGCCAGTTCCGGTCGCTGGCTCTGACGGTCTTCGGCAATGATCTCCGGGTTTTCGGCATACGCTTCCGGTGAAATGAGGTTGTTTTTCGCAGCGGAAATACGTCCGTAAACCATCGATGGTTTGTAGATCTTATCGTCGAGGGCCAGCTCCTTAACAATGTCTTTGAGCAGGCTTTTGGTATCCTGTGTATCGTAAATGGTAAAATCGCGCGGATAGCCCAGCCGATCGGCATTGAAGCGCAGGATGCGTGCAAACACCGAGTGGAACGTTCCCATTGTGATGTTTTTGGCTTCCGTGCTGCCGACGATAGAGCCGATACGCTCGGTCATTTCCTTGGCGGCTTTGTTGGTAAACGTAAGCGCCAGGATATTGAACGGATCCACGCCGTTCTGCATCATGTAAGCGATACGAAAAGTCAGTACGCGCGTTTTGCCTGATCCGGCGCCGGCAATGACCATTGTAGGTCCTTCGATGTTTTCGACAGCAACGCGCTGGCTTTCATTCAGACTGTCCAGGTAATCCATGAACACAAAGATAGGAATCGGAGGCGGAAAAGCCGGTATTTCACCGGATGGTTTTCAACGTTTACGTATAGGCCTTTCTTAATCATTTGTTAAAACACCCATCCCGATTCAACCTTTCGGCTTTGTGCTTATCCAAGCAGTAAATAAAACCCAACAGCATGAGAGTAGTAAAAACAGGATTGGTAGCAGCGGCGTTGTTGATGACAACGGTGGTTTGTGCGCAGGAGAAGCATCACAAGATGACAGCTGAAGAGCGCGCGAAAATGAAAACCGAACGGATGGCGAAACAGCTGACACTCAGCGATGATCAGAAGAGCAAGCTAAACGCGATCAACCACGATGCCGTAAAGAAAAATGAGGCCTTGCGGGCCGATACGACCATGACCGACGAAGCCAGACGCGAAGCCATGAAAGCGCAGCACAAAGCAACGAAGGAACAGGTAGAAGCAATGCTGACCGACGAACAGCGGAAGCAGCTTGCGGAAAAGCAGGAAGCCATGAAAGCCGAGGCGAAGAAAAACCGGGAACAGTGGAAGAATGCGACTCCGGAAGAACGGGCGCAAATGCAAACGGACCATCTTGGCAAAGAGCTGACTTTAACAGACGACCAGAAGAAGAAGCTCACAGACCTGAACCTGCTCATGGATCAGAAGAGAGAAGCCCTTCGTGCCGATACAGCCCTCACGGATGAGCAGAGAAAGGCCGAAATGAAAAGCCTTCACCAAACCAAACGTGACGAATTGAAAAAGATCCTGACAGAAGAACAATTGAAGCAACTGAAGGAAGACAAGTGTCGCACTGGCGAAAAGCCGGAAAAAGACTAAGGAATTCTATATGGGGGAAAGTCCGTTTGTCGCAAGGCAGGCGGGCTTTGTTGTTTTTCCACCATTCCATCTTGTAAAAAACAACAAAGCCTGCTCAGAAGAACAGGCTTTATCGGAAAATCAATTGTTTGTTAATGTCTAAAGACCAAACGGATTTGTTGGTGTCACAAAAACGATGAAGCTAAGTATAGAAAATCGTATTTGATATTTGCGTTATTAGTGGTAAGCAAAAGGTGAGCGTGCGTGTGCAACCTCTTTGTTTACAAAGCTTTTAGGGCATTTGAAATCGAATAAATAACTACATTTGCAACCCAAATAAGGATCGTTTAAGGCATGAAGTGGGTGTTTTTTGTTTTGCTAATCTCTCCGTTAGTCGTGTCGGCAAAGGATAATCAGGTGCCATATTCAAAGTACTGGGAAGAGCTATTTGTTAAAAACGATTATGAAACGCTCGAGCGCGTAATCAGTATTGAATTGTCTGATTCGAAAATCAAACGGTCTCCAGCTCAGCACATCACTGCCCTGTCGTACCTTGGTAAAATAAGACTGCATCAAAAGAAGTACAAGGAAGCCCTCGAATACCTTCTTCGCGCCAAACAGCTGAATCCCAAAAACCTGGATCGTTACTCGGTTTGCTATAACCAGCGTTTTGCTGACCTTTTCAAAGAGATCGGAGCATTAAACCTGGCCATTCATTACTATAAGGAATGTTACCGGATGGAAACAGATCCTTTCGAGAAATACCTTTATCTGGGAGAAATGGGCAGCTGTTACCTGCGATCGAATGACTTCAAAAGGGCGATTACCATTTTCGAGGAACAAAATGAGGTGGCCAAACGAGACCTGCGTTTTATTTCGCAGGCATCTTCAGCGAATAATCTTGGACTGGCCTATTACAAGACTGGTCAGTACCACGAAGCCATCAAATGGTACCTGGAAAGCCTGTCGATTTTGCGGGAACATTCACCTTCCGGCCAGGAATATCCCTCACAATCGGAAGAAGGGTTTTACTGCCTGATTTTGCAAAACCTGGGGATCTCCTACAGCGAGCTAAAAAATTACAATGAATCGATCCGCTACCTCAGCGAAGCATTTACCAATCGGAAAACCTATGTTCTCACCGGTCCGGATGAAGTCATAAAAGGAGAAGCTGTCCTCGTATTGAACCTGTTGAAAGTTGGCAGGGTAGACGAAGCAGGTCAGATCGTGGCGCTGTTCGAGCCCCATTTCGCAGCTATGAGCGACGAAAAAAAGCTGATGTTCCTCGAAATGAAAGTCGAGCTGGCCCTGAAACAACACCAATATGGAGCGATCGAACATCTGTTACAGCTCCGACGTGAAATCGTAGGAACGGTTAAAATGAGCGATAAGATCAAGGAGTCGGCTTTGTCGAATCTGCTTTCGCAATACATGATGGCGAGCTTTACACAACGACTGGAGTCGGAAAAGATCCGGCGCGAACAGCTCAAAAAGGATAAGGAGATCCAGGAAAACAAAACAATTGTTCTTTCAGTATTGTTTACCATCAGCTCTGCCTTGCTTGTGCTGCTGTTCTTTGTTGTTCGTCAGATGGCGAAAAACAGACAGAAAAAACAGAAACTGGAAAAAGAGCTGCAGGCCGTTGAAGAGGAGCGTATGCAGCTGAAGCTGAAAGACCAGGAAAATTCCCTGACGAATCTCGCGCTTGAGCTATTGCAGAAGAGAGAAACCTCCGACGACCTCGTTCAGAAAATCAACCTCTTGCTCAAGAAAGAGGACCAGACGATCAAAACCGAGCTCATCAGCATCCTGCGCGAAGCCAAAACGAATGCTCACCGCCAGCCCGATATCCAATACGAAGATTCGGATGCAGTTGTACAACTGAAGGAATTCCAGCAACGTCTTCGAAAAATCAGTCCGACGATCTCCAAATCCGAGATGGAACTGAGTACTTACGTGCGCATGAACCTATCCAATAAGGAAATCGCCGCTATCCGGAATTGCACCGAAAACACCATCAAAACGGCCCGCCACAGGCTGAAGAAAAGACTGGGACTGAGCACAGAAGAAAGCCTGGCGAAATTTGTGATGGATATCTAGCTTACGTTTTTTTGGGGGCTATTTCCAAAAAGTAAGCGTAATGTTTTAGGTATCCAAGCTTCCCCGAAATAGTCGTTTTGTTCTTAACTCCAGGTGTGTAGATTTGTGAAACAGATTCTCCGGGTAATTTCATTTACTGCTATTTCTTATGAAAGACATCTATGTTATTGCTGCCTTTTTGGCTCTCATTGTCTCCTATAGGGTTGTCAGTGACAAAACATCCTCCGACACGTACTACCGACCGACTGTATTCAGAAATCCGGAATACAGAACAGTATCCCTGAGATTTCAGACTGAAAAATCTGATTTTCAGTTGAATAATCTTGGAAAGGAACGGCCGTTCAAAGATGGTTATGAAAATGATCTGTTGAAGAAACCGGGAAAGTAGTAGTCTACCAAGCTTGATTGATACACCTGAACAGTAGGATGTTCTCAACCGACAAGGTGTGTTTGCGTACTTTTTATTATCTTTGTAGCTCGAAAACGCACCCCGCTGTTCGTCGCCCGACGGATACCATCCCCGGCTTCTTCCTCAGTGATTTTACAAACAGTACAACATGAAAAGAAGTGTGATCAGGGGAATGGGATCGTACATTCCAACGCTCGTAAAAACGAACCGCGATTTCATGGTTCACGAATTTTACGGAGAAGACAACAAACCAATTGACGCAACCCCGGAAGATATAGCCCGGAAGTTCGAGGCCATAACAGGCATACAGGAGCGTAGATACGCGTCCGTTGAGCTCGATTGTTCGGACATTGCCACCATTGCGGCCGAAAAAGCCATTGCTGCGGCGCAGATCGATCCCGAAACCATCGACCAGATCATTGTGGCCCACAACTTCGGGAACGTAGTCAAACACACCATCCAGACAGACATCATTCCGGCGATCGCTTCACGTGTAAAACACAACCTGAAGATCTACAATCCCGACTGTGTGGCCTACGATATTTTGTTCGGCTGCCCGGGCTGGGTACAGGGCGTTATCCAGGCCGATGCATTCTTCAAAGCCGGCATTGCCCGTCGCTGCCTGGTGATCGGTGCTGAAACCCTGAGCCGTGTGCTCGATCCTTACGATCGCGACAGCATGATCTTCTCCGACGGAGCCGGAGCAGCCGTGCTCGAATACGCCGATGAAACGGGAAGCGGCATTTTGTCGTGTAAAGTGCAGTCGCATTGCCTCGATGAAGCTTATTACCTCAGTCTCGGCAAATCACATTTCCCGCATTCCGATCCGCGTGTGCGCTACATCAAAATGAAAGGCCGCAAGGTCTACGAATACGCCATGAAGTATGTTCCGGCGGCCATGAAAGCCTGTCTCGACGATGCCGGCGTTTCCATCGATCAGCTCAGCAAAGTGTTCATCCACCAGGCCAACGAAAAGCTCGACGAAGGCATGATCCGCGAACTGTATAAGCTTTACGGCAAAACCGAAGTTCCTGAACACATCATGCCCATGTGCATCCACAAGCTGGGAAACAGCTCGGTGGCCACCGTTCCAACCCTTTATGATATGGTCTTGCGCGGCGAGCTCGAACACCACGAGCTGCATCCCGGCGATATCATCCTCTTTGCTTCAGTAGGAGCAGGGATGAATATCAATGCGGTGTGTTATAGGGTGTAAGGAGAAATTAATTGCGGGAAAAAGAATCGTTTTAGTACCTTTAGCATTATTGGAAAACCACCCTAAATGAAAAATGTACTATCACTTTTTGTCTTTTTCCTGTTGGCCATTCAAGGCTTTTCCCAGCTGCTTCGAAAGGATATATATGACTTTGCCATCGGCGATGCGTATTGTGTAAGTCATTACTGGCACCCGAGCAACTGGTCGGGGAGCTATATTACGCACCGGTACGACCTGTTCCATATAACCGGGAAAACCTACAATACGGATTCATCTATGGTTTCCTACACCGCCGATGTCCAAACGTATATTCCGCCGTTGCCCGGCGATCCGGATGACACACTTTATTTCGGAACTACGAGCTTTTCCTATGGCGATTTGCACAGTAACTACTCGTATTTACTTCCAAACACACCTTTTGGGCTTTCACAGACCGTACTTATGCTGGACGGGCCTGATCCTGATTCCTGCCTCGTTGCCGACACAAGCTATGGCGTCTTCAATTGCAATGGTATGGAGCTGCAGCAGTATTCGTTCGGGATGGAGGCGACGGAATTCCCTCCATGCTTCGAGCCTGTTACATCCAACTACTACGTTCGGGAAAAATGCGGCGGACCTTACGGAGGCTGGGACCATTTTGGAGATCCGACCTCGGCCTTTGGCGGTCTCGAGCTCGAGTATTTTGAGATCGATGGTGTAGCCTGCGGCGATTTCCCGGCTTTTTTCGTGGGACTGGAAGAAAAAATGGCTCCGGAGCTGATCGTGGCTCCAAATCCATCTTCCGGAAAAATAGAGGTAAGCAGCGACCAACCGCTTTCCGAGCTCGAGCTGCTGACGATCGACGGGCAGGTTTTGAAAGTGTATCGCACAAAGGATCTCGCCACTGAAATCGATCTAACAAATTTGCCATCAGGATTGTATATGCTCCGAATGCAATCGGAACAAGGGGCTGTTTGCCGGAAAATTCAGAAATTGTAATCCGGAGACTGGGATTACAAATCGTCGGAGCGGTTCTGAAGAGACTATCACCAGTTTACAGCGCGATTCAGGGACCTGAGCTGTTTAGCTTGTCCAGCTGCGTTTTAACGTAACTGATGTTTTTCCGGGAGGAAGAGATCCATTTGGTGCCGTAACTGTTGTTGAGTTTTGTGTAATGAACAATGGCTTTTTCATACGCAGCGATGGATAGCTTATAATGAGCAGCATCACGGAACGTATGGGATAAATACCAGCCTTTATTGAAGTAAGTATCGGCCAGAAATGCCAGGTTTTCTGTAATTGGATGGAAGCGGTAGGCACTTTCTGCTCCAAGAACAACGCGCTGCATACTGTCGACTTTCAGATAAGCCGTAATACTATCCGTAAAATTGTAATACGCTGCCGTTTGTTTGAGCATATCGCTGATAGAATCGTTGCGCTCGAAACTCTGGACGGTAATCGGCTTTTCGCGCAATTGCCATCTGGGGTCTGCCGGCAAGTGTTCAATAGCAAAATAGTTCGGGTCAGCCAGTATTTCAGGAAGATCCAGCTCTTTCTGAAAAACAAGTTTGCCTTTTACTGTACGCACATAACCGCTGGCCCAGGTCACATCAACAAAGGCATATTTGCCATCTGCTTTGACGACATTCCAGGCGTGATCTGTTTCCGTAAAACGGGTGTTTGTCTGGTAACCATATCCTTTGCTGTAACCGGAAACTACGTGACATTCGATCCCTGCTGCTTTACACATCTGCCGAAGCAGCTCCGAATAATCCTGGCAAACACCTTTGCGCGTTAGCAGGATATTGCCGGTTTCACTGTTGCCATCGGTTAAGTACTCCTCAGTGTCATAGGCGATATTCTCCGCAATCCAGTAGCAAAAAACTTCAACCGTCTGACTTTCCGAAACAGCTCCTTTTTTGAGGTAAGCAACAAGACTGGGTACATTGGATGCGGATATCTTTGGACACGCTTTGGCATAATCCAGCAAACGCTGATTGACTTTCTCCAGCCCGAAAACCGCAGGAACGAAGAAGATGGAAAGATAAATTGCCAGTATAAATCGCATAATTTGACGAAGTTATTGCAAAAGTACGATGCAATAGGATTGTTCGTACTGTTAGCATAACGAATAAGGGTTGATTGTTACAATTTTAATTGTGTCATAAAGCCCAAAGAGCATGATTATTTATCATGATTTACAAAGAAAATACAACCTTTGCGCTATCGGCTCATCAAGACTGCAAACTAACTGTTATGAAAATCTTCACCTTCATCATTGCCTCGATCAGTTTAAACGTCAGCTGGGGACAAATCGAATACCGCCCGCTTCCTGAAACTAATGCTGTCTGGATCCAGCACGAATACCTTTACTTCATGCCTTCCCATGAACACACCGTAAACACCACTGTTGTCTATACGGAGGGTGATACGCTCATCAACGGGCAGACTTACCAGAAGTTTGGAATGCATGGCATGAGCGATTGGGCAGACAATTGGGGATCACAGCAAAACTTCCAGTCAGGAACGGATCTCATTCCATATCAACAAGGTTTTTTCCGGCAGGATGTGGCACAGAAGAAAGTATTTCAGTGGAACGATTTCAATCAAACCGACGAATTGCTATACGACTTCGGAAGTTTAGTTGTCGGTCAGCCTTATCCGGAAACCGTTACCAATTCCAATTATCCTAATCTGTTAGTGATGGCAATGGATTCCGTGCAGCTGCTGGATGGAAACTATTACAAACGATGGGTACTCGGTACCGATTCATCCGATTCGGCTTACGTTTCAGTTATTGAAGGCGTGGGCGGAACAAACGGATTCAACACACCTATTTATCCGGTGTTTGAACACGAATCGAACTTGCTTTGTCATAAAACAGGTACACAGCCCATTTATGAAAACTGGTCGGAAGCTTTCTTCATAGTTCCGCGTTATTCCGAAGATTGTTCCCAAACGCTTTCTGTTCCTGCGCAAAGCGAAACAAACCTGGTCATTTATCCCAATCCGGCGAGCACAAGTGTCGCCATCCAGTCAGATCAGCCCATAAAACTGGTCGACGTTTACAACCCGAATGGCCAGCTAGTGCTTCACCAGGAAGTTAACAGCAACGGCAGCGAATTCGATCTTGATCTGCGTGCTTTGGAACAAGGCATGTACCTGTTCAAAATTGTGTCGGATAACGGTTCTGCTACCATGCGACAGGTATATTTATTCTAGCAACAGAAATCAATAGTAAAAAAGCCGTCTCGTTGAAAACAAGGCGGCTTTTTTGGTGATTCAGGGTGATTAGTGAATGCTATAATTGCAGCAGCTGTTTCAGATCTTCGGTGGTCTTAACACGATCGGTCACATCGGTCATGGCAAAATTGACCCGCAGCTTCGTTTTATCGGTTTTCGCAAATGCCTGTTCGTCGAGCAGGTAAGTTTTGCGGTCGTGGGTAAACAACAGGATGACGTTGCGGCCTTTCGGATTACACATCAGGTTGTTGGGCTGAAAGCTGAACGAGCCGTTGTAGTTCAGGTCGAGCACGCAGGCTACATGCAGGTACCTGATGCGCTCACCGGTCGCAGCATCGATGTAATCCGGACTGATCGCCAGCGGATTGTCGATACGGTAGATCTGATCCGCGTTGTACACACCAAATTCTTCGGAGTTCAATCCTTTCACGATCGTCGGGTAGGTATGGGCTTCGTTTGCGCCGTCAGCGAGTAACGTGCCGAAATTTTTTGGCTGATTGGCTGCCAGGGCAAGACCACCGATCCGGTTTCCGAAAACAATCACTTCGATCCGCGGATAGTTGCTTTTATTGATCTTTAAGGTTCTGCCGGCATTGTCTGAAGAATGAATTGCTTTCCGCAGGTTAGCTGAATCTTTGGATTTTTCATGGAAACGCTTCCAGGCATCAGCGCTCATTCTGACCACATAATCGTCTCCTTCGGACTCATATTCCAGATAGATGCCGTTTTTGGAGTCGAACGCAAGCGGTTTATCACCCTGCCAGATTTTTACAGGGCCGGCGGCAATCTGTTCGAGGAATGGCTGAAATGCGATGTCCGGTTGCTCCTTCGGTTGATTCCCTGCATCAGCTTGCTGTCCGTCAAACACAATGGGCTTCAATTGTTCCCATTGGCCGCTTTTATCGTCGAGCTGGTAAAAGTCGGCATCGTCGACCACTTTCGTGCAGTTAAAATCCACCGTGATCGGTTTTTGCAGGTTCAGCTCTTTGCCGTTCTGGTTGCCGCGCAGCTCGTACATGCCTACGGAGCTGAAATTGTAGGGCGTTCCTTTCTGCTGGTAGATCATCGGGATGCCCGAAAGTACGATCTCGGCCGGATTGCGGAACTCGCGGTACTGGAGCTCGAAATTACCTTTCACCGGCGTGCCGTCGGCATAGGTAACGGCATTGGCTGGAACGGTGATTGTTGTGCCTGAAGCGTAGCTGAATGTGCCGCCTTTTTCGGTGGAAACGGTGTAGCTGGTCATCGGTTTGGCTTTATCCGATAAGAACGTGCGCAGCTCCGTCGCGTCCTGCGGCTCGGAATAATGAATCACAAATCCGTGGAAATAGCCGTTGGCCGTTTCACGATCTTTAGCGTCAGTTTGTTCTACCAAAGCCCAGGTCGGCTGGTCCTTGTTGATCTGCGGCAGGAGCTTTTTCAGCTCGGCAATGCGGCGATCGTTCAGTCCTTTCTGATCGAAATCCGGTGAGGAGCGGTATTGCGTGTACACCAGATCGACGTGATGGATCTTTTTGCCGGCCAATAATTCGATGTCGCTCTGATCGATGATGAAAGGCTTAGCGAAAGGCGTGGGCAGCACAACGGTATTTTCCTGGAAGCGCTCGTAGCGTCCAACCGTTTTCTTAGCGGGTGGATTGGCAGCATAGCTCTGGAGGAAGCAGCAGGCCAGCAGTAAGGTGATCATGCACTTGTTCATGCGTAGCGATTTATGGGTTTCTAAGACTAAATGTCGCTACTCTCAAAAAGTAACCAAACTAACCAGCAACTTCCAACCAGCAACTTCCAACTTCCAACTATTCCACTTGTATTAACAACGGATTCGTCTGACCTTCCGTAAAAATCACCTTTGCATTCGGACTGGAAGAAAGCTCCTGCATCATTTCGATTTGCCGCAAACGCAGGATGTTTTCCGTCAAGCCTTCTGAAAGGATGAGCTGAGCGTCGCGGGTTCCCTGCGCTTCGATAATCTTGCGTTCGGCTTCCTTCTTTTCTGAAAGCAGCACGAAATCCATGCGCTGGGCCAGCTGTTCGGCTTCGAGCTTCGCTTCGATGGCTTTGGCCAGTCCATCGGGCAGCGTGATCGATTTCATCAGTACCGCTTCGATCTCAAATCCTCTTTCATTCAGGATGCTGTTCATCTTGGCGGCGATTTCTTTCTCGATCTTATCGCGCTCGCCGCTGTGCATGTCTTTGGCGTAGAATCGGGAAGTAACATCGGCAGAGGCGGAGCGGAAAACCGCAGTAATGATCTTGTCAAAGTCAGAACCAATTTCCTCGACAATCTTTGCGGCCATATCCGGCTTGATACGGTACAAAATGGAAATTTCCGACTGGATGGTGAGTCCTTCCTTCGAAGGCAGGTTGATCAGCAATTCCCGGTTAATGGTTTGCGATGGTAGCTTGATGATGCGTGTGGTAATCGGGTTGAACGCTATAAGTCCGTTCGTTTTCGGCTCGCCGAGCTTTCCGAACCGCGATTTCACGCCAACTTCTCCGGGATGTATCACTGCGCAAGAGGTTAGCAGCACGCCGAAACATAGCATAAGGTGTGTGGCTTTCATGACTGAAGGTATTAAATCCGGCTTCGTTACCGGTTACCCAAAGATGCCCTGATACCATGATTCCTGAAATACGACATATTCCCTAATTTCAATCGATAAATACCTGAATTATGCAAGTCTATTATTGTTCGGCAAGCACTTTCTTTTGCCCTCCCAGCTGAATGTGGTAAAGGTAGATATCTGATTGCTCGTCAATCAGATACACCCCTTGACCTCCTTCTTTTGTAGCTGTCACGCGCTCAAGCAAAAGGTAACGTCCATCATCGGAAATACTCATGGCCCGGATATTCCTAGCTGTGCACAAGTCTTCCAATCTGACAGTCTCCAACGTTTGCTTGTTGAATCGATAGAAACCTCCCCAATACATCACATAGAAGAAGTATTGATCATTCTGAGCAACAGTGATTGGGCCGGTTAGTGCATTATCAAAAGATTGAATAAATGAGACATTGTTATCCCAAATTTGACAGATTCCAACAGCTGGCTGCGGTGTGCTGACATCTCCATAGGTTTTATAGCCCGAATGATGAAGGTCCAATGCCTGACAATGCCCACCCACATAGATGTCTTCAAATCTCCAGCGGAGCGAATCTACCTTCACACCATCTACGTTGTAAATTCCATGATAATCGGGATTTCCCATATTCGATCCATTTGAATGAATCAGCACGTTATCCGTAACCTTATCAACACCAAAGTTGATGGCTTCCCAACCAGCTTGTGTAATCTGAGTGATTGAGCCACCATTCTCGCTTACTTTATAGACGATATTGGCAGGTGCGACAGTGTAAAAGATCCATCCTGAGCGAGTCCAGACGGGTTGACTGGAAATGAATGTATTCGCAATCAGAACAGTTTCCTGTTTGCTCGACATGTTGTATTTCACAAGGGAGCATTGATTACCATTCAGTTTAACATAAGCAATTTCATCTGAATTGTCAGGATTGAAGCATGGAAATTGATATTGAATTCCACTCGTTCCAAAATCAACGACTACAACAGGCTCATCATACTGGAAAGGTCCGCATTCATCGGCAGAAAGCTGAGACCACTCACTGATTAAGGGCTCCTTTCCACATGAGAATAGCGTGAAGACAACTAGCAGAATTAGTGTACTATTGCTTAACAACCTTTTCATGATACATCTCATTATTTATTATAACGTTGACAATGTACATTCCGTTGGGCCAGGATTCAGTTGAGATCGTATTCATATCCTGAAAAACCGTATTGCTGAAGATCAATTTACCCGATATGTCAAAGATAGTGATTTCAGCAGACCCTGAAAATTCGCTGGAGAATCCTATATGCAACTCATCATTGGTGGGATTTGGATAGCAGACGAAAGGCGAATTTATATTTTCATTTATTCCTGCGTATGCTGATTCCAGATGGAGCGTATAGCCCATTTTATAAGCCTCTCCCGGAGCTACAGGATACCAGAAGTCTACTGCAGGCCCGTTGTTAGGTGCTTGAGTAAAATGAACCGTATAGCCTTTCAAGACCGTATTGGTATTGTCAATTGATACAATGGTTGACTCGAAAAAATTATTAGTTTGTATTCCCAAAGATGGATCTGCAAATTTCAAGACATTCGAGAAAGTGTGTAGAGGCCAGGAGTTTACAATGACATCTCCACCATATAAACTATTTGGAATGGTTAAGGACAGTTCATACACGTCTCCGACATACGATCCGGTTGTATGGTCGCCCTGATCGTAATAAGCCAGCACATCTTCATAGACTGGTGTAGGTGTGTTCGACATGGTAGATTCTCCGGTATAATGCCTGATGATGTATTGTGACTTGTCGATGTGTGTGAAAACGTTGCCAATATTGAGTTTACCATGGCCAGAAAACACGTCATAACCCGTTGCATATTGATCTCCATTAAAAGATCCTGTGACATCCGTCGCATATCTTTGAAGCAGAAATTCGACATCCTCCGGTAGAAGGAAATTCGGCACGACAGGGGTGAAATTAATATAGCTCAATAGCAATGCAGCGGCTCCGCTGACATGAGGTGCAGATGCTGAAGTTCCGGAAAAGGTATTGTAAGCTGATGTGTTTACGTTGTCTGTCGTATAAGTTAACGTAGAGGTATAAGGCGCGATCAGATCAACTCCACCAGCCCAAGTGGAGGAAGGATGTTTAAATCCATTGGTCCCCATCCCACCGACATTCACTACCATGTATTCCCTCATAGAGAAGTTCGGGAACTTTTCGTCAACGGATGCATCATTGCCTCGACTGGCTACAAAGACCGTTTGGTTTCTGAAGATTTCTTGCTGACAGGCTGTTTCCAATTGTCGCAATGCTATCGGCTCATCCCAAAAATAAGAGGTGGAGGACCAGCTGTTATTCATGACGTGCAATCCGAAACCAACGCCGGTATTCGTATTATACGTTCCTTCTATTAGCGCTTCACATATTTCTGCCACTGTTAATCCGGTGGCAAGTACCTTAAAGCCATATAGCGAAACGCCTTTGTCATTGTTTCCGCCGTCACCGCCAGCAATTCCTGCAACTCCATCGGAATTATTTCTGATAGCTCCGATAATTCCAGAAACCTTCGTTCCATGACCACTGAAGGGGCTTGCAATAATAGGGTCGCCCTGATTATCCGTGTTATAAATGCTGGCTTGAGTCTGATAATCCCATCCGCCCTGGACAACACATGTTGAGCAGCCAAAACCACCTCCGAAATCCTCATGATCCCATTTGAGCCCGGTATCATAAACTCCAACTCTGATGGCTTCTTTACCTGTTTCGTAGTCCCAGGCTTCCAGTACTTTTATGTCAGCAGCTGCCTCGTCGCCGTTCATTGCATCCTGCTCTCCCCAATGGTTATCATCCGGTTCAGTTGCCTGGCAGAAGCTGTTAAATTGTACATGATACAAGTTCGGGCTTCCTTTTCCAAACAAGCTATCATGCGCTTCAATTTCATCAAAACCTGGAATTTCAACCACCAAGGTTGCCCACAGTGGTGCTGTAGGAATTGAGTCTCCCGATCGGGCTATAGAAATGGAATCGTTCATTGTCAGCCTTGTGAAAATTTTCCGGGCTTTTGCTCGTTCCCAGGCAACAGGGGGATAATGAGCTTCCAGTGAGTCAAGTGTCGCACTGTCAACGAAGCTGTCGAGACGTCCAAAATTGTATCCGACTTTATTAACTGCTGAAGCGAGCATGTGGTGTTTTGAGAAACGAATAATCAATTCTCCTGAAACATGCGATACGGCAGAATCTACGTAGGTTGTATCAATAGTCCTTTCAGCGTAGCTTATTTTGAGAACGTGACCTTTAACAAAAGAGTTTTCTTCTATAACTCCGGTAATGTATGCACTGGATTCATAAACTGAGATCTTCGGATCACGGTCCATGTAAACCGCGTCATTATGGTATAACGCCCGACGGATTTCCCCATCTTCAGAAAAGCACACAGTGACAATCTGGTGATCTGAATTTTCTGATGTGACACCCGTGACAAGAATATTCCCGTTGTCCATGATCTTCAAATCAGTTCCTCTTGTAATGCTTGTTGGATTCGGTGAGAAGGTTTTGGACCATAAAGGGTCACCATCGATATCATACTTCGACAGGAACATTTTGCTTCCTTCTGTTGTATAAGTTTGCCCACATATGTAGACGTTACCCGAAGCATCCGAAACAACAGATGTTCCAATGTCTTCCAGGCCATTATCCAGGGTTGCCGACCATACAAGACCCGATCCTTCGGAAACCTTGTACAGTTTAACATTCGCAGCAGATCCGATGCCAGATGTTCCCAGAATGTAATAGTTGTTTGCTTCGTCGGAAGTATAGGATTGAAAATAGTCCGGGAGTCCATCCTCTATTTCATCGCGGTTCTCCGAAAGTAATGAGCCGTCTGATTTATCGAGAAAGAGACAAACATTATCGTACACATCAACGTCAGAAGCGGATACTCCGGCTACTGTGATATGATCTGTATAAATATTCAGAGCTCCCCCCGCGTCGTTGTAATCAGCATAATCATAAGTTTCATCCCATACGACAGTGTTCGATGGAGTGACTTTTTGAATAAAAATGTCTGAAAAGAAAGTACTGTCGCTAACACTTCCAACAACATAAATATCACCATTGGAATCTGCTCCAATATCTGTTGGTCCATCGAAACCATCAACTCCGCCATCCGTGATTCTGTCCCACTGAAGAACACCACTGGAGTTATACTTGAGAAGACAAAAATCTGTCATGCTAACGCTGTCGTTCACAACTGCGAGAACATAGATGTTATTATCACTGACAACGAGATCAACACCGTAGTCTGCTAGAGCATCATGATCATAGGTTTGTTGCCATATCAGCACTCCTAACGAGCTGAATTTCGTCAATGAAACGTCCATATCCCCACCTAAGCTACGCGTGCTGGATAAAACATATACCCACCCGCCAGTAGGGTACGAAACTGTTCTGGTTAGTGTGTCAGGATTCCCTGCCGGGTATTCCCACTCTTGGTTAAAGTCGATATTTTGAGCGTAGGCTGTTGTGCCAACCCCAATTGTGCAAAATACAGCTGCTATCAGCGGTAGAATTTTTTTGGATAGTGATTTCATAGAAATAGAAAATGAATGGTGGATGAAAGAAAATGCCTGTGTTATTTCCCTTTTGGCTTTGGATCATTTCCACGACCAGGACCAGAAGGCATTCCAGGATTTTTGCTAGGGTAATTCGGATTTGATTTAGAAGGTTTTGGTGAAACCTTTGGAGATTGCTTTGCCATTGTGTTTAGTGAATAATCGGTTATATACAGCGCTAATATATAGTTATTTATTATCCACAAACTCGTAAAAGTAATTTTTGCTCTAAGTCAGAATTACTGATAATAATTTATTCACGTATAGACTTACGCAATTTAGGAGTCGACAATTGAAAAGTATGAATTAAAAAAGCTGCTCCGTAGTTACGAAGCAGCTTTTAAAAGTTACTTATGTTGAGCAGCGATTAGTACTTCAGGATGTACTGCAGCTGGCTTCCGTCGATAGCAGCTCCTTGTTGTGCTGTGGCCGTAGCCGGGTCAACACGGTACACGTATGCGCTCGATCCGGTATTCACCGAAATGTAAACCATTCCGCTTTCCAGGTAGAACGGTGTGTAGTACTGTCCGCCGTGCAGTGGCACATCGTTTACGATCGTTACGGTTTGAGCGTTCAGGTCGAGGATGGCAATTTTGCAGATCGCGTTGGTTACTTCGAAAGCACCCCAAACTGCTGCATCATTGGCAATCGGAATAACGCGTGCTACCACTTTTCCGTTTCCGGCGTACGTACCTGTCAGCATTTTGTAGCCATGGCTTTCTACGTTGAAGAAGTAGCCCGGATCGAACTGCTCAGCTCCGGCATTGATACGGAGGATTCCGGAAGGCTTGGTTGCCTGGGTGAAACCGGCAGCGATAGATGAAGTTGAGAAGGTGTAGTGGTTACCGCTCTCGTCAGTTACCATGGCGTTGCTGCCACCGTAGTAACCGATCGGGCTCGTACGTGTGTCTTTGAACGTGTGCTGGTAAACCATTCCCGGATAAGAGTAAACGCTTACGTAAGCTGTATCGGTACGATCTGTATCCCAGGAAGCACCGTGCAGCGGGTAGAAGGAAACAAACAGCTTCCCGTTCTCGATGTACGTTTGTGTAGGCCACATATTCAGGCGGGCATTGGTATCATTGTAGAGCTCGTACAAAGGCGTAGCAACAGAAGAGCTGATCGACATCGAGCTAGTGTTGATCGTCTGGATGAAGCAGTCGTAAGAACCACCGCCCCATGGAGCACCGATAGCGATGATGTTGTCTGATCCCGGGATGTTGGTCAGTGCATCCATGCGCTCGAATACGAAGCTTCCGGACTCAGAGATCGAACCACCACCGATAGTGTATCCTGTGCAGATGTTGTTGGTGTAATCCATTGCCAGGATCTTGTTTCCTGCCATGTGGTAGTACATCCAGCCCATTTGCTCCACACCGACACCGCTTGCAGAGATCGTTCCGCTCATCAGGTCGCCGGTTGAAAGGAGGTATTCCGCATCCTGTCCAGCACTTGTGGTTTTCAGGCCAACAACGTAACCGGAATCCGGAACAACTACTTCGTCGTCTTTTTTCTTCTTTTTACAACCTGGTGCAACGAGTCCGATCAGGACGAATGCCGCAAGGCCAAGGATATGTGTTTTCATAGCTATTTATTGATATTGAATTTTTACATTGTTAATTCCCCAGGAAATACCGCAGTTTGATGCTGAAGCTCCTTCCGGGTTTCTGGATGCGGAAATTGTCGTAGAGCTTGGCATCCAGGATATTCATGCACGACAGCGACACGTTGTAGCGGCCTTCGTGGGAAGTAAATGTGACGGCCGCATTCTGAACGATCTGCCGCGGGATCACGTATTTCGTTTCCTTGCTTCCCTGGCTCGGCCATTTCAGGTAGAATTCTTCTACATAGGAAGTATTCCAGTTGAACGACAGCTTCTGTTTCATTTTGCCGAATTCTTTGGAGGTCAGCGTTACGCTGGCATTTCCGAACAGGTAAGGCGTATTCGGCAGACGGTCGAGGTAAAGCGGATCCGGTTCGCCGTTTGGCAACAACGAGGTGTTGAGGATGTTCTGGTAAGTGGCGTTCAGCTCCACTTTCAGCCAGTTTTTGAAGCCATAGCCGATAGCTGCTTCGTAACAGGTGATCTGTGCCGAGCTCAGGTTTTCGTTTTTGCTGAGGATACCTATCGCAACCGTGCGGATCAGGTTCTCCGGCAAACGGTACATGAAGTTGAATTCCGTATTGAGGAGGTGTTTGCCGAATCGCTTGCCAAACAAACCACCTACATTGAAGTTCTTGCTTTTCTCCGGTTCGAGGTCTGCATTCGGGAGCAGCAACAAGCCGTCTCCGAAGATCTCATAGCTTTCAGGCAAACGGTAGGTGTCTTCAAACGATGCTTTTACCTGGAGCGAAGGGAAAATGAAAAAGCTGGAAGCAATTCCATAAGCCGGCAGGTCGTAATGGTTATCAGTCCGTGTCGGTGCTTCGATTGCCACGTCGTCCGATTCCCGGTACAGGATAGAAGTCATGTTGAAGGCTTTTCCGAAAACCGAAGTTCGCCAGCGATCGTCGAACAGGCGCAACTGGTAAGAAAGTCCGGTGAAATGCTTGCGCAGGATATTCGGGTCGGCATAAGGGATCGGGTAGGGACTCAGCGGGTCGGTTCCCTGGCGGTCGATGTACGAATACGTGTGGTTGAGCGTGAACGAATGCTGCTTGCCCAGGTCGTAGTTCAGCGTAGCTGTTCCCATGGCCGACTCGTCGTTGAAGGTAAACATCGTCTTGCTCCAGCTCAGCTCGCCCGAAGAAGCGTCCAGCGGTTTGTAGGTATAATTGCCCAGCCAGTCGTAAACACGCGAGCTGGTATCAACGTTCACCGATTTGATGCGGCTGTAAACAGCACTTATTTTCAACGAGAGGTTTTTCACGAAGAGATGGTCTTTCTGGTATTTCAATGTCGGGATGACACCTGTTTCGGTTCGGTGAACCTGTCCGGCCGGTTTGGTCATATCGGCTCCGTTCTGGAATTCCTTGTACGTGTTGGAACCGATGAAACCAATGAGCAAACGGTCGGCGAATTTTTTCTTCACGAAACCGAATTCCACCATTCCTGTTGCCGATTCGAACCCATCGTTGAAACGGGGCAAAGCAGTAGTCTCGTCGGCGATTTTACCGGTTGTTTTATCCACCAGTCGCACGTCGACTTTGAAGTTGTTATCAGAGTAATTGTAAAAAGCGCTGGCGTTGACTACGAAGCCGCTTTTGGTTGAATAACGGCCCACCACGCTTCCCTGGTGCGTATTAAAGGAACCGAAACCGTAAGAAACATCGAGGAAGTTCCGCACGCTGTTATTGGTCACGATATTTACCGCACCACCCAGCGCATCGGCGCCCAGGTGAACCGGCACAACGCCTTTGTAGATCTCAACGCGTTCCACATTATTAACAGGAATGGCGTTGATGCTGTAAGCGCTTCCGAGTGCATTGGTCGGTAAGCCGTCTACGAAGAAACGGACCTGGTTGCCGGTAAAGCCGCTCAGCGAGAAGACGAAATCGGAGCCCAACCCGCCTGTTTCGCGAATACGCACCCCGGTCGACTGGTTCAACACCTGGTTCACATTCATGTTCAGGTTCTGCAGCGGCTTCATGTCGATCGCATCAACGGCGAACGGCTGCTCTTTCACCAGCTGTGCTTTCGATTTAGCGGTAACGGTGAATTCATCCAGGATTTCTACCAGCTCGATTTTCAGCTCGCCTAATTCCGTTACGGGTTTGTCGATGGAAATTTTCCGTTCTTCCGTCTTGTGCTCAACACTTTCGATTTTCAGTATGTGGTTTCCATATGGTACGTTGGCGATGGTAAAATACCCCGCGTCGTTGGATTGAGCGCCCAGCTGATCGATGGAAACCGTTGCAAAGGGAACCGGCTGCCCGGCGCTTACCACGCGCCCGTTAACCGTACCTTGCTGCGCAAACGCATTCCCGGTAAAAAGCATCAGCCCAACGACTGAAATAAGTTGAAATATATATTGAGTTGCGTTCATAATCAAAAACCGCTCTGCCTTTGTCGGCAGACGGGCGCAAAAGTACCCACGCAGCAAAGTGTGTCGCAATACCGCTATTCCGGTAAATATCTGCCCCGTTTCTGCCCGGAAAACCGTTTTCAGATCGCCTGTTTGGCGGCTTTGCCCTTGATAACCGCATGATTATTGTTTATATTGAATCTAAATAAGGCTATGCCCTCTGTAGGGTAGTCTCCGGTCGTTACTTAAGCAATCAACCATCCAACATCAAGCATCAACCATCCTTCTTAAAGTCTTGTTGTCTTGATGTCATGAAGTCGTAAAGTCCAAAAATCCCTTTCAACATTAATTTGTTCAAAAACAGCACTTTTTTCCCGGTTGGCTTGTATTCTAAGAATCTTTAGCTATCTTTGCACCCCTCAAAGTGTGTTTGAGGCATTTATTTATTAACTAAAATTTGAGTACTGTATGCCAACTATACAGCAATTAGTTCGCAAGGGAAGGACTGCGGTAGTACGGAAATCCAAGTCAGCGGCTTTGGATTCTTGTCCGCAGCGCAAAGGAGTATGTGTACGTGTGTACACCACTACACCTAAAAAGCCGAACTCAGCGATGCGTAAAGTAGCGCGTGTGCGTTTGACCAACGGAAAAGAGGTGAACGCATACATCGGAGGAGAAGGTCATAACTTACAAGAGCACTCTTTAGTTCTTGTACGCGGTGGAAGGGTAAAAGACCTTCCGGGTGTACGTTACCACATTGTACGTGGTGCTGAAGATACTGCAGGTGTTGAGGGTCGTTCTCAGCGCCGTTCGAAGTATGGAACAAAACGACCTAAGGCTAAGAAATAATTAAAGCTTTTAAACGATGAGAAGAAGAAAAGCGAAAAAGATTGCCATTCTGCCGGATCCGAAATTCAACGATGTAGTCGTAACGAAATTCGTGAACAACCTGATGTACTCCGGTAAAAAGACACTGGCGTTTAAAATCTTCTACGATGCATTGGAAATCGTAGACAAAAAAGTAGAAGACCAGGATAGCCTGGAAGTATTTAAAAAAGCGTTGGAAAACGTAACACCAAGCGTGGAGGTTCGCTCCCGTCGTGTTGGTGGTGCTACTTTCCAGATCCCAACTCCTGTTCGTGAGGGCCGTAAGCAATCCCTGGCAATGAAGTGGATGATCGGATACGCTCGTAAGCGTAACGAAAAATCAATGGCTGGTAAACTGGCTTCTGAGATCATCGCTGCATCCAAAGAAGAAGGTGCTGCTTTCAAAAAGAAAGAAGATACTCTTCGTATGGCTGAGGCTAACAAAGCATTCTCACATTTCAGATTCTAAGACATGGCAAGAGATCTTAAATTCACAAGAAACATTGGTATTGCCGCTCACATTGATGCCGGTAAGACGACAACTACAGAGCGTATTCTTTACTACTCTGGTGTAAACCACAAAATTGGTGAGGTACACGACGGTGGTGCAACTATGGACTGGATGGAGCAAGAGCAGGAGCGTGGTATTACCATTACTTCCGCTGCTACAACAGTAAACTGGAACTACCGTGGTCAGAAATACCACATCAACATTATCGATACCCCGGGACACGTTGACTTTACAGTTGAGGTGAACCGTTCTTTGCGTGTACTCGATGGTCTGGTATTCCTTTTCTCAGCAGTTGACGGTGTTGAGCCGCAGTCTGAGACAAACTGGAGACTTGCGAACAACTACAACGTACCACGTATCGGTTTCGTAAACAAAATGGACCGTCAGGGAGCTGACTTCCTGAACGTTTGCCGTCAGGTGAAAGAAATGCTGGGTAGCCACGCGTTGCCATTGCAGATCAACATCGGTGACGAAGATAACTTCAAAGGAGTTGTTGACCTTATTAACTGGAAAGGTGTTGTTTGGAACGATGCTGACCAGGGGATGACATTCCAGGAAGTTGAAATTCCTGCTGACATTATCGACGAAGCACGTCGTCTGAGAAGCGAATTGCTTGAGGCAGTTGCTGAATTCGACGAAAACCTGATGGAGAAATTCTTCGAAGATGAAAACTCTTTGACAGAGCGCGAGATCCTCGATGCATTGCGTCAGGCTACCATCTCCGGAAAAGTTGTTCCGATGATGTGCGGTTCTTCCTTCAAAAACAAAGGTGTTCAGGCTATGCTTGACATGGTGATGGAAATTCTTCCTTCCCCGCTGGATGTTGAAGGTATCACAGGTATCAACCCTAAGACAGACGAAGAAGTAATTCGCAAGCCTGCTTTCGATGAGCCTTTTGCTGCATTGGCATTTAAAATCGCTACTGACCCGTTTGTTGGTCGTTTGTGCTTTATCCGTGCTTACTCAGGAGTTCTTCCTGCTGGTTCGTACGTTTACAACACACGTACAGATAGCAAAGAGCGTATTTCCCGCATCTTCCAGATGCACGCAAACAAGCAGAACTCTATCGAGGAGCTTGGAGCAGGAGATATCGGTGCGGTAGTAGGATTTAAAGACATCCGTACAGGAGATACACTTTGCGACGAAAAGCACCCAATCGTGCTCGAATCAATGAACTTCCCTGAGCCGGTGATCGGTATCGCTATTGAGCCTAAAACTCAGGCTGACCAGGATAAACTGGGAGTTGGTCTTTCCAAGCTTGCTGAAGAAGATCCGACGTTCCGTGTAAACACTGACGAAGAAACAGGACAAACAATCATCAGCGGTATGGGTGAGCTTCACCTCGATATCATTGTTGACCGTTTGAAGCGTGAATTCAAAGTGGAAGTAAACCAGGGAGCTCCTCAGGTTTCTTACCGTGAAGATATTACAGCTCCTGTTGAGCACCGTGAAGTTTACAAGAAACAGTCAGGTGGTCGCGGTAAATTTGCCGATATCTACGTGAAGATTTCTCCACAGGACAACCAGGAGAAAACAGGTCTTGAGTTCGTGAACTCTATCAAAGGTGGTAACATTCCACGTGAATTTATCCCATCCGTTGAGAAAGGTTTCAAAGACTCCATGAAAAACGGTGTACTCGCAGGATTCCCTGTTGAGGCTATGAAAGTAGAGCTGATCGACGGATCTTTCCACGCGGTCGATTCAGATTCACTGTCATTCGAATTGGCAGCGAAAATGGCTTACCGTGAAGCATTGAAAAAATGTCGTCCTATCCTTTTGGAGCCAATTATGAAAATTGAAGTGGTTACTCCGGAAGAAAACATGGGTGATATCGTAGGTGACCTTAACCGTCGTCGTGCAGTTGTACGCGGAATGGATGATAAGAACGGATCTAAAGTTGTAAAAGCTGACGTTCCTCTTTCTGAAATGTTCGGTTACGTAACACAATTGCGTACGATGTCTTCAGGTCGTGCAACATCTTCTATGGAATTCTCACACTTCGCTGAGGCTCCTAAGAACGTAGCAGACGAAGTTATTAAAGCTAATGGAAAAGTTTCCGCTTAATTCATAAGGTCATGAGTCAGAAAATCAGAATCAAATTGAAGTCGTACGACCATAACCTGGTTGATAAGTCGGCTGAGAAAATCGTTAAAACCGTAAAAGCTACTGGCGCAGTGGTAAGTGGTCCAATTCCACTTCCTACACACAAGCGTATCTACACAGTACTTCGTTCACCACACGTAAACAAGAAAGCGCGTGAGCAGTTCGAACTGTGTTCTTATAAGCGTTTGCTGGATATCTACAGCTCTTCTTCGAAGACTGTTGATGCCCTGATGCGTTTGGAGCTTCCTAGCGGAGTTGATGTAGAAATCAAAGTGTGATGATAATTCCCCGTAGTAGAGTGCTTGCACTTTCACTACGGGGCTCTTACATCCTTTTATTGTTTAAATAATAAATAAGTAAAGTATGCCAGGAATTATTGGTAGAAAAATCGGAATGACTAGCGTCTACAGTGCCGAGGGTAAGGCAACACCATGCACAGTAATAGAAGCTGGTCCTTGTGTCGTAACACAGGTGAAAACACAAGAGAAAGACGGGTACGAGGCTGTACAGCTCGGATTCGGCGAGCGTAAGGAGAAAAACACTCCGAACGCGCTGAAAGGTCACTTCAAAAAAGCCAACACAACACCAAAAAGCAAATTGGTAGAGTTCAAAGGCTTTGAGAACCCACTCGCTCTTGGAGATATTGTTAACGTAGAGTTGTTCGAAGAAGGCGAATACGTTGGCGTAGTAGGAACATCCAAAGGAAAAGGTTTCCAGGGTGTTGTGAAGCGTCACGGATTTGGTGGAGTAGGTCAGGCTACACACGGTCAGCATAACCGTCTGCGTGCACCGGGTTCAATCGGAGCATGTTCTTACCCGGCACGTGTATTCAAAGGAATGCGCATGGCAGGACAGACAGGTAACAAGCGTGTGAAAATGGAAAACCTTCAGGTTCTCCGCGTTCTGACAGACAAAAACCTGATCGTCGTAAAAGGTTCCATCCCGGGACCTAAAGGTTCAACCGTAACAATCGAGAAATAATGGAAGTTAAAGTAATAGACAGCAAAGGAAAGGCTACTTCCAAAAAAGTAACCTTGTCGGATGAGATCTTCGGAATTGAGCCGAATGATCATGCAATCTACCTCGATGTAAAGCAGCACCTGGCCAATCGTCGTCAGGGAACGCACAAATCAAAGGAGAGAGCTGAAGTAGCTGGATCTACCAGAAAATTAAAGAAGCAAAAAGGAACAGGTGGTGCACGTGCCGGTAGCGTTAAGTCCGGAACACGTGTAGGCGGTGGCCGTATCTTCGGACCACGTCCGCGTAACTACCACTTCAAACTGAATGTGAAATTGAAGCGTTTGGCGCGTAAGTCTGCATTTGCATACAAAGCGAAAATGGATTCAATCGTAATTCTGGAAGATGTAGCCCTTGCAACACCAAAGACAGCAGAATTCAAATCGGTGCTTTCAAGCCTGAACCTGGCAAACGAGAAGGTGTTGATGATCGTGGGATCGGCAAACGATAACGTTTACCTGTCTGCACGCAACCTGCAACGTGTGAAAGTAGTACCTGCAGAATCCGTAAATACATACGATGTATTGAACGCGAAGAAACTGGTCCTTACTGAAAGTTCAATTGAAGTAATCGAAAAGATTCTAAACTAATTTGCAATGAACAGTATTATCAAAAAGCCAATCATCACTGAGAAAGCGACTGCTGCTGCCGAAGCCGGTAACAACTTCACTTTCGCTGTAGATAGAAAGGCTAATAAGCTTGAAATCAAGAAAGCCGTCGAAAAGATGTTCAACGTACACGTAGTGAACGTTCGTACACTCACTTATGGCGGTGGTAAATCCTCTACAAAATATACGAATAGAGGTATCGTTGAGCAACCTAGCAAAGTATGGAAAAAAGCCATCGTTACGGTTGCCGAAGGAGAAACGATCGAATTGTTTAATAACTTTTAAGTAAGAAACTGATGGGTCTTAGAAAATTTCAGCCTACAACTCCAGGGCAAAGACACAAGATCAACAGCACCTATTCTGAGGTTACAACGAACGTTCCTGAAAAGAGCCTCGTAACCGGAAGCATAGGAAAGTCTGGAGGTCGAAATAACGATGGTCGCATGACCATGCGTTACATGGGTGGCGGACACAAGCAGAAGTACCGTATCATCGATTTCAAGCGCGACAAGCACGATGTGCCTGCGACCGTGAAGACAATCGAGTACGATCCGAACCGTACTGCACGTATCGCGCTTCTTTTTTATGCTGATGGTGAGAAACGATACATGATCGCACCGGAAGGATTGAAAGTAGGTGATACAGTAGTCGCTGGTAAAACCGCAACTCCGAACGTTGGTAATGCAATGTTCTTATCCGATGTGCCACTTGGTACGGTAATCCACAACATCGAATTGCACCCTGGAAAAGGTGGTGCGATCGCTCGTGGAGCCGGTACTTATGCACAGCTCAACGCTCGTGATGGTCGTTACGCGATCATCAAAATGCCTTCCGGCGAGACGCGTATGATCCTGGTAACCTGTATGGCAACTATCGGTGCTGTCTCCAACGGAGAACACTCACTGGTTGTATCAGGGAAAGCAGGTCGCTCCCGCTGGTTGGGACGTCGTCCACGTGTACGTGGTGTGGTAATGAACCCGGTAGATCACCCGATGGGTGGTGGTGAAGGCCGTAACGCCGGAGGTTTGCCTCGCTCACGTAATGGTATGCCTGCTAAAGGATACAAGACACGTTCCAAGAAGAAGTATTCTAATAAGTTCATCATCGAAAGAAGAAAGAAATAAGGTATGAGTCGTTCGTTGAAAAAACCGCCGTTCGTTCACTATAAGCTCGCAAAGCGCGTGGATGACGCACAAGCAAACGGTAGCAAATCTGTGATCAAAACATGGTCACGTGCTTCCACAATCACACCGGACTTTGTCGGGTTGACGTTTGCTGTACACAACGGGAATAAGTTTATTCCTGTGTATGTTACAGAGAACATGGTAGGTCACAAACTGGGTGAATTCTCCCCAACGCGTAACTTCCGTGGTCATGGTGGTAACAAAAAGGATAAGAAAAGATAAAAAATTCAAGTGACATGGGCGCTAGAAAAAAATTAAGAGCAGAACAGCTGAAAGCGGAGAAGGCACAAACGGCGATCGCACGTTTGAACAACTCTTCGATTTCACCGCGTAAAATGAGACTCGTTGCAGACCTCGTACGTGGCGTTGAAGTGAACAAAGCTCTGAACATACTGCAACACAATGCAAAGGATGCATCTACAAGCCTTGCTAAACTCGTTCGTTCCGCTATCGCAAACTGGGAAGCGAAAAACGAAGGCAAGAGCATTGAAGACCAGAATCTGGTGGTAAAAACAATCGAAGTAGGTTCAGCAGGTATGCTTAAGCGTATCCAGACTGCACCGCAAGGACGTGCTTACCGCGTTAGAAAAAGATCAAATCACGTAACTGTCGTTGTAGACGCTAAATAATCAGTAGAAATGGGACAAAAAACGAATCCAATTGGAAACAGACTCGGTTTCATCCACGGATGGGAGTCTAACTGGTATGGTGGCGACAACTACCGCGACAAGATCGTTGAGGACGATCAGATCCGCAAGTATCTGAATGCACGTTTGTCAAGAGCGAGCATTGCAAAGATCATCATCGAGCGCACCCTCAAGCTCGTTACCGTAACGATCAACACGGCTCGTCCGGGTGTGATCATCGGTAAAGGTGGTCAGGAAGTCGACAAGCTGAAAGAAGAGCTGAAAAAACTGACGAAGAAAGAGATCCAGATCAACATCTTCGAGGTAAAACGTCCTGAACTGGATGCACGCCTCGTTGCCGATGGTATCGCTCGTCAGCTCGAAGCACGTATTTCATTCCGTCGCGCAATCAAGATGGCTATCGGTTCTACCATGCGAATGGGAGCTGAAGGTATCAAGATTAAAATCTCAGGTCGTCTGAATGGTGCTGAAATGGCACGTTCAGAGATGTACAAAGATGGACGTACTCCGTTACATACGTTCAGAGCTGATATCGATTACGCAGTAGGTGAGGCACTCACTACATACGGTCTGATCGGTATCAAAGTATGGATCTGTAAAGGTGAAGTTTACGGTCGTCGTGATCTTTCTCCAAACGTTGGTATGGCTGCTCAGGCTGCTAAAGGTGGTCCTTCTGGTGACAGAGGCGATCGCGGAAACCGTCGTCCAGGTGGAAAAGACAACCGCGGCGGAGGTCGTGGAGACAACCGTAACAAGAAAAAGTAAGTTCACACATTAAAATTTTGAAAGATGTTATCTCCAAAGAGAACCAAATTCAGAAGAGTACAAAAAGGCCGTAACCGCGGTGAAGCACAACGTGGCTCCACTATCGCTTTCGGTTCTTTCGGACTCAAAACCCTGGAGCCGGGATGGATTACATCACGCCAGATTGAAGCTTCACGTATCGCTGTAACCCGTTACATGAAACGTGAAGGACAGGTGTGGATCCGTATTTTCCCAGACAAGCCAATCACATCCAAGCCTGCTGAAGTACGTATGGGTAAAGGTAAAGGTGCTCCTAGCCACTGGGTGGCAGTTGTACGTCCTGGCCGTATCATGTTTGAAGCAGACGGTGTTCCTTATGAAGTTGCAAAAGAAGCACTTCGTCTGGCTGCACAGAAGCTGCCGGTGAAATGTAAGTTCATCGTGCGTAACGATTATGTTGTACCAGGAAAATAATTGAAGCGATGAAACAACAGGAAATTAGTAAGCTTTCAGTAGAAGATCTGAAAAAGCGCATCGAAACGGCAACAGAAACACTCATGAAAATGAAAATCGGACATTCGGTAACACCAATGGAAAACCCGATCCAGATTCGTGACACACGCCGTTCCATCGCACGACTGAAGACTGAATTACAAAAACGTGACAACCAGGCTTAATCGCTTGGGTCATTAAAAAAGCTTGAAATGGAAGAAAAGCGTAATTTAAGAAAAGAGCGTATCGGGGTGGTAACCAGCGACAAGATGCAGAAATCCATCGTTGTAGCGGTTGAACGTAAAGTTAAGCACCCGAAATATGGTAAGTTCGTGAAAAAAACTACTAAATTTGTCGCCCACGACGAAAATAACGATTGCCATATCGGTGATACCGTTAAGATCATGGAGACCCGTCCTTTGTCTAAGAACAAGAACTGGAGGTTAGTAGAAGTAATTGAAAGAGCTAAATAATAATTAGTTGCAATGATACAACAAGAATCAAGACTTGCAGTAGCTGACAACTCTGGAGCGAAAGAAGTACTGTGCATCCGCGTATTGGGTGGTACAAAACGTCGCTATGCCTCTGTTGGGGACAAGATTGTCGTTGCTGTTAAGAGCGCAATGCCCTCTGGTGCCGTTAAAAAAGGGTCGGTAGCCAAGGCGGTTGTTGTAAGAACACGCAAGGAGGTTCGCCGCCCTGACGGTTCTTACATTCGTTTCGATGATAACGCGTGCGTTATCTTGAATCAGGCGGGGGAAATGAGAGGAACCCGTATTTTTGGACCTGTAGCTCGTGAGCTGCGTGAGAACAATTACATGAAGATTGTTTCCCTCGCACCCGAAGTACTTTAATACCAGTAGTGATGCAGAAGAAATTACACATTAAAATCGGCGACACTGTTAAAGTATTGAGCGGTGAGTCAAGAGGGAAGGAAGGAACTGTCCTGACGATTGATAGAAAGAAAGAACGTGCTACCGTTAGCGGAGTGAACATCGTTAAGCGCCATACGAAGCCTAGTGCTTCTGAGCCAAACGGAGGGATCGTTGACAAGGAAGGAGGAATTCATATCTCCAACCTGATGGTAGTGGTAAAAGGACAAGCTTCCCGCGTTGGTCGTAAGACTGATGCCAAAGGAAAATCAGTACGTTACTCTAAAAAATCAGGAGAGGAGATCAAGTCATGAGTTATTCACCAAGACTGAAAGACCAGTACAGAGCAGAGATCATTCCTGCGCTTACTGAGAAATTTGGGTACAAGACAGTAATGCGTGTGCCTAGATTGCAGAAAATCGTCATCAGCCAGGGATTGGGTGATGCGGTTGCTGATAAGAAAATCATTGAGAACGCTATCGCTGACGTTTCGCGTATCGCAGGTCAGAAAGCTATCTCAACAAACTCTAAGAAAGACGTTTCGAACTTCAAACTGCGTAAAGGAATGCCGATCGGTACGAAAGTTACGCTTCGCGGAGATAAGATGTACGACTTCCTGGACCGTTTCATTTCCATCGCTTTGCCACGTACACGTGACTTCCGTGGAATCAACCCGAAAGGTTTCGACGGTCGTGGAAACTTCAACCTCGGTGTGAAGGAACACATCATCTTCCCGGAGATCGATATCGACAAAGTGAGCCGTATCATGGGTATGGACATCACATTCGTTACATCAGCAGACAGCGATGAAGAAGGAAAAGCTTTGCTCGACGCATTTGGTTTCCCATTCATTAAAAAATAAGTAGAGATGGCTAAGGAGTCAATGAAAGCGCGTGAGCGCAAAAGAGAAAAACTGGTAGAGAAATACGCAGCGAAACGCGCTGAGTTGAAAGCTGCCGGCGAATGGGACAAACTGCAGCAATTGCCAGCGAACTCTTCTAAAGTTCGTGTGCACAACCGTTGCGGTCTCACAGGTCGTCCTCGCGGATACATGCGTCAGTTCGGTCTTTCACGTGTAACTTTCCGTGAAATGGCCCTGGCAGGAAAGATCCCGGGAGTTAAAAAAGCAAGTTGGTAAAAGTCTCCCGATAACTATCGGGAGAAACTCTACTGAGTAATTAATAGAAACAAAAAGAAGCAATGTATACAGATCCAATTGCAGATTATCTGACACGAATCCGTAACGCGAGTGCGGCGCGTCTGAAAACGGTGGAGATTCCATCATCAGGCGTTAAGCGTGCGATCACTGCCATCCTGTTCGATCAGGGGTACATCACGAATTACAAATTCGAAGAAGATGACAAACAAGGCGTAATCAAAATCGCTTTGAAATACAACCAGTCCACGAAAGTGCCTGCGATTACAAAAATCGAGCGTGCATCACGCCCGGGACTTCGCAAGTACAGCGGCTCTACAGAAATGCCGCGCGTACTGAACGGATTGGGAATTGCGATCGTTTCCACGTCTAAAGGTGTAATCACCGACAAAGAAGCACGCAGAGAAAACGTTGGTGGAGAAGTACTCTGCTACGTATATTAAGTAAAACTGAGAATGCAGGGTGATGCAGCCACGGCTGCCGGTCACCCGTAATTCGTAATTAAATAAACAATGTCAAGGATAGGTAAATCCCCAGTAACAATCCCGAGTGGAGTTGAAGTAAAGGTGGACGGAAACGTAATTTCCGCGAAAGGTTCCAAAGGTCAGCTGACACAGGAGTTCGACACAACTGCTGTAACAGTAAACATTGAAGGATCTGAAATCACTTTTAGCCGCGCGTCTGATGCGCCAGAGCACCGTTCCAAGCATGGTCTTTACCGTGCATTGGTACAAAACATGGTGATTGGTGTTTCCGAAGGGTATAAGAAGGAATTGGAGGTCATCGGTGTAGGTTACCGTGCTACCGCTACAGGACAACTCCTGGAGCTCGCACTCGGTTATTCTCACCCGATCGCTATTGAACTTCCGAAAGAAATTAAGGTATCTGCAGACACCCAGAAGGGTAAAGCACCGGTTGTAACGCTTGAGTCACATGACAAGCAGCTGGTTGGTCAGGTAGCCGCCAAAATTCGCTCCCTCCGTAAACCTGAACCGTACAAAGGAAAAGGTATTCGCTTCGTAGGTGAGATCATCCGAAGAAAAGCCGGTAAGTCTGCAAGTAAGAAATAATTTTTAGTAAAGAAGTTATGGCATTTAGTAAAGTAAACAGAAGAGCAAAAATTAAAAGAAGAATCCGTAAGAAAATCTCCGGAACTTCTTCGTTGCCACGTTTGTCTGTGTTTCGTTCCAACAAGCAGATCTATGCGCAGTTGATCGACGATACAACAGGAAAAACTTTGGCCGCTGCATCTTCCTATAATAACAAAGCCGCTGCAAAGAAAAACAAGACTGAGCAAGCTGCTGTTGTAGGAAAAGAACTCGCTGAAAAAGCAATGAAAGCAGGCGTAGAATCAGTAGTATTTGACCGTAACGGGTACCTGTACCACGGTCGTGTTAAATCATTGGCAGATTCTGCACGCGAAGGCGGACTTAAATTTTAAGAAGACATGGCACAACAAGCAATGAACAAAGTAAAAGCCTCGGATATCGAGCTGAAAGATAAACTGGTAGCAGTGAACCGTGTGACCAAAGTAACAAAAGGTGGTCGTACATTCTCTTTCTCTGCTATTGTGGTGGTAGGTGACGAAAACGGTATCGTTGGTCACGGTCTTGGTAAGGCGAAAGAAGTAACAGAAGCGATTACAAAAGGAATCGACGATGCGAAAAAGAACCTGATCAAAGTTCCGATCCTGAAAGGGACGGTTCCACACACACAAAAAGGTAAATTCGGTGGAGCGGAAGTGTTGCTGAAGCCAGCTACAAACGGTACAGGAGTAATCGCCGGTGGTGCGATGCGTGCTGTACTCGAGAGCGTAGGTATTCACAACGTATTGGCGAAATCTCAAGGATCATCCAACCCACACAACGTAGTAAAAGCAACCATGGATGCCCTGGCAAACATGCGCGATGCAGTTACAGTAGCACGTCAGCGTGGAATCTCATTGGATAAAGTGTTTAACGGATAAAACAAGGTAGAATGGCAACAATTAAAATCAAACAGGTTCGCAGTGCTATCAAACGTCCAGCTGATCAAAAGGCTACAATCAAGGCGTTGGGTTTTAGAAAATTGAACCAGGTTATTGAGAAAGAAGCAACACCACAAATCATGGGCATGATCAAAAAGGTCTCGCACATGGTCGAAGTGGTAGGTTAATAACGCATTAAATCGAATTGACAATGAATTTGAATAATTTAAAGCCTGCCAAAGGATCGGTACTGAAAGACAAGCGTATCGGCCGTGGTCATGGTTCCGGTGGTGGCGGTACAGCTACAAGGGGTCATAAAGGAGCGAAATCACGCTCAGGTTACTCAACAAAAATTGGTTTCGAAGGTGGTCAGATGCCATTGCAGCGTCGTGTGCCGAAATTCGGATTCAAGAATATTAACAGAGTCGAGTATAAAGCAATTAATCTGGATGCTATTCAGTCGCTCGCAGAGCGTAAGAATATCACTGATATTACCCTCGAAGTGTTGCGTGAAAACGGTTTGATCTCCCGCAATGACCTGGTGAAAGTACTCGGTCGTGGTGAGCTGAAAGCTAAAGTGAACGTAACAGCCCATAAGTTTTCAAGTACTGCAAAAGCAGGAATTGAAGCTCAGGGTGGGAATGTATCAGAAATCTAATTAACTTTGCCGACATTTTTTCTATGAAAAGGTTTATACAAAACATAAAAAATATCTGGAAAGTCGAGGAACTGAGAAAGCGTATTATTCTTACGCTTTCTCTTATTCTCGTTTACCGCATTGGTTCATTTATCATGCTTCCAGGTGTTAACGCGGATGCTGTTCTGGCGAATAGCGCGAGCAAAGGAAATGGCGGCGGCGGAATCGAAGACCTGTTATCACTGTTTTCCGGTGGCGGATTTACCAACGTGTCCGTAATGGCACTTGGGATCATGCCGTACATCAGTGCCTCCATCATTATGCAGCTCCTCGGTATGGCCGTTCCAGCCGTACAGAAAATGCAGAATGAAGGAGAATCCGGAAGGAAACAAATCAACAACTACACGCGTATCCTGACGATCATCATCTGCGCCCTGCAGGCACCAAGCTACATTACCTTGTATGCTTCCGGCATCCAGGGGGCGTTGCCAACTGATCCGGGAACCATGTGGTGGGTACAGTCAGTGATCGTTCTGATCGCTGGATCCATGTTTGCTGTGTGGCTTGGTGAGCGTATCACCGACCGTGGTATCGGTAATGGTATTTCCTTATTGATCACCGTTGGTATCCTCGCTCGTCTTCCACAATCCTTCATCGCAGAGCTCGGCTTTAGCCAGCCGCTGGTGATTGTACTGGAAATGGTCGTATTCATCCTGATCGTACTGGGAACTATCCTTATCGTACAGGGTGTGCGTAAAATTCCGCTCAACACAGCGAAACGCGTTGTAGGTGCCCGTCAGGCGGATGCACAGGGAGCTCGCAGCTATCTGCCGCTGAAAGTGAACGCTTCCGGTGTAATGCCGATCATCTTCGCCCAGGCGATCATGACCATCCCGGTAATGCTGTTCTCCGGCTCAGGCACCAACGATGTTTCCTGGTTCCAGGCGAAATTTGGTGATATCTACGGTGTTTGGTACAACGGTCTGCTGGCGTTCCTGATCATCATCTTCACGTATTTCTATACGGCGATCATGATCAACCCACGCAAAATGGCCGACGATCTGAAGCGCAACGGAGGATTCATCCCAGGCGTTCGTCCGGGTGAAGAAACAGCGAACTACATTGATACGCTCGTTTCCCGCATTACGCTCCCAGGATCATTGTTCCTGGCGATCATTGCCGTATTGCCAGCTGTCGCTCACGCTGCCGGTATTACTTCCGGTTTCGAGATGTTCTTCGGTGGTACATCCCTGCTCATCATGGTAGGTGTGGTACTTGATACGCTGCAGCAAATCGAATCCTACCTGTTGAACCGCCACATGGATGGTTTGATGGAAGGAACACGTGTACGTGGCCGCAGAGCTGCAAACGAATTATCCGGATTCTAAGACCATGGCGAAACAGAATTCAATAGAACAGGACGGAACAATCATCGAGGCATTGTCCAACGCGATGTTCCGCGTAGAGTTGGAAAACGGGCACATCATTACCGCCCACATTTCAGGGAAGATGCGGATGTTCTACATCAAAATCCTCCCTGGTGACCGGGTGAAAGTGGAAATGTCACCGTATGACTTAACAAAAGGACGTATTTCCTTCCGCTACAAGTAACCGCTTGTATGAAGGAATTCCGATAAAAACAAAGCAAAATGAAAGTAAGAGCTTCAGTAAAGAAACGAACTGCAGACTGCAAGATCGTTAAGAGAAAAGGAGTAGTTTACGTGATTAACAAAAAGAATCCTAAACTCAAACAAAGACAAGGTTAATTATGGCACGTATTGCAGGTATTGATCTACCAAAAAACAAAAGAGGTGTAATCGGTTTGACTTACATCTTCGGTATTGGCCGTAGCACGGCTAAGCAGATCCTGACAGCCAATGGTATCGATGAGAATATCAAGGTGCAGGATTGGAACGACGACCAGATCGCTCAGATTCGTAACTCCATTGCGGAAGTTAAAACAGAAGGTCAGCTCCGTTCCGAAATCCAGCTGAACATCAAACGTTTGATGGATATCGGATGTACTCGTGGGATTCGTCACCGTGCAGGTCTGCCGCTGAGAGGTCAGCGTACGAAGAACAACTCCCGTACGAGAAAAGGTAGAAGAAAAACAGTTGCTAACAAGAAAAAAGCAGCTAAATAATAGTTAGTAAAATGGCAAAAGCAAATCAAAAGAAGAAGAAAATTGTCAAAGTAGATGCTAATGGTGAAGCGCATATTCAAGCTACCTTCAACAACATCATTATTTCTTTGACAAACAACGCTGGTCAGGTTATTTCCTGGTCATCCGCTGGAAAGATGGGCTTCAAAGGTTCTAAAAAGAACACGCCTTACGCTGCACAGGTTGCGGCTGAGGATGCATCAAAAGAAGCACATGACTTCGGATTACGTCGTGTTAAAGTGTTCGTTAAAGGACCAGGTGCAGGTCGCGAGTCCGCGATCCGTTCTATCCACAATAACGGAATCGAAGTAACAGAAATCATTGACGTTACTCCACTTCCACACAATGGATGTCGTCCTCCAAAAAGACGTCGCGTTTAATAAGTAGTTTTAACTCAAAGGGGAAACCGGTTATCGAAGGAAAAGCCTTAATTCATAATCCCCCTTTTATTTTTATTTAATATGGCAAGATATACAGGGCCTACGTCGAAAATCGCTCGTCGTTTCAAAGACCCAATTTTCGGACCAGATAAGTCACTCGATAGAAGAGCTTACGGTCCAGGACAACATGGTCCAAACAAGCGTCGTGGTGGAAAGCAGTCTGAGTACGCTATCCAGCTCGGTGAAAAACAAAAAGCAAAATACACGTACGGTATCCTCGAGCGTCAGTTCTCTAACCTGTTCGAGAAAGCATCCCGCATGAAAGGTATTACCGGTGAAGTATTGCTCCAGCTTTGCGAAGCTCGTCTGGACAACACTGTATACCGTCTGGGTATTGCTCCTACACGTCGCGCTGCTCGTCAGCTCGTTACACACAAGCACATTGTAGTAAACGGAGAAGTGGTAAACATCCCTTCTTACACACTGCGTGTTGGTGATGTTGTAGGTGTACGTGAGAAATCAAAGTCACTCGAAGCGATCGCTTCTTCCCTGACAGCTTCTAACAAGCGTTACGACTGGCTGGATTGGAACCCGTCACAGTACGAAGGTAAAGTACTTGCTACACCTTCCCGTGAGATGATCCCTGAGAACATCAAGGAGCAGCTGATCGTCGAATTATACTCTAAGTAACAATTAACCATTGAGTCGCAGCTAAAGGATTTGATAGACCTTCTTCAATCTTTCAGATCGCGCAACTGCGAAACAATTAAAAGAAGAACAATAAAATGGCAATTTTAGATTTTCAGAAGCCTGACAAGGTAATCATGATCCAGTCGGACGACCGTAAAGGTCAGTTCGAATTCCGCCCACTCGAGCCAGGATACGGAATCACAGTAGGAAACGCATTGCGTCGTATCCTCCTTTCCTCTTTGGAAGGTTACGCGATTTCTTCCGTTCGTATCGAAGGCGTAGATCATGAGTTCGCAACATTGAAAGGTGTGGTTGAAGATGTAACCGAGATCGTACTGAACCTGAAACAAGTTCGTTTCAAGCAGCAGATCGACGGTACTGACAACGAATCAGTTGTGGTTTCCATCAGTGGAAAAGACAAGCTCACCGCAGGCGATCTGGGCAAATTCACTTCAGCGTTCCAGGTATTGAACCCGGACCTGGTGATCTGCAACATGGAGCCTTCTGTAAAACTGGAAATGGAGCTGACGATCAACAAAGGTCGTGGTTACCTTCCTGCTGAAGAGAACAAAGCCGCTAACGCACCATTCGGTACAATCGCAATCGATTCCATCTTTACGCCTATCGTAAATGTGAAATACACGATCGAAAACTACCGTGTAGAGCAGAAAACGGATTACGAAAAACTGGTTCTCGAAGTAACAACAGATGGTTCTATCCATCCGAAAGATGCATTGAAAGAAGCGGCTAAAATCCTCATTCACCACTTCATGCTGTTCTCTGACGAGCGTATTACACTCGACAGCGAAGTGAAGTCGGAGACAGAAGAATTTGACGAAACTTCCCTGCACATGCGTCAATTGCTGAAGACCAAGCTCGTTGATATGGATCTTTCCGTTCGCGCGCTGAACTGTCTGAAAGCTGCTGACGTTGAAACACTCGGAGACCTGGTGTCTTACAACAAAAACGACCTCTTGAAGTTCCGTAACTTCGGTAAGAAATCGTTGACTGAGTTGGAAGACCTCGTTGATGCCAAAGGATTGAACTTCGGTATGAACGTAGCTAAATACAAATTAGACAAAGACTAGTATCGCATAAAACAAGTAATAATGGCGTAATAGGTGGCAGAAACGACGCGATACTAAGTTTCTGCTAACCGTTACTTACGAAATTCAATAACAATGAGACACGGTAAAAAAGTAAATCACCTCGGTCGTACGCATTCGCACAGAGTTGCGATGTTGTCCAACATGGCTTGCTCGCTCATCGAGCACAAGCGTATTACAACAACAATCGCTAAAGCAAAAGCACTCCGCGTATACGTAGAGCCGATCATTACGAAATCAAAAGACGATTCGACGCATGCACGTCGTACGGCTTTCTCTTACCTGAAAAGCAAAGAAGCTGTAACCGAACTGTTCCGCACAGTAGCTCCGAAAGTAGCTGACCGTCCGGGAGGTTACACACGTATCATCCGCACAGGATACCGTTTGGGTGACAACGCAGAAATGTGTTTGATCGAGCTGGTAGACTTCAACGAAATCTACGGTGCTGGTGAAGCTAAGAAAACAACTACACGTCGTTCACGCCGTGGTGGAAGCACAGGTGCAACGAAAGCAGCTCCTGCGACTCCTGCAGCTGAAACAGAAACAGCGGTGGAGGAAGCTCCTGAAGCAGTAGTTGTTGAGGAAACTCCAGTAGCGGAGGCTCCTGCAGCAGAAGAAGCAGCAATCGAAGATGCAGTAAACGATCAGATCACAGATGCTGAAGCTCCTGCGGCTGACGATGCAGCTGAAGAAAAAAATGACGAAGAGAAGTAATCTCTGATATACATTGGAAAAGGCGGTGGTGACATCGCCTTTTTTTATTAAAAAAACTTACCGGTAGTTGTGGAATTAGTCACCTTCCGGTATTTTGCTACTAATCTTTTACAAACCAGTACTATGAAGAAACAATTGCACGTCTTTTTGATGACCATTTTCCTCGCCGTTGCCGGAGTAGCTTTCGGACAGCAGGAAATAGGAACAAAGCAACCGTTTACCGGCACCCACCCGGAGCTGAATATTCATTCTCCAGTCAAAAGCGTTGCGTGCGGGGTGGATACATTGGTTTATCCATACCTGAAAGAGCTGACGTTTGCAGCACCGACCGATTCTTTTTTCGTCGATGCCATGGTGGGCAACGTCCGCACGGCTTCGCAGGCATACCATATCGATGAGCCGTTGCGTATACACGGGGTTCAGTTTTGGGGTGGAGCTTACAGCGTTTCCGCCGCGCCGCAGACCCTGCCCGTTCGTGCTTATCTTTACTCCGTAGATGCGGCCAATAAGCCCGTAGCGGTATTGGATTCCGCTGATGTAATCATTACACAGGTCTACGATTTCTATGAGGCGGTCTTTACGACGCCATATACTTATAATACCAATTTCGCGGTTGGGGTTAAATGCATCCCTAACGACACACTTGCGGTGATTTCCAATAACGCAGGCAATAGCTGGACAGCTAATTACGGTGAATCACTGGCATGGCGTCGTTTTGGATCCGGTACATGGAACTCAACGCTGGCTTTTTTCGGGCAGGACCTGGAATACATGATTTTCCCGATCGTCAGCTATGACCTCACGGCAGATTTCACTGTCGACAGCGTAAATCATTGTACAAACGAGGCATCGACCTTTACCAATACCAGCTCTTCTTTTTTCAGCAACAGGATGGTCAACCTCCATGCGTTCGATGAATACTGGGGATTTGCCGCTGCAGATTCTTCCTTTACGTGGTCTTACGACGGTGTGGAAGAAAACGAAACGGATGGTTCCTATATATTCACAACGACCGGAGAGCAGGTGATTTCCCTTACAGGTGAAGTAACAGGCTATTTTATGAGCTGCTCTGATACGTACACCGATACCATCACCCTTCACGAAGTACCTGTGGCATTGACAAGTGTAACAGGAGCGCTCGATCTGTGTGAAGGCGGAACGATCATGGTAGACGCTTCTCCGGCCGACGGAGTCGATTACCAATGGTTAATGGATGACGCTGCTGTGGCAGATTCGACGAACGGATCTTTCGTGATAACGGAAGCCGGAGCTTATGCTGTCATAACAGCCAATGTTTGTGGTGCGGATACTTCGGCGACAATTACCGTGGCTTCGATTACCGTTCCTTCTGCCGGGGTTAACGTTTCGGGGCCGCTTCAGTTCTGTGAGGACGAAACGGTGACATTTGATGCTGTAACAACTACCGGTGTTGCTTATGAATGGTTGATGGACGGTGAAACGATCATAGACGAAACAACTTCCTCACTCGAGGTTTCGGAGAATGGAAATTATGAGCTCATCGTTTCGAATGTGTGTGGCGCCGATACGAGTATCGTTTATACGGCCATTGTCGATGAACCGCTCGACCTCTACCTGAATATTGCAGGAGAGCTTCAGTTCTGCGCCGGCAGCATGGTAACGCTCAGCGTCGAAATTGATACGAACGCAACGTTCATCTGGTACCAGGACGGATTGGAGATCGAAGACGCAACCAGTGATGAGCTGACGGTAACCGAAGGCGGAGAATACATGCTTGTAGGGGAAAACACCTGCGGCTCTGATTCTACCGAGGCGGTAACCGTAATTGTGAACCCGCTTCCACCGGTTCCGGTGATCACAGCGTCGGGCGATCTGCTGATCGCTTCACCGGCAGGTGGCATTCACCAATGGTTCCTTGACAACGCGCAAATGCCGGGAGAAGACAATGACACCCTTCAGGTAACGGAAAACGGAACCTATATCGTTTCGGTAACAGATGCCAACGGATGTACATCCACTTCAGCAGATTTCGAAGTAGATTACGTAGCCTTGCCGGAACTTTCAGGCGAAAGCATTTCCCTGTTCCCGAATCCGTCTGCTGGCAAGTTCACGATCCAGGTTAACAATTACAGGGGCCTGCTTGAAATTCTTACAACGGATGGCAAGCTCGTATACGCTGAAACGGCAGAAGAACATTCCCAGATTCCGATCGATCTTTCGGAGCAAGGAAGTGCCTGCTATTTTATCCGTCTGAGCACTGTCGAGTCAACGGAAGTGATTCGTGCTCTTGTAACCGGAAATTAAGATTCACACGATACCCTGAAGCCTGTTCGTTACGAGCAGGCTTTTTTGTTTTTCCACAAACAACTTCGTGCTGCAGCAACGGCATTGGTGCTTTTACCGACGGATCTGCACAGATGTGAATATTTAGTAGCAAAAGAAATTTTCCGTATCAGGTTTAAATACCTAATTTTGCAGAAAATTTTTCGCATGGAAGAACACAAGCCAGCGTTACTCGTTCTGGAAGACGGAACGGTGTTTCATGGAAAATCAACCGGGAAGATCGGTACAACCACTGGAGAAATTGCCTTTAACACAGGTATGACAGGTTACCAGGAAGTATTCACAGACCCTTCCTATTACGGACAAATCCTGATTATGACCACCTCCCACATTGGTAATTATGGAGTCCATGCAGAAGAAATCGAATCCGGATCAATGAAGATCGCCGGGTTGGTGACCAAGAAATTTGCTGAAGTATTTTCACGTCCTTCCGGAAAATCCAACCTGCACGATTACCTCGTAGAGAACGATCGCGTTGGGATCACTGATGTAGATACCCGCGCACTGGTACGCCACATTCGTCACAAAGGAGCGATGAACGCCATTATTTCTTCTGAAATCCTCGACGAAAATGTACTGAAGCAAAAGGTGAAAGAAGTGCCATCGATGGACGGACTCGAATTGTCTTCGAAAGTGGCAACGAAAACTGTCTACGATGTGGGCGAACAAACAGCCAGCTACCGTGTGGCCCTGATCGACTTCGGCGTGAAGAAGAACATCGCACGCTGCCTGGCAGAGCGTGATTGCTTTGTACGCGTTTTCCCTATGGATACGCCAATCAGCGAGCTGATGGCTTTCAACCCCGATGGATTCATGCTCTCCAACGGTCCCGGCGATCCTTCAGCCATGCCGAATGAGATCGCGCTGACGAAAACGATCATCGAAACCGAGAGACCGGTCTTCGGTATCTGCCTCGGCCACCAGATCCTTGGATTGAGCCAGGGATTGAAAACCGAAAAGATGTTTAACGGTCACCGCGGTATCAATCATCCGATTAAAAACCTCAAGACAGGTAAAGGCGAAATTACTTCCCAGAATCACGGTTTTGTGATTTCCCGTTCCAGCGTTGACAACAACCAGGAAATCGAAGTAACGCACGTTCACCTCAACGATGATACGATTGCCGGAATCGAGCTGAAAGGCCGCCCGGTGTTCTCGGTGCAATACCACCCGGAAGCATCCGCAGGTCCGCACGATTCGCGCTACCTCTTTGATCAGTTTATTTCTAACATCAAACAATACAAGTCATGAGCTACATAGCACGCATTGTCGGAAGACAAATCCTCGATTCACGCGGAAACCCAACGGTAGAAGTGGATGTGTACACCACCAACGGAGCCATGGGGCGGGCAGCAGTGCCTTCCGGTGCTTCCACAGGCGTGCATGAAGCAGTTGAGCTGCGCGATGGTGATAAAGCTGCGTACCTTGGAAAAGGTGTGCTGAAAGCGGTTGAAAACGTCAATACCATTATCAGCGAAGAACTGATGGGTATGGACATTTTCGATCAAAAAGCAATCGACAGCCTGCTCATTCAGCTCGATGGCACGGAAAATAAATCGAAACTGGGGGCAAATGCCATTCTTGGAACTTCACTGGCGGTTGCCAAAGCAGCAGCGCAGGAAGCAGGATTGAGCCTGTACCGTTATGTAGGCGGTGTTGGAGCCGTAACCATGCCGGTGCCGATGATGAACATCCTCAACGGAGGCTCGCACGCTGATAATAAAATCGATATCCAGGAATTCATGGTGATGCCATTCGGTGCTTCTTCCTTCTCGGAAGGGTTGCGCTGGGGAACGGAAGTATTCCACCACCTGAAATCCGTTTTGAAATCGAAAGGCATGTCGACCAACGTTGGTGACGAAGGCGGATTCGCTCCGAACCTTGGTTCCAACGAAGAGGCTATCCAGGTGGTGCTCGAAGCGGTGGAGAAAGCCGGGTTCAAACCGGGCCACGATATGCACATCGCATTGGATGCAGCTTCTTCCGAATTCTACAATGCTGAAAAAGGCCTCTACCTGTTCGAATCGACAGGCGAGCAGCGCACTTCAGCTGAAATGGTGGATTACTGGGCCGACTGGTGCAGCAAATACCCGATCGTTTCCATCGAAGACGGTTTGGCAGAAGACGACTGGAACGGCTGGAAGCTGGCAACCGAAAAACTGGGCAACAAAGTACAGCTGGTAGGTGACGACCTGTTCGTTACCAACACCAAGCGTTTGGCCCAGGGAATCGATAAAGGCATCGCGAACTCCATCCTGGTGAAAGTAAACCAGATCGGATCGCTGACCGAAACCATCGAGGCCGTTCAGCTGGCAACCCGCAACAGTTATACTTCCGTTATGAGCCACCGAAGCGGTGAAACAGAAGACAACACGATCGCCGATCTGGCGGTTGCCTTGAACTGCGGACAAATTAAAACCGGATCAGCTTCCCGAAGCGATCGTATGGCAAAATACAATCAATTGCTCCGTATTGAGGAAGAATTGGGTGAAACTGCCTATTACCCAGGTAAATCGTTCAGATTCCTCTAATTATAACAGGAAATGCAAATAGAGAAGGAGTGAAATTATTCACTCCTTTTTTATTTTTATAACATTCCGTAAAATATCCGTAACTTTCTCATTGTATGGACAACCATTAAGCCCAGCTTACGTTTTCTTTACAAATACACTATGATTATGAGAACCCTTTTACTGTTAGTTTGTCTGGTATTTATTTCATTTGCCGGCAAGTCACAAACAACGGATAATCCGAAGTATTTCGCTCAATGCATGTTGAACATCGAAGATCAGACGACTTTCCAGAACCTGGAAAATGAGCTTCGTTTGAATCCATACGTACAAGTCGTGCGTTTGGATTGGATTTCAAAACGAGCGTTTCTTCTGACCAAAGATCTCACCACCTTTACGATGGATCAATTCCGTAGCTGGCTAGGAGAATATGCTGTGAATGCATCCTGCATCCAGGTTGGCTTACACGGAACCGATCCTGTGAATCCCTATCCATTTACCAACTGCGAAAACTAAACGGCATGAAAAAGATTTACCTCTTCACAATCGCATCTTGCCTGGCATTTATCGGATTCGGTCAGGAAGCAAACGACTGTAACGAAGCCGTTCAGGGCTGTTCGACACCGGAATTTGAAATTTTTCCGCCGAACCCGTTGACCAATAACTTTGACTTTGGTTCCGGAACACCATCTAACCCGTCATCCAACCCGAATCCGGGTAACTCGGGCTGTTTGCTTTCCGGTGAAACCAGCTCCACATTCATTACCATTACCATCGTTTCCAACGGAACACTGGAATGGTCGATCGAAGGACCAAACGGTGGCTGCTTCGACTGGATCATGTGGCCTTATATTTATCCAACCGGAACAGGCGTGTCGCCAACCTGTGCGATGCTGCAGAACGGTACACAACCACCAGTAGCTTGTAACTGGAACGTCCCTTGTGAAGGATTGACCGGAATGGGCGATATGCCTCCGGGCGGTGAGCCAGGCAACTTCGAAGACGCGCTGAACGTAACGGCCGGACAAACGTTCCTGCTTTGTCTTTCTAACTATAGCGGAACTTCGCAGGATGTTAGCCTTGACTTTACAGGATCTGCCCAGGTAGTCTGCGGTGTTTCGGCGCCAGACCAGACCATTTGCCTCGGCAGCTCTACCAACGTAACGATCGCTACACCGGGCTTGCTGAACCCAACGTTCGAATGGCTCGTGACCAATGGCGTATCCAATACAACAGGTGGAACGAACGTTACTGTTTCACCGACCGTTACAACAACTTACATGGTGGAAGTTTCTCAGGCAGAAAGTGCTTCTACAGTTGCTTTTGTCGATACGGCGATCTTTACCATCACGGTTGTTCCGCCACCGGCACCAAACGCTGGTCCTGATATGGTTGTCTGCTTCGGGTCACCGTTCCAATTGCACGGTGTGCCAAGCTCGGCTACCAATACCGCCAACTGGCAGATGATCGTACCTCCGGGGATGTCGCCGCCGGCAACAGCTGTGTTCTCACCGAACCTTAACAACATGAACCCGATGGTGACTGTGAACCAACCGGGAGTCTATCGATTCATCCTGCGTGAAAGCAACGTTCCTTGCGGAATGGTTCGCGATACTGTAGTAGTCACTGTTCAGCAGCTGGTTGTAACAGCAGCGATCACACATCCTTCCTGCGGTGGTTATGCCGATGGAGCCGTAACACTGACTTGTGCCGGAGCAAACGAATACAGCTTCGATAACGGTGGTACGTGGCAGACTTCACCTACCATGAACGGATTGGCTGCCGGACCATACTCTGTATGTGCCCGCAGCTCGGCCGGCTGTGTCAGATGTATCAACATTACTCTGACAGACCCTGTTCCGGTGATCATGACGTTGTCCAATGACATAACGATCTGCCAGAACGGAACCGGAATACTGGATGCGACAGCAACCGGAGGAACATCCTTTACCTTTAACTGGAATCATACCGCTTCAACAGACGGTCACCAGGAAGTAACGCCGATCGCAGATACTTGGTATCCTGTTTTCGCAACCAATGAGAACGGCTGTAACTCGGAGACAGATTCCATTCATGTCACCGTACGTGAGCCAATCAGTGCTGTAATCACACCGGATCAGAACGTTTGTCCGGGTTATCCGGGAACGATCACGGCAACGGCAACAGGTGGTCTCGGAGCTCCTTACACGTATACCTGGTCGACCAGTGAAGTACACTCAGGTCCTTCGTCTACCGTTTCGCCTGCACCGAATACAACAACGACTTATACTGTAACGATAGAAGACGCTTGTGAATCGACACCGTTTGTCATCAGCACGCAGCTGGTAGCGCTTCCGGTGCCTGTTCCAACCTTCACGGTAGTAGAACCGGTATTGTGTGAGCCAGCGCTCTTCGTTCTGAACAACACGACCGATCCAACCATGTCAGATCATACTTACTGGCGCCTGAGCGACGGACAGCAGTTCTTCGATATGGACGAAATTACGCCGGAAGCAATGTACGACGGCAGCTACGATGTAACACTCGTGGTGACTTCGCCTGACGGTTGTATCGACTCGGTAACGGTGGATAACTTCCTGACCGTATTGCCGAAGCCGAATGCCGACTTCCGCTGGTCACCTGATCCGATCATGATGTTCAACACAACGGCTCAATTCCTTGATTACTCTTTCGGAGCAGTTTCCCATGAGTGGACCTTCCAGGAAGGTAACCCGGGAACTTCTGTGAGTACGAATCCAACAGTGGTTTTCCCTGATGGTGTGCCGGGCAACTACCTCGCTCAGCTGATCGTTACTTCCGATTTCGGTTGTAAGGATACGGTAGAGAAAATCGTCACCGTGATGCCGGAAGTGCTTATCTACGCACCGAATGCCTTTACACCGGACGGCGATGAATTCAACCAGTCATGGAGAGTTCACCTGCAAGGTATCGATCCATCCGATTTCGAGCTCCTCATTTACAACCGCTGGGGCGAGATCATCTGGCAATCGCATGATATCGATGCTTCCTGGGACGGAACGTACAATGGTCAGATCGTACCGACGGGTGTTTACAACTGGACTATCCGAACGAAAGACAGCATCAACGACGGCAAATACGTCTGGACGGGAAGTATCAACCTGATACGATAACGATCCTGCTTTACTCAACTATTTCGACGGCTGTACCATTGGTGCAGCCGTTTTTTTATACTCCGGCCTGTCCGTCAGGCGGGTTTTCCTGCTAATTTTGCCAAAAAACACATTCCATGGACTTGACAGCTTTTCATGCAGATATCCTTCAGGGCATTCCGGCAGCGCTTCCTCCGAAGCATCCAAACGATCCGGCGATCAATCACGCTCCAAAACGCAAAGCCATCCTTACCGAGGATGAGCAGAAACTGGCAGTGAAAAATGCCCTGCGCTATTTTCCGCAGGAGCTGCATGCCGAGCTGGCAGTTGATTTCCTGGAAGAGCTGGAGCAATTCGGAAGAATCTACATGCATCGCTATCGCCCGGATTACAAGCTGTTTGCCAGACCGATCTCCGATTATCCGGGGAAATCCGAGCAGGCAAAGGCCATTATGCTCATGATCCACAACAACCTGGACCATGCCGTGGCGCAGCACCCACATGAATTGATCACGTATGGCGGAAACGGAGCTGTATTCCAGAACTGGGTACAGTACCGCTTGTGCATGAAATACCTGGCCGAAATGACCGACGAGCAAACGTTGGTGATGTACTCCGGCCATCCGATGGGGTTGTTCCCGTCGCACAAAGACGCGCCGCGTGTGGTGGTGACCAACGGAATGATGATCCCGAACTATTCCAAACCCGACGACTGGGAGCGTTTCAATGCACTTGGCGTTACGCAATACGGGCAGATGACGGCAGGATCGTTCATGTACATCGGTCCGCAGGGAATTGTACACGGAACAACCATTACCGTACTGAATGGTTTCCGCAAGATCGGCAAGTCGCCGGCCGGATCGCTTTTCGTTACTTCAGGACTTGGAGGAATGAGCGGTGCGCAGCCGAAAGCAGGTACGATCGCCGGATGTATTACCGTTTGTGCGGAGGTCAATCCGAAGATCACCCGTATTCGTCATGAACAGGGATGGATCCATGAGATCATCGAAGATCTGGATCAGCTCGTAGCTCGCGTACGAAAAGCACAGGAAACGAAAGAAGTTGTTTCGCTGGCTTACCTCGGGAACGTGGTGGATGTCTGGGAGAAGTTCGACCAGGAGAACCTGCACATCGATCTTGGTTCCGACCAGACTTCGCTGCACAATCCGTGGGCCGGTGGTTATTATCCGGTAGACATTGCTTTCGAAGAGGCCAACCGTATGATGGCCGAAAATCCGGAGCTGTTCCGTCAGAAAGTACAGGAAACACTCGTGCGTCATGCCGCGGCGATCAATCGCCACACAGCCAAAGGAACGTACTTCTTCGACTACGGAAACGCCTTCCTGCTGGAAGCATCGCGCGCCGGCGCAGATATCATGGCGCCGAATGGCATCGATTTCAGATACCCGTCCTATGTTCAGGACATCATGGGACCTATGTGCTTTGACTACGGTTTCGGTCCGTTCCGCTGGGTTTGTACGAGCGGCAAGCCGGAAGATTTAGCAAAAACCGATGCGATTGCCTGCGAAGTACTCGAAGAAATGCGTCGCAACAGCCCGGCTGAAATTCAGCAGCAGATGGCCGACAATATTCAATGGATCAAAGGTGCGCAGGAAAACAAGCTCGTTGTGGGCTCTCAGGCGCGCATTCTATATGCCGATGCAGAAGGACGTATGAAAATCGCCGCTGCGTTTAACCAGGCCATTAAAAACGGCCAAATCGGGCCGGTTGTGCTGGGTCGTGATCACCACGATGTTTCCGGAACCGATTCACCGTACCGTGAAACGTCGAATATTTACGACGGCTCGCGTTTCACAGCCGATATGGCAATCCATAACGTGATCGGTGATTCTTTCCGCGGCGCGACCTGGGTTTCCATCCACAATGGCGGTGGCGTTGGCTGGGGCGAAGTGATCAACGGCGGCTTCGGTATGCTGCTCGACGGCTCCGAAGATGCCAGCCGCAGAATGCACATGATGCTTCACTGGGACGTCAACAACGGTATTGCCCGCAGAAGCTGGGCCCGCAACGAAGGTGCGATTTTCGCCATCAAACGCGCAATGGAACAGGAACCGCGATTGAAAGTAACTGTTCCGGAGCTGGTAGATGATTCAGTGCTGGAAAACGCTTTTGGAAAGCTGAAGCAAAATGTTTGATTGTTGATGTTTGATTGTTGATGTTTGATTGTTGATGGGGCAACCTGCTTATAGAAGCACGTTATGCGTTTCAAAAAATGAAAAATTAGAACCCGGATTGTTTGAATAATGACGTTTCCGAATCAATCAAACATCCAAAATCTAACATTCAAAATCGTCTAGAGGACTTTGATCTCAACCCTGCGATTCGCCTGTTCTTCGTAAGCGAATTTGGCGTTTTCGTAGATCGGCTTGGTGTTGCCGTAGCCTACAGCTGTCATCCGACTTTTATCGATGCCGTTCTCGGCTAAGTAATTCAATACTTTTTTCGCGCGGGCTTCGGAGATCTTTTGTCCTTCGTGAGAGTTCTCGCCGGTGGCGTGGACGTGTCCCTGGATTTCGATCTTCACGGCTGAGTTCAGTGCAAGGAAGTCTTTCAGACGCCGCAGCTTGGGTTCTGCGGTTGGCAGGAATTCACTTGAGCCGGGATAGAATTCGATCTCGTCGATCTGCATGCTTTTGCCTTCGCCCAGTGGTTCCATCCAGATCACGATCTCGTTTTCCGAACCGGCGGAAACTGGCTCTTCCCGGTCGACAAAGAAATACCCTTCGGCATCGACGCGCAATTGGATCTTACCGGATTTTTCCACGGCGATCAGGAAATCGGAGCCATTGTAGAGGGCTGCCATACTTTTGATTCCGGTGATTGTGAGATTCGCAACTACGGGATTTCCGGTCTCGGCGTCGCGCACCAGGATGCTGAGCGCAGGTTCGTCTTTGGCTGAGCGTAAATCGACCACTTTGCTGTCGGCGTTTGCTTCTTTCAGTTCGCCGTTGAGCGATTCGAACTTAACCGCCAGCTCGAGCTTCGGCTTTTCTTTCGGAATACTGAGAAAACAGATCATGATGTGCTTTCCGGCAGTGAGATCGATCGGGTAGAGGACGTTATCGGAAGTCACAAGGTCCAGCCCCACATGCGAATCCTTGGAAAGGATCAGACGGCGGATTTCCGCTTTTCCACGGTAAATATCGTCGCAAATGTCTTTGGTTTCGTTTTCGAAAATGATCATTTGCAGCGGCCCCGACGACACATCCGCCGAAAGGGTCAAACGACCGTCGTAGGAAGCTTTAAAGGAACACCAAAGTGAGTTTTTCTCTGAAACATTGGATAAGGAGGGATAGGCATCGAGGTCTTCGACAATACCGCCTTTGGCTGTAAATTGAAGGCTGTAAGAGCCCGCCTGAAGTATGCTTACGGCTCCTGCGCAGTCGGAAATAGCGTCCGAAAGATTGTGATCGTTCTGAGCGGTAGAAAGGAGAGTGCAGAGCACAAAAAGTAAACCAGCTATATACTTCATGCTGAAGCAAATATAGCAACTATCGTTCCAAACGTTACAAAAGCCTCGGGATTTTTTGAATAGAGCCTTAAATTTGCAATTCATGGAAACATTATACCAACGCATCGGCCCGGAACAATTGGCGCTGTTGGTGGAGCGATTTTACGGCCACGTATTCGCTTCTCCGGTGATCAGTCATCTCTTCAAAACGGATAAGGCCGGCATTATCGAAAAGCAGCGTTTGTTTCTCACGCAGTTTCTCGGCGGCCCGCAATTGTATTCCGAGCGTTTCGGACACCCGAAGATGCGGATGCGTCATTTGCCACATGCGATTGATAACACGGCGATGGAAGAATGGCTGAGATGCATGAAGCTGGCGGTCGATAGTCTCGACATCAGCGATGAATTGAAAACGGCGCTGTACAATTGTTTCCCGCCGCTGGCCAAGCACATGGTCAATTCGTAACGGAAGCCAGCGACAGCTTGCCTTTGGCCGAAACGCGAACGGTCAGTCGATCGGTTTCCGGATAAATCCCGTTTACTTTCAGCTCCAGCAGCGTTCCCAGGATCAGGAAGCCATTCTGCTCGATCCGCAGCGATTTGTTGAGTGTTTTCTGTAATTCCGACAACTGCGGGCGCAGGTCCTGTTTCGACGCTTTCGTGATTTCCTGTAGAATGCGATCGGAAAAGAGCCATTTGGCCGTTTTCAATAAGGTGCTTTTGGTATCGAGGTCGAAATCCACGTTTTTCAGCTCGATCTGCTGAGTCAGCGGGTCGAAAACGGGCTCGCCTTTGATGAACAGCGTTCCGCGCTTTTTTCCGGAGAATTGCAGACGGAAAACAAGATTGTGTGCGTCGGCACCGGTAATGTGAATGCTGTCGATAATGACTTCGCGTTCCTGGATCATCAGCTTCGTACCGCTCACGTACCTGTTGATAATGGTCGACAGCGAGTCGTATTCCAGTTCTAGGTCGGAAACCAGCTGCAGCGTATCGTTGGGATAGCTGTTGCTGAGCTGAAGGTCCGGTAGTGGCTGATGTGTCAGCGTGCGCTTGTCGGTGGAAAAAAACGGATAAGCCTGCATGACGATCGATGCCTGGAGCAGGCTTCCGGTCACGCGGGGCTGTGTAAGCAGCACATTTTTTGGTTGCAGGTGCAGAAATCCAAATCCGGGAATGGGCACCGGCGTTTCGAGGTCTTTCCAGAGATCGGCTGCCTGCTGACGGAAGGAAATAGCCGCAGTTTGCTTATCGATATCGACGGCGAGCTTTTCGAGTGATTTGCGCACTTCCTTGATCAGTTCGTCAGTGGCGTCGTAAGCGAAAACGGTGACTTCGCACGGATCTATGGCTTGTACGTTGTCCAGCCGCGTTTTGGTCGAAATCCGGTAATCGGGTGTTAGCTCGAAGCGCGAAATGTAACGGATCTGCATCCGACGCATGGGCTCGCCTATGCCACAGCTGAACGGAATGCGCGGCGTGAGACAGGACGGCTTGTCGGAAAACCAGTCGGTGCATTCCGGGCAATAGCTCATTTTCAGGCGGTATTTTCCCGAAACGTCTATGCTCATTTCGTTCCCGAGGCCGGTTAATTGCAGCGGATCGCGCTCGAAATGGTATTGGTAGCTCACGCCTGCACACGGACTTTCACCACCATCAAAGGAAGCAGGAACCTGTTTGTCGGCTAATGTGAAATACGGTGCCAGCTGAATGGAAAGCGGGAGTACAATAACCGAAACCGGGCGCTCAGCAATCGGCGCGACCTGCGTTTTCGTCTCCGGCGCAACCGGTTCGATGGTTTTGCAGGAAGCAACCAGGATCAGAAGGGGAAGGACGAGCTTGTACACGGGGCAAAGGTACAATTCAGAATGCATAATTCAGAATTCACAATTGCCGGATGTGTCATTCAAAAGCGTTTTCCACTTCGTCTAATGCTGCTACGCCGAAATCATTGTTGGACCATTTGCGCGCGGTCTTGCCGTCGGTGAGCACAAAGGCCGGGAAGCGCAGTCCGGCGGTTTTTGCCAGCGCATCGGGATTTTCGGCCAATACGACCGGAAATGCGCCTTTCGTTTCATTTGCATACGTCGTTAGTGCATTGGAGTCGTTGCTGCAAACGCGGTATTCGATCTGGATATCCGGATTACGTTCCTTAAAGGCTCTCATTCGTTCAATGGATTCCATGCAGAACGGGCAGCCGGGAATGGTAATCACGACCAATGTTTGCTCCTTCTTTTTCAGTTCGGGAAGCATCGCCACTGTTTCCGCCTTGTTGGCAAAATCGCCTTCGTAGATAGGTGTGGAGATGAAATACATGGTAAAAATCCCGGGAACGAGGATGACGAATACCAGCAGCTTTGCGCCAAGGGAATTCAGGTGCTTTCGCAGGAAAAACCAGATCAGCAGTCCCAGCAGCGGAAACACGATGTACGGAAGCAAACGGCTGAGTGTCCAGGAAAAGCCACAATCCAGCAGGAAATTTTCTACAGCATTCATAACGGAAGATCGATTCTTTCTCTACAAAGAAGGGAACAATTTTCGACTTCCCTTCCGAAGAAATGACCAGGTGGTTGTACTTAACGTAAATTGTGAGGAGCCTAAAACAAAAAAGCCCTCTGTCCCGATAGCTATCGGGACAGAAGGCTTTTCATTATTGTTAAAGCTGATTAAGCCATTTTCGCTTTCAGTCCTTTGTCGAGTGCATCGAGGAACTCTTCCGTGTAAACGAAGTGCTCACCGTGGTTCACTTTGTTGCCGTGGATGCAAACTGCAAGGTCTTTGGTCATAACACCTGATTCAACTGTTTCGATGCATACTTTTTCAAGCAATTCGCAGAAATCAATCAATTCCTGGTTGTTATCCAGTTTGCCACGGAACGCCAGACCACGGGTCCATGCGTAGATGGAAGCGATCGGGTTGGTAGATGTTTTCTTACCAGCCTGGTGATCGCGGTAGTGACGTGTTACGGTTCCGTGAGCTGCTTCCGCTTCCATGATTTTTCCGTCAGGAGTAATCAATACGGAAGTCATCAGACCAAGTGATCCGAATCCTTGTGCTACGGTGTCGGACTGTACGTCGCCGTCGTAGTTTTTACAAGCCCATACGAAGTTTCCGTTCCATTTCAGGGCAGAAGCCACCATGTCGTCGATCAAACGGTGCTCGTAAGTGATACCGGCTGCGTCGAATTGCGCTTTGAATTCATTCTGGTAGATGGATTCGAAGATGTCTTTGAAACGACCGTCGTATTTTTTCAGGATGGTGTTCTTTGTGGAAAGGTACAGCGGCCATTTTTTGGTCAACGCCATGTTGAAGCAGCTGCGTGCAAATCCTTCGATGGATTCGTCGGTGTTGTACATAGCCATACCAACGCCATCGCCTTTGAAGTTGTACACATCGAATGTCTGCACTTCGCCGCCGTCTTCCGGTGTGAATGTCATGGTGAGCTTTCCTTTGCCTTTGAAAACGGCATCGGTTGCGCGGTACTGGTCACCGAATGCGTGACGACCAACGATGATCGGCGCGGTCCAGTTGGTTACCAGGCGTGGTACGTTTTTGATCACGATCGGCTCGCGGAAAACGGTTCCGTCGAGGATGTTACGAATGGTTCCGTTCGGTGATTTCCACATGGATTTCAGGTTGAACTCCTGTACGCGTTGTTCGTCCGGTGTGATGGTGGCACACTTGATCCCTACCTGGTATTTTTTAATGGCTTCGGCAGCGTCTACCGTAATCTGGTCGCCGGTTTCATCCCTTTTTTCGATACCAAGATCGTAATATTTGATGTCCAGGTCCAGGTAAGGAAGGATCAGCTTATCCTTGATAAATTTCCAGATGATGCGCGTCATTTCGTCGCCATCCAACTCCACTACAGGGTTTGCAACTTTGATTTTAGCCATTTTAGTCAACCGTTTTAGGTTATTAATTCTACGTACGAACGCAAAGATAACAACCAATCAAGAATGGACAATGGCGACGAAAGAATTGATTGGATAATCGGCCTGGAATCGTTATTCGACGATGATTTTCCTTACTGCAGCCTGATTGCGATCGTTGACAACGCGGAGCAGATAGATTCCCGGAGAAAGGCCGGCAGCGTCAATCGTACATTCTTTTCCGCTGAAATCAATTTCCTTCAGCACCTTGCCCGACAGATCAACGAGACTGATGTGCAAGTCGATCTGTTCCTCTTCGAAAACAACAGTTGCAGTAGAAACGAAGGGATTCGGAACAACCTGGAAGGCCTCTTCGGTGAAGTTTTCGGCAATACCGGCATCGAGGCAATAAGGCGTGAGCGTATTTGTCATTTCCTCCGTACTGAACGTCATAGCCGAAATTTGGATATTCTGATTCATGGAAAAAGGCGTGATGAGAGTGTCATTGAGGATATAAGGCTCGGTAGAAAATTCTTTTTTGGAGAATCCGCAGATCCCAAGGCCGGTGCTGTCTGTGCTTATGATGGCTGGTCCTATACCTGAAATGAACGGCGTGGTAAGAATGCGATTGTCGTTCACACATTTCAGATTCGAAATGAATTTGGAGTAGACCGATGTGTTGTAGATTTCGCCCCATGCCTGTTTTACTTCACCGTCGGCAGTGTTGATTTTCAGCAGGGATGATTGGAAGCTTGTTGCACTCTGGTAGAGCCACATGGAGGCGTAGATGTTTCCTTTTGTATCCAGATCCATCTGTGTAAATTGCGAGTTGTCGAATCCTGGATACAGGTATCTTTTAGACCACTGGAGATTTCCCGTTGCGTCTGTTTTAATGATGTCGCACTTGTGACCGCCCGCCTGTTCATTGCTCAGGAAGTAGTAATTCCCGTCTGCATCGCGTTTCAGGTGGTCATAGGTTACTTGTCCGCCGGAACCGGCGATTCCGACAGGTGAGTTGTAAAATTTATTCCAGACGATATCGCCGTTCGGGGTTAGTTCGTAGAGCATGACAATCTCGCGCTCGAAAGGTGAGCTCCAGAAGCTGGAAAGCACTGTTAATCCATCGTTCCCGGTTTCAATCATACTCTTGACTCCGCCCCGGTATTGCAGTGTGCCCGGGTTGATATGGTAAGATTTCGCCCAAAGCAGATCGCCATCAGCATCGAGCTTGAAGAAGGTGTTTTCGTAGTCGCAGCTGCCAAAATAAATGTAAATGTTGTTGTCGGGCGTAACACGAATGTTGCCTCCGGAAACGGCTGATAATGGCCCGGTAATTTTTTTGCTCCATAAAAAGTTGCCGTCTGAATCCAGCTTGGTGAGCAGGCAATACGGATCCATAGGATAGGTCAGAATGTAGATCTGGTTCTGAACGACGCGGAGAAAATTCATTTGAATGCCTTCCCCGAAGCTGATCTTCTTCTGAAAGATGGGATTGTTCAGTGAATCGCCTTTGTAGATGATCAGGTAATCGTCCAGTGGAAAAAGGGAAGAGTAAATAATATTTCCATCATCGTCGGTCTCAATATTGGTAATTCCGTTTTGAAACCCGGCTTCGAGCTTGTTCTGGAATTGTGTGAAAGCGGTGACAGTAATTGAGAAGAAGAGGACGAGTAAAAAGGCGTTTTTCATAAGGTTGGGCATATCGTTACAGATCAAACGTTATTGATGTATAACCGGTTGGCTTTGAGGGTAAAGAAAAAGAATATTTTCTTACCTGAAACACAAAAGCACCGGAGGTTAACCCATCCGATGCTTTTTGTGTGTTTTAATCACAGCGTTAGAGCAACTACATTTTCACCAGTCGCCGATTGCTTTTCAAGCCATCCTGACGGATTTCCACCAGGTAAGTTCCCGAAGGTAAGTGCTGCAGGTCGATTTCCGTCACCAATGCTTTCAGCTGCTGTTCAAGCACGCGTTCGCCCTGCAGGTTGAGTACCGTCAGACTGCTGCCCGATCCGAGCTGTTCCAGTTGCAGGTTTACCGTTTCCCCGGTCGGATTAGGATACAATCCGAACGAAACAGATGCCGTTTCGTCGATCCCGAGCACGACTTCCGCCGTGTCGAGCTTCAGCATAAAGCCGCTCGCGTAATCGTTGTCACTGAACAGGATGGATTCTTCCACTCCGGCATCCATATCAAGCCTGCCAAAGAAGTACCCGCTGCCGTAAAGTGTTCCGTCCGCATAGGCGATATTCCACATGGAGCTTGGTTGAAGGCTATTCGTTTCCGGGCTTTTGAACGGTGCAGCCCATACGAAATCGCCACTGGCTGTCAGTTTCAGTATGTAGCCATGATTGGTGTTGGCTGTCATCACATGTTCGCCGGTTCCCGGGTCGAAATCCACGCTGGGAGAGCTGAAATCGCCCGAGACATATACCGAACCGTCTTCGTCCACATCGATTCCAAGACCCTGATCCATGTACGGACCGCCGATCTGGTGCAACCATATTTCCGTCCCCGTAGCGGAATAGCGCGCCACAAACAGGTCTTCGTTCGGTGAAGGGATATCTTCATTATTGATATGTGTGCCGCACTGGTAAACGGAGCCGTCGGGACTAAGCGCGATACCGAAGCCCGCCTCATTGTGCTCACCGCCGGAGTTGACGGCCCACTGGAATTCACCGGAGTTGTTTAGCTTCAGGATAAATGCGTCGCCTTCGCCAACCGGTGTAAGTGTAGTCGTGCCTGCTCCCGGATCAAAATCGCCGGCCTTGGAAAAGAAACCGGTTACGAACACGTCTCCGGAGGCGCTGGCTGCAATACCGCCTGTACCTTCCATCGCCAAGATCGTATTGTCGGTCGCGCCAATGCCGACTGTCCAGTCGAAGGTGCCGTCGGTAGAGATTTTCGTTACGAACATACTGCCCACGTCGGCAGTTGTCAGCTCATCATCGCCGAACGCAGCTGTTCCGGAATACACTGCAGAGCAATACAGGTTGTTGCCCTGGATAGCGATTCGACCAACGGTCACATAACTATCCAGCTGACCGAATTCCCGGGCCCAGACGAAATTCCCGTCGGTGTCGAGCTTGATCAGGAAATACTTGCGGGAATTTCCGGAAGTGAGGATGTGCTGACCTGTACCGGGATCGCAATCGAGAGTGCCCCAGAACAAGCCGAAGGCATAGCTGTTTCCGGCAGCGTCGACTACCGTATTGCCGAAATGTGTTTCAAGACCGCTGGAAAATGTGCGCGCCCAGAGGAATTCCCCGTTGGCATCCCGCTTCACGACGAAGGGTGAAGGCGCGTTTTCAGTAATGGAATAGTCCGTGGCTCCGGGGTCGAAATTACATAGCCCGGTGATAAAGCCGCTGCTGTAAACGGTGCCAGCCGGTCCCACGGCAATCGAGGTAGCGTAAATCTGCGCGGGGCTGTCACCGAGCATAGCGTGTCCCCATTCAAGCTGCTGGGCGTTGGCAGTGAACTGGAAGCCCGCCAGCGCGGATAGCATAAGTAAGTGTTTAGTTTTCATAAGCTGATTAAATTGAGTTATGAAAGAAATTTAGTTGATCAGTCAATGTTACGAGCTAAATTTTTTTTTTCTGATGCAGGCATTGATTTTCCGGTAAGGGACGTTGATCGGAGAGCTGGGCTTTCGTGAGCAGATAACCTTTATAGCCGATGAACGGTTGTTGCAGGAAGCTTATCGTTATAGCGACTACATTTTCACCAGTCGTCGATTGCTTTTCAAGCCATCCTGACGGATTTCAACCAGGTAGGTTCCCGAAGACAATTGCTGCAGATCGATTTCAGTCACAAGTGCTTTCAACTGTTGTTCGAGTACACGCTCACCCTGCAGGTTGAAGATCACAACACTGCTTTCTGATCCGGTTTTTTCCAGCTGTAGCTGCATGGCGTCTGTCGCAGGATTCGGCCACAGTTGAAACGGAACGGATTCGGGAGTGTTTACGGACAGACCAATTCCGGAAGTCTGGAGCTTGATCAGGAAGTTGCTCATCCCGCTTCCACCGGTTACTATCGATTCTCCGGAGCCGGGATCGAGGTCGACTGAACCGCTGAAAACACCATTTGCGTAGAGCATATCATCGTGATGATCCAATTCCACAAAAGAATTGTTATTGCTGTTTGTAAAAGGAAGAACCCAGGCAAACGCTCCTTCTGAAGTTAATTTCAGGAGATAACCGTCCTGCGATGTAGAGCCTAAATGCTGTTCTCCTGCTCCGGGATCAAAGTCGATATTGGGTGAATAGAACCATCCGCCGATATAAGCTGCGCCTGTTTCATCAACAGTGACAGAGTGTGCGGCAACACCCGTATCCATCGCCGAATTGGAGCCATCCAGCTGCCTGCCCCATAATTCAGTTCCTGCAGCAGAATAGCAGGTAATGAATGCATTGTAATAATAAGGACTGCCGGCACTTAAGGAAATGCCACATTGGTAAATGGATCCGTTGGGAGCTATGTCAATAGAAAGTCCCATTTCTTCGCGGGCGTTTCCCGATCTCACAGCCCATTGAAAAACGCCGTCGCTATCCAGTTTTAGCAAAAAAGCATCGAGGCTGCCTGCTGAGGTCAGTGTGGTTGTTCCTGCTCCGGGATCGAAATCACCGGGTTGCGTAAAAGAACCAGAGATAACGACTTCATCTGAAGGACCAACTGCGATATCCCAAATTCTTTCAGTTGCTTCACTCGGATTGGTGTTGGTTGCTGAGCCCATACTTACAACCCATTCAAACGTTCCGTCAGTGGTCATCTTCATCACGAAAATATCACCCAGGTCGGCAGCTGTGAGCTCCGTTACACCCGGCCCGAATTCGAAATCTGCTGTTCCGGAATATACTCCGGCGCAGTATATGGCATTGTTGCGAATGTAAATAGCTGTTTTGTCATGAGTGGAAGATCCGAATTGCTGTGCCCAGACGAAATCGCCGTCGCTGTCGAGCTTGATGAGGAAGAATTCGAAAGCAGTAGTGCTTAAAGTATGGATCGCAGGTCCCGGATCACAGTCCACCGTTCCTGAAAAGTTTCCAACTATATAGCTGTTTCCATCTGCGTCAACAGCCAGGTCGTTGAATTGAAATGTTGCCTCTAAATCGGAAGCAAACGCGTGTGTCCATTCATGTAGTCCTTCGGCGTCTCTTTTGGTAATAAATGCCGAATGAGCTGTATTGATGGTGAAATTGCTGGCACCCGGATCGAAATTGACGGATCCGTTGAAATTACCACCGCTGAAAACGGCGTCTCCTGAAGGCGATACTCGGGTCGCTGTTACAAAGATATTGGTTGTAGGAGAACCCTGAGTGTATTTACCCCACTCGAAGTACTGGGCATGGGTGGTAAACTGGAAGCCCGCCAGTGCGGATAACATAAGTAAATGTTTTGCTCTCATAAGCTGATTAAATTGAGTTATGAGAGAAATTTAGCTGATCAGACAACTCCCTGAACTGAAAATTTTTGTTCGGATGAAAGCGTTGATCTTTCGGTAAGGGATGTTGATCGGAGTGTGTCGCCAAATGTGCAGATAACCGGTTTTGGGAATGGATGAATGGTTATTTGAGGAATTGCATCATCTTTTCCAGCGCTCTTCCGCGGTGACTCAACGCATTTTTCTCTTCGCTGGTCATTTCGGCGAAGGTGCGATTGAATCCTTCCGGTTGGAAAATCGGATCGTAGCCAAAGCCGTTTGTGCCGCGTTTTTCGGGGAGAATCGTTCCTTCCACACGGCCTTCGAACAGGTGCATGCGTCCGTTTAAGTACAAAGCAATCACCGTAACGAAATAAGCGGATCGGTCGGTTTTTCCTTCCAGTTTTTGCAGAACGAGGTTCATGTTGTCGTCCGCATTACGCGCTTCACCGGCGTAGCGTGCCGAATAAACGCCAGGTTCGCCGTTCAATGCGGGAATCACCAAACCAGTGTCGTCGGCAAAACAAGCCATCGGCTGACGGTCGGCCATGAATTGTGCTTTCAACAGGGCATTTCCTTCGATCGTGTCGGCCGTTTCGGGAATGTCTTCGTGGAATCCGGCTTCGGCAAGCGATACCAGCTCGTAACCCGCAGGCAGCAATTGTCGGATTTCAGCAATCTTGTGCACGTTGGCGGAGGCGAATAATAACTTCATACGTGCAAAGATAATTACCGGATGCTCATGGTGAGTCTTTCCACGAATAAACGAATAATGAGCTGTGTGATAATTAGGGCGAATTCCCGACTAGTCGGGGTACTAATCGGAAGGGAATGCGCAATTCAGAATTGTCATTTGCCAATTGTGCGATCAAACAATTCCACATACCGGTCTTTCCACGCTTCCACGGAATAGTGGTCCACAACGGTTTTTCGGCCGGCTTTTCCCATACGGTCGCGCAATTCGGCATCTTCGATCAGCTGTGAGAGCTTTTCTACCCATTCGGCTGTTGTGGAAGCGAGCATACCGTTTTCGCCATCGGTGATAATATCGGAGTTAACACCCACGGGCGACATAATCGTCGGGATTTCCAGCGCCATGTATTGCAGACCTTTCAGACCGCATTTTCCTTTCGCCCATTCGTCATCGGGTAGTGGCATGATACCAATGTCGATGGCACTCAGATCGGCAATTTCGGTGTCTTTTTTCCACGCCAGTCCCTGGATGCCGAGCTCTTCGTTGCGGTAATTTTCGTCGCCGATAACACGCAAAGAAACGCGTTCGCCGTAACGCTCTTTGATCTGCTTCAACGCTTCGATGGCAAAGTTGAAATGCTGAATGGTTGTCTTGCTGCCGCTCCAGCCGATGCAAACGGTATTCGTTGCCGGTTGCGGAATGCGCTTGTATTCTTCCGTGTCGATGGTCGTGGGAACGATCTCGACGTTGTTGTTGAATTGCCGGGCATAGGCCGCGAGGTAATCGTTTCCGGCAAAAATGAGGCTGGAAATGCTGATGATGTCTTTCGTTTTGCCGGCGTTCTTCATGAATGCAAACCGCTTGTTGGCTTCGGAAACATTCTGCAGCCAGATGGAATCGTCGAAATCGAAGATCACCGGCGCCTGTTTGGCGAATCGTCGCTCGAAATAAGTCGAACGGGTGTAGAGCGCTTCCCGGAAGACAAAAATGATATCGTAGTTGCAGGAATCGGTCAGGTTGTTCATCCGCTTGATGTAGCTGTTGAGCAGGATGAGGAATTTCCGGAAATAATTGCCCGGAGCATAAAAGATCTTGTCGCGCTTTTCATCCAGCAGGGGCGAAAAATTACATTCATAGCCGTTGGCTTCGAGGTGCGACAAGTATTGTTCGAACCGAAAGCGCTGACCGGGCGAACGATCTTTGCGGTTGTTCACGATGAACAGTACTTTGCGTTTACCGTGTGCGTTTGCCGACTGCATGCCAGTAAGGAGTTTGATTGGAAAAAACGATATCGGAAAGTCCGCAGGCGGTCATCATTTCCGTGATCTTGGCTTTCGAAAAGCGTTGTTCAAGCGGTGTGCCGAAGCGATCCAGGGCATCGTTGCGCATAATATGAAAGCTCTTGTCGTGGTAGTAATACAGCGGCAATTTGGTGTAAAAAGAACGTTTCGGAAACCAGCTTTTGAGCATGGTTCCGGTCCGGGCCAGCGGAAAATAGACCAGCGTGGCAATGACCGAACAGGTGAATTTTTTCAACCCGAACGGAAATTTACTGATCATCCAGCGGATGCTGTTGGAAAGCCGGAACAGCAGCTTGAATGCCGGTCCGCGGTTGTCGAGATTGTAATACAGGTACACCAGGAAATGCCCGTTTATCTTCACTTTTTCCACACAGCTTTGCATGGCTTTCTGTGTATCCGGAATGTGATGCAATACTCCCAGGCTGAAGACGAGATCGAAGCTTTCGTCAGGAAAAGGCAGGGAATCCACACCGGCCTGGCTGATGCGGATATTGGGAACGTCGGCAGTAAATTGCACCGCGTTCAGTACGGCCATGCTGGGATCGACCGCTTCCACGAATCCGACTTTGGGAGCAATGTATTTCGACCATCTTCCGGTTCCGCAGCCTACATCGAGTACGCTGGATTGCGCGGAAATATGGGTGTCGTTAATGATGTCGAAGTATTCGTTGCCGATCCGTTCGATCTCCGTTGTGCTGAAGCTGTCGAACGCGTCCCATTCCTGTCCGAAGGAGGCAATAGTCTTGGCGTCGGCGTTGGCGTCGCTGTCGGAAACAAAGGACGCGATGGTCTTCGTTCCCGCCTGGATGTTCCGAACGGGTTCCCGGTTGTAGTCTATCATTGTTTTTTCCAGACTTCAGGGAGTTTTTCTTCGATTTCGATCTCGCCGAAATAGCCGCTTGATCGTGCGCCGACTTGTTCTGCCCACGCGGCCATTTTCCGGATCCCGGCTTCCAGCGTCACAAAATCTTCATCGCGAATGCCGAAAACGCGCTTCGCTTTCGAATGATCGGAATAGGCGTGCAGAACTTCGTTGCGCGCCGGCTGGTAATTGATCCGGCCGCTCAGTCCCATGACTTTCATTACGGTTTCGGACAATTCGTTGACGGAGTAATCTACGTCGCCACCGATATTGAATGTTTCGTTGTAAGCTTCCGGAATGGTCACCGAACGGGCAATATGCGGGGCTACATCGGAAATATAGCTGAAGGCACGCGTTTGCGTACCATCGCCGAAAACAGTCAGGTTTTGTCCCTGCATGAGCTGGTTCATGAAAATACCGATCACGTTCCGGTAGCGATCGCCGATGTTCTGGTATTCGCCGTACACATTGTGCGGACGGAAAATAATTGAATTCAGCCCGAATTGTTCGTGGGCGGCTTTCAGGTCCATTTCCACGGCAAACTTCGCAATGCCATACGGATCTTCCGGCTGCGGGATCAATCCTTCATGCATCGGGAGCTGCCCGGCGCCGTAAACGGCAATCGAGGACGTGAATACAAAGCATTTCACTTTGTAGCGCACCGACAGGTTGATGAGATTCACACTCCCGATCAGGTTATTGGCGTAGTTGAACCGGCGGATAAAATGGCTGAGTCCTTCGGCAGCGTAAGCCGCCAGGTGATAGACGTAATCAAACCGGTGCTGCTCGAATAAGTCTTCCAGCAATTGATGGTCGAGAATGCTGCCTTTTACAAAAATGGCTGCCGCGTTGACGTTGTCTTCATAACCACCGCTGAGGTCGTCGAGCACAACTACCTTGTGTCCCATGGCGATCAGCTCATTGGTCACGTGGGCTCCGATAAAACCGGCACCACCGGTTACTAGGCTTGTTTGCTGGCTCATTGCAAAGTGTTTAAGATGCGTTGAATACCGTCTTCCAGTGTGGTGAGCGGCTGAGACAATAACTGTCGCATTTTGGTAATATCCGGCTGACGACGCGTCATGTCGCCATCAGGCAGCGGGGGCAAATGAACGATTTCCGACTTTGAGCCGGTGATTTTCAGAATGGTATCGACCAGCTGTTTAATGGAAACGATTTCGTCGTTCCCGATATTCACCACGTCGTTAATGAAAAGGTTGTCGCGCATGGCACGTGTACACGCGTTGATGTTGTCGTCGATGTAGCAAAAAGTACGCGTCTGGCTTCCGTCGCCGTAAATAGTGATCGGCTCATTGGCAGTTGCTGCCCGCAGGAATTTGGACATCACGAAATCCGTGCTCTGCTTTGGTCCATATGTATTGAAAAAGCGGAAAATGGTATAATCCAGTCCGTATTCCTGCTGGTAAGAACGTAAATAAGATTCACCGACGTTTTTCACGATCGCATAAGGTAATCGGGAATTGAGCGGCGTGGTGTGCTCATTTTGCGGCAGGTGAACGGGCTCGCCGTAAACTTCCGAAGACGATGCGAAAAACACGCGCTTCACACCTGTGCGTTTCGACAGGTTCAGGATGTTCTTAATGCCCTGGATATCGTCGAGCACCATGATCGGATGGTCGAGCGTACGCTTCACACCAACAACGGCTGCGTAATGAAAAACAAAATCGAACTGGTAAGAGCTGAAAATCGGTGCAATTTCTTCGTATTTGTTCACATCACAGTTCACGAACTTGCAGTTGGGATTCCGCGGAATGTTCTCCTGGCGGCCCGTCAGGAAATTGTCGACCAGAACTACGGTATTTTGCTCATCCGTTAGCAATTTATCGGCCAACGAGCTCGGGATAAAACCAGCACCTCCTGTGATTAAAATATTCATCGTAGTTTTTTGATTCCGTGTACGGGCAAAAATAGGTGATTTATTGGATTGAAGGCAACAGGAGTGGGTGAGATGCGTATAATTTCTGTATGATCGACCATAAAGCCGGATCAATCTATTTTTCGCAGCCAGATGCTGAGCTGCATACCGGTATTGGTCCATTTCATCCACGGCTTGATCAGCCAGTTAATGCTTTTTGGCAGGTATGTTTCCGATACGAAGTAGGTATGGTAAGCAATTTCATACCCGTGCTGTAAAGCGTGTTTTTGAAAGGATTTCAGCCCGAACTCGTACAAATGGTAGGGCTCGTGCATAGGACTGAGATTGGCCACGTAATCGTTTCCGCGAACCCGGTAAAATGCATTGATCAGCTTATTGACCAGCCAATGCGAAGAAGGCACTTCGATCTGGATCAGGCCACCGGGTTTCAGCCAGCCAAGCGCTTTGACGATGGAAGCCGAGGGATCGTATAAGTGTTCCAGAACGGCGCCAAAGGAAATGAAATCGAACGTGCTTTCCGGGTAGTCGACTTCTTCGAGCATGCCCAGCTTTAGTTTATCAGGAGCGATTCCCATTTTCGTTACTGCGCGATTGTGGAAAGGCTCAGACGGCTCAAATCCGTATGTGTCGAATCCTGCCCGTTCAAGCGCTATCATTCCTTTGCCGAGTCCGGCACCGATGTCGAGTGATTTCAGACCGGGCTTTATTTCCATCAATTTTTTCAGAACGATGATCTCGTCTTCGAAATAATGCTCATCGACCTTGAAATAACTTTCCTTCCAATAATCTTCCGGCGGCACTCCGTAGTGGTTTTGTAGATCGGCTGGAATAGGTAGCGGATTCGGGTAGATGAGGTCACACGACTGGCATTTGACAATTGTGGTCGTGATCCCTGTTTTGTTTTTTGGATTTTTTCCCTGCGATTGATTGAGTCTTTTACCAAGAATTCGATGATGCGTAGCTGGCTCGCCGCACATATTACAGGTGGTAATGACTTTGAAAGAATAGGTAAAATCCGTTTTGTTCATTCGATTAAATGGAGTAACCGAAAATAAAAGTACCGAAATATTAAACGGTGTTGCTGTTATATATCGTTTTGTAAATGGCTTCGGCACGCTGAAAATTCCGGTAGTTTTCGGCAAATGGCCGTATAAGTGCATAGTTTTCAGCGCGAGATTTCAGCAGCATCTGGTCGATTTTCTCTACGGATGCCCGGTACTCGTCCACCGAAAGATTTTTCCAAACGTAGCCAATCCCATTTTGTTCAATGATTTCGGAATCGTCGGAAATATGGACAGGAATAATGACCGGAAGTCCGAGCGCCCAGTATTCACCGTTTTTGATCGGTGTGCAATAGCGTTTGGTTGGAACGGGCTTCACCGGCGTGACGGCAAAATCGCCCAATCCCATGTAATCCGGCACGCGGTGGTGCGGAACGAAAACGGTTGTCATATTTTGGGTATCGAATCCGGCAGCTCGTGCAAAGTGATCCAATTCTTCCCGATCGTGATTCGTCAGCAACAAGACATGAAAGCGTTCGCCCCAATGATCTTGCGCTACCTTGAAAAAGTCGAAGACTTCGCGATCGAGGTAAATGCCTCCGAATTTGCCTGCATAAACGCAAATCAACTTTCCTTCCAGCCCGAGATCGCGCAGCAGCTCCGGGTTTTTGCTATTCCGATCGGAGAACAATTCCAGGTCGACGCAAGCCGGTTTTACGAAAAAAGAAGCCCTAGGCTCTCCATATTTTTCACGCGCATACGTTTTCATGCCTTCGGCAGCGGCAATCAATACAGCAGCACGATGGGTTTGTCGTTTTTCGAAGCCAAAGAGCAGCTTGAAGGCTTTGCTGCCCGGCTTCCAGGTTCCGTTTTCCACCATAGCTTCAGCGTGTGGCTCGTAGCTGTCGATGATAAGCCGTTTCCCTGAAAGTTTGGAAAGCAGGTAGCCTATCATTCCGGCCGGCGTACACCAGGCGTGAATGGTTGAAATGCGTTCTTTCCGGATGAGCTGCAGGAGAAAACGCATGGTTTGCATCCACATAAACAGGCCTTTCATTCCAAACGGACGATACGGAATACTGACTCCATGAATGTTGTCCTCGATCGGACCAGCTGGAAGCGGCTCTTTGTCGAGTGTCAGCAAAACGACTTTGCTTCCTTCCGGCAAATGGCGGGCGATCATGCGCACATACGGCAACGTGTAGGTTTGGATCAGGGCATCGTTACGCCCCCAATAGGTCAACACCAGAACGTTATGTGGGTCGGCACTCATAGTCTTTTCGAAAAGAGTTGAAGGAGCGCAGGCGGCCAGCTGAAAATGGCGCGAAGAATGAAGCCGCATCCGCGAAGCTTGTTGTTTCCTTGTTTCCACCAGCTTCCTGCCAGGATGAGGTACAGATTGGAAAAGGCTTTACGACGGTGTGAGGCAGAAGTAAACAACCCGTTGGCGGCAGCTTTCCGGTAAACGCCGATGTGATCTTTCTCCATCACGGCAATATTCCGGCTCATGCTGTTGGCCAGTACGCGGTACCGCAGCAGCGGCTCCCGGATATGTGTGCCTTTGTAGTTAGCTGCCAGCCGGAACGCGAAATCCTGGTCGGCGGCGGTTGAAAATTGCGAATCGAACCGCAGGTTGTCTTTTGTGAAAATGGCGCGTCGGATAACGAGATTACTCGGAGGTCCCAATACGGTTTTCCATTCGAGCAGGTTGGCGAGGATTTCAGCGCCATTGCGATGATCATGGCCAATGCTTTGCGATTGTTCGTCAATTTCTTCGAGATCGGAAAAGCTGAAATCCAAACCGGTTTGTTCCAGTATGGCTACTTTCTTTTCCAGGTTGTGTGCATCCCAAAGGTCATCGGCATCCAGGAAAGCGAAGTAATCACCTGTGGCGTTGTCGATACCTGTATTTCTGGCCGCAGAAACACCGGCATTTTCTTTCCGGAGATATTGAATGCGTGAGTCGGAAAGATACGATTCAATGATTTTCGGTGAGCTGTCTGTCGAACCGTCGTCAATGAGGAGCAACTCCCAATCTGTGAGCGTTTGCTGCTGCACCGTTTCGATGGTTTCAGCGATGAAACGTTCGGCATTGTATACAGGCACTATGACGGAAACAACAGGCATCAGATCAGACCAAGAGATTGTGCAGTAAGCTTATCACAGACAAGGTAATTCCAGAAGTCGCTTTTTTCAATCACGGCCGTCTGCCGAACCGTGCCGCGCACATCGTCGATATTGAAATAAAGGTAGTCTTTATCTTTCAGTAATTCCGTTAATTGCTCAGCGATAGATGCGTTCAGCACTTCGATGATCATGACCGGACGCAGGCGATCGAGGTAATGGCCCATGCCTTTGAGCACTTCCACTTCGTGTGTTTCCACATCGATCTTCATCAGGCAGATCCGATCCATCTGTTGCTCTGAGATAAAATCGGCGAGGGTTTGCGTCCGGATGGCTACCGCATCGACATCCGGGATGTCCAATGTGTTTTTATTGACCGTAACGGAGTAGGCGAAATCCGCTCCCTTTTTGAGGTAAACGGTAGCTTCGCCGGTTTGATCTGAAAGAGCGACTTCGTGCAACTGGCAATCGAATTGATTCCGCTCCATATTTTTTTGAAGCAGGCGAAATGTTCCTTTGACGGGCTCGAAGCAATGTACTTCAGCTTTTGGCTGCAGGGTTTTCGCAACAAGGGCATACAGGCCGGTGTTTGCTCCTATGTCGAAGATCACATCGGCCCGTTTCACCAGTTCCGTCCAAAGCGAGATGGTTTTCTTCTCCCAGCCGTTATACAAGCCGTTCCAGAAAATCTCGTTCTCCTCGATCGTTCCGTGATGGTATAACTGAAAGTATTTTTGGGGAGCAACTTTTACCTTGAAAAAACCGTGGAAATGTAAGTGCTGATAGACGCGTGAAGACGGTTTGAATACATTGCGCATGCCCCGGTAGAGGGCTTGTTTGAAGGGGATAAGGTTGTAAATCTGCTTGAAAAAACGTTTCATCGGGCAGAATCGTAGAGTTGAAGATAGTTTCCATACATGATGGGAAAATCATACAAGCGTTGCCCTGCTTCGAACGCTTTTTGTCCGATTGCTTTACGGTCAGCTTCCAGCATAAAACGCAGACCTTCTACAATTTCAGCGGCATTTTTATCGGCAACCAGGTAGCCGTTTTCCTTGTGCACGATTCCGTCTTTGGCTGAACCTGTAGCCGTTGAGACAATTGGCAGACTGTGGGCCATAGCTTCGGCAATCACAAATCCAAACGGCTCCATCGAAGCGGCATGCAGGTAAATATCGAACAGGGAAAACAGCGATGGCATATCGCGCTGCTCAATCCAGTCGGTAAAAACCACATGGTTTTCCAGTCCATTCTCCTGTACCAGCGACTGCAGCTCCGATTTTTGGTCGCCATTACCCACAAAGAGGAACACTACCTGATCATTGAGCCGCACCACTTCTTTGGCAGCTTCAATGATATAGCGATAACCTTTCCATTCGATCAGTCGTGCTACGGTACCGATAACAATACGATTCTCCAGGCCATACTGCCGGATGAACTGTTCTCGTGTGTTTTCCTGGATGGTCGCGAGTCGTTTCTGGATCGGAATGCCGTGGTGGATCAAGTGGACTTTGCCGGCCTCGGCTTTTTCCTTTTCCAGGATAAAATCACGGCATTCTTCTGAAACAGCGATCAGGTGCGTCGCCTTGCGATTGATCAGGCGATCGAGGAAAACGGCTTTCGGGGCGTAGTACCAATGGAAAGTCGTGTCCTGCTTGGTTGCCACAATGGTTTTCACACCCGCCCAGCGAGCAGCGATGACTGATGGAAGCGTATCGTCGAACAAATGAGCGTGGACCACATCGGGACGGAGCTTCCGGAATGTTTTGTACAAGCGGAAAACGACCCGCAGCCATTCTTGTTTGCGTCGGCTGTTGTCAAATGGGATCCAGATGCAATCGCAGCCATAGGATTTCATTTCTTCCAGCATCAGTGGTTCTGAGCGATGCAGGGCGATAAAGGTGATCTTTACATCCTTTAGTTCCTGTGAGCGTTCCGCAAACCAACTGAAGTAGGGAACGGAGCTGTTATTGGCCATGAGGAAAACAACGTGCTTCATTCGGCTGTAAGTTGTTGATGCATCATTGTTTCGATTTCTTCGATGAGCTTCGGATAACTGAATTGCATGGCGTATTCGATCCGCATTTGCCGGTCTGCTTCTGTGCTTTTTTCAATAATCCGGCTGGCGAATACGGCAGGGTAATTGTCTGTATTTGCCATGTAAAGCAGATTTGCAGGAGCCTGCTCGTATGTCTGAAAATAATTCGTCACCACCGTTTTGCCGTAAGACAAATATTGCAAAATTTTTAGGGAATTCATTGTGTCGGCTTCCCGGCCGGTCTTCGATAAGCACAGGCAAATGGACGATTCCAGGATATAAGGAGCCAGTTCGCGAAAAGGAACTGCTCCCCGAAAACGGACATTTGGAAGTGCTTCGCATAAGGCCAGTTGTTGGACATCATCACCCGTGATTTTGGATGTGTTGACAGGTCCAAAAATGAGAAATGTATAGGACGGGTGTTCCGATGCAATCGTATGCAATGTGGTGAAATCGAACCGGTGATCGATCGATCCCATGTACAATGCCTGCTGCTTTTCCGTTGGCAGCAGCCGTTGTGCCAGCGAATACGAATTATCAGGTATGCCGTGTGGAAGCAGTTCGACCGGCGTTGTAATACCGGCAAATTTTTTTCGCAATGGTTCGCTTACGATCAGGATCAGGTCGCAATTACGTGCCAGCTCCCGTTCAGGCGCGAGGTGCTCGTGTGCATCAACGCAGTAATAAATAGCTGCTTCCGGACGAAACAAAGCTGGTGTTGAAAAACGTATAGGATCGAAGGAGAAAAAAAAACGTTCCCTGTGATCCATCAATTGGCAAATCTCCCGCGCGATGATTCGGTCGTTCAATTTTCGGAACAAACGGTTGCTCCCTGTTTTGGGGAACAGGTTCCGATACGTTACGCTTTTCAGGCCTGGTTGAATTTCTACAACTTCCGGTTTTCGAAGAAACAAGTTCTTCCAGTGCCATTTTCCCGCCGGGTTGATGAACCAGACTTCGTTATGTTGTGAGAGCGTTAGAGCATAATGGTGCTTGCTGAACCAGATGTCGCCCCAGGGCTCATTGGAAAACAGCAGGATGTTTTTATCCGAAAGCTGTATCCGTTTGCTCATCGCCTTCGGAGTTTTTTTACCAGCCTTGTCAGCGGGCGAACGGTTGCAAAAAAGATCGCGGCCATTTTGTAATGGCGATTGAGGTACGAAGGATAATCGGTGTGCTGCCTGGCCGGCTCCCGCATGATGCGATTGAACTCTGCTTCGGAAAGTCCGAGCTTTTTGAGCACAAATTCCTTATCGTTGGCCAGCACTTCCGGATCGCAAATCGGTTCATCGAGTGCTGCCAGTGCTTCTTCGCGCGTCATTTGTCCGGAGCAGATCAGGGAAGAAAGGTGTGCTTTGCGTTTGTCGATACCGAATTTCACCGGCAGAATGTAAGCCTGGTAAAACCGGGTGAATATGGATTCATAGTGTTTGCCGCCATAATCCTTCCAGTCGAGCTCCCGGATAATGGTTTCTTTGGCTTTCGCCTTGTCGTACTCCATGTAATCAAGCAGCGAAACGACTTCCATACGTTTGACCTTCTTGTAATACATCCGTGGAAAATGACGCAGCAACGGAAAAGAAGTGCGCTTCACCTTACCAAATCGATTGTGGATAGCTGCAATGTTCAGGGCATCGCTTTTCCAATGGTACCACGCAGGCGGAAGTATGAACTCAGTTGCAGTGTTCGTGCCGGCGATGATATAGCGGATGTCGTGCTGAGCAGCAGCTTTGTAACAAATAGCGCTGATAGCGTGATCGGTAATCATTTCGATATCCACTACAGATGCCTTGATGAAGGCCAGCTGGATGTCGCGGAATTCATCCCAGTCATTTACGTAAGTGAACAGGTCAAAGCCTAGTTTCTTAACGATGTTTTCAATGTTGACAACTGCCAGTGACGAGTTCCAGCCGTTATCGTAATGTAGTACCAGCGGACGCAGGCCCAGCTGTTTAGCCTGGTAGGCAAGGTAAGTGCTGTCTACACCGCCGCTCACACCGATCAGGCAATCATACGGTTTGCCTTTTCCTGCTTCCTTGATGGTATCAACGATTTTGTGCAGCTGGTCCAGGTTCTTATTGGCACTGAAGATGCTGTTCTTGGCCAGTAACTCGTCGTAGCCCCGGCAATAATGACAAACACCCTCGGTATCGAAGCGGATGCCCGGATCGGAAATCGTATCCATGATACAGCGGCTGCAGCGTATTACGACTTCATTCATGGGCTACGATTTTCCGGTAAAGGGTTTCAATTTTAGCAATTTCATTGTGCAGGTCGGCATATTCAATAGCAGCCTGTCTTCCGGCCGATGTTTTCGCCTGAACACTGGTCTCAGGCAGCGCCAGCACTTCGATCAGCTGTTGAGCCAATGCCTTCGCATCGTTGCGATCGGTTTGCCAGACTGTTTGTTCATTGAAGAGATCAGGATCATAAGCAAGATCGCCCATAACGAGTGGTTTGCCCGAAAGTAGCGTTTCAACACCTGTAACCGGTGTTCCGTCAGATTGCGGTACCATCACGACAACTTCAGCGTCATAATAAGTGCGAATAAGCTGTTCTTTCGACTGTCCGGGCAAAATAACAACAGCGTTGTCCAGACCATGTGAACGAATTTGCTCCCGGATTTGCTCTGCATAAGCAGGATCGGTGCAATAATCGATCAGCCAGAGCTGAAGGGAAGAATCGTTTTGTTGTTGCTTTAAATAAGCAAATGCGTCGACGATCACATGAATATTGTAGAGCTCCTGCATGGCACGAATCGATAAGATCACGCGTTCTGGCGCAGGATTGCTGAAGCTGTTGAAGATGGTCAGGAATTCATTTGTGTCGACCCCGGTCCGTACGACGCTAAGCTTATCGCTTTCGCCAACTATCGAGGATGCCACCTGTTTTTGACCGATCGAAGTGGACGTGATATACTGGGCATCACGGAAAGCACGTTCCATTTTTCGCCGCATCAGGTAGTTGGAAATCCGGTGCTGAAAGCTCGTATGTCGGCTAAGTGCCGGGTAATCGATCAGCACGTCCGAACCGTAGGTTGTGATCAAATGTTTTCCAAAGCCGGTTTCATGCGCCCAGATGGCGAATGGGAAAGCATAAATACTATGAAGCAGATCAACCTGATGTTTTACCAATAGTTGCCTGATTTGTTCTAATGATTTTTTTCGCCTGCGCATTTCACGCAAAGGATATGGAAACAGCAGGATCGGGTAAACGGTTACACCCGGAATGGTCGGAAGAGGGGTTGTAAGATTGTTCTGACAGAATACGATTAGTTCATGGTCCTCCGAAAGTCTTCGAAACCACTTTTGGTTATGATTGTCAAATATGTCAGCAAAAAAAGCAATTCTCATACATTCACCATTCTAACGTCCCAGTTTGCGTTTGATCCGTCTGGCCAGCGAATACGGATTCAGTGAAGCCGCAGGCTGTGTTTTACGGAAAACATAAGGGGACTTTTTCCTGATCTCGTAATACTGGTATTCATCGTTTTGCCACATATCGTAGGTAAAGAACCGGACAATTTCCAGCCCGTTTGCTTCGAACAGTGGCACCATGTCCTTCAGGAATACAGGTACTTCTACAAGCTGCATGGCATCTGGGAAATGCTCGATCGCATGGATGTGCGCATGAGGTGCCGGAACATTCATAATGAATTGTGTTCCTTCGTTCATACGTCCGGCGATCAGGCGAACCATGTCTTCCCGGTAGGGTTCCTGTATATGTTCCATTACGTCCAGTAAAACGATGAAATCATAAGTCAGATCGGGGAATACGTGCGAAGTGGAATCCGCTGTAATGTATTCTATATTGGTGTGTTGCTTATTGTTGTGACGTGCTGCTTCTACGCTCTTGGGGCTGATATCGGAAGCTACAAGCTTGCCGGGTTGAACAACCGGTGCGATGAGGTTGGTCATGGTGCCAATGCCGCATCCGATCTCCAGGACAACCGATCCGGATTTCATGCCGGACTTTTTGAGCTCTTCCAGCAGGAAATAATGCCGCTCGTTGTGCCAGATTGTTTGCTGGCGATCGACATAACCATCGTAAAAATCAGCTATTTCCTTATTCGTTTTCATTTTCATTTTTATCGCAAAAAATTACTGCGAAGCTTTGTTAGCACGATCCGAATATCGCTCAAAGATACGAGGAAACATTGTTTCAAATTGATCCTGAACGAATAATGTAAAAAATAAGCGGTAACAGCTGCTGTCGCAAAATAGGCCGTCGTTGAAGCGATGCTGGCCCCGATAATACCCATTTTCGGGATCAGCACAAAGTCAAGCACAATCGTGAGAATGAAACCGATAATGGTCGCGTAGAGGTTGTAATGGATTTTGTTGTGGGAATAAATATAGACCGCAAAAATTTTCGATACACACGACATCAGGATCCCGAAAATGAGGATCTGGAATGGAATCACCGATCGGATGAAATCGGCTCCGTAGATGGGGAAGAAAAAGGGGGCTATGAAAAAGAACACCAGTACGAAGCCTAAGATGATGGTGAAATTCAAGCGGGAGAAAAATGCAAAGGTGGTACGGCTGCTTTCATCGCTTTTGGCCGACATATACGGTACGAGCACGGTAGCAATCGGATTGGTGATGCTCCAGAACATTTGTGCCAGCCCTGCCGATTGTGCGTAGTAACCCAGCTCAACCGAGCCTTTGTAATACTCCACGATCCAGAAATCCATACGATACGTAAGAAAGCTGATCATGTGGGCCAGGTGGCCTATCGTCATAAAGACGAACAGCGGCTTGATATCGGATGTGTAATGAAAACGGAAAACGGGAATTACCTTTATGTGCCTGAGGTAGAGGAATAACCACAACAGGAAATTGGTGAGGAACATCAGGAAGGTCAATTGAAGAATTGTATTGACCGTAATTTTTACATGCTCAAATTGGTAGAGGTAGTAAGCGATACCGAAAACGGTAAAATTCAGGAGACTGTTGAACAATGTCACACCATTGACCAATCGGAAGCGCGTAATTCCCTGGAAAACAGAGTTGATGATGGAAGATAACATGACGACGACGAAACAGCCGATCAGGTAGAGATAGTGAAATGGCTCGTCATAATCATCGGGCAAAATGAACGATTTCAGCTTCCAGTTATAGAGCACCACTAACAATACGGTCAGGATGGCTGTTCCGATCAATGTCACCAGAATGCCCAATCCCATGATCTTTTCAAGAGAAATGTTCTTGTTGGCGACAAAAAATACGACTGCCGATGTGATCGTAAAACCCAGGAAGAGCGAAAAAAGGTCCGTATCGGAGACGAAAACCGCATAAACGCCACGACCTTCTGCCTGAATAGTACGGGTAATAAAGAAATTAATGAACAGGCTAAGAACAAGCGTCGGTCCCTGGACAAGGAAAGAATAAAATATGTTCTTGTTGACTGACAATTGGTTATGCGTTCTCTTGGGTTTGGAGAGCTGGTGTAGTAGTGTGTGCTTCTCTGTCAAATATAATGATTTAAGCGTTGGGCGCTTCGGGTGAACTATTTTTGACGTTCTTGAGCTGACTGATGCAATAAAAAACGATGAACAGGTAAATAACCAGCAAAGGGATACGGAAACGTGCCAAAGCTCCGAAGTTATAGGTGCTCACCCCGATTGCAAAGGCAAAAAACACACAGAAAACCAATGCGCCTGTCAAAAACTCGCTCTTGAACAGCACCCGGAAGATCTTCAAACGGGCCCTGATTAAAAGGTAAAGCGTGATCAGCAGGATGAAAATACTTTCCACACTGGTGAGCAGCATGAAGGCGCTGCCGGCTTCCCACGGATAAGGACGAAACAGGCTGACGTTGACCGATGCCGGGATTTTTTTTGCCAGGCCGGCAGGTGTGTATTCTACTTCACCAAGACTATAAGCCGATCCACCCAGTTGTGTGTGCCAGGAGTGGAATCCCTGGATATTCTGAATGATCCGCTCGGAATTGTATTTCGAGCTGCTTTCGATCAACAGGCTCGAGCTGTAGTACGCAAACACGGCAGTTGTCAATACAATCACCGGAAACAGGATGACTTTCAGGAAAACGGATTGAATCCGATGATTCATCAGCATGAACAGCGTGATAGCAACCCACGGCATGAAAGCCAATACGATATACGCTTTTAGCTGGAAAATGACCAGGCAGGTTACTAACAGTTTGGCGCTGTTCCAGAGAATCCTCCGTCGGAAAGTAATAAGCTCGTAAAACAACAGCAGTGCATAGCCGAATGCCGCGAATGTGATCGTATCTTTCATAATACCCGATCCCCAGAAAATGACCGAAGGAACCAGGAAATTGAGGGCAAACAGCATTTTTTCCTTACCGGGAAGCAGATGGGTCATCAGCTTGTAATACTTCAGGGTGCCCCAGTAAGAGATCAGCGACATGAAGAACGTAACACCCAGGTACGATTTGAAACCCGCGATATAAAAAGGCGACATCAACCGCGTGAAAAACCAGTCTTCGCTGGTGTGACTGTAAAAAATGATCGTTCCGGTGCGACGCAGAATGATTTGCGCGTCTTCGGCATTGCTGAACAGCAGCTCGAAAAAAGAGCCGGGATCTTTGTAGAACACGGAGGAATATTGCTCGAGACTCTGAAAATACTGGGTTGTATCACCACCACCGAAACTGTAAATGTAAACCAGTGAGAAGCTCAGACCGCCAAAGGTTTTGATGAAAAATCCCAATGCACGATTATTCGTTGAAAGCGTGCCGCGGTTGTAAGGCAGAAAATAGATCAGGAAAATGCCGGTCAGCACGAAAAACAGCCAAACGGCCCAATCCATAAATCCAAGTTCCAGCATCTTCGCCCGAATATAGCTATTTCCTAGCGATGGTGATATGGTTCGCCTTTAAGGATGGTCATGGCGCGGTACAGCTGTTCAATGAAGAATAAGCGGATCATCTGGTGAGAAAAAGTCATTTTCGACAACGAAAGCTGCCCGTTGGCGCGCTGGTAAATGTCTTTGCTGAATCCATACGGCCCGCCGATCAGGAAAAACAATTGCTTGCCACCGCGATTGAAATGTTCCTGCAGCAGCTCTGAAAAGGCAACGGAATCGTATTGCTTGCCACGTTCGTCGAGGAGAATAACGGTATCCGACACGCCGATTTTTTCCAGGAATTGCTGACCTTCCTTCTGTTTGATCTGCTCTTCGCTGAGACTTTTGGCGTTCTTGATGTCCGGCAGGATGGTCAGCTCCACAGAAATGTAATGGGAAAGCCGTTTCAGGTATTCGCGTTCGCCTTCTTCAAGAAAAGATTTGCCCGTTTTACCGATGCACAGGATTCGGATCTGCATATACAAAAGTAGTTAGAAGTTGCTAGTTACGAGTTTGAAGTTGTTAGTTATGAGTTGATGAGTTACGGTTTGGTCGTTCAGTTTCCGGTCTCCTGTCTAACAATCTAATGTCTAACAATCTAATGTCTACTAATCTAGTGTCTACTAATCTAATGTCTACTAATCTAATGTCTACTAATCTAATGTCTACTAATCTATTGTCTAATAGTCCAACGTCTTGCCATCCTGAAGTCGCCCGCAGGCCACAACCAGCAAAACAGGTAAAACGGGCAATAAGTAGCGATCTTCATTCAGACGCTGGAAGTAAAACAGGTAAAACAGGTAAAGAAAAGCACCGGCTGCGAGCAGGATCAGCTGTCGGTTGCGGGAGAACAAAGCGAGAAAGGTCAATAATAGCGAACCCAGAATAACGATCACGCAACTGTAACGCAGGGCTTCGGCCCACCAGCTGCCGCGGTAATGAAGCTGGAATAATTCCAGGTTGAGCTGACTTTTCGGCAATTGTTCGCGCATGCCTTTCAAGGGTGTCAGGATATGATATTGAAGTGGTTCGGCCTTTTGCAGGGAGTCGGCAAGACGATCGATTTTCTGCCGAAGAACAATTTCGCCCGAACTTTCGCTAACGATGCGCTCTGACGGAAAGCGCTGTTGCAAAGCGCGATTCACACGGGCGTATTCCTGCAACAAGGCATAAAGTATTTCCGGTTTCAGCGGAACCTTTCGTTCGGTAATGTAGTGTTGAACGAATCCACGGCTCCGGTAGTTCGTATCGGACGATTCACTGCTGCCGGCAATCGCATGAAAAACTTCCGGACGGGTTTCCCAGACACGAAAAAGATCGGTCAGCGACGCGTGCACCGGACGGAACAGACTTTCGTTCGTTGGATGATAAATAGGATGGAGCTCACCCCAATGTCCCATGTAGCCGGCTTTGCGGTATTCCCACAGGAAACTGGTCGCAACAACGATCAGCAGCGCGGCAGGTGTCCACCAATGTTTCAGCGAAATGAGCGTTTTTCGTTCACGAATGAGGCGGTAGAGCAGAAGCGGAAACAAAAGAATAAGCACCGGTCGAAGCAGCCAGCAGCACAGGAACAACAAAAGGGAAACAGCCAGGCTGTAATTGCCTTTATGAAGCACTGCCGCAAGCAACAACAGCACAAGTGAAGCACTCAGCGCTTCGGTGATCTGGTAACTGAGAAACCCCCAGAAACAAGGCAGCAGCGCATATAGAGCAGCAAAAATTAAACTTCTTCGCTCGCTGGTGAAGTTCTTCAGCAAGGCCGGCAGCTGGTACAATACCAGACCGTGGAGCAGGAAGAAAAAGATCATGCCTGCAACGGCAGCTGAGCTTCCTAGAAGACTGTAAAAAACGAAATGAATGCTGGCAAAAAGCGGTGGGCGCTGCACAAACGACGAAGCTCCGGTCGAATTATCTTTCCAGGTGCCGTGGTCGAAGAAATTTTCTGCCGGACGGAGGTAAGAAGGATCGTCGGCAGTGGCGTGCAGCCCGAAGGGAAGATCGCTCATTTCGGCATTCCACCAGTGAACACAAACAGCCAGAACAAGCCCGAAAAGCGCTAAAAGTAACCGTCGGCGTTGAAAAACGTGCATGCTGCTAATGTACACTTAAATCGCAAAATTGCATGATTGACACAGTCGTGTTATATTAGGCACTGTTTTTGCTCTTTCGCAGTAACTAAATAGTGGATTATGGGATTTTTATATACGTTCCTGTCAGCGTTCCTGCTCAACATGTTTGCAGCATCAGAGATTCCTTACAGTGCAGTTGAGACGGCTTTCCTCAATGGAGACGCCGCAAAGATCGTGGCTTACGGAAAAGAAAAAATGATCATCAATGTGGTCGATAAGGAAGGAGTTTACTCCCAGTCGCAGGCTTCACAGGTACTGAAAGATTTCTTTACGCGTAAACCGGCTTCGTCGTTCAAATTTACCTTTAAAGGCAAAGAAACTGAGGAAGGCACGTTTGCCATCGGCAGTTATGTTTCCAAAGGCGAATCGTATCGTGTCACCATCAAATGGAAAAAGATAGGCGCCGATTACAAGATTGAAACCATCAACATCGAAAAAGGATAATTAGTGAGCCGTTAACAGTGAATAATAAACAGACTGTTTACTGCTCACCATTCACTAACGGCTGTAAGTAAGCATCATAACGATAAACGAATGGCGCTTCGCTGGCATCGGCCTGTGCATTCAGCACGGTAACCCGGTAATACAAAAATTCATTCCTGCCACCTCCCGTATCGGCGATTTCCTGCACATTGAGACGAAGATTGTTGAGGTCCAGCATCGGGTATTTGCGGTGCATGGTCTCCAGCGTTCGAACGCGTAACAGCGCTTCTGTTGATAACGTCCCGATCGCTTCGGCTGACCGCATCAGGTCGAAGGTGTGAGCCAGGAAGCGATCCTTTTCCACGCCGCTGAGCGCAGCAGCCCGGTTTTTATAAAAGTTGTAGAACGTATTTTCTTCCGGGAGCACGCCAAACTCACCATTCAGCAGGCTTTCTTCCTTCATGAACAGCTCCGCGAATCGCACGTATTGCTTCTCAGTCTGGAACGATTCCAGGTTGCGGACGTCGTAAATGCGGTTGTCTTTGGTAAGGCTGATCTCGGAAATGAAAAACTCATAAGTGCTGTCCTGGCTTAGCTCAAACCAGTGCGTTTCCACATACAGGATGCGATTCGTGTCGTTGTCGATAATGGCTTTCTGTACGCCGATCTCTTCTTCCAGCTCAGGCATTTCGCGGTGACGGTTGCGGTATTTGACTTCGTAAAGCGAATCCAGCTTACGGTAGGAATCGGGCTTCACAACGGTCAGCTCGCCATACGTCAGCGGTTTGTAGTGCTTGCCAATCGATTTGTAATCGTTGAACAGCTGTTCCTGCAAAGCAAAGCGACGTTCTTCTTCCAATGATTCGGCCGTAGCTCCTGGCGTGTAACGCAATCCGCATGCAGTGAATAATACGAGCAGAGAAACGGTCAATCCGCAGCGAACAAAGAAAGAATCGGCTTTTTTCATGAACGACAACTTGGGGTTACTCAAAAATAGCCATTTTCCAGCGTTGTGAGTCGGCCGGCAACGATAAAAAAAGACCCCCGATCCCGATGATTATCGGAACCGGGGGAATTACCAAACTAAGAGTATTTCAGCAGTTTTACTGTTTGACCACCTGGATCATTTCGCTGCTGTTGCTTGCTGTAGTGATTTTCACGAAATAGGTTCCCGTTTCCATTGCCGAAAGATCCAGCTCGACAGCATTTTCGCTGGTTGCTGTATGCGTCGTGGTTTGGATCACTTGACCGGAAATGCTGTACAGCGTAACGGTCATTTCTTCCGTTTGTGGCGTTTGGAACTGGATCTTCACGGCGCCTGTAGTTGGATTCGGGGCAACGCTCGCCTGGAGCAACGAAGCTTCGTTTACCGAGCTGCTAACGGCACATTGATCAATCACATTCTGCACAGTTGTGCGCATTTGTGCAATGTTCGAACCGCCGATTGTTGCCTTGATTTTTTTATCCGTCGGGCAAATAACGCTGACGGTCGGATAGCCGGTGCCGTATTCAGGATAAGGCAAAGCCACTGTACCGTTGATGATCGGGTAAGAAACCCCCGTAACCCAGTCTCCCTGCGTGTTGGAGCCACTTCCGTTCAGATCGGCCAATGTGGTCTCCGTATCATCTTCGTAAAAAAGAACGACCACTTCATTCGTTCCGCCAGGTCCGAATTCATCGTGTAATGTTTCCAGGTAATGCCCGTTGTGGAAGCTCCAGCATGGTCCGCACCAGGTTGCCGACATATCGACAATCACCACCTTTCCGGCATTCAGATACGAGTAAAGATTGTGTGTTGTACCGTTGATATCGGTTTGCGTAAAATCAGGAGCTACGGCTCCTACCTGTGAAAAGGCTGTTCCTGCGAGGAGGCAGGTGGAGAAAAGAATGGAAAAATGCTTCATAATTCTAAGTTTTAGAGTTTACAGTTGAACCGAATATAGCAGCTTTCAGTATTGAGTACCATCCATTTACTGCCGGATCCTTGAAATGCTTTACAGACGAAAAAAGTCACTCAGGAGTTTCAGCAAAGCCGGATTTTGTCGGAATAAACAACGCGCAGTTTTTGTAAAATAAGCAACTTTGCAGCGTGAAGCTACTTCTTACGTTTCTGTTGACCGCCCTCGCTTTCCCGATTCTACGGGCGCAGTCGGCTATACCGGAAACATTGCGGGCCCTGCGTATAGAAGAGCCTGTGACGCTTGACGGCGAGCTGAAAGAGCCGCTTTGGAAAAATCTTCCCGTAGCCGATTCCTTTATCGTTAATTATCCCGATTATGGGAAAGCTTCTGTGTTTCAGACGGAAGTGTGGCTGGGCTACGACGATCAGGCGGTTTACATTGCTGCGGAGCTGAAAGATGTGACGCCCGATAGTGTTTTGGCGGTGCTTTCCCAGCGCGACGATTTCGGGAACGCGGATTGGTTTGGCGTATTGCTGGATCCTTATGGAAGCGGGCAGAATGCGTTTGCTTTTTACGTAACGGCTGCCGGTGTGGAGCTGGATGCCATCATCAGTCAGACGGATGAAGATTTTACCTGGAATGCGGTCTGGAAAAGCCGTGTTGTCAGAACTGTCGACGGCTGGTCGCTCGAAATACGAATCCCTTTATCGCAGCTGCGTTTCCCTGAACAGGAAATCCGCGACTGGAAGGTGAATTTTAAACGACAGGTGCGCCGGAGACGGGAAATGTCCTACTGGTCGCCGGTCGATCCGCAATTGTACGGCGAGATCACACAATCGGGGCGGCTGGAAGGCATGGAACAGCTTCGATCGCCTTTGCGCTTGTCGTTTTCGCCTTACACTACTGCTTACGTAGAGAATTTCTACAACGATCAGTCGGGCGATCAGGAATGGCGCTACCGTCAGCGATTCGGGATGGATATGAAATACGGCCTCAGCGAGTCGTTTACGCTGGATGCCACATTGGTACCGGATTTCGGTCAGACGGTTTCCGATAACCTGATCCTCAACCTGTCGCCGTTTGAAGTGCGCTACAACGAAAACCGACCGTTTTTCCTCGAAGGAATGGATTTGTTCGGCATCGGCGATCTGTTCTACACGCGTCGCATCGGCGGCCCGGCCATGCTGGCGGCGGAAGTGGCCGATTCCCTGTTGAGCAATGGACAAACGGTTACCGCGATTCCTTCACAGGCGCAGCTGATCAACGCCACGAAAATTTCCGGGCGAACGAAAAAAGGCCTGGGAATCGGGGTGTTCAACGCGATTGAAAACCGGGGCTATATCCGTTCCCGCGATTCGCTGGGCAATGATTACGAAACACTGGCGCATCCGCTTACGAATTACAACGTGCTGGTGTTTTCACAGAACCTGCGCAATGCGAGCAACATTTCCATCATCAATTCCAATGTTTACCGGCCCGATATCGATCGCATCGCCAATGTAACGGGACTCAATTCGTTGCTGCTGTTCAAGGAACGCAAATACAGGCTGGATTTCCAGGGAAAATTATCGCACACGCAGCAGGGATCGGAAGGTGTAACGGGGCACAATATTTTCGTCGGCGCCGGAAAAGCGCAGGGAAGCTTTATGTACAAAGCCGAGTACTACGAAATGAGCGATACCTACGATCAAAACGAGCTCGGTTTTCTTCCACGAAACAATCTGCGTGGTACTTATGCAGAAACAAGGTGGATAGGATTCAAGCCGCAAGGCCGTTTCCTGCGTCGCAGCTTAACGGCTTCTACCAATATGGAATACCTGTACAATCCATCGAAATTTGCCTATTGGTACGTGAACGTATTCACGCTCGCAACGTTCCGCAACTTCTTAACGGCCAGTTTGGAAAGCGATGTGTTTCCATTGGGCGAAGTCGATCATTTTGAATCGCGCACCTTTGGTCGACCGGTGAACCTTCCGGCTTCCTTCAAGATCGGCGGCTTCTATTCGAGCGATTATTCGAAGAAATTTGCCCTCGATTTCAGCCTTTACAACCGCATTTACGATGCAAAAGGCATGGCGAACATCGATGCGGAAGTGAGTCCGCGCATCCGGTTTTCCAACCGCATGTTTGTGGTGTTGACCACAGGTGTGAGCCGTTACCTCCATAACTACGGCTACGTGCGCGTCACCGATGCCGATTTCACAGATCGCATCATCCTGGGAACGCGCAACCGCTGGATTGTCAACAACGCCATCGCTGCCGATTATACCTTCACCAATCGCATGGGACTGGTTTTACGCCTGAACCATTATTGGCAGGAAGTATCGTATCTCGGTTTCCGGGAATTGCGCCAGGACGGCTGGACAGATGCTTCGGCCTATTCCGGCTTATCCGACGAAGACGGCTCGCCGCTGCACAACACCAGCTACAATGCCTTTACCGTAGACATGAGCTTCCGCTGGGTGATTTACCCGGGCAGTGAAATCCGGTTCGTCTGGAAGTACAACATTTATGCGTCGGAGAACATCCTCGACCTCAATTACCTCTATACCTTCAAAGGATTGTTCGAACAACCGCAGCTGAATAGTTTTTCGGTTAAAGCACTGTTTTTCCTGGATGCAGGACGCCTCAAAAAGAGAAATTAGCAATTATTAATTATGAATTATCAAGGTTTGCCCCTTAATAATTGATACTTTATAATTCATAATTGAATGGCGGTACCACACTTAAAATGTCCCTCGGGGCAAGCCTTGTAGCCATGCAATCCGCACGGGCGACAGTAAAGCGGTTCACTGATTTCCCTGATCTCGCTGTCGTCGGCTAAAGGGCCAAATCCAAAAGCCGGAATGGTGGAACAGAAAAACGCCGTTGTTGGCGCATTAACTGCGGAAGCCATGTGCATCGGGCCGGAATCGTTGACATAACACCGTTGGGCGCGGGAAAAAAGTGCACAGGACTGCAACAGCGATAAACTCCCTGCCAGGTTGCTGCTTTCCGGTAAGTCGGCTGCCAGACGGATTTCTTCACACAAAGCTTTATCGGCCGGTCCGCCAACGAGGTAAACGGTTCCTTTGGCTTTCAGCTGTTGTGCCAATATGATCCAGCTGGCTTTTGGCAATTGTTTGGTGAACCAGATAGACGCCGGAGCAAGACAGAAAAACGGTTGGTTCGTCAAAGAATCAATGGCCGCGTAATCCGCTTCACCCGGAAAAACCGTTGGCCGAACGCGTTTCAGTGCGCCGTGTTCGGCGATCAGCTGCAGGTTGCGTTCCACCTCATGAACACCGTTGCCGATCTCGTGCTTCACCTTGTGGTTGTAGCAAAAAGAAAATGGGTTTTTATCGAAGCCCACTTTGCGTTTCGCCTGACTGAGGAAAGTGATCAGTCCCGAGCTGCCAAAGCGGTGCAGGTTGATGATTTCATCGTACCTTACTTTCCGGAATTGCCGGATCAGGCGCCGCATTTCGGCCAGCTTTCCTTCCTTTTTGTTGAACGTATAAACGTTGGAAATACTTTCGTGATGGGCCAGCACGCCTTCGTTTCCTTTTCGAACGAGCACATCGATGACTGCATCCGGGTAGAGGCGCCGGAGCTCACTCGCCACGGGAGTTGCCAGGATCACATCGCCCAGGAAAGCCGTTTGTATGATGAGGAAACGCTGCACAGGGCAAAAGTAGCAGAAAATTCGGGCTCGCGGGAACTGTTCTGTTCAATCAACCGTTGCTACCAATCAATCGCTGAGTAGGTGTTTTCAGAACAGAAAAGCTGCAAAATCAATAATTTAGAAATAATATAGATACAACTATTTCATATAAACTTAATCTTTGACTCAAGAACTGATTAATCCATTAAGACTATGATGAAACACCTCCTTCTCATCCCGCTTGCTCTCCTTACGGCGGGACGTGCAGCTTCGCAGGATACCCCCAAACCGGTTACCGACAAGCAACTGGTGAATGGTGCGAGGCAAACTACCTTCGGAGCTTCTCAGCAAGCCGTGGGTGATTATCTGATGCAACAGAACCTGCTTCCTGAAACAGACATCCCGTTCAAGCGTGTAGCTTATCGTTTATTAATTGATCACAAAGGCAAAGTAACCGAGGCAACGCCTTTCTTCGGTGGTATCAGCGCCGAGCTGGACGAAACGATCGCCCGTTCGCTGATTGCCATGCCGTCCTGGAAAACAACCATTCGTGAAGACCAGCTGAGTGTCGTGTACCTCGTCGTAGTAGTGCAAGGACGTTCCATTACAACTGAACTGCATTGATCATGAAGCGATTTTTATTGATGACAACCCTTGTTGCGGCAATGGGGGCTACAGCACAGGAAAACGGTACAGAATTGTTCGACGAATCGTACGTTCACGAAATCCGGATCACGTTCCAGGAATCCAGTTTCTGGACCACTCTTTCCAACGATTACGACAACGCCACACAGAATGGTACGGATGTGCCCTACAGGCAGGCTGATATGACCATCGACGGTGTTTCCGTATCAGCGATCGGCGTTCGTCAGAAAGGCTATTTCTCCAATTGGGGCGCTATGGGCTCGGTGAAAAAACCGCTCAAAATCAGTACAGATGAATTTACGGTAGACCAGGAATACGATGGCGTGCGCCGGATCAACCTCTCCAACGGTTTCATGGATCCGTCCATGATGCGCGACGTGCTGGCTTATAAATTCATGCGCAGCGCCGGAATTCCTGCTCCGAGAACCGCTTACGCCAAAGTGTACCTCAACAATACCTATTGGGGGTTGTATATCATGGTGGAAGAAGTGGACAAGCGCTCGCTGAAAAACTGGTATGGCGGACAGAACAACGACGGCAACCTCTTTAAATGTATCAACAATACTTCCCTCAACTGGCAGGGCACAAGCGTTTCGCAATACACCGACGAGTTCGAGCTGAAAACCAACGAAGATGTGAACGACTGGAGCCGTTTCCTCGATTTCGTGGAGGCGATCAGCGCTAGTAACAACAATTTTGAAACAGAGATCACGCCCGTGCTGGATATCGATAAATACGTTAAAGTGCTGGCAGCTGACGTGTTGATGCTGAACTGGGATTCGTACTATTATCACGGCCGGAATTTCTTCCTGTATGTAAATCCGCAGACGAACAAAATAGACTGGATTCCATGGGATTACAACCTGGCGTTCTCGACTTCCGAAACGGATGTTATTATCGATTATAGTATGTCGGATGTGAAGCCACTGGTAAAAAAGCTCCAGCTGGATACCGATCTGAGAGGTCGTTACTTCAACGCGATGTGCGAGCTCAACGAAGATTTCTTCACGCTGGCGAACCTGGAAAGTTTCATCACAACAACCGGTGCGCTGATCCGTCCGGCGTTGCTCGAAGACCAGAACAAATTCTATTCGTCCATCAACGATTTCGATCAGTCGCTTATCCAGGATGTCACGGTCGACGACCCGATGTCAGGACAAACCACCGTGCGCGGTCTGAAACAATTTATCACCGAGCGCAACACGGCTGTCGGCAATCAGCTGGTAGCTCACGGACACGATTGCAGTACGCTGGGAACGGATACCGAAGAGCTGACGAATGTGAGCCTGTACCCGAATCCGTTCCAAGAGCAATTCCGCATCCAGGCACGCGAAGTGATGGAGCGCGTTGAGATCCTGACCAGCCAGGGACAATTGCTTCAAACCATCTATCCGGATGCGTTGGAATCAACCGTTTCATTGGCACACTATGCCGCCGGCATGTACCTCGTACGTGTTTCTACGGCTGGCGCTTCCACTACAATAACCGTTGTAAAAGAATAAAATAGACGTAAAATTCTTCCGGAACTGTATTTTTGCATGGTCGCTCGATTTATGGGGGTAAATGGGCGCCATGCAAAACAGTTCATCCTATGAAATACGCTCTTACTTTGCTTGGAATCCTGTTCGCAGGAATGGCAGGTGCACAATCTTACTGGCAACAGGAAGTCAATTACACCATTTCGGTAACACTCAACGACCAAGATCATACGCTCAGCGGCCATGAATCCTTTGAGTACATCAATAACTCGCCGGAAACCCTCGATTATCTGTACATCCATCTTTGGCCGAACGCTTACCGCAATGGAAAAACGGCGCTTGGCAAACAATTGTATGCCGGTGGCGAAAAGCTGCTGACCTACGGAGCCGATTCGCTGAAAGGCGGTATCGATTCACTCGATTTTACGGTCAACGGTGCGAAAGTTTCCTGGGAATACGATACCGAAAACCCCGACATCGCAAAAGTGATGCTGGCCACTCCACTGGCACCGGGAGGTCGTATTACGGTTGCCACACCGTTCAAAGTCACGATTCCTTCGGGCGAAATTTCCCGTCTCGGACACATCGGCCAGTCGTACCAGATCACACAATGGTATCCCAAGCCGGCGGTATTCGACAAAAACGGCTGGAACCAGATGCCGTATTTGAACCAGGGCGAATTTTACTCCGAATACGGCTCGTTCGATGTGTCGATCACGCTTCCGAAGAACTACGTAGTAGGCGCAACCGGCGATCTGCAAACGGAATCCGAAATCGCTTTCCTGGATAAGCTGGCAGCCGATACCAAAGCCAAAGAGAAGGATTACCTCGGCCAAAAACAGGGGCGTTTGGGTCGCACACGCTTCCCGGAATCGGATAAAGAGCTCAAAACCATTCGTTATACCCAGAAAAATGTCCACGATTTTGCGTGGTTCGCCGACAAGCGCTACGTTGCCCTGAAAGGCGAAGTGACATTGCCGCATTCGGGCCGGAAAGTGACTTCCTGGGCGATGTTTGTGCCGCATAATATGTTGTACTGGCGAGACGCTATCGAATACATCAATGACGGAACGTATTACTATTCCAAATGGAACGGCGATTATCCGTACAACCAGGTAACGGCTGTCGACGGAACGATTTCTGCCGGTGGTGGAATGGAGTACCCGAATGTAACGGTGATTGGCAATGTCAGCAGTAAAATGGAGCTGGAAATCGTGATCGTTCACGAAGTGGGCCACAACTGGTTCTACGGTATTTTGGGTACCAACGAGCGCGTTCACGGCTGGATGGATGAAGGAATCAACACGCTCAACGAGCTGCGCTATATCTACACGAAATACCCCGATAACGACAATCTGTCCGATCAGATCCTGAACGGCAAATTCCACTTCGATCACCTGAGTCATTACGATATGTCGGATTTCATGTACCGCATAATGGCCGGAATGGGCGAAGATCAGCCTATCGAAACGCATTCGGCCGATTTCACGAGCATCAATTACGGTGCGGTTATGTATTCCAAAACCGGGCTGGTGTTTACATACCTGAAGCAGTACCTCGGCGACGAGCTCTTCGACAAAAGCATGCAGGCTTATTTCGACGCGTGGAAGTTCAAACACCCGCAGCCGGAAGACATGCGTGCGATCGTGGAAAAAACATCCGGCAAAGATCTGGGCTGGTTGTTCGACGATCTCATTCCAACAACCAAACACGTCGATTACAAGCTCAAAAAAGTGCGTTCCGATGAAAGTGGAACCAACGTAACAGTCAAAAATGTGGGACAAGTCAACGGCCCGATCGAAATTGGTGCCTACCAGGATGGAAAACTGGTGGAAACGGCCTGGGCCGAGCCGTCGGAATCCAAAACCACTGTTCAGCTGAAAACGCAAGCCGATGAGGTGCGCGTGAATCCATCGGGACGTATCCCGGAGCTGAGCCGCGAGAACAACAACTGGCATGCGAAAGGCCTCTTTGGGAAAGCAGAGCCCGTGAAGCTCGAATTCTGGCTCGGCGACAACGAACAAGGGAAAGCCAATATTTTCTGGACACCTATCATTGCCGGGAACGAATACGATAAATTCATGCTCGGAGTCGCTGTACACAACTATGGCATTCCGTTCAACAAATTCCAGTACCTCGTAGCGCCGATGTATTCCTTTGGTGGCGAGCGCGTTTCGGGAATCGCCGAAATGAGCCTGAGCCTGCTTCCTGCAAATAATTTAAAGCTGAGCCGCTTTGGTGTGTCAGTAAAATCCTTCACGCAATACGACGTAAACCGACCGAACGACGGTTATTACGTGGCCATTCAGCCTTACTGGTTTGCCAAGCTCGGTAACCGCAAAGCAGCTTCGCCTATCAGTCAGACCTTGCTCGTACAGACGATTTACCGCCTGGATAAGCTGGGGAGCTTCGACCGTCAGCGTGTGGGCGGATATGTCAAATACAATTTCCAGTTCAGCCGTCCGGATCATGAAGTGAATGTGGGACTGCGCACCGACGCTATGGGAGGGTTGGGCACAGACTTGACCCAGCTCGGCCGTTCCAGTGTGGAAGCCACTTACCGTTATCGCTACCTCCACAATAAAAAGAAAGCCTGGATAGAGCTGCGTGGTTATGCCGGATTCAACTGGACGGTCTGGGAACCATCTTCTGCGCAATACAGCCTGAGTCTTAGCGGTGCGAACGGTGATCAGGATATCTTCCTCGAAGATTACTATTTCGGTCGCAGCGAAGTGAAAGGGTTCTGGTCGCAGCAGCGCCAGGAAAACATGGGTGGTTTCCGAAGCACCAGCAATTACGGAACCAACGATGATTGGATCGCTACCGGTAATTTCTACATGCAGCTGCCGTTCCTGAAAGGTGTTTTCGGTGTTTTTGCCGATGCCGGTTTCTTCCAGGATCCTTTGTTGAACGGCACACTTCAGTCGGCCTACGATGCCGGTCTGGGCATGCGTTTTGGCAAAGTCTTCGGGTTGTATTTCCCGCTGTATATTTCACAGGACATGGAAGATGCTTACCCGTCGATGAATTACACGACGCGCATTCGTTTTACGCTCCGTCTGAACCTGATCAACAAGCCACTTAATATCAATAAATTGATTTGATTTAGGACTTCAGGATATCAGGATAGTAAGATTTGAAGACTGTCGGGAGACCGAGGACTAGAGACTGAATAGTGAACCACATAGACACATAGAAAACGAACTGATACCGAGGACCGAAAGACTGAGGACTGTCCGACCGGAAGACAGGAGACTGAACTATCGGATAACCGTCACATGACCGCGGTAAATCAATTCCTGCTGATTGCCGTCGAGTATAGTCAATTTATACGAATACAAGCCAAATTCAACGAGCTTACCGGTTGCTTGGTGATTGCCGTCCCAGCCTTGTGAAAGATCCGTTGTAACGAAAATCGGCTGGCCCCAGCGATCGAAGATGGTCATTTCATAACTGTTCACATCGGCGAAGGAAACCACCGGAAGGAAAATAGGATTCAATCCGCCCGGCGTAAACGCATTCGGGATGTACACCAATGGTGTGATCGCCGTGCAGGCTATGTTGGAAAAGCTCTCTTCCGTAAAGCCGTATTGGTTCGGACCTTCCTCAGCCATGACCACGTAGCAGAATTGCCCGGAAAGCTGCCCGAAATCGCTCACATCGTCTTCGTAGAAACGGTGATCGGTTGTGAAAGAAGCCAATGGTGTGGCGTCGAAATTGCCATCGATGCCGCGATACAGGTGATACATCAGCACGCCGCCGTCGAATTCGGCATATTCGCTCCAGTTAACGTAATTCACCAGCGTGGTCTGATCGGTCGCCACATGCAGTAAAATAGTATGGGCTTCGTTCGAAATAGCGCCTTCGCGTCCGCAGCTGTCAATGACCACAGCCCGGTAACGATAGCTGTACTGATTCACATCCACATTTCCATCGATATGTGTCAATGTTCCGGAAACTGCGGGCAAGGTTGCTATCGCTTCGAATTCACTGTTGCGCGGGTTGTATTTCTCGAATCGGATCGCCATGACATTCGTTCCCGTCGTGATTTCATGACGTAATACAACCTGGTTATTTTCTACGGTCGCTACACGCAGGTAATGGATATCCGGTGGCTGGGGGCCGTTAACGGTAAAACAATCGAGGTTGGAGAAAGCCTGTGCGCCTGTGGCGCCGTTATTGGCCCGTATCGCAAAACAATAGGTCGAAAGTGGTACCAGTCCGATTTCGAATTCCGGATCGGCTGCACTACCTACGGTCATCCACGGCCCGCCATTGACTTTCATGAACACGGTATAGCCGCTTAGATTGGTGGTCCAGCCATGGTAGCCTGTCCAGGAAAGCACGGCCGTGTTGTTGCAGACGTCGATCGTGTGCGTCAGATAAACGGATGTATTGATATCGGCTTTGGCAGATGTCTGGTAGCCTTGCGGAATCGCATCGGTGAGGCAGGAGTCGAAAGCGGCAACGGTGTACGTCAGTGGCCCGTCAACATTCACATCGTGGATATACGTCGTGTTGGTGATGCCCCAAACGGTATCGATCGGGATGACATTCCCGAACTCGTCTTTCTGGTAAATGACATAGCCGTATGTATCCGATTGCCCGTTCTGGTTCCAGGTAATCACCACGTTTCCGGTCAGTGTATCGATGGAAACAGAAGTAATCGTCGGAATGTCCGGCGTGAACATATCTTCGAACGTATCGCCGGCGATATTGGACGTGAAATTACAGGTAGGCGTGCTGTAAATCACGCGGTAGTTCAGGAAGGCTTCGCAAATGCGGATCGTATCCAGGTAGTGTGTCGTATGGTAGGGCAGTGTGGCGATCGTCGTCCACGTACCTGCCGGGTATTCCCGTTGAATGATCATCGTCGGATCCATTCCCGGAAGCGGATCGGCAGCCGGTGTATTCCATTGCAGGTTCGCGATGCCGTTGTTGGCATTCAAAATAGCGAGGTACACATTTCTGACCGTATCGCTGGTTGTTGTAGCGTTACCGTTACAACCCGAGATCACATTCACGAAGAAATCCAATGGTCCGCCAACACCAGGAACGGTGGCTGAAGTTGTGCCTATCGGGTACGTTCCGACCAATCCGCCCTGAACGGTATGTAATTCGTATTCAATAAAGGTGCCGTTCGGATCGGCTACAGCATCCCAGGAAACGGTAATGTCGCCTGCGGCATCGGTAGAAATGCAATTGATCTGTGTGGCGGGAATAATTCCCGGATTGCGTACGTTGATGGTGACTGTGCGGTAGGTGACTTTCGGCACCTGGCAGAAGTTATCCTGCACTTTGAAAACAAAGTAGTACGGAATGAGATCAGCAACGTCGCCGTAAGGTGTCACAAGGTGATCGCAATCGGTTTGCCAGTTGAACTGCACGTTGGCGCCCTGGATTCCGGTAACCGGCGGCAATTGATCGAGTGTGGCACACGGAGCAATGGCACAGCCCGTAGCCCCGGTGATCGGTGCGCCGTACATCAGTCCGGTCGTGGTAAGGATGTTGCTTTGGGGCGAACCATCCTGCAACAGTTCCACATCTGTCGACTGAAGATTGAACGTAACCAGCGTTCCGGCGTCTATCGTTGTTTCAAATGTTCCGGCAAACGGTGGCGTGATGGCCGGTGCTGTATTGGCTCCCGAACAGTTCAGGACCACCAGCTGCATTTCGCGTTCGACTTCGGCGATCAATACGCCATCGCGGTAGCTGCGGGCAACGATTTTCACCACATAGCTGCCAATCGTAAAGCTGCGGAAAGTCAGCTCGCCGGATAACGGATCAAGCTGTGCAGCAATATTTCCCGGCTGTATCGAAGCATCGGGCGTTGGTGAAGAGGCGCTGAAGCCTGTTTCGTATGGAACCGGAATGGGATTGATAGGCGGGTTGAAGTCGCCGGTCGGGAAATGATCCAGTGGTGAGCCGAAACTGATGTTGAGTGAATCGAGATCGATATCCACTGCGTGCATGTTGTAGGCATAGTCTTCGCCTGAACAGCTCACGAGGTAAGGGTCCTGCAAAAAGCGCGGCGAATTGTCCATACACGCACCCGGCGTTCCGCCCGGAATGGCATACATGCGTGCTGCGATCGTAATACCGTAAGTGGATGGATTCACCAGGTTGGTGATGTCGGTGCTGCGCGAAAAATTCTCGTAGGTGAAAATCCAGCCGGTTCCCGGTGGTGGCGTTCCTGCAAGATTGATAACAGCGCTGCGGTAGGTGATTTTTTCGATGGCTCCGGTACCGTTTCCGGCGCTGGCTCCTGTGCCGCAGTCGAGTGCGGGCGGTGAGCCCGTAACCGGGTTACAGGTCGGTGAAATATCTTCCCGGCTGATGAAAGCAACAGGAATATTGGAAACCGTAGGGTGGTGCCAGACGCGAATGTTCTCGGAAACGATGTTCACTTCGGCGCCGTTGCAATCGCGGTAAAAAACCAGTTCGAATACATAGCCGTTTCCGTTGCAGCGCCAGGTGATCTCTCCGCCCATGACATGCGATGCCCGTACCGTTCCGACGGAGCAGCAAATAATCAGGAGCAGAAGCAGACGCATCAGCATAATTGGATAACGGTTAATCGTCTCGTTTAGTGTAAAACGTAACACTTCCCGCAGTAGTTGCTAGCCAGCCGTAACAATCAGGAAATCTTTCCAGTCGAGGTAAGTGACTGCCAGCTCACGGATGCGTTCCGGTGTGATGACTTTGACTTTTTGAATCGCTTCGTCGTAGAAGTCGAGATCGAGGCCGTACATGTCCACACTGTTGTACATATCCATCATGGCGTAAGGACCATCGGCGCTTTTGAGCAGCTGCCCGAGCATGTAATTGCGCACAAGGTCGAGCTCTTCGATCGGCACCAGCTCGGTTTGCAGTCGTTCGATCTCGTAGCGGATTTCTTTGATCGTTGCTTCCGTAACATCGCTGCCCACTTCGGTCACGATCACAAAATAACCGCTGTTGTGCAGCTCCATCATGGCCGAGCCGATTCCGTACGTATAGCCTTTGTCCTCGCGGATGTTGGACATCAGACGGCTGCCGAAGTAATCGCCGATGATCGTATTCAACACCTGGAACTCGATGTAATCCGGGTGTGTTTTCGGAAACAGCAATTTACCCATGCGAATAGCCGATTGAACGGCACTGTCGACCGGCAGGTGTAATTCCCGTTGGGTTGTTGTGAAATCACTTCCGTAAACCGGAAGCGTGTCCATGGCCCACTGGCCGAACAGATCTATGAGCGCATCTACGGTGTCCTGCTCCACATCGCCAACGAGCGTAATGCGGCTCATTCCGTTGAGGTAATGATCGTTGAAAAAGCGTTTCATCGCCGGGTAATCAACCGATTCGAAATCTTCCCCTTTTGAAATGCTGGAATAATCGGCGTCGGAGGCAAACAACGCTTCCCGGAATCCTTGCTGGGCCACGTTTTTCACCTTCTGGCGATTCTCCTGGAATTTCTGGCTCATGGAACGCAGGGTGTCCTCCACTTCGTTTTCACGAAAGCTCAATCCTTTGATCGAATCGGCTACGATCGCTGCGATGGTTTGCAAATGTTCGCGCAGGCAGTAAATGCTCACAATAGCCGATTCAAAGGAAAGATCGGTGTCGAGGAAACCTCCGAGGGCGTCAATGGCTTCGTGGATTTCAACGGAAGAACGCTCTTTCGTTCCGGAGAACAATAACGAGTGCACGATCGCCGGAATGCTGTCTTTTCCGCGGATGATCCCGGCGTCGAAAAACAGGTCGAGGCGAACGGTGTCGTTTGGAACGTCTTTCATCCAGAGCAATGGAACGCTTGGTGTAACGTCGAACACGTGCGGTTTGATGAAATCGATGTGTTCAATCGTCCGTACCGGGGGTTGTTGCTTTCTGTTGATCATGCACGAATGGCTTTAACACGTAAAATGGAACAATTTTCTTTTTTCAGCATGGCACGCGATTGTTCGCGGATGTGATCGGCGGTGATGGACTGATAGAGCGTGTTTTCTTCATTCACGCCGTTCACATCGCCCAGCAATTCGTAGAGGCAAAGGTTCATGGCGCGGTTGAGCAATCCCTGTTCCTGGAATTCTTTCACCGTGCGGATCTTGTTGAGCAATTTGGTCGTTTCCGCTGAAGAAAACGGGTGAACTATCAGGTCTTTCAGCGTTTCCCAGAGTGCTTTGTCCAGCTCTTCGAAGCTCACGCCATCGCGCAGCTTGCCATCAATGACCAGCAGGCCTTCATCGAGCGAACCGGTGATGTAAGCGTTAATGGACGTAACGAGCTTCAGCTCTTTTTTGAGTTTGCTGTACAAACGCGACGATTTTTCGCGCCCTAAGGCATCAGAAATGATATCGCAGACATAGTATTCGAACGAACGACGCTCAGGCATTTTGAACGCATAATAGAACGCATCATTGGGAACAGCCCGTTCGATGGTCTTTTCGCGCAATCGCTTTTGTTTCGGCTCTTTCGGAAGGATACGCTCGGGCTTGAGCGATCCGGGAATGTTGCCGTACCATTTTTCCACCAGCGCTTTCGTTTCTTCAAAGGATATATTGCCGGCTATGCACAAAATGGCATTTCCGGGATGGTAATGAGTTTTGAAAAAGGATTTCACGTCCTCCATCTGCGCTTCTTCGATGTGACGGAGCTCTTTTCCGATCGTCGCCCATTTGTACGGGTGTTTCGTATAAGCCAGCGGACGCAGCTCGAGCCATACATCGCCATACGGCTGATTGAGGTAGCGTTGTTTGAATTCTTCGATCACTACGTTGCGCTGCACTTCGAGGCTTTTCGGCGTAAAGGCCAGTGAAAGCATGCGGTCGCTTTCGAGCCACAGGGCCGTTTCGATATTCTGTACAGGCAGCGTGTTGTAATAATTCGTGATGTCGTTTGACGTGAACGCATTGCTCTCGCCACCGGCAAACTGCAAAGGCGCATCGAAATCGGGAATGTTGACGGAACCGCCGAACATCAGGTGCTCGAACAAATGGGCAAAACCGGTGCGGTCTTCGGATTCGTCACGGGCGCCTACATCGTAAAGCGTATTGACAACCGCCATAGGCGTTGCGGGATCAAAATGGTGAATGACCGTGAGCCCGTTGTCCAGCTTAAAGCGATTGAATGCTATCATTGAAATGCGTATTTCGGCTGTTGCCACTCGGCAATGGCCTGGTTAAACTCGGCAATGATCTCCCGCACAACATCGCCGGCTGGTTTGATCTCGCTGATCAGTCCTGAAATCTGCCCGATTTCCAGCTCACCTTCCACGAGGTCGCCTTCGAACATGCCTTTTTTGGCCCTTCCGCGGCCCAGCAGCTCGTGCAATTGTTCGGTCGAAGCGCATTCGCTGTAAGCCGTTTCCACTTTGCGGAAGAAATCGTTTTTCACCAGTCGTACAGGTGTCAGCTCTTTGAGCGTGAGCATCGTATCGCCTTCTTTGGCGTTGATTACCACATCTTTGAAGCTGGTATGTGCCGATGATTCCGGCGTTGCTACGAAGCGCGAACCGATCTGAACGGCATCGGCGCCCAATGTCATGGCGGCCAGCATAGCGCGACCGGTAGCGATACCACCCGCAGCAATGAGTGGAATGGAAATTTCCTTCGCCACGATCGGAATAAGGCACAGCGTGGTTGTTTCATCGCGACCGTTATGTCCGCCGGCTTCAAAACCTTCGGCAACAACCGCATCAACGCCGGCTTCCTGGGCTTTGAGCGCAAATTTGAGGCTCGAAACTACGTGCACGACGGTAATTCCGTGTGATTTCAGCAGCGCCGTATAGGTTTTCGGGTTTCCAGCCGAAGTAAACACAATCGGCACCTGGTGTTTGATAATCGTCTGAATATGTTCCTCGATGCTCGGGTACAACATCGGCAGATTCACCGCAAACGGCTTGTTAGTCGCTGCCTTGCACTTTTGAATGTGTTCATCGAGGATCTGCGGGTACATAGACCCTGAGCCGATGATTCCGAGTCCGCCGGCATTGGAAACGGCCGCAGCCAGTTCCCAGCCCGAACACCAGATCATCCCGGCCTGAATAATGGGGTAATCGATATTGAAAAGAGCCGTGATCCTATTCTTCATTCGTTGGTAAATTATTGTGGGGATGTAAATCCGAATACGAAAATACGAATATTAGAATAGTCTGCAGTCGTCGGTCTACAGTCTCCCGTATATAGTATTTCGGTCTGTGTTATTACTCGACAGGCGACTGGTGACAGAAGACTGAAAAACCGGTTATTCCATCCACAGTTGCCCTTCCCGGATCACCAGTCGTGAATCGAAATTGGTGACATATAAACCGCCGGTTCCCAATCCTTGCGGTAGTTCGGGGGAAAAGTTGCCGGTGAATTGCGCGATGGCATTCAGACCGATGTTGGATTCCAGGGCGGAAGTGATCCACCACGGAATGGAAAGGCGATTCGCTAAAGTAATCCATTCGAGGCAGCCGGAAAGTCCGCCGTGGAGACTGGGTTTCAGAATGATGTAGTGGGGACGAATGGTATCAAGCAAAGTTTCACGTTTTTCGGAGGAAGTGACGCCAATGAGCTCTTCGTCCAGGGCGATAGGCAAGGGCGTTTGTTCGCACAAAGCTTTCATAGCCGACAATTGTCCGGCTGCGATGGGCTGCTCGATGGAATGAATGTCGAGCCCGGCCAGTCGACGGAGCTTGTCCATGGCTTCGGCAACGGAGAAAGCACCGTTCGCATCGACGCGCAGTGTGATCTGGTCGCTGGAATAACGTTCCCGAATAGAGGACAACAGAGCGAGTTCCTGCTCAAAATCGATGGCGCCGACTTTCATTTTAATGCATGAAAAGCCCTGGGTGAGCTTATCGGCGATTTGCTGCTGCATGAATTCCGGATCGCCCATCCAGATCAGTCCGTTGATAGGAATAGCGACTTTCCCTTGTGTAAATGCATTGTCGAACAACACCTGTTTGCCGCCTGTTTGCCAGTCGAGGAAAGCCGTTTCCAATCCAAAAAGCAGGGAAGGTGCGTCATCCAGTAAATGCGGTTGCTGTAAATACAATAAGGGATTGGCGCAAACGGCTTTCAGCTGTTCTTCGTACCTCTGATCGTCGGCGTAATCGGGTGAAAGTCCCGGAATGACACTGCATTCGCCGATTCCGAACAAAGCAGGATCGTCTGACCATAATTTCAGCAGCCAGAGCTTTTTTTCGGTCAAGACGCCGCGACTCGTACCCGCCGGTTTGCGGAACAACAGCGTATGTGCTTCGAAGGAAGCCGATAAGCGTTCGGGCAGATTTTGAATCAGGCCAGGCATTGGGTGATGATGACCGAAATACTGTACAGCACGGTAATGAAGAAGGTCGACAGTGCTACTTTCTTCAGCTCCGGATCAAAAGCCTTCGGATTGTCGTTGGCGATCACAAAGAACAAATGTTTCAGCAGGATGATGAACGGCAGGCAGGAAATCAGTCCCAGCCAGTGACGTTCGATTACGATAAAAGCAATCCAAGCCACCATCGCCATCAGCAGTAACGTTGCCTGGTAGGCTTTAGCGTTTTGCGGACCAAGCGCTACGACCAATGTGCGTTTTCCAACGGCGGCATCGTTGACCTGGTCACGCATGTTGTTGAGGTTAAGTACAGCCGTGCTCAAAGCGCCTATCGTGGCGGCCGGCAGGAGCAAAATCAAATCCACCTGATTGGTAAACAACGGGTACACGCCGATCACACTCACGCATCCAAAGAAGAGGAAAACGAAAACGTCGCCGAATCCATGGTAACCGTAGGCGCGCTTGCCAATCGTGTAGGTAATGGCGGCCATCACGCAGGCAACGGCCAGGAATGCATACACGTAGATCATGGAAACCGACATCTGTTCGGTGCCTTTCCAGATCAGCAATCCGGCACTGATGAAGGCCAATACGGAAGTCATGATCACGGCTTTTTTCATCGAAGCTTTGCTGATCACACCCGATTGTACGGCACGCTGCGGACCAACCCGGTCTTTGTTGTCGGCACCTTTCAGTGAATCGCCCAAGTCGTTGGCCAGGTTCGACAGGATCTGGAACAGCAACGTCGTGAGCAAAGCCAGCAGGAAAACAGTCGTATTCCAATAGCCGTTTTGCAGAGCAAACAGTGATCCTGCGATGATTCCCGAAAGGGAAAGCGGAAGCGTGCGAAGCCTGAAGGCGTGCAGCCAGTCTTTGGGAGTTGCCATAATGCGAAAATAGTTAGAAGTTGAGAAGTTGGAGGTTTACATAGTTCGTTTTTACAATTGACAAGCTAAGTTCCCAACTTCAAACTACGAACTTCTCAACTCAAAACTCACCAGCTCAGCAACTCGTCAACTCAAAAACTCATTAACTTTACACCTATGAAAAAAGACTTATCGCAGTTAGCACTTTGCGATCTGCTCGGTATACGATTTCCGGTGATTATGGCGCCGATGTTCCTCGTTTCCAATGAAAAAATGCTGATTGAAGCTTCCCGTTGCGGTATTGCCGGAGCGATTCCAGCGTTGAATTACCGTACAACCGAAGAGCTCCGTGCAGGCATCCGAAAAATTAAAGCAGAAGCCGAAGGGCCAATCGGGATCAATCTCATCGTCAATGCATCGAATTTCCTGATGGAAGAACAGCTCACCATTTGCTGTGAAGAAGGAGTCGATTTCCTCATCACCTCGCTGGGAAACCCTAAGCTGGCGATCGATCAGGCCCACAAAGCTGGTATCAAAGTATTTTGTGATGTCACCGACGTTCATTACGCACAAAAAGTGGCCGCTTTGGGCGCCGATGCGGTGATCGCGGTGAATAGCCAGGCGGGTGGTCATCTCGGCCCGACTTCTCCTGAAGAACTGATTCCAGCGATTAAAAAAGCAATCGATATTCCGGTTATTTCTGCCGGTGGAGTAGGAAACCATGAAGATCTGAATCGCATTGCCGGTTACGGAGCGGATGGTTTTTCCGTAGGAAGTATTTTCATCGCATCCGAAGAAGCCGATGTTTCCAATGAATACAAGCAGGCCTGTGTGGATTTCGGCGCGAAAGATATTGTGACCACAACCAAGCTGTCGGGAACACCGTGCACGGTTATTCGTACGCCATATGTAAAAGAGATCGGCACTGAGCAAAACCTCATTGAGCGCTTTTTGAACAAGAACAAGCGGTTGAAAAAGTGGGTGAAAGCCATCACGTTCTACCGCGGTATGCAGCGTTTGCGACAGGCTGCTTTCGGGGCAACTTATAAAACCGTCTGGTGCGCCGGACCGAGCATCGAGCATGTGAAAAGCATCCGCCCGGTTTCACAGATTATCAACGAACTGCTTCATGGAAAAGCGTAGCCTGGGCTATTGGCGCTGGATGCTGCGCATCATGGGATGGTGGTCCATTCCACTGCTCGGATTTGTACGTCCGCGACTGGAACAGCTCGACGATCAGATCGTTATCGTCAGTATCCGGCTGCGTCGCAGAACACGCAATCACCTTAGGAGCATGTATTTCGGTGCGCTGGCTGTCGGAGCCGATGTAACAGCCGGTTTGCATGCGTTTTATTTCGCCGACAAGCACGGCAAGCGACCGTCGTTTGTTTTCCGTTCCATGCAGGCCACCTTCCACCGTCGTGCTACGGAAACCGTTTACTTCACCTGCCATGAAGGAGCCAAAATAGAAGCGATTGTTCTACAGGCCATGGAAACCGCTGAGCGCGTTCATGCAACCGTCCGCGTCGAAGCACATTCCGCTTCCGGAGAACACGTCGCGTCTTTCGATATGGAAATCAGTATCAGACTTTAGGACTTAAAGACTTTAGGATTTCAGGACGTCAAGACATTAGGAGATGTTTGGTTTTTAATGCTTGATGTTGGATAACTCTCCGCGACCTGACTGAAGACTGAAAAACCAACTCTGCACTATTAAACTCATAACTCAACAACTATCTATGTGCTCTATGTGCCCCTGTCTGCCGACAGGCAGGTATGTGGTCAGCCTGAAGACGGAAAGACTGAGGACCAACTCGCCAACTCACCAACTCACCAACTCGTCAACTATTAATTACCTTTGTCCCATGATTCAATCCATCATCCAAACAGCCCTGCAGGAAGACCTTGGCGACGGCGATCATTCTTCATTGGCGTGCATTCCTGCTGAAGCAACCGGTGTAGCGAAATTATTGGTGAAAGACGCGGGAATCCTGGCGGGTGTCGACCTGGCACGCATGATCTGCGAAACTTACGATGCAACGCTCGAATTCGAAGAGCTGATCGGTGACGGCGAGCGTGTAAATCCGGGCGATATTGCATTTTACATCCGCGGAAAAGCACAATCCATCCTGGCAGTCGAGCGTACTTTGCTGAACTTTATGCAGCGCATGAGTGGTATTGCCACGCTGACCAGCGAATTGGTGAAATTGCTCGAAGGAACATCCACGCGTTTATTGGATACCCGTAAAACAACCCCGGGTATCCGCTACATGGAAAAATGGGCGGTACGCATTGGTGGTGGCGTGAATCATCGTTTCGCGCTCTACGATATGATCATGCTGAAAGACAATCACGTCGATTTTGCCGGCGGAATTGCACCAGCGATTGCACGCACGCACGATTACCTGCAATCGAATCACAAAGACCTGAAAGTGGAGATCGAAGTGCGGAACCTCGATGAGCTGGAACAAGTGCTAGCTATCGGACAGGTGGACCGCATCATGCTGGATAATTTCACGCCTGAGCTGCTCCAGGAAGCAGTTAAACGAATCGATCGTCGTTTTGAAACCGAAGCATCAGGCGGCATTACCAAAGAAACGCTGCGAACCTATGCTGAAACAGGAGTGGATTACATTTCGGTAGGCGCATTGACACATAGCTACAAGAGCCTCGATCTGAGCTTAAAAGCAACCTTTAATTGATGCTGGATTATTGATGTTGGATGCTTGATTGGATTTCTTAACCGAATACCCTCATCAAAAATTAAACATCCAACATCAAAAATCAAGAAAGATCAATTCCCATACCCATTTTCCGTTTGTGCGGATCAGTAATTCGTGGCGATCGTCGTGCCAGTCGAATTCCGGAAGCGACACCATTATGCTCTCCGATTCACCCGAAGGAATGGTCGGAATGGTTGCAACTGCTTTCAATTCACCGTTGGTCAGGCGCCGGTAAACCGTATAGCTGTTGCTTTCTGAGCCCACGTTGAAAACCGTTAGCTCCCCGCGGGGCGCACCATCAACGAGCGCATGCAATTCCCATTTCACGGAAAAGGTATTGGGGTACAGCGACGAGGCGGTTGCAACGCGGTAGTGTGGAAAAGCCCGCCATAGCTGACTTTCTTCGTTCCATTGTTCGATCAATACGTCCCAGACGATTTTGCCGTTTGGTGTAAGCTCGAATACGCGGTTAATTGCCCCCATATTTACCAGCAGGTTGCCGTTTTTCAATTCCGTTACATTACCCAACTTTTGACTTTTTCCGGGAGTAAGCGTATCGTAATTGAACGGGAAGCGCAGCAGCAACTCGCCTTTATCCTGTCCGTATTCGCCACGTGTAAAGACCACCAGGCTGGAGAAAACCGCCGGATCTTTGATCGAATCGTTGTTGACCACGGCAATACCGCCGTTTCGTAAGAGCTCCACATCGTGTTGATAACGGAACAACCCGGCGCCGAAATGATTCGGGAGACCAGAATCAATACCACCATACAATTCGGTCACTTTTTTGGTTTGTTTATCGATCTTCAATACCCAGCTGGCATCGCGAAAGCCACAATAAATGGTGTTTCCGGTAATAGTGAAGGCGTTCATATGCGTAGCCGGTTCGACCGTTCCGTCGGCCTTTCGGCGAAGCATCAGCAGCTCATCGGTGAAAAAATCGGCGGCATGCCATTCCCACACAACGGTTCCGTTGGGAGCGTATTCGATGATGGTCCCAATCTGAAAACGAACAGAATCGGCTTCTCCGGGGAATTTCCGTTTTTCGAATTCGTTGCCCAGCACCATGTAGTTGCCGTTGGGTAATTTCTGCATGTCGTGGTGGTAATCTTCGCCGCCGTCGCCTGATACTTCGCCATCGTTCGGAGCTTTCCAGAGCACTTTTCCTTCACGGCTCAGCTCATAAGCATTCGAATCGATAATGGCCAGGAATGTGCCTTCGGCTGTGAGCTTGAGGTCGCGCAACCCGGCATCTTTTCGCATAAACGGCAGGTTGGGCAGGAACCAGATGGGCTGTAGCTGGTGATTGGTCACGAGTCGGGCGTAATCGAAAAAGAGCAGCTCAGTACCGCATTTCCAGTTGTCGTTGGTGATCTCCCGAAAACGTACCGGACCGTCGGGAAGCGTAGGTTGTTCCTCAATGGAAAAACGCATTTCCGGTGAGGAGTCCGTCTTGCGGTTGCGATCGTCCAGTCCGGTAACCTTCCAGGTGTAGCGATGTCCGAAAAAGAGGTTGCTGATGACCAGCTTATTGCTGTGGCAGTGGTAGAGCTGGTTTTCCCCCGTTGTTTTGTCTTTTACGCTAATCTCATAGGAGAGCGCTTTTTTCATCCAGGGAAACTCGAAGCAAACCGAAGTGAAATTCAGCTGCTGGTTGTTTTTCGGATAAAACTGTCCGAAGGCGCTCAACACCGGCAATAGCAGTAAAAGAAATAGAAGGGGGAGCCGTTGAACGGATGGCATTCTTTTGTGTACTTTTGGCCAAAGTACTGCTTTTATTCAAATGCTGTTGAATCGATTTCCCTACCGTGCTATCCTGGTCGCTTTTTCCCTGATCATTGCCGTTTTGTATAGCTGTCAGCCAAAAAGTGAGCCCTTGGCTGCATTTGAAGAACCTTCCGCTGATACCTTGAACGTACGAACGGCCCCTGACACAGCTGCGATTCCCAACAACGATTATGGTGATCTTGTGCGCTATGGACGGGATTTGGTATTGCACACAGCGCGCTACATTGGCCCGGAAGGAACAGTGGGAAAATACCTTGGCAACAAGATGAACTGTACGAATTGTCACCTCGATGGCGGCACGCGTCCGTTCGGATTGAACTATTTCAGCTCACACGGCCGTTACCCGCAATACCGTGCACGTGAAAACCGCATTCTGAGCCTGGCCGAGCGCATCAATAACTGCATCGAGCGTCCGCACAATGGCAAGCCCTTGCCGCTGGATTCCAAAGAAATCTTAGCAATCAGCTGCTACATCAAATGGCTGGGCGAAGGCATTCCGGTCGATGAGCGCGTTGACGGCGACGAAGGCATGGATATTCAATTGCCCAAAACAGCGCTCGATCTCAAAAATGGCCGCTGCGTTTACCATCGCGAATGCGCACGCTGTCATGGTGTTCACGGCGAAGGGAAATTTCTGCCCGATCAGTCCACCTACGAATATCCGCCGCTGTGGGGCATGACGAGCTACGAACCCGGATCGAGTATGTACCGCATTATCAAGGCAGCGCGCTTCATCAAAGCCAATATGCCGCACGACAAAGCGACCTGGCAGAAACCCACACTTTCCGATCGTGATGCACTCGACGTAGCGGCATTCATCAATGCCGAAGAGCACGAACGACCAGCCAAAGAAGGCCTCGATTATCCGAATATTGAGACCAAACCCATCGATTATCCGTTTGGACCTTACAACGATCCGTTCACCGAAGCACAGCACAAATACGGTCCTTATCCGCCGATTATCGCTTACCGCTTAAAGAAAGGACTCTACGTCAACTATTGATTTTAAGACTTCAGGATCTTAAGGCATCAGGACTTTAAGATGATGTTTAATTTTTGATGCTTGATGTTGGATGAATTCGCCAGAAAGATGCCTCTGCTGACTCAAAAACACATCAAAGCTTAGCGTCCTCCGCGGTCTTCCGGTCAACTCAGAAACTCCTTAACTCTACAACTCACCAACACTCTATGTGCTCTATGTGTCTATGTGGTTCAATGATTCAACGGTCTAACAATTCATCATCCTGATCACTATCCTTATTCGAAAACGGATTAATAAAAAAAGAAAGCCCCGAAATTCCCATTCCCGCGATCATCACATACAGCCAGTAGGGCAGGTGATAGGTCTTGAACAACAGGGCGATAAACACGATCAGGCTCCCCAGCCAGAACAAGAGGTTGAAATCGTCCTTGTAGGCTTCCTGTCGCGATGAAAGCAGGCTCAGCAGTAACGCAGAAGCGCCCGAAACGTAGAAAATGATATGGATCAGGCTGCGGTAACCGTAGGTTTTTTCGGTGATCATCAGGGCTGCACAGATAAAAGCTACCCCAAAAAGGATATTCGAAAACCGCTTGAAATTGATCGTTTCCATACCAGTTGTTTTGCTGAAAATACGAATTAGTTCTTAGGACTTTAATTACGTAAAGTTGAATGTCTGGTGATGGTACATCAAAAATCAACCATCAAGCATTCAACTTCACCTTTTGTGAAAGCCCAGCAACGAGCTGTTGGAAGTCAAAACGTATTCGAGGTAACGTTTGGATTTCAACGCGCCTTTGACAACCGGATAGCCCAGCGTCTGGGTAGCTGTAAGCGCGGCTGAAAGCACACAACCGGTTCCATGTTTGGTGACCTTAGTGTTGACTTTCGGGCGGAACGGATATTGTTTGCCGTCCAGGTAAAGCCGATCGGTACCTTTTTCCTGTTCTGAATGACCACCTTTCAGGTAAATGCCTGTCTGAAATTGCGCTGCTATAGCCGCCGGATCGGCTACCCCGAAAAGAGCCTTGAATTCCGGATAATTGGGCGTAACCCGGCTGATGCGTGGAAGAATAGCTGCCAGATCGCCGAAACGCTCCTCAGAGAATTGACTTCCGGCGGTTGCTGAAAGGATCGGATCCCAGACAATGAACGGCTGTTCGACATGCTGGTAAATGCAATCCAGTACATTTTTCAAAACGGTTCCGTTCTCGATCAGCCCGATCTTAAAATGCTTAACCGGGTAACGTTCCAGCAGACGGCCTAACTGGTCGAGAATGACGGCTTCAGCTATCCAGTGGGTCTGAAAATAAGCGTCTTCTGTCTGGATCGTATTGGCGGTGATCACACTCAATCCTTGTGTGCGGAATTGTTCGAAGGTTTTGCAATCGGCGATCACACCGGCACCACCCGAGGGGTCGAATCCGGCAATGGTCAAACAATAAGGACGCTTGGTTGCCATCAGGAAATATAAGCAGGATGAAGGCAAACGGCTTCCAGCAAACGGTCCATTTTCGGCGTTTGTTCGGTTGCAAAAATGAAGCGCTGGCATTTCGGCAGGCTTTCGGCGAGACGAATGATGTATTGCACCATTAACGCGTCTTTGGCGATTACGTCGGCGTCATCGATCACGAACAACATCAGCTGGTTCAGGTGAATGCCGTTCTGAATGTACAGATCAAGAATGCGCTTCGGGTTGCCGATCAGAATATCCACGCCGTCATAAACCGTGTTCCGGTCGCGTACCATATTGCCTTTGTCGTGTGTGAGCTCTACGCTGATCTCGGTGCGTCTCACCCAATCCGTAAGCTGGGCGTGCAGCTGGTGGGCTTTATCGACGGTCGATGAAAGAATGAGCACACGCGGTGAGCCTTCATACGAATGCGGTGCTTTTATCAGCGAAGCCAACGCGACGGCAGTCGATTTTCCGCTACCGCTTTCGCCTGTGATCACGGCATTGCCACCTTGTTTCAAACGGGCAATGACTTTTTGTTGCAGTTCGTTCAGGGAAGTCAGCGAGCGCTCTTCCAATGTGCCCTGCAAGTGTGTGTTGAGTTGTTCCAGCGTCATATCAGGCACAAAAATACGAATCCTGCGCACGAAAAGCGGCACACAAAGCAGCAAGCGCCTGTTCGGGGTGCGGAGATTGCCATACGGCTCCTAAAACCGCAGCATGACGAAAGCCGCGTTGACGAAGGGCATCGACCTTGCTCAGATCCACACCGCCCAGTGCCACCGCGCGATTCCGGAAGCCATCCTGCGTGAATGTCAGGTCCCAGTCTTCCATTGGCACATGGCCTTCCTTCGAAATAGACGGAAAAACCGGCGAACAAAAGAAATAAGCAAACGGCTCACCTTCTTTCAACGCTTCGGGAAGTGTATGGAAGGAAGTGGAAATCGCTTTCACCGGAGCATCGTGGTCTTTCCGAACGGTTTCCGGCAGGTGAATGCCTTTCAGGTCGAAACGGTTCAGCAGCTCGTATTGCTGGTGCAGCACGATTCGGGGATGAAATACCGGATCGATATCGCCCAATAGCGATTCAACGACATACGGATCGCCATGCGGCTTGCGCAGGTGCAAAGCGAAATACGGATCTGCGCCCAGCATGTGATTGAGCAGTGCTGCCTCGTTAGGCACATGATCGGGCGAAGTGAGCAGAATCAGCATATGAAAAGCCCCGTAACACATGCTACGGGGCGCTTATCATTATTTCAGTTTTTCGGGTTCGAGATACACATCTGCGCCGCGGTCCATGAATTCTTTCGACATCTGATCCATTCCGGCCTGCAGTGCTTCTTCATCCCCTATGCCCTGGCTTTTGGCATAATCGCGAACGTCCTGCGAGATTTTCATGGAGCAGAAATGCGGTCCGCACATGGAGCAGAAATGCGCCACTTTCGCGTTGTCGGATGGCAGCGTTTCGTCGTGGTACTCGCGTGCGGTGTCCGGATCGAGCGACAGGTTGAACTGATCTTCCCAGCGGAACTCGAAACGGGCCTTGCTCAGTGCGTTATCACGGTGTTGTGAGCCCGGGTGACCTTTTGCCAGGTCGGCAGCGTGAGCCGCCAGCTTGTAGGTGATCACACCGTCTTTCACGTCTTTTTTATTCGGTAGACCGAGGTGTTCTTTCGGTGTTACGTAGCACAGCATGGCGCATCCGAACCAGCCGATCATTGCTGCACCGATTCCGGAAGTAATGTGATCGTAGCCCGGTGCGATATCAGTTGTAAGCGGCCCGAGCGTATAGAATGGCGCTTCGTGGCATTCCTTCAGCTGCTTGTCCATGTTTTCCTTGATGAGGTGCATCGGAACGTGTCCCGGACCTTCGATCATGACCTGTACGTCGTGTTTCCAGGCAATTTTCGTCAGCTCGCCCAGTGTTTCCAGCTCACCGAATTGCGCCGCGTCGTTGGCGTCTGCAATAGATCCAGGACGAAGACCATCGCCGAGTGAGAACGCTACGTCGTAGGCTTTCATGATCTCGCAGATATCTTCGAAATGTGTGTAGAGGAAGTTTTCCTTGTGATGTGCCAGGCACCATTTCGCCATGATAGAACCACCGCGGGAAACGATTCCCGTTACGCGGTTAGCGGTCAATGGTACGTAACGCAGCAGCACGCCGGCGTGAATGGTAAAGTAATCCACTCCTTGTTCTGCTTGTTCGATCAGCGTATCGCGGAAGATTTCCCATGTCAGGTCTTCGGCTTTTCCGTTCACTTTTTCCAGCGCCTGGTAAATCGGAACGGTACCGATCGGAACAGGGGAGTTGCGGAGGATCCATTCACGGGTTTCGTGGATGTTCTTTCCTGTTGAAAGGTCCATGATCGTGTCGGCGCCCCAGCGGCAAGCCCAGACTGCTTTTTCCACTTCTTCTTCGATAGAGGATGTCACAGCCGAGTTTCCGATGTTGGCATTGATTTTCACCAGGAAGTTTCGCCCGATGATCATCGGCTCGCTTTCCGGGTGGTTGATGTTGTTGGGAATAATGGCACGGCCGGCTGCGATCTCGTCGCGAACGAATTCCGGCGTAATCATCCCTTTCGGTGTGTTGGCTCCGAAGCTTTCACCCGGATGTTGTTTCGCTAATGCCTGGATCTCATCGATGCGCTGGTTTTCACGGATCGCGATGTATTCCATTTCCGGGGTAATGATGCCCTTTCTTGCGTAATGCAGCTGGGTCACGTTTTGCCCGGCTTTAGCTCTATACGGCTTGGTCGTATGGGTGAATCGCAATTCATCCAGTTTTGGATCGTTGAGACGCGCGATACCGTATTCAGAAGAAATAGAGGAAAGCTGTTCCACATCCCCGCGCTGGGAAATCCAGGATTCACGCAGGCGTGGCAATCCTTTGCGTACGTCGATTTCAACAGCCGGATCGGTATACGGCCCGGAAGTATCGTAAACCGTTACCGGCGCGTTGGTCTCTTTTTTGAATTCGCCCTCCGAAAACTGCGCTTTGGAGTCTGTCAGTGTGATTTCACGCATGGCTACGCGGATATCGTGCAGCTTTCCGGGAACATAGATCTTGGTCGATGCCGGGAACGGAGTCCGGGTAATGGTTTGTTCCGTTGGTAATGTCTCTTTTTTCATATCCTGTGTTGTTGTCGTCGTTTGATCAATTCGATTATCCTCCCGCCGCGGCTGTGATCACCAGCACGGCATCCTGTTCGTTCAGCTCGGTCGATGTCCATCGGGCCTGTGGAATCACACATTCGTTCAGTGCAACGGCAATACCGGTACGCCCGGCCAGCTGCAGTTCTTCCAGCAGGTTTCCCAGTACGGTCGCCGATGTTTCGATGGATTCGTTGTTGAACGTAATGCGCATAACTCCTTTTTTCTGAACAATAGGAGCGCGTCGGAGAGGCTCACTTTTCCTTACGTCGGTACGAACCGATTCAAGTTCAAAGGGTAATTCTCAGCTATCCGCCAGGCGGTGGCACCCCTAAAGTTCCTTTCAAAAGTAAGGAAAAGGAAAGGAGAAAAAAAATGTGGATGCGTTTTCCCTTCGATTGGGCCGGGCATAAAAAAAGGCCGTCCATCGGACGGCCTTTCTATCAGAGTGTTTTGTATTCTCTTAGAAAACGATCACACGGTAAGTAGAACGTGCATTTCCTTGTACTGCGTACAGGAAGTAGCAGCCTTGTGAAACGTTCATCGGGATCATCACTGTTTGTGTTCCGTTACCGGAAGCCGCAACAGGTGTTGTAGAAATGATCTGACCGTTTACGTCTACCAGTTGAAGCTCCAGGTCTTTATCTGTAGCACCGATTTCAACGGCTACTTCAGAACCGCTTGCAACAGGGTTCGGAGAGATAGAAACGCTGGTCATTTCTTCTGCATCGTTCACACCCAGCACACCGCTGATGTTGATGTTGTCGATATACAGGTTACTGGCGTTGTCAGAAGCGATGAATTCGAACTTCACACGTGTTTTCTTGTCTTGTGCGTTTGCTGTGTAGTTGAACGTAGCTGTTCTCCACATGTTGTTGTTTGATGGTGCAAAGTTGGTTGCTCCAACGTATCCTGCACTCACGAGGTCTTCTGCTTCAACAGTCAGACGTGGAACCCATGTCTTGCCGCAATCTTTGGAAACAGAAACAACCAATTGTTCCGTGATACCATCAAGTGTAGAAGAGCGTGTTCCGTAAGCGTAATCGAAGCTAACAACGATGTTGCTGGTTGTAGACAGATCAAACGCAGGAGAGATCAAAGCGTCCTTCGCACCACCCATACGGTTGTAGTAATACCAGTCGTTTGTGAATGGCTCAGCCTGATCGCCTGCTCCTTCTTTGTAGTTGTTCAGCATGTAGCACGCAGAAAGGTCTTTTCCTTTGTTCAGCACGCGCTGGAACTTAGAATGTGGGTTACCCATGTCCAAAGTCAACCACCAGTCTGGTGTGTCTTCGAAATCTTCGGAGTATGGTCCGATGAAGTCAGGCCATGGAGCGCTTACAAATAATGCGTTGTTCCATGTTTTTGTATGCGAGCCTACAGAGTTGGTTACTGTCAGGGTTGCTGAGTGGTATCCAGGGGTGTTGTAAGTTACTTCAGGATCTTCGTCTGTAGAAGAAGAAGGCGTTCCACCAGGGAATGTCCACTGGTAAGAAGTAACACCGGCTTTCCAGGATGCGTCTTCCCATGTAACTTCTTCGCCAACGCAGATCATGCGCTCGTCCGGAGAGAAGTCAGCTACCGGTGCACAGATAGCACCCGGCATTTCAGCTGTTCCTGTAGCTGCCAGGTTGTCTTCTGTATACAGATTGTTACGCTGAGCAGTTACTTGTGCCAATACGTTATGCATGAAGGTAACCTGACCTTCTGTAAACATATTGGAGCAGTAGGAATACTCCATGAAGTTCTGAACGTTATCGATCACGTCGAAGTTCCACATACTGTAGTTGTTCGGATCGTCTGTATCGTCGCAGGTATTTGCACTGAGGTTACAAACGAGGTCCTGACCGATACAGTTTGGTGTATCCTGGATACCATCGTCCTGGTTGCAGCTGGAAAGTACACCCGGATCGTTGTCGCTACCCCATGTGTGGGCAAGACCAAGCCAGTGACCAATCTCGTGCGTCAGTGCGCGGGAGTTATAATCTGAGCCTGTTCCGATGCTACCGATGTGACCATGAAGGATGATGATACCATCTCTCCAGAAACCAACACCTTCTGTTGCAGAAGGGTAGTAAGCGTAACCGGCAACACCTGCTTCACCGATGGATTTTACAACCCATACGTTCAGGTATTTGGAGCGCTTCCATTGGTTGAGCTTGGAGTAGTCGTCACCGTCATTGGTATTGTGATCGTAAATGTGCTCGATACCGTTTGTACAGTTACCCATCGGGTCGATTGTAGCGAGACGGAATTCAATGTTTGCATCACCAACGATCGTATCGAATTCAGCTACGACATCACTGAGGTCAGCGTTGTCCATACCGAAGTCCTCGTTCAGGATTTCCATCTGGTCATAGACCTGCGAATCATCGATATTTTCGTTACCGTACTGGTGAACGATGTGGAATACGATAGGAATAATGTAGGTAACACGGGTTTGACCATCTACAGTTTCAATCTGTTTGTATTGGTTAACCAATGCTTCATAGTCTGCCTTGAGCTGTGGATCCTCGGCATACAATTTTCGTAACTGCTCTTGCGTCCCGCACTTGTGACCAGCTTCCTGTGCAGTTGCCTGCGCAGCAAGACCCAATCCAAACGCGGTCAATGCTCCAAGTAGTATTTGTTTACGCATGTTTTGAAATTTTAATTAAAAACACATTTTTTTACTGCTTTCCACACCGGAAACAGCCGTCAGTCATTGTACTGAAACAGGATAAAAAAGGGCTTTGCTACGATGGCCAATTGTCTTTAAATCAACTAGTTTGAATTAAAAATCGGCTGTTAATCTTTTTTAACACAGTTTTAGCACTCGGTAAATATACACCAATTATCGGAAGCGCAAAAAAAGCACTTCGATCATTGATTGATCATACTCCATTCCGGGATAAACTGTCTTTCAGGACTTACCATAGTAAAAAAGGCCGCCCATCGGACGACCTTTTATTGCATATTTTGTGTTCTTAGAAAACGATCACACGGTAAGTAGAACGTGCATTTCCTTGTACTGCATACAGGAAGTAGCAGCCTTGTGAAACGTTCATTGGGATCATCACTGTTTGTGTTCCGTTACCGGAAGCTGCAACAGGTGTTGTAGAAATGATCTGACCGTTTACGTCTACCAGTTGAAGCTCCAGGTCTTTATCTGTAGCACCGATTTCAACGGCTACTTCAGAACCGCTTGCAACAGGGTTCGGAGAGATAGAAACGCTGGTCATTTCTTCTGCATCGTTCACACCCAGCACACCGCTGATGTTGATGTTGTCGATATACAGGTTACTGGCGTTGTCAGAAGCGATGAATTCGAACTTCACACGTGTTTTCTTGTCTTGTGCGTTTGCTGTGTAGTTGAACGTAGCTGTTCTCCACATGTTGTTGTTTGATGGTGCAAAGTTGGTTGCTCCAACGTATCCTGCACTCACGAGGTCTTCTGCTTCAACAGTCAGACGTGGAACCCATGTCTTGCCGCAATCTTTGGAAACAGAAACAACCAATTGTTCCGTGATACCATCAAGTGTAGAAGAGCGTGTTCCGTAAGCGTAATCGAAGCTAACAACGATGTTGCTGGTTGTAGACAGATCAAACGCAGGAGAGATCAAAGCGTCCTTCGCACCACCCATACGGTTGTAGTAATACCAGTCGTTTGTGAATGGCTCAGCCTGATCGCCTGCTCCTTCTTTGTAGTTGTTCAGCATGTAGCACGCAGAAAGGTCTTTTCCTTTGTTCAGCACGCGCTGGAACTTAGAATGTGGGTTACCCATGTCCAAAGTCAACCACCAGTCTGGTGTGTCTTCGAAATCTTCGGAGTATGGTCCGATGAAGTCAGGCCATGGCGCGCTTACGAACAAGGCGTTGTTCCATGTTTTTGTATGCGAGCCTACAGCGTTGGTTACTGTCAGGGTTGCTGAGTAGTATCCAGGGTTGGCGTAAGTCACTTCAGGATCTTCGTCTGTAGAAGAAGATGGCGTTCCACCAGGGAATGTCCACTGGTAAGAATCCACTTCTGCTTTCCAGGAAGCGTCTTCCCAGGTAACTTCTTCACCAACGCAGATCATGCGCTCGTCCGGAGCGAAATCGGCTACCGGAATACAAGTGGCGCCAGGCAGCTCAGCTGTTCCCGTAGCAATCAGGTTGTCTTCTGTATACAGGTTGTTGCGCTGACCAGTTACTTGTGCCAATACGTTGTGCATGAAAGTGACTTGTCCTTTCGTAAACATATTGGAGCAGTAGGAATACTCCATGAAGTTCTGAACGTTATCGATCACGTCGAAGTTCCACATACTGTAGTTGTTCGGATCGTCTGTATCGTCGCAGGTATTTGCACTGAGGTTACAAACGAGGTCCTGACCGATACAGTTTGGTGTATCCTGGATACCATCGTCCTGGTTGCAGCTGGAAAGTACACCCGGATCGTTGTCTCCTCCCCATGTGTGGTCCAGGCCAAGCCAGTGACCGGCCTCATGTGTCAGTGCGCGGGAGCGGGTAGCATTACTTGTTCCGATACTTCCGACATAATCATGAAGGATCACAATTCCGTCTCTCCAGAAGCTAACACCTTCTGTACCGGCAGGTTGTACCGCATATCCTGCTGCACCTGACGGATCAACGATTTTATCCACGACCCATACATTCAGATACTTGGCCCGGTTCCACTGGTGAATTTTGGAGAATTCATCTCCCTGGAAAGCGTTGTGGTCATAGATATGCTCGATTCCGTTCGTACAGTTACCCATCGGGTCAATGGTCGCGAGACGGAATTCAATCGTTGCATCACCGATAATCGTATCGAACGGAACAACTACGGCACTGAGATCGGCATTGTCCATACCGAAGTCCTCGTTCAGGATTTCCATCTGGTCATAAACCTGGGAATCATCGATGTTTTCAACGCCATATTGGTGAAGAATGTGGAAGACAATAGGGATAATGTAGGTAACACGGGTCTGCTCGCCTGTAAACTCAACCTGCTTGAATTGTTCCAGCAAGGCATCGCGTTCTGCCTTCATTTCCGGGTTTTCGGCATACAGCTTCTTCATCATTTCGTGCGTTCCGCACTTGTATGGAGCTTCCTGGGCTGCTGCCTGTGTGGTCAGGCCGAGTCCAAATGCGGTTAATGTTCCGAGTAGTAATTGTTTACGCATGTTTTGAAATTTTAATTAAAAACACATTTTTTACTGTTTGCCATGCGGAAAACAGCTGTCAGTGGTTGTCAATAGCCGATTAAAAATACAGACTTCTTCGATGGAAGGATCCTGCATACGATTCACCGGGTTTAACACTGGGTAAATATAGGCCAATTAACAAAGGCTTAATAAAAGTATCCAGGTCTTTGATTGATCAGTAGTTGACACAGAGTGATGTGTGTTTCAGCGCATTCCGGGTGTGAAGACGACCGAACAACAGACCCGCGATCATAATGTTGTTTCCGAAGTTGGTATGTTGTCCGGGGTTGTGTAAATTTGTAGAACTTTTAGGGGTGCACGCCTGTTTCAGCTACAGGCGGACGCTGAGAAAAACCCTCATCACCTGATGCGGATAATGCCGCCGAAGGGAAAAAGTGAGTTCGCAGCATGGCGTATTCCCTGAAGTAAACACAGCTGAATGATGGAATTGCCGCGTATCCAGTACATTACTCATCCGGACGAACAGTTCGACGATCTTTCGTGGGTGCACCGCCTGCACGAAGGCGGCATTCGCTGGATCCAGCTGCGACTGAAAGAAGAAGACGTCATGCGTCGTTTTCCGAAACAGCATTACCGGGCCTTTTTTCATGAAACAGCCGATAAGCTGCGTCTCATCACCGAAGCATTAGGAATGGTCCTCACGATCAACGATGCTGCGGATGTTGCGCTGTTCAGCAACGCCAACGGATTGCACGTGGGTCAGGAAGACGAACATCCTGATGATCTGCAACTACCTTCCGGGTTTATTGTAGGCGGAACAGCCAATTCACTGGAGGAAATCCTGCGTTTCGGAAAAGAAATGACCTATTTCGGGGTTGGCCCGCTGCGTTTCACGACAACCAAGCAGCAGCTGAAGCCAGAGCTTGGGTTGGAAGGCTATCGCTCCATCGTTCAGCAGATGCAGGAACACGGCTACAACCAGCCGGTGTTTGCCATTGGCGGCATTGTTCCTGAAGATGTGGAACCACTTCTGCAAACCGGCGTTTACGGCATTGCGCTTTCCGGGGCGCTGTTCCAGGCGGCTCATCAACCGGAAACAGTTCGTACATTTATTAAAGCATTGGAAAAAGATGGCGTTGAAAATAGGAGATAAGGTATTTGAGTCCCGGTTGTTTACCGGAACGGGCAAGTTCAATTCCAATGAGCTGATGGAGGAAGCATTGCTGGCCAGCGGATCGGAATTGATCACGGTGGCTCTGAAACGGGTGCACCATACACTGGAGGACGATCTCCTGCGCCGCGTACAGCATGCACATCAAAACCTCTTGCCGAATACATCCGGTGCGCGAACGGCCAAAGAAGCTGTTTTTGCAGCGCAGCTCTCGCGTGAAGCCTTTCAAACGAACTGGCTCAAGCTGGAAATTCATCCCGATCCGAAATACCTCATGCCGGATCCGATCGAAACCCTGAAAGCGGCCGAAGAGCTGGTGAAAGAAGGGTTTATCGTGTTGCCGTACATTCATGCCGATCCGGTATTGTGCAAACGCCTCGAAGAAGTAGGCGTGGCAGCTGTTATGCCGCTTGGCTCGGCGATTGGCTCCAACAAAGGCCTGCAAACACGTTCCTTTCTGCAAATGATCATCGACCAGTCGTCTGTTCCTGTGGTGGTGGATGCCGGTATCGGCGCGCCGTCACATGCTGCTGAAGCGATGGAAATGGGAGCCGATGCAGTGCTGGTAAACACAGCAATTGCAGTAAGCGGAAATCCCGTAGCGATGGCTACCGCATTTAAAATGGCAGTGGAAGCCGGTCGGATGGCTTTCGAAGCCCGCCTGGCGCAACCACGCGAACAGGCAGCCGCCAGCAGTCCTTTAACTGGTTTCCTCGATGAGCTCTGAAACAACATACCTGGATGTATTCCGCCAGCTCGATTGGGACGATGTGAAACAATCCATCTACACCAAGACGGCGGCAGATGTACGAAAAGCGCTCGATAAACCGGTGCGCGACCTCGAAGATTTCAAAGCACTGATTTCTCCGGCTGCAGCACCTTTCCTGGAAGAAATGGCCGTGCTGAGCAATCAGCTTACCCAACAGCGTTTTGGAAAGGCTATGCAGTTGTACATACCATTGTACCTTTCCAACGAATGTCAGAATATCTGTACGTACTGCGGTTTCAGCCTCGATGTGGACATTGCACGCAAGACACTCACCGATGCGGAGATCGAAGCGGAAGCGCGTATTCTGCTGGAAAAAGGCTACAACCACGTGCTCCTGGTGACCGGTGAAGCGAATAAAACAGTCGGCACGGCGTATTTCCAAAACGCCATTCGTTTGCTGAAGCCTTACTTTTCGCAGCTTTCCATGGAAGTGCAGCCGCTCGACGAAGACCAGTACCGCCTGCTCGTAGAGGAAGGAATTTATGCTGTGCTTGTGTACCAGGAAACCTACCACGAGCGCGATTACAAGCTGCATCATCCGAAAGGGAAGAAATCCAATTTTGCGTATCGCCTCGAAACGCCCGACAGACTGGGCAGGGCAGGAGTGCACAAGATCGGGCTGGGCGTTTTGTTCGGGCTCGAAGACTGGCGAACGGATACGTTTTTCTGCGCTTCCCACCTGGATTACCTCGAGCGAAAATACTGGCGGACACGCTATGCCATCTCGTTCCCGCGTTTGCGCCCTTGCGCAGGTGGCGTGGAGCTGAAATCCGTCATGAGCGACCGCGACCTGATTCAGCTGATTTGTGCCTACCGGATTTTCAACCAGGAAGTCGAGCTGTCGATGTCGACCCGGGAATCGGCAACCTTCCGCGACCATGTGATCAAGCTTGGAATCACTTCTATTTCAGCGGAATCGAAAACAGATCCGGGTGGTTATGCTTCACCGGATGTCAACCTCGAACAGTTTGAGATCGACGATGATCGTTCCACGGCCGATTTTTCGGAAGTATTGCGAAAAGCAGGCTACGAACCCGTTTTCAAAGACTGGGACTGGGCATTGATGAACGCTCACTAGCGCCCTCAAAAACATCGTGCATCAACACGTTCTGCGTCCTTTGCGGTTATGCGTATCGCGTCTTTATAAATGACTGGATATCGAGCAGGAAATCCATTTCCTCTTCGATCTTATTTCCGATCACAATTACATTCGCACCTGCATCACGCATGGCTTCGATGGTCGAAAGATCGCGGATCCCGCCGCCGACAATAATAGGCGTTTCGGGTAATGTTTCCCGGATTTCGCGGATCAACTCTCCCGGAACCGGATGCAATGCCCCGCTGCCGGCGTCGAAATACAGGGCTTTTTGTCCCATGAGGTGACCGGCAATAGCCGTTTGCCGTGCAATCGAAACCTGTTCTCTTGGAATAGGGGTGGTCTGGCTCACATATGCTACGGAAGTCAGCTTTCCTCCGTCGATCAGGATATAGCCTGTAGGAATGACTTCGATGCCCGACGCGAGGACTTCTTCCGCGCATTGAACGTGGTGACCGATCAGAAAGTCCGGGTTACGGCCTGAGATCAGGTTCAGGAACAGCAATGCATCGGCTTCATCTGAAAGCTGGTGACTGGCACCTGGAAAAAGCACTACTGGGATTTCGCAGCTGGTTTTGATGATGCGCACCACGCGCTCCACATCGTTTCGGGTAACCGTACTGCCGCCCACGAAGAAAAAATCCACTCCTGCGAAAACGGCTTTGGCAATGAGCTCACGGAAAGCTACCGGGTCGGTTGTCTTCTCTGGATCGATGAGCAAGGCGATGTTGCCTATACCTTTATATATATGTTCAAATTGTGTCACTGTGTAAGTAAGTAGCGTCGGATGTGTTGCAAGTTACCAAATAATGCCGGAAGTTGTTAACAGCAAGGTCATATCGCCGAACAGTTCCATCGAGGCGGATAATGCCACGCCAGTCATCGCCCGATCGTTCAACCAAAAGATCGGTAATGAAATGAATGCCTTTTCTTCCGGACAGCTTGAACAGTGTTTCCTTGAACGACCAGAGCAGCGACATATCGGTGGCGTCTGTGGGATCGAAGAATTGTTTTTCCGAATCGTGGATAAACCGTCGGCTAGTGAGTGCTGCCTTTTCGCGGATGAGCTCCAGGTCAAGTCCAACTCTGAAATCGGGGGAACAGGCAATACCAACAAGGCCATCGGTATGGGATAGGGAGAGAAAGCCTTCGTTTTCAATGTACGGCGCCCCGATCTCGGTATAACGTACTTCCTTCCGCCCGAAGAGCTCAGTGCGCAGGGAGCGTGATGCCAGGAATTCGCGTTTTTTGGCGGGATGGTGGATTTCCTCCAGTCGTTTTTTTTCAGAAGAGGTTAAATCGTCAAAATAAGCAGAGAGCTGATTCTCACTTATTTCCATTAAATAAACAGAAAGGCCCCTTTGCTTAATAATTTGAACAGATGACATGGGGCAAATGTAACGATCCCTGCAATTCCATGAAGGTTAGATATGTATAAATCCTTCGAAAATCGTGCAGTTAGAACGTATTCGCAGTTTATCTATTGTTATACATTTGTTAACGTAAGTTAAGTATCATTCGTTGGGTAAAACTTCTTTATGAAATGTTAACACATCGAATTTTACTATATTTACGGGCTTTGTTACAAACTAAAGGTGTAAAAATTAAACTGTACTTATGTTACGAAAACTCAACTTGTTACTTGCAAGTGTCTTGTTGACAGCGGTTTATGGTTTTGCCCAATCCGGGCTTGGAACCATAAGGGGATCCGTTATCGACAGCAAAAGCAAGGAGCCACTATTATTCTGTGAAGTGGCCATCAGGCAGAACGGAGAGGTGAAAGGGGAAGCAACCACCGATGACGAGGGGAAGTTCCAGGTCAACTCTCTTACGCCAGGTACTTACGACGTAGAAGTAAGTAACTCGGGCGAAGGTTACCAGCCGCTGGAGATGAAGAATGTAATTGTCAGCGCTGACAAGATTACCTTCCTCGACAGACTGGAGCTTTCAATCCCCGCTAGCGTCGAAGACATCGACGAAGTCGTGGTGGTCGCGTACCGTGTACCGCTCATCGACAAAAACGGTGGTGCTTCGGGAGCAACAATCACCAGGGAAGACATCTCCCGACTGCCGGTTCGTTCGGCTGCGGGTGTAGCTTCAACCGTAGGTGGTGTAACTTCCAATGAAGGATCGGGAGATATCTCGGTTCGTGGTTCGCGTTCTGGCGACAACAGTACCTACTTCTATATTGATGGTATCAAGGTACGTGGTTCTGCCAACCTTCCGAAATCAGCGATCGAGGAAGTATCCGTTATTACGGGTGGTGTGCCAGCCAACTACGGTGACGTAACCGGTGGTATCATCTCTGTAACAACACGTGGACCTTCTGCGAAGTACTTCGGATCATTCGAAGGTGTAACTTCCGGTTTCTACTTTAAAGGTCAGGACCCGAACGGTTACGACGGTAAAGTATTCGGATTGGATAAATTCGGTTACAACCTGATCGAAGGAATGGTTTCCGGACCGCTTCTTATGCAGAAAGACTCTACAGGTAAAAAGACACGTCCACTTCTTGGATTCTTCGTTTCCGGTAACTTTACTGATGAGCTCGACAACCGTCCGCTCATGGGAGGTAGCTACCGCGTGAAGAAAGATGTGCGTCAGGCACTCCTGGAGAACCCGCTGAGCTCAACGCCAAGCGGACAGGGTACTTACCACAATACGTCATTCCTTCGTGAGGACGATTTCGAGCAGGTAGACTGGAGAATGAACGCACGTCGTTCAAGCCTCACAGGATCTGCTAAGATCGATGTAAACACAGGACCAACGATCAACCTTACTTTCGGTGGTTCGATGAACTACAACTACGGAAGTCGCTATGACCGTTACAACTCCCTGTTGAACTTCACCAACTTCGGTGTGGAAAACCAGCTCGACTGGCGTGTATACGGACGCTTTACTCAGCGTTTCTCCAACCGTGAAGAAGGTAGCAGCTCCAAGATCAAATCGGCGTTCTACTCTTTGATGGTGGATTATTCCAAGACAAAATACGAGACATACGATCCGAAACACGGATTCAACCTGTTCAACTACGGACACGTTGGTAAGTTTGTAACAACTCGTCGCCCATCATACGAATTCGTTGATGGAACATACATTCACAACGGTTTCCAGGATGTAGTGGTAGACTTTACACCTTCTGAAACAAACGACGCACTCGCTGCGATCACAACCCAATACTACCGCCTCTTTGCAGGTCAACCGGTTGGAAACTACGAAAACCTCTTCCAGATCCAGCAAGGTAACGCTCTCCGTAATGGTGATGCGCCGCAAGCTGTTTACTCTATGTGGGGGAACATCGGTACCCCATTCAACGGTGCAGGTAAAAACGAGAACGATCAGTTCCGTGTAACCGGTTCCGGTTCCGTGAACATCGGCGACCACTCCATCTCACTCGGTTTCGAATACGAGCAGCGTTGGGACCGTGGTTGGAACACCGGTAACAACGGACCACTTGGAATCTGGCAGATTGCCCGTCAGATGGCTAACTTCCACATCCGCGAATTGGACAAAGACAATCCACACGAAGCAGATTCACTCGGCGTTAGCTACATTACCTATGATCGTTTGAACACAGGTTACGCTTACCAATCCGGAACAGGTGAATATGGTGGAGCTGAGCATGGTGATGAGCAGACGTTCTTCGACTACAACCTGCGTACAAAACTGTTTGGTGAGAATGCAGGTGCAAACTCTGAGTTCATCGATATCGACCAGTATGATCCAAACATGTTCAACTATGACATGTTCTCTCCGGATGAGCTTTTCAACGGTGGTGATACGTATGTAGAATACTACGGTTACGACCACACCGGTAAAAAAGTAAAAGGAGCAACCGATATCAACAAGTACTTCAACGAGTTTGACGAAAACGGTAACTACAAGCGCTTTATCGGTTCCTTCCAGCCGGTATACATCGCAGGTTACCTGATGGACCGCTTCGCGTTTAACGATATCGTCTTCAACGTCGGTGTACGTGTAGACGTATTCGATGCGAACCAGCCGGTACTGAAAGACAAATACCTTATCTATAATGCCAATACAGTTGCAGAGGCAAAATCAATCCGCAACGGCGACCCGACAACTTACGAGTGGGTAACAATTCCTGAATCTATCGGTGATGACTACGTTGTTTATGTAAACGATGTGAACAACCCGACGGCTATCAACGGATTCCGCAGCGGTGACACATGGTACGATGCAAATGGTATTGTAGTAGAAGATCCGAAAGTGATCCGTGGTGCAGCAGGTATCGCTCCATGGGTGAAAAACCCTACACAAGTTGCAAACGCACGCGTTTCTTCAGATGCATTCGAAGATTACAAGCCACAGGTCAATGTGATGCCACGTATCGCATTCTCCTTCCCAATTTCGGATGAGGCTTCCTTCTTTGCACACTACGACATCCTTACAAAGCGTCCTACAACAGGAGCACGTTTCAGCCCGATCGACTACCAGTTCATCGAGGCAAGCACACAAGTAATCAACAACCCGAACCTCCTTCCGGAGAAAACTGTTGACTACGAATTAGGATTCCAGCAGGTACTGACAAAAACGTCTTCCCTGAAGATCTCCGCATTCTACCGTGAGCAACGCAACATGGTACAGCTCCAGAGCATCTTCGAAGCGTTCCCGAACACTTACCGTACATTCGGTAACCGTGACTTCGGTACAGTAAAAGGTATGACGATCGCTTACGACATGCGTCGTACAGGTAACATCCGCATGACAGCTGCCTATACGCTTCAGTTCGCTGACGGTACAGGTTCCGATGCAACATCTGCAGAAGGTCTGATCAACGCCGGATTGCCAAACCTGCGTAACGTATTCCCATTCTCGTATGATACACGTCACAACTTTGCAATCACTTTCGACTACCGTTACGGTGAAGGAGCTGATTACAACGGTCCAATGATCGGTGACTTCCGTCTCTTCGAAAATACAGGTCTGAACATCCTGACAAACATCTACTCCGGTAACCCTTACTCTGTTGCAACAGCAATCACAGGTGAAGGAATCGGTGCAGCTGGTGCAGGTCTTACTGGTACAACAAACGGTTCACGCCTGCCATGGCAGTACCGTCTGGATCTCCAGCTGGATCGTACATTCACGCTTGAGTTCGGTAAAGAGGATAAGCAAAAAACAACTTTCCTCAACGTTTACCTCCGTGTTACCAACCTTTTCAACCAGATGAACGTTCTTGGTGTATACAGAGCGACTGGAAACTGGGATGATGATGGTTACCTGGCGGCAGCTCAATACCAGCAGTCTATTCAGAACCAGTTGGATGAGCAGTCTTTCAGAGATTACTACACGATGAAAATTCAGAATCCAAACAACATTAGTATTCCAAGAACCATTCGCTTAGGTGTTAAGTTTGATTTCTGAGAATAAAAAAGAACTTGTATGAAACGAACATTTAAATACTTTTCACTTCTGATGGCACTGGCCGTTGCAGGAAATGCATCTGCCTACGACCATGACTTCGGAAAGAGCAAAACGGCTGTTAACAAGCCGACTCCGCAGACCCGCGGAGCCAACTGTGCTCCTGCGAACTTCCGTCTGACGATGCAATTCAACGACGTTAGTGCACAGCTGGAATCAGGGGGACTTTTGTTCCTCGATCGTCAAAATGGCGTTGCTACCTATCGCGTTCCTAAATCCGGAGACGTAACTGCAATCTACGCAGGTTCACTCTGGATGGGAGGTGTCGACGTTAACGGTCAGCTGAAGCTGGCAGCCGTTAAATTCCGTCAGGATGGTAACGACTTCTGGGGTGGTCCGCTTGCGGATCTTCCAACAGCTGGTAACTTCGATCCGACACAACCGCAAGGTGACAACACGGTGCGCGATCACGGTGGTGGTACGATCGAACCGGAGCGCTGTCTGGCCTTTGACCGCATCTTTACCATCCGTAAAGCTGAGGTTATCGGTTTCATCTCCTGGTGGGAATGTAAGGAAGGAATTACGCCGGCACCGGCAGAAGGATGTCCTGATGAGCCATCAAATGAAGTGATGAACCGCATCAACAACTGGCCAGGAAACGGTGGCCCGGGTGAAGATCCTTACCTGGCTCCGTTCTACGACCGCGATCTTGGTGGAGGACCAAACGGTGTGTACGATCCAACAAACGATGGTGACTACCCTTGGTACGATGACATCCTTGGCAAAAACGATATCGAATGTGGTTCTGACCGTCGTATCTCCCTCTTTGGTGATGAAACGCACTGGTGGATCTTCAACGATAAAGGAAACATCCACACTGAAACAGGTGGTGATGCGATCGGTATGGAAATCCGTGCACAAGCGTTCTCTTTCGCTACGGATGACGAGATCAACAAAATGACCTTCTACAACTACGAGTTGATCAACCGTGGTTCCCAGACACTCGATTCTACCTTCTTCGCGCAGTACGTTGATGCCGACCTTGGTGGTCCAATGGATGACTACGTAGGTTGCGACGTAACACGTGGTCTTGGTTACACTTACAATGGTGACCTTCTTGATGAGCCATTCCAGGGCCGTCCGGGATATGGCCAGAATCCTCCTGCAATTGGTGTAGACTTCTTCGAAGGTCCTTACCAGGATGCAGACGGTGTTGATAACCCACTCGTAACAACAGGTCCTGCTGATAACAGAACAGAAACTGCAATCGCAGCCGGTGGTATCGTTTACCCAGGTCTGGGAATTGGTTACGGTGATAACATTATCGACAACGAACGTTTCGGTATGCGTCGTTTCTGCTACTACACCGGTCAAGGTGGTGCTGCAACGCAGTCCGACCCTACAAGCTCTACTCAGTACTACAATTACATGAAAGGTAAATGGCGTATGAGTGACGAGATGGTATACGGTGGTAGCGGTTTCCCTGGATCTTCCGGTTCAACAACTATCGAATCAGGCTATATGTTCCCTGGTGATTCCGATACATTGGATTGGAGTACAGAAGGTGTAACACCTGGATTTGCATGGTCAGAATACGAGCCTGCTGGACCTGGATCAACCAGTAACCCTTCCGGTGACCGTCGTTTCGTTCAGTCTGCCGGTCCGTTTACCTTGCGTCCGGGAGCTGTAAACAACATTACAGTAGGTATCGTTTACGCTCGTAGCAACGAAGGAGACATCATGGCTTCCGTTCGTGCACTGAAGCGTGCAGATACAAAAGCACAGGCGCTCTTCGACAACTGCTTCCGCATTCTCGAGCCGCCAGCTGCTCCGGTACTTGCTATCCAGGAATTGAACAATGAGCTGATCCTGACACTCGACAACCCTTCTTACTCGAACAACTATAAGGAGCAATACATCGAGGAAGATAAGATCAACATCGTAGATCCGGGAGTTGACCGTTTCTACCGCTTTGAAGGATACCAGATCTACCAGATGATCAACGAAGAAGCTTCCGTAGCTGATATCGATAACACAGATGGTGGTACGCAAAAAGCACGTCTGGTTGCTCAGTGTGATATCGTGAACGGTGTTGGTCGTCTGATCAACTTCGAATTCGACGAAGCACTTGGTTTCTCCCGTCCGGTTGAAAAAGTATCTGCTCAGAATGCTGATAAAGGTATTCGCCACTCGTTCCGTGTAACAGAAGATCTCTTCGCTACCGGTGACCGTAAGCTGGTGAACCACAAAACATATTACTACATCGCCGTTGCTTACGGTTACAACAACTACAAGCAATACGATCCAACAGATCCGGCAGCGCTCGACGGGCAGAAAATGCCATACCTGCGTTCCCGTATCAATGCTGATGGTTCTGCAATCTCACCTGCTCCGGCAGTTCCGCACAACCCTGCACCTGAGTTAGGTGGTACGATCATGAATGCCGTATACGGGCAAACTCCACGTATCACACGTCTCGACGGTGTTGGAAACGGGAACAATGCACTGAAGCTGACAACCGCTTCTGAGAACGAAATCGTTCAGAACGGCTTTATGCAAACACCTGAATACGATTACGGAGGTGGACCGATCAACGTGAAAGTGGTTGACCCACTGAACCTGGTAGGAGGTTACTTCGAATGCGAATTCCGCGACTACGTGAACCCTGCAGACCCGGATGACGAAGGTGGTGTCGATACAGCCAGTTGGGTGATCTATCATTATAATTACGAAGGTGGAGATCTGATTGACTCCGTTACTTCAGAAGTAACAATCAGCCAGGGTAACGAACAGATCGTTCCGCAGTGGGGTGTGTCTGTATCTATCGAACAACGTCCTTACAAACGCGTAGGTGGAGGAAGCAACGATGATAAGCTGTATGCAGAAGCAATCGGGGCATCTGTTTTCTTCCCGGATTCGACGAAGAAATGGTTACGATTCGTTCAGGACGACGACCTCTTCTTCCCGACAAACTGGATCAGGGACGGGACGTATCAGCCTGCTGATGGCGACTGTAATACAGACGTTCCGGCATACGAGAACCCTTGTAACTACCCGGATGAAGACGGTGGTGCCCCTGACGGAATGTTCGGATCACTGCTCGGAGGAGGAATTGCTCCGCACAAATTAGTAGGTCACGAAGCTGATTACATGCCACTGGCTTACCCTTATGTGGGCTTCTCACTGGCACGTGACAGAGCACGTATCTCTTATGCACCAAGTATCGATATCGTGATCACACCTGATAAATCCAAGTGGACACGCTGCGTAGTAGTAGAACTGGGTCGCGATGCCAACCTGAACATCGGTGGGCAGGATCCAGGTAAACTGAGAGCTTCTCTTTCCGTTGACAAAGAAGGTAACCCTGATGGTACCGGAACAATGGGTATGGGGTGGTTCCCGGGCTATGCGATCGATCTTGAAACAGGTGTTCGTCTGCACATGGCCTTCGGTGAGAACTCCTTCCTTGGAGGTCACAACGGAGCTGATATGATCTGGAACCCGACATCTACTTACATCGATGCAAATGGTGTTCCGGTATTCGGTGGATTGCATCCGATCTGGGTATTCGGTTACAACATCGGTTCTACCGGTAGCCAGTACTACGATGGTGTGAACACATGGGTATACGATCGCTACATGGCCGGTACGAATGCTGAATACAGCCGACTCGTAACAAGCCTTATGTGGATCTCTAACGTACTCACAGCAGAAGGACACGATCTGTTGGAGTCGGAAGTACGCATCAGCGCTTACGTGAACAAGAAATACAAAGACTACGTTGCAACAGGAGAGAATGGTGGCAAGCCGAAATATTCCTGGAGTATGGATGATCTTAAGACGACGATCGCGAGCCGTGAACAGCTTGAAAGCGCGCTTGATCTGATCAATGTGGTACCGAACCCTTACTATGCGTTCTCCGAATACGAGCGCAACCGTCTGGACAACCGTGTGAAAATCACGAACCTGCCGGATCAGTGTGAGGTGAAGATCTACAACGTCAGTGGTAAGCTGGTACGCAGCTTCAAGAAAGACAATCAGGTAACTTCCATCGACTGGGATTTGAAAAACCAGAAAGGAATTCCGATTGCCAGCGGTGTTTACCTGATCCACGTCGAAGTACCTGGAATCGGTGAACGTGTCATCAAGTTCTTTGGAGGAATGCGCCAGGTCGACCTGGAGAATATTTAATCCATCTTTACTGTTAAGCAAAGAGTATGAAAACGATTAATCAAGTATTTAAATATGCGGCGGTTGCCGGAGCAGTGTTCAGCTGCTCCGTCTCCTTCGCCGGGAACGAGGACCGTGTGGGTTCTGCCGGTTCATCGCAGTTGCTGATGAACCCATGGGCCAGAAGCTCAGCCTTTGGTGACGCAGGTGTTGCATCTGTCAACGGACTTGAGGCAACCTTCACCAACGTCGCCGGTCTGGCTTTCACCGATAAGACACAGCTTAAATTCAACCACACCAACTGGCTTGGAAATGCTGGAATTAAGCTCAACAGCGTAGGTATTGCCCAGCGCGTTTCAGAATCCAGCGTGATTGCTGTGTCTATTCAGTCACTGAACTATGGCGAGATCCAGGTGACTACCGTAGATCTTCCTGAAGGAGGTATCGGTGTGTTCAACCCGCGTATGAACGTGTTCAACGTAGGATATGCACGCTCTTTCTCCCAAAGCATCTATGGAGGTATCAACTTCAAAGTGATCAGCGAAAGCATCTCCAACCTGAGAGCTACCGGTATCGCATTCGATGCAGGTATCCGCTACGTAACAGGTGAGCAGGACCAGATGAAACTGGGTATCGCCCTGAAAAACGTTGGTCCGGTAATGCGCTACAAAGGTGATGGTTTGTCTACAGAGATCAACTACATCAATGACGGTAACCTCGCTACATTAGAGCAGCGTTCTGCTTCCTATGAGCTTCCTTCATTGCTGAACATTGGTGCTTCGTATGACTTCATCTTCAACGAGTCCAATAAGCTGACTGCCTGCATGGCGTTTACAGCAAACTCGTTCCAGTATGACCAATACCGTTTGGGTGCTGACTACGGCTTCGCAGCTGAAAAATTTGCGTTCAACCTCCGTGCAGGGTACGTGATCGAGCGTCAGATGTTCAGCAACGAAAACCGTTCAAACACCTTTGTTGGACCAACAGCAGGTTTCTCTGTAGATGCCCTCGTTGGAAAAAACAAATCAGCACTCGGTGTTGAGTACGCAATGCGTATGGCAGGAAATTTCGGAATTGTTCACACTTTTGGTTTGGCCATCAGTTTGAAATAAGGATAGAAAAATCTATATTTGTTACAACAGGAGAGTCCATAAGGGCTCTCTTGTTGTTATTTATAGCACGAACAAAAGCATACATTATGTCAGATATTGCATATTACACGGAAGAAGGACTGAAAAAACTGAAAGACGAGCTGCACGATATGAAAACCGTGCAACGCCCGATCATTTCCGAACAGATCGCCGAGGCTCGTGATAAAGGAGATCTTTCTGAAAATGCCGAATACGATGCAGCCAAGGAAGCTCAGGGATTGCTGGAGATGAAAATCGCCAAGATGGAAGAGCTCATTTCCAAAGCACGCATCATCGACAATTCAATGATCGATGACAGCAAAGTGTTCATCCTTTCAACGGTTACCATTAAGAATGTTGCCAACGGAATGGAAATGCAATACACACTGGTTGCGGAAAGCGAGGCTGATCTGAAAGCCAAGAAAATCTCCATCGATTCCCCGATCGGTAAAGGCCTTTTAGGGAAAGCTGTGGGCGATATCGCTGATGTACAAACCCCGAACGGTATCATCCAGTTCGAAATCATTTCCATTACCCGCTGATGGCAACGCTGTTTACCCGCATCGTCAACGGAGAGATCCCTTGCCATAAAGTGGCCGAGGACGATCGTTTCCTGGCGTTCCTGGATATCATGCCGCTGCGCAAAGGCCATGTACTGGTGATCCCGAAAACCGAAGTCGATTACATCTTCGATATGGATGACGCTTTGCTGGGAGATATGATGGTGTTTGCCAAAGGTGTGGCCAAGAAGATCAAGACCGTTTTTCCCTGCAAGAAAGTAGGTGTGACCGTTATCGGATTGGAAGTGCCGCATGCACACATTCACCTCGTGCCGATGGATGCCATGAACGATATGAATTTTTCGCGCGAAAAACTGCAATTGACACAGGAAGAGCTAGCTGGCATAGCCAAATCTATCAGCGAAGCTTAAACGGCTTAAAAACGCATAAAAAAGCCCGTTCTGAAAAGAGCGGGCTTTTTTGTTTTATATGGAACCGTTATTATGGCTTCTTGACCTTCGGTTTCGGATTGGAAGTGGCGTACTTCTCTTTGTTCGATACCGTAATGCGTTTCTTCAGGATGTAATGCTGACAAGCCTTGTACACGTGCAGCGTCACCGTATACGTACCTGAAGCTTTGTAATAATGAACAGGATTCAGCTTCCTGGACGTTGCGCCGTCGCCGAACTCCCAGCGAATATCCGTCACGCCTTTCGTATAGTTAGTGATCGTGATACTCGTCCAGTTTTCGGAAATTTTGAAATTCAATACCGGTGGAACTTCCAGCGCCGGGTGCTGAATGGTGTCGAGGTTGTACGTTTCGAGGTTGTTCAGGACCACGCGTGCGGCTATTTTTTCAATTGGCGCTACGGCTGAAGGCAATACAGTCACAGGCGCTTTCCCACCTACCGGACTTTCCCGGAAAATACTGGCGTAAAACGTACAGGCGGCGATGAAGCTACCATTCGCGTTCGGATGTTCGTGATCGTCCATGTAAATAGGGATCTCCGGGTTGGCAGCGCGAACCTGCTGCCAGACCATTCCTACCGGAGCGATCGGGAAATGAAAAGCCTTGCTCATTTGCGTGTAGCCTTTCCGGATGTTTTCCTGCATCTTTTCGTACGTATTGTTGCGCTCATCGAGCGGAAAGCCGTCGTAATAGCCCCAGGTCATATAAAAATAGATATCCGCACATGGACTGTATTTCTGGATACTGTCGATGAGCATTTTCGCATACGGCATCGTTTCCGTAGCAATGGTCAGCGAATCCTGGGCCAGCTCACGGCTGAATCCCTGGATAAATACAACATCCCATTTGCGCGTTTTCATTTTCTTCCAGGTGGAAGCGCGCTCCGTATGCAGTTTGAGCGTACTGTTGCTAACCGCGATGGAATCGGCATAAACGTTTTTCCCTTTGGACTTTGCCAGGTACTCGAACATCTTCGGCATGCCGTTGTAATGCGTGTAGCTGTTACCGATGAACAGCACATTGAGCTCCTGCGCAAACGACGAAGAAGCGAACGCGCCCAGGAACAGGATAAGCGAAACAATGCGTGACATAGGGATCAAACAGAATGGTGTTTTTTGAATTTCCATGGCAAAATCGTTGCCAGGATTTTATTGTACATAGCGCGCAGCGGTTCAATGTACTTCACAAAGATCAGGAACAGCAGGATGAACAGCGCCGCACCGAGTACGACTTCATACGGATTGAGCGATTCGCGGAACAAACGACTGAGCCCGAATCCGGTAATGGCGCCATAGAGCACGATCATGTGTACGATGAACACGGAAAGGGTATTCTGCCCGATTTTCAGGAACAAATTCGGTTTGATATCACCGATGAGCTTTTCGATCACCATCAGTACGCCAAGCTCCATGAATACCATACCCATACGTTCCAGGATCCAGTTGGCGCGAACGAGCTTGCTTTGTACGCCGGCTGCATGCAGGCCACGATCAATGACCGGTAGAATGTCGTCGATAAAGAAGAAAAACAAGGCGCCGATACCAATGAAAATGAGTGCAAAGCTCCATTTCTTTACATGTGCGCTCAGATCGTGCAACAGACAGCCAATCATGGCACCGATCATCGTATAGCCCATCCACGGAGCAATAGGGAAGAGCGAGTAACGTGCTTCGCCGTGGAACCAGTTCTGAACGAATTTGGGTGCACCTTCCGGCCACGGCATGCCTTTCGGTAATGACAATAGGAACAACCCAAAAGCAAACAAGCCGACAGCCGCTGCGAGGTAATAGATCCAGAGTGGAATCACTTTCACCCACTTATACAAACCGAAGAGCAACAAAATGACGAGGATCCCGAAACCGATGCACTGCAATACGTGGAAAGCAGTTGGCTGAAGCAGGTAGCCCCAGAAAATGAGCTCAAAACCGCGCGAAAATCCCTTGCGGACGCGCTGGTTCCTGGTATAAGGCTGGTCGCGCTCCCACAACATCAGGTACACGAAGATCAACCCGGTTACAGTCAGGAAGACCGGAGCCGTATACCCGCGGATGAACGACCAGGTGGCGTAAAACGGGTTGCTCGGATCAATGTAGGCCGGATCCAGCGAGTCGTGGATGAAATGGCCTTCCAGCATCAGCAGGATCGCAATCGAGCGGGCAATATCAATGAATTTAAGCCTTGGCTTTTTAACGGGAACCGGAGCGGTTGTTTCGGACATGCCTCTCTTTTAGTTCCAAAGATAACGATTTGCCGGGAACGTCAAATCCCTTCTCCCAGGATCATGATCCGGATCGGTTTTTCGAATCCTTCGAACCAGATGTCCATCGGAACGGCAAAAATACCGGCAGGAAGCGAACGTGTAGGAGTGACGGTGATAACGGTATTTTTTCCGGCTTCCAGTGCTGCAGGAAAAATTGCGCTGAACAACGAATCGCGTACTTCTGCTTTGGTGATGACCAGCCGGGAGGTGCCGGTATTGTAGAGATTGATGGAGCGCGAGAACGTTTGGCTTTGCGGTATTTTGCCCAATACCAGCGAAGTAGGATCGGTTTCCACAAGGAAAAAGAGGCTGTCGGTATCGAGGTAGCTCACGCTTTGGATCTCGATTTTTCGCTCAATAGCCGCTGCCCGGGAGAAAACCGAGTTTTTCAGATCGTTCGGGTTATCGCTGGTAATCTGGTCGGCTGTATATTCACCAAACGGCACACCGACGATTTCAAGCTTTCCGCCATTCAAGGCCGTTCCATTGAGATAAGGTGCGTAAACACCGTTATCGGAAACCATTAAGTGGTTCACCAGTGATGCGATGCGGCGTTTGGTCAGCGCTACGTTGTATTCCGTTCGGGCCAATGGACTGGCGAAACCACGGACACTCAACCGGATCCGATAGCCTTTCTCCAGTTCTTCGAGCAGCAATTCCTTGAATAGCGAAAGGTCTTTCATTCCTTGTTCCACGTACTCGGCAAAAAAGCTTTCGATATCTTCTTCTGCTTCGGAAGCCTTATCACCGCTGAGTCCTTTCGCATATTCCTTCCGGTATTCCGGCAACATGGCCAGGTAATCGTCGTAGCTGTTGCTGTAGTTGACTTTCGTTGTGGTCTCACGCGATCGCGGATCGGGAATATCGTTGTGGAAATACAAAGTTACCGGCAAGCGACGGTTCAGGTCGGCCAGGGTTTCTTTTTTGGTTTCCGGAATGATCACAACCGGTGGCGTAAAAGCGAAAATGTCGCTGCAGCACGTCGGATTTTTCGCATACAGCACGCCCAGGCGGTTGCTGGAAACGAACAACGAATCTTTTTCCCGGAAGAAGTACACATCGTTGGCCGGACTGTTGACCGGAATGCCTGCATTGACCGGAGCAGCAAAGCTACCGTTGACGATCGGCAGGTAAAAAACATCGTAGCCGCCGAAGCCGTCCCACCAGCTGGAAGAAAAAGACAGCTGCTTTTTCTCCGCATCGTACCAGGGCGAAAGCTCGTTGTCGGGCGAATTGATCTTGTTGATCGCGCGCACTTTTCCAAACTGGTTGCCATTGTTTTTGATCACGGAGAAGTAAATATCCATGCCTCCTTCTCCATCTTCACGGTTGGAGGAGAAAAAGAGCGTTTCCTCGTTTTCGAACAGCGCAATGGAAGGCATGGTGGTATTGGCGCCCGGTTCATTGATGATATCGCCCAATAATTCCGGCTGGCTCCATTTTCCGTTGGCGTAGCGCGAGACGGCGATTTTGCAGTCGAATTGCTGTTCCAGCGCCGTACATTGACTGAAATAAAAACGTTTCCCGTCGAGGCTGAATGTGCCGTTGCCGGTATTGATGCCCTGTGCTGCCAGTGCGGCGATGCGTTCGGCTTCTCCTTCGGAATTGAAGGGGAAACGGTACAGCTGGTTGGTGTAATGCGGATCATAGATTTCTTCGCGCAAACCCACCGAATCGGCCCGCAGGGATGAAAAGACCAGCGCAGAATCGATGAACACGTGCCCGAATTCCGAATTCACGGTATTCAGTCCTTCCGGCAGATCGACCGGCTCCACATCCGACGTGTCTTTGAGTCCCGATTGCGCCCACAGGCAGGATTCAAGCTCGCGCTTGCTTTTCAGGTAGAGGTAGTCTTTTTTGTTTTTCGCATATTTTTTCCGGGCGCGCTTGAAAATCTCGACGGCGGCTTCGTAATTGCCGTTCTGTTTTTCCATCAAGCCCCATTGCAGCAGGCTATACGGATAAATAGCCGCTTCTTCCTTGTTGTAGACTTTTTCGTAATAAACTGCCGCTTTCCGATAATCTTTATAGGCCCGCAGTGTTTCAGCGTATTTCCAGAGAATAGCCACGCTGTTGGAGTCGATGTCCATGGCTTTTTCGTAATACTGCAGCGCATAGATGTAATCACCTTTCTGGTACTGCTCATCAGCAAATTCGAGGTACTTCCCCAATTCGTTTTGCGCGAAGGAGTTTCCGGAAAAAAGCAAGAACAGCAGGATCAGATGTAATCGGGACATATGCGATGGATCACGTTTTGAGGCCGGAAACGGGTAATGATGTAATGTACGGATAACTCGAGTCCGCCGCGGAGCCTGCTGGCCGGAACGAGCTTGGAAATATTGGTGTCGTAGCTCAACGCAAAGGACCAGTTCTGAATGGCCACGCCGGCGCGAACGATCACGGCGTCGCGGTTACGGAACCAGATACCGCCATCAACAGCCCTGTAAACGCCGAGTTTGTTGATGAGCGTGTAACGAGCCTGCGAACCCAGAACCAGCTCGCGGTATTTGCCTTGTATATTGAAGGAAAGCCCTGGAATTAAGCTCCAGTCGCTGTTGAGTGGTTTGCTGTACGAGCCGAACAAGCTGAGCCGAATATCCCGCTGAACTTTCTGACCGTAAAATCCCTGGTTGGGACGTGTCAGGTTAAAGCTCCCGAGTCCAACTGTCAGCTGCTCATCGATAGCTCGGTTCCAGGTATACACAGCGCCGGCCGCAACCGAAATGTTGGTGCGCGCATCACTGATAAAGTTTTCCTGGGTTGGGAGTGTCGGATCGAACACGATGCCGTCGAACTGGTTGTCGAAATAGAATTTATCCATGTTCACCTGGCGATGGTTCATTCCCAGCTGGATTCCCGTTGAAAGACAGTGAACGGAATCGGACGTGAGCTTGAGCTGCTTGGCGAGGGAAAACTGCAATTCGACCGTCTGGAATTTACCGTCACCCACCTGGTCGTAGAAGAGCAATCCGCCCCAGTTCAGGCCGCGTTGTGCCCATTTGCCATCCACGCCGATAGCGACGGTGGAGAACGGAACGGAAACATTTCGCCATTGGTCTTTGTAATTGCCTGTGAGACGAATATCGCCGTTGAACAAGCCTGTGTTGCCGGGATTCTGATACAACGGTTGCCGATTCACCTGCGACCAGTGAATATCCTGCGCGAATCCCGTCGAAACGGAAAGCAGCAATAGCATGATACAAAGACAGTATTGTCGCATGGGTAAAGTAAGCATACCAAATATACGATATTTGATGAACGATTGCGGATGTATTCCAAGCCCTTACAATCAGTAAGACGTGCAATTCACTCGATTGGTGGATGGAGTCGTGGCAGAATCGACGGAAATCTGCTATTTTGCAGAAGAAATGGCATGATTCTGAAGGGAAGTCATATACCGAACCGCGACGTAATATTACGTACCGGTTCGTAATTTTGGGAATTTACCCCCCGCTTTGCTTTCTACCAGAAACAAGAACAAATAATAGACCCATGAACAAACAACAATGGATGAAGCTCCCGATGTTCCTGCTGCTGGCAGTACTGGCGGTGAGCATGCGTGCATCCGATCCGGTGATCAAAGGCGACCTGGCGTTTCTGCTGGGCGACTACGACTTCATTTTTTCCGATGGCGGAAAGAACCAGGTGAAACAGGCCAGCGAATATCCGGATAAGTACACCCTGAAGATCAAGAAAAACGACCTGATCTTCTACAAAAACGGCAAGAAGCAGAAAAAATACCCGTTTTCAGATATCAAGCTCGATTTGCTCGATGACGGAACGTATGTGATGTTTTTCAAAGACGGTGAGTTCTATCCCATGTTTTATTACGGCGACACGGTGCGGGTTCATGTGTATCCGATCGAATACCACGACGATTATTTCGTGAAGCAGAAAGAATAAATCACGGAACGATACGTAAGGTCCGTTTGGCAGGAAGTGTTGTGCGATAGCTCGCGACGATGTGATTTCCGGCGTTCAAACCTGAAACGGAAACGGAATCTCCCTGGATCTTATGAATGCGAACGGTTGTCAATTCGGTCTTTCCGTTCGGCAGAACTATACAAACGTGTTTGTTTCGAATGGCGCTTTTCGGCAGCATGAAACGCTCGTCGGATGGGGAATGCAAAGGCGTAATCCGAATTTCTTCACCTTTCTTTTTATTGACTTTATCCAACGGTTTGTACTGCAGGATTTGTGTGCCGTCGGATTGCTGGCGTACGGATTGCAGTTTCGCTCTGACAGCTGTATTGACACCAGCGCCAAATAGACTTACCAGTGAATCGGGTGTTGTTTGCCCGGATGTGACAATGCTCGCTACCAATTCCTTTGTTCGACCTATATAAGCCACTGTTTGTCCGGACCGAATTGTTGTTCCGATCGGAGTTGCTGTTTCCAGCACAATGCCATCGAACGGAGCCAGGACGAAATAATCCGGCATATTCGTTTCCAGTTGGATGAGTGATTGGTAATCCCGCTTCAGGTAATCGAACAACGATGCTTCCTGCTCGGTGGCAAAAGTTGGAAAGGTTGGAAGCAGCTCGGGCTTTTCCAGTGCGGTAATAAAGGCTTCCCATTTTTTGATTTCACCCGGAAATGATTGTCGGACATCCGGCAGAAATTCCCGGAATCTTGTCAACAGTTGTCGCTTGAGCTGACTGTACTGGCGATACGCTTCGCGGTTATTAATCTGGAAGAGCAGCTGACCTTTATGGAATTTATCGCCAGCCTTCAATGGTGTTGTGCCTTGTTCCAGCTTTCCCGATACCTTGAATGTGAGTGGAACGCCCGAAGCATATTCCCAGGTACCGAACTCAGGCGGTGGCGGAGCTGCTTCGAGAGGTCGCACAGACAGGATATCAATCACAACCGGCTTCTCAGACTGCTCAGCAGATTTCGTCCCACAGGCCGCAAGGCACAGCACTACCGGAAAGAGGAAAAAGGAGCTCGAGTTTCGCATACGGTCGTCCGTCACTTAAAAATATACATTTCATCGGTCTTTTCGTTCATCGGTTTGAGCAGGAAAGCGGTTTACCCTGCTTTTTCATCGTGTCGAAGCAAGCGTTGTGCGTGACTGTTACAGATTCACAGGAGTGTTGGTATCGGAACAGGTTGTTGATAACTTCGTTAACATTTCAATAATCCCGGATTCATTGTGGCGGCACGGATGCCCTATTTTTGTAATGAACGATAAATGCAGCCTTATGCTTGGAGCCTTATTGAAAAAGAAATTATCTGACAATCAGCTGGCTAATGTCTTCATGAACGGCCTGCTGGAAGTCGTGGAAAATGGATTTGGAGAAGTTGCTCAACTGATCAACGAAGATCCTGCCTTTGTCAATTCCCCGAACATTGCCGAGGACGACAACGCGCAATTCACCATGGTGATCCTGGTGGCTAACCTTTCTTCACTGGAAAATACCTTCGAAGCAGAACAGGCGGTTCGTATCGAACAGCTGATTTTTGATAAGCTGGGAAAAATGATGCAGGCGGATACGGTGACGGCCGAGAAAACCGTTCGCGAGTACCAGAAATTCATGCACCGCATCAACCACCCTTCGAAAAATATGATCTATGCGATGTCGAAGGCAGTGTTCCACAAATACGGTCTCAACGAATTCCAGGACGAATACTTCCGTCGCATGCAGGCACCGAATCCGCTGTTCCTGAAGCGCATGGACGCCGTTGTGGTGAACTTCCTCTGGGATTGGGACGCGTTCTTTAAGAAGTATCGGATAGACGATTAACTTCTGAAATGCAGAATGCGTAATTCAAAATGCTATGCGTTCTCTGCTAAATTAACGCTTCATGTTCCTTTTCGGTATCGATTCCACATACAGGGGAACGAAGTCCATCGTCGAAAAATAAATCTTGAGATATTCAAAATGAATTCATAACGCACAATCCATCATTGTGCATTATGAATTCTGCATTTTGAATTGCTTTATTGCGCTTTCTTCATCGCAAATCGCTCCTTCATCGGCTTGCCATTCTGGTTGCCGGAAATTTCCGCGATAACGGAGTCGCCTTTGTGTTCGTAAGTAATCACCTGCGGGTAATCGTGTTTCGGATTTTCAAAGACCATGGTGTGACCTTCCAGCTTTGTCATTTTGAAAGATACCGGCGCATCGCCGTTCTGGCCCTGTACGTTTGCGATGTAGTTTACAGCACCATCTTTTTCTTCCAGGCGTACGTGCTCACGGAAAACCGTGTCGGTTCCGACCACGAAATACGTTTCTGCTTCCAGAGAGCCGTCTTCGGTTTTTGTCCAGGTTTCGGATAAATTGCCTTCTTCGGAATTGTTTTCCCAACGACCTAAGAGCCATTCCGCTTTGGCGAGCTGACTTTCTCCTTCCGGTTGTTCGGGAGTCGTCTGTTTGTTGTTATTACCGCAGGCATATACGGCAAGCGTCGCCAGGAAAAGGGTTGTTTTCACTTGTCTGTTCATCTTCATTGATTTTTGTTACCGCAAAATTGCGCTATGGTAAGATAGCAAACTTGTAAAAATGCGACAGGTTCACCGCAAACCTGCCTGTCGGCAGACAGGGGAGCAAAGAGATAATCACGCTTCCTCCCTTGAGAAGAGTCCGCCGTGGCGGATGAAGACCAATTGGCAGTGCCGGGACATTGAGGAGGGTGGCAAAACCATTTTAGATTCATCCTCCCCCTTGATCCCTCCTGCCTGCCGGCGAGGCAAGCTCCAAAGGGGGAAAATAACGGACTAAAGATTGAAAAACCTTACCAGATCGAGGTTCTCCGCAAAGTACTGACGCGGATTCAAGCCGGTGAAGTCTTTGAAATCGCGGATAAAATGTGCCTGGTCGTAGAATCCGCCTTCGTGCGCAACCGATGTAAAGCTGCTGAAATCATTGTCGCTGATGAGCTGCAATGCTTTGTTGAAACGGACGATGCGGGCTAGTAGTTTGGGAGTAAGTCCTACGGCTGCCAGGAAACGACGCTCCAATACCCGACGGCCTGTGTGGAGCTCATCGGCCAGCGCTTCGATGGAAACAGCACCGGAATCCCGGATAATGGCGTCGACGCATTTCAAAACGGTCTGATCGACTTTCCGTGGCTGGAATTGTTCCAGGAGGAATTTTTCCGCAAATGCCAGTCGTTCTTCCGTAGTCGTTGTGAGCAGACCTGTATGAATGCGCTCGATGGAATCCTGCCAGATCGCTGTAGAATCGAGCGTATCATCGGTGATGGTACTAATGTCGAAATCAACGAACGGATGTAAACCTGCGGGGTGAAAACGCACACCGAAAACGCCTATGCGCCCGGTTGCCTGCAATTCGAACCAGCGCTTGAGCTGCCCGTGGAAAAAACTCCGCGATTGCAGAATGGCCTGATTGTCGCTCGTGTATTTATGGAACTGATCGCCGTAATGGTAAATCCATTCGATACTGCCGTCGGGGAAAATGCGTTCCCGCTCGTGGGGTCCGGGATCATCGCTTTCTAAAACCCAGAAGCATTTGATGTATGGAGCAAGTGTTGCCGAAGGCGCGTATTCCTGGTAATGCATGGTTTAAATGTAGTAATTGTAGGAGTTTAGAGTGAATAGTGAGGAGTGAACAGTGAATAGAGAATTACGGTGTTTCGACGGTGGTGGCTGTCCATAAAAGGAGCTGAAGGGCGTAAAGTGTAATCGTGAGGCAGCTGAAGAGTACGCTTTTGGTGTATTGTCTGTGGACCAGCAGCCTGAAGGCGAAGATGAGCAACAGGATGTTGAGCAGCAGGTAAATAATCAGCAGGGTTAATTCCTGCCAGACTTCCAGTGTTGCCATGGTTTCAAAAGCACCTGAATACGAATCGTCCAGCAGCATCCAGGTAAACCGGATATCGTTGCTGATGAAAAATACGGCGCCCAGCAGGGCTACGAAGATAAGGATCAGTGCAAACGGCTTCATATTCCTGCGTTTAATTCAATTGCTGGTATTGTATATCCTAAAAATACGTGTTTCAGGAAAATGGAACAACAGGTCAGAGCCGGATCCCGATAACAAGAATGTCGTCCCGCTGGGGAAGGTCGCCGCGCCAGGCTTCGATAACAGCGCTGAGGTAGCTTTTTTGCAGCTCCATCGACAACGGCTGGATATCGATCAGCAGCTGTTTGAAGTTGCGGGTCATGAATTTCTTGCCTTTTTCACCGCCGTCCTGGTCGGCATACCCGTCGGATGAAATGTAGAAGGTATCTCCTTCTTCGAGTTGAATGGAGTGGCATTCGAACTGCTGGTTGTCATCGGTAAAGCCGCCAATGGCCGTGCGTGTTGCGTTGATCTCTTCGATTTCTTTGACGTTGTTGCGGATGAGCCAGAAAGGACGATTGGCACCGGTGTATTCCACCGTTCGTTTTTCCGGATCGAATACGCACAGGGCGATGTCCATGCCGTCGCGGGTGGAATCGGTGTCATCGGATTGCCGCAGGGCATGCTTGACGCGCCTGTTCAATTCCTCCAGGATCTTCGACGGATTGGTACATTCGGTTACCACATCATTCAGAACGTGGGCGCCGATGATACTGATCAATGCCCCCGGAACGCCATGTCCGGTACAATCCGCTACCGCAACGATGATCTTACCGTCTTTGTTTTTCAGCCAGTAAAAGTCGCCGCTTACCAGGTCTTTCGGACGGAACAGGATGAACGAATCGGGAAAGAGCTTCTGCAATTCGGCTTTGGGTGGCATGAAGGCTTTCTGGATCTTGCGCGCATAGCGGATGCTATCGACCAGCTCTTTGTTTTTGGCCGTTAATTGGGCAGTGCGCAACATCACTTTTCCTTCGAGCTCTTCGTTCAGCTTACGAAGCGATTCTTCGGCCCGTTTGCGTTCGGTGATGTCCATGGAGAGAATGAAAATCCCTTCTTCCACGGGTTGGACACTGAGCTCGTACCATTCTTCCGCTCCATCAGGGAAAACAAATTTATTTTGTAAACGCTGCGGTTCGCGGGTATTCATGCAGGTACGCAGGACCTCGAATAATTCGGTGTTTTCGATGCCCGGATATTTTTCCATCATGGTATAGCCGATCAACTCTTCGTGGGTATAGCGGCTTTGCTGAATCACGGTTGTATTGGCGTAGATATAAGTCCAGTCATAACCAATGATCTGGAACCCTTCCATCATGTTGTCCAGGGTAGTGTGATAGCGCTTTTCCGCATCGAGTGCCCGCTCGTACTCGTTGATAAGCTCCACTATTTCACGCGGGTTTTTCCCCGAAAAATCGTAGTCTCCGTTCGCAATCATTCTAGTAGGTTTTTTCCTGTAACAGGTTATCAAGAGCGTGAATAGCGGTAAAAGCGGGATATTAATACCATAGCTTTCGAAAACACCTGAAACAGGGTTTTGTGTTAATGTACTATTTTTTTGATTTTGCGAAACGCAGAAGCCGGATTTTAACTTTTGATATAGTTGTTTTGATGATCAAACATTCACCTTTACATATACAACCGCTTTCGTCTCGAAAAATTCCTCTTTGAAAAATTCTTTGAGCGGATGAATGACATACGGATGTTTGATCGACGCCAGCTCTTCTTTCAGATCGCCGCCTTTGAGATACAGAATGCCGTTGTTGAGCGTATTGATGGAGCGCTTCAGGAATTTTCCTTTTGTCCATGGCATGAAAGCAGGCATGGCGGTCACGGCTCTGCTGACGATGAAATCGTATTGTTCCTTGATGTCTTCGGCACGGGCATGTGTGGCGCGCACGTTTTTGAGTTCGAGCGCCTGGGCAACGGCGTTGACGACTTTGATCTTCTTCCCGATGGAATCCACGAGATGAAATTCCGTTTCGGGGAATAAAACCGCCAGCGGAATGCCTGGAAATCCTCCACCTGTACCGATGTCGAGCACTGTTGAGCCGGGAGCAAACTCCATGATCTTCGCAATCCCCAATGAATGCAGAACGTGTCGCTCGTAGAAATCGTCGAGGTCTTTTCGGGAAATCACATTGATCTGCGCATTCCATTCCTCGTACAGGTCTTTCAGTCGGGCGAATTTTGCCTTCTGATCAGCTGTAAGATCGGGAAAATAACGTGTGATCAGCTCCATGGAATGTTGGATGTTTGATTTTGGATGCTTGAATCATTCATCATCAAGCATCTAAAATCCAAAATCAATTATTATCGATCAGCTTGCCGAGTGCGTTGTCGTAAATGTCTTTTGCTTCGGTAATGAACCCGAAATGCTCGTCGTCGACCATCAGCTTACCTTTGGTTACGTGGCCGAGCAGGGTAGACGTTACGCCGCTGTGCATCATGAATTCGATGAATTCTTCTTCCTGGTCTTCGGAAACGGTTACCACAACACGGCTTTGCGCTTCACCGAAGAGGAAAGCATCTTCGCGGATTTCGGAATCAGTTACGATATCGAAGCCGAGTCCGCGTGGCATGGACATTTCCACCAGTGTTACAAACAAACCACCGTCGGCGCAATCGTGTGCCGCGTTGATGAGCTCGTTAGCGATCAGTCCTTTGATGACTTCCTGCAACTGGAATTCTTTGTCGAGGTCGAAATGCGGTGCTGGTGATGCTTCGACGCCGTGGTACGTTACCAGGTATTCGGATGAATTGATATCGTTTACGGAATCACCGAGGATGAAGATGAGGTCGCCTTTTTGTTTGAAATCGAGCGACATCACTTTGTTTTTGTCTTCTACCACACCGATCATACCGATGGTTGGTGTCGGGAATACCGGAATTTCTTTCCCGGCAATGTTCGACTGGTTGTAGAAGGAAACGTTACCGCCGGTTACCGGTGTCTGGAATTTCAGACAGGCTTTCGACATTCCTTTGATCGCTCCTACAAACTGCCAGTAGGATTCCGGGTTGTACGGGTTTCCGAAGTTGAGGCAGTTGGTGATAGCGCTTGGAATACCGCCCGATACCACGATGTTACGTGCCGCTTCCGATACGGCGATCGCTGTTCCGATTTCCGGATCGGCGTTGACATAACGGGAGTTGCAATCCACGGTCATGGCCAGCGCCTTGTCCGTTCCTTTCAGGTTCACGATACCAGCGTCTGTAGGACGGTTGGTCGACATGGTTTTCGTTCCAACCATAGAGTCGTATTGCTCATACACCCAGCGCTTGGAAGCGATGTTCGGCTGTCCGAGCAGGTGGAAAGCTACTTTTTTGAGATCGTCCGGCTGTTTAACCGAATCGATGGAGAATTTCTTGTATTCCTGGTAGTAAGCAGGCTCTGAATATTCACGCTGGTATTGCGGCGCGCCACCACCCAAAACGAGTGACTCGGCAGGCACATCGCCTACGAGCTCGCCGTGCATATAATAACGAACGCGGCCATCGTCAGTTACTGTTCCGATTTCTTCAGCGTGGAGGTCCCACTTGTCGAAAATGCTTTTCACAACGGATTCCTGTCCTTTTCTGATCACCACCAGCATGCGCTCCTGGGATTCAGACAAGAGGATTTCGTAAGGCAGCATGTTCTCCTGGCGCGTTGGTACGCGGTCGAGGTGAATTTCCATTCCCACGCCACCGCCGGCACTCATTTCACAGGTAGAGCAGGTGATTCCCGCAGCTCCCATGTCCTGCATTCCGACAATTGCGTCGGTGTTGGCCAGCTCCATGGTCGCTTCCAGGAGGAGCTTTTCCATGAATGGATCGCCCACTTGTACAGATGGAAGGTCGTTCGCCGATTCTTCGGTAATATCTTTGGAAGCAAACGCAGCACCCGCGATTCCGTCCTTACCGGTTGCGGAACCAACGATGTAAACCGGGTTGCCCGGTCCTTTTGCTTTCGCTGAGATCACTTTTTTCGTATCGATGATACCCGCAGAAAAAGCATTCACGAGCGGGTTCTGATTGTACGATTTGTCGAAGAACACTTCGCCGCCCACGATCGGAATACCGAAGGCGTTTCCGTAGTCACCGATTCCTTTTACCACACCTTTTACCAGCCATTTCGTACGGTCCTGGGAAATTTCCCCGAAACGCAGCGAGTTGAGCTGAGCTACCGGGCGCGCACCCATGGTGAAAATATCGCGGTTGATCCCGCCGACACCTGTAGCTGCTCCCTGGTAAGGCTCCAGTGCGCTCGGGTGGTTGTGCGATTCGATTTTGAATACGCAGCCGATTCCGTCGCCGAGATCCACCAGTCCGGCGTTTTCTTCACCGGCTTTTACCAACATGTGCGGACCGTCTTTCGGCAGCTGCTTGAGCCAGTAAATAGAGTTCTTGTATGAGCAGTGCTCCGACCACATGACAGAGTAAACGGCTGTTTCGGTGAAGTTCGGTGTGCGTCCGAGGATTTCGGTGATCATCTGAAATTCATCGGCGCGTAAGCCTAATTCGACCGCCTGTTCTACTGTTGCTGCTTGCTGAAGTGTGCTGCTCATGGGTAAAAAAATGTTTCGGCAAAGGTACCTATTTCCTTTTACCTGACCTTGGCCTGAAAAGCGGATTTTTTAACAACGGCTCCGAAAAGTCGTTTTTGATTCCTTTTTTACGGTTTCGAAAACGTTGCTACGCCGATTTAACGAAATAGTACGTACTTTCGGAATCCTATGATATTGGCCCTTTTCCTCGTGCTTGGTTCGTGGTGGCTTTGGCGGAAACAAACGCCCGGCTTGGGTCGTTATGACCTCCTGCTGGCATGGGGAATGAAAATCGCTGCTTCGCTGGTACTGCTTTGGATCTATACCTATTATTATGGTTGGGACTCACTGACGGCCGATCCGAATATCTTCATGAAGGAAAGTGCGATGCTGGCAGGCGTGGCCTATGAATCGGTTCCGGATTATCTCCGTTTTTTGTTCGGACTCGAAACACCGGAAATGATTCAGCATTACCTGTCGGAAACCTCGCATTGGTCGGCCGGAGACCTGAACCTGATCAACGATTCCCGCAACGTGATCCGCGTCAACAGTCTGCTGCATTTCCTCTCGGGTGGACATCATCTGCTGCATTTTCTTAGCTTCTCGTTCTTATCGCTGTTGGGCATGCGAGAGCTTTATCTGGCTTTCTACAACCGTTCCGGTTATTCAACACGCTTGTTCTGGTTTGCGCTGATTGCACTGCCCAGCGTTTTATTCTGGACATCCAGTATGCTGAAAGAGCCCATGCTGATCATCGGCGTTTGCCTGGTGTTGCGCGGTGTTTTCAGTCAACTGTCTGTTGCTTCGCGAAGCTGGCGCATTCTCCTGGGAATCCTGCTGATGCTGGCTTTCAAGCCTTATGTGCTGGTTTGCCTGGTGCCCGCTGTGTTGTTCTACCTCATCACCCGCTACCTGTTCAAAGGTCGTCTCGTTTGGTCGCTCACAGGATGTTTAGCCACACTTGTCTTGCTGTTGGCGGTGTTTCCCGGAAAGCGCGAAGAAGTTACGCATTACCTGACGCGCAAGCAATACGATTTCATCAATATCGGTCGTGGTGGTTTGCATGCATATGCCGATACCTGCTTTTTCTATTTTCGTCCCGATCAGTTCCGCTACATCGAGTTTCGTCCCGATTCGACCGTTTACCTGCGCAGACCGATGATGGCCAAACAGGTAACGATGGGAAGGGCCGCGCCGTTCAAAGACGTTTACCTGCTTCCGAACAAGAAGCCGTGGTTCAATTATTACGAAACGCAGGGCTGCCGAAGCAATATTACCGTTACGCCGATTGAATCATCTTTCAGACAATTGGTGCTGAATATCCCGGAAGCATTTGTCAATGCGGCATTCCGTCCGTTTTTTGGCGACCCGGGCGGTTTGCTCAAATACCCGGCTATCCTGGAAACGCTGCTGCTGTTCGGCTGGTTTTTACTGCAATTCCGATTCTGGAAACGCCTTCCGCCCGATCAGCGAACGATCATTGTTTCCTTGTTGATCTTTGCCGTATTGATCCTGGTGCTCATCGGCTGGACGACACCTGTCCTTGGCGCCATTGTGCGGTACAGGATTCCGGCATACCTGGCCATTTTCCTGGCAGGAGTGCTCTTACACAGACAAAAACGCATACGATTATGAATAAAGTTGCCATTATCACCGGTGCAACGGCCGGTTTCGGAGAAGCCATCGCCCGGCTGTTTGCTCATAATAACTGGGATCTCGTGCTCACGGGCCGAAGAGAAGACCGTCTGAAAAAGCTGCAGCAGGAATTGACCAATGCGACCAATCGGGTGGTGATCCTTCCTTTCGATGTGCGTGATGAAGCAGCTACGGCCAATGCGATCGCTTCCCTGGCGCCTGAAATCTGCCGGGATGTGGCAGTGCTGGTAAACAACGCCGGTCTGGCGGTGGGACGCGGTCCGATCGATAGTGGTATTACCGATGACTGGGAGCGCATGATCGATACGAATGTCAAAGGCTTGCTGTACGTTTCAAAAGCGGTGATTCCGATTATGAAGGCCAATGGCGGCGGGCATATCGTGAATCTGGGCAGCATTGCCGGGAAAGAAGTCTATGCAGGCGGAAACGTTTACTGCGCATCGAAACACGCTGTGGATGCGTTGTCGCGCGCTATGCGAATCGACCTTTTGCCCTATCGTATTAAAGTCACCAATATTGCGCCAGGTGCGGCGGAAACTGAATTTTCGATCGTGCGCTTCAAAGGCGATGAACAGGTTGCTTCCAGCGTTTACGACGGTTTCGATCCGTTGCAGGCCGAAGACATTGCCGATGCCGTTCATTATGTCTGTACACGTCCGGCGCATGTGAATATTAACGATCTGGTGATCATGCCGGCGGCGCAGGCGAATAGTACGGTACTTTTTAAGGAGTAAATAGGCATTAGTGAACAGTGAGCAGTTATCTGCTAACTATTCACTATTACCCCAAAAGATAAGAGATGAAAAGAGTAATTATTTTATTTCTGGTTGTGTTAGCTGCTGCTTCCTGCATGAAGGGAAAAGCGGTGGATCTGATCGTTCACAATGCGCGGATCCATACGATGGATGACGGCAACACGATCGTGGAAGCGATGGCAATCAAGGACGGAAAGATCGTTGAGGTCGGTCCGGAGCGCCAGATCATGAACAAATACAGCGCAGACGAATACCTCGATGCGGAGAAGAAAGATGTTTTTCCCGGTTTCACGGATGCACACGGACACATGCTGAGCTATGCACGGCAATTGCTTTCGGCCGATCTCGTAGGCTGCAAATCGATGAACGAGCTGCTGGTGCGCGTAGAGAAATACAGCCAGGCGAAACAACCGAAATGCATTATCGGACGGGGCTGGGACCAGTCGCTTTGGGGAACCACTGATCTACCGACCAATGAAAAGCTCACGGAGCTGTTTCCCGATATTCCTGTCGTGTTATACCGTATCGACGGCCATGCTGCGCTGGTGAATCAGAAAGCGCTGGATGTGGCAGGCATTACGCCGCAAACAGCCATTTCGGGAGGAAGCATAGGTGTGAAAGACGGTGTGTGTACCGGTTTACTGCTCGATAACGCGATTCCGCTGGTGGCTGAAAAATTGCCCGATTTCAGCAAAAAAGAGCTGAAAGGCGCCATTGAAAAAGTACAGCAGGAACTGCTGCAGTTTGGCGTGACGGGCGTACACGAAGCCGGAGTAGAGCAGGAGGAATACCAGTTGCTGGCCGAGCTGGTCAAAGAAGACAAATTGCACCTCGAAATGTATGTCATGCTGCGACCAACAGCTGCCAATATCGCGTTTGCAAAACAGCACGGCCCGATGACCAACAAAAACCTGATCGTTCGCTCGTTCAAAGTCATCGGCGATGGCGCTTTGGGATCACGCGGTGCTTTTTTGAAACAACCCTACAACGACGATCATGCTACACACGGATTGCTGACCACTTCACCGGAAGAATTGCACCGCATTGCTGCTATTGCCGAATCGATTGGCTACCAGGTGAACATTCACGCTATTGGCGATTCAACGAACAGGCTGGTATTGAACCTGCTGAAAGAAATCCAGCAACGCAATCCCGATCACCGCTGGCGGATTGAACATGCGCAGGTCGTAGATCCGGCCGATTTTGCCCTTTTTGCCCAGACCGGTTGTTTTCCTTCCGTTCAGCCTACGCACGCGGTAAGTGATCAGCGCTGGGCTGCTATGCGGTTGGGCGACAAACGACTCAAAGGCGCTTATGCTTACAGAAGTTTGCTGGAGCAAAGCGGTATGCTGGCTCTGGGCACGGATTTTCCCGTTGAGCAAACCAACCCGTTCCTGACCATTCATGCTGCGGTGCAGCGCCGCAATGCAGATGGCGACCCGATAGGTGGCTTTTTACCTGAAGAAGCGCTCACGGAAGAAGCCTGTTTGAGGGGTATGACGATCTGGCCGGCTTATGCAAGCTTCCAGGAAATGCGGACAGGCTCACTGGAAGAAGGAAAAGAAGCAACATTTGTGATCCTGGCATTTCCGTTCCGCGTAAAGGAAACCTTCGAGCCGAATTTTGCTTTCAAGGTGTTTATTCGGGGACGGGAAAGATACACTTCAGAATAAAATTTGGATCTGTTTCCCCCTTCGGAGCTTGCCTCACCGGCAGGCAGGGGGGGACTAAGGGGGAGGATAAAACGAATTGCTTTTGCTAAATAAGGGAAAAGAAAAAGGTTCGCCCAAAAAACGAACCTTTACAAACCAAAAATCCTAGTCGACCAAACGCAAATCTTAATATCTCTTAACTTCCAACTAGTTGATCAATTTGCGTCTGATCGCATTTAGAAAACTATTCCCACGATGTAAAAATAGTTGGAAGCGCAACAACGGCCAGGTTCAAAAAAACAAACCCAACATCCGGATGAACATTTCACGTACCCGCGTTAATTTTTAATACATATATTGTGAAAAATAAATGTGGGGTATGAATCAGGTGAAGCGACTTTTTGATGTTCCTTATCATCAGTTATTTAGTTATCCAAACGCTCGCATGTTCGTCACCAAGAAAAATGGTGAATGGACACCTGTCTCTACTGAAGCCTTCCTGGCGGACGTAAATTCCTTGTCAAAAGGCCTGATTGCGCTGGGTGTTTTGCCTGGTGAGAAGGTTGCAATTGTGGCTACCAATCGCGTCGAATGGAACATGATGGATATTGCCATTCAACAAGTCGGTGCGATCGTTGTGCCGGTTTACCCCAACATTTCCTCTGCCGATTATAAACATATATTCAATGACTCAGCCGTTCGTTTCGGCTTTGTGGGAAGTCAGGAATTGTATGATAAAATAAAGGCGCTGCAGCCTGAAATTCCGTCACTGGAAGGATTGTTCTGTTTCGATGAGGAGGAAGGGACCGAATATTACGGCCAGCTGCACGAGAAAGGAAAACCGATTTCTCAGAACCAGGTGAATGCCTTGCGGGCGAATGTGCGCAACGAAGACCTGGCGACTATTATTTATACGTCCGGAACAACGGGCAACCCCAAAGGTGTGATGCTTTCACACAACAATATTCTTTCGAACGTTTTTGCCTGCGAATATTCGATTCCGGCCGATGAGCATTCGAAAGTGCTGAGCTTCCTGCCGGTTTGCCACGTTTACGAGCGCATGCTGCATTACCTGTATATGTATCTCGGTTCTTCCATCCACTTTGCGGAGTCGATGGATACCATTGGAGAGAATATCCGGGAAGTGAAGCCGGAAGTGTTTACAGCCGTTCCGCGACTGATCGAAAAAGTATACGATCGCATCATGGCCAAGGGCGATGAGCAGAAAGGCATCAAGCGTTTGCTGTTTTTCTGGGCCGTTCGCCTGGCTGAAAGCTACGACGTGACCGGTAAATCGCTGTGGTACCGTTTCCGGCTCTGGATTGCCCGCAAGCTGATCTTTTCCAAGTGGCAGGAGGCTTTGGGTGGCAACGTGAAAGCGATCGCTTCCGGAAGTGCGGCGCTGCAGCCACGACTGGCGCAAGTTTTCCTCGCTGCCGGAATCAATGTGCTGGAAGGCTATGGTCTCACGGAAACGTCGCCGGTGATCTCGGTGAACTGCCTCAAACGCGGTATCAAGATCGGTACGGTTGGTCCGCTGATCGAAAACGTGAAAGTGAAATTCGCTGAAGACGGTGAAATCCTGGTGAAAGGTCCGAACGTGATGATGGGCTACTACAACCTGCCGGATAAAACAGCTGAAGTACTGGATGCCCAAGGCTGGTTCAGCACAGGCGACATCGGTATGATGGTGGATGAGAAATTCCTCAAGATCACCGATCGCAAAAAAGAAATCTTCAAAACCTCTGGCGGAAAATTCATCATTCCGCAGATGATGGAAAATAAATTTAAGGAATCACGCTTTATCGAGCAGATCATGGTCGTAGGCGAAGGACAGAAATTCCCGGCTGCGCTGATCGTTCCGGCATACGCATTCGTTCGCGAATGGGCCAAACGCAAGCAGATCGACCTCGGCGAAGGAACACAGACAGATATCGCCAATCATCCGGCGGTACAAGCACGAATCAAATTGGCCATTGACAAAATGAACGAGCAATTCGGTCAGTGGGAAAAAATCAAACGGATTGCGCTGCTCGAAAAAGAATTCGGCATAGATACCGGTGAATTAACGCCAACACTGAAGCTGAAGCGCAAGATCATCCTGGAGAAATACAAAGCGATTGTTGAGGATTTCTACCATGGAAGCGAACATGAATGATGTTTAATGGTTGATGTTGAATTAGTCGTTCATCAAAAATCAAGCATTCAACATCAAAAATCGCTTAAATAGCGTCTTTCGTTTGCTCCATCATCTGGGCCAGGAAGTCACGGGCGCGGAATAATTGCGCTTTGACGGTGCCGAGCGGCAGGTTCAGCTCATCGGCGATCTCTTCGTAGCTGAGCTCTTCAAAATAGCGCTTTTCGATCAGCTCGCGGTAACGCGGCTTGAGCTTGCTCACCAGGTGACGCATGTGCTTCACTTTCTGGTTGTGGATGATCGTTTCCTCCGGATCGCGGGTCACCGAACGCGCGTCGATGGTAATACTTTCACCGTCTTCGTTCGTGTAGCCGGTGTCCATGGACGTGAGCTTGATGCGCTTTTTCCGGATGAAATCGATACAGTTATTAGAAGCGATCTTGAACAACCAGGTGCTGAACGCGAAGCTTGGGGAATATTGGTCGAGGCGACTGAACGCTTTTCCGAAGGCTTCGATCGTGAGATCATCGGCATCGTCGGTGTTGCGCACCATTTTCATCATCATGTAGTAAATGGATTCGCGGTAGCGTTCCATCAATGTGGCAAAGGCCGCCTGATCGCCGTTGCGCGCAGCATCTACCAGGAGCAGATCTGCTCGTGCTTTTTCGGATAAATGCTCACCTACTTCCATGACGAAGTTCTTTTTTGCAGCGTTGAATAATAAAAGAACGGCATGATCACCACGTACAGGAGATCAAGGAAGGGCAGCAATGCCACAAAGCCTTTTCCCCTGAAACGACTGAAGCAGCGGCCCATAAGCCACCATTTCAGCAGGAAGACCAAACCGAATCCGGCACCGGCATGGATACGCCATTCCGGTTGCAGCATCAAAATAACGAAGCAAACCAGCAGCATCAGCAGGGTAAACGGATAGATTCCTAACAATGCTTTCTTGAAAACCCGGTAATACGGTGCTGTGGTGTAATGACGCGCTTTTTGCATTGTCCATGTTTCCCACGTTTCCTTGGCGTCGCTGTACATAAAGCTGTCGGGCGAAAGCTGTATGGTATAATTGCGTTTACGGGCTGCATCCTGCACAAACAGATCATCGTCGCCGGAGGCAACGGAATAATGCGATTTGAAACCGCTCACACCGTTGAACACTGTTTTCGTATAGGCAATATTGCGCCCCACGCCCATATAGGGCAAACGGTTGATCGCCATACTGAAATAATGCACCGCGATCATGATCGTATCGAAACGGATGATCTTGTTCAGGAAGCCTTTTGTTTCCTTGTAAGGTCCAAAGCCCAGCACGATCTGTTTTTGATCATTGAACTGCTCGGCCATGCGCCGGAGCCACAAATCTCCCGCCGGACTGCAATCGGCATCTGTCATAACAAGGTGCTCGTACTGCGCTTTTTTGATGCCGAGTGTGAGTGGAAGCTTTTTGCTGGCCATCATGTGTTTGCTCCGGCCAATTTCCATCACCACGAGGTTTTTATGTTCGCGCTGCAGGGCGCCGAGCAAGTGCTTCGTATCATCGACGGATTGGTGGTTGACCACCACGACTTCAAATTGCGGGTAGTTCTGTCCCAGGATCTTTGGGAGGTTTTCAAACAGGTTATCGGATTCGTTGCGTGCGGCGATCACTACGGAAATCGGTGGCAGCGAAGAATTGGCCGGTCGTTGCTTGTAGTAGGCCAGTCGCCCGAAAAACAGGATCGTATACAGCAATTGCAGGAAGCAGAAACCGGCGAAAATCCAGAAAGTGTAAAAAATAAAAGGAGTGTCGAGTTCCGGTATGAATTTCATGCGTGCTGTTCTTGTGCACAAAGATGGAGCGCTTTGTGAAATCCCCTTATCTTTGCGCCGGTTATTTTTCAACAGATTTATGCACTTCGAGCTGAAACACACCGATTCGCAATCCAAAGCGCGCGCCGGTCTCCTCCATACAGATCACGGAACGATTGAAACACCGATTTTCATGCCGGTTGGTACGCAGGGAACCGTTAAAGGGGTACACCAGCAGGAATTGCGCGACGATGTGCAGGCGCAGATCATCCTGGGCAACACGTACCACTTGTACATGCGTCCGGGAATGGAAATCATCGAGGCGGCCGGCGGTTTGCACCAGTTTATCAACTGGGAGCGCCCGATTTTGACCGATAGCGGCGGCTACCAGGTGTATTCGCTGGCAGGTGCGCGCAAAATCGTTGAAGAAGGTGTGCGTTTCCAGTCGCACATCAACGGCAGCTATCACTTTTTCAGCCCGGAACACGCGATCGACGTACAGCGTACGATCGGTGCCGATATCATCATGGCTTTTGACGAATGCACGCCGTATCCTTGTGATTATAATTATGCGAAACGGTCGATGCATATGACACATCGCTGGCTGAAGCGCTGCATCACCCAATTTGAAAACACACAGCCGAAATACGGTCACGACCAGGCACTGTTCCCAATTGTTCAGGGAAGCGTTTATCCCGATTTGCGAAAAGAATCGGCGGAATTTATTGCCGAGCAGGGCGCTTTCGGCAATGCAATCGGTGGTTTGTCGGTGGGCGAGCCGGATGAAGACCTGTACAGCATGACCGACCTCGTTTGTTCCATTTTGCCGCAGGACCGTCCGCGCTACCTGATGGGTGTAGGAACACCGGTAAATATCCTGGAAGCGATTGCATTGGGTGTCGATATGTTCGACTGCGTGATGCCGTCGCGAAATGCCCGTCATGGGATGTTGTTCACTTCCGAAGGAACGATCAACATCAAGAACCAGAAATGGGAGAAAGATTTTTCACCCGTCGATCCGAACGGAACGGCTTATGTAGACCAGGTTTACAGCAAAGCCTACCTGCATCACCTCGTGAAAGCCAAGGAAAACCTTGCCATCCAGATTGCGACGATCCACAATCTTGCTTTTTATTTAGCGTTGGTGAAAGAAGCCCGCGTGCGCATCCTCGACGGTTCGTTCCGCAGCTGGAAAGACCAGATGGTGGTGAAATTGGGCCGAAGATTGTAATTTTAGCATATGCTGAAAATCCTCGATCGTTATATCATTCGCAAGTTCCTCACGACCTTCTTCTTTATGCTGGGCGTGATCATGTTGCTGGCGATGGTATTCGACCTCTCGGAGCGATTGGCTGAGTTCATCGAGAACCAGGCGCCGATCAGCGAGATCATTTTTGGTTATTATGTCAACTTCCTGGTCTATTACGGCAATACCTTTTCCTCGATGATCATTTTCATCGCCGTGATCTGGTTTACAGCGAAAATGGCGCAGGACACGGAGATCATTCCCATTCTTAACAGCGGCCGGCCGTTCATACGGATGCTTCGTCCTTACATGATCGCAGCCACGATCCTCATGATCCTGTCGTTTGTGCTCAATCACTTCGTATTGCCGCGCTCCAACCAGGTGCGTCTCGATTTCGAAGACAAATACTACCGCGACCGCTTGCTGGTGGAGAATTACCATGCCGAATTCCCAAACCACGAGTTTGTGAGCTTTACGAATTACATTTCCAACGGGCACATCATCAACGAATTCGTGATACAGAAATTCGACGAGAATGACAACCAGATCCGTTTCCTGAAAGCCCGCACGGCAACCGGGACGCCTGGAACCTATAAATGGACGCTGAACGACTATTGGGAGCGCGTCATCACATTGCCGAAAGATACCGTCGACGAAGAAGGGAACAAGCTTACCGTTTTCCGGAACGACTCGATCATGGAAGGGAAGACCAAGGATACGATTTTCCCGTTCCGCATCGATGAAATGGCCCAGCGCGATAACGTGGCCGAAGCCATGACTTATACGGAGCTCAAGACCTTTATCCGGAAAGAAAAAGAAAAAGGCAATCCGAACGTACCGATGTTCGAGATCGAGCTGTACCAGCGCACCAGCTATCCGTTTGCGACTTATGTGCTCACGTTGATCGGCGTGGCCGTTTCCAGCCGGAAAAAACGCGGCGGGATCGGAGTGAATATTGCCATCGGACTGGCATTCGTGTTCGTCTACATTTTCGCGATGAAGATCACGACTGTTGCAGCGATCAAAGTCGGGTTCCCACCTGTTCTGGCGGTTTGGATGCCGAACATCGTTTTTGGGGTGATGGCTTATTTCCTGTATCGTATTGCGCCTAAATAAAAGAATGAAACCCGGAATAATCAACGCTGACCCACTTCGCAATAATGCAATAATGCAAAAACGTAATATTACGTGGAACTCCCGGTTTCATTGGGTTTCAGCGGTCATAATCTTCATGCTGTTGCTCATTTTCCCTCTGTTGAGCCTTTCCCAGGTCGTCAACATCGAAAACAAGCGCATTTACGATGATACGTCCGGCTGGAGCGGCGCGCTGGATGGCGGTTTCTCGGCCGTTCAGAACGACAAGCTGTTTTATTCCTATGGATTCCGGCCGCGTGTGCAGTACAAAACCCGCAAGCATTATTACCTGTTGCTGTGCGACCTTTCGTACACGCGCGGCGAAGGACAAACCTATGCCAATTCGGGCATGTCGCATTTCCGCTATGCCTACCGCTTGTTCAACAGTCCGTGGAAATGGGAATCGTATGCGCAGGTGCAGTACAACCAGCTGCTGAATCAGAAAGTGCGCGCGTTGACGGGAACAGGACTGCGCTGGAAATTCCTGGATAAAAACGGCGTCCGCTTTTTTGCCGGAACATCGACCTTTTACGAATACGAAGAATTGCAGACCGACGATGTCATCAACCGCGGTTTCCGCTGGAGCAATTACCTTTCGTGGTTCATCGACACGAAAAAAGGCTGGGCGTTTACAGCCGCAACGTACGTACAGCCGCTTTGGTCGAATTTCAAGGATTACCGCGTGCTCGGGCAGTATACAATCAGCTTCCACGTGCTCAAGCGCGTCGACCTGCGCATGGAATACAACTTCTTCTACGACAGCCGTCCGCCGGTGAATATCCGCAAAATGGTGTTCAGCTCTTCGGCAGGGTTTCATATTAAGCTTGGGGAGTAGCTTCAGTTTTCCGGTCTCCAGTCTTCAGTCGTGATCTCTCAATGACCACCATCGGCATATAAGCTCTGCGGTTATCAAAAAAAATCCTAAACCCATCGCTTTCCACAAGCCTTTTCGGTAACTTATAGTGGAATTGCGATACCCATGAAATTCACGGATTACTACCAGGTATTGGGCGTGCCGAAGACCGCGACACAGGACGAGATCAAAAAGGCATACCGCAAGCTGGCGATGAAATACCATCCGGACAAAGCGTCAGGCGATAAAGAAGCGGAAGAGAAATTCAAGTCCGTCAATGAAGCCTATGAAGTATTAGGAGATCCCGAAAGGCGCAAGAAATACGACGAGCTCGGTGCGAACTGGAAACAGTACGAGCAACGGGCTGGCGAAGGCGCTTATGGTGGCGGACCGTTCCAATCTTCGGGGGAAGAATTTTTCAGTGGCGACAGCAGCCAGTTTTCCGATTTTTTCGAGTCCTTGTTTGGCAGTCGTTATGGACAGCAGGGAAACCGTGCCTATAAAGGTGCCGACTACGAAGCTGCCGTTACGATCACGCTTGATGAAGCTTATGTCGGCACCCAACGGTTGATGGACGTCAATGGTGAACAGATCCGCATGACCTTCAAAGGTGTCCGCGACGGTCAGCTGCTGCGCGTGCGCGGAAAAGGCGGACCGGGAGCCAATGGCGGTGAACGGGGCGATGTATTGATTCGCGTCACAGTTCCGGAAAAAGCCGGTTTTGAGCGCAAAGACGACGATCTCTATACGGAAGCAGCTGTGGATGTATTCACGGCAATTGCCGGCGGAAAAGTACGTGTACAAACCCTGGGCGAACCGGTACAGCTTACAATTCCAAAAGAAACCGATTCAGGAAAGCTGCTCCGATTGAAAGGAAAAGGCATGCCGCGTTTCGGCAAAAAACAGGAATACGGAGACCTGTACGTGCGCGTGAAGCTGATCGTCCCGAAAGGACTTTCGCCGGAAGCCGTGCAGCAGCTCGAACAAATCCTTCACCAAACAATAGAAAGTCATGCTTAAAGTTTATGATCCATGGGAATATACCTACCATTCGTTTCACTGGAACGAAGGTGGCGGCGTTCATATGTATGCCAGTGATCTGAAGGAAGTGCTGGCTTTCGATGAGGACGATGACGATTTTGAAACAGCCTTGCAGCGGGCCTTACGGGTTTGTGAAACACTTGCGATCACTGTCGACGATCATTTTCGTTCCGTTTACCGCTACGACCGCACGGCGCTCATCCACGACTGGAAACTGTCCAACCTGGCATGCTACCTCATCATCGTGAATGCCAATCCGAAGAACAAACACGTGGCGCGGGCGCAGGTCTACTTCGCTGTAAAACGCTAGGATAGGGAATTACCTTCCCGGGTGTTCATTTCAGACTTTAAATTCCGGTGATGAACGCTTTGCAATTTGTTGATTTCACCTTAAATAGCTAAAACGATTCAGTTGGTTCTCTTTGCATAAAAAATAACACTTATGAAAAAGAGATTACTGATTGCGATTGCCAGCTTTTGTATGGGATCGGCTTCATGGGCAGACCAGGTGATCGTTCCAACCGGATCGACCTGGAAATACCTCGACAACGGAAGCAACCAGGGAACAACCTGGAGAACCACCAGTTTCAATGACGGTTCATGGGCCAGCGGTGCTGCCGAGCTTGGATACGGCGACGGCGGTGAAGCAACTGTTGTGAACGGCGGGCCAACCAGCAATCGTTATCGTACCACCTATTTCCGTAAAACCGTTTCCATTGCCAATGCTTCGTTGTTTACCAGCTATTCGATGCAGATCAAGCGCGATGACGGTGTGGTGATTTATGTGAACGGAACAGAAATCTACCGCAACAATATGCCTACGGGAACCATTACTTATACCACCAACGCTTCAACGGCGGTGAGCGATGACGGGGCCACATTTACCACAGTGACCCTGCCAGTCGGAACATTTGTTACCGGTTCGAACACCATTGCTGTTGAGATTCACCAGTCGGGTGGAACAAGCTCCGACATCAGCTTCGATTTCGGGTTGACAGGCATTGAAGCCAGCTCCGGCAACGAAGTGGTTTACCAATGGAGCGGCGCTATTCAGCCAACTTCGGCGGTTGTGGTAGCGAAAATGACCAGCGCATCTACCACGTGCAGACTGGTGGTGAGCACTTCTTCGTCGCTGACCAGCCCGATTCTTTCAGCGAATGCAACAGCCTCTTCCTCCAACAACCTCATGGCGAAAATGACCGTGACAGGATTGACGCCCAACACGACCTATTATTATGGAATCCAGTCGAACGGCGTAACCGATACTTCTTCCGACGATATCGGGAAGTTCAAAACACCGGCCAGTGGAGCATTTTCGTACAAATTTACTGTAGGCTCGTGTGCTGTTAGCTCCAACCACCAGGTCTATACGCTGATGAACAACAAAGCACCGTTGTTCCATCTTTCAACCGGCGACATCCATTACGCCAACCCGAATTCCGCTACCGACATCAACGTACACCGTTTGCCCTACGAGCAAAACATGCTGTCGCAGGCGCCAAGTCGTGCGTTCTTCAAGAATTTCGCCATGGCCCACGTTTGGGATGATCACGACTATTGCGGTAACAACAGCGGTGGTTCATCCGTCGGAAAAGCCAACGCGCGCATATCCTACCAGGAATACGTACCGCATTACCCGCTGGCGGCCGGATCCGGAAACGTAGCGATCTACCAGGCATTTACCATCGGTCGTGTTCATTTTATCCTTTCCGACCTGCGCTCCGAGCGAGCTTCCGGAACATTGATGGGCAGCACACAGAAAGCGTGGTTCAAAAACCAGTGCCTGTATGCCCGAGACAACGATCTCATCATTGCATGGGTAAGCGGTGTGTCATTCGGAGGCAACCAAAGCGACAACTGGGGCGGATTTACGGCTGAGCGCACCGAGCTGGCGAATTTCTTCCGCGATAACGACATTCGCAACCTGTTTATCCTTAGCGGTGATGCACACATGCTGGCGATCGACAACGGCAGCAACCACGATTTTTCTACCGGCAGCAACAACCCTAACGATTACCCGGTATTTCAGGCAGCTGGTATCAACAACAGCGGCTCGACCAAAGGCGGAACCTACAGCGAAGGTGGAACGTTCCCGAATCCGAGCTCTTCAACCGGTCAATACGGCGTTGTAGAAGTAACCGATAACGGCGGCAACGACATCACGATCACATTCACCGGTTACCGCACGGCAGGCAACACGGCCAGCGAATCCGTACTGGCGACCTATACATTTACGCGCACGCTGACAGGATCGGCATTGGCACCCGCGGTTTCCGTTCGTTCCCTGCTGGAAGGACAAAGAGCGCAAATCTCCTGGAGCGATGGAACCACGAACGAAGTGGTGATCGAACGCAGCACCAGCGAAGGTGACTTTGAGCAGCTCGCTACTGTAGCAGCCAACGAAAAACAATGGCTGGACAACAATCCCGGAAATGGCTGGAATACGTACCGTGTTCGCAGTAAATCGGGCGATGTGATCGGAGAAGAAACCATCTTCATGACAGGCAAGCTCGACGTAACGCTGGTACCGAACCCGGCTTCCACAATCGTGACAATCGGATTGGAAAACCTCGCAGCAGCAACCGCAGGACGTTACATTGTCTACAATATGAAAATGAAAACAGTCCTGCAGGGCGATCAGCAGTTTGAAAAAGGCTCCAATCGTTTCCAGCTGGATATTTCCTCACTGGAAGCGGGTGAATACCTCGTTCACCTGGTTGTGAACGGAAACGAAATCGTAGAAAAACTGGTCGTAGTGCGATAATCGTATACTGACACGCGGCTATTCACGAACACAGCGCCTGTTTCTGATTTTTGTGTCGGAACGGGCGTTGTGCTTTTTCAGATGGTTGATGCTGGATTTTTGGTGTTGAATTAGGGATATTTCACCGCAGAGGGTGCAATGTTATACGCAAAGAACGCTAAGATTGAAGTTTGATGATCTTTGTGCTTTCAAACACGATGGGCGGTAGTAAAGGTTTCGCGCGCTAAGAGTTAAAATACAACTCGAGACAAACGACTGATAACCGTAATACTTATGTGGTCTATGTGGTGAAACAGGAGACACTGGGGAGACAAAAGAATAAAGGGTGTTTGATTATCAATTCATTGTATAAGACAGTCACACGACAATGACCGGAGACTGAAGACTGTCAGACCGGAGACCGAAAGACAGAGCTACTTTACAAACATCAATTTCTCCCGTTCGACTTTCAACCGCATAAACCCGAATACCACGGTGAGGATGTGTCCTTTGATTTCTTCCACCGTGCCGGATTGCTTCGTTTCGATCATTTTAACCGTTGAGCCGACCACGATCTTATCGCGCTGGTACGGATCTTTTTCCGGCGGAAGCGGTTTTTTCTTTTTGCCGGGCTTTACCGGAACGGCCTGCTTCAGCTCCACTTTGCGTTTGGCTTCTTCAATTTTCGATTTCTCCACCAGCAGGTATTTCCGGATTTCTTCCAGCAGCGGATTATTGATGTCTTTTTTGCGCGAACGCGTCTGGAACCGGTCGATGTATTGCTTCATCTTCTTACCGGCGTTCAGGTACAGGTTGTTGCGTTCGATCAGATCCTGTTGTCCTTTCATCCGCTCTTCGAAACGTTCTTTTTTGGCAAGATAATCCAGTCGTGCGGCTTCGGCCAGCTCCTGCGCAGCGATGTGTTCCCTGTTGAGCTTTTCGAGATACGTTTTTTCCTTGTGCAGGTCGCTCAGCAATTTATCCATACGCACTTTTCCTTTGTCGAGCTTGCCTTTTGCCTGTTCGATGAGGTCGAGCGGAATGCCGTTCATTTGCGCCACTTCGAAGGTAAACGAGCTGCCCGGTTGTCCCATGGAAAAACGGTAGAGCGGTTCCAGCGTTTGTGTGTCGAAGAGCATCGAGCCATTCACCGCCTGTGGCAAGCGATCAGCTTTGAGCTTGATGTTGGCGTAATGCGTGGTGATAACGGCATACGATTTCCGCTGGTACAGCTCTTCGAAGAATACTTCTGCCAGTGCGCCACCCAGCTCGGGATCGGAACCCGTACCGAATTCATCCAGCAACAACAGACTGCGTTTGTTGGCCACCGTGAGGAAGTATTTCATCCGCTTCAGGCGGTAGGAATAGGTACTGAGCTCGTTTTCGATCGACTGGTTGTCGCCGATATCGGTGAGCACCTGCTGGAAGAAACAGAACTTGCTGTTTTCATGGACCGGTAATAACAATCCGGCCTGGAGCATGAGCTGTAATAGCCCGATTGTTTTCAGCGTGATGGATTTTCCGCCGGCGTTCGGACCGGAAATGACCAGCATGCGGTTTTCAGGATCGAGGATCAGGCTTTGCGGCAATGTTTTCTTCCCGGCTGATTTGTTGTTCTTCCACAGAATAGGGTGGAAGGCGTCGATGAGCTCGATGCGCGTCTGGCGGACAATGCCCGGCAACACGGCGTTCAATTCCAGCGCCAGCTTGGTTTTGGCGTTGATGAAATCGAGCTCGGTGAGTAAGACCTGGTAGGCCTGGATCAGCGGCAGATGATGCGCAATTTCGCGTGTGAGCTCCTGCAAAATGCGGAAGATCTCCTTGCGCTCATCGTCGAGCGATAATTCCAGCTCGTTGTTCAGCGGGATATTGACGGCCGGCTCGATGAATGTCAGGCTGCCGGTTTTCGACGAGCCGACTACCGATCCCGGGATCTTGCGTTTGTGATTAGAAAGTACAGTGAGTACGCGGCGCTCGTTCACAAACGCTTCTTTCGTTTCGCCCAGCATGCCTTCTTTCATCCACTTGCGCATTTCCTTGTCGAAATTGCGAGCGATCTGGTTGCGCAGCACGTTCATTTGCTGTCGAATCCTGAACAGCTCCGGCGAAGCATCGTCACGGATCTGGCCTTTGCGGTCGAAGATCTTTTCGATCGGTTCGATCAGCTCACGCGTGAAATGAACATCGCTTAGCAACGCGCACAGCTGTGGAAAATCCTGCGTGCGCTTATCGAAAAAGTGCAGCAGCGCATTTACCAGTTCCGAAGCGCGAACGATGCGAACGAATCCTTCCTGCTGAAGTACGGCATTTCGTACGGGCAACAATTTGATCTCCGCCAGCAGCTCTTCGAAATCGAGCGCCGGCAATGATTCGCCTTCCGTGCGGATAGACTTGAATTCCGAAACGCGCAGCAAAGCCGTTTCAACCGCAACAAAGTTGTTCGACGGCACCAGCTCTTCCAGCTTTCCACGGGCTGTATCACCAATAGCATAAGCTACCAGCCATTCCCTGATCTGATGAAATTCGAGGTCGCTCAGCGTTTGCGGGTCAAATCCGTTCATGTTGTAAAAATAGTTACTAGTTACGAGTTAGAAGTTTGAAGTTGGTGAGTTTACGAGTTACAGAGTTTGAGGGTTGGAGAGTTGGTAGTTAATGAAACGAAAAGTCGCAAAATGATTTTTAGATAAAACTCGGAAACTCTTCAACCCATCAACTCCGAAACTAATATATTTGTCCAAAATCGAGTACCCATGAAAATCATCTCTTTCAACGTTAACGGAATCCGCGCCATCGCACAGAAAAGCTTTATCACCGATATGCAGGCCATGGATCCGGATGTGATCTGTTTGCAGGAAACGAAGGCTTCGGTAGAGCAGGTGAGGGAAGTGCTTGCAACCTTGCAGGGCTACCATGTTTTCGCCAATGAAGCGGAACGAAAAGGGTACTCCGGAACGGCGATCATCACCAAAGAGCTGCCGATTAATGTAACGTACGATATGGGCGTTGCCGAACACGATAACGAAGGTCGTGTGATATGTGCCGAATATCCCGGTTTTTACTTGATTACTGTTTACGTACCGAACTCCGGAAGCGAATTGCTGCGTTTGGGCTACCGTCAGACCTGGGATGCCGATTTTCTGAAGTACCTCAAAGGACTGGAAGCCAAGAAACCGGTGATCGTTTGCGGCGATATGAACGTAGCACACAAATCCGTCGATCTCGCCCGTCCGAAAGCGAATTACAACAAATCCGCCGGACACATGCAGCAGGAAATCGACGGAATGGATGCGTTCACTTCCAACGGACTGGTGGATTCATTCCGCGCCATCAACGGCGACGAGATCCGCTATTCCTGGTGGAGCTACCGCGGTGGCGCCCGTGAGAAGAACATCGGCTGGCGTATCGATTATTTCCTCGTAAGCGAAAGCTTCCTGCCGAAAGTGAAATCGGCGACCATTCACAACGAAGTCTACGGCTCCGACCACTGCCCGGTTGGACTTGAACTGGCTCTCTAGGGGATATTAAGATTTTAGGACATCAGGAGGATGTTTGGTTTTTGATGTTGAATGTTTGATGATTGGAAACGCAGGCAGTTACTCAAAAACAGTCACGTGAACTCTGTGCACTTTGCGTAGATCTCTGCATCCTCTGCAGTTAACCCTATGGACTGAAGACCGGCGACTGGAAGACTGAAGACTTGCAAGCGAATCCCCTCAGAAGGGTAGTATCACATTCCCGTTTTCATAAGAAATTACCGTAAACATGGTATTATTTAGAACAGTTCTACATAGTACTTTTGCAGCCGGTTTTACACATCGTCCATATGGATCTTGTCGTAATTCCGCGTTTTGTCCGTTTATGCTGATACTTTCCTTCATAGTCCATTTCCTGGGAACACTGCTGTTGTTCCTGGCTTCGGAAAAAGCCGATTACCATCGCGGTAAGCTGGCGATTCTCGCCGGAGAAAAGCGCACCGCATTCCGCATCGTTAGTCTGGTGCTGATGCTGGCCGGTTTCCTCGTGGCTATCCCGGAAATCGGTTTTGCAGCTAGTATCTTCTTCGGACTGGTGGGCATTATGACCTTCCTGAGTTTTCAGCTGCTGTTCGCGCCGCTGCTCTTTAATAATCCCTTAAATCCGACCAGAAGCAATGCCCGCAAATAAGAAATACCTGACGACATCCGTGCATCAGCGGATCGCGAAAATTTCCGCTGCCATTCCCGGGGCTTTTTTCGTTTCGGCCACCCTACACATGGCTGCAGCGCAATGGCTGGGCGATTATAAAACCGTCGTATCCACTTTTTCCTTCCTGACATTTCCAGTGTGGATCGTGCTCATGATCCTTCCGTTCCTGTTCTACAACGGTTGGAAATGCCTGGCGCTGTACCTTGGATTGATCGCTTTATTTGTTAGCTTATTTATTGCCGGTCAAAGCTGGCATCCAATTGCCATCTGAGATGAACAACCGGAAATACAACCTCTTCTTCCATTTGCATACCATCAGCGGGATTTCCATTTCCGTGATGTTGTTCGTGATCTTTTTCGCAGGTGCCTTTACCTTGTTCCAGGGCGAAATCACGCAGTGGGAGCAATACGGGATCAACAAGACCAAAGCGGCCAAAGATCCAAATGCGAAATCCTTCGTGAAAGCGTGGGAAAGAGTGCAGCAGGAAACCAAAGCACCTTTCGGAAGAACGGCATCCTTCTACAAACACGATGGCGAGCTGGCCGTTTACATGAGCCCGAGTGCCGATACCACTGTTGCCGAAAAAGAGCGTACCGGCGGTGAGTACATCTACCACGAAACAACCGATAAGCTCGGTCCGCATGAAGCATACTACGGAACAGGAACCCTGCTTTACTGGCTCCATTTTTACTGGCAGTTCGGACAAATCGGCTACCTGATCGCCGGCTTTGTTTCCTTGTTCTTTTTCCTCGCGATCGTAACCGGAGTGCTCGTTCACTGGAAAAAAATCGTCACCAACTTTTTCACCTTCCGTCCGTTTGCCAAATGGAAAACCATCTGGACCGACGCCCACACGGCGCTTGGAATTATCGGGTTACCCTTTCAATTCCTGTATGCGCTCACGGGCTCCATTTTCGGATTGGGATTGCTACTCAGCTCAACCGTAGCCATTTCCTTCTTCGACAGCGATGTTAACAAATTCTACGATGAGTTTTACCCGAGCTACGAAACCAGAGGAGGCCAACCGCTGGACAAGGAAATTGACCTGGCGCATTACATCGACCTGACGCACAAAAAATGGCCGGCAATGGAAGTCGATTACCTGAAAATCGTCAACATTGGCAGCGATTCTGCACGTGTGATGATCAACGGCCAGCTTCCTGTGAAAGAAGAATTCCTCGGCGACGGTATGCTGATTTTTGATGTGGCGACCGATAAGATCGTCCAGATGCGGGATCCCTACGCCACCAACTACCAGGAAAACTCCCGGAACTGGATTTACCGTATCCACTATGCCAACTTCGGCGATATCGGCACCATGGGCAACATCCTGTTGAAAACCGCTTACTTCCTGATGGCCCTGCTGACCTGCTTCGTGATCATAACCGGCGTATTGATCTGGCTCACGGCGCGCGAGAAAAAAGGTCTGCCGGAGAAGAAGCGCAAATGGAACCGCGGTGTGGGCTATTTCTACCTCGGATCGTGCCTGTCGCTCTTTCCTGTTGTGGCTTGGACGATGATCGTGTCGAAATGTTCCTCCATTCATACCGAAGACTACATGAACTATGTGTTCTTCAACCAATGGCTGTTTGTGAGCATCGGTCTGGCCTTGCTGCGCGATAATCAGCGCATCTTCCGGATCACGCTGTTGTGGGGTGGTATCCTGTCGCTGTGCGTACCGATCGTGAGCGGCCTGGCTGCCGGCAACTGGTTCTGGCTGACTTACGGTGCCGGAGCACGCGGCGTCTTCGCGGTAGATGTGATCTTCATCCTGCTCGGACTCACAGCGTTGTTCACCTACCAGCGCGTCAAAGTGGTACAGAAAAGAAAGCTGGTGAAGCATTCCTAGGATAAAGGCGATTCTCCACCCCTCTCGGTCTTCCGCGGCGGCGGAGAGAGGATAAAGCTTCTTTAAAGCAATCGCCTTTGCTCCATTGTGGTAAAAAAACATTGTTCATAACCTTGTTAATCCGCTATGGAAAATTTTAGTTTTCGACTTCACGCCTTAGCGGGTGTTTCTTTCCTATTTTTGTCTCATGGAAGAGCAGCAGCAGAATAACACAAACCGCCGTACACCACTCCGTTCGCGGAATGCTATTGTGCCGCTTGCCAATGAAATGGGACGCGTACCACCGCAGGCGAAAGACCTCGAAGAAGCGGTGCTCGGAGCCATGATGCTCGAGAAAAACGCCGTTACCGATACCATCGACATGCTTTCAGCGGAAAGTTTCTACGATCCGCGTCACCAATACATTTACGGGGCCATTCGCGAGCTGTTCGGAACATCCAATCCGATCGACCTGCTCACAGTAACCCAGAAGCTCAAGGAGCGGGGCGAGCTCGAAGCAGCCGGTGGTGTGGTGTATATTTCTTCGCTCACCCAACGCGTTGCTTCATCGGCACACATCGAATACCATGCGCGGATCATCGCTCAGAAATACATTCAGCGCGAGATCATCCGTATGTGTTCGGAAACGCTGCGCGATGCCTACGACGACACGACGGACGTGTTTGAGCTGCTCACCAAAGCGGAAGGGCAATTGTTCGGGATTGCCGAAAACAACATGAAAAAATCCGTTACCACGATGCAAACCGTGGTAATGGAAGCCATAACGGAAATCGAAAGCGCTGCGAAAAACAGCGACGGGCTTTCGGGTGTTCCGACCGGTTTCCGCAAGCTGGATGAATTGACCTCCGGCTGGCAGCGTTCCGATATGATCGTTATCGCGGCACGTCCTGCGATGGGTAAAACCGCTTTCGTACTCTCCATGGCGCGCAACACCGCCGTGGACTTCAATATGGGCGTGGCGATCTTCTCCCTGGAGATGTCGTCCGTGCAGCTGGTAAAACGTCTCATTTCCAGTGAAACGCGACTCAGCGCCGAAAAGCTCCGGAAAGGCCAGCTCGACGGACATGAGTTCCAGCAGCTGTATTCCCGTGTGACCAAGCTCACTACCGCACCGATCTACATCGACGATACGCCGGGTCTGAGCATCTTCGACCTGCGTGCAAAATGCCGTCGTCTGAAAATGCAGTACGATATCCAGATGGTCATCATCGACTACTTGCAGCTGATGTCGGCCGGAACAGGCAAAGGCGGAAACCGCGAGCAGGAAATCTCGACCATTTCTCGTTCCATCAAGGAAATTGCCAAGGAATTGAACGTACCGATGATCGCACTTTCCCAGCTAAGCCGTTCGGTTGAAACGCGAGGCGGTGATAAGCGACCTGTACTTTCGGATCTTCGTGAATCGGGTGCGATCGAGCAGGATGCCGATATCGTAGGCTTCCTCTACCGTCCGGAATATTATGGATTGCTTCAGGCCGAAGATGGCTCTTCCAACCAGGGCGTAGGTGAGGTAATCATTGCCAAACACCGTAACGGTGCGCTCGACAATGTGCGTCTCCGCTTCGTTTCTCAATATGCGCGTTTTGAAAACTTCGATGATGTCGTTGGCGGTGATTTCAACCCGAATTCTCTCAGCGCCGGCATGCAGTCGAACCAGGATTTTGATTCGTCACCGCGTACGATCACCCTTGGCAGCAGCATGAACAGCATCGACGACGATGACTTTACGCTGAACGATTCGGATCCGTTTTAATCAGAAGATACCTCTTTAATTAAACAGCTCGCTTAACTTGTTTTCGCCGGCTGCCCGAAGAAACGGGTTGCTTGTAAATATAGTTGGCAACGATATAACCGAAACCCAGCACATTTGCCGAAGTAGTCGTTAAGAGGGTAATGATTTCCGATTGATTGTATTTTAATACATCGAGCCCTTTCAGGATAACAATAGTCATCACGCCAAGCATCCAAAGTGCATTGAAGCTTAAAATCCAGTAAGTCAGGTGATGACGCGTATCGTTGTCGTCTTCGATCCGATCCAGGTCGGCAAGCTCTTTTTTACTGTCGATGAGCTCGGTAATCGTCAGGTTATCGGCATTAATTGAAACTTTGTCAAGTGTTTCATGAAGCGCACTCCGGTTGATTCCCATACCTCTCAGGATGCTTTAGCTTCAACGAATTGTTTGAAGTCGTCAGCAATCAGCTCATTCGGGATGTCGATGTGTGGAATGCCGGGACGATAAACCTTGCTCCATGCCAGATTAGGCTCGTGCGTCCAATTGGAAAGTTGAATTGCAGATCGGTCGCCCACGATATCCCAGGTAACATTGAAAATTTCTTCTGCGTTTTCATTCAGCACAGGCAGATCTTCTATATAAAATCCGATTTCCTGGAGTTTGTCTTTATCCACGATTAGCTGATCCCTGAAAATGGCATATTTTTCATAAATACTGGGAATAACCGGCCCGTATTGCCAGGCTTCGATGCTGTCGATGATTAATGGCTTGCCATCGAAAGCGGCAAGGTGTAAGCCATGAGAGAAATAAACCAGCTTTTGAAGCTTCATATGCGTAAGAGGTTTCTCTTCGCTAATTCCCTTTTGAACAAAGAGATGGGCTATTTGAACGGCACTATACATTTTACGGACGACTACGTGATGTTCTGTAAAGATAACAAATATAGATAAGACATTCAAGATAGGACTATTACAGAACACCTCCGCTCATATACTCCTTTTTGGACTAAAAGTTGTACTTTAGCGTTACTTGGTTTAATATGAAATACCTGTTCATTCTCCTGTTCCTGTTGTGTGCCAAAATCACCTTCGGATCGTCGATTCTTGTGCCGATGGACGAGCGCCAGGCCAATCACCTGAAAGCTTACGGTGTTTCCTATTGGGTACTCGAGCACGATGTGGTGATGGAATGGCTGCTGAACTACCGCGGCGGTTCCTTTTTGTTCCCGCATTTGCAAACCATCGAAGAAGAGCTGATCGTTCGCGGCGTGAGCTACGAAGTGCTTTCCGATGGACAAGTCAATGCCATTCGCGGTCAGATTGCCGATCCGGAAGTGAACATGGAAATTGTGCAACTGGAAAAAGCGCCAAAAATTGCCGTTTATACACCGAATACATCTTTGCCGTGGGACGACGCCGTAACCATGGTGCTCGAGTACGCCGAAATTCCTTACGATAAAATTTACGACTCGGCGATCGTCATGGGCGTGCTGCCGAAATACGACTGGCTGCATTTGCATCACGAAGATTTCACCGGACAGTACGGAAAATTCTATTCCAATTACCGCAACTATCCGTGGTACAAAGAACAAGTAGCTGCTGCCGAACAGGATGCCCACAACCTGGGCTTTGAAAAAGTATCACAGCTGAAGCTGGCGGTAGCCAATAACATCCGGAATTTTGTCATTGGCGGCGGATTCCTGTTCACGATGTGCAGCGGAACGGATAGTTTCGATATTGCGCTTTCGGCCCATGAAACGGATATCTGCGAGCGCATGTTCGACGGTGATGGCATGGACCCGAATTGCCAGAAAAAGCTCGATTTCGGAATGACCTTTGCGTTCGAAAATTACGAGCTGAAACTGGACCCGATGGAATACGAATATTCCACCATCGACGGAACCAACCTGCATCGTACGCTGCCCGAAAACCAGGATAAATTCACACTATTTGAATTTTCAGCCAAGTGGGATGTGGTGCCGACTATGCTCACGCAATGTCATACCGATGTGATCAACGGATTCATGGGACAAACCACCGATTTCCGCAAAGACCTCATCAAGCCGAACGTGCTGATCATGGGAGAAAGCAAAAACCTGAATACTGCGCGCTACATCCACGGCGAAATGGGGCAGGGCACCTGGACATTCTACGGCGGCCACGATCCGGAAGACTACGAACACCGTGTGAGCGATCCGCCGACAGATTTGAACTTACATCCCAACTCCCCGGGCTATCGCCTCATCCTGAACAACATTCTCTTCCCTGCTGCGAAGAAGAAACCTCGTAAGACTTAGTGGATTTCAAGACTTCAGGATCTGCCTGTCGGCAGACAGGTTTTAAGACATCAGGACTTCAAGATGCTTGATGGCTAATGTTTGATGATCGGATAGGAAACAGACAGTGGGGAGACAAACGTCTATATAGTAGTTGATTTTCAATTTGTTGTATCGGACATTGAAGAGACAGTGGTTTCTTATGAATTGAAACTGTAACTATCAAACTCATAACTCAACTATATCTATGTGCTCTATGTGTCCCTGTCTGCCGACAGGCAGGTATGTGGTAAAAGACTGGAGACCGGAGACAGTTGAATAGTTCGCTATCCCTACAACTAACTTCCAACTATCAACTTCCAACTAGTAACTGCAAACTCACCAACTATTCCTATCTTTGCACCACTTTTTACAAATCGAAACATAGCATGCAACTGTGGAATACATTCAGTAAAGAGGAATTAGAGCAAAAACTGCGCGAAAGCGGTCATGAATTTGTGACCATTTCTTTTTATCAGTATGCGCATATTGCCAATCCTCAGATTTTCCGGGACGTTTTGTTCCACCAACTCAGTAAGATCGATGTCGTAGGGCGTATTTACGTCGCCACGGAAGGAATCAATGCCCAGATCAGCGTTCCTGTTCACCATTTGAATCAGTTTCGTGATGAATTGTACGAGATCAGCTTCCTGAAAGACATTCGTTTGAACATTGCTGTGGATGAATCCGAAGCGGAATTCCCGTTCCTGAAGCTCAAGATCAAGGTACGCGATAAAATCCTGGCCGACGGTCTCACGGATCAGACCTTCGACGTAACGGACAAAGGCATTCACCTGAACGCCGAAGAATTCAACAAGCTGACCGACGATCCGAATACCATTCTGGTGGATTTCCGCAACCATTACGAGCACGAAGTAGGCCATTTCAAAGACGCTATTCTGCCGGATGTAGACACGTTCCGTGAATCATTGCCGATTATTGAAGACCTGTACCTGAAAGGCAACGAAGACAAAAATATCGTGATGTACTGCACCGGCGGTATCCGCTGTGAAAAAGCATCGGCGTGGTACAAACACCGCGGTTTCAAAAACGTTCACCAGCTCGAAGGTGGTATTATCAAGTACGCCAACGAATGCAAGGAGAAAGGTCTCGAGAATAAATTCATCGGTAAGAATTTTGTGTTCGACGAGCGTCGTGGTGAGCGCATTTCCGACGACATCATTGCCCGCTGCCACCAGTGCGGAACGCCGGCTGACAATCATACGAACTGCGCCAACGAAGCTTGCCATTTGTTGTTTATTCAGTGCGACAGCTGCGCGGAAAAAATGCTGAACACCTGCTCGGATGCCTGTATGGAAATCTCCCAATTACCACTGGAAGAACAGAAAGAGCTGCGAAAAGGACAGAACAACAGCAACAAGATTTTCAAAAAGGGAAGAGGAAGTCAATTGATCTATAAAGAGAATCGAGGAAAACAAGTATCTTTCGACCGTTAATCAAAACAACCGGAAACGTGATACTCGGAATCGACTGGAACATAAGCTCTGAACTGATTGAAGGACGCTCAACGCCCAACCTGTACGGATTGCTGTTCGTCTCGGGCCTGATCATCGGCTATTTTGTAATTCGTCGCATGTTCCGTTCCGAACGTATTCCCGATGCTGTGCTCGATAAGCTGTTGATCTATGTCGTTCTGGCGACCATCATCGGCGCGCGTCTTGGCCACGTGTTCTTCTACGATTGGGATTATTACAAAGACCACCTCGGCGATATCATCAAAGTCTGGGAAGGCGGTCTGGCCAGTCACGGTGCAGCGATTATGTTGCTCATCGTGCTGTACTATTTCTCCAAAAAAGTAGTGAACCGTCCGGTTTTCTGGATTCTCGACCGCATTGTTGCACCGATCGCCATTGCCGGATGCTGCATCCGTTTGGGGAATCTCGTGAACCATGAAATCATTGGTGTTCCGACAGATCTGCCATGGGGATTCCGTTTCCTGCATGAAGAAGAAAAATACCTGATCAACGGCGAACACGTATACCGTCATCCGACACAGCTCTACGAAGCGATTTGCTACCTGTTTGGCTTTATCGTTTTGCTGCGCATGTATTGGAAAACCAAGGCAAAAGAAATGCCGGGCCGCATCTTCGGGATGTTCCTGGTGCTCATCTGGACGGCGCGTTTCCTGATCGAATTCATCAAAGAAGGACAAACCGAGCGCGATGACTCCTGGGCACTGAATACAGGTCAGCTCCTCAGTCTTCCGTTTATCCTGCTCGGTATTTACCTCCTGGTGCGCAAGATTCCACAGAAAGAGCAGGAACGGTTCACCCTGGCGCTGCAAACTCCGGTTGAAAGCTCCAAAAAGAAGGCTGAATAATTTAGTGATTCAGCTTCTGACGAATCAGATCGATACCCAGTCGGTACAGACTTCCGATGTGTGAAGTTTCGGCCGGCGTTAACTGCCCGGTTACCGGATTCATGCCAACAGCTACATACGCATCGCGGAACGAGTAGCCCTGCTGCACAAGCTCGGCCACAGCATCCACGCTGAACAATCCAGTATAACGCGGATCGGAAAGATCCACCTGTTCGACTTCCATCTGCGGAAGCATATAGGCCATGATGTCGATGATAGCATGAAACAGGTCGATGGAACGGAAAACAGGTTCCTTCAGCAATTGAAAATCGCGGTGGTAGCCCGAAAACAGATTATGTGTCAATAAATTGATCTCATTCGGAATAGCGCTCAGCTGTCCGGCTTTAGCGCGTACCAGCTCAAATACATCCGGATTTTTCTTGTGCGGCATGATGCTGCTTCCGGTTGTCAACGCGTCGGGGAAGGAAATAAACCGGAAATGCTGGTTCAGCAGCCATATGCAGTCGTTGGCCAGCTTGCCCAGTGTGAGACCGGTTTGTGCCAGTGCGTAGCTTACGCTTTGTTCCAGTTTCCCGCGGTTGAGCTGCGCTGCAACAGGATTGACTTTCAACTTGCTGAAATCGAGCGTTGTGGTTGTTTGCATCCGGTTGATGGGAAAAGTCGAACCGTAACCTGCAGCTGTTCCCAACGGATTCTGATCAGCCAGACGGTGAACGGTTTCGATCAAAAGCAGATCGTCGGCCAGGCATTCGGCAAAACCACCCAGCCACATACCAATACTCGATGGCATGGCCACTTGTGTATGCGTGTAACCAGGAATGAAATCGCGATCGTACGCTTCGGCCTGATCGCACAATTGCAATCCGAAAGCACGCGTTTTCTCCCAGATAATTTCCAGCTCTTCTTTCAGGTAAAGATGCAGCGCCGTAAGCACCTGGTCGTTGCGTGAGCGCGCTGTGTGGATTTTCTTGCCTGTTTCACCGTACCAGGCTGTCAGACGGTATTCGAGGAACGAGTGAATGTCTTCCAGCTCTTCCGGAATAGCAAACCCGGCCTGGGAAACTTCCGCTTCCAGTCGTTCGAAGCCTTCCAGCAGCTGTTCCAGCTCGTCGCTTGTCAGGAGCCCACAGCTGTGCAGCATTTGCGCATGCGCCCGCGAAGCCTTGATGTCGCTCTTGGCCAGTCGTTTGTCCGTCTCACGGTCGTTTCCTACGGTGAAAGCGAGTACCGCTTCGGAAGTCAGTCCGCCTTTATCCCATAATTTCATAGTCGAGTTGTTTTAGGAAAGCCTTGTAAAGTGCAATTCCGGTGGTTAATTCGTTTTCATAAATACATTCATTCGCCGTGTGTGAGCGCTCCGATTCGCCGATGCCGAATTTGATGGAAGGCCAGGGCATCAGTGCCTGGTCGCTCATGGTTGGTGAGCCGAAGCATTCCAACCCTAATTGTTCTGCTGCACGCACCAATGGATGATGTACCGGTAATCCGGATGGCGATAAGCGCATGGAACGTGGTGTGAGCTTCGATTGACACAACGCCTGCAATTCATCCAGTATTTCCTGGTGCGTATAACAATCGTTCAGCCGGATGTCGATCGTAAACCGGCAGCTGTCGGGAATCACATTGTGTAATTGTCCGCCGGAAATGGCCGTTACGTGCAGTGAAACCGGTCCAAGTGTATCGGAAACGCGTGTAAAGACATGGCTTCGCAACAGCTGGATATCGTTCAGGGCTTTGTAAACTGCGTTTTCGCCGGTGCTGCGAGCTGCGTGACCCGCAATACCAGTTGCCAGCGCATCGATCACCAGCAGTCCTTTTTCCGCAACGGCTACTTTGCCACCTGTTGGTTCGCCTACGATGGCCATAGTAATAGTTCCTAAGTGTTCGCGAACGAGCTCCATGCCGTTTTTGCCGCTGTTTTCTTCTTCCGCTGAGGCCAGAAAAACCAGGTTAAAGCTGCTTTGCTTCCCGGCTTTCCGCTCGGTATGTTCCTGCAGGAAAACGTGTAGCAATCCGATCAGCGAAGCGCCGGCGTCGTTAATGCCCAAGCCGTAACAGGTCGCGCCGTTTTGGGTGAACGCATGCGGATCGACTGTCCAGCCATCACAAATACCTACGGTGTCAAGGTGCGAGTTGAGCAGGACGGTCGGCTTGATCGGATCGAAGCCGCTGGCGGTGGCCCATACATTATTGACCAGCCGTTCAGGAATCAATCCTTCCGATGCCAGCAGGTTGTACATCCAATCGGCGGCAGCTGTTTCTTTCCCGGAAAAGGAAGGAATGCTTACCAATGCAGCCAGGTCGTTCAGCGGCGTATTCATGCGTCAACGAGTTGTGTACCGGTTGCTAACTGATCGAAGCGGCTGATGCGTACATTCCGGGCGCCGTAAGCCAGCGCTTTGAAACCGCAATCGAGTTTCGGGATCATACCTGAATGAATGGTGCCTTCCGCCTGCATGGAAGCCAGCTGTTGTTTAGCCAGCTGTTTAAACCCCGATTCCGGGTCGGAAAGTGTTTGCAATACGCCGTTGTGCTCGAACGCATACACCAACTCGACCTCGCCGAGCGCAGCAAATTGCTTGGTCCAGAACAGCGCGATCGTATCGGCATTGGTGTTGAGCAAAGTGCCATTTTCGCAATCGTAGCTCAGGGCGCTGAACACTGGCGTAATGCCGAGTGTTACCAATTCCTTCACGAGTGGCGAAAGCGGGGTATCGAACAAGGGATCGCCGACCATTCCGAAATCGATGGGAAGCGGATCACGTTTTTTAGCAGGAATACACAAGCCATCGGCGCCGCACAATCCAATTGCGGGAATGTTCAGGTGCTGCAAACCGGCTACGATCTCTTTATTGATCGCGGCGTAGCTCATCGTAACGATGGCCAGCATATCAGGAGTCGTTACGCGGCGTCCGTCGATGAAAACCGGTTGGATGCCGTTCAGTTCGGCGAGCTTGCTGGCTGTTTTGCCACCGCCGTGAATGAGCACTTTCGGTCCTTCGATCTGCGCAAAGGTTTGCAGGAATGCAGTCCGTTGTTCCGGATGTTCGAGAATTGTACCGCCTATTTTGACTATCGTTGTTTTCATGCTTTCAACAGTTGTTGCAATACGGCCTGCGCAGCCCACACACGGTTGGCGGCCTGTTCATACACGATGGAAGGATCAATCACGGCATCCGTCGCTACGACGTTCCGCCGGATCGGCAGACAGTGCATGAATTTTCCCTGCTTCGTGCGACTCATTTTCGCCGTGTCGACCGTCCAGTTGTCGAAGCCTTCCAGTCGTTGACCATAATGGGTAACAGAGCTCCAGTTCTTGCAGTAAACGAAATCGGCATCTTCCAATGCTTCCAGCTGATTGTGTGTCACCGTGGCGTGTTGCGTAAATACGTCATCCAGCTCGTAACCCGGCGGATGCGCCAGCCAGACATCGGCATCCAGGAACGCCGACCATTCAAGGAAGGAATTCACCACGGCTTGTGGTAAGCATTTCGGATGCGGCGCCCACGTTACGGCAATTTTCGGTTTGCGAACGCCCGATTCAACAATGGTCGCCATGTCGGTGAGCGATTGCAGCGGGTGGCGCGTTGCCGATTCCAGCGATAATACCGGAACCTTGCTGTTGGCGATCACGGCGCTCAGAATGGTCTCGTTGTAATCCGCTTCTTTATCGGTCAGTGTCGGAAACGACCGCACGGCCAAGACATCCGTATAGCTGCTCATGACTTTGATCGCATCGCAGATGTGTTCCTGCGCGTCGCCGTTCATAATGGCGCCCGGAACGGTTTCCAGTTTCCAGCCCTGACCCGAATCGAGCACCGAAACGCTCATACCAAGGTTCTGAGCGGCTTTTTGTGTACTCATCCGCGTGCGCAGGCTCGGGTTGAAGAACAGCATCGTGAGGTTTTTGTGTTTCCCGATACTGTGGTCCTGTGTTCCTTTGATCCGCAATACGTCTTCGATCAGACCGGGGACGTTGGGGACGTCGGCTACTGAAGTGAACTGTTTCATAACACTTGCGGTTGAGGTTCGTTTGTCAATGTCAGTACCGTTTCAAATGCTGCGATGAAACGCTGTATCTCAACGCCGGTAATATTGAGCGGAGGCAGGATGCGTAAAGTATACGGACACGAAGATGTACCGGTCACGACGCCGTAATGCAGCAGCAATTGCTGGATTTCAGCAGCTTTTCGATTCAGCTTGATACCGAGCATTAGTCCGCGACCACGAATCTCTTCCACGCCATCCAGCGCATAGAGCTTTGGCTTCAATTCGTTGGACAGCAACACCGCGCGGTCCATGAGCGATTGTTCGGCAATTTCCGTCAATACGGCCGAAACAGCCGCGCAGGCGAGGTAGCTGCCGCCAAAAGTGGTTCCGAGCTGACCTTTTACGGGCTCTATTTCCGGCTGGATGAGCAAACCGGCTACCGGGAAACCGTTTCCTATGCCTTTCGCCATGGTGATGATATCCGGCTGTACGTTCCAGTGCTGGAAGGCAAAATATGTTCCGGTCCGTCCGCAACCGCTCTGAATCTCATCAGTTATGAACAACGTTCCGGTGGCTTTGGTGTATTCATTAATGGTCTTCCACATTTCTGCTGTTGGCTCGAATACACCGGCAACGCCCTGCAAGCCTTCTACGATCACAGCTGCATAGGTTTCCGTTGCAAGAGCCGTTTTCAATGCTTCCACATCGTTGAGCGCGATGAAATCCTGTACCAGCTCTTTTCCAAAAGGAGCCTGAATCGCAGGATTGTCGGTTACGGCGATGGCTCCGGCCGTACGACCGTGAAAAGCGCCTTTGAATGCCAGTACTTTCGAGCGACCGGTTTTGAATGCGGCAATTTTCAGCGCATTTTCATTGGCTTCCGCACCGCTGTTGCACAGAAACAAACGGTAATTGCTAAGACCGCTCACTTCGTTGAATTGTCGAGCAACGGCTTCCTGCTGACGAATCGTAACGGCGTTCGAATAATAAGAAATGGTTTCGAAACGCTCGGCCAGTGCGCCTGTCCACGCCGGGTGATTGTGTCCGATGGAAATCACGCCGTGGCCGCCGTAGAAATCCAGGTATTGTTTTCCCTGCTCGTCGGTGAGCTGCGCGCCTTTTGCTTTTACAAAAGCGGTTTTCCAGGGATGGTATACATCAAAAGTTGTCATAAGAATTGGGGTTTAAGCTGCAAACCCGTTGCGGGTGCAAAGCCGAAGAAGGCGTTCGTATTTTCCACAGCCTGTCCGGCCGCACCCTTCAGCAGATTATCGATAATGCTGGTAATAACTAATTTGCCGGCGATCACGCGCGGATACAAGAAGCAGAAATTCGTGCCTGTGACCTGTTTCAGGTCTGGCTCGGCGGAAACGACTTTCGTGAAAGCAGCATCGGCGTAATATTCCTGGTAGCGTTGCTGAATTTCCGTTTCACTGAGCTGCGTTTCACAGTAAAGTGTAGCGAAAATGCCGCGGGTGTAAGGGCCACGCAAGGGAATGAAGTTGATGGGTGGCAATTCCACCGATCCTTGTTGGCCCGCCAAAGTCCGACCATGGTGTTCGATCTCAAGCAAGTGCTGGTGATCGAATACTTTGTAGGTCGAAACGTTGTCTTCCCGCCACGAAAAATGGCTGGTGGACTGCAATTGCTGCCCGGCACCGGAAGATCCTGTCATGGCGTGAATGTGCCAGTCGGAACCGGAAACGCCCAGCATAGGAAGCATTCCCAATTGAATGGCTGTTGCAAAACAACCCGGGTTGGCAATGCGATTGGTGACTTTTCCCCGGTGAATTTCCGGCAAGCCGTAGACAAATGCTGCGTCTGTACGAAAATCCATGCTCAGGTCCACGACCAGCGTTTGTTCGCTAACAGGATGATCGGCCAGGAATTGCTTCGAATGACCGTGCCCGCCGCAGAGAAACAACACGTCGACTTCTTTGTCCCACTTTTCGGAAAAAGTCAGCTCGGCAGGAATACCAAAATCGTGGTGGAAAGCCGCGACAGACGTCCCGTGCTGACTGCTGCTCACGGCCTGTTCAATCCGGATTTCCGGGTGACGGACAAGCAAACCGATGAGCTCGCGGGCTACATAACCGGCTGCACCAATGATGGCTGCTTTTTTCATGATTCGGTGATTTGTGCGTGCCACAATTTGGTTTGCATACCCGCGATTTTGATGAATCCTTTGGCGTCGTCGGCTGTCCAGGCTTTTGTTCCTTCGCCGTAAGCGGCAATTTTGGAATTCAGCAGATCGAAGTCGGAAACGATACCTGAAAGCTCAAAGCGGTAGGGCAGCAAGACAACTGTTACGGTTCCGCTTACCCGTTCCTGGCTTTGCAGCAAATGGGCTTCGATGTCGCGCATCACCGGGTCCATGTACTGACCTTCGTGAAAGAACATGCCGTACCATTCGCTTTGCTGTTTTTTGAGCTGTTGCTGCCATTTGGTCAGCGTGTGTTTTTCCAGCAGCTGGTGCGCTTTGATCAGAATAAGCGAAGCCGCGGCAACGAACGCCACACGTCCTTTGATGCCTACGATGGTATCGCCGACATGCACATCGCGGCCAATACCAAACGGACGGGCCAGCAGATCGAGCTGTTTGATGAGCTCTACCGGTGCAAGCGATTGTCCGTTCAGGGAAACCGGCTCGCCTTTTTCAAATACGATGGCGATTTCCTGCGAACCACTGGCGTTCACTTTGTACGGCCAGGCATGTTCCGGCAGGGGCAGGTGAGAAGTAAGCGTTTCGGCCCCGCCGATGCTAGTTCCCCACAAACCTTCGTTGATCGAATAGCTGGCTTTTTCAGCAGAAACAGTGATGCCCCATTGAGCGAGCTGGTCTACTTCCTGCTGACGGGATAATTGCAGATCGCGGATAGGTGTTATGATACCGATTTCCGGTACAAGCGCCTGGAAAACGAGGTCGAAACGCACCTGGTCGTTTCCGGCACCGGTACTGCCGTGGGCGATATAATCGACTTGCTTTTCCTTTGCCAGCTTCGCGATCGCTTTGGCCTGGAAGATGCGTTCCGAGCTCACCGATAACGGATACGTGTCGTTCTTCAGCACATTGCCGAAGAGCAGATAGCGCAATCCGTTTTGGTAGTAATCGTCGCTTACATCGAGTGACGTATGCGACGCAACACCGAGTGAAAGGGCTTTTTGTTCGATGGCCGTTTCTTCTTCAGCGGAAAAAGCGCCGGTGTTGATGAAAACGGTATGAACCGTGAGCCCGCAGTCTTTTTGCAGGTGAACGGCGCAGAACGTCGTGTCGAGTCCGCCGGAAAAAGCCAGCAGGACGGATTTATTGTTGTTCATTGGTTTCCAGTTGTTGGGGTGAAACAGAAGAAGTGGCCTTCGGATCGTAGAGCATGCCGGTGCACAGGCAGTGTTTGCGACCGGTCCGTTGCAGGATATCGACATTTACACAGCCATTGCAGCCTTTCCAGAAGCTTTCGTCGTCGGTGAGCTCCGAAAAGGTCACAGGCTTGTAACCCAGTTCGGTGTTGATTTTCATAACCGAAAGGCTGGTCGTGATTCCGAAAACCTTGGCGTTCGGAAATTTCTCACACGACAATTCGAGGATCCGTGCTTTGATCTTCCGTGCCAGGCCGGCTTTGCGGTACGATTCGTCGACTATCAGTCCGGAGTTGGCTACAAACTTGTCATGGCCCCACGATTCGATGTAGCAGAACCCAATGGGTTTGGATCCGTCCATCGCAATAACTGCCTTGCCTTCGCGCATTTTTTGCTGAAGGTATTCAGGCGAACGTTTAGCAATGCCGGTTCCGCGTTTTTGAGCCGCGTCAGCCATGAGCTGACAAATGAAAGCTGCATGTACGACATGCGTTTCATCTGCCACAACAATAGAAAGTTCCATTTCTGTTGTGATTAAAAAAGAATAAAAAGGATGAAAATTAAATCAACGGGCAGGGCACGTAGCCCCGCAATAACATATTATAACCCCATGGGGGCCCTGCGCCTTGTAACAGGCCTGATCAGGAAATATGTCGCGTTGTTAATCATTTGATGCCGCAAATATAGCAGGTTTTTTAATAATACAACAGTTAAACGATTTAGTTGTGTATATTTTTACTTTTATTGACGGTTACCAACAAAATTTCGACCGGGGATTTCCGGTTTTTGCCGTATCTTTGCGCTTTCAATTCCGGAATGAAAACCAAAACGCTTCGTAAAAATAAAGTCAACGTCGTAACACTCGGCTGTGCCAAGAACACTTTCGACTCTGAAGTCATGATGGCGCAGCTCAAAGCCAACAAGTTCGACGTTGAGCACGAGTCGCAACAAGACGATGCTTCGATTGTGATCATCAATACCTGCGGATTCATCGACAATGCGAAGCAGGAATCCATCGATACGATTCTTCGTTACGCCGAAGCGAAACAGGAAGGTTTGGTCGATAAAGTCTACGTGACCGGCTGTTTGTCGCAGCGTTACAAAGACGAGCTCGAAGTGGAAATTCCGGAAGTGGATGCCTTTTTCGGAACGCGCGATCTGCCGCGTTTGCTGAAAACCCTCAAAGCCGATTACAAGCACGAGCTGGTGGGCGAGCGTCTGCTCACTACACCTTCTCATTACGCGTACTTCAAAATAGCTGAAGGCTGCGATCGTCCTTGCTCATTCTGCGCTATTCCGCTCATGCGTGGCAATCACGTTTCAACGCCGATCGACCAATTGGTGAAGTCGGCTGAATCACTGGCGGCGCAAGGCGTGAAAGAATTGCTGCTGATTGCACAGGATCTGACTTATTACGGACTCGATATTTACAAAAAACGCAACCTCGCCGAGTTGATCGAACGCCTGGCTGCTGTGGAAGGAATCGAATGGATCCGTTTGCATTATGCATTCCCGGCCGGTTTCCCGATGGACGTGCTCGATGCGATGATCACGCACCCGAAAGTGTGCAACTACCTCGATATGCCGTTGCAGCACGGTTCTACGAAAATTCTGCAATCTATGCGCCGCGGAATCACGCGTGAGAAAACCGAAGCGCTCGTGAATACCATTCGTGAGAAAGTGCCGGGGATCGCGATCCGCACCACGTTGATTGCCGGTTATCCGGGCGAAACAGAAGACGATTTCCAGGAAATGTACGATTTCGTTGAGCGCATGCGCTTCGAGCGCCTGGGGATTTTCACCTATTCGCACGAAGAGAACACACACGCTTATAGCCTTAACGACGATGTTCCGGACGAAGTGAAACGCCAGCGCGCCGATACCATTATGGAGTTGCAATCGGGTATTAGCTACGAGCTCAACCAGCTGAAAGTAGGAAAGACCCTGCGCGTGTTGTTCGACCGTATCGAAGGCGACTATTTCATCGGTCGTTCCGAGTTCGATTCACCCGAAGTCGACAACGAGGTGCTGGTGAAAAAATCCGAAGGCTACGTACGCATCGGCGACTTTGCTGATGTGGAAATTACGTCGGCCGATCATTACGACCTGTACGGTAAACTGGTATAAGACCAGACAGCTTGCCTTGTTAATTTTTATTTTAGAAGAAACTGCTTCTGATACAGTCTGTTAGTTTCTTGAATCGATTTCAAAGATTCGTTAGTTATAAGACAAACAAGCTGGTTGCCAATATCTTGCGAAAAACCCGCTACAGGTGGCAATTGAAGCGTTTCTTCGCCGATCTTCACTACTCTGTAAAATCCTTCAAATTTCTGATTCAGGTGTTTTTACCTGCTTGGTCCTCTGTGCTTTGATCTATCTTTGAAGAGCTATATTAACAATTTCTACTATGAAAAAACGGATACTCATTTTGTGTTCGGTTGGCTTCTTTTCATTGTCCTATGGGCAGGAAACAACTACAACGCACACACTCCCGCAAACCGTTCTGGCCACACCTTCGCTGAAGGCACAGGCAGAAAAAATCCAGCAAAAAGAACTGCAATTGAGCCAGGCAACCACCGCCTCACGTGGTCAGTATGCTCAGTTGAAAGAAGAGCTGACAGCATTGAACAGCGAGTACAAAGTACTGTTGACGAATCAGATCCAGCTGGTTACAGATGAAGCGGTCCGCAAAGAATTGCAGGCTGAATTGTATTATGTTGAGCAACAGCTCGCAGGAACTAACCTACGATAATCGATTTCTTAAGCGCTATGAAAAAGATGATTTTTAAAGGAATCGTGGCAGCGGTCTGCGCCCTGGTTCCATTCTCAAAAGCAAATGCTCAGTCATTTACAGAGGACTTCAACGATATTACAACCCTTGCCGGAAGCGGATGGGTCATGACCAACGCCAGTGTTGCTGTCGGATCGACAAACTGGTTCCAGGGAAACACCGGCACTTTTGCTGCCTATAACGGAGCAGCGGATGATTATATCGGTGCGAACTATAACAACACAGGAAGTGTCGGAACGATCAGCAACTGGCTGATGACGCCGAATCGTACCTTCCGCAACGGCGATGTGATCACTTTTTACACCCGTCAGGCAGTTTCGACTTATGCCGATCGTCTCCAGGTGCGCCTGAGCACGAACGGTGCAAGTACTACTGTTGGAACAGGTACCGGTGTTGGTGACTACACAACTTTGCTGCTGGACATCAACCCAAGCTACAACGGCGCCGGATATCCGGAAGCATGGACATTGTATACGATTACGATTTCCGGTTTACCGGCACCGACATCGGGCCGTATCGCTCTCCGCTATTTCGTGGAAAGCGGTGGTTTAAATGGTACAAACTCCGATTACATCGGGATCGACAACGTTATTTATACGCCTTATGTGTGCCCTGCGTTTACAATGACACCAAGCGGAGCATTGACCGGAGGTGCGGCAGGAACTGCTTACAACGTGTCACTTACGCAAACAGGAGCGCTCGGTGCACCAAATTATGCGGTTACAGCTGGGGCGCTTCCTCCGGGGTTGACGCTTTCAGCAAGTGGTACCATCAGCGGTACGCCAACTGCAACGGGAACGTTTAACTTCACGGTTACCGTATCCGATGCCAGCGGTTGTTCAGGATCTTCTGCTTATTCGATTACCGTTGTTTGTCCGGCAAACCCGACATCCCTGAACGGTTTACCGGCGCTTTGCGATAACGCAGGACCTTATACACTTGTTCAGGGTTCACCGGCCGGTGGTACTTATTCCGGTACAGGTGTATCAGGTGGCATGTTCGATCCTGCTGCAGGAACACAAACGATCACCTATGATTATACCGACCCTTACGGTTGTGCTCACCAGAGTAACAATACAATCACCGTGAACACCGCACCAACTGTAACGCTGGATCCGCTGGCTGCAATTTGTGACAACGGTGGAATCGTCATGTTGACAGGAGGTTCTCCGGCTGGTGGAACATTCAGCGGTACAGGTGTAACGGGAACGGATTTCGATCCTGCTTCCGGCACACAAACAATCACGTATACCTACACAGACGCCAACAGCTGTACGAACAGTGCGACTTCAACACTGACGGTAAACACAGCGCCAACTGTAACACACGACCCGATGGGTGCCGTATGTATTGATGCAGGTGCTGTGACTCTTTCCGGAGGTTCTCCAGCTGGTGGAACCTACAGCGGTACAGGCGTAACAGGTTCTGATTTCGATGCGTCCAGTGGAACGCAAACGCTTACATACACCTACACTGATGCTAACAGCTGTACGAATTCAGCTGATTTCACCATGACCGTAAACGACCTGCCTGTAGTAACACAGGATCCGATCGGAGCTGTGTGTGAAGACGCAAATGATGTGACGTTGTCTGGCGGATTGCCTGCTGGCGGTTCTTACTCAGGAACAGGTGTGAGCGGCGGATTGTTTGATCCTTCAGCTGGTACACAAACAGTGACTTACTCTTATACGGACGCTAACAGCTGTACGAACACGGCTACGACAACGATTACTGTGAACGCATTGCCAGCAGTTACATTGGTTCTGACAGAACCGGACCTGTGCATCTACGACGCTGAGATCACCCTTGCAGGTGGTTCACCGGCTGGTGGTTCTTACAGCGGTACAGCAGTGAGTGGTGGAGATTTCGATCCGGCTACGGCAGGACTCGGAACACATCCGATCATGTATTCTTACACGGATGGCAACGGTTGCTCAAACAGCTCCAGCGATGACATTATCGTAGGCGAGTGCCTTGGTGTAGACGAAGCAGCTATTACAGAGCTGGTAGCTTACCCGAACCCGGCAAACGGCGTATTCCACATCGAATCAAACGGCGAGCTGAAAGGAATCGTGGTAACGGACGTACAAGGTAAAATCGTACGTACCAACGCAACTGCTGAAGCGAACGGTATCGTTCTCGACCTGACAGGTTTTGAAAACGGTCTGTACTTCCTCAACGCGGAGCTGAACGGACGTCCGGTTTCCGTGCGACTGATGAAACAATAACAACTGAACCCAACGAAAAATGGCTGTGCTGTAGAGTGCAGCCATTTTTTGTTTCCACGATCCATTGATCCTGTGGCTTTTAATATTCCGAAAAACCCGCTATATTCGCTCACATGGACATCCAAAACCGACTCCTGGAACAACTCAAAGCCAAGCTACCTCATGATGCCTCATTGGGCCGCATCCTGATGGAAGACCTGGACCTTTCCCGCGATTCCGCTTACCGTCGCGCACGTGGCGAAACCGCCCTCAAACCAGAAGAAATTCAGCTGCTTTGCTCCAAATACGATCTTTCCATCGATAAGATCATTGGCATTACCGGGAAAACCGTTGTGTTTCAATACAATCCTATTCAACGCGGGGAATTTTCCTTCGATGGCTACCTGAACGGAATACTTGAAGCTTTTCGCCGAATGGCCGCCCAGCGATCGCAAAAGCTCTATATCTCCAACCTCGACCTCATCGTTTTTCAGCTGCTGAACTTTCCGCCGCTGATGCGTTTCAAGCTCCTGTATTTTGCCAAATGCTACCTGATGATGCCAAGCCTGCAGGAAGTGAAATTCCACAAGGACTGGAAAGAGGGCATTTCGAACGAGCACTTGAATGAAATTCTGCAGAAATACGTCCGCACCGATTCGGTAGAAGTGATCGGCTTCGAAGCAGGAAAAGGACTTGTACGTGAAATCGTTTCGTTTTACGAGCTGGGCCATTTCGAATCGCGCGAAGATGCGCTGTACCTGCTCGATGAAGTGCTGAAGCTGTGCAGCCATTTGCGCGAACAGGCAGCTATCGGACGGAAATTCATTGTGAACCAGCCGGTGGTGACCGAAGAAGGCAATTTCAGCTTTCACCTGCACCAGACCTATTTGCAGGACAACACTTTTTTTGCTGAAACAAACGCTTACCGCATGTTGTACATCACCCACAACATGATCAATTACCTGTATACCATCGACCAGGATTACGTCAACAAATCCTTCAGCGTCTTCCAGATCATGCTGAAAAGCTGCGCCGTGATCTCAGGTGAAAACCAGCGTATGCGCAACGGCTTCTTCGAGCAGCTGGAAAATTTCGTGCAAAAAGCCAAAGACCGCATCAGCCAGAACGAACTTTTCTGACTTTTTTTTCGTCGTTCAGACAACCATCTGTTTTGCGAACGGTAACTGAGGAAACGGGGGCCAAAATACGTATACCGTTTTTATAGCCGTGTGATAACGAACGACATCCTGGAACAGTTCAAAAAAGGCGATCGAAAAGCATTCGACGCTGTGTATGCTGCTTTTTCCGCGGCGATGTTCGGTGTGTGCCTGCGTTATACGCGTTGCCATGACGATGCCCAGGACGTTTTACAGGAAGCCTTCATTCGGATTTATCGCAGCTCCGATCAATACACACCCGGAAAACCATTGGCCGCCTGGATAAAAACGATTGTGATCAATGCTGCGCTGACCTACATCAAAGTCAACTACCGGTTTGAGCTGCATGAAGACGATGCTTTTTTCAATGAGCAGCAGGAAATCAGCGTTCCGGCCGAAGATTCCGAACAATTAAAAAGACACCTGCTACACATCCTGAACGAGCTGCCCGACGGCTATCGGACGGTTTTCAACCTGTTTGTAATTGAAAACCTGACCCATAAGGAAATTGCCGAACACCTTGGCATTTCGGAAAACACGAGTAAAACACAGTACTTCAAAGCCAGGCGAATGATCCATCAGCTGCTGGAGTCCAAAAAATCAACCATATGAGCGAGCGAAATGACATAGACGAGCTGTTCAGATCTTCCTTCGAAGGATTTGAAGTGTCGCCGCCGGCTAGCGTCAAGGAGGCCGTCGACAACGCAATCGATGGGCGTCGCAAGCGCAGATTGCCGTTCTGGATCTGGCTGCCTGTGCTTTTGGTAAGCATAAGTGGCTTTTTACTACTGAGCCAGCAGGAAGGGCAACAACTGCCGGTTTCATCAAAATCAGACGATCATTCCCTAACGAACGGAAAAACGATGCCGGGTGTTAACCGCGCTCAGGATCTGAGACAGCTGCCACAACCCGAAGCAATCAGCAGCGATGAAACACAGCTTTCAGTGCCGGCAGCCGCAATGGAACCGGAAACCGTTGTGAAAGCTGACCGTCCGAAACCATTCTCCAATCGAAAAAAGACAACTAAACCCTACGCTTCCAGTCCATTTAACGGGAAGAACCTTCATTCTACAACAGGATCAATCGGCGAAGACAATCTGCTGGCGATGGCTGATTCGGGAAGCTCGAGTGTGCACGATTCTGCCAGCGTTCCCGCTAATGAAACGAAAAGCAATGCTGCCGATTCGTTCAGCACGACTCCGGCAGACAGCACGGTAACCGACCCGTCTTCCGAACAGAAAGCCGATTCAGTCAAACCCCAGGCAGCTGATGTCACCGAGGATGAGAAGCCCGATGAGCTGAAAAAATGGGAATTGTCGCTTTACGGTGGTCCTTCGCTGGGATTGAATACAGGCAACCACCTGGAAGTTGCCGAAAAAGGCTCGCTTCTGCTTTCGCTGGAAATCAACCGCTATTTCGGGAATTTTGGTGTGCATTCCGGTCTTGGCTACGGTCAACGGAAGGATGAATTGGAAATGGAACATGAAACCACGGATGTCACCTTCCTCGGCTACGATTCCATTGCGATTTATGATCCCGACAATCCGGATTCGATTATAGGCTACGATACGATCGGTGTTTATGAATCGGTTACGAAATTGGAGTACGAGCGCAGCAATTACGCTGTATCGTCGTTCAGTATCCCGATTGGTGTGAGCTGGCGACACCGCTTTGGCACTTCACCATTTGGTTTGCGCGCTTCGGGGCAAGTGAACTTCAATTTCCAGCAGGCCAAACAGCTTTCCTGGTCGGGCGTCGAAGGTTCTGATACGTCCGGAGCGCAGCCAACCATGATGAACATTAATCGTGTTGGCGTCAGTACGAACCTGCGGGTCCATTTGACGTATGAATGGCAACGACTCACCTTCAGCGCCGGATTGGCCGGTGGAATGGATTTCCGACCAACGGTGATCCCTGAAGGCTATACCCGCAAGCGGTACTATCTCACGCCGCAGCTGGGATTGCACTTCGCGTTTTAGGCACTGCAGATCACTAAGTTTCTGTTTGGGAATTTCAGGAGCTTTTCTGATTCCGCGGGTGGAAGGAATTAATCGCTTCGCGCAGGTAGCGCTGATCGAGGTGCGTGTAAATTTCCGTCGTCGTAATGCTCTCGTGGCCCAGCATGTCCTGGATGGCGCGCAGGTTGGCCCCGCCTTCGATGAGGTGTGTGGCAAAAGAATGACGAAAGGTATGCGGACTGATGTTTTTCCGGATGCCGGCCAGCAGAACGTAATTTTTGATAAACGTAAATACCATCACACGCGTGAGCTGTGCGCCCCGACGATTCAGGAATACAAACGGCTCGTGGTCTTTTTTGATCGGCAGCGCTCTCCGGTCGGTATCGATGTAGCGCATGATCTCGTCGACAGCACCGGGATTGATCGGAACAAGGCGCTCTTTGTTTCCTTTACCGATCACGCGGAGAAAGCCTTCGTCGAAAAAACAATCTTCCAGGCGTAAATTGACCAGCTCGCTTACGCGTAAACCGCAGCCGTAAAGTGTTTCGATCATGGCTTTGTTGCGCTGGCCTTCTGCCGTTCCCATGTCGATCATGTCGATGATTTTATCGATCTCTTCGATGGTGAGCACTTCCGGGAGCTTGCGTCCTGTTTTCGGCATGTCGAGGCCGTCGCCGGGATCGTCGGTACGGATATCTTCCATCATCAGGAACTGGAAAAATTGCTTCCAGCCGCTCACGATCCGGGCCTGTGAGCGGGCGCTCAATCCCAGGTCATACAGCATCGCGATGAAGTTTTTGAGATCCTCGCGCGATACGGATTCAGGCGAAAGTCCTTGTTGCTCACAACAATCGCGTAACTTGATCACATCCTGCTGGTAAGCGAACACGGAATTCTCGGCCAGGCTTCGCTCGATTTTCAGGTAATGAACAAATTGCTTAATATAGCGCTCCCAATTCGACATCTATGAAATTACTCATCGTTAACGGGCCTAATTTAAATCTTCTTGGCACACGTGAGCCACAAATTTACGGCAATCAAACCTTTTCCGAGTATGTGGAAACACTGCGCGCCGGTTTTGAAGGAACGATCGATTATGTTCAGTCGAATGTGGAAGGCGAGCTGATCAATACCTTACAGGCTTCGCGTCACGACGGTATCATCCTGAATGCAGGCGGCTATACGCATACGAGTGTGGCGCTGAGAGACTGCATTGCGGCGATCGATGTTCCGGTGGTGGAAGTTCACATCAGCAACCTTGCCAAGCGCGAGGAATTCCGTCACAATTCGCTGATCACAGCGGTGTGTGCAGGCTCCATTATGGGCTTTGGCTTAAAAGGCTACGAGCTGGCGCTTCAATCGTTTTCGAGCAAACGCTGATTGAGCTTTTCGAAGCTGTGGATCTTTTTCAGGAATTTCGCTACCACAACGCTTCCGTTGTATTTTCCACTTGTTGCCGTTCCCGGTAAGTGACGGTATTTTTTGCGTTCACGGCGGGAAGAAGGGAGCAGGCGGTAAAACGACATATGGGCGCGGTAAACGGCCCAGAAATGGCTGAAATTTCCACGAAGCAGGAACGAAATCGCTGCGATCCCGTCAATGACCAATCGTCGGAACAACATGCTGAACAACGGTTTTTCGTAGTTCTTGTAGATCATCAGCAGGCTGTTGCGGAAATTGAGATAGGTTTTCCGCGGCGATAAGTAGCTCAAGGTACCGCCGCCAACGTGGTATACAACGGCCGATGGAATGGCTTTGAATTGGTAGCCCATACGCTGGGCGCGCCAGCAAAGATCAATTTCTTCCATGTGGGCGAAAAAACGCTCGTCCAGCCCGTCGGCTTTCCAGTAAACTTCCGAACGAATGAGCATGCAGGCACCTGTAGCCCAGAAGACGGTTGTCGGGTAATCGTACTGTCCGTGATCTGCTTCGATAGCATCGAAAATCCGTCCGCGGCAAAAAGGGAAGTAATCCTTGTCGACGTAGCCGCCGCAAGCTCCTGCGTGTTCGAATTCGCCGCGCCGGTCAAATGATTTGATTTTCGGCTGGCAACCCGCAATGGTCGGATCTTTCATCGTTTCCATCAGCGGCTCGAGCCAACCTTCTGTCACTTCCACATCGCTGTTGAGCAGCAGGTAAAATTCGGCCGTTACTTTTTTTAGAGCGTCGTTGTAGCCTTTGGCAAACCCGCCGTTGCTATCATTCACAACGATTTCCACCCCCGGGTGGTGTTCGCGCACATACGCAAGGGAATCGTCTGTTGAAGCGTTATCGGCCACCACCACGCGGTAGGGCTCAGAAAAACGTACGACATCCGGGAGAAAGCGCTCCAGGAATTTTTTTCCGTTCCAATTCAGGATAACAATAGCAAGGTCAGCGTGTTCCATTAAAATAATTAGTCCTGTCGGTAGTAATAGTTGCTGTTACCACCGTAATGGTTGCTGTTCCCGTCGTTCGGATCGTCGATGTTCTGGTTCGGGCTGGTACGTTTAGCCAGCGCTTGCTGCCAGCGGTAATTCTGAAGCTCGCCCACCATATCCGAATGAAGCAGCTGGTAATTGTTGGTCACCAGGTCCGGGTTGTAGAACACAAAGCGTTTATTGCTGTAGACTTTAATCTTGTAGTAATGCCAGATCTCGTAAGGATATTCGGTTGGGTTATTCGCGCGGGTAACGATGCTGTTCGGCGGACCGTATTGCAGGAATACGCGGCCGCGATCGGTTTCGTAGCCATCCTGGAAATTCGTTCCGTAAAGCTCTTGTGCCAGCACTACCTGCTTCTTATAGTCTTTCCATGCATTGGAAGCATTGCCGCCGGAAGTCTGCAGCCAGAATTGCTGAAGGTGCTTGCGTGCCAGCTGCTTATCGCCGGTTTTGAGCGTGGAAAGAATGCTTTTGGTTTCAGCCGGACGAGCGATCGGAATGAGGCTGGCCAGGTAATAAGCGACAGAATCGTCGGTAACGGAAGCCTGGAAAGACGGGTCGAGGATGATTTCCTCTACGTTGACATCCTGTTCCAGCTCGTTGATGCGGTCGAAATAGTAATTCACGATCTCGCCGTGCTGCTGGTTGTTGCGGTCAACAATAGCGAGCTCCAGTCGGTACGAACCGGATGGCAGCTTGGTAATGTCGAGCTTTTTCAGGGCCGGAACAACAGGCGCATTTTTGAGCTTGGTGTAATGCGTATAACCGGCTACTTCTTTGTTGCTGCCGGTTTCGATCACTTTCTGGCGCAGCGCAAAAATGGTGTCGTTCATGAAGTCTGAATGGTAGACTTCGAGGTAATATGGAATGGCCACCAGGTCGCTCGGGTAGAAATTGGAAATGCGTGGCAGGATGTCGTAACCACTCTTGGAAAACGGTGTGACTTCCAGTGTTGGAGTTGCTACTTCAGCTACCATCACATCCGAAATAGCCACGCTGGCGTAATCCGGCACTTCGAGCTCAATTTTCCCGGTAAGCGGGTCGGCCATGCTCACGGCATCCTGTAACAGGATATTGATATTGTATTTCCCCGGTTTGAGTGGGATGCGGGCGAGGTCGAAAAAGTCTTCAATGATGGAATCGCGCATGATCGGGCTTTCCAGCATATAGGCATCGCGGAAAAGCGTATCGGTACCGTTTTCAACAAACAGGCTGATGGCTACTTTGGTTTGCAGACCACCATCGACTGGTTGGTAGCGAAAAGTGTATCCTACAAATTGCAGGTGAATCTCAGCATAGGAGCCGGATTCCGGTGAGAAAAAGGTTTTCTGATCGATGTAAGCTTTCAGCTTACCTGTCTGAGCGCCGGCCAACCCCGGGAAGAGGAAAGCACATACCGTCAGCACAAAGAATAAACGTGTCATGGGTCCGAATTCTAGGTTAAAGATAGGCAATATAGCCGGTATATAGGCCACCGGGCAGGACTATTGATTAAACGGCACTGATTTTCAGCTGGGAAGCACTGCGGCCGCTTTTTTTTGTGCGATTCACTTGTCAAGAATGAAAATATTAATAAATTTTCCGCCGAGAGTTGGCAGAGTGGTCGATTTCGGCGGTCTTGAAAACCGTTGAAAAGCGAGGTTCCGGGGGGTCGAATCCCTCACTCTCCGCAGAAAAAACAAAAAAGTAAAAAAGGATTGTCAGAAGGCAATCCTTTTTTGTTTTTATATTGTGTTCATGTACACGGTCTACGCTTTATCAAGTACTCAGCGAAACTACATCTATGTTGGGCTTACCTCGGATTTGACTGAGCGTTTGCGTCGTCATAATGGTTTATATGAGAAGACGACAAAACCGTATGCACCATTTATTGTTTTGTATACTGAAGCATGTGAAAATAGAATAGCAGCTCGCCAGCGTGAAAAATACTGGAAATCCGGAACAGGCAAAGAACAGCTCCGGAAATTGAGAGAAGAGTTCTCCGGGGGCCTGTCTACCGACAGGTAGATTCAAATCCCTCACTCTCCGCAAAGAAAATGAAGCCCCGCATTTGCGGGGCTTTTTTGTTTTCAGACGTTGTGAAGCTTGCTTCGACAAAGACGGAAAACAAAAAAGGCAAAAGCTTCATTTTCTTTGATGCCACCCCTCCTGGGATCAGCGAACGGAGTGAGCCAATCCCTCAACACTCACACTCCACACTGAAGTATTGCTTCCCTTTTTCTTTTGCAGGAACGAGCGTGAGTACTGAGTGAGCAGAATGAATTCTTAACTGTTGACGTTCATTTCTACAAACCTTTTCGCATATTCCTTAATCTGCTCGCGCACCTCGCGGAAGGCTTCGCGCACTTCTTCCGGATTTCCGGTTGCTTTGGCCGGATCGGGGAAGTTGTGGTGAAAGCGCTCTGCTTTCGATGGGAAATACGGACAGTTTTCCTTCGCATGGTCGCAAACGGTGATGATCCAGTCGAATGCGATATCGCTGTACTCGTCGATGTGGTTGGACGTATGCGCTGAAATATCGATGCCGTCCTCCAGCATCGTTGCAATTGCCTGTGGGTTCACGCCATGTGTTTCAATACCCGCGCTGTAAACGTTGATGCGGTCGCCGGCAAAATGACGGAAATAACCTTCGGCGATCTGGCTGCGACAGCTGTTACCGGTACACAAAATCAATAAGCTCTTTTTCATACGAACAGCCAGATAATGTTGATGATGCAGAACTTGGCATCGAATCCAAAAATGAGCTGTAAGGTAATCACTGAAGTGGTGATGATGAGTGGTTTACGGTACTTTGTAATCCGCTCTTTGAGAAGTAGTTGTTTGTTCATTTCCTGTTTATTTTCCTACGTTAATGCTGCGACGTTCCAATAATACGGTGTCGCGCCACTGACCGTTGTATTGACCGATTTTCTCGCGATAGCCCACCAGGCGAAAACCGCAGATTTTGTGTAATTGAATGCTGGCTTCATTTTCCGGGAAAATACCCGACTGAAGCGTCCAGATGCCCGCTTCTTCGCTGGCTTCAATGAGCTTAGTCAGCAATTGCCGGCCGATTCCTTTTCCACGGTGCTTATTACTGATGTAGATGCTCACTTCGGCCACACCGCCATACACACAACGGCTGGAGACAGGGCTAAGTGCGGCCCATCCGATCAGCTCATCGCCTTCAAAAGCTCCCAGTCGACAGCTTTGCAGGTGACCGGCATCCCATTCGTCCCATTCCGGAACGTTGGTTTGAAACGTCGCAAGACCGGTTTCGAGGCCTTCACGGTAAATTGCCGAAACCTGACCGTAATGCGATTGGTTGAAAGCAGTAATGTTCATTTGTCTGATCTTAACAGCAGCCCCCGCCGGGTGTACAGCAGGAAGCAGCTTCGGTTGACAATTCCGACAAGTTTATTTTTTGTTTGGATGAACCGCTTCCACAGTTGTCACTGGCCAGACAAGCCGTTTGCTGGTTCCGAAGGGTGAAAACGCCGTTATCGAATGTCAGGGCGTATTTGCCGATCGTGTTCGTCTGGTATTCCACCTCGATTTCCCAATCGTCTATGCCCAGTTTTTCTTCCGACAGCTCGATAATGCGCAGGAGCTTGCCCGGCTTCAGGCGATGATCGTAATCGTTGGCGTTCCACAGCTGGAAATTGACCGTTTTTTCATTCCGTACCGTTCCTCCGCAGTCGATAAAGTGTTTATGAATAACGCCCACTTCGGTAACGTGGAAATGTTCCGGAACCCGCGTTCCGTCTTCTAATTGAAAAGCTACATCGTTCAACGACGGCAGCAGGTGTTTGATCTCTGATAATTTCATACAACTTGATTTTTAACAACAGTTCGTTTTCTTGCAGGTGAGCTGTGTGACCATCGTCCCGAAATAGCTTTGCAGCTGTTCGATCGCGTTTTCGTCGATGCAATAGCAAATAGCCGTGCCTTCGATGTTCCCTTTGATCAATCCGGCGGTTTTCAGCTCTTTGAGGTGCTGCGAAACAGTCGGCTGGGCGAGAGGCAGCTCGTTCACGATATCGCCGCAAATGCAGGTATCCACTTTCAGCAGGTATTCGATAATGGCAACCCTTGCCGGATGTCCCAGTGCTTTGGCCAGTGTGGCGATGCTGTTTTGCTTATCGGTAAAATGCTCCGTCTTGGTAGCTCCCATGTGTTTTATTTTAATATCGCAATATTACGATAAATAAATTGAATCCTGCAAGAAAAGAGATTGATTGTACTTTTGCCAAAAGGCGCCCGATCGCTGAATCCCTTATAAAACAAGGGGGGGAGAGTCATGGACTACACAAAAAAGACTTCGCAAAAACGCATTATTGTAATAACGTAATATTACGTGTGACTTTAGTCTTTAAATCTGCTTTTGTGATGTAGTAGTTTCTCAAACTATCCTTTTCGAATAATCCGTAGCTTCGTGAAACACCATGCGTTCATCTTATGAAAGATCGTCCGATTCACCCTGATTTTTTGCACTACCTGGAATGGAAAGAGGAGCCGCTGGTGCAATTGTTCACCGATCTGCGCTCGTATGTGCTGGATTTGTATCCTGAGAGCAACGAATTGGTCTATCATACACATGCATTGACGGCCGTTTTTTCGATCTCGGATAAGCTTTCGGATGCTTTCTGCATGATTCCCATCTATACAAACCACCTCAACCTGGGATTCAATAAAGGAACATTATTGTCGGATCCTCATGGTTTGCTGAATGGCACAGGAAATCTTATCCGCCACATCCCGATTGCCCATCCGGCCGATTACCGGAATGCGAAAGTGAGCGAGCTGTTGCAGGTCTCCATCGATTTTGCGATCAAAGACATGGATAAACCTACCAAATCGATCGGGAGAACCATTTCCAAGATCAAAAAAGTGGAATAAGCACGATTGTGCTAACAATTTTTTAAGGTGTTCGTTAAATTGCCCTAAAAAATTGGGATTCAGGTTGGTGCTGCTGGGTTTTAGCTAATGAAAGCAGTAACTTTCTTATCAATTCCTGAGTCATGAAAATTGAACATTCCATCGAAAATGCATACGGTCGGTTCACGGCTATCGAGAACGATCGCGAAGTGGGACTGATGACCTACGTGCGTTCGGGAGCCGATAAAATTTCCATCAACCACACAGAAGTCAACCCGGCCTTTGAAGGACGCGGCATTGGTCACTCGCTGGTAAACGAAGCTGTGCGCTATGCCCGTGAGAATAAATTGAAAATCCGTCCGTTGTGCTGGTTCGTCCGGCTGGTACTGGACCGAACACCAGCTTTCAAAGACGTTCTTGCCTGATTGCCTTTGACCGACTGACCATCGTTTCCAACCGTACCATTGCAATTATCCCGTTTGCGCCTTACCTTAGTGAGGTAATAAACGCATTATGGAAATCCAACAGCACGACGGCGAAGAATACGGTTATTTTTCTGCAACTGAGAATGGCGTAACGGCCGGTAAAATGGCCTACGAATGGGCCGGCGATAAAATCGTGATCACCCATACGGAAGTCGACCCGGCTTTTGGCGGCAAAGGTGTGGGCAAACAGCTGGTGATGGCTGCGGTTGCATTTGCCCGCGAAGAAGAGCTGACGATTATCCCGGTTTGCCCTTTTGCGCGCAAGGTGCTCGAAGGCGATGACAGCTTCATGGATGTGCTGGACCAGCCGGTTCCTTAATGCGCGATTGAAGCTTCAGCACGAAGAATCCCATTTCTCCGTGTTATCTTTGCGCATGGAAGTATGCCCATGATCAAACGCTTTTTCAGTTCCTACAAAACGGTTTTACTCTACGGTATTGCGCTGGCAGTATTGCTGTTCCTGTTGCGCCTGATGGAGATCCGTTTCGTACTGATCGACCATGCGATGGAGCTGTACGTAGGAGCGATCGCGTTGCTCTTTACCGGCCTGGGCATCTGGCTGGCCCTGAAGCTGGCTAATCCGAAAACGATTGTTGTGGAAAAAGAAGTGATCATTCGTACTACGGAATTCATCCGCGACGAACAGGCGCTCGAACGCTCGGGACTCAGCAAACGCGAGCTGGAAGTGCTCGAGCTGATGTCGGAGGGACTCAGTAACCAGGAAATCGCTGCACGTTTATTCGTTTCCCTGAACACGATCAAAACCCATTCATCCAATGTCTTCGAAAAGCTGGACGTGAAGCGCCGAACACAGGCTGTGGAGCAGGGGAAACGGTTGGGGATTATCCGGTGATTCACCACAAATGAGCAAAGACTTCAGTAGATGTGGATATCATAAAGAAGGATTTAGCCCTCTCCCCTTGAGGGGAGACCGAGAGGGGTGGCAAGCCCAATTGTGATAAGCCACCCTCCTCATTCCTCCCTCAAGGGAGGATGCTTTTGCTCCTGTGTGGTGAAGCGAGTAGAGTAGTACTTTCGTATGATCCTCCCATTTTCCGGGCAAATCACCCGAAAGTATGAGGAGCGAACAGCCGATCTGACAGACCTTTGCGGTATCAATTAACAAAAAACGACATGAAAAGAAACGTACTTATTTTCGGAGCGATCTCGGGTTTGATCAGCACCATCTGGATGATGGCCATGGTCATAGGGTTCGATCCATCCAAGATGGAGGACATGGACTCCGGCATGTGGTATGGCTATGCAGCCATGCTGGTAGCCAACATTTTTATCATTGTAGGTGTGAAGAACTACCGCGACAAGCAACAGGGCGGCTTCATCACCTTCGGGAAGGCTTTTAAAGTTGGTTTCCTGATTGCATTGGTCGCTTCATCGATGTATGTGTTCACCTGGCTGATTTATTATTACACGTCCGGAACGGATTTCGTGGAGCAGTGGACGGTTTGCATGCAGCGTGACCTGGAGGCAAGTGGCGCTTCACCCGCAGAGCTGGAACAGAACGCAAAAGAAATGAAGGAATTTGCGAAGATGTACCAGAATCCGTTGTTCAACGCATTGGTTTCTTATTCGGAAATCCTGCCGCTGGGAACAGTGTTTGCACTCATCACGGCGCTGGTCATGAAAAAGAAACGACCAGCCACACCGGAAGCGGCTTAGCGCTTGACAGATCGTTTGGGATGCTTATCTTTGCCGGAGCCGAAAGGCGGCTCCGTAGTTCAATGGATAGAATAGAAGTTTCCTAAACTTTAGATATGGGTTCGATTCCCGTCGGAGCCACAAAAAGAAAAAGCGAATTACGATAGTAGTTCGCTTTTTCTTTTTCCCTCAAGACTCGCTCTCACACTCACACCTCCTTTGCAATGCTTTTTCTTTCAGCGCGAGCGTGAGGACTGAGTGTGGGATCGTGGTTCGATTCCGCTCTTCTCCACAAAATTTCACATCTCCAAAAAATACTGCTGATCGACATGCTCGATCGTGTACGTCCGGATTGGTTTTTTGGCGGGGCCGGCTTTTACTGTTCCGTCATGGACATCGAACTGGGATCCGTGCCACGGGCATTGAACGGTGCCGCAGATGAGTGCGCCGTCGGCTAAAGAGCCGCCGCGGTGGGTGCAGAAGTCTTCAAAAGCCACCAGGCCCGTTTCGGTGCGGCCAACGACGATGCGTTTGTTGTTGATGTGAAAGAGCTTCATCTGGTTCATGCCGAGCGTCGATACACAGTTCAGTTCGACCCGTCTTTCGCCGTGAATCGTTTCTTCGCGCCACTTTCCGGCTCCGGCGTATCGGTGATCTATTCCGATCTGGTTCCGGTTTACGAGCGTTCCTCCCATCCAGCCGGCGATACACAGCAGTACAACGCCAACGGCTTCGAGCAGCATGATAAACAAGGGATCGATCGCATTGTTGCGGATCAGCAGGGCCGTAATGAAGATCAGGAGCATGCAGCCATTCAGCAGGGCGTGTTTGGTTGCCCGTTTCTTGGCCGAGCTTTCCGGTGGAACGGTATAATAGTAATCGATGATTCCGGGAATGGCTGCCAGCACGGCGAAACCGATTCCGGCGATCGTTAAATACATCGCCATTTCATCGAAAAACGGACGATTGGTAATGACCAAAATGAGATCCGACAGGAACGTACCCGTAAAAAAGGCAATCGGAAAAGAAACCAGGATGGGATGAATCGGATGACTCTTAATGCTTGCTCTGCTTTTCATGCGGCTCAAGTTATGGAAATCGCATCCGGGTTTGGGGATTTTTAGATTTGTTAACGCGGGCTGCAAACAGAACGGGGGTTTGTTGTGAAAAATTTAATTTGTTTCTCCTGGATAGTGCTTCTCTGACGGTTTAAGTTTTTTAAAACAGAAGAAATATGAGTGACTAAATGATTGAAAAAGTCCCCGTTTTCGTAACTTTCATTCAAATTCACACCCATGAAACGGATCAGACACCTGTTCGGAATTACTGCAGCGGTTCTCGTACTGGCTGCCTGTACCAAGCCGCCGCACGATTGTTACGACCACAAGCTGTATAAGAAATTCAGGGACAAAGTCTGCACGGCCGATTGCCCGGGCGTTGAAGGCTGCGACGGTAATTTCTACTGCAATGAATGCGAAGCGAACCGTCACGGGATTCGCGTCATCCATTGATGCTGCTTTCCAAACATATGTCGGCAGCTACCATCAGCTTGTTTCTGGCCATCGTCGCGCTGGCGCTGATCACCGGCCTGTGGTATGCGTATTCCTGTTCGGTTAACTGGGGCCTGGGCAAACTGCCGGATAAGGAGTACCTCTCGGCGATGCAATCCATCAATCGCGAAATTTTGAACCCGCTGTTCTTTGCGACGTTTATGGGAACCTTGCTGTTGCTGCCCATCAGCACCTGGCTGAATTACCACACCCCTTCGCCACGCTTCCTGCTGCTGGTGATTGCGTCGCTGTTGTATGCTATCGGCGTGTTTGGTGTCACGATGGCCTGTAATGTGCCGCTCAACAATGGCCTCGATGCACTGGATCTCAACACGGCACTTCCCGAAGAACTTCAACACTACCGTTCGGCTTTCGAGCAACCCTGGAACCGCTGGCATACGGTACGCACCTGGGCTTCTTTCGCTGCCTTTGTATTGGTGGTGATTGCCTGCATGACGCCTTCCACAGAAGAATAACTCACCAACGATTTAGCGTTATTTAACCGGCGACTTTTCGCTGCGTGTTTTAACTTATGACAAAAACACGAACATGGCGATGAACGAAGCCAATAAGCTGGTCAAGACACTCCGCAATGCCGGGCTGAAACTGGCGTTGGCCGAAAGCGTAACCTGCGGACTGGCGGCAAGCAAACTGGGCATTTACAAAGGAACATCGGATGTGCTGGAAGGTGCCGTGGTCTGTTATTCGGAGCAGGTGAAGCACGATTTACTGGGCGTGACCTATAAGCTCATGAAAGCCCACACCTGCGAATCAATGGAAGTAACCGAAGCACTGGCGCGCGGACTGAAAAAATGCATCCCGGCGGATATTCATGCAGCAACGACCGGCCTGGCCTGTGAAGGCGGCAGCGAAACGCCGGAAAAACCTGTCGGTACCGTTTTCTTCTGCATCCTGTTCCGGGAAAAGCTCCACAAAGAACGCCGGATGTTTCACGGTACGCCTTCCGAAATCCGCGAACAGGCGAGCTTGTTTTTGTTTGCGTTTATCCTGCGGGTGATGAAGGAAGCGCTGGATCTGGATACGTCGTTTGCATGACAATTGGTTCACCACAAAGAAGCAAAGGTCCTGTATTCGGCTGTGTTTGTTAAGGAAGCAAAGGTGTCAGGTAGTGCTTTAATAGTATATCATACAAAACAACATCAGCCGGATAATTGGAATCCGATTGTTTCGTTCTACAGAACTCGCCTTTGCTACCTTAATGAGGCAGCACATAAAAAAGTCTTTGCTCCTTTGTGGTGAAAAAAGTTCTAGTTTCCTAACAACGCTTCCACCGCTTTCTTCAGCTGCTGGTCTTCGCCCTGGAGCATCGTGTTGTAGTCGTTGGCGACTTTGATATCCGGCTCGAGCTGGGTGTTCTCGTAGTATTTTCCGTCCATGGTTACAACGCCGACCTGCGGAATCCCGAATACCAGCGTCGGATCCTGGAGCGTTTCCCACCACACGGCGGTTCCTGTTCCCGGAACGGGCATACCGATCAGCTTGCCGATCCCGAGGGTTTTGTAGATCACCGGGAACATATGCGCATCGGAGTAGTTGCCTTCGCCCATGAGCACAACGGATGAGCGGATCCATTTGTTGGCCGGTTCAACGCCGATTTCCTGCTCGCGCGGGATGTAGCGAATGTACTGTTTGCCGGAAAGGAAGGTCACGAGGTCTTCGTGGAGCCAGCCACCGCCGTTGAAACGCGTATCGACGATCAGTCCTTTTTTGTTCACATATTTACCCATCACCTGGTCGTAGAACTCGCGGTAGCTGTCGTCGTTCATGCCCTGCACGTGCATGTAAGCGATCTGTCCGTTGGAAAGCTTGTCGGTCATGTCCTGCATGCGCTTCACCCAGCGCTGGTAGAGTAGGGGCTGTAGCTGTCCGGGTGAAAGCGGAACAACGATTTCATCCCAGCGTTTTTTGCCATCGTACAAGGAAAGCAAGACATTTTTTCCGGCTTTGCGATTGAGCAGCGGGAAATAGTTCATGCCCGCTTTGATTTCCACGCCGTCGATCTTTTCGATGATCGCTCCGGCTTTGATTTCTGAGCCGTTTTTCACCAGCGGTCCTTTGGCGATGACTTCGGTGATTTTCAATCCGTCGCCCGTATAGGACTCGTCGAAAAAAGCGCCGAGATTAGCGGTTTCATCCGGATTTTTGAATCGCGGACTGAAGCGGCAGCCGGTGTGGGAAGCGTTCAGCTCGCCCAGCATTTCGCTGGACATTTCGGCAAAGTCACGGTTGTTGTTAATATGCGGCAGGAAACGCGCATAGGTTTCCTTGTAATACTGCCAGTCGGTTTTTTGCAGGTCGGTGACGTAGAATTTCTTCACCACCTGGCGCCACATATGCTCGAACAGCTCAGCGCGCTCGGCAGCGGCATCGAAGGTCATTTCGGCGTTAAAACCGATGTCTTTCTTCTCGGCTTTTTCAAGGTTAATGCGAATGATCTTTCCATCGGCAACGCACACAATATGACTGGCATCTTTGTCGAACTGAACGCTGGAAACGCCGCCTGCATTGAGCTTTAGCAACAGCTTGGTCTCGTTTTCCTTGAATTTCGTTACCCAAAGGTCCACGCCGTGCTCGAAACGGCAGAAGTAATACAGTTTCTCACCGTCAGGCGAAACCAGTGCATCTGCCAGCAGCGACGAATGAATGGTCAATCGTGCACGACGTTCCTGCAAACCTTCCGTTTCAATCTTCAGCGGCTCGGTCTTTTTCAGCGTATCGGCTTTCTTGGCTTTCGGATCGGCTTTGCCTTTTTCCTCCGGCTTTTTTTCCTTTTCCTCTTCTTTCTCCTTGTCCTTCAGAATCTGGTATTCTTCTTTCTTCATTTTGAAGCGGTCGTAAGCTTCCTGCGTGAAGAACAAACCGTAGGCGTCGCTTTGATTGCCATGACTGGCCACGTTTTTCATTCCGTTGCGGCTCGAAGTGAAGAGCATCATTTTTCCGTTCATCATGAACTTTCCGCCATTGGCACCAAAGCCGCTTTCGGTGAGCATGATCAGTGGTTTTCCGCCTTTCACATCGGCCAGGGCCAGCTGTTCGCGCCAGTTGCCTTCCTGAAGCACGTTCACGATGAGGTAATTGCCATCGGGTGACCAATCGAAGAACTGATCGCCATCGCTGTAGGAATAGTTGCGGTTGACCGGCAGGATCTCGCGCGATTTTTTGGAAGCGATGTTGTACACTTTCACGCCTGTGCGATCTTCGAGGTAAGCCACTTCTGTTCCGTCGGGTGACCACGCCGGCTGGAAGGCTTCCGTTGAACCTTTGACGAGCGTTTCTTCCTGCAGCAGGGTAGAGTGGAAGAAGTAGTTTTCTTCCTTCCGCACGAGGCTGGTTCGGTAGATTCCCCAGATCTGGTCGCGCTCGGATGCATACAGGATGCTGCGTCCATCCGGGCTGAAGCTCACGCTGCGTTCCTGGCCGGGCGTGTTGGTAATGCGTTTGGTCGTTCCGCCTTCTGCCGACGTTACGAAAACTTCGCCCCGAACGATGAACGCCATTTCCTTGCCGTTTGGCGAAACGGAAACTTCTGTTGCTCCGTCGGTGAAGCTTTCGGTTTTTTCAGCGGCATAGCGTTCGTCGGTCTGGATCGTAACGGCTAGCTTTTGGGCTTCTCCGCCGGTTTTTTGCAGGTAGATTTCGCCGTTATAACCGAAGCAAAGTGTACCATTTTGGGCTACGGAAAGGAAACGCACGGGGTTTTTCTCGTAGCGTGTCAGCTGTGTAGCCCCACTGCCATCGCTGTTCATTTTCCAGGCGTTGTACGTGCCGCTGCGCTCGCTGAGGAAGTAAATGGATTGTTCGTCGCTGCTCCAAACCGGGTTGCGGTCTTCGCCGGCAAAATCGGTGAGCTGTTTGAAGGAACCGGCTGCTTTGTCATACAGCCACAGGTCGCGCGCTACAGATGAGGTATGATGCTTGCGCCACGGATCTTCGTAGCCTTTGCGATCGTGGAAGAGCATTTTTGTTCCGGCTTTGTTCCATTTGGCGTCTTCAGCTGCGATGGAAAGAAGCTGGGTTTCGCGCCCGCCGGCTACCGGAACGCTGTACACTTCCGAAAGCGCTCCGTAGGGAAATTGCGTAAACAAAGCGTTGTCCAGGCGCGTGGAAGCGAATTGAACGGATTGTCCGTCGGGGCTGAAACACTGCGGATAATCGTTGGACGAATGAAAGGTCAGTCGTTTGGCCGAGCCCCCGTTAATGGAAACCGTGTAGACATCAAAATTTCCGTTGCGATCGGACGCAAATGCGATGGATTGTCCGTCGGGCGACCACACAGGCTGGTAATCGTAGCTTTCACTGATGGTGATGGGCGTTGCAATTCCGCCGCTTGCCGGTACTTTATAGATATCGCCTTTGTAACAAAAGACTACTGTCTGACCATCGGGTGAAACAGAAGGGTAACGCAGCCACAAAGGCGGCTCGGTTACGGCAGTGGTTTCAGCAGAGGTCAATCCCAGCGCAAGCAGCGCCAGGGAGGCGAAGGCAGCCCATTTCATCATAGAGTACTATTTGGGTTAAAAATAAGCAATCCGGTGATTACTGCCGCCGGACAGCTGCGGGACAATTTCCCTTCGGCGCCATGACAGGATGAGCGGTCAATGTGCTGTTTCAACGCAGATTATTTTGGTTTCAGGACAGATTTTTCCACAATCCATCCCCAACCATGTTAAATCAACTACTTTTATACGGAATTTTTAAAACACCCCAAATGAGCAATACGGCAACTGAAGCAGGAACAGCGCTTCAAGTATCCAAACTGGCGGAGCATATCATTGGTTCCGAGATCATTAAACTCGCAGGTGAAGTCAACGAAAAGATCAAAGCCGGCGAGTCCATTTTCAACCTCACAATCGGTGATTTCAACCCCAAGGTGTTTCCGATTCCGGCAGAATTGAAGCAGGCGATCATCCGTGAATACGAAAACGATCAGACCAACTATCCTGCCGCCGACGGTATGGCCGAATTGCGCGCAAGTATTTCCAAATTGCTGAAAGAACGCGGCGACCTCGACTACAAAGCTGATGAGATCGTGGTAACCGGCGGAGCACGCCCGGCGATCTATGCTATTTTCCGCGCTTTGGTCGATGAGGGCGATACCGTATTGTTCCCGGTTCCATCCTGGAATAACAACCATTACAGCTACCTCAACAACGCGAAAGCGATCATGATCGAAACCAGTCCGGCAAACAAATTCATGCCGACAGCTGCTGAGATCGCACCACATATTCCGGAAGCGAACCTTTTGGCATTGTGCTCACCGTTGAATCCGACCGGAACTGTGTTCCGCAAAGAAGACCTCGAGCAGATCTGTCGTTTGGTACTGGCTGAAAACGAGCAGCGCAAAGCAACGAACCGCAAGCCGCTGTACGTAATGTACGACCAGATCTACTGGCCGCTCACACACGGAACGACCGAGCATTACAACCCGGTTTCGCTGATCCCGGAGATGAAGCCGTACACCTTGTTCGTAGACGGGATTTCCAAGTCGCTGGCTGCTACCGGCGTTCGCGTAGGCTGGACAATGGGACCGAAACCTATCATGGACAAAATGAAATCCATTCTCGGACACGTAGGAGCCTGGGCGCCAAAAGCCGAGCAAATGGCCGTTGCGTCTTACCTCGGTGACCTGCCGCAGTACGACGCATTCCTGACACATATCAAAGGAGAGCTGAACGAGCGCCTCGTTGGTTTCTACGAAGGTTTCCAGGCATTGAAAGCCGAAGGTTTCCGCGTTGATGCCATTGCTCCTGAAGCGGCAATCTACCTGACGATCCAGCTGAGCCTCCACGGACAAACAACGCCATCCGGAGAAGTGCTGAAAACCACGCAGGACGTTACGCGCTACATTCTCGACGAAGGAAAAGTAGCTGTTGTACCGTTCTATGCTTTCGGTTCTTCCGATGATTCCGACTGGTACCGTTTGTCGGTTGGAACCTGCAGGAAAGAAGATGTAGCCGGTGTGATCGCGAATCTGCGCAAGGCGCTTTCGCAGTTGAAATAAGTCAACATATATCGTAATATAAAAGGCGGTCTGAAAAGACTGCCTTTTTTGTTGAATGAAGTAGGATGGCTTCTTCACCACAAAAGGCACAAAAGAGTATTTGACACACTTGGTACAATTTCAAGCATCCTCCGCCAGGGCGGAGAATTACACAAAAGCAGAATCGTTTTCTATCAGCTCAACGGAATGTCAGGATATTGCGACAAGCTATCAGCTTTATTGATAGCCACTTTTTTGTGTAGACAGCCGCGAATGCGGATGGCGCTTTCAACTATGTCAGCACTTAACCTGACTTTTGTGCCTTTTGTGGTGAAAAAAAAATAAAAGATATTTTTGTCCGAAATAAAAAGGTTCTATATCTTTGTTCCAGAAAGATGTTTTCCAAATCGTGTGAATACGGAATCAGGGCGATGATTTACATTGCCGGTCAGTCGATGAAAGAACGGCGTGTGAGCCTGAAAGACATCGCTGAGGAAATCGATTCGCCGGTTGCATTTACAGCGAAAATCCTTCAACAGCTTTCGCGCAGCAACCTGGTCGATTCGGTGAAAGGCCCAACCGGCGGTTTCGAAATCCAGCCCGCGCGAATGAAGAAGATCAGTCTGGGAGCCATCGTTAAAGCCATCGACGGCGACAGTATCTTCAAAACCTGCGGACTCGGCCTGAAGCAATGTTCGGAGAAACGACCGTGCCCGGTACATCACCAGTTCAAATTCATCCGGGAAAACCTCTGCCGTATGCTCGATGACACCAGCTTGTTTGAGCTTTCACTCGGATTAAAAGACGGATCGACGTACTTAAAACTGAATTAAAAAAATTTGCATTAATAAAGGATAAAAAGGTCTTAATATATTAAATAATGTTTCACCCAAAAATCAAGTAAGATGGAAGCGATTAAAACAATCACCGCAACAGAAATGAGAGCAGGAATGAAAACGAAAAGCATCAGCAGCGGTTGGCTCACGCGTCAGGCTGAAGTGTATGACCGTTACCGTTTTGGTTTGCTGCCCATCCTGATCACGCTGCAAAGCTGTGTGGGAAGCTTCGCCTGCATGTATATTCTGAAAAACGATATGGGCGATGTGATGCTGACACTCTGCGCCGCCATTACAATGGGATGCAACGCGCTCTTCATCGCGCAAGCAGGAGCGAAGCTGTGCCTCACAGGTCTTTACATCAGTTTGTTGATCAATGCGCTGCTGATCGCTGTGAGCGTCGGATAGTCAGAGATCGAGAGAGAACAGGTTCAGCACTTCCTGATCGTTTGGAAGCGTCACATAGCCTTTCCATTCGAAACCGAGGCGCTGCAGCAATCCCATGGAACGACTGTTGTTTTTAGCCGTGATGGCCAGTAAGTAGTTCAATCCGAGGGTTCGTGCTTCAGCCATGATTTCCAGCGAAGCTTCCATTGCATAGCCTTTGCCTTCGAAACCCGGCAATAACGCAAAGCCCAGATCGGGATGATCGAGCCCTTCGCGTTTGTACAAGCCGCACGTACCAATATGCTGGCCGGTTTCCTTGATCGTGAGACGGTAGGCGCCATAGCCGTTTGCTTCGAAGCTGGCCATTGGTCCTTTCCGGATAAAGCCTTCAGCCTCTTCCACCGAATGAATGTTGCGATCGCCGATGTATTGCAACCACCCGGGACTGTTGACCAGATCGAGAATAAAACCGGCATCTTCGGGTGAAAGCGGGGCGAGGTGTAAGCGTTCGGTTTGCATTTTGGACTTTAAGACTTTAAGATTTCAGGAATTCAGGACACCAAGATAGTAAGAGAATTCGATAATTTTAATCCGCCGCGGCGGATCGCAATATTACGGGATGTCAATAAAATCAAAGACTCCAGGGCAATTTTGTCGTCCTGAAGTCTTAATATCCTGAAATCTAAAAAATATCAATGGTATAAATGGAAGAATCCGTGCAACGGCTCTAATCCGCTTTCACGGCCCTTGCGGTAGAATTTATAATAATACACGCCGTCGTTCAGCTCCTGGCCACTGAAGGTATTGTTGTAATGTTCCACTTCGTAGATCACATTCCCCCAGCGGTTCACGATGATCAGGTAGTTGTCGGGCATCAGCTCAATGTTCGGAATGATAAAGTAGTCGTTGATACCATCGCCGTTGGAGGTGATCACATTCGGAGCAACCGGATTGCAATCGTAGAATGTAAGGATCACGCTCGTTGGCAGGGAAACGCAGCCGTTGTTGTCGATGCCATAGACATAGAACACGGAATCGTTCCAGATTTCCGGCGTAACGATCAGCGGATTTCCGGCAAGACTGTCGCCGCCATTTTCCCAGTACAGCATACCGTCGAATTCAGGAACGGCAAATAAATAAGCCGGCTCGTCCTGGCAGGCGTGTACGTTTTCAGCATTCAGCACCAGCTGTAGCTCCGGTATGATATCAATCATCACCTGTCGAACCGATTGCGAGCAGGAATTGCTGGCCGTAAGCACAACAATGCCGTCCTGCATGAAAATGTTGTCAGGAACGTCGGTGGTGTTCGTATTGGAAAGAAAATCGCCGTTGTAGGTCCAGTTGTAAGTGTACGTCGGATCGTAAGGCACATCGAGCAACAATTCCTGACCTTCGCACAATACGTTATCGCCGCCGATAGCCGGCAATGTTACGGTATCGGTTACGCTGATCGCAAACGAATCGAACTGGAACGGGCATGGCTGCTGGTTGTAAGCGACGTAGATCACTGTATCGCCCGGAATGTCGTTCAGGTTCCAGGTAGAGCCGTTGAATTCAGCTGCCTGTGTTGTATCGGAGTACCATCCGGTCGCCAACCCTGAGTTGTCTGTCAGCACAATGTTATCGCCCTGGCAAGCGGTCATGTCCGGGAAGTTTGGCGTTTGCGGCACCGGATGCTGACCAATGGTGATGTCCACGGTTTCGATACAGCCCAGCTGGTTGATCACTGTTACGGAATAATCGCCCGGAGCGGTGACGGTATAGGTGTTGCCGCCGAATTCACCGTCATTCCATTCGTAGGATTGCATGCCCGGCTCTGTGGAGAGCGTCACTTCGCCGTTTACACAGACAAGCATATCGCTGGCGTCGAGTGTAGGCGTAAAGGCGCCTTCGTAAACGGTAACGCTGTCGAGTGTCGTTGTTCCGCACTGGGTAATTTCAACGTAATAAGTTCCCGGCGAGCTCACGTTCACGGTGTTCGTCGTTGCGCTGATTGGTGGCAGCCAGGTAACCTGGGCCACGCCGTTGTAAACCGGAATCAGCTCTACGGAGCCGTTTCCACACAATACATTGAGCGGTGAGAAATCGAGGAAAGGCGTAATGTATTCGGTAATCAGTACTTGTTCAGGGAAGAGCAGACAGCCGTCCACATCGGTGAATTCACACGAATAAAGACCGCCTTCATCCACCTCCAGCGTTTGTCCGTTTCCTACCACGCTTCCGTCGGGACCGATCCAGTTGTAGTTGCCGGGCTGCGAGACTGATAGCGTAATGGTCGCATTCGGACAGATCAGACCGTCGTCGGGGAACATTTCGATAATAGGTGGAATCTTGTAGGTAACGAAATTGCCTGCCGAGAAGTCAGCCGAACAACCGCCTTCTGTTACTTCGCCTGAGTAGGAATAGTAGCCCACATCGGAAACGAGAATAGAATCGTGATCGGCGCTTTCCCAGATGATATTCGGGCCTGTCCAGTCGCCGCCCGGGATCACCGGTGAAATGGTGATGTAGCCCGAATCGCCTTCGCACAACGGTGCATCGGAAACGAGATTGATGGTCGTATTCGGTGCCGGATTGACGATGATATAAAAGGAATCGGTGACCTGGTACTGCACCGTGTCGAGACCACAGGCGTTATCGTAACCGAGATGTGCGATGTAGGTAATCGTATACCAGCCGGTTTCGTCCGGAACAATGGTGCAGGAATGCGGACCACTGTTCATGTTCGGATTGGTATTGGGCGATGTAAACGTTTCGTAAATGAACGGCTCGGAATAGATTTCGAGCAGGTACGGAAACGGATTGGTGAGCGAATCGATCACGATGTACTGAACGGTCTCGCCCTCGCAAATGGTGAGCGTGTCGTTGAAATCCTCGTCGTCGAGCATCACGATGATGGGATTGATGCTGTCATAAGGAATGATACTGTCGTTGATCACGGCGAAAACCGTTTGCGACGTACAGCCGAATTCGTTGGTGACAACTATGTTGTAATCGCCGTCTTCGAACACTTCAAACGGATCGGTCCCGGTGTGGAACGGCACGTTGTAGTAATTGATCTGCAAGGTACAGCCGCTGCACAGGTTGTCGAAATGAACGATGGCAGTATCCGGACGACACAAGCGGATGTTCTCATAGGACGGCGGCGACTGATCGTTGAAATCGTGATCGTCGGTCATGAGCGGCAATGTCGGGCTTGGATGCGCGATCGTATAAATCGTATCGGCAAACGAATAACAGCCGTCGATGGAGGTGAGCGTAACCGTTACTTCTTCGTTCTGATGCGCGACATATAAATAAGGATCGGGATCGAGGTTATCGTTGCTCCAGGCAAAATTGTAATCCGGTCCAACCACCACATCGGCATTCAGCTGGAACATCAGGTAGCGCGAAACACAGAATTCAACCGTATCCTGTTGCGGATACAATTCGGGCTCGATGTAATCGCTTGGAACCCCGCCCTGGCCGCCCGGAGGAATGTAATAGTAATACAATGGGTTGGTGATATCGTTGACTTTCCCTACGAAAACGTTCTTCGATAAATCGCCCACCATGCGGTAAAACAGGAACGGAACAGCAGATCCCGGTCCGCCGTTGAAAACGACGTTATTCGGACTGGCCGACACGTTGGTGAGGTTGTAGACATTCGTCGGGATGTGAAAATCGTTTTCAAAGCTTCCGGCGAAGATCGGCTTGTCGTTGCCGCCATTGGCAAGTGCGTAGCACAGGTCTTCTTTCTTGCCGCCCGAATGTTTGTTCCAGATCATCTGCCCGTCCGGCGAGAATTTACTCACGAAAACGTCGCGGAAACCAACCGTGTTCCATAAACCGGTATCGGTGGAATCGCGGTACTGATCGAAGTTGCAGCGGAAATCACCACCTACATATATATTCTGTGCCGGATCGATCGTCAGGCCGCGGGCGCTCACATCAGAATCGGAACCCTGGGCTGTTCCCCAGATATAATTTCCATTGGTGGGATTGAGCTTGATGAGAAAAATCTTCTTGATGTACGGATTCGTGAGCTGGAAGGTACCGTTGTTGTCGACGATGATCATCGTGCCCAGGAAATTCCCCGTGGTATAGACCTCGCCGGTGCTGTTCAATTTAACGGAACTGGCGTATGTTTGCGCTGCACCCAGCTTCCGGAACCACATTAGGTCTCCGTTGGCGTCCAGCTTTGCCACATAACCGGCATTGTTGACCTGGTTATTGTAGGTCTGGCCGAGAAAGCTGAGCGTATCGGGAAACTGGCCCGTAACATAAATGCGGTTGGCTATATCGGTAGTTACGGAGATTCCTGTATCGTCCTGCTTCGAGTTTCCTTTTTTAGCCCATCCGTTCGCTCCGGCAGCGGTATATTTAGCAATGAAGATATCCATGCTTGGCGCGCCGCTTGACGGGTTGATTTGTGACGTCAATGATACGCCGGCGATCGAGCTGGTTCCTTCGAATTGTCCGGTGATAATCGCATTGCCTTGTGTATCGACTGCCAGGCCGAGCGGCGTGTCAGAAAGAGAGCCGCCGTCGCTGCGGGCCCAGATCACTTGTCCGGTGGGACTGATCTTCGCCAGGAAGATATCGCGCGAGCTTCCCGAAGCGTTGAGCGTTGTGCTGCCCATCGTCATGGAACCGGCGAAATAACCCGTGACGTAGCAATTACCGGTGACGTCGGTTGCGACCTTGTGACCGCGATCGGCCTGCACACCGCCGTATTGATTGAGCCAGATGAGTGCACCCGTCGGACTGAATTTCGCCACGAAAATATCGCTGTAGCCACTGACGGCCTGCACGGTGGAATCGTTGAAATACATTTCGCCCGAGAAATAGCCGGTGACGTAGGAGTTGCCGTTCGCGTCGACAGTTACATCCAGAGCTTCACTCACGAAGTTCCCTGAAGAGCCGGTTAGCCAGTCTTGCGCGAAATTGCTGAAGGCGATCAGCAGTACTATGGTAGTAAGTATTGTTTTCAAATCGATCGGATTGATCTAATGACGTCAAGTTACCTCAAAAGGTTGGAGTGAAACCAACCGTGCGATCATAATTCACCGGAATAGAACCAAATTGTTAGGAATCCGCTTGAAAGCCGTTGTTTTTCCACAATCGATTGCTTGTTAAAAGAGGCTAAAAAGAAAAGAGGAGTGCTAAATCATTTTATCTTCACCAATGCAGGCATGCAACACATTGCTGCTTAAGTTGAAACGATTACAAACACAGATTTAAACTAGACAGTCATGGGCAGAGGAAAAGTAATACTGGGAGTTGCAGCGGGGCTGGCGGCAGGAGCTGCCCTCGGTATCCTGAACGCACCCGATAAAGGAAGCAACACAAAAAAGAAACTGGCAAAGCAAGGCAAAAAGCTGGCCGATGAATTCAAGGAAAAGCTTGCTGAAAAAACCGAGGAGCTGAAAGACAAGGCAGCTGAAAAGATTGCCATGGCAAAGGAGAAGATCTCGGAAAAAGCAGCAGAGTTTCGCGAAACAGCTTCGGATAAGGCTTCTTCGATGGCAGCCAGAACGGCTACCAAAGCCAATGCAACCAAATCGAAAGTGACGGCTAAAGCGGCAACAGCAGCCAGCAAAGCCAAAGCGAAAGGAGCAGAGGTAAAAAGCACTGTGACGGATAAAACGAAAGCTGCAGCAGGCAAAGTAAAAGCCAAAGCAGCAACGGCAAAAAAACGCGTCACCACAGCAGCGAAAAAAGTAGAGAAGAAAGTAGCTGAAAAAGTAGATCAAGTCAAAGATGCTGTAGAGAAATCCACAGCTTCCACTACAGATAATTCAAACGCCTAGCTTTTCTTTAATATTGGTTTAGGGAGCATAGCTCCGCCGAAACCGCTTCCGTTTACGGGAGCGGTTTTTGTTTTGATGAAATCCATTTAGGAATTCAAGAATAGGAAAAGCAATAATGCAATATTGCATTATTACATTTTTACATCCACTTCGAAAACCGGAAAACCGGTTTTTCGGCCGGTTTTCCAACCAGATAAAAAAGGAAATATCCCAGCCATATAGGATTCCCACAGGCTGATTACAGACCTCAACAAAGGCGTTCATTACAGAAAATTGCCTTGTCGCAGTAATAACAAGCTGTGTTCGTTAAGCCGCTATTACTTAGTTGTGAACTCGGTGTAACCAATTGATTTACATTTTGATACGACTATTTCTTTCGTGATTTTGAACAGTTGAATCATGTAACATTTGAGTGTAATCGTGAAAGAGATTAAGAGGTAGTTGGATGCATCTTTGTAATGTGTGACACACAAACAACCAGATATTCAGACTTATATACGTACTAAAACACAACAGCTATGAAAACTTGGGATACAACAAAAGGCTTCGACACAATTATGTATACAGCCACTTCCAGCACAACGGCGTTCGTTTCCGTATTTGCCCTGGCATTGGTAGCAGTGTTATACTTGTTGCCGGGTTAAAGATGAAAGCGATTCTGCTATTGACAGAAAGAGCGGGCGTATGGGTGATTCGGAATTACACCCTGCTCGGCTAACAAACTAAAAAATAAACCAAACTTAAAAAACAGTATCATGCTAAAATGGTCAGTCATCTTCCTTATAGTTGCCATAATAGCCGGCGTCTTCGGCTTCACAGGCATCTCCTCAGCAGCGGCAGGTGTAGCGCAGATCCTGTTTTACCTCTTTGCAGCGCTATTTGTACTGTTTATCCTGCTGGGATTGACTCTTTTTAAGAGCAAATAACAATTACCAAGTGAAATAATTACGCGGTGGCACACGGCACAAAACCCAAAGAACTACAACCGTCAAGACAAGATAATCAGCGCAGCCCCCACGTAATTGTTTCTACCCGATAGACAAAGGCGCATGTAACGCGTGTTATATGCGCCTTTTTATTGTTACTACTGTGAAAAAACGTTTCTTCTAAAGCAATAAAGTTGGGAAAAAAGCTAAATCGGATGCTTACCCGGGTAAAGTTGCGATCGTCTGATTTTTTTGCTATAAATTTAATATCGATGAAGCTCTCGGTCAAATACGATATCAGTGTTATCTGCAGAAAGGTGTTGCAGGACCAATTGGAAAAACTCCGGATACCGCATGTGATGAACGGTCTCGGAGAAGTTACGTTAAAGGAAGCGCTTCCTCCGGCCAAACACCAGGAGCTGGTTGAAGCATTGAAGGAGTATGGTATCGAGCTGGTAACCGATCAGAAAACAGCATTGGTGCAGAAAATCAAGGATACGATCATCGAGCTGATCCATTCCGAAGATGAGATGCCGAACATGACCATGTCCGTTTACCTGTCCGAACAGCTCAACCACAGCTACAGCTATCTTTCCAGCCTGTTTTCGGAAGTCTGCTACATTTCCATTGAAAACTTCATCATTCTGCAAAAAATCGAACGGGCCAAGCAGCTGCTGGCCACCAATGAACATACGTTAACACAGATCTCTTACCTTCTGAACTACAGTAGTGTAGCGCATTTATCCCACCAATTCAAGAAAACAACAGGACTGACACCATCTGCTTTTCAGCGAATCATCAAGAAACGGACACCTGACGTGGTGTCGATCGTTTAACCTGTTTAAAGCTTGAATGCACATGCCAAAAGAACCTATTAAAGTACTACTGGCCGACGACGACGAAGATGACCGCAACTTTTTCAAGGATGCGCTCGACGAATTGCGAATGGACACGGATGTTACCTTCAAGAACGATGGTCGACAGCTCATGCTCTACCTGGAAGATCAGGGAGTCGAGCTGCCGCATATCATTTTCCTCGATCTCAACATGCCATTGAAATCAGGCCTGCAATGCCTGAAGGAAATTCGCGAAAACCCACGACTCCGACAGCTTACCGTAGCCATTTACTCGACTTCCGCATCCGAGGAAAACATTGAGGAAACGTTTATAAAAGGTGCCAATGTATATATCCGAAAACCCAATGATTTTGCTACGTTGAAAAAAGTACTGCATGATGTTATCATGATGAACTGGCAATACCAGACTTCAGGGCTGAATAAGGAAAACTTCCTGTTCAGTATCTAACCATCAGCGCTATGCAAAAAGTATTCTCCAGTCCTGTTTTTTATAAGATCGTTTTCGCACTGTCCTTTTTTGTGCTGTTCTTCGTTTCAAGCATTACGTACAGGCAATTGAAATCACTCAACGAATCAGAGCGGATGCTGCGTCTTTCAGACCGCGTCCACCTTGAGCTCGAACAGCTGTTTTCCTATGTCAAAGATGCCGAAACATCCCATCGCGGTTACATACTTACCGCCGATTCCATCTACCTGCAACCGTATTTCGACGCACAGATCCACATCCGGAACAGCTTGAGTGAATTATCTTACCTGACCAAAGACAGCGATGGTCAGAGTCAGAATTTACAGCTGCTGAACAGCCTGATCAAAAAACGGTTGGGATTTATCAACCAGGTGCTTGACCGAAATGCCGCAACCAGTCTTACGCGGGAACAGCTGGCCTATGAGCTGAGCTTAGGCCGCCAGACCATGTATCGGATCCGCATCCTGATGAATTCCATGATCCGGCTCGAAAACCAATTGCTGAAAACCTACCAGGAAACACACAGCCATGATGTGTTTTTTACGCCCTTGGCGGCGCTGCTCATCAGCCTGTTTTCACTTGTCGTGCTCATAGCTTCGTTTGTGAAGATCAACAGCGACCGGAAGCAAATGGCCCGTTTGCACAAACAGGCCGCCGATGCGACCTTGCTAAGTGAGCATGCACGTGTTTACCGCGAGCTGGTAGAAGGATTGCCGGCCGCAGTCTATACCTGCGATACAGAAGGAAAAATCCGGCTTTACAATAAAGCGGCCGTGCAGTTATGGGGTAAAAAACCGGAAGATGACCAGCGTTGGTGCGGCTCATCGGGTGGCACGTATACCGACGGAACGGTTCTGACAGCAGAAAACAATCCCAGCGTCCGGTTATTGCGCGGCGAAGGAATCGATACGCGGGAAATGATCATTGCACGTCCCGACGGTGAAAAACGCAATGTCATTCCGCATCCGCAGCTGTTGCTGGATAGCAAAGGAAACGTTGCCGGAGTGCTGAACATGCTCCTCGATGTCACCGATCAGAGGATCAACGAAGAAAAGCTCGTGAAAAGCGAAAAACTGTTCAAGTCCATTGCATTGAACATTCCCAACTCCCTGATCCTTGTCATCGACAAAGAATACCGTATCCTGGCGCTCGAAGGCGACGTGCTGGAAAAAATGGGCTATGATCAGCAGGACTACGAAGGCAAGCTGCTCTCCGAAACAATGGACCAGGAGCGTTACGCCGAAGTTTTGCCGTTTTATCAGCGCGTCCTGGAAGGCGAACAATTTACGAACGAACGGTCTCTGGAGGATGACATCTTCAAGCTGCATTTCGTTCCGCTCAAAACAGAAACAGGTGAAACGTATGCCGGACTTATCATTGGGCTTAATATTTCCGACTACCGCCGTACAGAATACCGTATCGGACTCCTGAGCTCGATCGTTGAATCTTCCGACGACGCTATTGTGAGTAAAACCCTCGAAGGAATCGTTACCAGCTGGAACGCCGGTGCCGAGCGCATTTTTGGCTATACCGAAGCGGAAATGGTGGGACAGCATATTTCCATTATCATCCCGGAGGATCGGAAAGATGAGGAAACAGCTATCATAACGAAGCTGACCCGCGGTATCCGGACTGACCACTTCGAAACACAGCGCCAGCGCAAAGACGGGCAGATTATCGATGTTTCGCTGACCATTTCGCCGATTCGGGATAATGAGGGAAACATTATAGGGGCGTCCAAGATCGCGCGTGATATTTCCGAACAAAAACGGGCCGAGCACGTTCTCAAAAACTTTACCGAAGAGCTCGAGCGACAGGTAAAAGAGCGTACCGAAGAGCTGAACGAAAGCAATATCGATCTCAAGCAGCAGAAGGAATTCGCCGAGACCATTCTCGACACTTCTATCGATATTACCATCGTGTACGATACCGAAATGCGGTTTATTTCCTTTAATAAGGCCGCCGAACGATTGTATAAAAAGACGAAGGACGAAGTACTGGGTAAAACGCTGCTGGAAGTGTATCCGCATATCGACGGACATAAAGGCTACCAGGACCTGCAACGCGCCATTGCCGGTGACACGATCCACAACACCCGCTACCTTTCGCCGATTACCAACCTGTATTACGAAGACTTTCTGATCCCGCTGTACAATAATACCGGGAAGATCTATGCCGTACTGGTACTTGCGCGCGACATCACACAAACCATTCGCAATGAAGAATTGCTGCTGGAACTCAACAACACTCTGATCTCCAAAAATACCGAGCTCGAACGCAGTAACACCGAGCTGGCGTCGTTCAACCACGTAGCCAGTCACGATTTGCAGGAACCGCTGCGCAAGATCCAAACCTTTATTTCGCGCATCCAGGTCGAAGAAGGGGGCGTAATTTCGGCGAAAGACCACGACTACCTCAAACGGATCCGTAGCTCTGCCAATCGCATGCAGGAGCTCATCGACGATCTGCTGGCGTTCTCCCGTACGAATAAATCCGATCGCAGATTCGAGCCGGTTGACCTGAACGCGACACTAACCGCCGTGAAAAAAGAGCTGTCGCAGGCATTCGAAGAAACAGGCGCGAAGCTGACCCACGGTCCGCTGCCGGCCCTGAAAGGAATTCCGTTCCAGTTCCAGCAATTGTTTACCAATCTCATCGGTAATGCCATCAAGTATTCCCGTCCGGATGTCGTGCCGCACATTCACATTCACGCAGATACGGTCATTTCGGATAATGTGCCTTTCCTGAACGGTGAAGCATCCGAATACCATCGCATCACCGTTTCCGACAACGGCATTGGGTTCGAGCAGCAATATGCCGAGCAGATTTTCGAGCTGTTCCAGCGCCTTCACGGAAAATCAGATTATTCCGGAACCGGTATCGGGCTCACGATCTGCAAACGCATCGTAGAAAACCACGACGGCGTGATCCGGGCTTCCGGCGAGCTGGGTGAAGGTGCGAAATTCGAGATCTATCTGCCGGTGCTGAATTGAAGTTTCTGTCGCAGAACACCAACGTATTTTATTGAAAAGCTGTACGGCTTTCCGCAACTCCCGTTTCCACTGGTGCGGGATTCCGTTTTCCATCCGGCTGTTGTACGTTCATCTTTGTCCTGTAAACGTAAATCAACAGCTATGAAAATACTGCGACTAACACTGGTAACCGGAATCCTGCTTTTTTGCCGTCCGGCAATGGCACAAAATCCCGATACGCTGGCACCTTCCATGGTCATCGGTGGTATCGAAGCGCTAAACATCCAGATCAACGAAGACATCCTGCGCTCTATCATTTACAAATCACTCGTCAATTCGAAAAAATACGTGGTCAACGACCGTTTTGATGTAGCCGAAAAGCTCGGCGACAAAAAACTGGGAAGCTGTATGGGGAAACAATGCCTCGTGGAAGCCGGCCGCTCATTGAATGCCGATTTTGCCATGTGCGCCAGCTACGAAGGTTTGGGCGATCGCATCCTCATTTCGATGAAGCTGGTCGATGTGCAAACCGGTGAAATTGTTAAAAACGAGATCGAGCAATTCGAAAACCAGCCGCGCGAGCTGAACCGCATGACCGATATCATGATCTACCGCATGCTCGACATCGAAGTCGACCAGGTGATGGCGCGGGCGCTCATTTTCAAAGACAACCCGGCTACCTCAGGTGGTTTGGGCAAAATGAATAATTCCGGTCCGCGTATGGGCTTCGCCGTCGTGACTGAAGAAAACGCTGAGTTCTTCACCCGCGATGAAAAAGATGGTGGTGTGGGCGGCGTTCCGGTGTTGTTCAACATTGGCTACCAGCTCGAGAAGCAATACGTTGGTGGCGAGAACTTCAGCGCGCTGTTCGAATTCATCGGTAACGTAGCCGGGATCGAACACGGTACGCCCGTTCCGTCACTGGCCATCCTCCACGGTGTGCGCTTCGGAAAAGGAGCCTGGGAAATTGCCATGGGGCCATCGCTCAGCATGAAAAAGCTGTTGGCGGGAACCACTGAATACGACGGCACATTCCGCACCTACAGCGACCTGGCCAATGCGGGCGTTCTGAATGCCGGCGACTTCCAGTACTTCGACCGTCCGGACGCCCGCGGAGCAACCTATTTCGCTCCCAACTTTGTGCTCGGACTGGGGAAAACCTTTCGTCCCGGAGCATTGAACGTGCCGCTGAACGTTTACGCTTCGTTCAATAAATACGGTACGACCTACGGGCTTTCGCTCGGGATCAACATCACCCGTTCCCGTAAATACAACGTTGTGCGCTGATGCAACCTGCCACCTAATGAAAAATCCCCGGTCCACCTCAGGCAGATCGGGGATTTTGCTTTGTTCAGGCTCCGTAACTCAAGGAGCGAGGCGGTTGGTGGTGGTCAGGAAAAGCTATTCAGATGCGTTGCCGTCGAAATTGAACTTCCGGGTGATGGACATGATGGCCATGAGCACCAACAGCAAGCCGATACTGCCCACGATCAGCGCATACACTTCCAGGTTGACGATCACGAGCAGGAAGGCATACAGGAGCGTAAGGCTGAGTCCGCTCATGACCGCAAACTTCATGGACTTCAACACCGATCGTGCGTACCAGACGATGACAAGTATGATAGCCGAAGCTGCCACAATGTAAGCCGGAATGAAACCGATCTGCTCGGAAAAGGACAGCAGCAGCGAGTAGAAGAGGAGCAGGGCCAGTCCGATCATGAAGTAATGCAGCGGATGAATATCGACCTTGCCCACCACTTGAATGAGGAAGAACACGGCAAACGTGAGTACAAGCACCAGCACACCGTATTTCACCGTTCGTTCGTTGAGCTGGTAATGGTCCACCGGCCGGATGAAACGTACTTCCGAAAACTTCTGCGACTGAATGCCCGTATTGATGCGGCCGCTTTGGTTGGTGATTTTCATACCCGTCCAACTGGCTTCGAACCCTTTCTCGGTAATGGTGGTCTGGTTCGTGTTGGGTAATGATGTGCCTGCGAAAGCCGGATCCGACCAGTTGGATTTCATGTGCAGCGTTGAACGCACTGCCAGTGGCTTATAAAGCAACACCTGGCTGCCGTTGATCGTTGTTTTCGACTGAACGGTCAGGAGTTCTTTGCTGGTATCGAGTGCAAACGGCGCTGTGCTCGAAAGCGTAATATCCTGATCGTGCGATAGCGCTCCCTGGCTTTCCACCGGTAAGAGCTTCCCGTCCACAGAGATGCCATTCAATTCGTTGAAACGCGCTGCGGTGTTGGTTACCAGGCACAATTGCGCTTTGGACCAGTCCAGTTTCTGGGATTTATTAGCCGATGCGATCTTTTGCACGTTGAAAACCGCGTTACCGGTCATATTTGCCTGGAAGACCGCCGACCGGAAAATGCCGCGGTACTTTTCCGAAGCATTCACATCTGCTTCGTCTTTCTGCTGTTCCGGGTAAAAATAGGCAGCCGATGTTTCCATCTCCGTATGCGTCACCACATTCCCTTTTTCATCGGTATCGGTTACCTGTACCAGTTTGGTTACCGGAATTTTCAGCACCATTCCGTAATACACGATCTCATTTCCCCATTCGGTTGTGAGCTGCTCGGTGACTTCTTCCTGCCGCATTTTGCGCTCCTGGATGAGCCAGTTGATCTGCGCCAGCGGAATACAGAGAACAAGGGTGAGGAAGCCAACTATAAGAAAGCGGGCGGTGTGTGAGCGCATGAATTTCTGGAATTCGCTCTGTTGCTTCATTTGCTTTTCCGGTCCTGCCGGATTTGGAGACATTTGCTCGTTTGGTGTACTCATGGTGTTTTGGTTTAAAAGAACTTTGTTTTTCAAAGTAAAAATTCAAAAAAAAAGATCAGCGACTTTGCCGGATCAATTGTTCCAGCGCATTCAGATGTTGTTCAAAGGCTTGTTTTCCCAAAGGCGTAGCAGCGTAACGCGTATTGGGTTTTTTGCCGATGAATTGTTTCGAGACAGAAATGTAGGCTTCCTGTTCCAGCGCTTTGATATGGCTGGCCAGGTTGCCGTCGGTTACATCCAGCAGCTCCTTGAGCGTGGTGAATTCGACGGCGTCGTTGACCATCAGCACCGACATGATGCCCAGCCGGATGCGATGATCGAAGGCCTTGCTGATATGCGAAATGACGTTTTTCACGGTTTTGTGCGTTCAAATTTAACATACATCAGCAAACCGTAAACAATATGGAATCCGCCAAAGCCAATAGTCCAGAATTGCAGACCGTAGCCAGGATACAATGTGTTGATCAATCCGAGCACAATGAATGCGATACCGAGGTAGCGCATATTCTCCAGTGTGTATTTGCTGGCATTGATGAGTGAGAGGCCGTAGAAAATAAGTGTGATCGGCGCGATAATGCCGTAATGGCCCTGGTAGAGCAGGGAGAAACCGAACAGACCACCGGTGGCCAGCGGAATGCTGAAATTAATGACCAGTCGGCGTGCGGCGCTGTTCCAGAGCTTATCGCTGGTCTTTTTTGCTTTGCGGTAAGCCATGATCACGGCTGTCACAATGGAAAGTACCATCACAGTGAAAGCGATGGCAATCAATAGCAGAAATTCCCGGCTTTCAAGCGTCACAAAATCTGACGAGCGATGATCGATGATCATTTTCGATGCCAGGGCTCCGGCAATGGCATACACACCTGCCAGTACGCCCGAGATTCCCGAAAGCGATACAAAACGGGAGGAACGGTCCATCATGGTGCGGATGTCGCGGAGTTGATCGATGTATTTCTGGTCTTCCATAGAAAAGAACTTTGAAATGCAAAGTAAATGCTTTTTTGAAATGCTGCAACAAAATCGAAGAAAAAATAATCGGCTTGGGGATATTTTACCGAAGGCGCTGAGTATGGGCATGCATTTACATAAAACTCTTTGCGATCTTCGCGTCTTTGCAGTAGAAAAAAATGGATTACTTGCTCTAAGAAGTAGTAAGAAGCCTATTTCTTACATTGACACTCTTTCTCCGGAACCGGATCATGCCCATGTCCGCCCCAGGGATGGCAGCGTGAAATGCGACGCGTGCCGAGCCACAGTCCTTTCAGCGGTCCGTGAACGCGGATGGCTTCGATCATATACGCCGAACAGGTAGGATCGTAGCGGCAGGAATTGGGCAAAATCGGGCTGATCAGCCATTGGTACAGCTTGACCGGAATGATGAGCAGAAAACCGAAAAATTGCCGCAGAAAACGCATGCCCAAAGGTACGGAATCGTTGCAAACAGGATGTTAAAACGCCTGTAAGTGATGGAAATTGGCACTTTTTTGTTTAACTTGTGCAACCAAAAACCCATGTTAAACTTATAAGCACAACGAATTCTCTATGCGCTTACTTTTTATTTCCACCCTGTCTCTTTTTATTCCGACGATGTTCCTTGCTCAGTGCTCCACGCCATGGGAACCGGAAATGATCGCTCTTCATGAAGGCGAAAAAGAAATCCTCATTATGGGCAGCGATGCCATCGAAAAAGCCAAATGGAACGAGCTCGGTCAACCGATTTTCTGGCGACAGATCATGCTCCTTTCACCCGATTCCGTGTTGGTAAACGTTGGTTCTACACGTCAGATTATCTCGCGTATGCCGGCCAAAAAATGGCATGCACAAACAGAAGCTCAGAAAGCACAGTTTAAAGACAGCGTCCGCGTTGCTTTAGGATTGCCTGCAGATGAACGCATCATGGTCACCACCGGGAAAAGCGATTTTTACCGCTTCGATCTCGTGTATGAAAGTATCCCGAAAGGGGTAGCGTGTTTTGAAGAATTCGGTGTGGACCCGTGGTATGCACAATCCATTTTGCTGATCGAAAGCCCGGGACAATTGAAAAAATCGACGGCCGGCGCTTACGGACCGTTCCAGCTGATGCCGGGTGTTGCCCGCTCAATGGGTCTGGTGGTGAATAAAACAACCGACGAGCGCAAGGATTTCCGTCGTTCGGCTTATGGTGCTTCACAGCTGTTGAAGCGCATTTGCATCCCGGCGGCCAAAAACATTGCTGCCAGCGCAGGTTTGACGGTCGACGAGCAGGCCATCTGGTTCCGTTTGCTGGTACTGCATGTGTACCACGCAGGATCGCTGAACGTAAAAGCGGTTGTACAGCGCATCGGTATGGTTTCAACGGGCGAAGAGCTGATCAAAAAAATGTGGGTGACCACTGCCGCTGATTTCGGCAACTCGTCGCAGAATTATTCGCAGCTTGCTTTGGCGGCACATATACAGCTGGCCAATATCATCAAGGAAAAAGCCTGCCTGGTTTACCGCTGCATCACGGCTTACGAAGAAACGATTTTGCCTCCTCCTGCGGAGGAGTGATGTTTAATTCTTGATGTTGGATTTTTGATGTTTAATGTTGGATGAATTCGTCATCCAAAATCGTATCATCGTTAGCTTTCTTCTTGAAGAAGATAAAATAAACAGGAATCCCCAAGAGTACTAATACGATGCTTCCAGCCGTGTCGCTAAAGGTGAACACCGTGAGGCTGATGCAGATCAGGACCGCAAATACGATGTACAATGCCGGAATCACCGGATAACCAAACGCCTTGTACGGGCGCGGATGATCGGCCATGGTGCGTCGCAGCTTGAACAGGCCGGCAATGGTAACGATGTAAAACAGCATCGATCCGAACGTGGCGAACTTGATCAGGATTTCATAAGAGCCGGAAAAACACAGGATGATCGCCCAGATGCTTTGTGCCCACATGGCCCAGCCTGGTACTCCGAAACGGTTGATAGCCGTCGCTCTGCGGAAAAATAATCCTTCTTTCGACATGGCATAGAACAGGCGCGATCCTGCCATGATGATGCCGTTGTTGCAGCCGAACGTTGAAACCATGATCAATCCCGCCATCAGGTAGTTTGCCATATCGCCAAACATCATATACGCAGCGGATGTTCCTACGCGTCCCTGGCTGGCAAACTGGATTCCCGTTGCCTGCACCGTTTCCCGGGTGTAGTGAAAGACGCCATCGCCCGGAGGTGTTCCCTGAAGTGGCAGTAATCCGAGGTAAGCCACATTCGCCAGTACGTATAAGATCGTCACGATCAATGTTCCGAGGAAAAGACTGCGTGGCAGGTTGCGCTCCGGATTCCGGATTTCGCCGGCAATAAAAGTCACGTTGTTCCAGGCATCGCTTGAAAACAGCGAGTTGATGATGGTCGTAGAAAGCGCGATCATCAAAGCGAACGTACCGAGATCGGTAATCGTTGTCGTGTTGTCTTCATTCAAAACGGTCTTTTTCGCATCCCACGCATCAGTGAAGTTCTGCTCGAAAAAGCCCAGCTCGTAGCCAATGTAAACGCCCACAGCGATCAGCAGGAAAAGTGCGATCAGCTTCGACCCGGTAAACAACAGCTGAACGATCTTGCCGTATTGGATCCCGCGCGAATTCAGGAACGTGAGCAGCAAAATACTCAGCGCACCGACTACATTGACATAGGTAATGTTGAGATCACCGATGCTGAAAAAAGTATTGAACAAGGAAGGAAAAAATACACCGGTGAATTTTCCGAAGGCCACACCAACGGCTGCTATGACACCGGTTTGAATGACGGTGAAAACGGTCCAGCCGTAGAGAAACGCCGTGAGCTTGCCAAACGCTTTCTGGATGTAAACGAACTGTCCGCCGGCCTGTGGGAACATCGCCGCGAGCTCACCGTAACTGAGTGCGCCGAACAAGGTGATGATACCGGTGAGGATCCAGGTGAACAACATCCAGCCGGAGCTGCCGAGGTCTTTGGCCATGTCGGACGAGACGATGAAAATACCCGATCCAATCATACTGCCGGCTACCAGAAAGGTCGCATCGACGAGGCCCAGCGATTTTTTTAATTGCGTTTCTGCCATAAGTGTAGTACCGGCGAAAGTTGACCGATGGGGGCAAAAATACATATTAGTTGGAAGTTACTAGTTGTGAGTTGGAAGTTAGGAGTTTGAAGTTGCGAGTTGGTGAGTTTTTGAGTGAAAGGGTTTCTGGGTTGGTTTCCTGTCTTCAGTCATTCGGTCTTCAACCACATACCTGCCTGTCGGCAGACTGGGAAACATAAAGCACATAGATAGCTATGGGTTTGGTAGTTTCAGAGTTGCGGTTATTCTGTCTCTTCACTGTCCGATACAACAAATTGAAAATCAACTTCATTTTGGTGTTTGTCTCCCCACTGTCCGTTTTCTATCTATTCATCAAAAAAACAAAAATTAACCATCAAACATCTCCTGAGTCTTGTACGGTTTATCGCAACAGCCTGAGTTTACGTGCGGAAAAGACGTACTCCTTCCTGGTGAAAGGGTTCTACATTTGGTTCAAACCAATAACCCAAATTATGAGACCCTTACAGCTACACGAATACCGCAGAGCCGTCCGGATCGCTACCAGTTGCCTGACCGAATCGGTTTCGTCCCGACACACGTGCTTTTCCTTCCTCGCTTTGCGCTGGGCTACGAAACAGTACATCCGCTTTGTGCAGCGAAAATCCGGTGCTTTTATCGCTGAGGACCGCAAATCACTGGCGCTGATCCTTCCTGTAAGCTCGGATAAAGATCAACGCGACCAGGTTCGCTGGAAACAAGCCATCTGGATGCTTCCGTTGAAACGCTGGATGAATGCCGGTCGATTTCGCCGCAATATGTTGCGCTACCTGCCTGCCGAGCCGCACCTCAATGTGCTGCTGCTCGCGTCGAATGTGAACCAATGCGGTATTTCTGCGATGGTGGCCATGCGCGATGAGATCGTATCGCTGAGTGAATTGATGCAGCTTCCCGTATACGCCCGTACGGCCAGTAAACGCCTGCGTGATCTCTACGAACGGCTCGGCTTTACAACGTATGCACAGCTGCCTATTCCGCACAGTCGCGAGCAGGTCTATTTTGTGAAATGGGTTCCGCAATCGCTCAGAACGGCCGCATGAAAACGTGGATGATGTTCCTGCTACAACGCAATCTGAACCTTCTTTAAATCAAAAATCATGAAACGTATTTTTATTTTTTCGGTCACTCTGCTGGCCATCCTTGCAACAACATCCTGTACCGTCACCAAACGTCAGTTCCGAAGTGGCTGGCACGTGGAGTGGAACAAAACCATCCGAACGAAAGAGCAGACGGTAAGACCAATCAATGAGCCTGAAATTGTGACAACGGCTCCAATTATTCGATCAGATGTTACTCTTCAATCCGAATTGCCTGCAACAACTGATGCTGTTCCAGCCGAACAAACGTTCGAATACGTCAGCACTGTGGACGAAATACCTGTCCCTGCTGGCAATCAATTTGAGGAAAAAGCTCTTCCTAAAGTTGTCCAACAACTCAAAGCAGCCCCGGTTAAAGTCATGCAGGCGATTGCGGTTCCCGTTAAGAAAAAATTGGACGCGCGTTCGGATAAAGTTGTGAAAGCTCCTGCCGTTATAAACCGTGATCGCGGCGACGGAGAATTTCTCGGGATCGAGAACTCTTTATGGAAGGATTATCTTGTTGGAGCAGCTATCATTATTGGGATCATTGCTCTTATCGTACTCGCAATTTTATTTCCGATCGTAGCGGCCATCCTGGAATTCCTTGCAGCATTGGCAGCTATCATTGCTTTCATCTGGGCGATCTGCAAGATTTTCAGCTTCTTCGGCGATTACCTGTTCTGGTCGGGACGTTAAAGCGAATAAAAAGTGTCCGCCAAATAGCGGACACTTCTCTACAAAAATGCTTTTCCGAAATCTTATTCTTTTACGATTTTTCCAGCCAGGGATCTCGTTTCAGAATTGATTTGCACAAAGTAAATGCCTTTGCTAAAGCTGGTCGTTTCAACTCTGAAATTGTTGTCGCCACCTTTGATTACCTGAATTGTTCGTGTTTCAATGACATTCCCTCGGGCATCTAAAATTTTCATTTCAGCGGTTTCATCCATTTTACTGAAAAACGAAACAAAACAATCTTCCTCAGTAGGAGATGGGTAGATATACACTTCGTTGTTCATTTCAGGTACAATATTTACCGAAACCACTTTCGAAAAGGACTCCTGGCCATCAAAATCTGTTTGTTTCAAGCGGTAGTAAACAACACCGAGCTCGCTTTCCCGATCGTTGACAAAATATAGTTGCTCGTTGTTGGTTGTTCCTGCGCCATCAACGAACGTAACGAACTCAAAGTTCTTGCCGTCGCGTGATTTTTCAACGGTGAAATAGTCGTTGTTGATTTCACTTTCAGTAGACCAGTACAAATCAACGGATTGATTTTCCTGAATGTATTGTGCCTTGAAATCTTTCAATTCAACAGGAAGTATCGTGCAATCGAGTGAAGCTGTTCCTGAAAACGAAAGTGTGTACCCGGCTCCGGTAGGTGTCCATTCATCTACCATGAGATAGTAGGTCTGTCCGGCTATTGCATTGATAGTAGCTGTGAGCTTATCGCCGTTTACATCCTCGCTGTTGTCTGCTGCACCCGCAGAAAGCCCTGTCACACCGGTTAATCCTGAGTCGGAACATCTGATAGGAGCACCCAGGGCTCCGCATGTGGTATTGGGTCCGTACAGCGTATAATCGTAGTCATCCGCTGCGTTCGACGGGTTAATGGTAAAATTGAATGTTCCGGTAGTTTGAATGGTAAACCGGAACCAATTGGAGTGATTTTCACCTCCCGCCGGACAAACCGTTCCGCTACAGCCTTCTGCCACAATACCTGGTCCTGTCGAATTTGCTCCAACATTGGCGGAAGAGCAAATCGGTGTTGCGTTTGAGCAGTCATTGTTATCGGTACCATTTGGTCCTCCGGCACACGGAACGCATGAAATGGTTGCTGCAAATCCGGTACTGTTTACACTTATGTCGGAAGTCATACGAACAGTGAGACAACCGGATGCACCGGTAGCTGTATACGTGAAAGGTACGGCCGGAGTTCCACAGATCCTTCCTGTAGTCGATGCTCCGCTGGATGGCGCCTGATCAATGACCGGTGAGTTTTGTGTAGGACCGTTACCGATCGTCAGGTAATCATAATAACAATCCAGCGGATTCAACGCGCCAGGCGGGTCTACCATTCCCTCCATACTCATTTGTGTAAAGGTCAGTCTGACGCAATTACCTGCCGAGTTGGGACAAAATACCCTGTAAATGCTTTGAACATTGTCGGCATAATTACCACCCGCGCCACCGTTGTCGTAGTAAGTTCCGGTACACGTGGCCGTCTGACAGGTACCAACGTATTCAAAAGCAATTCCGGTTGTAGGGTGGGTGTAGGTTTGGGCGATCAATTGCAAAGGCAATACCGCTACGATTAACATCAGCTTAATTCGTTTCATGGTCCTGCTCATTAGTCGTTTTAAAGAAATAAGGCTTTTTCACTCTATTCTTGGCATAGAGCAGAACCTGATAAGTAGAATTTGGAAGGGGAACCAGATTGTCTGCTTCGTCTAAGCGCAAATGTTCAATCGAAGCCAGATCGAGGGTTTCTAAAATCGCCCGGTTTTCGGCATTCAGCGTAAAATCGACGATTTCATAATCGTTACCGTAACGCTGGGCGTTGGTGGGGACGATGTGATTTTCTCTGACCTTGGAAGTTTGGCTATGAGCAGTTACGGAGATGCTCGCCACTAAAAGCAGCACGGAAAGGAGTCTTAACATAAAAGTAGTTTTAGGCTAAAATCAGTTTTAGGTCCAAAAATACTGGAAACATTAAGTGTTGAAGATCAATCTATTGGCTATTATTGAAGTTTAAAGCCTTTCCGGCAACTAGTTGTTTACTAGTACTAAATGGTTTTTTAGAACGTATTCAGGAAATTTAAACCGGTTACATTCTTTGAATCTTAAGAATTCGAAAAAACTGAATTTTAACAACTATAAAAGCAGCTGATCAATGTTTTGTAAATCAATTCGTTATTTTCCTTTCTTCTATGTGATTATTGCAACAAGAAGTGCCTGTTTTGGTCGTAATGTTAGAGCATAGGGACGTGCGTCTCGCTGGTTTCGAAACCGCGATCAATCGGTTCCCACAACTCAATGCGATTCCCTTCAGGGTCTTCAATGTGCAGGAATTTACCGTAATCGTATGTTTCGATGGTGTTGCAAATAGTTGTTCCAAGGCTGCGCAAATGCTTTTCGAGCGCTTCCAGGTCATCGACCCTGAAATTGATCATGGCTTGCTGGGCCGGATCGCCGAAGTAGCTGGTCGTGTTGGAAAACGTTCCCAATTGCAGGAATCCTTTTGGAGCCGTTGAAGCGTTGAAGGAAAACAACACGCCGTAGTCGTTTGGTTCGAGTCCGAGTGCTGTTTTGAACCACTCACGCATGGCTTTGTCGTCTTTGTACTTGAAAAAAATACCGCCTATGCCTGTTGCTTTTGCCATGTTTTATTGATGTTGAATGCTTAAGCTTGAACCTTGCCTGCGGCAGGCAGGTGTTGGATGCAATATAGGAAAAAGATTTTGTTGCTTAAATCCCAAAATTGAAATCCGGGGTTCAAAACCCAAACTCACACGTAATATTACGTTATTACGATAATGCGATAATGCGATAATGCGATAATGCGATAATGCGATAATGCGATAATGCGATAATGCGATATTATATAGTAATCGCTTTTGAAACAATTTCCTTCAGGTACTCCTGCAATAAAACCAACGTCTCCGGAACAACCACTATCTCACTGTAATGTGTATGATAGATAGGCCGGATAACATTCGCTCTGTACAGCATATTCAAATGCTGGGTCACTGTCGTTTGATTAAAATTCAGAAGCTTTGGCAAATCTGCATTCCGTATACCCGGCTGCTCCAGCACCAGCTCCACAATCCGCTTTCGCGCCGGATGTGCCATTGCCTTTGCGATCGTACTGATTTGCCATTCTTCTCCGTTGTAATAATTCGCTTTGATCAATCCCATTTTAACTCGTTTCTTATTTAAGTTAATGGAAAAGATCATTTACTCCAAGGGAAAATTGCCGTAAATCAATGCGTAACGATTTCTCGTTTTATTGTTGTAACTTGTATAAAATCAGGAAATCATGCGCAGGTTGGTCTGGCTTCTTTTAATGACATTCAGCATTTCGCTGGTCACAGAATCCTGTGGCACAAGTAAGCAATCGACGCGAAAATGCGACGGTAAGAAAGGACAGAAAACACCGATGGGGCGTATATAATCTTTTACCGCTGAGTCTGCACACTTTTTCACCACAAAGGAGCAAAGAACATAAGCCAAAACCCGCTTCAATACTGGCTTCCCCCGATTTATTTGGGATTCGGGTCACATTTTAGGTTGTTATTGAACTCTCAACGGTTTTTAAAGGTCAAAATAAATCAAGGAAATCCATTAGAATACAATACAAATACCCTGATTATTCAATGGTAATGAATGATGAGAGTTTTATTCCGATCTAGGACGAATTGCAAATTGATACAAGAAAATAGCAACCAATTGATCGTTTAATCTTGGTTGCGCCGAAGATCGTATTGCTTGGTATTTGCCAACTGCTTTTTTGTTTTCTTCAATTGTTGGTTAGCAATAGTGGAATTTGTCGCTTTATCGCGTGGAAGAAAAACCAGCGCGGAAGATACCCCGGCAAAAAACAGAATTACTCCTAAAAACAATATTCTTGAACTTCTCAATTGCATTATAAAACGAGCTTACCGACAAATGTAAATTGAGGTCATAGAAAACGAACATTACTAGCGGATTTTATAAGCAATTGCTGGTTAATTGGGCGATGAACGCGCATATTCGGTCATGAACGTGTGCTCAAAATTTCGATGAATTTTTCAGAGAATTCCTTTTTGACTAGGAGCTTGACGGAATTCGGATCGGGCATAATACTAGGATCGTGAAAATTTATTTTCAGGTTATTTCTAGTGGTTGCTGAAGTAAACCCTTCTACTATTCTCATATTGATCACGGTTTGGCGATTGATTTGACAAAACCCTAACTTGCCGTAGGTTTCTTCCATTTCAGTTACAGCTCGTTTTCCCATTGTAAACTCTTTATCCTTGGTTACTACCTTTAACAAAGAACTTCCCGAGCGGTTAAAATAAAGTATGTCTTCAGTGACATTCAAATAAACTATGTTTGGGCCGTAATACACTTTGAGGTTTTGTACATTATTTGGTGGATTGTCAGATTCGTTTTCAACAGCTTCTAAATGTTTTTTTGATGCAGTTAATATTAAATAATGAACTGCGTAGTACGCGTTATAAACGGCGAAAAAAAGAATGACCATTATTGCGTCCGTCTCAATGAATTCGCTGAGGCTAAAGTGTTCACCAACTACTAAGGAATATACGTAAAGCATTGCGGGTTCGAGGACGAGTGGAATGCCAATTCCTTTTAATGCTTGCTGTGCGATTCTCTTACCGGGTTGCTCCCGCCAATCTAGCTTTTTATCTAGCTGCACGGTAAAGAAATGAATTAAATAGAGAAGCCCAAACGTGATAATGAAACTTATCGCCCAGGCGACATAGAACATTGGCAACTTCATTACTCTGGAAATCCAATCCAGCCCTCTTCCGTGAACCAAAACGTAATATGAGGCCAAAATTGCAATTATGATGCGAAAGGGAATATTACGATACCGAACCGTTGTCAAAGCCACAGTTTAATTAGTTTACAGTACGAAAATAGGAAGAATTGATTACTATATTTAGCCTACTATTATTCATTCTAAATTATGATTTAAATGACTTATTCTCTTACCAGCCAAGGCGTCGCCGATCAGGTCGCCGCAATTTACGCTCTTTCTGATTCAGCCCGCTTAGCTGAGGCAAAAGGAATCGAAGCCGATTTTGTCGGATGGATGAACGTCCATTTCACAATAACTAGTGCTCAGAAAGCCTTCTTATCTTCAAAGCAGGAACTGGCGAACCTCATAGCTCAAACCATCCGACTAAAAGGAAGTATCGCTTTTGATTATCCTTCGCCGCCGTCTCCACAATATTCAAAATTTGTTGAAGCAGAAAGTCGAACAAAATTTGTTGCTGACGACACCGGCGGTACTGTAACAAATGAATTGGCAATTGCAATTAGATACAGGTAAATTATCTTTCTCTAACGAACGCCGTGTTATATCCAACGCGGCGTTTTTTATTTTAACAATAAATTGCTTGAAATTAGAGGTTTTGCTAATTTTTCTGCGGTAAATACGGTATTTCATCTCATTTATTAATCATTACTTTATCGCCGAATTACATACACTATTCCGAATGTCAGGAATTACCCTTGAAGATGTTCTGTTTTTGATTACTTCGATTGAAGTAATTATTTTGAACGGGCTGGTTTTTATGTACTTGATGTTGCCCAAATTCCGAAAGGATAGGTTGAAACTTCATTTTGCACTTTTGGTCGCTTTGTACGCCACTTTCAATTTTCTTACCATTTATCTGCCGGATTCAATATTACTCAATAAAGGCATATCGCTAGTGATTATTAATGGTAGCTGTAGTGTCATAGTCGCGTTTTTTCTCAACTATTTAATGAACAGAGTTGGTAATGAAGAAACGAAGTTTATACACCCTAAAGCTATCTTGCTTTTTCTGTTCGGTTGCTTTTTTAGTGGTGTTTTAGTGGCTCAATTCTTTATCGGCTTCATAGAGCACTTAGAAATACTAATCACTCCGATACCTCTTATATTGACCCTTGTTTTAGTTGTGGGATTACAAAGACAAATCAAGGTTCAAAAAGATTCACTGGAGAAGGGCGAACTACTTCTGTTATATTCCGGTTTTGTATCGATACTTCTTACTGCTGCTTTGCCGTTTGTTGCTTCTCTGGGCGAGATTTTTGTCATGAACATTCTTTTTATTAACGTCACTTTTCTTTTAACCATGTCGGCTTTTTTATACCGAATTTCGACAGAATTCAAAAGACAGGATAAATTTTTAGATAAACGTGACGACCTATCAAAATACAATTTAACTGACCGGCAATTGGAAGTTCTTCAATTAATTTTAGACGGATATTCCTATAAAGAAATTGCCAGCAAGTTATTCTTAGCTGAAGGCACAATTAGAAAACACGCGTCAGATGCCTTCGATAAACTTGGAATTCCTGTAAGAAATAGAAAGGGGTTCATTGAAAAGTTCGGCGCTTTTTAAAAAGAGATTGTCTTTTATTTCCACCTGTAGTCCACCTGTAGTCCACCTGTAGTCCACCTGTAACGCGTATGCGTAGAAAATGCGTAGTCGCTGGTTATCAATCTACGCTAAAAATACACACTTAAAATTTCAGTAAAATCTTCTCAAAACTTAATGTTGCATCGACCATACTTCAAGTCATGTGTGGTTAAATGAATAGTGGTTAGGTGCCGGGGGTCTTTTCAGTTTAATAGTTTACACGTTAACAGACCCCCGGTTATTCTGATCCACAAAAAATATACGATGATCACTATAACTTATACAGCAATGCCTATGACATAAAATCCAACCTTTTTAGAGGTAATTCGTCTACGGGACGTGGGCGGTTTCCTGATCCGTTGTAACTTCGGGTCAAAACAACTACACTTATAGACTTTACCAGTTTGATAAAACCTGCTTTTTATATAACCATTTTATTCACTACGCTTGTAACAAGTCTACACGCTCAAAACCTCGTGTCCAATGGAAGTTTCGAAGTTTATTCGATTTGCCCAGGTGATATTTCCGATCCAAGTCAAACGCCATACGAAATTGAACGGTGTAATGATTGGAAGGCTCCGACGTTCGGAACCAGCGATTATTTTAATTCATGTTCGGTTAATCCTTCTAATCAAACTCCATCGAATGCTATAGGCATACAGGAACCTTTCGACGGTAACGCTTATCTAGGGTTCGCGACGATATTCCAGACAGGGAGCGGGACGGACGGGTATACTGGCCCTATGTGGTGGGAATACGTTCAGGGTAAATTAATCGCACCTTTGGAAACGGGAAAAATTTACAAGCTGTCTTTGCAAATTTCACTAGCTGATTATTCGGATCTCATGATTACGGAACTAGGCATTTATTTTTCAGCTGATCCGCTTTCGACTCCTAATTCAGCTTCGCTGTCCGTCACTCCGCAATGTGTTTTTTATAATGCAAATTATTTCAGCGATGTGTCGAATTGGGTTCGCTTGGAGAGCTTATTCGTAGCTGCTGGAAATGAAGAATACATTACGATTGGAAACTTTAGAGACAATGTTACAACCGATACTTTACGGCGCAATAATGGCGCACCGGCAAACGCATATACTTCTTACTTCTACGTTGATAATGTAAACCTAGTTGAAGCGGTAAATAACGTTCCTAACGTTTTTACTCCTGACGGCGATGGGATTAACGACTTGTGGGAGCTTACGTTATTAGCCGTTAGCGGAGAAAATACCCTTACGATTATGAATCGTTGGGGGAATGTCGTCTATGAATCGGAATTAAATGGTTTTAGTTGGGATGGAAAAGCGCAGAACGGAGACGACGTTTCCGAAGGCGTATATTTCTATCGGATAAGCAACACGAACATAGCGGGTTTTATTGAATTGATAAGGTGATTTACCAAACGAATATCAATTACAATGAAACGACGAATATTACCATTATTCGGGTTTATTGCCCTGTGCACACCTGTATTTGCTCAGCAGAACCCGACAAATAATGATCCAGCGGGAGCAGCGGCCAGCGGTTCCAATAGCAATCAGTTTTGGTCGCGTGCGGGCAATAGCCAGCAAACCAACAACCTTTTTGGAACCTTGTGGAACAGCCCAATCTATACCGTAACTGATGGCATCACAAGAACCAAGCTAAACGGTACCATGAACCTCGTTAGCAACTACACTGTTAACGGGTACATTTTCGGAGTAGGCGTCAATAACATCAACTCGACTGGCTATTTCTTGTTAGGAGGTGGCGGTATGGTTGGCGCTACGCCATTTTCAACTGCGAAAGGTGCTTTTTCCCTCTTGCACCTCAACGGGCAGACAGGAAACGTCGGTGTTCAGGAGTTCGGTTTCCGTCCGTGGATGCGCACCGGGATCACGTTCACCGATAACAGCGACCTGACTTATATCGGGCTTCGGCAAGTCGGTACTGGTACAGACGTGACGGAAACAACGATCGCATGGTCGGATAACCCGGGCGGCCCAGGTGTCGGCCCTGACGATATGGTTTTCCGGTTTACGTCCGGTGGACAAACGACGACTTATAACGCCGATCTCGCCGATATAGCAGACTTCGACGGTCTGCACATTGCGCGTTTCGCGGGGATGGGGCAATTCGGGCTTGGTAACACCTTTGGCGTAACGACAGCGGGAACGCCGGTATATACCACTCCGCAATCATTGATGCACATGAGCTATCAAATGCGAACCGGTTCCGGAAACGAAGGCTTTGGCTTTATGCAGCTCACATACAGAAGACCGAACGGAGCGGCAACCGACATTACCGGACAAGGTGAGACGGCGCAAGACGGTTTGCGTTTCGGTATTGACAACGATATATTTTCGACAGGGGGCGCTAACTATCTGAACGCTTATCTGCGTTGGCAGGAAAACTCGTCGTTTGTCGTACAAACCGATTTCGACAACACGCCGGGCGGGACGGATCAGGGCGAACGCATTCGTATTACTTCCGTCGGTGCATTGAACAACACCAACGGCAACTTCGGAGGCCTGACCACTCCGGCCAACAGAACACGAATAGCGATCAGCGCGGATGGTGCAAACCCGATCACGCAACCTTTGAGCCTTTTGCACCTGGGTTATAATACCGGAGCTGTGGCGCTTCAAGCGAGCACGGACGGCTGGCGGCCGTGGATGGACCTAGGAATGTTCACGACGAACGGTTCCGATCACGTTTATATCGGACTTAAACAAGAGGCTGGCCCGGTGGGCGACAGACAAGACGCTGTACTGAACTGGGGCGACAACCAAACATCAGGTTTGCCACCGGGCAACGGGCCGGATAATTTCCGAATGATCTTCACGTCTACTACTGCGGCTTCCGGCGGCGGAACCGCACCGGCAACAGGTACAAACGGATTGGAGGGAATGCGCCTAACACCCACTACAACAGAAGGTATTTTTACCGGAGTTGGCGGCGATCCGACTGCCAACCTCTACGGCCCAACGGGCGCAAGTGCGAACCCGACAGCAACGCTAGAGGTCAACTCATGGGGGCCGACTAATGCTCCCGGCGGTAGCTCGGGATTGCGTTTTACAAACCTTACCGCTGCATCCCCTTCTATTACAAATCCCGGACGAGGAGTATTATCAGTAGATTCGCTTGGAAACGCTATCTACGTGCCTTTTGCGACAGGATTGGCGTGCTGGGACGTAAACGCCAGCGGAACAGCTGACCCGGCGGAAGATATTAATGGCGACGGATTTTGGAATTACTTAGACTGTCAGGGTGTGCAAGGTGTTGCCGGGCCAGCGGGTCCGGTGGGGCCAGTGGGGCCAGCGGGTCCAGCAGGACCACAAGGGCCAGCCGGGCCGGGAGCGTCCGGCGGGCACAACGGCACGTCACTTTCCACAATTGACGCTACTAAAATTGCTTTCGGTCAGAATTTGAACCAAGCGGGCGCGCCAGCAGCGCTTCTGAGTAACCGTGAAGTGCCTTTGAACGACCGAAATATTCTATTTACCGATCCAACAAGCCCTAACAATGCCTCAAACCGAATCGGAATTGGTACAAGTACACCGGTAGCAAAACTGGACGTTACATTCGATGGTGGTACAGCGGTAGCCAACCCTACAGCGCTTAACCTTAGAATTGATCAAACAGGCGGCGCAGTTGCCTTCGGTGAACAGGTACACGTAACAGGCACTAACAACACGAATAACGGTATCACTGTTTCTGTAAACGCTGCTAATACGTTCACAAGGGGAGTTACTGCAGTAGTTAACGGTACAAGTGCAACAAGCAATACGAATATCGCCTTCTCTGGATCAGCTACCGTTTCGCAAGGAAATGCGAATTATGGTGTATTGGGAACTGCAAGTCTGGCAAAAAACAACATTGGGGGACATTTCTCAGCACAGGGAAATGGGGCAAACGTTAACCGTGGTGTTTCGGCACATGCTTTCAGTTCAGGAAGTAGCACCCAAGCGGCGGCTGTTTATGCTCGCACTGAGGGTACCGGAACACTGATTAATTACGGCGTAGAAGCTAGAGTTACGTGTACAACGGGAATGAATTATGGCGTTTTGGCAGGTGTGACGGGCAACGCAAATACCAGCCCGAACAGGGCAATTTTCGCAGCCGGCAAAATTCAAACGACTGCTACTGTTGTACAAACGTCGGATTCGATCTTTAAGACAAATGTCGGAGACATGACGAACGCCCTTAGCGTGGTTGGCAATTTGAAGCCAAGAACGTATTTCATGGACGTTGCTAGCTACCCGCGAATGAACTTTAGCTCTAATCAGCAATACGGGTTTGTAGCCCAGGAAATCGAAACAGTTCTTCCGGACGTTGTTCATTACAGCGTATTACCGGCAGAGTATGACAGTACCGGAACAGAAATCGAACCTGCAATCAGCTTTAAATCGCTGGACTATACGTCTATCATTCCTTGGAACACGGCAGCGATCAACGAGCTGAACGAGAAGGTTGAAAGGGCTACACTTTCGGACGAGTCAATTAAAACGAACGTACAAGACCTTACCGGGTCACTCGACAAGGTGCTCGATATGCGTGGTGTCTCTTACGACTGGCTCCACAACGTACACCCTGAATTGACGCTCGACAGCAATAACCACGTCGGATTTATCGCACAGGAGATTCAGCAAATAGATTCACGCCTGACGTACACCGCAGACGACAATCTGTTGCACGTTGAATACGAAAAAGTAGTTCCGATCCTCGCCGAAGCAATTCAGGAACTGAACGACGAAGTTGTAACAAAAGACTCCATTATCAACGCTCAGCAAGGACAAATTGACGACCTGAACGACCGTCTGTCACAACTGGAAAACTGTTTGTCGGGAATCCTGCCGTACCTGTGTCACTTAAGCCAAAGCGCCATTCAGGCAAACACGCCGGCAGCACAGGAGGAAGTACGCAAGAATCTGAACGTAACGCTGACGGACCGCAGCGCAATTGTCCTCGATCAGAACGTGCCGAACCCGTTTGCGGAGCAGACAGTTATTAACTTCTCTATCCCTGAAACTGTGCAGAAAGCGCAAATTCATTTCTATGACGGTAACGGTAAGCTCATGCAATCCGTTGACGTTGTAGAGCGTGGAGCGGGAAGTATCACCGTTTTCGGTTCCGATCTGAGCACGGGTGTTTATACGTACTCGCTCGTAGCTGACGGGCAAGTTGTAGCAACTAAAAAAATGATGAAACAGTAATTTTTCATAAGTGGTGTAAAAGATACGGTTCCGAGGTGTGTAGCGCTCTCGGGACCGTATCGTCACCAAAACCCTAATAATTAGACCATGAAACAACTAACAATAATATTCGCCTTTCTTATCGCCTGTCAACTGACCGGGATCGCCTACGGGCAGAAAACGGCACACGTCAACACAAAAGCGCTTATGGACACTTTGCCCTCCCGCAAAAGGGCGCTTGCCGAAATTCAGGAAGTCACCAAGCGCGGCGAAGCCGAATTACTGGACATGGATAAAGCATTGCAGAAGGCATACAGCGACTATATGGCCGCAAAGGACAACCAGTCACCACAGGTGAATCAATACGATGAAAGTAAACTGCAAAAGATGCAGCAGGATTTTCAGAAGCGTGAGCAGGAATTAAACGTCATGATTCAGAACATGACGATTGCAATGAATGATGAAACCTATAGACTAATTCAGGAAGCATCGAAGGCGGTAGCCACCAAAAAGGGCTATCAATATGTCTTAGAAGAAGCTACGACAATCGTTGCAGCCGGGCCAAGCATCACCAATGACGTAATCTCGGAACTGCTGCGCCTGGACGCACTTTCCTCCATGAAATAAGAGCCATGAATTTAAGCCCTACTCCACTCATTCGCAACGAAAAGAGATATGATATAGTCGTGGGATTAGTTGCCGATGATCTAACAATTCACAAGCACTTTCACTTATTGCAACAAAGCGGTGTTGATCCAGCGCCTCTAAACTTGAAAATACATGAAAAGGTATTTGCTTTAATTGGGATAGATGGTAAGATGCCCGATGATGCTTTGCGGGATTGGTACTTCGAAATGGCCGAAAAAACGTATGTGGTCGATATTTTCAGGGATGGAAAAAAACTACATGAAATAGCGGCCGAAATAGTAATGGCTTTAAATGAACTGCATTTTAGCGGAGGAAACAGACCAATCGTAAACAAATAGAGATTTCAAGAATAAGCACTTATATTGAGTTTTGATTTAGGTGTTTAGGTATATGACAGGCACCCGCAGCACTTGCTGTGGGTGCTTTTTTATTTGCACCTCTGCTGTAAATAATAGATCTGCTTCTTTTCATTTTTTTTCATGTGCCTTGCGGGGCATTTTTCTTTGTAGAGGGTTAAGTAATATTTCATTTTGTCGCACTCCCCGAGCAATCCGTAGGCAAAGGCTGTATTCCAATACATACCATAAGATTCAGGATCGCAAGACGCGGCTGCAGCGCTGTGAATTGCCGACTGTTCAATCATGCTTGAATCACGCGTATAGGCGAATAATTGGTATTCAATATCGGCAAGATCGACGAAGTAGCTATATCGGCTTTTCTGAGTCAGCTCGTTCGTGTCCAGTGAAAGCATTTTCGGCCTGATCTCGGTAATCGAAAGCGAATCCCGCCAACCGCACGAAGCTGGATAGATCGTATCTTTTATTTTCAGATAGTCCAACTTTTGAGAGAAGGAAGCGGCGGTGACTATGGTAAAACAAACTGTAATGAGATATTTCATGGTGTGACTTGTATGTATAAATGACGGAATAAGAAACTTTCAACCCAATTTAGTTTTAGGCAACCGCCAGCGAGAGGACGTGGATTGAGAAATTGGGCAAATATTTGGTTCTCGACCGCTATTTTTAAAGGTCGTTTATAAATATTTGAATGTCATTAGAATGTGTTTCTAAATTATCAATAGATTAGGTGACTGAAACTAATACTACTATTCATGAAAACAATTGCAACCACACTAATTTCTATTCTCGTTTTGGTGAAAGGCATTTGCCAAGACGACCTCAAAATTTTTATTGACACGGATTTCAAATTCGGTTCTTCAGCTAACGACAATAGAAAAGAAGCTCGATCCGGTATTGGCACGTTAGGCGTGGGGTTCGAGCAAAAGTACACTTTTGGAAATGTGAATTTTACTGTGTTTTCCCAAAATGAGAATATAGAAGCTGTTGATACAGGTGAAGTAAAACTTTTTGGGACAAACCTATTGCTTCCTCAAAACAGTTCTGATAACATTAGCAATTTCTCTATGTGTTTTGGAACAAGAAGCTTTTGGAATAATGCAGATCTATCTAATTTGGGTATTTGGCATTATAAAAGATTTGGAGGCTCCATCTACTTTTCAATCAATAATACGACTTGGAAAAAGGACAGTATATCTATGCCTGTTTCAATTGTATCGGGATTATTTAATATCACATACATGATCTTAGATGAGACTTTATTTGACAGTGGAGAAAAAGTACGCTTGATTCTCTCTACCGGTATAAACTTTCGGAGAATGGGCGGTGACTATGGTATAGACGCCAATAAAGAGCTTCGTAAGGAATTTTTAGGGACAGAGCTCCTAGGATTCACCGGCATGAGCATGATCGGCGCCCGTTTGGAGGTTAGCAAGTTCTACGGTCAAATGAACCTTACTTATTTCGACCGTAGTCAAAATATTGTGGGATTCAGTGGTAATCAGGCAGTCATAAGTGTCGGGGTAATTGCAGATCTAAAAATTGCATCAAAGTAAACAGGCAATCAGCAGATGACTTGTTAAGACAACAGATGATGTGATTGTGGATATTTATTTTTACACGACCGTCGGTTCGCGGTTGTGAATGGTCGGATTGATTATTTTTTTGTAGACGACCGTGGGTTAGCGGTCGTTCTTACTTATACAAATCAAAGCCCTCAATTATTAAACAGATGACCGAGTTTCGACGGTCGTCTATAATAATTTGTATTATTGTGCTGTAACCATACGCTATGCACAAACTGAATCAACTTGATCAAAAGTACTTCTTGCCGTCAAAGGCACTTCACCCTATTTTGCAAGCAAAAGGTGTCACCAGCCTGTTCCATGCAAATACTGTATCGACTTCATTAACTTTTATCCGAAACCGAGCGCTTTTGTCACGCGGGTATGTCGCGAATAACGGGCTCATTCAAACCTCTCAGAAGTCCGATGAAGCAGATGAAAAATACAATGTCTGGGATGATGTTTTTATGGATGGATTAGACCTACATAAAAAGTACGGCAAGCCTAATAACTATGGCCCTGTTTTATTTGTATTAAAACTAGAATTATTGCTTTCACCGTCTTTTCCTCACGTCTTAGTTACCAAAAATAATCCGTGGTTTTGGAAGCCATCTGAGAGCTGGGACGATCGCTATTACTCGGACATTAAAGAAGTTGAGAAAGATTATCTTTCTGGGGGTCTTAAAGACGTCCGTATAATGTTTACACTTAGATCGCCTGGCACAAATGTTAAACTGAACAAATACCTCGATTTCATTTGGGTTGACAAGCCTAATATTCTTATCAATTTAAGATCTGGAGGTCAAAAAAATGTCGGAGATTATGCAATAGATTTAATCAAAAAAACAATGCTGGCAAACGGTTTAGGTCATATCCCTGTAACGAATCGGCATCCTAAAGGCAATTTTTTCGGGTGTCTCTGCAACGCGAGATACACGTTCATGTGGAACACAAACCCCGCTGAATTTAAAATGAAATTTCAAGGAACACCATGAATAAGAAAACCGATGATATAAACATCATTAAACATGAATTATTGGATTCTATAATGGCTTTAAAAAGCGCTAAAGATCCTGCTATCGTTCCCGATACCGTCGTCGATCACGCACTAAAAAAGGGGTTTATTAGATCAAGTAGTTTAGAAGTAAGAGCTGTTTTTCAAAGGCTTTGGCAAGACAAGTATATTGAGATCCGGGAGGAGAGAATGTTGAAAGGTAGATTCTTTGTCACGGGACTTTCTACAATTGGAATGGAAGCGCTGCTGCACAAGACCTTCATCAAGCAATTCAAGAAGGAAAGACGCGCAAAATGGAACGAAACTGGACAAATCCTTTCACCTTATATTTCAATTGCGGCGTTATTGATTACAGCCACATTGTTTGCCGTTGACAAATGTTCGAAACCGTCATCTTATCAATTGACAATTGGTAGTAAAACTTATACCATCAAAGAAAAATAGTAAAGAGATTGTTATGAACTGGAAGCCTAAAAGTTTAATCGATATAAGAAATGAAGCACAGCGCGAAGCGCGAGAAAGACAAAGAGAACACCGTGAGACTGTGCTTCACCAAGCTACAATAAAAGGCATCACTTCGCAGAGAAGATTAGGATACCTAAATCTTGGCCTTGCCATATTTGGAATTTTGGCCGGCGTTTCTGCGACCATTTACGCAGCAAGTCTATCTAAAGCCGATAATAAGGAATTTGTCTCTATTAAATTTTTAAAGGAAAATTACATTAGCAAACGACAGCATGATAAAGAAATGATTGAGCTTTTGGATCATATTTATTCCGATTCTTTGCTAATAAACAAAAAGGGGGACTAATGCCCCCTATAAGTATTCCTTCATTAACTGCCTTAAATAATCGTCCACCGCTTCGCGCTGGTTCTTGTACAGGCGCTCCCCGGTATAGATTTCCCTTTTGTCTAAGAGCGGTTTTAAAACCCGCTGGTAATTCATCGACAGGTAGTCTTCAACGGCATTGCGGAAGTCGGTCTTTGTGAATCGTCCGCGGATCTTTCCTGTGTCCTTATTCAGAAAGCAGCAGAACCGGGTTTCGCCGGCTTTGAATTTCAGCTCGATCAGCTTTTCCATGATCAACAGGTGTTCGATGTTCCCGCTAATCTTGTTCTTGTGTCTTTCAACGGTGTCGTCAGCGCGATGTAACCGGACTTCGTTGCAGTTTCCCCACAGCTTCGGATGGAACAGCTTGCCAACCGTCTGAACGTGAATAATCACGTCAACGGAAACGTGGCGCTGTGTGCAGATCGCCCCGATCAGGTCGCCGGGCATCGAATCGGTGATATACTTGCTAATGTCTTCGATCAGCAAAAGGCCGTTCCGGTAGTGTTCCAGAATGTAGCCAAGCGCCTGCGCCATTTCGGAAAGGGTCATGCGCTGGCCGTCGTCCTTGAATACAGACACCCGCCGCGCGAACGGCCGGGTGATCTTTGCGAATGCCGGTACTTGCGACAGCTTGATCAGCCCGATATTTGGAAACTTCGCGTTGTTGTGGTCTTCCCTAACGTTGCCAAATTCATTGTTAACATCGAAGATCAACACTTTGCGTCCCTGTCGGGTTGCGGTGGACTTTAGGTAGTCTGCGATCTGGCATAGCGTCTGGTAGGTTTTTCCTACGCCTTTTCGTCCCGCAACCATGATCATTTTTGCTTCTCTCCATGCGGTCATGGATCAATGAATTAGTAATAAGGTCGCGCCTATGCGGCTGCGACCTGTCCCCCCTTTGATAAATACGTCAGATGCTTTTGATACGACAAAATGCGGTTATTCTGATTGCGCAGCTTCAAGGCTACCATTAGCATTTGCGATAAATGGCTGATGACAGCGGCAACAAGTCGCTGCGTCGGCGTAAGCTGAAGATCTTGCTCCATTAGCACTTCGATCAGCGGTTCCCGAATGTCGGCCAGCGTTTCATCGTCCACTTCGAAAATCTCGTCAATCTGCGCGTTCGTCTGCTTCATGTAGTCATCAAACGTCACGCCTTCCTGAACCTCGATCGATAGGTCGAGCTCACCGTTGAACGCCATCTTTTCAATCTTTTCTTCCGGCAGCTTTGCCAGCCATTTGAACGGCATCGGCGCGATCTGCGAGTAACCTTTCAAAAGCGTTGCCGCCGTTTGTTCGGCAGCCCTGCGTTTGGTGGCCGGTGGCAGATCGGCGAGCGGAGTAGTTTTTGCATCCTCCAAGATCAGCGGTTCTTCTTCCGGGTCGGCCTCTGCCTGCTCGGTGATCCCTTCGGCGGTATTGTATGACCGTTCGATAATCGGATCAGCAAAAGGGTTGTAGTCGTCCGAGATAAAGCGCGGTTCATCGTCCGGTTCGTCAGCTGCAGGAATGCCTGTTTCATCTTCTCCTGGTACTTCTGTTTCGTTCCAGTTTTCGGAGTCCTCAAATTCTTCCTGTTCCGGCGCTGCTGGCTGTTCGTTGCCCTCGTCCTGAAATGCCGTTTCCGGTTCCGGTTCTTCCGCTTCCTGTACCGAATAGCTTTCCAGTAATTGCTTTACGCCGATCAGATCGTCCAGCGTGTTGCATTCGGGAACTAATTGCGGGTCGATGCCCTTTTCAGCAATCAGCCTTTCAATGGCTTCAACCATTGCTTGTTCTTCAATAGTGTATCGGCCTACACCGGTTCTCTTGTAAAAGCTCATGATTTCTTTGATTTAGGTTTGAAGTTCATATAGGCGCTGATAAGTGTATCGAGCCTTGCAAACCGTTCCAGCAATTTGCGGTGCTGTGGGATGTTCTCGTCAAGCTTCTTAAAATCGGTCAGCGCTCGTTTGGCTGTGTGGCGGGATCGGTTGAACATTCGTGAAATCTCTGTATTAGGCAAATTCGTGTACCTGTTTACGAGTACGCACAGTAAAAGACGCGCATCTAAGAGCGCATCGCTGCGCTCGTTAGATTCGTACAGGTCGTAGCGGGTAATGCCTTCGTTTCTGAACTCCTCGCATATTTTGTTGACGATATACGCCCCGATATGCTTGCCGTCCGCTTTGGTCATTTTCAGCGGGATGCTGTCAAGGTAAGATTCTACGGCCTCACAGCCGAACTTTGCGATATACAGATTCAGCTTGGTGACGATCTGCAAGTAGGACTTCGTTTGAACAACGATCTGATTGGGAATGTTCATTTTGATGCGAGTTTGCCAAGTCCGAAAGCCGCCAAAATGCCAACCAGCACGACAGCAACCGCTGTTCCTGTTCCGTCGCTCTTGTCGTCATTGTCGGAATGCTCGATCTCAATCTGCTTTGCGATCTCGCCGGACTTTGTAGTTAATAATCGAAATTCTGTATCGTCTACAAATCCGTCATCTAACGCCTTTCGATATTGGACGTCAAACTGCCGGATTTCCCGTTGTATGGCCGCGCCCAGGTCGCTGAATTGCACCCCCATTCGATCCATAATTGTTTCGTGTGGCATATCGGGTAGAATGTCCCATTTGCCTGTATTCTGTTCCATTTAGGTGAAGATTGAGTTATAAACCTTGATTATGGGTTCGGTCGGCGCGGTTGCTTCTGCCTTCGTTGTAAAACTTTCCGTGCGCTGAAAGCCGCAGGCCGGGTTGCTTTGCCTGAATCGCGGCATCCAATTCCCTGTTTTTGGTATTGAATACCATTGCACCTTCACGTGGTTTTAGTGTCACACCTTGCCCTGTTTTATTGATAAAGTCGATTACCTTTTGATCAACGCCATGCTTTTTGTGCGCTTCGACCAATTTTACCTGACCAATTTCAAAATCGGGTATTCCGTCGTTGATATAGTCCGAATCGTCGTCGGGATCTTCGACCGCTGCCGGAGGGACAATTACCTTCGTTTCGTCGATCTCGCTCCATTCCGGGCGGTAGTTGTTCACGGTAAGGAAGTCGAGCCACTTTGCAAATAAGTCCCGCATTTCTTCAACTTCGGCTACGCTAGGCGGCATGGACAGATCATAAAAGTCCTCGTGATCGAAGAAGTTGCCGGAAAGGTGCTCGATATAGGCGTTCGACGGTCTTACTCCGATAATGATCGTACCTTCGGTTGAGCTGGCTTTAGATTCATAAACGGCAAACTTTCGCACACTCCCTTTTTTATCCTCTCCGTATGCAAAGTCGTAGATCGGTAACGCATCGCTGGCCTTCAGACGCACGGTGATATTACCGTTTGTCAATTTGTGCATGAGGTCCGGAATGATCTGCACGAGCCTTTTGTAGTTGGACGACACGATTTCACTACGTTTTTTTTTCCAAAGTTTACCATACCCTGAAAGAAGATATTGCAGAACGTTCTTGCCCTCAATTAAGTCGTTTACGATTTCTTCGGCCTTTTCGCCCTGTACATCTTCGACCATGCGCACCGCAGCAAGCAAGTTCTTTCTGTCTGTTTCCGAAAATGTGACCTTTGCAGGCTTATCGTTCTGCTCTTTCTCCGCCTTCGGTTCCTTCTCGGCTTTCTGTTCCTTTTCCTCTTTTTCTTCTTTTGGTGGCTTTAATTCAGCTTCGCGTTCGCTCATCTTGTATTTGTCAAGGATCAGGCTTTCTACGCCGTGCGCTGCTCGTTCCTTCCATTTGATCAGGTGTTTTTGATCCAACAGCTTTTTAAGCCAGTTGGTAAGGAACTCGTTTTGTGTTTCCTGTTCCTCCAGATCGATGAACTTGCGCCGATTCTCCATTGAATAAACGCGCTTGCTGGTCAAAGGATCGGTAAACTCTAAGGCTTCCAAAATTTCATCTTCGAGATCAATCCGAAGGATCATTGAAGGGCTTGGTTTCAACTTGCCGTCGTATTGCGTCAGGGTCAAATAGTATTCATTCTTTTCTTTAGCGACTGCGTCTAAGGACAGATCACGGTAGCCCGTGCGTTCTGACTTCCCGTAAAGCTGTTCTATCTTAAAATCGGTATCGCGCAAACGATCGATAATGCCTGGCGCTAGCTTCAGAAGCCTTTGGTAGTTCTCATTGTACATAGGATCGTCAAAAGGAGTAGCCTTTTTAGGCTCTTTCGGTTCCGGCTGCACTAAATCCACATACGCTTTAACTGCCTTATCGGTTCGTACTTTTTTAATGTAGTCTTCAGCTTTCTTTTCCCTTAGCAGTCTTGCAGCCTCTTGTTTAGCATCTTCCCACTCGATCTTCTCGTAGTGATAAACCAGTGAGCTCAACCGGCCTACATTCATTAGCTCTTGATCACTCCATGACAGCGATCTTTGAAGCGAGCCGCTAGCGTCGTCCTTTTTGGTTCCCATGACGCAGAAATTTTGATTGATCCCCTTTGGAATGGGCAGTAAATAGCCCTTGACAGTCGGAATAGCTTGCAGAAGTCCGGCGGCCTTTCATTCGTCTGAATGATGCGTCTTTCTTTGTTGACATCATCGCATTAGATATTAGTTAATTACCTTTTGCGATAACCTTTGAATGAGCGTGGATTGGCTCTATTTTGGTGGTGTAAATGCTTGCAGAATAAGCACTGTTGTTCTATTGCAACGCAGGCTTTTCAGAAATGTTTCAAGACTGAACTAAAAAATATGTTAAAAGTTTTTCAATGGGAAAATCGTTCAATGCCTTGCTATGACTACGTTTCAGAAAGTGTTCATCGATGAAAATTAAAGGCCGGTAAAGAAAAAATAGAATCTTCGTCCTTCCAATTCAAAGGATTCGTCGAAATCAAAATAGTGACCCTTGAAAGTCGCGCATGGGCGCGGCGACCAGATCAAGGTTAACCAATGAATCGAGCTTAGATCGAAAGGTGTTTATGTCCAGCTCAAGCCATTCCCGTTCGCGATTTGGTTTTAGTATAACAGGCATTCGTAAAGCACTGTTATGGATTTCGCGCATGATTCCTTGCGCCTCAGTAGTTACAACTGCACAGCTTTGCACATTCTCTCCGTTCGGCGCTATTCCTTGCCTCCATATACCGGCAAATGCTATAGGCTTTCCGTCCGCTGCTTCGACCAGGTGCTTTACCTTGTCACGTCCCTTTGGATCGAGCCATCTATGTTCATAGAATCCATCGACCAGTATCAGGCATCGATTGCTTAGGGATTCTTTAAAGCTCTTTTTGTCTTCGAGTGTTTCAATTTTTGCATTGAGGTTCCCGCCTTCAACTTTCATCGAATCTGCAAATGAAGGAAGCAAGCCCCAACGGAAAACCTGAATATCATTCGGACAATCATGTGTTATCACTCTAACCGCTGGTGCGCCAAAGCCTGAGACTTCAACGGCAGGGTTGAAATCGATAGTACTTTGAACGGCCTTACTCGCTTTAAACCTTTTCAGCAGGACTTCAAGGCTTACCGTTTGTTTTACGTTGTAACACATCCCGCAAAGTTCGCAATCGTGTAACAACTAAAAAAATTTTTATAGTTAATTCCTTTGCCTGACAGGGCTTTAGTAACATTGTGATGTTAAAATAATCAATCAATGATTAAAATGTAATCAAATATTGTTTCTACCTCCATATATTTGCTGCAAAGGGTTTGAAAGGTCAACTTTTCTTTGGAGTTCATCAGAACGCGTTATTAAGGCTTAAATCAGTATTGGAAATGTCTGTTCAACGGTCAATATTACACATGGATTTAGACACGTTTTTCGTGTCATGTGAACGATTGCTGGATAGCCGGTTAGTCGGACAGCCTATTCTTATTGGTGGAACCGGTGATCGTGGGGTAGTTGCTTCGTGCAGTTATGAAGCCCGACAGTTTGGTATTCATTCCGCGATGCCGATGAAAATGGCACGGGAACGTTGCCCGGAAGCGATTGTGATCAAAGGCAATGCTTCCACATACACGAAGCATTCACAACAAGTGATCGAGATCATCAAAGAATCGGTGCCCGTCTACGAAGTTGCTTCGATCGATGAATTCTACATGGACTTGTCAGGCATGGACAAATTTTTCGGATGCCTGAAATACTCCACGGAGCTGCGCCAGCGCATCATGCGGGAAACTGGTTTACCGATCTCGTTCGGGCTTTCGGTCAATAAAACCGTTTCAAAGATCGCAACAGGGGAAGCGAAACCGAACAATCAACGTTTGATCGACTTCGGAACCGAAAAATCGTTCCTGGCTCCGCTTTCAGTGCAGAAAATTCCGATGGTAGGCATGGAAACCTACAAGATACTCCGGCAAATGGGCATCGTTGATATCGGCACTATCCAGCAGATGCCGATTCAAATGATGGAAAACGCTTTAGGCGAGAACGGAAAAAGCATTTGGAGAAAGGCACAGGGTATTGATTTCAGTCCGGTGATCCAATACCAAGAACGGAAGTCGATTTCGACCGAACGAACCTTTGAGCGCGATACGACCAATGCGCGTGTGGTAAAGGCAATCCTGTTTGCAATGGCGGAAGATCTCGCTTTTCAATTGCGGCGCGCGGATAAATTGACAGGTTGTATATCGGTACGGATTCGGTATTCGGATTTCCAAACGACAAGCTTACAGCACCGGGTTCATTTCACCGCTGCCGACCATGAGATTTTACCCCTTGTCATGGATTTGTTCGATAAGCTCTACAAACGTCGTCAACTTATTCGTTTGATCGGCGTTCGGTTCAGCGAGCTGGTCGGCGGCCATCATCAGTTAAGCCTGTTCGAATCATCCGAAAAGTATGGGTCGCTCTATCAGGCAATGGACAGAATCAGGGACAAATACGGAAACCGGTCGATAGTGCGCGCTGTCGGTATGGAGGCAAAAACCATTGGCCGCAGCAATCCCTTTACCGGTGGTGCGCCGCCGCTTCTCCCGAACCGCAAACAATGAGGTTATGTTGAATGTTCACAGTCAGTTTAGCTTGCGGTACGGTCTTGTAGCGCCGTGCGACCTTATCCCGTTACTTCGGGAAAAGGGGTACGAGCGCTTTGCCTTGACCGATATTAATTCGTCGTCGGCAGTTCTTGGCTTTGTTCGCGATGCCCAGGAAGCCGGTCACGCGCCTAGCGTTGGTATCGACTTCAGGAACGGGATCGAGCAGCAGTTCATCGGATTGGCAAAAAACAATCGCGGGTTCAACGAGCTGAATATTTTCCTTTCTAGGCATCTGCATGACGATACCCCGTTCCCGGATCGTGCGCCCCATTTCAGCAATTGTTTTGTGGTGTACCCGTGGAAAAAAGCACCGCAGAAGCTGTTGCGGAACGAACGTATCGGTGTGGCAATGCGCGATATTAACCGCCTTGTCTTTCATGCAAAACCCGATGACCTCAAAAATATGGTTATCCTGCAACCGATGACCTTTCGCCACAAACGTGACTATAACACGCATCGTCTGCTACGCGCCATTGATAGAAATTCGCTTTTGTCCTTGCTCCCTGAAAGTGAACAGGCTTCCCAATCGGAAGCTTTCATTTCGCGCGATGAGCTGTACAATGCGTTCAAAGACTATCCGCAGATCATCAGGAACACCGAAGAGCTGTTAGCACGTTGCGACATTCAATTCGCATTCGGCGAGGAAGCCGAGCCTCAGAATCTGGCCACCTATACCGGAAGCCGCGACGGTGATCGCCAGCTATTGCGCACCTTGGTCGGCGAAGGCATTAAATACCGCTTCAAAGAACCAACTGCCGAAGTTCTGGCACGGATCGAAAAGGAACTGGATATTATTGATAAGAAAAACTACCTGTCTTACTTCCTGATCACATGGGACATTGTGAACTATGCCCGTTCAAAGGAATACTTCTACGTTGGTCGCGGCAGTGGGGCGAACAGTCTTATAGCCTACCTGCTGCGAATTACCGACGTTGACCCGATCCAGCTAGACCTGTATTTCGAAAGGTTCATTAACCTGTTCCGCAAGAACCCGCCAGATTTTGACATGGACTTTTCATGGCAGAACCGCGAAGACGTAACGCGCTACATATTCGAAACCTTTCCTTCAGCTGCGCTGGTCGGAACCTATAATACTTTCCAGTTTCGGGCCTCGGTTCGTGAGATCGGGAAAGTGTTCGGCCTTGCAAAGACAGAGATTGATAAGTTGAGCGATGGAAATTTCGCTATCGACGAGCTCGACCACCTGTCGATACTGACGCTCAAATACGCCGGTTACATCGACGGACTGCCTTCGATTATCAGTGTGCATTCGAGTGGCATTCTAATTTCCGAAAAGCCGATCACGTGGTATTCCGGTACGTTCCTGCCACCAAAAGGCTACAGAACCGTTCAGTTTTCGATGCTTGAGGCCGAAGACGTCGGTTTGTACAAATTCGACGTGCTTGCACAACGCGGCCTTGCCAAAATTCAGGACACGATTGAGATCATTAAGTACAACCAGCCGGAGAACCCACCGCATGACATTCACGACATGGAATATCTCATGCAGGATGAAGGGATTAAGGAGATTTTGCGCGAGGGTAAGGCGCTCGGATGCTTCTACGTGGAATCGCCGGCGATGCGCAACCTGTTACTGAAGCTCAAAGTCGAAGATTACCTGACACTGGTGGCGGCCAGTTCCATTATTCGTCCCGGTGTTTCAAAGTCCGGCATGATGCACGAATACATTCGCCGGCACATGGACGAAGATGCTCGTAAAAAGGCACATCCGACCATGCTGCAGATCATGCCCGAAACCTACGGGGTAATGGTTTATCAGGAAGACGTGATCAAGGTCGCACATGAGTTCGCCGGTCTGAACCTTGCCGAAGCGGATGTATTGCGGCGCGGTATGTCCGGTAAGTTCCGGTCACGGCAGGAGTTCCAGCGCGTGCAGGAAAAGTTCTTTTCGAATTGCGAGGCGCTAGGCCATGCGCCCGAGCTTACAGCCGAGATATGGCGACAGATCGAAAGTTTCGCGGGCTACTCATTTTCGAAAGGCCATTCGGCATCGTATGCCGTGGAAAGTTATCAGGCACTTTACCTGAAACGCTATTACCCGCTGGAATACATGGTCGCAACCCTCAATAACGGCGGCGGTTTTTATTCGGTCGAAATTTATGTACATGAAGCCCGCATGTATGGCGGGAAGATAGAATCGCCTTCGGTGAACTACGGATCTTACGAAACGATCATCTATGGGGACACTATTTATCTGGGTTTTCACCATGTCAAGGACATAGAGGAAAAAACGATAAAGGCGGTACTGCGCGAACGGTTCAACAATGGGCGCTTTAAGGATTTTGACGATCTGGTAAGGCGCATTCATGTCCCGCTGGATCAGCTTTGGCTAATTATCAAAATCGGTGGGCTGCGCGATCTCGGGGACTGCAAAAAAACGCTACTGTGGAAAGCTCAATTTCACCTCAACAAGCGGAAGGAAAAACCGGTCGAATCGCTCTTTTATGAACCTGCCGTTTCGTATGAGCTTCCACCGTTGTACGAACACCCATTGGAGCAGGCATTCGAAGAACTGGAACTGCTCGGATTCCCGCTTTCGAATGTCTTTAATTTACTGGCTGAATCCTACACCCGGCCAACGGTAACAGCGAAAACACTGAGCCGGTACGTAGGCCAAACTGTAGATTTTCTAGGCTACCTTGTCCATGTGAAACACACATCCACGACAAAGCTCGAACGTATGCACTTCGGCACCTTTCTCGACATTGAGGGGGAACACCTGGACACGGTTCATTTTCCGCAGGCAGCGCAGGCATTCCCATTCCGAGGGAAAGGCATATACCATGTGCGCGGGGTCGTCATGGAAGAATTTGGGGTTTACACAATTCAGGCGCAATGGCAAAGGAAATTGCGCCTGAAAGATGATGTTCGGTTCGAAGAACCGCAATTGCAGCCTAATCATCCCTTTTTAGTCTGAACCAATAAAACAACAAGACTGCAGGCAACCAAATACAATTTTTTTCGTTTTTTATATACAATTTCAAATAAAAATTATATATTCGCAGATCAAAAAGAAATCCCCGCGCCAACGGGGATTCAAATAAGGAAGGGAGACCCGCTCCCACATAATTTTAATTGAGTATGACAAAAGTACTACAAACAAATGAAACAAACAAGAGGCGTATCGCTTCTAAGGAGGAATGTGTCACAGACATCTCTAGTGGCCTGGTCAAATGCTTTAAAGCCTTCAGAAAGGCTCAGAACGCATATGATGATGAAGTCCGGCAGACACCTCCGACTGCCAGAGCAAGAGGATTTGAAGCTTCATTGCTGAATTCGAAAATGATCCAGTATATACAGGAAGAATTTCCTGATAAATGGATGTTTGGGCGTTACAAACGTTTCACCCTCAGGATAGATGGATACATTATCCTTTTTAAGAAACTCAACAGGAAGGGCGTGCCTATGAACGTTCGGACAAATCATGCAGAAGCAATCAGTAATCAGCAGACCTTGTTCATCTCTGATGAGTCGTCTTTCTACGAGCCGATCCTATTTTTTGGATACGGTAGAAGTAGCAGCGACGAAATTACCAACCCTCGCCTCGTCTATATTGATGAAGCAAAAGTAAAGTGGATTATCACCGAGGATGAGTTGTCTAAAGAAGTCAGAATTTCGAAAGAAATACCGCTGCCTTCCGTATCTGCTCCACTCAAATCGGTAGATGAACCAAAATTGAAGAAAAACGTTGCCAAAAAAAAGGCGTCGGGTGAATAGTTAAATCGGGAGCGGGTCCCCATTTCTTTCTATTATTGTAACTTGTAACTCACTTATGTCATGGATGCTTCTAATTTCAACTTCCGCCAGCTAACACTGGCCAGAGAGTACAGAGGTTATTCTCAGTCGGATCTATGCAAAAAAGTACCAGGATTGTCTCAGCCTAACTTATCGAAATTCGAAAAGGGTTTTGGTGGCATTTCACCTCTGGTATTAACCCAGCTTATAAACGTACTAGGCTTCCCTGAATCGTTTTTCTACGAAAGGATTACTAATTCGGTAGAATCCGCTCATTTCCGAAAGCGTTCAGGCATTACTCAGAAGCAAAGAGCCTACATCGATAACAATATCAAGCTTATTGGCTTCACGGTGGATAAAATGACAGAATCTATCGAGTGGCCCGAATATCGATTTACTTCTTTTGATGTTGAAGACTATTCGCCGGAATACATCGCTGAATATCTGAGAAAAAAGGTAGGGCTAAAACCGGACGAACCGGTAGCAGATATACATCAGTTGCTTGAAAGCAATGGAATCCTAGTAGTCGAATTCGAATTTGAATGTGCCGGATTCGATGGAGTTTCTCTTATTACCGATAGCGGTGTTCCTTTGATAATCGTTGAGAGAAAAATGCCAAATGATCGAAAGAGGTTTACACTTGCGCATGAACTAGGCCACATGGTTATGCACGCTATGTGTAACGATCCTATTTCGATACACAGAGATCGCGAAGATGAAGCCAACCGGTTTGCTTCTGAGTTCCTTATGCCGGCGTCACGTATTCGAAATTCACTGTTCGGACTGAAGCTAAATGATATGGGCAAACTCAAGCAATATTGGCTTACCTCAATGGCCTCGATCCTGCGAAGGGCTTATGCGCTTGAATGTATTGATAAAAATAGATGGTCTTATCTTAATATTGAACTAAGTCGTAGAGGATGGAAGACGAACGAACCCATAGAAGTTTATATCGATTCACCATCCTATTTCAAAAAGGCTTATAAACTTCATAAAGAGGACATGGAATACACCGATGTAGATTTTATAAATGGATTCTCACTTCCGGCGGACATCATTCGATCCTTTTTCCACGATCCCGGACAGATTAGGGTTTTACGTAACTTGAATGCGAATAGAATCCAGATAGCATAATCCAATGAAAAAACAGAAAGGGCGCAACGGTTGTTGCGCCCTTTCTGTTTTGGATACGCCCGCCTTACGAATTAACTAATTCATTGATAATAAGAAGATTTAATTGCTGCGCCCGCCAAAAGCCCCCGAAAGCGGGCGTTTCCCGATTTAACATTCTGAAAATAACCTCGTTCATTGCAGTAATTAACTAAGGGTTGTAACGCAAAAAACCATTGACATGGAAGTTACAAAAATCACAGTGAAGCACTTGCTGATACTGTTGGGGATCAACATCGTTGCAGGCGTAATATCTGGTTACATCGTGTACAAGATGACAGCGCCGAAGACCACCGATCCCACCACACCACCGCCAGCTGGAAAGCAGGCGGTAACGCCACCGGCACCGACAACCACGCCGCCGGTAAGCGAAGGGCAATAACACAACAAAGTTGTTATGAACCTAAATCAAAGGGGGATTCCGTTTTCACGAATCCTCGACGAAATGGACAAACGTTACAGCCATTTCGACGGCGGCTATCAGGAGCCGTATTACGATTACATCGAAGGCGCACCCGAAGAAACGTCGCGGGTGTACCAAGCTGACCCCTACCAGATCGTAGTGGAGAACATCGATACACTGAAGTCCGGTAAAGCGATCATTTTCGGGAACGACAAATTTTTGCTGCAAGACAATTTCGGCAGCGATTCAAACATCAAAATCACGATCGGGCAACCGGGCGTTGAGTATGTCGAGTTGTTGCAACAGTCGTCAACGAAGCCGTTTGCAACACAGTTCCTTCGGATCGAATCGTCGAACGCCTTACAGGTATCGAAGTTTATCACGATCTACCAAAAGGACGCAAACGGCAACCTGTTCCAGCGGTCACTGAACATGCAGCAATACAAAAGCGCATATCAGAATCAGACCAATATGCTGGATGCGCCAATTACCGAGAACATCGACGGTTCGACGTATTGGGAGATCCAAATTGAACCGTCTACACGGGTATTCTACACAATATTCCCGATGTACAAGGTCGATACCTCCGGAACGCTGAAAGGCAACGAGCCAATCAAAACGTTCGCCCCGGCAAGGGTCAACACGGCGGGGATCGTACTGCCACAAACACAAAGCCTGTCACTGCGCAGGTAACACCTGAATCAATGGCTGTGCCTACGGGTGCAGCCATTTTCAAGGTTCTACAAGTAACTAGAACTGAAAACCATGAAAGGCAATATAACAGGATGGAACTTTCTAAAGAAACCGAAGCTCAACGCTGACGGTTCTACAACCATTCAAACGCTGAAAGACGAAAAGAAACGGCTGGAAGCGCGGCTGGTTGAAATCCCGGTTTTGATCTCCCGCCTGCAAACAAGCATCGCCAATATGCAAAGCGATATAACGTGGCTCAACGGTCTAAACAATCGCCGCCGCAAAGATTGGGAAAAGGAGAACGGCAAGAACATCGAACAGGTGGTCTATGATGCTACCAACACCATTGCAAACTACAATTCTCAGATTTCTGCACTGAATACCGAAAAGAGCCGGATTCCGGCGCAGATCGAAACCGTTGACCGCCAGTTGCAAGCGCTTGTGACGGGTGAAAGCGCTGGTCTAACCAAAGGACTTACCGCAGCACAGGCGCAGCAGCTCGGAGTACTGGAGCTGAAAAAGGAGACCGAGAAAATCGAGCACGAACAGCAGTTGCAGCAGGTCGAACTACAAAGGGCACAAACAGAAGCACAGGCAGCAGCTGAGGGCGTACAGCCGATGAATCAAAACCTGAAATGGGGCTTGATCATAGGCGCGGCAATCCTCGCCCTGGCAATCATCATCTACGTGATCCGAAAACGCAGGGCTGCACTTGCCACAAAAACCCAACTGGCATGACACTGGCACAAAAAATAATGGACAATGAGCGCAAACAACTCGCGCGGCAAAACAAAGAGCTCGTGCGCCAGCGGCTTCAAAACGTGGTGTACGCATATCCGAAACAGGTTATTGAAGTTCTACATAAGACAGGGGTATCGGTTGGCGCTGTTCTGCCTTCGCCTGTGCTCTATGCTGTAGTCGTAAAGAATCTTTCGACTAACTCCGAACTCCGCGACACGATCGCAAAAATGATCCTTGAAACCGATGGTTATTCGTCGGCCGACGGGCAGGGCTGGCAATTGGTCGGTGGCGCCCTGGCTGCGGTCGGCTCGGTGCTTTCGGGCATCGGTCGGGGCAAAACGGAACAGGCTTCGGCTGATTCCCAATTGCAGAAGGAAAACCAGCAGCTTCAACAGCAGATAGACATGGCAAACGCCCAGCGTCAACGCACGATGTGGCTGACTATAGGAATCGCAGCGGTTGTGATCACTGCGATCGTATGGGCGCTTATTGCCTACAAGAACAAAAAGAACACCACACTCAAACTGAACGCCGTATGAACTTTATGACGGAAAGAAAAGCGCAGGAAAAGCTACAAGCCTACCTGATCGCGGAAGTGGCGGGACGCAATGACGAGGCTGCCGCATTGGAACAGGAACTAAACGACGCGGGCTGGTTCATCGTTACCGGTCCTGACGGTCTGACACTGAAAAAGAATGAAAGGGAAATCGGCCTGCCATCGGTGGACGACTTCTATTTGCCACGCGAAAGCACAAGCGCGCCGGTTCCGGCATCCTCGGACTCGCCGAACCGCACACTGTGGATTGCGCTTGGAATTACGGCATCGGTCATTCTTGTAACGATACTGGTAATCATCATCGTTAAACGCCACCAGAAAAATGCTCAACTCAGAGGACTTCCACAAGGGGGCTAGAGCCTATCGCAACGGGTTCCTGATCGGGGCGTTCGCGGGTATCGTGATCTGTCTTTTGATCGGTCGCACGATCTGGACGCTCCCAATTGTTTTGGGGCTGCTTTTCGGGGCTATTGCCATCAACAGCAAATTGAAATAACATGAACTGGATTAAAAAGGATGTGCGCACAGCGCAGACGGCAAGCATAGATCCGCGCATTGATTCGCCGGAAATCAAAATCGTTTACCCGTCTGCGGATAAGAACGTGCCGCAAGCAAGCGAAGGCGTTCTAAAATCGACGGTGGCGGCTCCAACTGCTACCACAGAAACGCCACAGAGCAGCCCACAGCTCGCTACTGAAATTCTTGCAGCAGTGCCAAAGACCACACCCGCAGTTGAGGTTTCCCAACCGGAGACGATAACTGCGCCGACGTGGCTCGACATAGTGAAGCAGAATGCCGGGCTTTTCCTGCTGTGCGCTGCAATATCGCTAGGCATCGGGATACTCATTGGAAAAAAACTGAAGGTATGATGTTCGACCTGTTTCCTCACCGCAAGCCGTTTAATATGCTGCTTTCGGTGTGCGCTCCGCGCCCTGTCAAAGTAAGGCTTACGGTCTTCGATCCGTACAGTGGGCGCATCTATGCGCAACGGCGGTTAAATCTTGGTCATAGCGCCAATGTACTTGTAAAGTTGCCGATTGTTCCCGACGAGCTCACTACGCGGATCGTGAACGAGAGCCAGCCGGAAAAGGCCGATCAATTCGCTATCGAAAAGATTCAGGTTATGCCCGACACGCAATGCCCGCTCGAACTCACCGAAGGCGACCGGAAATTCATCAGCTTCATCAAGTGGTTTGCCGTGGAACTGTCCCGGCTCGAAGCCGGTGAAAAAGGAACGTTGTACCAAAGCGGCGGTTATTCGGTGCTATATCTGGACACGATCAAAGAACACGGGATCGAGCTAACCACGCCTGCCAGGATCGAACGCGATTCGGGTTTGATCGAGGTGTCAAAAAAGGCAATACAAGATTTTACGGTTCCGATGCTAATGGTCATGTTCCTGCACGAGTACGCCCATAAGTACAAAAATCCTGAGTACGGCAAAGAGATCGCCAACGAGCTCACCGCCGATCTTATCGCCTGTCACATTGCGCTAAACCTCGGGTTTGATCCCACGGAAGTAGAAAACTGCTTTCGGGCGGTCTTTGCCAACAAAGACACCGAGTTAAACCGCAAACGAATGAAGGCGGTCAGCGAATTCATTTCGCTGTTCAAGAGGAACGAAAATAAACGCTGTAATACTGGAAATTATGCGCACCGATCCTAGCACCGTTATTCCCGTTTCAGGCGACCCGGCCGAAAGCTGGATCGTGTTCCACAAAGCCCTGAAATCGTGGCTCGGCAAAGATGCTGCAAACGCCTACTTCCTGAAATTCTGGAACCAGCGCGCGGGCGCTGGTTCCCCGGCCGATACTCACAGCCTGCGTGAATACATGGACGGGCAGGACGTTGACCTAACGACCACATGGAAAGGCGATGTAGTGGACACGGCCTTTAGCATCCGGGACTGGATCGCGGATGCAGGCAAGGTAGTCGGGATCATTATTCTGACCATTGCGGGGCTGGTGATCGGGCTTGTGGTGTACATCGTAGTGAAGGGAACGAACCGGATCACTGCACCAAAACAAACCCCGGTTTACCCGCAAGGCTTCTACCAAATGCCCGAGCCGGTAAATCCACGGGGAATAAACAAGATAAAACTGTTGCCATGAACCGGATAATCCTATACGCGGGGATCGCACTCGGCGCAGGGATCGCCGGGTATTTCATTTACCTGTCGATCGTGCGTAAGAATATACGTGAACGGCTTGACGAGGCACTGAAAAACCCTGAAAAGGCGGTGGGCGGAGTTGAAAAATTGCTTGTGTCCGGCGCATTCGATCCGAACCGCTACCAAAAGAGCGGAAAGGCTACGATTACATTGATGGAAGCCCGTGAACGTGCAAAACAGGTCTGGGAAAACTATAGTTCATGGATGGCGAGCGATCAGGCAACGATTGTCAGCGCTTTTTCAGGTCTTGGCCACTTTGACGACGTTTCCAAAATCTCTCATGAGTTTCAAGAATCCTACGACAAGGATTTAGCCGAGGTGCTTAAATCAGCGATCAAAGACAAGATGCAGTTGAATCTGCTTGTCGAAAAGATCGGCAAACTACCCAAAAAATAAGGTCATGCAATTAGAGAAAAAGCATATTCTGTGGATCGTCGGCGGGGTAGTCCTTTTGGCAGCGGTTGGCATTGGTATTTACCTTATCACCCGTCCGGGAGATGAAGAAAAGGCCAATGAAAAAGGCGACGAGGGACACAACAACCCAGCCGGCAGTAATCCTAAAGTCACCGAACCCGCCGCCAAGCCCGCACCGACCGGCAGTAACACTTACCCGGTCGGAAGAATAGCACCAGTATATAACGAAGAAGGCGAGCTGAAAAACGAAATTTCCGACCTCAAAAACGTACTGCTGTATCCTAAACGCCAAAGCGCGGGAGGCTGGGGATATGCGAACGTCCGCAGTTCGGCAGAGGTGAACAACGACACGGGCTGGTTCTTCGATGGTGTAGACAATCTTATTACAACCATTAACTCCGGAACTCCAATCGGCAGGGTTATCGAAGAAACGGCAGGAGTTTACAACAACTATTCCTACCGATGGTTCAAAGTAAAGCTCACTAAGCCCGTGGGCTTTTGGGGAACCGAGATCGGATATGTAAGAGGAGATACAGTCACTTTTATACCCTACGACAAATGACACCGGAAAACAAACTGCTGTTAAAAAGGATCGCTTTGTTTGTCGGCATTGCCGCAATATTGGCGACAGTCATCGTGCTGATTGTGCAAAACAACAAGTACAAACGCGACGCCGAAAAAGCAGAAGAGAACAGCGACGCAAGCCCGCCTAAACCGACCTCGACCGGTACATCCGGCGGCTCTTCTTCGGGCGGCTCATCCACCAATACCCTGAACGGACGCACTTTCACCAAAACAGAAATCGAGAAAATGCAGACGCTTATGGCCTTTATCGGGTACATGAAGCAAAACCAGTTCATTCAGAGCAGTATCGCCGAAACCGGCGGGATCGATGGCAAGATCGGCGAAGGTTTCAAAGAGGCATTGGCTGAATGTATACGCATTGGCGCGGTAAAAGACCTCGACGATCTCTACTATGCCGCAGTTATTCGCAATTAACATCTAAATCATAGTACAATGGCAAATTTTGAAAAATCCCAGAAAATCGTTGGTATCAACGAAGGCGGTTATCAGGATGATCCGCGTGACGAAGGCAATTACTACATGGGTAATTTGATCGGCACGAATTGGGGCATTTCCGCCCCGACACTCGCCGGATTCTTGGGACGTGTCCCGACGGTCTCAGAAATGAAAAATCTGACCCGCCAAACAGCCGAACACATTCTAAAAACAAACTATTGGCTGCGCAACAACCTCGACAAGCTGAAAAACCAATCCGTTGCAACGCTCATTTATGACGGTGCAGTCAATCACGGCACGAACGGAATGCGGTTCCTGGTCGAAAAAGTGTTGTCAAAATTCCGCAGGAACGTCAGCTATTACGAAGCGTTCTCTGTCAAAGGCATCGAAACACTTAATGGCCTCGATCAACGTAAGCTATTCTACGCGATCAAAGAGGCGCGGGCGAACAAATACAGAGCATCGACCCAAAAACAGTACATCAAAGGCTGGCTGAACCGGCTGAACCGCATCCAGTACAGCCCGGAAGGTTCTTCGTTTAGAACAATCATCTGTGCTGCGGTTATGCTCGTTGGTGTAGGGCTGATTTTTATCGGGGTTTGATATGAAACGGGTTTGGATTTCAATAGCAGTGTTCACCGTGCTTGGGATGCTTTCGGCGCTTGCATATACCGCCGTTTCGATTTCCAACATGATGACCTATGAAGTGTTGAGCTACAATGTACAGGTTTTCGACAGTGAAGGCGTGACCTTCCGTGTCATGTACCTGATAACAAACCCGTCCAGTTCCAATTTGGAGGTTTGGGATCAGAAATACGAAATCTTTGTCGGTGGCTCCAAAGTATCAGACGTAACGGCAACGAAGCGCTACAAGCTCTACGCCTCCAATTCATCCGTAATTCCGCTGGACGTGCGGTTGAAATGGGCGGATGTTCAGCAGAAGCTGTTGCCGTTGCAATCCCAAAGTTCAACAACATCGGTTGGTGATCTCCCGGTTCTTGTCAAAGGTAGAATGGCCGTGAAGCTCGGTATATTGAAAGTTACCGGTTTCCCTGTCCGCTTTACAATGAAGCTGGAAGAATTCCTTCCCTAACACCTAAAACAATGAAAGGATTAAGAAAAGAAATGATCGATTCGGCATTCTCCGAAGCACTGGCAACAGCCTGCTTTTCGAAAGGTTTCCCTTCGGCGAAAATGACGCTTGCAGTCCGCATTTTTGAAAAAGGTAAAATGCTTCTGCAGCTGTGCCGTCGAAATGTTCCCGAACAGGAGATCGCAATAACGAATCTGTTAGGGCTACGGATGGTCAGTTTACGGTTTACGGCCGGCCACATTGAACACCTGTTTAGAATCATTCACAATGCCTTTATGATGGAAACTAAGCAAGATAATCCCGCGCGGATCTCGCTTTTGTTCTATAACTCCGAATCTAAAGGATGCCCGTGCATTGGGGTGTTGCAGGACGAAAAACCTTACAAGTGCATGACGGTCGCCCGGATCGTACAGGCAATTGAATTAGAAAGCGAACAACTTAATTAAAAAATGCCATGAATCAACAACAGCAAGCACAGGCAGCAATGATCGAAATCTGCCGGAATATCGTCGAAAACTTCGCCGATAAATACAACGTCGATCACTTGAACTTGTCCATACGCATCGACATGGAAAACACAGGAGCGCTACCCGTTTTCGGCCTGTTTGACAAGACAGGCGGCGCATTCCGTTTTCTAGCGCGCCATACTTTACAGGAGATCATCAGCATTGGTGCGGCAGATATACCGGCCATGTTCAGAAAAATGATGCTTCCACAGGTGCGGGACATAATTTCGGATATGTTTCGGCAGGCTATGAAGGGTTATGAGTCCAACGATTCAAAACAGCTTTTCGTTTTGCTGTATTTAGAGAAGGTACAAGGCGACACTATGCCAGCAATCAGCATTTATCTGAACGATAAAAAAATGGATTCTGCGCTAATCGGTGAACCAAAACAGGGGACAAACGGTAACACCTAATGCAATGGATCAAAAAATGGTGGATCGCATACGGCAAGGCGTCGTTATGATCCTGATAGCAGCGGTCTTCTCGATCGTTCCGTTCTACTTCCAGACCAGCGCGGCAACCGGTCAGCTTCAGCAGACTAACGCCACGCAGGACGCTGAGATTACCGAAACGCAGCGACGAGTGCAGCAGATCGAGCTTGACGCGGCTGTAAAACAGACCGAGATCAGGCAGATAAAAGAAAGTTTGGAGCGGATCGAAAGGAAAATCGACAGGCTGATCGATGAACAGGCAGAATAGTTAAAAAGGCCGGTTAAGAGATCGAAAGCCCCAAAAAGGAAGGTCAAACAGGGTATTTTACCGCAGAATGATTATTTTATAAGGAACCTTAGTGTTGGTTAGGTTGGTGTAACTAAGGTAAAGGCGGGGGCAGAACGTTGTAAAAGTTGGATTGAAGATAACCTTTGGTCAGCGTTCAAGCACCCCGCCTTATTCTTAAATTCTTCTGCTAATGTAGCAAAACCACCAATGAAAAAAAGCCACATAATACTGATTTCCAGTATTGCTATTTTGACGGGTATTGGTCTGTTTTTTTACTTCCGGTTTTATTCGTTCAAACGAACTTTAGTGCGGGTTGCTCTGGGCGAAGCAAGAAAGTGGGAATCCCTTTCCGAACTGTCATCGAAGGCAAGCCATTTCCTGATAGATTATTGGAAAGCCGTAGGACTTCATTTCACTGCGGCACAGATGCAGAGTTCGAATGTACAGTCAAGCTATCCGTGGTCGAGCGCATTCATATCCTACGTATTCAAAAAAGCAGGCGCTGAAAACCGGTTTCCGTATGCGACAGCACACAGCGAATACTTTCAGCACGCAAAGCGCTATCGGGACGATAAAACTGCACCGCTACGAGGTTTCAGGATTTCGGAGTACTCCCCAAAGGTCGGCGATCTGATCGTATATTCTCGACAAAGCGGCAAAGGCTATGACAGTACCGGCTTTTTCCCTTCACATGGGGAGATTGTCGTAGAAGTCGGAAGCGGGTTTGTAAAAGCGGTGGGTGGGAATGTCAGCAACAAAGTCAAAATCTCCAAATACACTACCGACCAACAAGGCAGAATTACCAAAAAGGAGGCTCCTTTTTTCATGGTCATTCAGAACAACATCAGGTAATCAACGAATTGTCATGAAATGGCAACACCTAAACGGAAAAAGGCACCACTGCTTACGTGGCAGCCGTACCCCGGTGGCTTGCAATGCGCCCGATACAACGGGGGACTGATTATCAAACTCAAAAGCGGTTATAGAGCTGAACCTAAAAAGGGGATTACGATAAGCGCTAAGACATTGAAAGACGCAAAAACGGCCATCGACACATGGAAACGCAGTAAAGAACCCCCGCCATTCGTATGGCTGTTCCATCATCCAAAAGAAGGCTGGTCTTACGCAAACTACCTGTTAGGGGCTATCAAAAAAGACCGATTCAACAAGTACACGTATTCCATAGATCGCAAGCAATGGAAAAAGGCAAAGGACTTCGAGGACGCAAAAGCTAAGGTCGCGGAGTTCACGAAAAAATGGATGGAACAGTTCAGGTAATCACACCACTAAATCAGCTTTTATGGCAACACGAAAGAAAAAGAAACAGGTAGTTCTTGCTTGGATAGAACGATGTTATAAAGTAGCTAGCTACCGAGGGGGATTGATCATTAAAGAAGGCAGAAATGTCAGGGTTGAAATCGGTCGGTCAAAATTCGATGCAGTCAGTCTAAAAGGTGCTATCGGGATCATAGACACTTATATCGATGTTCGATTGCGAATACAGCGAAGAAATCAATAATAAACACAATCACATGAAAAAGTTAGTAGTAATTCTCACGGGCGGCGGTGCTCGTGGTGCGTTCCAGGCAGGCGTTTGGAACAGAATAATGACCGATGGCATAAACCTCGGGGACGGACAGCAAAAAATCGGCGTTCCCGATGCGGTTTTCGGTGTTTCTGCCGGTGCGCTCAATGGCGCTATGATCTCAATGGGAAAGAACAAACAGCTCATTAGCTTGTGGAACACGATAGCAGGCAGACCGCAAGAGATCTATAAGAGCGAATTTCTGAGAAGTGAAGGCAACAAAATCTCGGTTGACATGGACGCGGTAGGGAAATATCTATTATCCGACATTACCGCGCTCCAGAAAATCGGGTTATTGTTCAGGGGATCGCGCCAGCGCGTGATCGAACAGCTGGCCGCCAAGATCAAAACGCTTTCGGCGGTCGCTGACAATTCCCCGCTATTTGAGAAAGTAAAGCGATTGGTACAGGTTGGGGACGTGAAAAGCACTGTTTTTCAAAGTGGTTTCGTATCACTTACGGACGGGAACTATTACACCGCAAAACACACCGATTTTAGCAGCAATGCGGACTTTCAGAAAGCGGTGTTGGCTTCGTCCACAATGCCACTGATTTGGCCGCCGGTTGGTGAAATAGCTACATCCCAGTTCACTGTAAGCAATGCCGTCGATGGGGGGTTACGCAACGTAAATCCGCTGGGGGACGCTGTGAAATACGTGAACGCATCGGACGATCCCGACGAATACTATTTTTTGATCGTTTCGACCCGTACCGCGTCCCTTCCTGCGATGCACGAAACACCGAACGTATTGAACACAATCGGACGCAGTATCTACGATATTGCACTGAACGAAATCGGTGATACGGACGCAAGCGAATTTTTGCGGATCAATCGATTGGTAAAGCAAGCGGAGCGCCGGAACTTCGATCTGTTTTCTGAAAGCGGGCGCAAACTTCGTGCGTTCAAAGTAAAGGTGATTGAACCGCTGCGTGAATTGGGCGGTGCGCTGAACTTTTCGCGGTCTGCCGTTATGGATTCTTTCCTGCACGGTTATTTGACAGCGCAACGCATTGTAAGTTCACCGAATTGGGAGTAAACCCTAAATCCTTTCCACATGGATGCAATGATAAAATTTGCGTTCGAACGGATCAACCAGCAGCTTATCGAAATGGTCGAGCGCGTGAAACAGCTTGAAAGCAAATGCGCACAACTTGAAAAACAGTGCGGGCAAGTTCCAAGCGTTCCGCAAGTGCCGACCAGCGACGAGCTGATTAACGTAACTGTCGCAAAATCGATCCTTGACGTTAGCAAAAATACGTTCCTTTCGATGGTCGCAAAGGGGATGTTTACGCCCATACGGTTAAATCTTCGTACGATCCGCTATTCCCGCGCTGAAATACAACGATACATAGATCGAATGCGCGGGTTAATCCCGGCCACCTGAAATGCAAAAGCCCCCCGGAAACGGGGGCTTTTTTGTTGCTTAGTGTCTATATCAACTGAAACCCGAAATAATCCTTTTGTGTGCGTTGTATTCGTTTCAGCTCGTGCGCAAATTCAATCACGTAATCCATTAGCGAAAGCTGGTCGTAATCCGAAATAACGCTTTCGCTATCCTCTTGAAATTCGTGTCCTGTGATTTTCGAAAGGATAATCGTCGGGATTTTTGTACGGAGCGTTGAGATAAACGACCTTCTTCCGGTATGCGACGAAATGAACTCACAATGCTTTTTCGTCTCAAACTGCTTTTTCCCATAGGAATCAATATAGGGAAGGGTTAAATCTTCATTGAATCCACACATTGCTAAAAGGACTTTAATATCCGCGTTGAATTGGGTTTCATGAACCTTTTTAGCGGGTTTACCGCCGTTAGCTGTAAATGCTTCTTCCAGCGGTTTCAGAATGGGAATAATTACTTCTTTTTCACCTTTCTTTGTCACGAGTTCGCAATAGGAGAAACTAACGCCATTACCCTCGTATAGCTTTTCGGGCTTCACCTTGAAAACGTCTGAATAGCGAACGCCGGAAAAGTAAAGCGTCAGAAAAATGAGTTTCGTATTCTTGTATCTCTCCGGTGGATCGAATGCTAAAACCTGTCGAATACCGTCGTATTTTACAATCGCTTTGCGGGTTTTTACCGCTCGTACTCGTTTACTTGGTGGAACAGCCATTGTTGGATTAAAAACCGGGACTTTGAACTGTGCAGCAATTTTGTTCAACACAGCACGTAAATTCTTAAAGAGAAAGTAAACGCTATTGATACGGTTATTGTTTGCGCGTACATGAGCCATAAAAACGTCGAAATGGCTTTCATCAAATTCGTGTGAATAGATGGGTTTCCCCAATTCTGCTTCGACTTTCAAAAGCTGTTTCCGCAACGTGTTGTACCCTTCGAATGTTCCATCTTTCAGCGGGGGTTTCTTCTGCTTCGAATCGTCCGTTTCCTGAATCGGTTGTTTCTTCACGCGTGATTCTTTACCAGCGTCCAAAATGTGCTGTTCGATATAATCCACTAATCGTATGCGTTTAACAACTCTATCCTGCGGTTTTTTCCCTAGAATCACGAAGTTTAAACGATCAATGAATTTATCCCGACTAAACTCTTCGGTTTCGCACAATCCCTCGTATATGGTCGTGATTTTCTTTTCGATGCTATCCAATTGCAATTTCAGTTTCTCGTTTTTATCGAGATTCGACCATTCTTCAACCGTTGCTTTTAGTCCCGTATTGGTGAATACGGGCTTATACACGTTCTTTTGGCTCATAACATCGTGTTCCTTATACCCGAAGCTAATTACCGCTCGGATTGGACGTAAATTGGTAGTTACACTTTTCAGTGAAAAATTAATTGTTAACTTTTCCATGATCTTTTGATTTGGTGATTCGAATGTAAGCGAGGTCGCACATTCATCGGGTATAAATTTGGGTCGCAATCTTGGGGTTACAACCCCTAAAAACCATCCCAAACCAACCAAGTTGATCTAATATACAAAATCTTCTGTACACCAGCAATAGCGCGGGAAAGATTGGTTTCTATTGGTTTTCTTTGGATCATTAAATTACTCCACAAAGGAGCAAAGATATTTTGAACATGCTTGTCCAAAGGGAGCAAAGGGGATCTCATTGGAAATCTATTCGGCTTGTTCGTCCGCTTTAGCGGACGAAAGTTGAATCTCAATCGTAAAAGTACTGAAATACCTTTGCTTACTTAACACATACAGCTGAACATGAACCTTTGCTCCTTTGTGGTGAAGGATTGAACACTGAATATGACTGAATGTCGGTGCTGAACACTCTCAGGTATCCAGCACACTGCCATCCAAACCAATATTATTTCAGCTCCGGAATTTCCACCTCGTTGCGGTAGATATCTTCCAGCTCTTCGCGTTTGCGGATCAGGTAAGCCGTGTTGTCGCGTACCAGCACTTCGGCCGGGCGCAAACGAGCATTGTATTGATTGCTCATGCTGAACCCGTAAGCACCGGCGTTGTGAATAGCGAGCACGTCTTTTTCGCGCACTTCAGGAATCAGTCTATCGTAGCCGAACGTATCTGTTTCACAGATGTAGCCGACCACTGAATACAGTTTTTGCTGACCTTTCGGGTTGCTGCAATTCGTGATGTGGTGGTAAGCGTTGTAAAACATCGGGCGGATGAGGTGGTTCTGACCGCTGTCTACACCCGCGAACACCGTTGAAGTCGTTTGTTTTACCACGTTCACTGAAACGAGCAGCTTGCCGCTTTCACTTACCAGGAATTTGCCCGGCTCGAACCAAAGCTCCAGCTCACGACCGTATCGCTTACAGAACGCACGGAATGAAGCAGCGATCTTCGCGCCGATTTCCTCGATCGGCGTAACGATATCACCTTCTTTGTAGGCCACTTTGAATCCGCTGCCGAAGTCCATGAACTGCAGGTTGGGGAATGCTTCGGCGGCATCGTAGAGCAGGTTTGCGCCCTGAAGAAAGACATCCGCGTCGATGATATCGCTGCCGGTATGCATGTGCAGACCGACGATCTGCATCTTATAATGTTCCACGATGCGGCTGATGTGACGCAGCTGGTGAATGGAAATACCGAATTTCGAATCGATGTGACCAACCGAAATATGCGCGTGTCCGCCGGCAACGATATGCGGATTCAGGCGTACACAAACAGGAACGCGGCCACCGTAAACAGCACCGAATTGTTCCAACACCGATAAATTATCGATGTTGATCATCACACCCAGTTCTACCGCTTGTGCGATTTCGCTGAATGCAACGCCGTTGGGTGTATACATGATTTCTTTCGCCTCAAAGCCGGCCCGCAAGCCGAGGTAAACTTCTTCAATGGAAACGGCATCCAGGCCCGCGCCCTGGTTGCGCAGGACGCGGAGGATGTTCACATTGTTGAGTGCTTTCAGCGCATAATGTAACTTCACGTCCTGTTTACCAAAAGCAGATTTCAATCGTTGGTATTGCGCTACGATCGTCGCTTCGTCGTAGACATACAAAGGGGTTCCAAATTGTTCTGCAAGCGTGCACAAGAAATGATTGTCCATTGTTTTGTAAATTTTAGGGGTGCAAAGATAGTAAATATCTTAAAAACAAACCATTGTTAATATATTATAACAATTGGTAATTAATTTAACTATTTGTGAATTTTAAGTTGAAATAGAGCGATGTTCATTCACATTGAACCAAGTTCCGGATAAACTGTATCTTACTCCTCACAAATCAATGTATTATGAAAGGATGGATAGGGGCAGTGCTATTCCTGCCATTGGCACTTTCCGCCCAGCAATCGGCGGATCAGGTGATCAAATCGGAAATCAAGAAGGTGAAATTGTTTCTCACTTCGGGTGAAATGACCCACGAATCGGAGATCAAATTGGCCAAAGGCCGCAACAAAATTATTTTTTCAGGCATTTCGGCTTTCGCTGATCCGGGATCGATTCAGTTCACAGGTTCCGGCACTTATCGCATCGTTTCGGTCAACACGGAGATCGATTTCCTTGCGGCCGAGCAATTCAATCCACGTATCAAACTTCTGAAAGATTCATTGGATATTTTGAAAGACCGTCACCAGGGCAACATCGACCTGCTGGGAGCGTACAATGCCGAGCTGGCTGTGATGAATACCAACCGCGATCTGGGAGGCAATCAGCAAAACCTGACGGTGGCGCAACTCAAGGAAGCCGGGGAATACTTCCGCGTGCGCACGCTCGAGATCAACAAAGCGGTTTCGAAAATCAACAAGGAGCAGGACCAGCTCAACACGATGATTGCCCAAACGCGTTACCAGCTTACGGAGCTGAACTACGACGAAAACCAGCGCAGTAACCAGGTGATCATCCTGCTCGATTGCGATCAGGCTTTTACCACCAACGCCATGCTGCGTTACATCGTATCGGATTGTGGCTGGGCAGCGACCTACGATCTTTCGGCTACCGATATCAGTCAGCCGATCAATCTGCGCTACAAGGCTCAGGTGTATAACAACACCGGGAACGAATGGAAAAACGTGCACCTGACGCTTTCCACTGCCGATCCGTTGCTGTCGGCAGCGCATCCGACGCTGATGCCGTGGTACCTCGATTATTACCAGGGCTATGAGCAAACACAGCAGTATATCAAGCCGGTAGCACAGGAATACGATTACCGTGCACGCGCCGAAAATGAGATCAATATCGCCAACCAGCGTTCGTACGACAATTACATGCTCGATAAGGACCTGGAAGGCAATCAGCAATTCGCCCGCAATGCCGAAGAATGGAATGCCATTGTTTCCGGCAAGAACAACGGTGCGAAAACCGTACAGTTCAAGCAGATCGAAATTTCAGCACTGACAGCCGAATTCGAGATCGCAGCGCCGTTCTCTTGCCCAACGGATGCCAAGCCTTACATGGTCGACATCAAGCAGATGGATATCCCGGCTACGTTTACACACATCAGCGTACCGAAGCTCGACCAGGGTGCTTTCCTGATGGCCAACATTGTCGGATGGCAGGACCTCGATCTGATGCCTGGCCCTACAAACGTTTATTTCGCCGGAAATTATGTCGGCAGAAGCCATATCGACACGCGGAATGTAAGCGATACACTGGCCTTGTCTTTCGGTCGTGACACCAAGATTCAGGTGGCGCGCAAGCTGAAAGGCGATAAGAGCACCAGCAAAGTAAGCGGTGTTACACGCAAGGATACTTATTTCTACGACGTTGTACTGCGCAACAACCGCAGCGAGCCGGTGAAAGTGAACGTATACGATCAGATCCCGGTTTCACGCAACACGGAGATCATCGTGTCGGTAGAAGAAACCAGCGACGGCCAGCGCGATAACTCGACCGGCGAAGTGAAATGGGAAGTGACTATTCAGCCGGGACAATCGATCAACCTCGAGATTGGCTACACGGTGAAATACCCGAAAGCCGCGAAAATTCAAATGAAAACGTACAGAACGATCAGCGCGCCGAGTTTTTAGTTTCCTCCCTTGAGAAGAGTCCGCCGCGGCGGACGAAGACCAAGTGGTAGCGCCGGGATATTTAAGGAGGGTGGCATTCAACTTCATTTTGGATTTTGCTACCTCCCTCATTCCCTCCTCAAGGAGGGAGGCGTTGGTCCCCAAAGAAAGTGTAAAACAAAAAAATCCGCCCCCTTTTCGGGAGGCGGATTTTTGCTTTGTTATTGGTTGTATTGGGTGTTGGTGTACGTTTTAAATCTCCGGCTTCGGTTGCAGGAGGTCTTCTTCAGGTGCTTCGATCTCCAGTCGTTTTTTGCGACTGAATTTCGCCTGGAGGCGGTCTACGATGTAATACATCATCGGCACAATGAGGATGGTGAGGAACATCGAGCTCGTCAATCCACCGATCAAAACCCATGCCAGACCGTTTTTCCATTCGGCGCCTGAACCGGTGGCTGTTGCGATCGGAATCATACCGATCACCATCGCGATGGTAGTCATCAGGATAGGACGCATACGCTCGCGAACGGCTTCCAGCAAGGCGGAATAGGTGCTGTGACCGGCGGTTTTGAGGTGATTCGTAAAGTCGACGATCAGGATGGCGTTTTTGGCTACAAGACCGAGGAGCATGATCATTCCAAGCCCGGTGAAGATCCCGATGTTCGATCCCGAAAGGTTGAGCGCCAGCAACGCACCGATCAGTGCCACCGGAATGGAGAACAATACCACGAACGGATAGACGAAGTTGTCGTAGAGCGCCACCATGATCAGGTACACGAGTATCAAACCGATTCCCATGGCCGTTCCAAGCGCGCCGAAGGATTCTTTCTGACGTTTGATTTCACCGCCCCAGGTCATACGCACATCATTCGGCAGCGGGAAGCTGTCAAGGTGTGTCTGAATCTGGTTGGCTACGGTTCCGGCAGCTGCACCGAGTACATATGAACGGATCGTTGTAGAGCTTACGCGGTTCTTACGCTCGAGGATGCCGTTTCCGTTGTCGATGGAAATGTCTGCGAATTCCGACAGCTGAACGTTTTTTCCGTCGTTGGTGGTGAACGTCATCGCTTTAACATCGTCTACATCGCGGCGGTCGAATTTGTCGAACATGACGCGGATGTCGTATTCCGTACCGGCGTCATCGTAACGGGCATCGTCGTTTCCGCTCAGCGCCATTTGCAATTGCATACCTACGGTAGCGATCGGCAAACCAAGCTGGCCCATTTTCTCGCGGTCGAGCTCGATGCGTACTTCCGGAGTCAGATCATCGGTAGAAATCGTCGGATCTTTAGCTCCCGGGATCATCAGGATGAATTGCTTGAGCTTCCGGGCTTCCTGGTCCAATACTTTCGGGTCGTCTGATGAAAGGAAAATTTCGATCGGCGCTTCTTCCGATTCGACCATACCGATGTTGATGGTTTTTACCTCGATTCCGGCATGCTCCGCTTCGATTTTTTTCCGGATAGCGGTCATGTATTTTTCGGTCGGAATGCGTTTCTGAACGTTCGGCTTCAGCTTCACGGTCAGCTCTGAGCGCGCTTCATTCCCGAAGGAGGTCGCTCCCAGACCGGCACTTGGTCCGCCGACGTTGGCAAATACCATCTCCACGTCTTTCTGAGCGAGGATCATGCGTTCAATCTCGTACGTGATCGCATTGTTTTCGGCAAACGTGGTACTCTTGTCGTATTTCAGCTTCACCATGAATTTCCCCTGGTCCCCTTGTGCAACGAATTCTTCACCCACGATGCCCATTTTCATCACTTGTCCCACACCGGCAAACAGCGCGATAACGATAACACCGGTGATGATTTTGTGACGCAGTACCCAGCCCACGAGCTTCACGTAGCTTGCGGTGAAGATATCCAGGCGGCGCTCGAACCAGAGCAGTGGCTTGTGCAGCCAGTTTTTCGGATTCAGAACGGTGTCTTTGGCGAAGCGGGAAGCCAGCCATGGGGTGAGCGTAAAGCAGACGAAGAGCGAAAGCAGCGTGGATACGACCACCACAACGGAGAACTGCTGCAGGATGTCGGAAATGGTTCCTTCCACGAAGACAACCGGCGAGAATACCACCACGTCGACGAGTGTAATGGCAAGGGCCGTAAAGCCGATCTCGTTTCGTCCGTCGAGTGCTGCGCGCCGTTTCCCTTTGCCCATTTTCATGTGCCGGTAAATGTTCTCGAGGACCACGATCGAGTCATCGACAAGAATACCGATCACGAGTGACATCGCGAGCAGGGTCATGAGGTTCAGCGTATAGCCCAGCAGGTACATCACAATGAAGGTCGAAATCAGTGAAGCAGGAATGGAAATGAGTACGATGAACGCATTCCGCAAGCTGTGGAGGAAGAGGAGCATTACGGCTGCCACGAGCAATACCGCCAGCTCCAGATCGTGCAATACCGCATCTACGGATTCGATCGTTGGCAACGACGTATCGGTTGCTACGGTGAAATGCAATCCTTCTTTCTTGTACTTTGCCTCAAGGTCTTTGAATTTGATGCGCGTATCGGCGGCCATGTCCACGGCATTCGCATCGGATTGTTTCTTGATGCGCAAACCGATCCCGTTTACACCGTTGTAGCGGCTGATGCTGGTTTGGTCGGCAATATCGTCCACGACTTCGGCTACGTCTTTCAAACGCAGGGTAGAAGAGCCCGAAGAGGATAAAATCAGGTTCGAAAGATCGTCTACCGACTGGAATTTACCGGCGAGACGAACGGTCATCTGCTCGTCGTCGTTTTTCACTTTTCCGGTCGGGAATTCCACGTTGGCAGCTTGTACCGCTTGTGCGATCTGTGCGAGGCTGATGCCGTAGGCTTTCATTTTGTCCTTGTCGACATTCACGCGGACTTCGCGCTTTTCACCGCCTATCACCTGTACTTCGGCTACACCTTTGGTTTGCTTGATCTGTGGCAGGATTTCGTCGTCCATGAGCTGCATGAACGCGCGGTCTTCTATGCCCGAAGAAACGGCGCTGACCTGTAATACCGGTGCGGCATTCGGCTCGATCTTCGCAATGGCCGGACTTTCTACTCCGTCGGGGAATTTATTCAGGATGTTGTCGATCTTGCGCTGCACATCTTCCATCGCTACGTCAAGGTCAACGGAATGCTTGAATTCGAGCATCACCATCGATGCGTTATCGAGGGAAAAAGTACTGACTTCCGAAATTCCTTCCAGTCCACTGAAGGCATCTTCGAGCGGTTTGGAAACCTGGCTTTCCACCGTTGCAGGCGAAGCGCCCGGATACGGTGTGGTAACCGTCAGGATGGGAGGAGAGAAGTCCGGTAAGAGTTCGTAGCTCAGCTGATTGTAGCTGATGAGCCCGCCGCCGATCAGGATCGTGAAGATCACGATGATCAGCGATGGCCGTTTGATGGCAATTTCTGTAAGTGTCATGATCGGTCGTTTACTTCGTTTTTGTCGTTACAGGCGAGTTGTTCTGCAGGTTGATCTGTCCTTTGGTCACGATGATGTCGTTTTTCGACAGACCGGCAAGCACCTGGATGTATTCGCCATCGCTGGTTCCGGCTGTAAACGGCGTGAGGACGGCTTTTCCGTTGCGGATCACATACACCTGCGGCTCTTTGGACGAGCCAACCAGCGCTTTACGCGGAATCGCCAGACCGGTCACGCTTTTGCTGCTTTTCAGTTTTACCGAACCGTACATGCCGGCCATGATCTGGTTGTCTTTGGTGTTTTTCACTGTGATCTGCACCTTGAAATTGTGTGCTTTATCAGCCTGAACGTTGATGTTGGTCACTTTTCCGGCGAAGGATGTATTGCCGTAGATATCCACGTATACACTCACTTCCTGTCCGAGCTTGAATTTGAGGATGTCGCGCTCCGGAACGGAAACAGTGAGCTTCAAAGAGGAAATATCCGTCAACTCGATGAGCGGTGAGCCCGGTCCGATCACAGAACCCAGGTCGACCATTTTTTTCGTCACTACACCGGAAAACGGAGCGGTAATTGACGTGCTGCGAAGCTGTTTCTGCAATTGTTTTTTCTGAACTTCGGCAGAACGCAATCCGAGTTTGGTTTTTTCGACCTGAACACCGGCTACGGCGTTTTCTTTTTGCAGGTTCGAGTAGCGCTGATCGTCGTTGGTTTGACCTTCGATGTTGATCTCGGCATTTTCGAGCTGCAAACGGAGCATTTCGTCGTCGATCTTGGCGATCAGCTGTCCTTGGGTAACGCGGTCGCCTTCTTCAATGGCCAGACGAATGATCTTTCCGGAAGCATCCGATCCGATGGTGTTCTGACGGAAAGGCTCGAACGTTCCGAGGAACGACAAAGCGTCTTCGAAGGTGTGTGTTTCAGGCGATCCTGCTTCCACGAAAACGGCTGCCGTAGCATCGTGGACATAGAGTTTTTTCTCGACTTTGTCTTTGTTTGACACGAGTTTCATGGCGGCCAGTGCGACCAGTGCTACGACGATAACGATGATGATAATTACGCGTTTCATAAGCTTATTTTATATTTCCGATTGACTTCAAATAATCCAATTCTGCCAGGCGCAGCTTGACGTAAGCGGCCACGACATTTGTTTGTGCCTGTTGCAGGCTGTTTTCGACCTGTATCAGATCGTTTGATCCGATCACGCCTTCGCGGAACTGTGCTTCCGATTGCTTGTACACGCGCTCGGCGAGCATCAGCTGTTCCTGCGAAATGGCCAGCGATCCTTTCTGGATGTCGACCTGTTTCCGGGCGTTTTCAGTTTGCATTTCGAGCTGCTGTGTTACGAGCTCCTGCTGGTTGGCGATTTTCTCGGCGTTGATTGCGTTCACCCGCTGTTTGTTGTGTTTTTCCAATCCGTCAAACAAGGTCCAGTCGAGGCGAAGTCCGACGAAAGCTCCGTCGATGCCGGTGCGGAAATCGTCTTCCGGTTTCATGTTGTACGTGTAATTGTAAGCCGCATACAGCGAAAGGCTTGGCAGGTAGGCCATATTCGTTCCTTTGTGCTCTTCTTCGTTCATCTGTTTCTGCGCTTCAAGCAATTCCAATTCCGGGCGGGAAATGGTTTCGCTGTCTACGAGAATGGTTTTTTCAACCATGGTGTCCGGTGCGAGGTTCAACGGTTCGTTTTCATCCATCCCGATGAGGATTTTCAGCAAGCGCTCCAGCTGTTCTTTAGAAGCTTTGAGCATCTCGCGGGTGTTGACGAGTGTCAGTCGGTTGATCTTCAGCTTATCGAGCTCGGTCTCGACCACCATTTTCTGGCGCACGAGCGCTTCCATGTTGGCGATCAGCTTGTCCATGTTGGCGATGTTTTCCTCCACGAACGCATATTGTTTGTTGATCGCCTGCAGGTTGAAATACGTTCCCGCTACCTGGTAACGCACATCCTGCTCGGCCAGTCGCTGCTGGATTTCAACTACCTGGGAATTGATCTCGAGCGCGTTCAGTCCGTAGTTTACCTGCGGATTATACAGCACCTGGGTCAATTGCAAGGTATTGCTGAGGTTGTACGGAACCCCGAATTCAACGGTTGCATAAGAGCCTGCCGGACCTCCGAAAAATTGCGCTGGCACGACCTGTCCGGGAATGATCGCGTTGTACTTGTAGTCGCCGGTAAAGGTCAGTTTGGGCAATCGCGCCGACAGATACGCTTTGATCTGCTTGTCGTTGGCAGCGACATCCAAACGGGCGTTCCGGACTGTCAGGTTTGCCGAATCGGCCATCCGCAGGCAGGTTTCCAGGTCGAGTTCCTGGGCAACCGCAGAGAATCCGCTCAGCAAGACCGCAAACACCATGATTTGTTTCTTCATTGCATCGAATTTTAAATTACTGTTTAACACCACCTTGAGGGAACAAATATCCCATCATCATCTCCGTCACATATTGCTTGTGGAGCAACAATTGCTGCTCGAATTGTTCATCTGTAAGCTTGTGCATGCCCTTGATCAATGGACTCGCCAGGAAAGGAAACTGGCAGTTGGCCATCATGATAATCATCGTACTGATGAGATCGATTTTGCGCATGCGCCCTTCTTCCTGCGCTTTCATCGCTTCGTCGAATATGCCTGTCTCCGCTATGCGCTCTACCATGTTCATATTGTTGATCTCGCAGGCGTCTTCCCGACGGATCTCGCTCATGATAAACACCGGCATTTCAGGATGTCGTGAAAGGAATTCGTATTCGCGCTCGATGAAAATGCGCACTTTGTTTTCGAGCGGCATATCGCTTTGAAAGATGTCCATCATCGAGAGCAGGAAGTCCTCCAGGGTTGATCGGAAAATCAGCTGGAACAACTGACTTTTTGATCGGAAATAATAGTTCACCAGCGCCACGTTCATGCCTGCTTCGCGCGCAATCTCACGCGAAGAACAGCCATCGAACCCTTTGGCGATGAAAACGCGGCGCGCCGCTTCTTTAATTTTCTCTTCCGTAGAAGAATCTTTGGGGCTTTTTGTCATTTCGGCGATAAAATTAAACAAGAATATTAAACACTTGTTTAAAACGGTAAAATAATTTTCAAAGAAAATTGAAAGTCGCTGATTTTAAACGCCCACACTACATCAGGAACAGTGTGAGTGTGGGCGTGAGTGGAGCGTGTCTAGAGCAACACAATCCCTTCTTCGAGGCAGTTTTCGCGCAGTGAATCTGGCCAGATGCCAACCTGTACTTCGCCGATGTGTTTTTTGCGCAGCAGGAACATGCACAAACGACTCTGACCAATGCCGCCACCAATACTTTGCGGCAGCTCACCGGCGAGCAACGCTTTGTGGAACGACAATGCACTTCGTTCGGAGCAACCGCGGGCGGAGAGTTGGTGCATTAAAGCGGTTTTGTCGACTCGTATGCCCATCGAAGAAAGCTCGAATGCCCTTTCCAGAACAGGGTTCCAGACAACAATGTCGCCGTTGAGTCCGCGGAAACCAGAAGGTGTAAGCGTGCTCCAGTCGTCGTAATCCGGTGCCCGGCCGTCGTGGATACTGCCGTCGGTTAATTCGCCGCCTATGCCGATGATGAAGACAGCGCCGTAACGTTCAGCTACAGCATTTTCGCGTTCTTTGGGTGTCAGCGAAGGATAAGCTTTCAGCAATTCTTCGGTATGAATGAAGGTGATGGTTTCCGGTAAAACAGGGGAAAGGTGCGTATGTGCAGCGCAGACAACGGATTCGGTATTACGCAGGGCGGCGTAGATCTTCTCGACTGTTGTCTTCAAATAGGGAATGGTGCGATCGGCAGGAGCGATGTGCTTTTCCCAGTCCCACTGATCCACATAAATCGAGTGTAGCGGACTGAAATCTTCGTCCGGTCGCAGCGCCCGCATATCGGTATACAATCCTTTTCCTTCGGGAATGTCCAGCTCGCGCAGTCGCACGCGTTTCCATTTGGCCAGTGAATGCACTACCACGGCCCGTTGTTCGTTCATGGCTTTCACCTGGAAAGCTACCGGCCGCTCGATACCGTTGAGATCGTCGTTAATACCTGTTCCGTCGATAATAGCAATGGGTGCCGAAACTTTGTCGAGGTCCAGCTCACTCGCCAGCTGCGTGGCAAAGGTTGTTTTAACCAGCTCGATAGCGCTTTCGGTTTGCGCTTTTGTTACTGCAATTGTTTTCATGTTGTTGATGAAATTGAAATGAATAAAAAAAGCCCGCTGGCGGGCGGGCTTGGGATATAGAATGACCTGGCCGCCACAGGTGGAGCTTTGTTATTATTGTTATTCTGACGGTTTTGAATCATGTTATTTAAACACTGTTTAAAACAAAAAAAAGCCTCCCGGAATCCGGAAGGCTTTGCTATTATTTAGTTGTCTGATGCTTTACTTACGACACACGTTTTTGGCAAAATCCTCCCCGGCCCTGAACAGATTGTTATTCAGTGCTTGCTGATTTTGCAGATTTTGTGTGTTTTTCATTTCGTTGACGAATATACTACAATTTTTTTAACGAATCATCTTTCACCACAAAGGAGCAAGATTCATTGCTTAACCTTGTTTGTTAAGGAAACAAAGGAATCGTTGTAAGAATTTCAAGCATTTCCTCTTTGGAGGGGGAGGATTAAGCAAAAGCAGACTGGCTCCTATCAATTATCGATTTTATTGAGAAAGCCTCTTTTGTGTAGACTCGGCAGAATGACGAGGCGCTCCGAAATACGCTAGTACTTCTCAGAAACCTTTTGTGCCTTTTGTGGTGAAGAAATTAAGAGGGTTATGAATCACTCCGATCGCTCATTCCCGAAATACCACGAAAACGCAAATCCTACCAGCAATGCCTGCGACGGTTTATTGAGGTCGTCGGATGTAAAGCCACCATTGGTTTCCATGCCGAGGTGGAACGGCTTGAAGTCGTAGCCATCGATGCAATAGCCTACGATCCAGCGATACGCCACGGCTTCGTCGGAAGCGAGGATGAAAGAGAATGTTGGCTGTATATAAAGTGCGGTGAGCTTTTCAATGCCCGTTTCGCGGGTGAGATCGGTGATGAAGTAATGCTGGGCCAATCCGCCTTTAACGCCGAATTCCAGTCCGAAGCGCTCCGATTGCCAGCTGCACCAGCCTGCTTCGAGGAAACCGCCCACAACGTGTTCGCCGCCGCGGGTTTTCACCGGCACTTTGAATTCGCTTACGGTTGCATAGCTGTAACGTGCTCCGCCCGCCACGTACCACGATTCGGCAAACTTGTACTGCAATTTCGGCTGGAAAGTAATGAGCCCGTTCAGGTACTGGCGATACGCCGGATTGGCGCGTCCGGAAGGCAATGCCGCTTCAAGCGTAACGTGCAGCTTGTCGTTGCGGATAAGCTGCGCAACAGCAGGTGACGCCGGCAAAAGCGCCAGGCAGATAAAAGCAAGTTGTAGCTTCAGCGAATGCGTCATTGTTTCAAAGCTAAGCATTTCAATCAGAACGGAAAATACATCCGAAGATTGTCCGTTTGGTTATTTGACAAACGAACGAAGCATCGCCCGCGTTGTCTCCCAGGGCATAAAAAGCTCGAAGAAATGTTTAATTTTAACGTATGATCACAGGGATACGCAAGGAAGACCTCGCGCAGTTCGGTAACCTCGAGCTGCTGGCCAAACAGGTGGTGGAAGGATTCATTACCGGGCTTCACAAAAGTCCGTTCCATGGTTTTTCTGTGGAATTTGCGGAACACCGGCTTTACAACAAAGGCGAATCCACCCGTCATATCGACTGGAAGCTGTTTGCCCGAAGCGAAAAGCTCTTTACCAAGAAATACGAGGAAGAAACCAACCTGCGTTGCCAGCTGGTGATCGATACCTCGTCGAGTATGCAGTACCGCGGCAAGAACACGCTTTCGAAGCTGGAATTCTCGATGCTGGCTGCGGCATCCATTTCCGAAATGCTGAAACGCCAGCGCGATGCGGTCGGTTTGTCGTTATTTGATACAGGCCTTCGAACGCATACACCGGCCAAATCGTCGGCTGCGCATCACCGCTACATGCTCCACGAAATGGAACAGCAGCTTCATGCTTATTCGGAGCAAACTAAAAAAGGAACAGACGCCATACGCGCGTTACACGATATTGCCGAGCTGTGTCACCGTCGCAGCCTGGTGGTGCTCTTCACCGATCTGCTCGACGATCCCAATCAGTTGGACACGTTTATGCAGGCGATCCAGCATTTGCGCCATAACAAACACGAAGTGGTGATCTTCCACGTCGTTGATAAACAAACCGAAGTCGATTTCGCCCTCGAAAACCGCCCGATGAACCTCGTGGATATGGAAACCGGTGAGCGGATGAAGCTGCATCCTTCGGAAGTCAAGCAGGCTTATACGGAAGCGATCCGGAATTATTTCCACGATATCGAGCTGCGTTGTGCCCATTATTCCGTCGATTTCATGCCAGCCGATATTCAGCATGGCCTCCAGGAAGTGCTCTCGACATATATGATCAAGCGGCAGCGTCTTTATTAAAAAGAATAGTGATTAGGCAATAGGCATTAGTTGAGCCACACTTGCCTATTTACTATTGCCTGTTCACTATTTCCTCAAATGACTATTTTTGACTCTTAAAACAACAACTATGCAGATCCTTTCCAGTCAACACGCACCAGCGGCTGTAGGCCCGTATGTACAGGGAATCATTCCGTCGGCTCCCGGCGTTCCCGTTTTTCTTTCCGGTCAGGTTGGATTGAATCCTGTTTCAAACGCATTGGTAGAAGGTCTGGAAGCGCAAACCCGTCAGGCGTTCAGCAATATTGAAGCTGTGCTGGCAGAATCCGGTCTTACGCTCAACGATGTTGTTTACGCTAACGTACTGCTCGAGGATATCAACGATTTCAAGGAATTCAACGGTTACTATGCCGATGTGTTTGGTGAGCACCGTCCGACGCGTGCGGCTTATGCCGTCGATAAGCTTCCATTGGGTGCTTTGGTGGAGATTGTGGTGATTGCCTGGAAGAAACTTTGATGTTCTGGCCATCAATTGAAAATCGCTAAAAAGCTCACGGAACACTAGTGATGGCGGAAGTTTGATTACTTTTGCCGCCTGAAACCGCCAGATGAACAAGCTTTTTATTCTCCTTTTTGTACTTCCGCTGAGCTTAATTGCGCAGCAACAGCCCAATGTGGTGTCCAATTCGAAAATCACCACTTTTGGTTACTGGAGCGTGGGCGATAAGAGCACCTATCATATCGTGGAATCGGCCACTAAGTACAAAGCCAATTCAGATAAGATCGCAAGCGAATCGAAAGTGGAATACGACCTCGAGCTGAAAGTCGTCGACAGTACCGAGCACACCTACATTTTCGAAGCGCGCTACCTGAGAGAGAACCACGAAAATGAAGACAAGGAATTGGAGAAAATCCTGAATTCCCTGCAAATGGAAAGCGTGATCCGTTATCAGACAGATGAATTCGGTTCTTTCGATACCATTCTGAACCTGCCGGAGCTCAAGGAAGAATTGCTCCAAAAACTGGAGGAATCCAAGAAGCTGATCACCGACGTGAAGGACCCGGAAATGGCCAAAGCCTATAGTGGAATCATCGATCTGTTTATTGCCAATTTTTCCGAGCTGGAAGATGTGGAGGCGCTTTACATTTCCGACATCATTAACATTCACGGACTCTACGGATTTGAGCTGATACTGAGCCAGCCGGTCGACCTCGAAGTGTATTTCCCCACGATCGGCAACGTCAGCCTGACTGGAACAGGCAAGCTGACCTTAATGGGCATCAACAAGCCGAAAGACCTGGCAACCATCAACCTGACTACGAAGCCGGATAAGGAAGAATTGAAAGAATTCATGCTGTCCTTCATCATGGTCTTTGTGATGGACAAAACCAAAAAGATCGATTTCAACGAAGCCAAAGTGAACATGAGCAACAAAATGAAGCTCTCGATGCGCTTATCTGACGGCTGGATGGAAAAGATCGAATCGACTCAGACGGCCACGATCTCCGATTCCAAGGACAAAGTCAAAAAGGTCAATAGCAAAGTCTATACTCGAAAGTAGTCTTCAGTCATCAATTTCCAGTTCTCAGTCTAACCACATAGGACACATAGAGCACATAGATGGTTTTGCTTTGCTATTTCCAGTCCTGATGTCCTAATGTCCTGAAGTCCGGTTAATAAAGCCTAAAGCCCACGTTTTTCCCCTGATTCTTTGCTAACTTGTTTATTCGAACTGCGGCACAAAGCTGCATTAATACTAGCATCATGAAAACAGATAAGGATCGAAGAGAAACACCGGTTTCGGAACGAAATATTTCTTCATTCGAGCGCATGGCTTCAGTGGGATCGGGTGCGCTCATGCTTTTCCGGGCCGTTCGCGGAAAAAGCCTGGTCAAAGGAGCTACGGCCGGTTATATGTTGTATCGCGGTATTACGGGCCATTGTCCTGTGACGGATTTTCTCGAAAAAAAAGCCTTTGGTACATCCGGAAATTATGGCGGAGCCGCACACGTGGATGAAGAGCCGGTTATGCGCAAACGCGATGACGAGCCGCTGGCCGAAGCCGCATTCATTCCGCAGGCATGACAGGAACCGTTTCCGAAGAGGCTTTTTCCTCTGATTTGTCAGAAATGCTGTCAATTTGACGGCGTTTTTGCCGTGTAACTGCAATGAAAATGACAAAACTGTCAGTTCGGCCCCAGATTTTTCCGATGGCATAATCATTGACAAAACAGATCGTCGAAAGACAGAAAACAAAAATCAGAAAGAAAACTAGTGATATGGGAAAAATAATTGGAATTGACTTAGGAACAACCAACTCGTGTGTTTCGGTCATGGAAGGAAATGAACCTGTCGTGATTGCAAACTCGGAAGGAAAACGTACAACACCGTCCGTAGTGGCATTCGTAGAAGGTGGTGAGCGTAAGGTCGGTGATCCTGCAAAACGTCAGGCCATTACCAATCCGACCAAGACGATTTATTCGATCAAGCGTTTCATGGGTAGCTCATTCGACGAAATTAAAGCCGAAACTTCCCGCGTACCTTACAAAGTGGTAAAAGGCGATAACAACACCCCGCGTGTAGAAATTGACGACCGCAAATACTCACCGCAGGAAATCTCCGCTATGGTACTTCAGAAAATGAAGAAAACAGCTGAAGATTACCTCGGACAGGAAGTAACCGAAGCGGTGATCACCGTGCCGGCTTACTTCAACGACTCGCAGCGCCAGGCAACGAAAGAAGCCGGAGAGATTGCCGGTCTGACCGTAAAACGTATTATCAACGAGCCAACAGCGGCAGCACTTGCTTACGGCCTCGATAAAAAAGGAATTGACCAGAAGATCGTTGTATTCGACTTTGGTGGTGGTACGCATGACGTTTCCATCCTCGAGCTCGGCGACGGCGTTTTCGAAGTACTCGCTACAGACGGTGATACACACCTCGGTGGTGACGACGTAGACAACGCGATCATCAACTGGCTGGCTGAAGAGTTCAAGGCAGAAGAAGGACTCGACCTGCGCGAAGATCCAATGGCTCTGCAGCGTTTGAAAGAAGCTGCGGAAAAGGCAAAAATCGAATTGTCTTCTACGACTTCTTCCGAGATTAACCTGCCATACATCATGCCGGTAAACGGTATTCCAAAGCACTTGGTGCGCACCTTGCAACGTTCCAAATTCGAACAGCTGATCACAGACATCGTGGAGCGTACAATTGCACCGTGCCGTTCGGCTCTGAAAAACGCGGGCCTTTCTACCAGCGACATCAATGAAGTAATCCTCGTAGGTGGTTCTACACGTATCCCTGTAATCCAGGATGCCGTGGAGCGTTTCTTCGGAAAAGCGCCTTCCAAAGGTGTAAACCCGGATGAAGTAGTAGCTGTTGGAGCTGCGATCCAGGGTGGTGTACTCACAGGTGAAGTAAAAGACGTGCTCCTGCTCGACGTGATTCCGCTCTCATTGGGTATCGAAACCATGGGTGGCGTATTCACCAAGCTGATCGAAGCCAACACAACCATTCCTACCAAGAAATCGGAAGTGTTCTCGACAGCGGCAGACAACCAGCCGGCAGTAGATATCCACGTATTGCAGGGCGAGCGTCCGATGGCAAACGACAACCGTTCACTCGGCCGTTTCCAGCTGACAGACATTCCACCGGCACGTCGCGGTGAGCCACAGATCGAAGTAACTTTCGACGTGGATGCCAACGGTATCATGCACATCTCTGCGAAAGACAAAGGAACAGGTAAAGAGCAATCCATCAAGATTGAAGCTTCTTCCGGTCTGAGCGACGACGAGATCAAGCGCATGAAAGCAGAAGCAGAAGCCAACGCAGATGCCGACAGCAAGCGTAAATCGGAAGCCGAGCTGGTGAACAAAGCCGACTCGCTGATCTTCCAGACAGAGCGTCAGCTGAAAGAATACGGCGACAAGATCCCTGCCGATAAAAAGCAGCCGATCGAAGATGCGCTGGCTGATCTGAAAAAAGAATTCGAGGCTAAGAACACGGCCAACCTTGAGCCTGCAATGGAGCGTCTGAACAACGTATTCCAGGCAGCTTCCCAGGAAATGTACAACGCGGCGAACGCTGGCGGAAATGCAGATCAGGGTGCTCAGCAAGGTGGCAATGCTTCCGGCGGTTCCAGCAACGACGAAGTAACCGATGTGGACTTCGAAGAAGTGGACGAGAAGAAATAACAGCAACAAATACACAGGGATCCCCTTTCGTTTCGGCGGAAGGGGATTTTTGTTTTTGGAAGTCGAAATCAGCGGTTAAAAAATCCCAACAGTTGAAACAAACGGCAATTTTCCGTATTTTCCGGTTAAAATAAACACGCCATGAAACTGTTGTTTCCCCTATTGATCGCAGGCCTTTTTATAACTGCCTGCAACAACGATCCTGCGAAAAACCCTCCGATGGGAGAAGATTATCCGTATGCCAATCGACCGGAAGCACAGCCTGAAGCGAAAAAGAAAGCCGCTCAGCCGGAGAAAGGCGCACCAGCCCCGGAAACCGAAGAAAGTCACGAAGCCAAGCCCAATCCTACCGCTGAAGACAAAATAGTGCAATTGGTTCTCGATCTGCCCGAAATCCAGAAAATGGATGAGTCCATTCGCAAGAAATCCAATGGAAAACGCGGCCTGAAAGCCTATGTCAGCAACCGCCCTTCAGACGATGAAGAATACTATACGGTTTCCGTTGCAGAGGATAATGGTCAGGCATTGGCGACTTATTACACCTTCCACATTTATCCCGATTATTCCATCCAGTATTACGACGTGATCAACGACTCGGAAATGACGCTTAAGGAATGGCGGAAAACCTTATAATCCACTGCCATCGCGCTCGGTAATAATCCGTACCTTTACCGCGATTATGAAATTCAACGAACTGGGCCTGAACGAGCAGGTGCTCGAGGCCATCCATTACATGGGATTCGAAACGGCCACACCAATCCAGGGACAGGCCATCCCGCATATCCTCAACAATACCGATCTGCTGGCCTGTGCCCAGACCGGAACAGGGAAAACAGCCGCATTCATTCTGCCGATCCTGCACAAGCTGACTGGCAAAGAAGATGCTTCCATCGATACATTGATCCTGGTGCCAACCCGCGAGCTGGCTGTTCAGATCGAACAGGAAATCCAGGGATTGTCTTATTTCGTTTCGGTCGGCTCAGCTGCTATTTACGGCGGTGGCGATGGCGCAAAATGGGATGAGCAAAAAAATGCACTCGTCGAAGGAACAGATATTATCGTGGCTACGCCCGGTAAGCTGCTTTCGCACCTGATGCAAGGGTATGTCGATTTCTCGAAGATCCGCCACCTTGTACTCGACGAAGCTGACAAGATGCTCGACATGGGTTTCGCTGAAGATATCGAGCGCATCATTTCCTACATTCCGAAACAAAACCGCCAGACATTGCTCTTCAGCGCGACGATGCCGACTAAGATCAAAACCCTGGCGCAAAAAATCCTGATCAATCCGGAAGAGATCGCCTTGTCGATTTCCAAACCGGCTGCGGGCGTTTCTCAGCACGTTTACCTTGCATTCGATAACCAGAAGAACGAGCTGTTGAAACACATCATTACCAGCCGCCCGGATTACAGCAGCATCATTGTGTTTACTTCGGCGAAAAGCAAGGTGCACGAAATCGTTTATGCGCTGCGCAAAGGCGGTTTCAAAGCTACGCAGGGCGTTTCGTCCAACCTCGAGCAGGAAGAGCGCGAAGAAGTACTGCGCGGTTTCCGTTCCAAGCGCACACGTATCCTCGTGGCCACTGATGTAATGAGCCGCGGAATTGACATCAAGGAAATCAACATGGTGATCAATTACGATGCACCGCGTGATGCCGAAGATTACGTTCACCGCATTGGCCGTACGGCGCGTGCGAATACCAAAGGCGAAGCATTCACGCTCATCAATGAGAAAGACATGCCGAAGCTTGCACGTATCGAACGACTCATCGAAGCTGAGATTCCGCGGGAAACACTTCCGGAAGAATTGGGAACCGGCCCCGTCTGGAACGTGGGAGGTCGATCGGATGGTCAGAGGAACAATAACAACCGGAATAAGAAGAAGCCATTCTACAAAAAGAAACATAAAAAAACGCCCGCTGAATAACGGGCGTTTTGCTTTTCACTTCTGGCTGATTTCGTAGCGCTTAACGCAGAAGCGAAACATGGCCGTTGAATCGCTGGCGTTTGTCGTCATTGATATTTTTCACTTCAATAACCCAGGTGTATGTGTTTTCCTGGCAGAGCTGTCCCTGGTAAGTTCCATCCCAGCCCATTGTTGCGTCGTGCGATTCGAACAGCAGTTCACCCCAGCGGTTGTAGATGTAGAGGGAGAAATCCTGCGGATCGAATCCGGCGGTAAATACCGGCTGGAAGACGTTATTATGAGCATCGCCGTCTGGCGTAAACGCATTGGGAACGTAGAATACCAGTTCTTCCTTGACAGAAATAGTTTGACTCGTTACATCCACACAGCCTTCGGCACTGATTGCCGTAAGTGTGATCGTGTAGCTGGAAGGATCATCCTGTGGATACGTGTGTTGTGGATTCTCGCCCGTACTTTCCGTTCCGTCGCCAAATGACCATTCGTAAGAAGCAGCTCCGGTCGATTGGTTGAAGAAGTGTACAGTTGTATTGGTCAGATCAAGCTCCTGTTCGCTCATATTGAAATCGGCTACCGGGTTCGGGTAAACGATAATGTCAAGTGTAGTCGGAAGCGCACATTCATTGGTTGCCGGCGTAAAGGTGTATGTTCCCGATGCATTGTTATTGACAGCCGGTGACCACGTTCCCGTAATTCCGTTGGTTGAAACGCCCGGCAGAACCGGATCCTGCGTTCCGGCACAGAACGGTGCAATCGCATCGAAGGTAGGAAGCGCTCGTGGCGTTACCGTAATATCCATGGTTGTTCCGGTGGCGCATTGTCCCGCGTTCGGTGTAAATGTATACGTTCCGGAAGCCGTGTTACTGACAGCCGGTGACCAGGTTCCGGAAATGCCATTGCTGGAAGTCGCTGCCAGGACCGGAGCCGGTGTGTTTTCACAGAAAGCCTGCACTTGTCCGAATGCAGGTACAGTCGGCTGAATCACGGTGATCGTCATCGATGCTGGGCTTGCACACTCACTCGCATTCGGCGTGAACGTGTACGTTCCTGTATTCTGATTATCGACCGCAGCCGGCGACCATGTTCCCGAAATACCGTTGGTAGAAGTTCCCGGAAGCGTTGGAGCCGTTGATCCCGCACAGAATGCCGTGATTTGCGTGAAGGCTGGTGTAACGCGCGGAGTCACGGTAATGTTCATGGTTGTGGCTGTTGCACATTGTGAGGCTCCCGGTGTGAAGGTGTAAATTCCGGAAGTGGTATTGTTCACGACTGCTGGCGACCATGTTCCGCTGATACCGTTATCGGAAGTTGCCGGAAGGGTAGGAGCCGGTGTTCCGGAGCAGAATGCAGCAATCGGTGTAAAGGTTGGCTGCGTTGGCTGGATCACCGTCAGGTCCATTGTTGTCGTGATCGCGCATTGATTGGCGTTCGGCGTGAACGTATAGGTTGCTGAAGCCGTGTTGCTGACAGCCGGTGACCATGTTCCTGAGATACCGTTGGTCGAAGTCGTTGGCAGCGTCGGAGCGGTTGTTCCCGCACAGAAGGGCGCAATTTGCGTAAACGTCGGTGTGACCGGCTGATTCACCGTAATCGACATTGTAGCTGTTGTAGCACATTCGCTGGCTGCTGGTGTGAACGTATACGTTCCTGAGCTCATGTTGTCGACTGTTGCCGGTGCCCACGTTCCTGTGATACCGTTGGTGGAAGTTCCAGGCAATGTCGGAGCTGTTGATCCTGCACAGAACGGTGCCACTTGCGTGAACGCTGGTGCTACCGGCTGGTTCACGGTAATGTTCATCGTTGTTGTCGTTGCACAGAATCCGGCATTTGGTGTAAACGTATACGTTCCGGAGCTCATGTTGTCGACTGTTGCCGGTGACCACGTTCCAGTAATGCTGTTATTCGAAGTTGCAGGAAGCGTTGGAGCTGCAGAACCTGCACAGAAAGAGGTAATTTGTGTAAACGTTGGCGTAGCCGGTGGACCAACTGTAACGGTCATTGTTGCAGTTGTAGCACATTCGCCTGCATTTGGTGTAAACGTGTAGGTCGTTTGCCCGTCCGTTGATGTGTTGATCGTTCCCGGATTCCAGGTTCCGGGTATGCCGTTGTTGGAAGTCGTTGCCAGCACCGGTGGGTTATCATTCACACACAATGGCGGAACCTGCGTAAACGTTGGTACAGTTGGCTGGATCACCGTGATGTCCATCGTTGTTGTCGTCGCACATTCATTGGCCGCAGGTGTGAACGTATATGTTCCTGATGCGGTATTGCTGACCGTTGCCGGTGACCAGGTTCCGGAAATACTATTAATTGAAGTCGTTGGCAGTGTTGGAGCGGTTGTTCCAGCACAGAAGGGGGCAATCTGGGTAAAAGTAGGAGTTATCGGCTGATTCACAGTAATCGACATCGTTGTAGTCGTCGCACATTCGCTGGCAGCCGGTGTGAACGTGTAGGTTCCTGAAGTGGTATTGTTGACCGCAGCCGGTGACCACGTTCCCGTAATTCCGTTGCTGGAAGTTCCAGGCAATGTTGGAGCAGTTGTTCCTGCACAGAACGCTGCAATCTGTGTAAAAGTCGGCGTTACCGGTTGGTTTACGGTGATGCTCATCGTTGTTGTCGTTGCACAGAATCCGGCGTTTGGTGTAAACGTATAGATTCCTGAGTTCATGTTGTCGACTGTTGCTGGCGACCATGTTCCAGTAATCCCATCGTTGGAAGTTGCAGGAAGCGTTGGAGCCGCAGAACCAGCGCAAAATGCCGGAATTTGGGTAAAGGTCGGCGTTGCCGGCGGACCAACGGTAACCGTAATGGTAGCTGTTGTGGCGCAAACGCCAGCATTCGGTGTGAACGTGTAAGTTGTTTGCCCGTCGGTCGATGTATCAACCGTTCCCGGATTCCATGTTCCTGCGATTCCATTGGTCGAAGTGCCCGGCAATGCTGGAGGCGCGTCGTTCACACACAATGGTGGAATGACTGCGAAAGTCGGCGTTATAGGCTGGTTCACGGTGATGGACATTGTTGTCGTCGTCGCACATTGTCCGGCAGTTGGAGTGAAGGTGTACGTTCCTGAAGCTGTATTGCTGACCGTTGAAGGCGACCATGTTCCCGGAATCCCGTTATCAGATGTTCCTGGCAATGTCGGTGCGGTGGTTCCTGCACAGAATGCTGGGATCTGTGTGAACGTTGGTGTTACCGGCTGGTTCACGGTGATGGACATTGTTGTTGTCGTCGCACATTGCCCGGCGTTCGGAGTGAACGTATAAGTTCCCGAAGCCGTATTGCTAACTGCTGAAGGCGACCATGTTCCCGGAATGCCGTTGGTGGAAGTTCCTGGCAGTGTCGGTGCCGTTGTTCCTGCACAGAAAGCTGGAATCTGTGTGAAGGTCGGCGTAACCGGTTGGTTCACGGTGATGATCATCGTTGTTGTGGTCGCACATTGTCCGGCGTTCGGAGTGAATGTGTACGTTCCCGAGTTCATATTATCGACGGTTGCCGGAGACCATGTTCCCGGAATGCCGTTGGTGGATGTTCCTGGCAGTGTTGGTGCTGTTGTTCCTGCACAGAATGGTGGAATCTGTGTGAACGTCGGCGTAACCGGCTGGTTCACGGTAATCGACATGGTCGTAGTCGTTGCACATTGTCCTGCGTTCGGAGTGAAGGTATAGGTTCCCGAACTCATGTTATCGACCGTTGCAGGTGACCATGTTCCCGGAATGCCGTTGGTGGAAGTTCCCGGTAATGTTGGTGCCGTTGTTCCGGCACAGAACGCTGGAATCTGTGTGAACGCCGGTGTTACGGGTTGATTCACGGTGATGCTCATCGTTGTTGTGGTCGCACATTGTCCGGCGTTTGGCGTGAAGGTGTATGTTCCCGACGTCGTATTGCTAACTGTTGCCGGCGACCATGTTCCTGTGATTCCATTGGTGGATGTTCCCGGTAATGTTGGGGCGGTTGTTCCCGCACAGAATGGTGGAATCTGTGTGAACGTTGGCGTAACCGGCTGGTTCACGGTAATGGACATCGTTGTTGTGGTCGCACATTGCCCGGCGCTCGGCGTGAAAGTGTACGTTCCTGAAGCCGTATTGCTGACCGTTGATGGCGACCATGTTCCCGGAATCCCGTTATCGGAAGTTCCCGGCAATGTCGGAGCGGTTGTTCCGGCACAGAATGCTGGAATCTGTGTGAAGGTTGGCGTAACCGGCTGGTTCACGGTAATCGACATCGTTGTTGTCGTCGCACATTGACCCGCGTTCGGGGTAAATGTATAAGTACCGGAAGCCGTATTGCTAACCGTTGTCGGCGACCATGTTCCCGGAATGCCGTTAGTGGATGTTCCCGGTAATGTTGGGGCGGTGGTTCCCGCACAGAATGGTGGAATCTGTGTGAACGTTGGCGTTACCGGTTGATTCACGGTGATGCTCATCGTTGTGGTCGTTGCACATTGTCCTGCGTTTGGAGTGAAGGTATAGATTCCCGAAGCCGTATTGCTAACCGTTGCCGGCGACCACGTTCCTGGAATGCCGTTGGTGGATGTTCCGGGTAATATTGGAGCGGTTGTTCCGGCACAGAAAGCTGGAATCTGGGTGAATGTTGGTGTAACCGGTTGGTTCACGGTAATGGACATTGTTGTAGTCGTCGCACATTGCCCCCCGTTCGGGGTAAAGGTATAAGTACCGGAAGCCGTATTGCTAACTGTTGCCGGCGACCATGTTCCTGTGATTCCATTGATGGATGTTCCCGGTAATGTTGGGGCGGTTGTTCCCGCACAGAATGGCGGGATTTGCGTGAACGTCGGTGTAACCGGCTGGTTCACGGTGATGCTCATTGTTGTTGTCGTTGCGCATTGTCCGGCGTTTGGCGTGAAGGTGTATGTTCCCGAAGCTGTATTGCTAATCGTTGCCGGTGACCACGTTCCTGTGATTCCGTTGGTGGAAGTTCCAGGCAATGCCGGTGCCGTTGTTCCTGCACAGAAAGCTGGAATTTGTGTAAAAACCGGTGTGTTGCCCGGTGTTACGGTAATGCACTGCGGCTGGGTGTATGTACAGCCGAAATTATCTGTTACACTGTAAGTGTAGCAGTGGTTGCCAGGCGTCAGAGATGTTGCGGTAGCTGTGGTAGCGGTAAGATTGGATAAATCCGGGTTGGCTACCCAGCCCTGGCTAGCAATAGTTGGCGTAAAGGATGGATTCAGTGGCGGAGTTGCCAGTGTAAGTGTCCAGTCGAATACATATCCATCATCCGAAGGCAGGTTATCTGTTACGATAATTTTCCATGTTCCGTTCAGTGGACATCCCGCCAGACCGGCAAAGGATTGCTGCGGCATGTAATTCCCGGCTACATAGGAGTTTCCTGTAGGTGTTCCTCCCGGCGATGTAGCCCCGGCATTGAGTAACGTTGTGGCCGTTGGTGTGAAGCAGTAAACACGGCCGGTTCCCGGAACCGTAGTAGAATTGTCATTCGGCTCGCCCAGGTAATTGCCACCGCCGCTGCCAATACCCTGGTTGGGTTTTAATGTTATCTGCGTGCCATTCGGACAGCGAATAGCGATTGAAATATCCCCGGCGAAGGAGTGTTCCATATTGAGGCAGATGCTTCCGATATCGCTGGCAGATGTAATCGTAGCGTTCGATGCGTAGCAGTCGACATCAATAGGCGATTCGTAGGAAACACCTGTTCCATCCGGGAGGTGGGTGAGCTGACTAACACCCGAAGAACAATTGCTTACATAAGGTGTCATCGTTGCGCCACCTGTCAATGTTGATGGTTGTCCCGGGCAAACGCTCGTTGGATTGGCGCTAGTATTGAGCGTAGGCGTTGTGGAAACCTGTACGACCTTGTTCAATGCGTTGGCATTGGTACAGCCGTTCGGATCGGTAACAGTTAAATTCACCACGTACGATCCGCCGGTAGTGTAGGCGTGGTTCACATTGGTTCCCGTTCCGGTAGTCCCGTCGCCGAAGTCCCATGTGTATGTGGCCCCGGTGCCGCTGGTAGAAAATGTGGCGCTCCCTACGAAGTTCACGTTTTGATTCTGGCAAACACGGATAATGCTTCCGGCCCCAGCTGCTGGTGATGTGCTGACAAGATTGGCGTTGATCGTCTGGCAAGGTACAAAGCAGCTGATATTGGAAGCCCAGCCTGGTCGCGCAGTAAAGACGTTCGACGTGAACCTGAAGGTGAGACAACCGGATGCATTGGCAACCGTAGCTTCTGCATTGAAAGGCACGGCCGGCGTTCCGGTTGCTGTTCCCAGCGATGTTGCGCCAACTGTTGTGCCATCGAATACTTCCAGAAAGTCGACACCGTTTTCCAGGTCGAACTGGGTAAACGTTACCCGGACTTTTGTACCGTTATTGGGACAAATAGTATGTACCCGTGTAGTGTTGTTCGAATAGTTTCCAGCTGCGCCTCCCTGATCATAAAAGTTGCCGGCGCACGTGTTGGTGGTGCCGCCGTTGGGCATGTTGATAGTTTGAGCCAGTGTATTCAGGGAAACACAGGCTCCGATGAGCAGTAGTAGTAGTTTCATTTCCCGGAAGTTTGCGGTTGAATAATAAGGTAGTAGTCGGTTCCGTCAATGCGGTAAACCTTGGCCTGGTTCCATTCAAAGAAGCTCAGACTGTAAAACAGCGGATTGAACTGTCCGATGGAAAATGTTGAAGGGTCAAAAGCTGCCTGCTCAGGTGTTACAAATGGATGCAGCGGTACAGACGAAAGCAGCTCGTATTTATCGGATGGAAGATCCTGAGTCTGAACATATGAGATCCGTTCGCTCAGCAATTTTACGTAAGCCGCCCTGAGCTCTGGTTTTTCAGTGAAGAAATCAGCGCTGTAAACAGCGTCTATTTTTTGTTCATAGCTCTGCTCAGGGTTTAACTGGGCAGTAGAATGGATTGCAGAAAAACAAATCGCGCTAAAAAACAGCAGCAACTTGTTATGCTTTCCAAGCAGGGGTGCACTTGAAATCATAAAATAAGTTTTAGCATTACCAACTAAAAAATAACAAATGACTAATTGTTATGTTAATAGTTGAACCTAAAACGTGAGTAGTTCATAAGGGTTGCCTGAAAGCAAAAGGTTAATTAATTCACACTCCACATTTTTGGGCGACCTAAATTTAGAACGGAATTTATCTAAACGAAGTAAAAATGATTTGTAAATGAACAAAATGGTTGTTTTAACGAATATTTCATTCATGTTTAGAAAATTATTTGTTCAAAAACAAACAAAAATAAATTGTTTTTGTGTTGATAACTCTTGGATTTCTATTCAATAAAAAACCCGCCGGAGGATTTCCAGCGGGTCATTTCCCGGTAACCGAAGTTGAGTATACAGTTTTTAAATTATACCGGAATCAAGAGTATAGGTCAGTTTAATACCGTCACTCTTAACTAAATGTTCTTTATGGTTAGCGCTTTACGACAGGAATCATCGATGAAACGCTTTCACCGTTTGACAGTCGTACGAAGTAAGTTCCTGAAGCATAAGAGCTCAGCGCAACCGGTAATTCAGTTGTTCCACCTGCAACTTCGAAAGAAGTGGATGAAAGCTGCTCGCCCGTTACAGAATACACTACTACATCTACCGTTCCCTGGTTTGGCATATTCACAGCGATCGTTGCATCGCCCGTTGTAGGGTTCGGATAAGCGGCAGAAGCATCTACAGTGAGCTCATCTACACCGAGTGCGCAGGTATGCGGAACAAGAGCAGAAGAACCGCCCGCGCTGCTAACAGCTGATTCGAGTGTTGCGATGCTGCTGATTGGCCAGATGTCGATGTTTTTGAATTGACCGTCAGGACCGATCAGCACGATAGTCGGATAAGCTGCCGGACCGTAAGTGTTGTGAACTGGATCTGCTCCGCCATCGAGGCCGGAAACAGTTGGTGTCGGATAGTTTGGATCGCCACCATTCGCATCTTCAAAAGCTTGAGTCTGAGCAGTTGTTCCGTCGCCTTCAAGACCCAGAACAATAATGTCGTAGTTGTTGCAACCGTATTTACGGTAGAACTCATTGATAGTTGGTGCGATTTGCGCACATGGTCCACACCAGTATGCAAAGAAATCGATGATCACCCATTTTCCGGAGTAGTCGCTCAGCTGATGTTCGTGACCGTGCAAATCTGTAACCGTAAAATCAGGAGCGGTTTGTCCAACCGAGTAGTTTTGCAGCTGTGCTTGTGCTGCGCCCGCAGTCAGCAGGGCAAATGAGAGGCAAGTAAACAGTTTTTTCATACTATAAAATTTGTAGTTCAAAACGAATATACTTTTTTGGCTTCTCGCTTACAAAACACAATCACTGGATTGTTGGATGGCTAAATGGTTGTTTTTGAGAGTTCTACAAAATTGATGGATTTTACATGAAATGGCTTTTTTGCCAAATAAAAAAGCGTGGTTGTGTTGCGGTGATTTGTGGCGCCGAATCAGCTAAACTAAAAAAGCCTTTCCGTTTCCGAAAAGGCTTTTTGCGACAAAGTGTAATTCTTTTTTATTTCTTCAGGGAGTCCACAACTGCTTTGAAAGCCTCCGGGTGGTTCATTGCAAGGTCTGCAAGAACTTTACGGTTCAGCTCAACGCCGCTTTTGTTAACAGCTCCCATGAATTGAGAATAGCTCATTCCGTGCTGACGGGCACCAGCGTTGATACGCATAATCCACAGGGAACGGAAGTTTCTTTTCTTTTGCTTACGACCTTCGTAAGCGTAAGTGAGACCTTTTTCAATAGCGTTTTTCGCTACGGTCCAAACATTTTTTCTACGGCCGTAGTAACCTTTGGCCAGCTTCATAAAGTTCTTTCTGCGAGCTCTTGAAGCAACGTGATTTACCGATCTTGGCATAATTTCTAGTTTTTTAATAAGGAGTGCTCCGTTGTTGCAGGAGACTTAGGTACTCGTCATTGGGTTAAACAAACCTTCCCGCAGCAGATGCTGCACATCGCAGCGGGAAAATAAAATTCCGAAGTGTCAGCCGAGGCTGCCTGCTTTGGAATTACTTCATGTTGAGCATCAATTTCACATTCGACATGTCGGCTTCGTGAACCAGACCTGCGTGTGTCAGATTGCGTTTTCTTTTCTTGGATTTTTTCGTGAGAATGTGGCTCTTGAAAGCGTGCTTTCTCTTGATTTTTCCAGATCCAGTTACAGTGAATCTCTTCTTTGCACTGGAATTTGTTTTCATTTTTGGCATTTCTCGTTCTTTTTAAAAAGTGAACACTTTGTCAGCGTCTTTATTTAAATTATGAATGATCAATTATTAATTAGCAAGGCCTTTATAATTGATCATTTATAATTCATAATTATCATTTCTTTTTCGGGTTGATCATCACGATCATACGTTTCCCTTCCAGTTTCGGCATCTGCTCCAGCGTACCGATGTCGGCCAGCTCCTGAACAAATTTCAGCAACAGGATTTCACCGCGGTCTTTGAACACGATCGTACGTCCACGGAAGAAAACATAAGCCTTCAGCTTGCTTCCTTCTTCCAGGAACTTGCGGGCATGCGCCAGCTTGAACTGGAAATCGTGGTCGTCCGTGTTGGGACCGAACCGAATTTCTTTGAGGACAACTTTGCTTTGTTTTGCCTTTAATTCCTTTTGCTTTTTCTTCTGGTTGTAGAGGAATTTACGGTAGTCCATGATCTTGCACACCGGCGGAACGGCATTCGGCGAAATCTCTACGAGATCCAGCTCCTGCTCTTCAGCCAGCTTAATAGCATCGTATGTGGACATCACTTTCGGCTCTTCGCCTTCAATGACGAGACGGACTTCACGGGAGGTAATTTTACCGTTGATCTTGTGTTGTTCCGTTTCCTCTCTTCTTACAAAAGGTTTTCTGTTGTCTTTTCTCATTCAGTTATTTAAACAGTTGTTGACAGTTCGTTTTCAATAGCCTGCTGAACCAGTTTTGCAAAGCTTTCCACGTTCATGGAACCTTTGTCTCCCTCGCTGCGCTGGCGTACGGATACTTCTCCGTTTTCGGCTTCTTTCTCACCAACTACCAGCATGAAAGGGATTTTTTTCAATTCTGCTTCCCGTATTTTCTTGCCTATCTTCTCGTTACGGTCGTCAACGGAGGCGCGAATATCGGAAAAATTCAGCAATTCTGAAACTTTTTCTGCGTACTCATTGTATTTGTCGCTGATCGGAAGGATAGCTACCTGCTCGGTTGTGAGCCACAGCGGGAAGTCTCCTGCGCAGTGCTCGAGCAACACGGCTACGAAGCGTTCCATCGATCCGAACGGTGCGCGGTGGATCATCACCGGGCGGTGTTTCTGGTTGTCGCTGCCGGTGTATTCCAGCTCGAAACGCTCCGGCAGGTTGTAATCTACCTGAATAGTTCCCAGCTGCCATTCTCTGCCCAGGGCATCCTGCACCATGAAATCGAGCTTTGGTCCGTAGAAGGCTGCTTCGCCCAATTCCACAACAGTCGGCAGGTTTTTCTCGGCCGCCGCTTCGATGATTGCGCTTTCTGCTTTCGCCCAGTTTTCATCCGATCCGATGTACTTGGACGGATTCTCCGGGTCGCGCAGGGAAATCTGTGCCTTGAAGTTCTCGAAGCTCAGGGTCTTGAAAATGTACAACACGAGGTCGATCACTTTCTTGAATTCTTCCTTCACCTGGTCCTGCGTACAGAAAATGTGTGCGTCATCCTGTGTAAAACCGCGAACGCGCGTCAGACCGTGAAGCTCGCCACTTTGTTCGTAGCGGTAAACGGTTCCGAATTCTGCAAAACGGGCCGGCAGGTCTTTGTAAGAACGCGGCTTGGATTTGAAGATCTCGCAGTGGTGCGGACAGTTCATTGGCTTGAGCAGGAATTCTTCCGTCGGATCCGGTGTTTTGATCGGCTGGAAAGAATCAGCGCCATATTTTTCGTAGTGACCGGAAGTGATGTAAAGGTCTTTGTTCCCGATGTGCGGGGTAATAACCTGCTCGTATCCGGCACGTTTCTGTGCTTTTTTGAGGAAGTTCTCCAGGCGCTCGCGCAATGCGGCACCTTTCGGCAGCCACAACGGCAATCCTTGTCCCACTTTCTGTGAGAAGGTGAACAATTCCAGCTCTTTCCCCAGTTTGCGGTGGTCGCGGCGTTTCGCTTCCTCCACTTTTTCGAGGTATTCTGTCAGCTCGGCAGCTTTCGGGAATGTGATCCCGTAAACGCGCGTCAATTGCTTGTTCTTCTCGTCGCCACGCCAGTAAGCACCGGCAATGGAAGTGAGCTTCACCGCTTTGATAAAACCGGTATCCGGAATGTGCGGACCGCGGCAGAGATCGGTGAAATTACCCTGCGTGTAAAACGTGATCGATCCGTCCGGAAGGTCCTGGATGAGCTCGAGCTTATACGGGTCTTCTTTCTCGGTGAAATAAGCCAGCGCATCTGCTTTAGATACTTCTTTGCGAACGAACGGGTTTTTCGCCTTCGCCAGTTCCTTCATTTTCTCTTCCACTTTCGCGAGGTCTTCCTCTTTGAATGTGTAGTCGAGGAAATCCACATCGTAGTAGTAGCCATTAGCTACCGGCGGACCGATAGCGAGCTTGATGCCCGGGTAGAAAAACTCCAGCGCCTCCGCCATCAGGTGGGCAGATGAGTGCCACATCGTCGATTTTCCTTCGGCGTCGTTCCACGTAAGTAACTGCAGCGTACAATCTTCCGTGAGCGGACGCGTGGCATCGATCACTTCGTTGTTCACTTTGGCGGCCAATACATTACGCGCCAATCCTTCAGAAATGCTAAGAGCAACATCCAATGCTGTTGCTCCTGCGTTGTATTGTCGAACTGATCCGTCAGGAAGAGTTACTTGTATCATGGTAAGTTTTTCAATTTGGTGCAAAAGTAGCCATTTTCATGGACTTAAAGCGAGTTTAAGATTGTTTAATAAGTCGGGTTCAATTGCCGGAATTATTTACGGCCGATTACCAGTACCAGCGCCTCTTTCGTGCCGGTTCCGCTACCGATGGAATACTCGATGTGCAGGTTTTTCAAACGCTCCACTTCGGGTTTCTTTTTGCGGTACAGCTTGTTCAGCTCTTCGGAATTGAACGTAAAGGTCTTTCCCTGCTGGTTTTTGTATTCTTTCAGCATCACGCGCTCTTCCACGCTCGCAGCGGCGTCATACAGCCGAATCGTCAAGGGAACAGAGCATTTTTTTGTGCTGAGCGCATACACATACTGACCGGTGAGGAGCATGTACACTTCGACGTTCTTGGTTTGCTTGCTCTTGGACGGTACATAGTAGGTGATCTTCGATCCTTCGTAGCGGGCGCCTTTCAGCTGGGCCTTGCATTCGGATTTCAGGGTGTTGACCTGTGCTTCGAACGCGCCGTCGCCTGGTGTCCCTGACAGCAACGCAACGGAGAGTAATAGAATGAAAACGGGAATCAATTTCATAGCGGTCATTTTTTGGATGGGGAAACGATGTTGGTGCGCAAGGCGGTAATTCCTGCGGCCAACTGGTCAAATTCTTCCGGTGTAAGCTGCGGAACGGGATTATTCTTGTTCTCGCTGGCATTTTTTACCGAAGTAAAGCCTTCATAGGTGGTAAGGAGGCCGTTGAGCTTGCCGATGATTTCCTGCAAACGAGCGTCTTTCGAGGACTGATTGTTCAATCCTGTCAAAATGTTTTTCAGCAGCGCCATCTGATCGGCCAGCGCTTCGCCTATGCTGTTTTTCTTTTTGTAATCGTCGATTCCGAGGTACAATCCTTCGACCCACGCGCCGGCAAACTGAACGGTTGCAATGTGACGCAGATCGTTGTCTTCCAGGTACGTGTCGAGCTTTTCCTGTACTTCGGTGATGAGCTCTTCGATCGCTTCCGGATTATCGAGGTTTTTGTCGAATTTTTCGATCATCGCTTTGTCCGAGAACACGCTTTTCAGTCCCACTTTAGAACCCAGCGCTTGTACGGTCGAAAGGTACGTGCGTGCTTCCTGCGTTTTGTTGTGAATAGCGCAATACGCCAGATCGGTCGAATAAACACCGAGGTTCAGCAACTGGTCTACTTTCAGTGAATAACTGTCTTTTGCCGAAGCAGGATTGGTTTTGTTCGGAGCATACGTCAGCCCGGCATCCTTGAAGGCATGAACGAGCGTAATGGGTTGTGGAAGTACGAAATCTTCGTCGGCCGATGTTTCCTCATTTTGAGTAGTAGATTCCACCGTGGCTTTCGCCTTTTCCTGCTCAGAATTGCCAGAACAGGAAGCCAGCAGGAAGCCGGCGGTGAGTAATGGAAGGGTCATTTTCATTGTAGCAGATCTTTTTGAGATTGAAACGATTACAAATAAACAAGAATTTTGATAATGAGGAGAATAAGCAGCGATTTTTTACCACAAAGGAGCAAAGAGTATCGTAAGCCATACTGCTTAAGAAAGCAAAGGGTTTTGTAGTTGTTTTCTGCCGGAAGTACAAAATTTGAGAATTTACTTTGAACCAACTTATGCATGAATTTCTGTAAGTAGAGTATCGTTTTACGACGATTATCTTTGCTTCCTTAACAAACACAGTTCTACAAATAAGTCTTTGCTACTTTGTGGTGAAAACAATAGAATATGTAATTTTCACCTCCAAAACCACTATGCTGACTATTCGAAAATTCCCTTTGTTTTGGGCGCTCGTTCCCTTTATTATCGGATTGATACTGGAATATGCCGTTCAATGGCCGCTGACCGTTGGCGCATCGCTGTTGTTGTTCCTGCTGGTGTATGCGATTGTGGCCCACCGGCGGTTGAATATGGGCGTTCCTTTCCGGATGATATTAACTGGCTTGCTCTGGTTTTCGGCTGGATTAACGGTTTTCAGTAGCAAGGATTACCGCGTTGCACCCGATGGCATTGCGGATCAGCTGAATCGGAATACAGTGATTACCGGAACGATCGTAGAGCACCAGGAAGGCATTGCCGGCCGACAACAATTGCTGGTCCGACTCGATGGCGTTGTGCTGAAAGATTCGGTGGTTCCGAAAAGCGGGATGATTGCCCTCAATGTGCTAGAAGACGCACCATCGTTGGCTGTAGGCGACGTTCTTGTAGCGTATGGAAAGCCAACGGCTTTTGAAAACAAGCGCAATCCGGGTGAATTCGATGCCGAATACTTTTACCGTTCCCGCAAAGTGGCTGCCGGGATGTTCATTTCCGGCGATGCGATTGTCAAAACCGGTGAAGTCCATTCATTGAACCGCTGGTTTACGGAATGGCGGCAATTCCTTTCCCGGAAGATGGAAGAAGACCTCGATGGCAACTTCCTGGGCATTGCGAAAGCGCTCATCCTGGGCGATAAATCGGACCTCGATCCCGAGCTGATGGCCACATTTTCTTCTACCGGTGCGATGCACGTTCTGGCCGTTTCCGGATTGCACATCGGACTGATCCTATTGTTGTTTCAAAAAGTGCTCGGCTTGTTTCGCAACCGCATTACCAAACGACAAGGTATCCTGATTGCCATCGTGCTGATCTGGCTTTACGGTGGACTGACGGGCGCTTCGCCTTCCGTGATGCGGGCCGTAGTGATGTTTTCCATTCTTTCGGCCGGACAATTGCTGCATCGTCGTCAGCACCCGCTGAATGTCCTGGCGCTCTCAGCGATCCTGTTGCTGACCTACGATCCGTGGATGCTGTTCGATCTTGGTTTCCAGCTTTCCTATGCAGCCATGATCGGTATTTTTCTGCTGTACCGACCGATTGCGGACGCCTGGTCACCCAACGGCAAATGGTTGCGCATGGGCTGGGAAGGAACCGCCGTTGGATTGGCCGCTACGATCGTCACCATGCCGCTCACGCTGTATTGGTTTTACCGCTTCCCGAATTACTTCGCGCTGGCCAACATCGGTGTGATGGTCTTCGGTTTTGCCGTGCTGTTATTCGGACTGATTTTCCTCTTCATGAGCTGGATTCCGATGCTCATCAAACTCATCGCGGTGCTGTTTTCGTTTACCATACTCGGCCTGGTGTATTGGGTGGGCTGGGTCGATAGCCTGCCTGGAGCCGTTTCGGGCGGTTTTCATCTGGAGCTTTGGGAATTATTGCTCGCTTATGGACTGGTGTTCTTATGGATCATCCACCTGAATAGTCGGCGACTGAATCGATGGTTGTTGAGTGCAGCCAGTTTGCTTTTGTTTGTCTGGTGGTCGACCGCAAGGAGGGAAGTCTTGCAGGAAAACCAGGTCGTGGTCTTTAATAGTAACCAGTTTGCGTTGGCGGTTAAGAAAGGAACGAACATCCTGGCATTTTACGACGGGAAATGGAACGGCAGCTGGAAAATTCCGCGCGAGCTGCAATCTTATGCCGACTACATGGGCTGTCGTGTCAAGATCATTCCATTGCAGCACGACCGCCTGGAATTACAGCGCGATGGCTTGCAGCTGGCACTCCACAAAATTCCCGATGGCATCCGCATCCGTTTCAACGACCGCCAATGGTTTTACCGCACTTCCGGAACACCGCTCGTAGATGAGCCAGCCGGTTTGCTCACCCAGCGACTGCAGCTGTATCGCAATCCCGAAAAGCGAACGGAACCGTTTATTTATGATTTTTGAGGGTTGATTTTTAATGTTGAATGCCTTCGCGACCTCTGCGGTTAATCACAATCGAGCTTAAAAAAACGTACATTTGCCCCAAATTTACCTTGAACATGAAGTGGGTTTCTCCTGAACAATGCCAGTCTCTGAAAGGCACCGCCACCCTGATTGATGTCCGCGAACCGTGGGAAGTAGCGGCTTGCAGCATGGAAGCAATGACCATCCCGATGCACGCCATTCCTGCCGAAGCACCGAAGCTGGATAAAGACCAGGCTTATGTGATCGTTTGCAAGACCGGCCGCCGTGCAGAAGCTGTAGCCAATTTCCTCGAAAGCGAATACGGTTTTACCAATGTTTCCGTTATGGAAGGTGGCGTTACAGCGTGGTATGCACTTGTTCAACCTACGTTTGAATTGTACTGATTATGGTAGAGCTTTTTCAACACATCCTGCACCTGGATTTTCAATGGATTTTCGAGAACTACGGAACCGCCATTTACGTCATTCTTTTCCTGGTAATTTTTATCGAAACCGGTTTGGTGGCTATGCCGTTCCTGCCGGGCGATTCCCTGCTGTTTACGGCCGGTTTGTTTGCCGCTTCCGGTGAGCTCAACCTGGCGTGGATCCTCGGTCTGCTGTTCTTAGCTGCCGTTCTGGGCGATAACGTGAACTACTGGATCGGTCGCAAAATCGGTTTGCGCGTGTTCAACCTGAAGATCAAAGGCCGTCCGCTGGTGAAGCAAAAACACCTCGATAAAACCGAAGCTTTCTTCGAGAAAAACGGTTCCAAAGCCATCATCATGGCGCGTTTCGTGCCGTTTGTGCGCACCTTCGCCCCGTTTGCAGCGGGCGTTGGGAAAATGCAGTACCGCAAATACCTGTTGTTCGATATTCTCGGTGGTTTCCTCTGGATTTTCAGCCTTACGCTCGCTGGCTATATGCTGGGCGAAGTAACCTGGATCCGTGAGCACATCGACCTCGTTTGCCTCGGCATCATTTTCATCTCTGTATTGCCGATGATCATTGCATTCCTGAAATCACGAATGGCTGCCAAGAGTGCGTAAATTCGGTTTGATCGGCAAAACGCTCGGGCATTCGTTTTCGAAAGGCTTTTTCACCGAGCTGTTCGACAAGCAGCAGCTGGACGCATCGTACCACAACATCGAGCTCGAAACCATCGAAGCCGTTGTTCCCGTATTGCGTTCCGGTGAATGGAGCGGACTCAATGTTACGATTCCGTATAAAGAAGCCATCATTCCGTACCTCGATGCACTTTCTCCCGAAGCCGAAGCCATTGGCGCAGTCAACGTGGTGGCTTTTGAAAACGGTAAAGTCGTTGGTCACAACACGGATGCTTTCGGTTTCCGCCAATCCATCAAGCCTTTCCTGACGAATAAACACGAGCGTGCGCTCATTCTCGGAACCGGCGGCGCATCGAAAGCTATTGCGCACGTATTTAAAACAATTGGCGTAGACGTTTTGTTCGTGGCTCGCAACCCGAAAAGCCTGGATGAATTTCCGTTCGAGGCCATCAACGAGCACATGCTGCGAGCCTGTAAAGTAGTGGTCAATTGCACGCCTGTTGGTACCTACCCGAATGTCAATGAAAGCGTACCATTTCCGTTTCTTTTCCTGACGGCCGATCATTTGGTCATCGACCTCATTTACAATCCCGAACAAACGAAATTCCTGCGCGAAAGCGCTGCACAAGGCGCTGCAACCCTCAACGGGCTTTCCATGCTGAAAGAACAGGCTTTAAGAGCGTGGGAAATTTGGAACTCTAAATGACAAAATAGCATTCGAAGAGATTCCCTCCTTGAGGAGGGATAAAGGGGGGTGGCTCACCACGATCTGAAGTTAGATGCCACCCTCCTCGGTCCTCCCTCAAGGGAGGAGGTTTATAGCATCATTCTGAATTATGAATTAACTTCGTGACATGGATTCCATCAAATCGCTTATTCTCCAGGGCGAACACCAGCAACAGGATTTCAAGTTCCGTATCGACGATTCGAAAAAGATCGCGCGCACCATGGCTGCTTTTGCCAATACGGACGGCGGACGATTGCTGATCGGCGTAAAAGACAACGGCAAAATCACGGGAATCGACCCTACAGAAGAAATCCACATGATCGAAGCAGCAGCCGATATGTATTGCAAGCCGGCGCTTTCGTTTGAGTCCCGTGTGTGGCAGGAAGACATGCGCCTGGTATTGGAAATCAACGTGCAAAAAGCAACCAACGGCCCCATTTCAGCCCGCGATGAAGAAGGCAAATGGCGCGTTTACGTACGCAGGGGCGATCACACGCTGCTAGCCAATAAAATCCTGCTGGAAGTCTGGAAATACCGCGGCCGTTCCATCGCAAAACCGGAAAAATTCGGCGAAGAAGAAACCCGTTTGCTGGCACTCATCAACGAACATGAAGCGCTGACCTTAAGTCGACTTTATCGCCTGAGTGAACTAAAAAAAGCCACTGTCGATAAGCTGCTGGTGCTCTTCATCTGCTGGGACCTCGTTGAAATGCACATGGACGAAAGCGGCACGACGTATACGGTGAAATAAGAGTGATCTGTCTCCTCCCTTGAGAAGATGAAGCAAAGCTTCTGAAGACGCAGCAGCGACAAACGTTAGTGCGAAAGTTGCAAGGAGGATTAAGGAGGGTGGCCTATCACGATTAGGTTGCCACTCCTCTCGGTCTCCCCTCATGGGGAGAGGCGTGGTGATTTCCCCCTTTGGAGCGGGACTAAGGGGGAGGATTACTTAGACAAGGAGAATCCATCTAAACGCTTTGATTTTCAAAGAAAAACAACTATCTTTGCGGAAAAATTAACACGCATGAACAGAGCGCTTTACATCATCGGCATTGTTCTCTCAGTTGTTTTTATTGGTGTTTGCGGCTACTACATAGAAGAAGTGGAGCATGCGCGCTATGGATATGGTTTCGATCTTTCCTCCTATTATTCCTCTTACGATTCGGGAGCAGCCAACAGCGTTACCGAAGAAGCCGGGCTCGTTTCGTTGTTTTTCTTCTTGTTTTACCTCTCTGCTGATATTCTGGGGCTCATCAAAGTGAAGCGCACAACGATGAAAGTTATGGGGATTATCGGTGTGAGTATTACGGGCATCTTTCTCCTTTGGGATCTGGCTATGATGTCTGAGCCAGGGGCTTTGAGCTTCGATGAGGTAGGCGCCGGATTTGTTTTTTATGCACTCATCATGCTGGCGTTCTCCATCGTTGGTCTGATTCAGAGTGTCAAGTTCGTCAAGTATGGTCGAACAACCACCGTTAAGAGCACGGATTTATTGGACTCTTAAAAAAATATAATTATTAATTGTTCGTTTAGTGTTTTACTATATTAGACGACAGAAATTTTCAAACACATGGGAAGACCTCCAACAAAGCCTGCACGTTTGCGCGACGGATTTTACATTGAAGTACGCAACTCCGGGTCTCAAGGCATTCGCATCCGCCGCGACACACGCGAACAGATGTTACTTGCAGCAGAAGATTACGCACGCACAAAAGACGTAGTGATACTCGGAGAAATGAAAGACGATAAGTGGGTTGACTAACATCAACACGTATCAAATAAGTGTAAAAAAGAGATTGCCGATTGGTAATCTCTTTTTTGTTTTAGCTTTCCCCCTTTGAGGGGGCTAAGGGGGAGGAAAAGTCGGTTGGATATAGAATTATGTTCATAACAGTTCATTTCACGAGAATTTGTTATGTTTTTCTTCTGCTATCTTTGAAAGAATACAACTACTGAGTATTTTTTGCTGATGAATCTAAAGCACTTTTTAATAGGAAAATCTTGAGTCGATATAATAATACGGAAAGAATTGGTGTAAATGAAACGGAGAATATTGTTCTTCAAAAGCTTGGATGGATATTTCGTGAGCAATCAATTGCCGACGTAGGTATTGATGCAATAATAGAACAAGTGATAGATAATAATCCAACAGGTAAATTTATTGCTCTTCAAATTAAAACTGGATTAGGGAATTTCTACAAAAATGAGAAAAGCTTGGTTTATTATTCAACATCTGTCCATTATGAATATTGGATAAGTTGTAATATCCCGGTTTTAATGATAGCTCATATCCCTGAACATAAGAAAACCTATTGGCAATTAATTTCTGAAGATACTTTTAGAAAAACAGATAAAGGATGGGCGTTGGATATTCCTTTGAAGCAAGAGTTTTCAGAAAAATCTGAAAAGAGGTTATCTAATTTGGTTGTTCATGGCGAGTTAAAGGATATTTCTACAGAGTTTAAAACAATCGATGATTATATTAATGACATTGACGATTTAAATCAATGTGTTACAATATTAGATAATGTTATAGTCCATACCAGAGCATTAGGAAAATCGGCAGGAAATCTGACTTATAAGTTGAATGAATATATTCAAAAAAAGTTGCCTATATCTTCTCCAGAAGTTAATACAGCACTTGCTAAATTTCGAAACGATATTCTAAAAGAATCAACAAGACTTAAAGGAGAGATAGATTTATTTGCCAGATTCTTTGCAAACGGATTTACCGCCTTGAGATTTGTAACGATTAATCACTATATTCTTTCAGGAGACAAAAAACACTTAGAAGAGGTTCTGCAAAAGCTTAAAAGTTTTTCTATGACGACTGGGGAAATGATTGAAAATACAGAAGAATTTAAAGCAACGGTTGTTTCAATGGATGAAGAATTATATAAAAATCAGGAAGCAAAGAAGATATTGACAAGAACTTTGGATAGTTTGATGATAGAAGCTAGGGTTGCCTCAAATCTTTCGGAAGCATTAAGCAACTATATTGAAGAGGATTTGTTATAAAGACAGCTAGAGCTAATTCGTGAATCCTCCCCCTTAGTCCCCCTCCAAAGGGGGGAAATGTTGATTTACCCACAATTACCTTTGCTTCCTTAACAAATACAGCAAGGACAGTCCGCCGCGGCGGATGCTTTCTTTGTGGTGAATTTTCCATTTTGAACCGCCTTTTTTCATTCCGGAAAGGATTTAATGTTTCTTCACAACCACTGAAATCGATACAATTAAGTGTCACACAGCTATTTGTCGTAAAAAAAGCCGTTGTGGCCTGCCGATTGCCGCATCTCTGGCATAAACCCCATGTCACAAAATACAGGTTATGGAAAGAAAAACCTTCAGGAACCTGGTGGCGGTCGGGATGACCGTGCTGGGTATGATGACGACAACGGCTGCATTCGCCGGCAAGGACCCGGATCCAATGGCAGGGAACCGTCTGGTAAAGACCAAATCCCATAAAGTGATCCAGTCACACATCAACCGAATCGATGCTCATAAAGCCCGTATCAACGAGCTGAAATCGTCTGTCCGTGAAAACCGGAAAACCTGGAAAGAGGACGAAATGATGAGTGACAAATGGCTGCTGAAAAAAGAGCGTGCCGACCTTCGCCGCGAGAAATGTTACCTGAAAACCGATAAGCAGGCTTATCTCTGGGAGCAGAAACAGGCGATCAAAGACGTTCGTAAGCAACGAAATCAACGTCAGGCAGAAGTGCGTGAAACAAAATGCAAGCTCCGTAAGGATATCCGCAAAGGAAACACAGCTTCCGCTCAGGAACGTACAGAACACCTTGCGATTCTTCAACGTGCCGTACTAGCCGATGACGTGAAGCTTGACCGACTGAAGGAAGATCACGAGAATTACGTGGCTTACCTGAACGACGAAATCCGCGACGCCGATGGTGAAACGGATGTAGCATGAACTGAAAATGAGCCCACAGAGTGGACCATTATCCTATGATTGAAAAGCGGTTCCGATAACTAATCGGGGCCGTTTTTTTATTCGATCGTACTTTCCTTGATTTTCCGGCGGTAAGCTTCCAGCAACCGCGCTTTGGAGTAATAGCCGATTACCTGGTCGTGGAGTACCAGCGGCAGGTAATTGAGTCGTGACCGCTCGAAAACGACCATGACCTGTTCCATCGAATCATCCGGCGTAACAACAAACGTGATTGGCTCCATGATCGTTTCCAGGTGTGTTTCCGGCTGACTGGTGTACACGGGCAAGAGGTCGGGAAGATCGTCGAGGTAAAGCATGCCCAATAATTTCCCCTGTTCACTGATGATAGGGAACAAAGCCTGTCGTGTGCTCTGAATAGTGGTAAACAAATCGGCGATCGTATCTTTCGGTCCGAGTACCACCACCATTTCTTCCAGTATTTCGTACTGATCGATCGACGAGAGAATATGCTTGTCCTTATCGGCGCGCATCACGTGACCTTCATCTGCCAGTTTCTGAACGTCCATTGAATGGGGCACAAACCGCTTCGAGATCGCAAAGCTGATGGAAGAGACGATCATCAGCGGGATCATCAGCGTGTAGCCTCCGGTGATCTCGGCAATGAGGAACATGGCTGTCAACGGTGCGTGGAATAATCCACTGAGCATTCCGGCCATGCCGACCATGGTGAAATTGGTAACCGGCAGAACAGAAAAGAATCCGGTGAGATTTAATCCTTGTGCAAAAGCAAAACCGGTATAGGAGCCTACAAACAGCGACGGCGCAAAATTACCACCGTTACCGCCGCTTCCAAGGGTAATACCGGTAGCAATGGATTTCAGCAGCATTGCAATTCCCACAAAAGCCACCAGCACCCACGGATAATGCATGATGGGCTCGAAAAAGCTGTTTTTCAGCAGGCGTTCCGGGTCTTCGAAAGAAAGTGTGCGGATGCTTTCATATCCTTCGCCGAACAGGGTAGGGAACAGTACGATCAGAAAAGAAAGCAGCAACGCTCCGATAACGGCTTTGGTATAGCGTTTCCAGTGCAGGCGCTCGAAGAACTGCTCGATGCGTACAAACATGCGCGAATGGTAAACGGAAATAAAGCCGGTGAGCACGCCCAGCACAATGTAATACGGGATATTTCCGAAATCGAAATCCTGCTGGCCCTTGAAGGAAAGCAATACCTTGTCGGTGAGGATAGCACCTGAAACGAGTGCGCCGGTAGCGGAAGCCAGCATGAGCGGAATAAAGGCCGTAATGCCGACATCGGCCAGCAACACTTCCATGGTAAACAGCACGCCGGCGATCGGTGCGTTAAAGGCAGCAGCAATACCGGCAGCGACTCCGCACGCAAGCAGCAGCGTCCGTTCTTTGGTCGAAAGGCGATACGTGCGGGCGTAATTCGAGCCGAAAGCAGCGCTGGTAATCGTTACCGGTGATTCGAGTCCGGCCGAGCCGCCAAAACCTACTGTTACAGAGCTAGTGATGATCTGAGCATACATCTGCACGCGCGGCAGGATGCTGGACCGTTTGGTGATCGCATAAATGATCCGCCAGGTGCCTTTTTCCAGGTTGCCGTTCAGGAAACGCTTGACGATAAAGACCGTGAGCACAATTCCGATCACAGGCAGGATAACACTCAGGTATTGAAAACGGACTTTGTCGTTGAGATCGGACGCGAAGACGAATACATAGTGGGCAAAGGTCTTCAGTACGATCACCGCAAGCGCAGAAGAAATCCCTACAATGACGCTGGAAAGCAGCAGGAACTGCCGGGGCGTGAGCCGGTCGCGCAGCCAGAAAATACCTGTGTGAATCGCTTGCAATGGACGTAGGAGCATTCACAAATATAAGAGTCGCGAGACAGGTTTCCGAATTATTGACGGAAGAAAGCTGTTTTTTGCAGAGCCCCCGGTTGTTATGGCGTCTTTTTTGTACAGATATCGTAGTTTTGGACGATCAATAAATTTTCAGATGAAATACATACTATCTACCACCTTCCTGATCCTGGCTTGTGCGGCCTTCGGTCAAACCGTTGATTGGGGAGCGCTGGAAAGTACCAAAGGACGCACATCTTCCGTATTGCCTGTTGAAGGGTCGAACTTTTACACAACCCGCTGGTCAGGCGGTGCGCTGATGGGCTCGCAATACCTCGGCTACCACGAGCATTTTTCCCTGGTGACCAGTGAAAAGATCGAGAAACAGGTTCCGACAGGTTCCGGTTTGATCGAAAAAGTCGTAGCTTTTAAATCCAAGGTCATCGTTTTCCTTTCGGATAAAAAGGAGGGAACGAACATGCTTTACATGCAAGTGTATGACGAAAGCTGTACACCGCAAGGCGAGGCGAAACTGCTCGCGGAGTATTCGTACCCGAAAGGCTTCAACAAAGCCGGCTACTTCAACGTGTTGCAATCGCAAAACCAGGAATACTTCTGTCTGGAATACTCCATTCCGGCCACACGTGAAGAAAACGAGCGTTTCGGCTATAAAATCGTAAATGCCAATTTTGAAACGGTTTCAGAAGGGGAGTACGAATCGCAGTATGAAGCGCGTCAAAGCGATATTTCCAACCGATTCCTGACAGATGCCGGCGATTACTACATTGCTGCGAAGGTGTATAACGTCACGACAAGTGGTCGGGTGAAAGATTACAACAGCCTGGAGCGCGTGATTCTGATGAGAGTGAAGCCGTCAGGAACGGAAGAAATGAACCTCGAGCTGGCCGATAAAAAGATTTTTGAGCTGGCATTGGCAGAAAATGGCAAAAACCTTGTTTGTACGGGACTTTATGGAGCCGACAATAAAGGTGTGAGCGGAATTTTTCATGTTATGATCGATTTCGATGCAAAAGACGTAACAAACGAAAGCTACAATGAGTTCGAAAAGGATTTTGTGACCCAGTACTGGACGGAACGCCAGAAAAAGAAAGCCGACAAGCGCGAAGCCAAAGGAAAAGGGGAGCCAACACTGTACAGTTACGACATCAGAAGCAATATCACCCTGACCGACGGAAGCATGATCGGTCTGATGGAGCAGTATTATGTCATTGTAAGAACGACCACGACGGGAACAGGAACTTCCAGAACGACCACAACGACGTATTACTACCATTATCATGATATCATCGCTTACAAGATCACACCTACCGGCGATTTTGAATGGGTGAAGAAAATACCAAAGCACCAGGTTTCTGCCGATGACGGCGGTTACCTGAGCTCATTCGCCGAGTATTGCACGGATTCGAAGCTCGTTCTGCTATTCAACGACAACCTGAAGAATTACGATGAAGGAGGTAACTTTATTGAGCCGGATCAATACAGGGATATCGAATACGCGGGTTACAGAAAGAAAACCAATTGTGTTGCTAAAGTCGAGCTGGATCTGGCAACAGGTGTAACAACCCGCAGCACCTTCTTTGGTCGTGCGGAAGCCGAGGCAATTGCCATTCCGAAGCTTTTCTACACCGATTACACCAAAAACGAAATGCTGATGGTGCTTCGAATGAACAAGAAAGAAAAATTCGGCTTGCTGAAATTCTGATTTTACTGCGCCGGGGCGTTTTTCAGCAGATCATAGGTATGCTGCAAGGCTTCAGGCGAATCCCACGAATAATGCCCCGGTATCACATGCCGGGGTTTTTTGTACCGTTTCTTCACCTTTTTGACGGCCTTTTTCCACGATTTCAGGTCGGCGTCGGCGATATTGCCCAATGAGCTGTTCTCGATGCTTTTGACGAAACAGCCGCCATACAGGATTTTTTGCTTCGGGAACCAGAGTACGATATTATCCGGTGCATGACCGGCTCCGGGATAATACGTTTCGAAGGTCGTGCCGCCGATGGTGAAGGTCGTATCGCCTTCAAAAGTGAATTCGGCCAAAGGCTCGTTGCGTTGCTGACAATATTCACGCGTCATGTCAGACGACCACGTAGCGATGTTTTGTCTGCGCATCAGGGCGAAACCACCCGTGCGGTCGTTGTGAAAATGCGTGGCGAGGCAAAATACCACTGGCTGATGAAAATGCGTGTCGATGCTGTCGATCAGCGGCTGAATCTGCGTTGTATCCCATGGTGTGTCGATGATAAGGACGCCATCGTTGGTCACCATCACCATGGAATTGGAAGGAACGAGCTCATCGCCGTATTTCTGGTAAGTTGTGGTGATCCAGATGCTATCGGTGAGCGGTGTGATCACCAGCGGCTGACTCCATGCGGCCAGCGGGAGCAGGAACAAAAGGAATAAGCATTTCATTGTCTATCGGGCTTTCCCCAAAAATACACCGTATTTCCTTTTGTATACCGGTGTGCCCAGCGAAACAGGAAATACTGGACCGGCAACCGTGCAACGGCAATCCACCACAGCCAGTCGTTCCAGCCATCGAAGTCGAGCGCCATCGGGATGTGGATGCAGATGAAGAAAATGATCAGCATCACACTGATGGTCCACGCCGACGCCGATTGCGTTGTGGGAAAGATCAGCAGCAGCGCCAGCAGGATTTCCACTCCGCCGCTGATTTGCACCATCCAGGCCGGAAATGGTACCCAGGAGGGCATGATTTCCAGGTAGAATTCTGCATGGAGAAAGTGATTGATCCCGGCGCCGAGATAGAAAAGGATCATCAGGATAAGCCAGATTTTCTTTTGCATATACGCGATTTCCTGTTCTGCAAAGTAGGAAAAACAGCTGGAATATACCAGTCGGATAGGAACTTGTATTTCTATCTGTCAGAAAATCAATGTCTTTATAGGCACATTTTTAATGAATCACAACCAGTTTCGAAGGTGTTACTGACGTTCCTGTTCCGGTTACCACAACGGTGTACATCCCTTCGCTCCACAACTGGGTTTCCAGCTGGATTTTATTGGTCAGCGAATGGATCGTTTCCGTATACACCAATTCCCCGGTAAGGCTGTAAATGGCAATGGTTCCGCTTGCAACCGGCTGATCAAGACTGATCACGGCATAGCTGTTGGCCGGGTTCGGCATCACGTGTACGGTTTGAGCGGTTTGTTCGTCCACCCCGGTGAAGTCCGGGTTGTACAGCACTTCAAAATCGTCGAAGTAAAAACCGTCGTCGCGCACACCGCCATCGGATTCCAGTACAAAACGCACGCGCAGGCTCTGGCCAATGTAGTCTGAAAGGCTGATTTCTTCCAGCACCCAGCTAGTCTGCGTACCGTCGTAAAGCGGCTCGTCTTCCGGCTGAACCCCATCGAGTGAGCTACCGGCGTTGGTGTACAGACCACACTGACCGATCCAGCTGGCGCCGCCGTCAACGGAAACCTGGAACTGGCAGTAGTCGTAATCGTTTTCAATGGCCCATTTGGCGTAAAAACGAACACCTGCTTCGGTTACGCTGGTAAGATCGATGGTTTCGTTGAACGTATAGGTGCGCATTACGCTGTTCGGGTAATCGCCCGTTGGGCTTTCCGTAAACGATTTTGTAGGCGAAACGAACTCGGCGGTCGTGGTTCCCCAGTTGCCGGTCCAGTTGGTCGTGTTCGCTGCATCGTCGATGAACTGTGAAGTGATCGCACCGAAGGTTTTGGTAATGGTATCGTGATCTGTCCAGAGGCCGTATTCGGTGTTCAGCACGTATTTGATCACGTCGCCGAACTGGATGCCCGGATTGAGCGTGTAGCCGATCGCACCGCTTTCGGTTTCCATAAGGTCGAGATCGTGCGCAGAAGTATTGCTCACGCTCTGAATTCCCTGAATTGGTGTGATGGAAACGGTAACAGCCCCGTTTTCCTGTCCGAGACGATAAGCGGAATGGTTGAAATTGCCGGTCATGGTTGCGATCATCGTCGGGTCGGTGTCTGTTACCACGAGGTATTTATGCGCCAGGTGCGTCAGGATGAGATTCGGGAACACCATTTCCTGGCAAATACCGGTGATATCAGCAGATGCAGGCCAGAAACCATCGTCGTCGCTGCCAATTTCAGGTGTCATGGCAAAGATTTCCGGTTTCACACCAAGATCTTCTTTGTACATATAATCGTCCGAATCGCCGGAAGCTTCGTACAGCTCCGAGCTTTTCATATTCGTGTAGCCGTTATACTGCACCATGTGATGGGTGAACGCATCGAAGTAATCGTGGTCTTCGGCAAATTCAGCGGATGTTGTGCCGATCGGGAAGAGGATGTCATCGGCATACGTATGGGCATTAAACGCGAAAACGAAGTCGCGGTTTTCACACAGCCACTTGATGGCTTGTGTTTCCGGCTCGGAGAAAGCGCCCGTTCCCGGATAGGTATCGGCGCCCGAGTTCATACTCACGCCGGTTGTTCCCCAGCCGTAGGAGTAGTTGCGGTTCAGATCGACGCCATACGTGCTGCCGTTATCGCGGCGGTTTTTGCGCCACATGCCACCACCATCGGGATCGTTGACTTCGTTGTAAATGTATCCGTCAGGATTGATCATCGGTACGAAGTACAATTCGGAATTGTCGAGCAAATACTGAATTTCGGGGTCGTTGTCGTAATTCTCGAGCAGGTACCACATATAGAAGATCACGGCCGACAGCGAGTTCGGTTCGCGGGCGTGGTGAACGGCGGTATAAAGCACTTCCGGCTCGGTTTCATCCGAATTGGGATTGTCCGACATGCGCAGCCAGTAAATCGGGCGGTTTTCATGTGTCAGAAAAGTACTGATGGAATCGCGCACGGTGATGAGGTTCGGGAATTGCGCCGCCATGGCATCGATCTCATCGAGGAATTCCTGGTAGGTATAGAAACCGCCCATGGTACCGAGATTGAAGTTGGCCGGAACGGCAGGTGGTGTATAGGTGCTGCCTCCCGGAAGGCCTTCGCAATCGACATTGCGTCGGGGCTCGGTTTGCGTCAGGTTGCGGTCTTTGTAGTATTGTTTGACGTCTGCGATCAGGATTTCGACCGTGAAACCTGCATCGCGGATCTGCTGGATTTCTTCGGCGGAAAGGTCGCTGATGAAATAGGTTTCCTGCTTGATCGTACCGTGATCGGTTGCAATGCCCATATCGGTGAGCTGTTGCAGGCCGGTCGAACCGGTAAGTACTTTTGCGCGGGAATAATCCTGGGAAAATACAGGCAATGCCAGGAGCAGGCACGCCACGGAGAGTAGTTTTTTCATAGTTTTAGCTTTAACAGGCTCACTAATGTAGGAAATGAAGAACAAAGCAGCAAATCCGATTGTGCGTTTGACAGGTTTCCCGCGAATTAGCGAATTAACACGAATCATGAGGTTCGTTCATATGCTCATGTTGGAAGCAGTTTCTACCTCCTCCCTTGAGGGTGGCCAATCACACCTTAACAAACTTCATCGACAGCGAATTGACGCAGTGCCGCGTGTTTTTTGGTGTGAAGCGCTCGCCGCGGAAAACATGGCCGAGGTGTCCACCGCAATGATTGCAGAGGATTTCGACACGACGCCCGTCTTTGTCGGTGACTTCTTTCACCGCATTGGGAAACGCATCGTCGAAGGAAGGCCAGCCGCAGCCCGAATCGAATTTATCGCTGCTGCGGTAAAGCGGGGCTTCACAACGGCGGCAAACGAATACGCCGTCTTCTTTCCATTTGTTGTATTCACCGGTAAACGGGTATTCAGTCCCTTTGTGCACAATGATGTGCTCTTCGTCCGGTGTGAGCTGGTTCCAATGTTCTTTGTCGAGCATAACGTGGGTATTAAAAAAGCCTTTCCGGGTGTGGAAAGGCTCTTTGCAAGATACGTTTTTTTCGGATATCAGAAACCAGGCTCTACGGCCAGGTCTTCCATACGCTCTTCGCCGAGCTTGATGTAGAACAAGCCGACTTGCTTGAGAATGTTTACCGATTTGTCTTTAGCCGTCAGTACCAGCTCACCGCCGTCTTTATCAGCGTTGATGGTCAGCGATTCCATGATCTCGAGTGCGCGTGCTTCGTGTGGCAGCTCCAGGCTTGCTATGTCGATCTGTCCGAGCGCGAAGAAAGCAGAGAAAGTGTTCGTGCCGAATCCTTTGGCAAACGCCGGAATCTTCAATCCTTGCTGCATGCCGCTGGTAATCGTGTAACCATAGATTCCGTCTTTGCGCGGTGCAATGGCCATGTTGTCCATGATGTAGGCATCACCTTGTTTCTCCATCATCATGCTGGTGGCATATTCTTCCATCATGTTGGTGATGAAATCGCCTTTGGAGCCCAGTCCGATAAAGAAATTGAACTGCGGCACCATTCCGACATTCTCAGAAGGATTTCCTACGGCAACGAAGCCCAGTTGCCCGGAGAACATTTTGCCCAGTGGCTGTTCGCCCATCATGGCCAGTGCAATAGCTGCTTCACCCGGCAATGCCTGGTTGAGCTTTTTGCTGCCTTCCGGTGCGAAATCGTTCAAGAACGCTTCGAGCTTGCGCATATCGATGTTGGTTGCAACGCCCATCCATGGATTGCCGTTGCCCAGTTTTTTGAGAATGGAAGCTGATTTGTCTTCTTTGAAAAACAGGCGGTCTTTCAGCTCTTCGGAGAAGAGGTTGGTAGACTTGATGCGGGCAATGCCTTTATCAAACGACATCACTGTTTGAACGTATCCATCAGCGATAAGCTTTTCCAGCTCCTGTTTTTTATCGGCTTTCAGATTGTTGAGCGATGTGTTGGAAGTTGCATACAAACGCTCGATGCTCACACCGTTTACGATATCGCCTTTTGCCTTTAGAATATCTTCGGTTTTGCCTTCGCTTTCGTCGCCTTCGGTTTGTTCGAATGCCTGAACGATGAGCGCTTTGCCGTCGTAAGGTGCTTTTTTGGAGAGGATGATAGCGAGCTGGTTGCGCACACCGATAGTCACGTCGCCTTCGGCAATGTAGCTGATTTCGCCTGTTTTCTCTACGGCATAGCCCATAGCGTTGAACTTATCGATCAGTTTTGCCTGGTCTGTTACGTTCACAAAACCATAAACCACATCCGGTGTGCCGTCTTGTGCAAACGGGGCCTGCACTGCATAGTAAACCGGCTTGGAAAGATCAAGCCCCTTTTCCCAGGAATCGAGCTCAGTGCCGATAATGGCATTGACTTTCGGGAGGTTTTTGTAATCCAGTTTGTTCAACAGCTCTTTCACAGAGACGTGACCGAAAGCAACAACGCTTTTGTTTTCCTGGATCAATGCCGATGCAGCGGCTTGTGCATCACGTTCGTCATTGCCGGAACAACCCGTTAGCAGAAAAATGCCAAAGGCAGCGATAAGGCCAAATCGAGAGCTTGTTTTTACCAGATTCATAGGTTTAAATTTATTTGTGACTTGGGTATAAATGTACAGTTTATATTTAATTTAGGATAGGCTCTCCAGCTAAAAACGGGCCATTCATAATATATTGATTTAATGCATTTTATCGAGCCGTATTTCAACTGGAGGCACCAGTATATCGCTTCGGAGGATCCGCTTTCTCCCTTTTTCGAGCGCGAGTACAGCGAATTCGAATTCACCGATCGGGTCTACAATTACCTCATTCATCCGCAATGGGACAATATGGGCTCGCCGACGCTGTTTGTGAAGATCCTGTACGTGGATTACGAGGAGCAGTATGCCATCCTGGAATTCATCGGCGAATGGAACGACGCGATCGAAAACGACATCATGACACTGAAGCGCGATGTGGCCGAATCGCTCATGGACAACGGCATCAATAAGTTCCTGCTCATCGGCGAAAATGTGCTGAATTTCCATTACTCCGACGATAGCTATTATGAAGAATGGTTCGATGATGTGGAAGAAGGCTGGATCGCCCTGATTAATTTCCACGACCACGTAATAGCCGAATTCGAACGTGCGAAGATCGATCATTACTTTGTCATGGGCGGCGACCTCGAAGAAATCGAATGGCGCACCTGGCAGCCGCAGCAACTGTTCGAGCGGGTGGAGAAGCTGGTTACGCGGCGAATCGGTTAATTGATGGTTGACGGACCAACAAAAAAACGCTTCCACCGAAATGAAAGCGTTTTTTATGATGTTGAATTTTTGATGCTCAATGTTTGATTGAACGGTCATCCAAAATCAAGCATCCAAAATCAAAAATTATCTTGTGATGGCGACTTTACCGGAAGTAAAGCGGTTATCTACACTGATGTGTGCGATGTAAACGCCTGTTTTGATGTTTTCCGGAAGGCGGACATGCAGCTTGTTTTCACCAACTGTGATGTTGCCGAGGTCTTCTGTAAACACGGATTTTCCGGAAAGATCTACCAGGTTGAGGTGACCTTTACCAGCTGCCAAAGCGTTCAGATCTACGATCAGCTGACCGGTAGATGAAGCGAAAGCAATGGATGCTTCGTTTTTCTTGTGTTCGTTTACGCTTGCAAACGAGCCGATCGTGTGCTCCGAAAGACGGATGATATCGCCTGAAGAGTTGTTGTTGCTGTTGGTCTGGTTCGTTGCGAGGTAGAATGTTACGGTTCCTACGTTGGTAGCCGGTGCTGTCCATTGGAAAGCCCACGCTGTCTGATCATTACCACCGCTGGTATGCGTAACGTATTTTTTACCGCTCGGTCCGTTGAGCACCTGGTTTCCTGCACCTGCTGTCATGGTTCCTGCCTGTGTGTTGGAAGGGCTAAGGGCGAGAAGCTGGAATCCGTTTTTCGCTCCTGCTCCGGTGAATGTTACCGCTACATTGTACGTTTGACCCGGTTCGTAATCGGAAACAGGTGTAACGCCGTCGGCAATTACTACCGAGTTGATGCCCGTTCCATCCTGAACCGAGCCGGCGTGGCATTGCGTACAGTTGTTATCGCCCGGTGCACCGGTGTTTCCTGTTGGAGCTCCCGACCCGTTGAGGTGGGCATGTGCGTATTGCATTTCTTCAATCGTTCTTCCGCCTGAATGCATAAAAGCGAGGGAGCCAAATGCTCCAATGGCCAAAGCCACGGCTACGTAGTGTTTTTTCATACTGCTGCGAGTTTTAAAAGGTAAACAGAAACCAGCTCTACCTGATTTCGGCTATGCAATATACGCAATGTTAAGTGCAATAGTTGCCTGTGAAGAAATCAACGTTTGTTTATAACGTACAATGATTCAACTGATTTGTGATCGCTTTTAAGCTGTTTTATGATACGGATGACCGCTGAAATTGAGGCGGTTGGGCGGAAAAACGGGTAGCCTGGAAAGGGGAATAGTTTGCTGAAAAATAAAATTACCGCGGTAAGTTTTTTAGCACGCTTTTAAATTTTTTGGCAGAAAAGTACAATAGAAAGGGGCAAATCTACCGCAGATTTGCCCCTTTGAAAAATCAGGATTGGAACGCTTATTCCACCCAAACTCCCATGGAGTTGAATTTTTCGATGCGTTCGTTGATGCGCTGAGTCGGATCTTTCGGATCGAGCTCTGCGAGGTACGATTTGATCTTTTCTTTCACGCGCTGGAACATGGCTTCCTGCTGACGGTGTGCACCGGAAATCGGTTCTTCGATCACATCGTCTACGAGGTTGAGCTTTTTCATGTCTTCGCTGGTGAGCTTAAGCGCTTCGGCAGCTTTCTCTTTGAAATCCCAGGAACGCCAGAGAATAGACGAGCAGGATTCAGGAGAGATCACCGAGTACCAGGTGTTTTCCAGCATCACGACTTTATCACCTACGCCGATGCCGAGTGCACCACCCGAAGCTCCTTCACCGATCACGATACAGATTACCGGAACTTTGAGGCGCATCATTTCATAGATGTTGCGTGCAATCGCTTCTCCCTGTCCACGCTCTTCGGCTTCCAGACCCGGGAAAGCTCCAGGTGTATCAATAAAGGTAACGATCGGCTTGTTGAATTTCTCAGCCATTTTCATCAGGCGGAGCGCCTTACGGTAACCTTCCGGGTTGGCCATACCGAAGTTGCGGTACTGGCGCATTTTGGTGTTGATCCCTTTTTGCTGACCGATGAACATGACGCTTCTTCCGTCGAGCAGTCCGAAACCGCCCACCATGGCCTTATCGTCTTTTACGCTGCGGTCGCCGTGAAGCTCCTGGAATGTATCGTCTGTAATGGCGTTGATGTAAGCCAATGTGTAAGGACGATCCGGGTGACGCGACAATTGTACGCGCTGCCACGGCGTGAGTCCTTCGAAAATTTCTTTCGTTTTTTCGGTCAGTTTTGTTTCGAGGACGCTGATCGTTTCAGTCATATCGACATCGCTCGTCCGCCCGATCTCGCGGGTTTGTTCTATTTGTTCTTCAAGCGCCTTTAACGGCTCTTCAAAATCGAGATACGTTGACATACTGTTCTTTTTTGAGGGTCGAAATTTACGAAAATAGTTCGCATCTGTTACTTTTGGGTTATGATATATTTCCCCTCCTGCAAAATAAACCTGGGGCTGCACATCCTGAAAAAACGTGCCGATGGTTTTCACGAAATCGAATCGGGGATGCTCGAAATTCCGTTCAGCGATGTCTTGGAAATCGTACCGTCGGAAACATTTGTGTTTCAATCTTCGGGGCTCGACATTCCCGGCGAAGGCAACCTGTGCATAGCAGCCTGGCAATTGCTGGAGAAGGATTTCGGTTTGTCAGGAGCGAAACTGCACCTGCACAAAACCATTCCGATGGGCGGTGGATTGGGCGGTGGCTCATCCGATGCTGCCCATACGCTGATCGCGATTGATCAATTGTTCAACCTTGGACTCACGACAAAGCAATTGGAAACGTATGCCGCGCAGCTGGGAAGCGATTGCCCGTTTTTCATCCGCGGCGGATTGCAGCTGGCAACCGGAAGGGGAGAAGTGCTCGAACCCTTGGCCGTTCAACTGCCGAAATTGCTCGTGGTGCTGGTCAATCACGGTATTCACGTACCGACCAAAGAAGCATATGCAAACGTACAGCCCAATGATCAGCGAACTTCGTTGAAGGAACTACTGGAACAACCCATCGCAACGTGGAAAGAAAAACTGGTGAACGATTTTGAGCGGTCGGTATTTCAGCAGCATCCGTTGCTGGCGGCCACCAAGCAGGAGTTGTACGACGCCGGTGCGGTTTATGCAGCCATGAGCGGTTCGGGATCTACGTTATTCGGCTTGTTTACGGAAGCTCCGGGAAAGATCAGCTGGTCGAAGGAGCCGCTGTTTCAGAAAACCTTTTCTTTAATGTAAAATTGAATTTTACGGACTTCCCCTTGAGGGGGAAATAAGGGGGGCTTTCCACGATCTGAAGTTTGATGCCACCCTCCTCAATGTCCCGGCACTGCCGCTTAGTCTTCAAAAGCTACGCTTTTTCTTCTCAAGGGAGGAGGAGTTTCAATTTTTGATCAGGCGAAGTACTTCGCGGCTATTACCGGAAGTGATCACCACTAAATAAACACCTTTTTGGTAGTCGGAAATAGCGAGCTGTCCTTTTCCGAAAATGCTGGTGGATGCGACCTGTTCGCCGAGCATGTTGTAAACAACCACTTCAGCTTGTTCCTGGGCATTGATCGCTGCCAGCGTCACGTAATCGTTTGCCGGGTTCGGGAAGAGCAGCCAGTTGTGTTCGAGTTCCAGTTCTTCAATGCCGACAGTGCTGTTCGGGTTGACTTCCAGCAAGTGCAAACCACCCAGATCCTGCCCAACGAACAGATTCAGCAAGCCGTCGTTGTCGATGTCTTCGACCCAGAACGAGCTGTAGAGCCCGACATCCAGTCCGAGAAAGTTGTTGCTCACGGTGTGGAATGTGCTGTCTTTGTGCAGATGGTCATCGATGCCGTTGTAATAATGAAGTTTGCCGTCGTAGGCGCCGAGGAACAAATGCGTGGTGTCGTTGACACGGAAAAAGTGCGGAACGGCATAGCCATCCGGAATATTCGGCGACACATCGATTCCTCCGAGCGTGTCGTTCATGAGGGTGAAAACAGGAGTGGCTGCCGTGCCTGTATTTTCGTAGTAGGCCATTTCACCTGTTTTCTTGCCTACGATGAGATCAAGCAAGCCGTCGTCGTTCAGGTCGAAGAGCTGCGGCGCTGCGTAAGAGATCACATTGATGACCGTGCCGTTGTTGTCGAGCAGCTGGGTCTGGCCGGTGAAATTGACCGGGTTTCCTGCGCCAGCCGAATTGGTGTAGCGGTTCAGCGTTCCGTTTTCGAGCCCGATGACCATGTCTGCATCGCCGTCGCCATCGAGATCACCGAACGAAGGAATGGAGCGCAATCCCAGTGTCTGGCTTGTGAGCCCGAAAAAGTCGTTTTCGTAATAGCTCATTTCAGGTTCGCCAGCCGTTCCGGTATTTCTGTACACGAGGAAAGCGCATTCTTTGTTGAGCGTTTCTTTGTAGCGGAAAAAATGGGCCACCAGCAGGTCACGCTTGCCGTCGCCGTTCTGATCGAAGAGCAGCGGAATACTTCCCAGCCCGTGATCGATCATATCGCCCTGGAGGAAGCTTTTGGATCGGTACAGAAAATCGGGGAGCGAGTTCGTGCCGAGATTTTCGTAGTACGTAACGCTTTTCTGGTTTTGCGAAATGGTGCGTGCGTTCGCTCCTACAATCAGGTCTTTAACATTATCGTGGTTCACATCGACGTAAAAAGCGGCGGGAAAAAGTTGCATTGATGCCGGAGTGGTATTGGAAGGAAAGTTCGTTTCGGAGGAAATCATGGCCGAATTGGTATTCGGAGCAGTTCCGCCGTTGATGAGCATTGTCATGTTCGGATAGGAAACATCGCCGAGGATGAGGTCGTAAACGCCGTTGTCGTCCATGTCGAGGGCCAGCACCGTTGAACCGGAATGACGTGTCGGCTCAAAACCGCTTTCATCTTCGTTTTCACGAATCGGATCGGGTGCTTCGGCGCGCTGCGGATCGGGAATGCTGCTGCCGGACCCGCACGGCGACTGCGTGTCGTTCAGGATGACGCCGTTGTTGTTGATGTCTTCGCGAAAATGGCCCCAGCATTCGTTTTTAACGACGTAAATTAATGAATCGGGAATCCCATAAAGCTCGATACTTTGGTTTTGGTGGTATTCCAGGCGTTCGCCACCGATGTTAAACGTCAGGATATCAAGGTCGCCATCGCCTTCTACATCGATCAATGCCGGGATATCGCTCGAGCTTACATACAGATTTGTGTAATCATTGCCCGGATATTCGGACATAAGCAGGTTTTTAGCCAGCTGCCACTGCAATCCGTTCACACCATCGCCCACGTTTTTGTAGACTTTCATACCACCGATTCCGTAGGTAAACAGGTCGTTTTTGCCGTCACCGTTGTAATCGACCATGGCAGCGCGGTAACGCACATCTGCCGGGAAGAGCGCATGTCCGCCGTGGAGGTAGCGATAAATCGGCTCACCGTTCTCTTCTTCCGTGAGAAAGACGGAAATTTCGTCGCCGCTGCGGTCGAATACGAACAAATCCAGGTCGCCGTCAAAATCCACGTCGATATCCGAAAACTGGACAAAGTTCAGACCGCCGGCCCAGGGATGTTTCAGGGTATCTGCACCGATTTTGACCACGATGGACGGATCGAACTCAAAACCAAGGTTGGTTTGAGCAGTTACGGTTTTCGAAGCACAGATGAGCAGCAGGAAAATCAGAACAGGACGAAGGATCATAGCATTCCAAGTTAAAAGCGGAAAAAAACGCGGATGCATTTCCGGGAAAGGCAACGCTTGCTTTACGAATGTAGTTAAACGGGTAAATAACTACAAATAATGAGAAAAAGCATCCTTTTATCCCTGACGTTGATTCCGGCTGTTTGGTCGCATGCGCAGGATTCCATCTCCGTTTTATTCATCGGTAACAGCTATACGCAGGTCAACGATCTACCCAATACAACCCGTCAGCTGACGGAGTCGCTCGGAAAGGAGCTCACCATCGGTGTGAAAGCCAATGGCGGTTATACTTTTCAGAATCACTGCAACGATGCACAGACGTTTACGGCGATGCACCAGGAAAACTGGGATGTAGTTGTTTTACAGGCGCAGAGCCAGGAACCTGCTTTTCCCGACGACCAGGTAGACGAACAAACCATACCACCTGCGATCCGGCTTGCTGATAGCGTTTATGCGATCAATCCCTGCTCAAATGTGTTGTATTACATGACCTGGGGCCGCGAAAACGGCGATCCGCAGTGGGCACCGATCTCGACGTTTGAAGGCATGAACCAGCGCTTATACAATGCTTACATGCGCATGGCCGATTCGACTGATGCCATGGTTTCCCCTGTCGGTGCGGTGTGGAAATACGTCCGCAACCAGCATCCTGCAATTCAGCTGTATTCGGGCGATGGCTCGCATCCAAGTCTGGCGGGAACCTACCTGGCGGCTTGCACCTTCTACGTTTCGTTGTTTCAGCAGCCCGTTTCGGCAGCGACTTATCTCGGTGGATTGGATGCCACCACTGCACAACAGATCCGCGCGGCGACCGATATCGTTATGCTCGACAGCCTCGACCATTTCAAGCTGCATCCCGTTGATGAGCCGGTGCAGGCTGCGTTTACGTTTACTGATGCAGAAGGAAACGTGCAGTTTACCAATACATCGACCCGCGATGAGCAGTGGTGGTGGAATTTCGACGATGGAAATACGTCCAATGAGGAGCACCCGGAACATATATTTGCTGCTCCCGGAACGTATGAAGTGAGCCTGATCGCCGGGAATGCCTGTACAACGGATACCACTTTCCAAAGCATTACGATCAATATTGTTGGAATAGACGAAATATCGACATTGTTCGGATTGAAGCAATATCCCGATCATTTCAGTATTACGGCAGAAAATGGACCGCTTTCCTATGAGATTTATGCACTTTCCGGTGAACGGATTCTGAGCGGTCGTATAGAGGATCAGCAGTCGGTTCAGGTTGCTAAATCGCTGAATGCCGGGTTAATCGTCTTGACAAATGCGGAAGGAAAGCGTTTTGCCGGTCGATTTGTTCGTTGGTGAACTAACTGAAAGTGGTTTATTTGATAATTTTTTCAACAATTCTATGATTTTTAATAACTGATCGCTTTCAGGGAATAATCGATCTCCCTAAATCGTTGTAGTTCAATAATTAAACAATCTGTTGATATTAAAACAAATTGTATTTGATGTTATATTGTTGATTGTCAGAATGTTAGAATGTATATTCTTGTAATTTGAACTAGTTAAATAGTCTATAGTATTTCATGATTTCTTATTTGATTGATCAAATGATAAACCATTGATTTTAAATCAATTGTGTGTTTTGTTGATTTATCAAAAAACTCCAATTGTTAGTATCTTAAAAGGCTGTTAAATAACGCTATTGCCTGAGAGTTAAAATTTGAAGATTTTTGTTCTTGATTTACTAACAACAAAGTATGATGAATTATCGACACAAGATGAAGATAATTCTCCCGGCCTTTGAATTGAAGACTGGTTTTAAAAAATTCACCGCTGCCTTGTCAGCTAACCGCACTGCTTTAGCATTCTCCATGATCCTGGGTGCTTGCGGCTTAGTGAATAGCCAAACCACACTCATCAATCCAGCCGCTGAAGGAGGATTTGAAAGCGGCGCAGATTTTGCGTCAAACGGATGGACCGTCGTGAACGGCACCGTCACCAACAAATGGTTTGTGGGTACAGTTCCTACCGGAATGACCAACAATTCTGCCTATGTTTCTGCCGACAACGGCGTAACAAACGGTTACACCAACAATTCGATTTCGGTTTCCCATTTTTACCGGGATGTTACCTTCCCGGCTGGTGAGACGAAGATCACACTTACCTTTAATTACAAAGTAGGTGGTGAAACAAATTTCTGGGATGGGATCTTTGTTTCCCTGGCTCCGACGTCTTACACGCCGACAGCGTCAAATGTCAGTCTTGCTCAGGGAGTACTTCCTGCTCCTACGGTGGAATTAGGCCGCTTCTGGACGTCAGCCGTTACACCGGTTGCGACAGCTACGATCACGATTCCAGCTTCAGTGGCCGGAAACTGTACAGGTGCATCAACGATGCGTCTGATTTTTACCTGGAAAAATGACGGTGGCGGAGGTGCGAACCCGACAGCGGTTGATGCGATCAGCCTGACGTCATCGACTCCGTTAATGACAACTGCCGGTGGTACATTTACCATTGACAACACATTGCCAACGGGAGGAACGAATTATGCGTCCTTTACCGCAGCAATCAACGATCTGAATGTTGTAAGTAACTGTGGATTTACTGGTCCTGTGGTATTCAACGTTGCAGCCGGTCAGACTTTCAACGAAATGCCACCGGCGATTACCGCTACCGGTACCGCTGCGAACACTATTACGTTCCAGAAATCCGGAGTGGGTGCAAACCCTGTGATTACCAGTGCAGGCACAGCCGGAGCTTCAGATGCTTCAATTGTCATCTTCGGAGGTGATTACTTCACATTCGACGGCATCGATATCAACAATTCCGGAGTCACTGCCATGGAGTTTGGTTACCTGATCCGCAACGCTTCGGTAACCAACGGTGCACAGAACAACGTATTGAAAAACCTGACGATTCGCATGAGTCGGGGTGCAGCAGGTATTACTTACGGTGTACTTAGCTCCAGCTCGACTTTTGTTGCATCAGCCGCTACAGGAGCGAACAGCAACAACACATTTGATCACATTACGATCGACGGTGCTGTTATCGGTATGCAGTTCAATGGAGGAAGCACTGCTTTCCCGGATACCGGAAACAAGCTTACGACAGCTTCTGCCGGTATTCGCAACTCTATTATCAATATGGGACCAACCGTTGCGACTTCCGTAGTTGCAAGAGGTGTGCATACGATCAATCAGTCGGGCTTTATACTTGAAAACACCGACATTTCTGCGGTAGCTGCCAACCAGAGCACAGCTCAGGGTATTTTTATGACCGGTAACATTGGTAACTCATTTATCCGTAATAACAGCGTATCTGGTATCTCCGTTATGGGATCCGCTTCTACTACTTCTGTCGCTTACGGTATCCAGGCGCAAAACAGTACTTCGGGAACAAACATGATCCGCATTGCGAACAACATGATCTCGAACCTGTCTACTTCCTTCACTGGAACAGCTACAACTTCACGCTATGCGATCGGTATTCATACCGGTTTGGCGGGTGCTGCGGCAACACAATCGTATGAAGTATACCACAACACGGTAAGTATCGGTGAAGGTCTTACGCCGACTTACTCCAATGCTTGCTACGAAATTCAGAACGTAGCTGCTGTATACAAAGTACAAAACAACATTTTTGCAAACTTCACCGGAGCTCAGACAGGTAATGCCAAGCACTATGCCTGGATTACTACATCGCCTGCCAACATTGGTGCTACAGGTTCTATCTCTGACAGAAACGATTTGTACATTGCCAACACGACCAACGGTTTCGTTGGACGTGCCAGTACAACAGACCTTGCAACTCTGCCAAACTGGGTGGCAGCTATTACAGCTGTTCCTGGTACGGACGCTAACTCGGTATCTGTTACCCCAACATTTGTCAACAACAACACAAACCTTCACCTGAACCTGGGCGTTACACCATCGCAGATCGAATCAGGTGGTGCGAGCCTTGGTGTTGCTACCGACTTTGACGGCGATGCCCGTCCTGGCCCTGCCGGTTCCACAAACGGTGGAGCAACAGCTCCGGATATGGGTGCTGACGAATTCGACGGTGTGCCACTGCCTCCGCCGGTTATTACACTGAACTCAGTTACGCCTCCGGCAGCAACACAATGTACAGCAGCGGCACGTCTGGTGTCTGCCAACGTAACGATGGCTGGAGGAACAGTTCTATCCGTAACATTGGCTTATGCTGTAAACGGAACTCCGCAAACACCAATTACGATGGCGAATACATCCGGCTCTACGTGGGAAGGAACGATTCCTGTACCGACACCGGCTAACGCAACAATCTCCTGGAGCATTGCGGCACTGAGCAACGTTGGTACGACATCCACTTATATTGGTACTCCTTATGCAGATGAGCCGCTTCTGGGTGTGACAGCATCAGCTACTTCCACACCTGCAACAGCAGTATGTGCGGGTACAGACGTTTCCCTCAGAGCGCAGGTTCAGAGAACTGCTACACTGACATTGGGTGCTGGTGCATCCACTACAAGTGGCTCAGGTGGTTCCGGAGGTAACTTCGTTAGCCCGTTCTCTCACTACTGGGGTGGCTACAAAGCACAATATGTAGTGCGTGCAGCCGAGCTTACAGCTATGGGACTGACGGCAGGTAACATTACTTCCCTGGCGTTCGATGTAACAACATCCAGCTCTGTTGCCTACACAGCATTTTCAATGAGTATTGCCCCTACGGCAAGTACAACTGCAACTGCGACGTTCCTTACCGGAACATTCACCGATGTTTACAACGGCAACCTGAACGTAACAACTACAGGTTTGAATACGCTGAACTTCGCAACACCGTTCAACTGGGACGGAACATCCAATATCGTTATCAACCTTTGCTGGAGTAACAACAACGGTGGTGGTGGCGCAGCAGGATCTGCAGAGATCCGTTACGATGCTACTGCATTTACAGCAATGGCATACTACCGTGCCGATGACGATACACCTGCAGAGGTATGTGGTGCTACTTCATCAACTGGTACCATGTCGAACCGTCCGAAGATGGTCTTTGTTGGAAACACAGCTCCGGCTATTCAGACTGTTTCCTGGTCTGATGGTATGTCGACTGTAGGAACAACTAACCCGTTGACAGTGGCTCCGGTTACAACAACAACTTACACAGCGACTGTTACAGCCGCGGGTTGTGCAGTTACACCTGCTCCATCGACAACGGTAACGGTTAATCCGCTTCCTTCTGCAGTAACGGCTACGAACTCTGCTCAGTGTGGTCTGCAGGTGCCAACGGCTTCCGTGGCTTCGACTACAGGTCAGCCGACACCGACATTCAAGTGGTACAGCGCAGCTTCAGGCGGTACAATGCTGCAAAGCAGCGTATCTGCAACGTACACAACGGCTATTTCAACCACCACTACATTCTACGTAAGTGAAGTAGATGGAACAACCGGTTGCGAAAGCCCGCGCACAGCTGTTACAGTAACAGTTAACGTTCCTGATGCGGTTTCTGCATCAGCTTCAGCTCCTTCGATCTGTATTGGCGGAACGGTTGACCTGACAGCAGCAAATACCAATCCAACGCCAGTTCAGAGCTACACTTACACGTGGACTTCTACTGCAGGAAGTGGTGTTGAGACTCCGGTAAACGGAACTCCGACAACCATTACACCAACAGCAATCGGAAGCTACACATACACGCTTACAGCGGTAGACGGTGGTTGTACAGCAGGAAACTCGGTTTCTGTTACCGTGAACCCGGTTCCGACTGCGGTTACAGCTAACGCAAGCGATGCTACGATCTGTGTCGGAGAATCAGTTAACCTGACTTCTTCTGCCAACTCCAATGCTACATCTCCATTGAACTATACACAAGGATTTGAAGCTTGGCCTCCAACAGGATGGACCTTCATCAACGCAGGCGACGGTAACGACTGGGCACAAGGTGCTTCCGGACATTCCGGATCGAATGCGATGCGTTATACTTACGATGCCGATTTCGATGCGAATGCATGGGCTATCACCAATGGCCAGATTCTCCAGGGTGGTGTAGCGGCTACCGTTTCATTCTGGTACCGCGTAGAAGGTGGAACCTTCCCTGAGCGTCTGAAAGTTACAGTAGGAACTGATGCAACAGTCGCAGCTCAGACAACTACGCTGTGGAATAACAACGGCGGAGCAAGTATCAATAACACAACATGGGCCCAGGCTACAGTGAACTTCACACCTGCGGTAACAGGAACCTACTACTTCGGTTTCAACTGTTACTCGATCGCTGACCAGTACCTGCTGCACGTGGATGATATTTCCATTACCGGAACAACAACTGCATTGCCGACTTACGCATGGACTTCCGCTCCTGCAGGATTCACTTCCTCAGCACAGAACCCAACAGGTGTAGCGCCGACTGCAACAACTACCTATACGGTAACTGCATCGAACAGCTTCGGTTGTTCAGCTACTGCCAACACAGCTGTGACAGTGAATACTTTACCTACAGTTGATGCTGGTACAGACCAGACCGTATGTTCAGGTGACGAGGTAACCCTTGCCGGTTCCGGTGCAACTGACTACACATGGGATAACGGCGTAACGGACAACGATCCGTTCAACGCAACTGCTACAACGACTTACACTGTAACAGGTGAAGACGCTAACGGTTGTACAGATACAGACCAGGTAACCGTAACAGTGAACGCATTGCCTACAGTTGATGCAGGTGCTGCCGTAGCAGTTTGTGCCGGTGGTTCTGTAACGCTTACAGCAACAGGTTCAGCAACAAGCTACGACTGGGATAACAGCGTAACCAACGGTGTGGCATTCACGCCTGTGGCTACAGCAACTTACACTGTAACAGGTGAAGATGCCAACGGTTGTGAGAACACAGACCAGGTAGTTGTAACCGTAAATGCACTTCCTACAGTTGATGCGGGTACAGACCAAACAGTATGTTCCGGTGCTTCGGTAACCCTTTCCGGTTCCGGTGCAACAGACTACTCCTGGGATAACGGTGTAACAAATGGCGTTGCTTTCGCAGCAACTGCTACAACGACTTACACAGTAACAGGTGAAGATGCTAACGGATGTGAAGACACGGATCAGGTAACTGTAACGGTGAACACACTTCCTACAGTTGATGCAGGTACAGACCAAACGGTATGTGCTGGCGAGGAAGTAACACTTTCCGGTTCAGGTGCTGTTGACTACACATGGGATAACGGCGTAACAGATGGTGATCCATTCGATGCTACCGCTACAACCACTTATACTGTAACAGGTGAGGATGCTAACGGTTGTGAAGACACCGACCAGGTAACTGTAACGGTGAACGCACTGCCTGCTGTTGATGCAGGTAATGACGTAGCAGTTTGCGTTGGTGGTTCAGTAACCCTTACTGCAAGTGGTACAGCTACAAGCTACGACTGGGATAACAGTGTTACTGACGGTGTGGCATTCACACCAGCAGCAACAGATGACTACATCGTAACTGGTGAAGACGCCAACGGTTGTGAGAATAGCGATACGGTAACTGTAACAGTAAACGCACTTCCTGTAGTTGATGCAGGTGGCGACGTAGCTGTATGTGCAGGTAACCCGGTAACGCTTTCTGGTTCCGGTGCACAAGACTACACATGGGATAACGGCGTAACGGACGGTGTGGCATTCACACCAGTTGCAACGGATGATTATATCGTAACAGGTGAAGACGCTAACGGTTGTGAAAACGCCGATACAGTAACGGTAACAGTGAACGCGCTTCCTACAGTTGATGCAGGTACGGATCAAACTGTATGTGCTGGCGAGGAAGTAACACTTTCCGGTTCAGGCGCTGACGACTACACATGGGATAACGGTGTAACAGATGGCGTTGCGTTCGAAGCAACTGCTACAACAACTTACACCGTAACAGGTGAAGACGCAAACGGATGTGAGGACACGGATCAGGTAACTGTAACCGTAAATCCTACTCCGGTAGCAACTGCAACCGATAATGGCGATGCAACGATTACAGCTTCTGCTGGTGCTGAATACCAGTGGATCAACTGTACGAACGGTCAGCCGATTGCCGGTGCGACTTCACAAACGTTCACTGTAACTGCAAACGGCACTTATGCTGTAGTGGTAACGAACGCTTCTGACTGCTCCGATACATCTGACTGTGTTGAGATCGACTACATTGGTCTGAACGAGCTCACAGATGCTTCAATTGCTGTGTTCCCGAACCCGACACGTGATAATGTAACCATTACCATGTCGTCTGTAGAGGCAACAATTACAGTCGTTGATGCTCAAGGCAAATTGCTCCAGGAAACAGTGATCGCCAATGGCGGCAAAGTTGACCTGTCGGCATACGAAACAGGTATTTACTTCCTGCGCATCCGCACCGTAAACGGTTCGGCTATGGAGCGGGTTGTGAAGAACTGATCAGTCAACCAAGACAAATGAAAATGCCCCCGGTTTTCCGGGGGCATTTTTTGTTTTGTGGTCTCCTTTATCGTGGTGTTCTTGTATACTCGATTAGTGAATGGTCAGACATTCATCGGAACTTCCATCAGCAGCACTTTGCTTTTAGCGAGGAAAGAGAAATCGATGAGGTCTGTTTCGGTGGTTGCCCAGATACCCATACCGTCGCGCTTGTTGAGCGTTTGCCCGGCCACTTCGATCGTTCCGTCGATCACGAAGATATACACGCCGTTTTCCGGATTTTTCAGGTTGTAATACGATGTTTTGCCTGCTTCGAACTCGCCAAGGTAAAACCACGCATCCTGGTGGATCCACACGCCGGCATCATCCTGGTTAGGGGAGAGGATCTGCGACCACGCGTTTTGCATCGGCACTTTATCCAGCTCCTGCTGATCGTAGCGCGGCTCCACGCTGCGTTTATTCGGGAAGAGCCAGATCTGCAACAGGTTGATCGGCTCGGTATCCGAAGGATTGAACTCGGAGTGCATAATGCCCGTTCCGGCGCTCATGACCTGGATTTCGCCCGCTTTGATCACCGAGCTGTTGCCCATGGAATCTTTGTGGGCCAGTGAGCCTTCCAACGGAATGGTGATGATCTCCATGTTATCGTGCGGGTGCATACCGAATCCCATACCGGCTGCTACGATATCGTCGTTCAAAACCCGCAGCGCGCCGAAATGAACGCGGTCGGGATCGTAATAACTGGCAAAGCTGAACGAATGTTTGGCCTGGAGCCAGCCGTGGTCGGCAGAGCCCCGTGTATCGGATCGGTGAACTGTTGTTTTCATCTTCTTGTGTGTTTTGTATAAACAATTTACGACACAAAGATAGACAAAAGAATTAAATATATACCATGGTAACTATTATTTAGTCTTTTTTGGAGGTAGCAAGGGAACACCGTTTTTTTCAGGAAGAATACCAGGACCTCGTCGTGGTGGGCATCAAAGTTCGATTTCCACTAATCGAAACCCACTGAAAGTCATGCTGTCAGGGCGCTTGGTCGAAAAATTTTTCTGATTTTTTTCAGTTTCTTCTTGTAGAATCGAATATTTGACGTAGATTTGCACACGCTTTTAACGAAAAGCATTACACAATTTCTGAATCCGACTGTTGTCGGACGGTAACGAAGAAAATTGGTTTGGTAGTTCAGTTGGTTAGAATACATGCCTGTCACGCATGGGGTCGCGGGTTCGAGTCCCGTCCAGACCGCTACTGTTAAAAGCAACAAGAAAAGTCCATATGGCTGTGGAATTAGAAAAGCTCAAGATGTATCAATATCTTGAGCTTTTTGCTTTTTATTGGCTTTCAACCTTGAAGCAAAGAAGAATATGAAACGCATTAACGAATACAAAAAACTATTTGAGGTTGAAAGCGAGCTGAACCTGGCTGAGCTGAAAACAACCTACCGGAAGCTGGTTAAACAATGGCATCCGGATAAATTTCAGGATGAAGATCCGTTGAAAGAAACAGCCGCAGTGATGGGGCAGCGCGTGGTAGATGGTTACCACTTCCTGGTGAGTATAGCGCCGGAAACCGTTCAAAGCAATTTAGAAGAATACAATGCAACGATTGGCGAGTGCGGTATTGCGGATTTCAAGCACAAAGGATTACTGCTCGAGATCACGTTTACCAATGGTTCCACGTACGAGTATTTCGGTGTAAACGCCACCCTGTTCAGAAAATTGGTCAACTCGGATAAGCAAGTCCGGTTTGCCAAACGTTTCATCTACAACAGTTTTCTGTACCGTAAATCGAAAAAAGCGATGGAGGATTGATCCAGATCGCTACTGTTAAAAGCAAGAAGAAAAAGTCCATATGGCTGTGGAATTAGAAAAGCCCAAAATGTATCAATGTCTTGGAGATTTTGTTTTTAACACAGAAATAATTCATTTCCGCGAAATCCTCTAAATCCGAAGTTACTCGAAAAAAGAACAGTATTGATCTAGTCTTCGTACCCGCTTTTGATAACCGTTGTGATCATTTTGAACTGCTCATTAGCGTTGAAGCAGTGCAGCGAATGAGCCGGTATGATGATGCCGCATCCCAGTTCGAGTAAATGCTTTTTCTTCTCGATAGTAACCTGCGCTTTGCCGTGAATGATTTGAACATACGTGTCAAAAGGAATGGTCTTTTCGCAAAGCTCTTCTCCTTCATCAAAAGACATAGCGGTAACGTTACCAGTAGATTTTTTGATAATCGTCTTACTGACAACTGCGTTGGGTACGTATTCTATTATTTCTACAATGATGTGGGATTTCGATTTTTCTATTTCCGATGTATCATTGTGATCCGATTTACCACCGAATTGGTACTTGCTTTTTTCCATGGCCTGCCTTTATCCAAAGGTGGTGATTATAAACGGCATTCCCGGATTTAATTTCGAATGGTCACGTTAATAATACCTGTTTTGCTATTTTATTCTTTTTTAAGGGGCCGGGCTGAAGTTATTGGCTTTGATTCCTGTCCAAATGTTCTATCTTGCGAGTATTAAGTACTCACAAAACTGAACCAATTGAAATTATACATCAAATATATGGTCAGTTTGCGGTGCAAAATGGTGGTGAAAGAGGAGTTGAAAAAACTCGGTCTTCAGTACATTGCACTTGATCTGGGGGTGGTTGAGGTAATGCAGGATATTACGGAAACACAGCGAAAAGCCCTAAAGGAAAGCCTTATGCACTCCGGACTTGAATTGCTTGATGATAAAAAAAGCATCCTGATCGAAAAAATCAAGAACGTTATCATTGAAATGATTCATTATACGGATGAGCTCCCACAAGTCAACTATTCCGTCTACCTCAGCGAGAAATTGAACTACGATTACACCTATCTCTCCAATGTATTTTCCGAAGTAAAGGGCATCACGATCCAGCAATTCATCATTATTCACAAGATCGAGCGGGTGAAGGAGCTGTTGCTCTATAATGAAATGACCCTCACCGAGATCGCTTACCGTCTGCACTACAGCAGCGTAGCACATTTATCCAACCAGTTCAAGAAAGTGACGGGCCTTTCACCGACGTTCTACAAGCAATTGAGAGAAAAGCGCACGCAGAACCTGGAAAATGTGTGATAGATGTAAGCTATTGCCGGGCATGTGTAAGGGGGAAGGAGAGGAAACAGCCGACCTTTATGCAGGAAATGAATACGCATTTCTTTTAATTCAATTGTATGGATTCCACAACACCAAAGGCAGACGGTACGTTCAAAATAACAGGAGACTGGACTGCTCAGGCTCAATCACTTAAAGAAAAGTTTTCGGAATTGACAGAAGAAGACCTGGCATTTTTTCCGGGACAGGAAGTCGCTCTGCTCACACGTATGGAAAAGCGACTGAGCAAGAGTCGGATAGAAGTGATCCGCATCCTTAGAAATGAGATCTCAGAGAACTGATACGCCATTAACCTGGCGAAAAACGAAAGGAATGTCCGTTAGACGGATGTTCTTTTTGTTCTACTGATTATTTTGAGCGGGAAAAGTCCCGAAGCCGCCCGGAGGCTGAGCTAGCAAACAGCGGTAATCCTATTCCGGAATCATAACACCAACAACAATGAATACACACCAGCTCACAACAGCCATCCATACCTGGAAAATCAAACACAACAACGAGGAGATGATCCAATTGTTTTCCAGCGTTCATTGCGTGGAAGACTCCATTTTCCGGTTGGAAACCACCGGGAACCTCACAGGAGAGCTCGAATCATATCGTCTTCAGAAAACGCGGATGAGGGACCACATCTACAGAATACTAAGACTTGATTAACGCTGAAAACCCTCAGATTTCTCCGAGGGTTTTTGTTGGTTGTCCGTGACGTTCTTAAACCGTAGTCGAATTTCCAATGTAATACACCGCATAAGCATCGGCGCCGTGTGCGGAATTGACGGCCGCATTTAAGCTGTATTGACCACTGAAGATGTTTGGGGCCGTTACTTCAATTTGCTTGTAATAGCGTTCGTAGACTGTTTCGGCGGAATCGGTGAGCGGATCCGGGGCAAAATAAACACCGGTAGGGTAGTTCGACGTTGCCCGGTTGGAGAAAAGCCCTACGATCGCTGCATTGGCAGGGCCCATCGAGAAGTAACCCGAAACACCTTGTCCGGAAGCATTTTTGTCGGAAATGAATAACCCGGCCGGAATCATGTATTCCGTCGTGTCTTCTACCAATTCGCGCGCAGGCATTCCTGCATACTGAAAGATGATGTTATTTGGATCGGAATCGTCCTGAACAGCCGGAAAATAAGACATTTCTCCTTCTTCCATGTAGATACCTGTCGTTGTTGCACTTCCGCCGTACAAAGGCATAGCATAATCGGAGTTATTAATGATAACGCCGCTCAGTGAACGTGGCAGATTGGACAACCATAGTGCCAGGGCAACAATCACTGCTGCTAGTAATGCTACGAGTACGACTGCACCGACTGGGGTGGCGATCAGGGAAGCCGTACAGGTCAGAAATGCTGTAAAGCTGCTCATCGTTCCTGCAGTGGCTGCACCGCCCACAGTTGCACCGATAGCGGTTCCTACTTCGGTTGCTGTTGCGAGCGCAATCCCGGCATTTGTTGCTGCTGTGATCGCGGCAGCTTCTGCTGCTGCGGAGATAGATGCTACGGTTGCACCAACAACGGCTGCTTCAGTGGCAGCGGCTGCCGTAGCTGCTCCTGTAATGGCCACGTAGGCGAGTGCACCTTTGGTGATCCAGGCCATACCAACGGCGATAATACCGGTTACCGCAGCTGTTACCACCAATTCACTGGAACTGGAGTCTTCGGTTTCGACCAGCCCCAGAATTGCGTTTGCGCTGGAAATCACACCCTCGATGCCCGAGCCTGTTTCCTGCGCCCAGGCCGTAGCGGTTTCGTTATCCAGCCAGATGATGGGGCAATACTGATCCGGAATGACGTTGGTTTCTGCTGCTGTCAGTCCGGGATTTTGTTGCAGTAAGGATGTCTTGAGTTGTGACGTGAGTTGGGCATGTTTCTCACGTACGGTGAGTTTCGGATCGTTCAGGACGCTTTTCAGGTCCATGTTGTACTTTTTCTGAAAGTACCGATGTGCATCAGATAGAAAGGTATCGATCTGAAGAGGTGTTGTTGATTTCATAATTCATCGTATTAAGTGGCCTACTCGGTTGACGGTTTTTTGGCTTCCTCCTGTTTCCTGATCGGAATACAACAAAGGTGAGGCGTAGGCTCAAGCCAAAACAGCGCGCCACTGCGTGATTACAAAACCGGGTAGTTTTACGTGGAATGCTTGTTTTAGTTAATGGAAGTCAAAGACTGAGACCGGAGACAATTTCCCTATATTTACCCTATGAACACCTTCCTTCTCATACCACTTCTCTGCTGCGCATTCCTGTTCCCGCCAACCGGGAATCCACTTCCGGCCATTGTAGCCCCAACGGAAACGAAGCCGGCTGTTGATCGTCCGCTTTACCGCGTTGTGATCTATAAAAAGACCATTCCGCCGCGTAATCCTGATGAGCCGTATGTGGAAAAACACCGGTTTATCGTCGTTGATTCGCTGGGCAAGGTGACACTGAACGATAAAAAGTCCGAGTACTCGCTGAAAGCGTCGTTTACACAAGGGATCAACAAGTTTGTGGCATCCGGACAAGTAACGATGAAGCCGGCCAATAATGATGGTCCGCCACCCAAACAAGTCGAAGATCAGAAACACCTGGTGTCTGTCTGGATCTATTTCCTCGACGATTACCACCGCGAAAAAAACGTCTATGAAGACATGACCAGTTATAGCTGGAAAAAGGAATTCACCGATCCGAATTTCGAAGACTACGAGTTTTATCAATACTTCGACCCGGCGGATGTGAAGACGCTGAAGGAGTTGTTGAAGTAGGTTAGCGAGTTGACGAGTTAATGGGTTGATGAGTTCGTTATTTTAATGAAAATCTGTTCAATCATAACTCAGAAACTCGAAAGCTATTAGCTGGCCCGGGCTACATATAATCCATTCAGAATTGTTTTTGTTGCGGTATCTTCCTGGAGGGAGCTGCCTTTCGTTTTTACGAGCTCTTCGGTGATGGCGGGCAATTCGATCGCACCGGCTTCCCAAACGCGCATAGGATCAGCATCGATAACCGTTTCCGGTGATGTAGCTGTTGTTGAATGGTTTTTTGCTCTTTCCCGTTCGATGTAGCGGATCACCGTATCGGTAACGATTTTCGTTTGAACAATGGTATCGGCGCTCACCAGCTGCTGTGGATGGCTTGTGGACTGTTCTTTCGGTTGCACGGATTCCGGCCAGAGGAACAGGAACAGCGCTACCGTTGCCGCAACGGACAACAGCGCCTGGTAAAGCGGAACGGTCCGGCCGATGAAACGAACGGGAGCTAGTCTCAGTGGTTTTGCCTGCGGCGGCGGCGGAAAAGCATGCTGCGATTCAGTAATCACACGGCGCTGCAATTCGTAATCGGCACGTGACAAATGCTGTTCAACGAAGGCGCTGTCTTCGGCGCTCAGCTGATCGAAATCGGTGCTTTCCAGCAATTCGAACAGGCGTTCTTCGGCGTCATTCAGGTACTTTTCCATGTCAATTCAATTTAAACAGGGTGGTTTCGTATTTCGGGTCGTAAGCTTTGAGGTGCTCGGTCATTTTTTTCGTAGCGTAGAACAGGCGCGATTTCACGGTTCCGAGTGAAACTTCCGTGATGTCGGCGATCTCGTTCAGGCTGAACTGTTCCATATAGCGCAACACAAAAGCGGTTTTATGCGGATGCTCGAGCAGATCGAGGCTTTGTTTCAGCAGCTCGCGGAAGCGTTCCTTTTCGGCCAGGTCTTCGTTGACCGATGTGCGGTCGCGCAGTTCGAATCCATCATCTGAAAGGGATTGCATGGGACTGCGGCGATAGGCTGTTTTGCACATGTTCGACGCAATGGTAAACACCCACGTATAGAATTTCTTTTCCGGATCGTAGAGGTGTTTCTTTTCGAGCACACGGAGAAAAAGCTCCTGCACGAAATCGTTGGCCAGCTCGTGGTCCTGCAGCATTTTGATGAAATAGCCCAGCAATCGGCGACTGTAACGCCGGTGGAGTTCCGTCAACGCGGCGTGCGAATGATGATCGATCACCTCGACCATCAAACGCTCGTCGCTGTAGTGTGCTATGTCCTTGCGAAACAACAAATTCCAGGCTTTACTTGTTTCCGAGGATGGCCGAAACTTCGCTTTCCTGACCGGATTTTTTGCTGATCATCAAGAGCAGGCGCTCGGTCTCCTTCATTTTTGCGCTTTGTTCGCTGTCTTTGTAATGCTGGTAGAGTTTCAGCATTGAGGGCAGGTAGCAGCCGTTCAGATGGTCGGCCACTTTCTCGCCAATAGAAGCAAAGAAGGTCATTTCGAGGTAATCGAGCAGGTAACGGTGCTCGTAATTGCGAAGAATCACCGAGGTGTTGTCGAACGTTTCTGTCGAATATTTGTAGGTCAGGCCGGTAAGATACAGCTGCGCCGACCATTTCTCGCCGATGACCTGTATGGCTGAAACGGCCACATAAACCGGGTGCTTGTCGTTGCTGGCAATGAAATGGGCGATGATCTTTTCCTGGTTCGCTTTGTAGTTTTCGCCCCAGGCATCTTTCAGATCGAGTGGCGGCAGACCGAGCTCTTTCAGCAGGGCATTGCGGTAATCATCGATCATGATGAGCGAAAGATTGATCACGCGCACATCTTTACGGAAATTCCGGGCTTCCTGCACGATCCACGTGGAGTAGGTGTCATTATCGCCGGCTGTCAGAATGATCGCGTTCTGGTCGACTTCTGCCAGCAGGTTGTAGCCCCAGTTCACGATCGCTGGATTGATGACATTGGCCTGGTACATCAGCTTGCAGGCGTTCTCGTATTCCTTTTTATTGCGCTTGATCTCGTAATACGTAGCAAGATCCTCGTAGGTGCGCGGATCGGCCGGATTGATCTCGTAGGCTTTTTTCAGGTAGGGGAAGAGTTGGTCGTCATTCCCGCCTTCGGCCCATTTGATGTGATTGGCTTCGAACGATTCGGGAATGGCCGCGTAGGTTTCGTTGGCGATCTTTTCAGCAAGGTCACGGTATTCCTTGAATTTCTCGTGGTTGGTACCGCTGTGCAGGTTGCGGAGCGCACGGGCCGACCGGTAGTAGTTGTACCAGGCGTTGCCGTTCGTTTTGTCTTTATCGACCTCGGTTTTCCACAATTGCAGCTGAGTCATATACCAGCTTTCTTCGCGTTGTTCTTTGGCAAATCCGTAAACGGGCTCTGGTTTTTGTGCATAGCAAACGGCAGTGGCGATGACGCACAAAAGGGCAACAATCAATTTCATATTCACGTTGTTTTTAAAAAGAACCGGTGCACCTGTCCTAAGGTTCGACAGTATTACTCAGACGTAGGAAAAAGGTTCACGGTAGTAGTTGGAAGTTAGAAGTTGCTGGTTGGAAGTTTGTAGTTTGAAACAACTGGAACGAACCATCAGAACAGTGGCAGGTTGCGGTATTGGCGGATAGCAACAACGAGGTCTTCCAGGTCGATGAATTTCCAGCCGGCAGACCATTCCGATTCAAACTGCAACGGTGGTTGGCCTTTTCGTTGGATTTGTACCCTGGATGTAGATGGTCCACGGGTTAGTTTTAAGGATAATGAAATTCCCGGAAGTCGTTTGATTAATGCCATCTGTTCAAATGGAACGGTCTCGAGAATTTCGCCGTCAGATGATTTTAGCAACAATTCGTCGTCTGTCACTTCAATTGTTCCAAGAACACGATAGCTTCCCAGGGTTTTTACTACAATAAAATGAAACAGGAAAAGTCCGCCGAAGAAAATCACCCAGGAAATAGTCGTTGCGGGTTTGCGTTCAAAATAGCTCAGATACAACGGTGCAAGTACTGCGATAAAAAATCCCCAGAATAACACCAATCCGAGAATGCGTTGCCAACCCGTGAGGTGCGATTGAACGAGTTTAAATCTGTTTACCTGTTGATTGTTGGAAGAAAGGTATTGGAGAAAGGACATTTATTTACAGCCGTTCAATTTTTCTACAATACTCGCACGCGGATCAGCCTCTACAAACTCATAGACTTCAGCTGCGTTACGGTACCAGGTGCAGGCGCTTTCGTGATCGCCCATTTCTTCATAAATATTCCCCAGCATCTCATCGAATAGTGGCCACATCGTATCGGTAAACTCTGTTTTGCGTACAAAGGCGAAGGCTTCCTCTTTTTTTCCTTGTTTCCAAAGAATTTCCAAATTTAAGCGTTCAGCGACCTGTGGATCGTAATCAGAGCACTTCCGGGCACTTTCACAATCTGCTAACGCCTGATCGTAGTCTCCAAGTGAGAGATAAGCTTCGCTTCGTGCCAGCCACGAAAATCCAAGCGTCTTATCATATGTAACAGCTTTAGTATACAAATCAATGGTTTCCCGGATACCTGCTTCTGTCGTGTCGTCACTTAGAACTGCGAGGTTGTAATAAGCATGTGGAAACGTGGAATCTGCGGCAATGGCCTGTTTGTAAAATACAATAGCTTCTTCCGACTCAAAAGGATTGTCAACACTAAGGCCTGAAATCCAGAAAATCCACGGATCGTTTGGGTTCTGTTTACGCAACTGTTTTAGCTCTTTTTGCAGGGATTCGCTTGTCGGATCTTCATTGAATTTCATCCACACGTCACTATACTTCGCAGGTGGCTCCTGAGCAAATGCAGTTTGAAAGCAAAACAGAAAGAAGAGATAGATGGCGTTGCGCATGGGGTTTGTTTTTGCGAAGGTAAGGATTTGACGTCAATCTTAATCCAGCTTGTAATACACGCCAACATCCAAACCAACACGCCAAAGGTAGAACTGATACGATTTCGGATTTCCTGCGGGGAACGAATACTGTAAGGAATGTAATGCGCGAATCGACCAGTTGTCGGAAAAATGCCAGGCGCCGCCAAGTGTGATTCCCGGCGTGAACGTGGCCGGTGCAAGTTTGGTGTAAGTACTGGTGCCGTCGCTGACCGGTTTTTCATTGCTGTATACCGTCGTGGTGCTGAAACGGTCGATCGCAAAGCCAATCTGTATGCCAAAGCTTCCGATGAGCTGAAATTGCTCGCCACGAACAAAAGTGATCTTTACGGGTAGCTCGAGGTAATGGCCTTTCATGTGGTAATCCGTGTGTGTTGTTGCAGGCGGAAAGGAATTTTCTTTCGTCCGGAAACGCACGGCTACGTGTGAAAAGCGCAAACCTGTTTCCAGCTCATAATTATCGGATAGCGAACGAATGACGGCTGCTCCGGCTGAAAATCCCCAACCCGGGAAAAGGTCATTGGTGGCAAAGTAGGCATTCTTCTGCTCGCTGCTTTTGAAAAAAACTTTCGGGATATAATAACCCGGGCCCGCGCTGGTGCCAATTGTCCAGGTTTGTGCAATGCTATAGGTTGTACAAAACAGCAGTAAGAAAAGTAAGGCTTTCATAAACTAGCGGGATCAAAACCGGTAATAGCAGCTAACCTGAACGCCCGCATTCCAGGGACTGAACTCAAATGTATGCTTGCTGATGTCGTTTAATCCGAATCGCAGTGTGGGAGCCATTCGCAGTGCGAAATGGTCGTTCATACCGTAATGAATTCCTGCTGCGGCTTCGGCAGATAGCAGGAAGCGTTGGTAATTATCCGTTCCAATACTTTGTCTGTCTGGCCAATCGTTCGGGAAGTCGTTTCGGATTTGCTGTTCCACAAGGTAGCCGCCGGTTACGGAAAGACTGGTGAGCAATTTCCACTTTCCTTTGCCAAACAGGCCGTTCGCTCTCAGGGGAATTTCCAGATAATGAAAGCGAAAGTCGTAGTCCACGTGATCCATCGAAACAATATCTCCATGACCGACCGGGCCGCCCATGAAGCCGCGCCGCAATCCTACGTAATGTTGATCGGGCGTCAGAAACCCTTTCAGGGAATAGAAGAAGCCGGTTTCCAGCTCCAGCCAGCTGTTGGCGCTATACGCAACTGTAACGCCCGTTGTATAGCCAAATCGCGGTTGGTCCTGTTGATGACGTACGCTATAATAAGAGCCTTCATTAAACCCAAAAACGGTACGGTGGGCAATTTCCGGCGAGAAATGAACACCCAGCTGGAATTTGCCGGTTTCGTTCTGACCGAAAGCCATCACAGGTAGCGAGAGCAGAAAGATGAATGCAAATGATTTCATAGTTACTATCTGAATAAATGAATGAATTGTTGTTTCGAAAAAGTTTCACCGAACCGGCTTTCGGCCACGGCTTTGATAAAATACACGCCCTCGGGAAGGGCATTGTCTTCCTGGTCGCGGCCATCCCAGGCTTCAAGAAGACCGTCGTATTCCCGTACCAGGTTTCCCCAGCGGTTGAAGACCTGCATGTGCAGGCTTTGAAGATTGTGGTGATTTACGCTGTAAACAGCGTTGGTTGTATCGCCGTTGGGCGTGAAAACGTTCGGCAATTCGAGACGAACAGCTAATAGAGAATCTTTGTTACAGGGGGTGACGGAGATGTCGTCGAAAAAATAGAAAGGCACACGACTACTTCCTGGTTCAAAAGGATATTCCTGATATTTGGTGATGTTTTGCCCGAAAAATCCGATGTTCAGGTATTCTTCATTACCGTGAGCAATATAGTAACCTGAAATTGGTACCCACTCATTCTGATCCAGCAAGACTGATCCCGAAGATACATGCGGGGAATGGTTTTCGATTTCATAAGGTGTTATAGTGTCATCGGTAAAATAAACACCTACAGGCATCGCCCAGTAATCCATGTCTTCAATCCGGGAGTTTTTCGTCCAGAATGAAATGCAGTAAGCTGAGTCCTGTTTCAGAGACTCAGCTAATTTGACGCTTGCTACTTCACGATAATTGGCTTCTTGTGCATAGCACAATCCGATCATGCCTTCTCCGGTTTGAGGATACGAATATCCGCGGATGGTATTAGGAGGTTGGAGTTCAGGGATTGGAAAGCATGTATGTAGTACATCAACGGTATTCTGAGAATAATTGAAGGTGAACCAATCGGCAATGAAACCTTCAATCGGATGATCCATGATGTCGATGTTACAGTCATTCATTTGCTCAAATCCAGAATTTGGAACGAGATTTTGCGCATGACAAAACAGGGGCAGGAACCCTAAAGCTACCGTTATTATCCCACCCCTGTTCTGAATCATACTTGTTAATGTTTAATCAGTTTAATGCGGTTTTCACCGAGCTCGGTCGTTACCTGTATCGTGTAAACACCATTGCTCAATCCGGTGATATCGATCTCTGCCATTGTTGCGTTCGGATCGAGACTCACAATGGTTTTTCCATTCAGATCGGTTACAATAATTCGCAAGAGGGTTGCATCGGCGCGCACAAATACATTTTCAGCTGCCGGATTTGGATAGCAGATAATATCCTCATTCAATGAAGTGCGATCACCTAAATCGACAAATCGTGAATCATCGTGCTCTACCCAGACCTCGTCGTCGACCTCAAGGGTGGATTTGGTCTCTTCCGGAACCCACGGCTGTTCATAACAACTGAAAATTGGGATGCCGGAAACTTCATAATGAACCGGTGTGAGACAGTTCCGTGCCCACAGCTCATAAGTGACCATCTGCGACTCTGGATACACGCAGGAAGAAGTCTGGCCGTTTCCATTCCACCAGTATCCATTCCAGTACATTTCACCCTGGTTGAAGGACCAGTCGGTTCCCCCTTCGAGATCTCGCTCGATATAATGGACGATCTGTCCCCAGCGGTCCCACACTACGAGCTTCATGTAACTGGCGCCGTACCACGGACCGTTGTCATTGATGGCGTCATAGACATAAAAAGGATTGTCTTCCAGCCAGTAAGTTTGGCCGTTTTGCTCAAAGGTTGTTGTGCCGATGTAGGGATTGCCGGCATAGTAATAGCCGTCCTCGAGCATGTGATCGTCGTCGTAATCAAAATAGATGGTGTTGTCGCGGATATCCCGGTACAGGTTTTTTGTACCGAGTACTTGTCCGCTAAACGTGCCCGAGTTGCCAATGGCATCAAAGACATTACAAGTGTATGGCATCTGGCCGCCATCGTATTCAGAAACAATGGTGTGGATGTTGAAATAAGGACTGGATGAAATCACCGTATCGCCGGCCATGATCCATTGGTAGGTAAATGGTCCGTCTCCTTCGACCTCAGCCATGAGTGTTTCACTGTGGCAGTTGAATTCTTCCCTTACGGAAAGGCTCAATGGCTCACTTGGACATTCGGAGCTACAGCTGTTAGGTGCTATTATCAGATCGACATTACCGTTGAGCGTGACACATGCTGTGCCGACATCACAGGATGGTAAAATGATTTCAGCACCTGCTTTAAGGATCGTTCCATTTCCAACTGTGACAGGTCCTTCCGTTTGAGGTGGAGCTATAGATGGCATATTATCCCCAACCCAGATCCGCTCTTCTGCATGTGCGTACAGCGGCATCGGAATACCTGATTGAGCGTTCCGGTTGGTGAAAAACAGATTATCCGGACAATACAGCCCTTTCTCCTTCACCAGGTAGTAATAACCTTTATGGCCTGCATTACTTGCAATGGCCGTACAACCCGCGTCGCTGGTTATTCCGGTAACGGTTATCGATGCCTGGATTTCCTGGCACAACAGTTCATCCGGGAAGTCGGCGCAAACATCGACAGTTACAGTGCCATCATTATTGTACGTGATCGAATAATCGACAAAATGCGGGGCTTCCACGATGACGTTGGTAATTGATTCGTCATCGTCGTTGGCAACCATATGGAAAGTGCCGCAAAGCGGTTCCGTCACCGAGCTGGTCGTAATCGTATTGCCTCCGCTACTTGTCCAGTCGAAAAAGTCAATGGTCGAGCCTTGTTCACAATCGGGTGAGGTGAATACCATCCCGTCGATTACAGTTACTCCGACAACCGTGTTACTAGCATTTCGTTCGGTTATTTTCAGTGCAAAGTAGCCTGTTCCGATCGCATTCGGCGTATAGCTCAATTCCCCGGAAGGCGAAATGTTCCAGTCAGTGGTTGAAGGCACGGGCCTGTTGACAGATGTCGGCCCTTCATGTGGAACAGGATAAATACCGCCTCCACACATACCGATAAGTGGATCAACCAGCTCGTATTCCAGCGTACCACCGTTCGTATTTACGATGCTGTACATCGATTTCCCACCGTCGTTGAGACAGCCCAGCGTAACCGGGATACCATCGAGTCGAACGGAAGAGCTGCAGATGTCATTCGTGTTGTTGATGATGCAGTAATTGTAGTAAGTACCGAACGTCGGCGAATAGGTCGTTTCGTTCCGGGCGTGAATGGAAACGGCAACTGTCCAGTCGGCGCAGGCCGTTGGCAACGTGAGCACCGCCCGGTACTGAACCAACTCAAAGCTGGGAGCACCTTCCAGTGTCGGACCGTTTTCCAGGCAATTGTTCCCACAGCCAAAGTCGATAGTGGTGTGGTAATAGCTCGGAACAAGAATGGACTCACATGCTGCACCGCAGGAATTGCTGGTGAAGAAGTACACATTCGGTGGAAAATCGATTCCGCTGCAATCACGCAGGAAGAAAAAATCCACCTGGTATTGATTATTCCCCAGGCAGGTGTACTCGAAGTAACCGCCGGCGGCATGATCAGCCCGGGAAGCGAACGCCATCCAGAGCATCAGGCACAACAGTATGTATTTACGAAACTTCATACCGGCCTAGTGTGTTTGGGTTTTGAGCGCCTGCACTTCCTGCTGAAGCTGGTTCTGCTGTTGCTGCATCGCTTTGCTGGCGTCGTCAAGCTGGAGCACATACAAAGTCAGCTCTTCGATCTTTTCTAATAAGCGCAGCTGCATTTCTTCCAGCGAAAGACCATCGCGGTGGATGTCAGCTTCGCTCGGAACATTGGGCAGATGGCTGTTTTCGGTAACGAAGACGCGCAGCTCATCGAGCGGCATCAGGCGGTACGTAGGGCGGAAGACGTAATCCGGAATGGCGGCCGTTGGACGTACTTTGACTGCCGTACAGTAAACCGTTCCGTCGTTTTCGACTCTGAAGCGCGTTTCGGGAACGCCGTTGTTATTGACAGAAAGTCGCATGAGCGGACCGCTGGCATTCGGAAGCTGACGACCTTCGATCAGTGCCGGCGTGCCTGATGTGTTGGGATTGCCCAGCTGAATGCCCGAAGCGAGATAGCCTCTGCCGCGTACATCGAGACTGTAGAGCGGTGTTGCGGTTCCGATGCCGACAAACACTTCCGGACAAGCCACGTAGAGTTTATTCGGACCATTGGCCCAGGTTGGTGATTGTACTACGCCGTTGACGGTATTGCACGAGAAATTGTACAACAGGTTGCCCAGCGAAGCCACACCGATGGATTTCACCAATCCGTTGGCATCGTGTACCATCAGCTGGTGGTTGTCCAGCCCGGTAGCCGTTCCGAGTGAGGAAAGTGTGACCGAGCCGAGCAATGTGGTATTTTGCAGCTGTGTAGCGCCACCCACACGGAAATCCTGCACAACGGCTGCATTTGAATTCAGGTATGTATTTCCTGCCACCGTCAGGTCGCCTTCGATGCCCGCACCGCGGCTTACGGCCAACGAGTCGCGTACTAACAAGGTCGAATCGATTTTTACGTCGCCTTTTACTTCCAGTTTATGGGTCGGCGTGATGGTTCCAATACCGACATTCCCCATCTCATTGATCTCGTTTTCCTGTGCAAAGCTCATAGCCGCACTGAAGCAGAGAAATGCGGTTATGACGGATCGGATCTTCATAGTGGATGTTGCAAATGCTCGGTTTCGGAGCTCTTTATTACTGGTTGTCAAGCCGGAAACAACCCGGAATGAACGTGGTGTTTTAGTATTCATGAGTATCGTTCTTTTTTAAATGGTGTTTTCCATTCGCACAGTTGGTCATTGTGGAGCTCTTCACAATTTGGACTGATTGAATTTTAGTTTTACGATACAAATGTGTTGCAATAATTGAATTTTATCTACTTAAAGTTAAATTTTGAATGAAAAAACCGTAATTACCGCGATAGGTTATTGCGGTAAACCGCAATTTAAAGTTAAAAAATGTTAATTATGACTATTGAAATAGCTATTCAGGGTTAAATGGAGGTCGTTTCTTCAGCAATCTGCAGATCAGTGCAGATATCCATGAGAATTTCAGCAGGATCGACCTTGATCGCCAGGGCAATCAGGTAGAGTTCATCGACACGCAAATGTGCGGTATGGTTGAGCGTCAGCTGGCTAAGCCGTGCCTTGCTGATCCCTGTTTTCCGGGATACTTCCGATTTATTGATCGATCTTTTCGCTAAAAAAATGCCTAGTCTCGTCATCCTTTCGTCCCACTGCCGGGCTTAATCCCTAGTAAAATTGAGGAACTGGGACCATATATGAACTATAACTTTGATTTTTGAAACTTTATCTATAAAAAATGATAGAATTTCTATACTTTTGGCGGTATATTTATGCCTTTCCACTATGAAAGACCTGCTGATAAGCCTGATAAAAGACGATCTTGTTTACGCACGCCTGCTGAACGGGCTTGCTGACCTCGGATTCGACACGACGGATTATTACCTGAACTTAAATGATGCGGTTTTTCACCTGGCGGGCTTCTCACGTGAGCAGGTTACCGAGGAGCTGCGCGAATGGTATTTCTCCCGGCTCGAGCGCGCGCAATCGCTCACGGTTCCCCCGCGCTCCTGTCCAATGTTCGAAACAATGGCTTCCGGAATTTACAGGGAGCTGGAATGGCGTCTGGCACAGGAGTGCACGAAAATGCCGGGTCTGCAATAGAGACAGCTTGTTTAGCAGGAAAATGGGGTGGAGTAGTCATTCTTCCGCTCTGCCACGATGAGCGCAGCGAAACAGGTAGCGGGCGCTTATTTCCAGCGCTTTCCGTAGGTAGCCTTGTGAATAGCGAGTTGGCCGTTCAGGAACTCGAGGTAATCCTGGAAATCCTCCTCCTCCAGCTCTTCGTCTTCGTATGAAGTAAACAAAGGCGTCTCATACAGGGAAGCGTACAGCACAGGGTAATTTACTTTAATGATACCTGTAACGCGAACGATTTCCTGCATCAGCTGGTGGATGTCGGTTTCTGTTTCCATTGCTGTTATCATGGCTGTAATTTTGAATGGATAAGTAAGTTACGACAACCGCTATCAAAAATCCAAACTTTCAAGGTTAAATCTGTGTCACTTTTTCAGGTCTTCTTCCGGAATCCGCAGCCAGACTGGGAAAATGAATTTGTTAAATTAATTGCTTGTGAATGAATGGATTGTGATGAGTTTTGAAGCTATCCGAAAAGCAAAAAAGCTCCTGTGTTTCCACAGGAGCAGCTACGCTGAGAAAGCGAAACTATAGGGTCAGTAATCATCCCGTTAGAGTTCCTGTCTGCGGGAGTTACATCAGAAAAGCCAGTGCCGTTTCTTTTATGTTTTCCACAAATATCGACCGATCGAAGCAGTTTCGTTTTACAGGATTTCCGCGATGTGTTGTATAATTCCACAGTCGGCAAAAAAAATCCCGATCGGAAAAACCGGACCGGGATCGCAAATCAAGGAAGGTGGAAATCAGATCGGATCGGTATCCGAGCCGCTTTCGCTGATGATCCGGATCACGACTGCGATCAGCGAAACCGCCAAAAGTATATGGATCAATCCTCCGAGCTGGAAACCGAAAAATCCGATCAGCCAGATCACAACGAGAATGACAGCGATGGTATAAAGTATATTGCCCATGACAGGTGGTGATTGGAATTACAATTTTAAAACTGGTAGCCCAGTGTGAGCTGGAGCCAGTTGTTCTTATAGCGTATATCCGATTGCGTGCCATCACCGTTGTTGTACAACAGGTCGATGCCAAAACGCGGTGCAAACACAAAATGGGACGCAAACGTGAAGTCGAATCCACCGACCACGCAGAGCGTATTCCGGCGAATGTTGTCATTATCGTACACATCTTCATCCACGGAGGAAGAGCTGCCTATTGTAAAGACGTCTTTGCTGCTCACCAGGAAGGAATATTGAGGACCCAGCAGGATGGTAAAGCCCGGTGCGGGTTTCAGCATGACCTGAAGCGGAATATCGATATAATTCAGCGTGCGCGAATAAGCGTAGGAAGTTCCCAGCACCGTTCCGCTTCCTCTGAAACCTTTCTGCGAATACAGGATTTCAGGCTGAACACCGAGGAAACGCCCGATCGGAATGGACAGGAACGCACCACCGGCAAAACCGACTTGTCCGTCTGCGTCAAAATCTTCGTCTTCCTCGTCGTAAACATTGGAATAATTGATCCCGGCTTTTAGTCCGAAATGGAGCGCTTCGCGCGTATCATCCTGGGCGACTGCCGGAAGCGAAAAACCAGCCAGCAGTGTCATGGAAATGAGGATTTTTTTCATAATCTGGGGAATTGTATTTGTTGCTAAAAAGTACATCTGTTTCCCGCAAATTAGAAGAAGAGTTCGGTACGATGCAAGGACATTAGGCTTTTTTGGGAGTCAAGAAGAGTGGTGAGTTGAAGAGTTTCTGAGTTGGCGAGTTGGTCTTTCGGTCTCGAGTTGGTAGTTAAGCTCACTAACTTAGCAACTCTGAAACTAGCAGACTGAAAAAGATCATCCTCTTAATATCCTGAAATCTTAAAATCCTGAAGTCCTACTGAAAAAGTGAAGTCAACACCTTCCCGTTACAGGTTGGCATGTCGAAGTGCAGCATTTCGGAGATTGTTGCCGGGATGTCGATCATTTCGGCTTTTTCGGAAACGATAGTGCCTTTTTTGAAATCCGGCCCCATGGCCAGCAGGCTGATATGGCGGCAGCCTTCGCATTTATCGCCGTGGTTGACGAAGCCGTTTTTGTGCCCGTCGAGGTGACGGCCGTGGTCGTTGGTGATGAAGAGCGTGGTGCGGTCTTTCAGCTCCGGATCGGATTGAATGAGCTGCCACAGATCAAAAGCGTATTGGTCGCAGTGCTGAATGCCGCGCTTATAGCCTTCCCAGTCGTTTCCGTGACCGTGCGTATCCACTTCCAGCAGGTTGATGAGCAGCAGGTTCGGATGGTAGGTTCTGAGCACTTCGCCTGCTTTGGCGAAGGTCGCTGCATCGCCGCCGTAGCTTGAGCTGTTGCCGTTCGGGCCGCAATACGTCGACGGCATGTACATATTCCACCAGTGCTTGTCGCGCGTGTTGGCCAGTACTTCCAGCTTGCCTTTGCTGGAAACGAGCCAGGCTTTGGATTTATCCGCGTTGGTGGCTTTCAGGTAATACTGGAACATGGAAGGACGCTTGGGCAATTCGCGCCCGCCGTTGCTGATCGATTGGTAAAAACCGGTGGTGATGGCCGTGTGACCGGCTGTTGTTGTGGTCGAGCCTTCGTTGCGGAAGTTGGTATACAGCACGCCGTCTTTCACCAGCTCTTTGCCCATTTTCGGGATGAGCGCACAGGTCGAATCGCCGAACGTTTCCGTCCAGCGTGGACCGTCGATCACCAGGATCACAACGTATTGGGTTTTGTAAAGCTGAACTTCTTTTTTGATTTCCGGCTCGGCGTTGTTGACCGTATGAAAGCTACAGGCGTTTCCGAAGATCAGAGAGCCGGCCAGGAAAAGAAGCGTGTAAAATGTGCGCATGTACAGGTAAATCGGTGGGAAGATACGATTTATTGCGGACATAGTGCCGATGAACGTGTTGTGATTTGTGCTCATCCTGAAACAGGGCATACAAAGGAAAAGCGACTGCTTAATAATCCAATACGGCTCTACGGATCGTTTTTCCCACGAACCCGCCTGTCGGCGGACAGGTGCACCAATGATGAACATTGTGTCAATGATGGCGAATGCCGGGAGCAAGTTCCCGGTTAACGAATAACCGTTTATACTCAACAAGTATTCAACAGCAAAGAAGCTATTCGGGTGTTCGTATCCCGACTAGTCGGGATTATTCGCTGAAATTCTATGCAGCATGTCATTCGTGTACCTGTCCGCCGACAGGCGGGTTCGTCGGAAAAATAGCATTAGCTATGAGTTGGAAAATCAATATTTTTAATCATATTTGATCCGATTTTAAACAACTATTCACAATGGCAACTCAAAAACAGTTCGACAATTATTCCCTTACGTTTAATGCTTACCCAAATCCGGTTAACCCTGCGCACCTGAATTTGTACAGCGGACAAACGCGTGTTGGTAGCGTTAGCTTCCGTAAAGATTATCCGTTACCGGCCAATTCGATTTCTAACGGTGTGATTTTCTTACACATGCACATCAATCTGCTCGACGGCATCATGAACCTGTTGCGGTATGAAAAACCGCTTCAGATCGGCTTGCAGCCTGACAATGTTTCAGGATTTATCGGCACCTGGGGGCGTGAGCAGGCAGGTGAGCAGGAGGGTGTTTAAACCCTACCACGAAATCTGTATCAGTTCAGCAGACGCTTAAAATTCCCGGTCGTCAGCGAAAGGTTTAATTCGGCGGTTTTCAGCGTGAGCCGGGCCGCCGATAAACGACTTTCCGCCTGTACGATCGCATACTGGATTTCGCGCAGCTCGAGGCTCGTCATGCTTCCGTTTTCAAAGGAAACACGCGCAATCTCGAACGCTTCGGATGTGTTGAGAATGGTCTGCTGTTCCAGCTCGAGGTTCTGTTTCGCCCAGAGATATTCGTTGAACGTCTTGCGCAGCTCGGCTTCCACGAATTGCTGTTGCTGCTGCTCAACTAATTGTGCGTTTTCGTAATACAGCTGGTTGTTTTTCAAAGCTGTGTACGTCGAAAGGCGATCGAGAATCGTCCAGCGAAGCGTGAGGCCTGCACCAGGACCGAATGTCTGGTTCGAGCGCAATAGTCCGACCTGGTTTTGCGAGCTTCCGTAGGCATATTGCGCATACACACCCAGCTGCGGATAGTAAGCCGAACGCGCTTCCTTGCGCTCCATTTCCGTAATGGCGATGGCTGATTTGGCCAATAACAATTGCGTATTCTGTTCCTGCGCCTGTTCCCAGGCCGATTCCCAGCTAATGGCCGTTTCCGGAAGAATGCTGCCTTCGATGGTGAACGGTGTGGCAGCCGGCTGACCCATCAGCGTGTTCATGTCCACTTTCAGATCGGCAAGGTATTTCTGGTGTTGCAGCAAAATGGAGCTGTCGGCAGTGAGATCGAGTCGCGCTTGCAGCAATTCGAGCTGCGTAGCAGCGCCGTTGCGTAATTTCAGGTCTACAATCGCAAAACGCGCGCGCGATAATTCCAGTGCATCTTCGTAAACAGGTGTCAATTCCTGTGTTTGCAAAATGGTATAGTACAGGATCGCCGCCTGGTAGATCTGCATTTCCATTTCGGCCGTGAGCCCGTAGCGCACGTTGTCTTCCTGTAATTGCAGGCGTTTGTCGGTGGCAAACATGCGGAAACCGTCGAAGAACGTCCATTCGAGTCGCGCGGCAAGGGCGTTGGAACGGCTTTTCGCGCCGTCGGCTTCGTTCACCTGTCCGCTGAAGAATTCCTGCCGCGTATTGTTGCTGCTCCAGTTTTGCTCACCGGTAATGGCCACCGTTGGCAGGTAGCCTGCGTTCCCGACATTGTTATCGTTTTCGGCCACTTCCACGAGGTTGCGCTGGATCTGCACCTGGAAGTTGCGCTCGAGCACGTTGGAAACGACCTGTTCCAGTGTCAGCGTTCCCTGTCCGAAAGCCGAAAATGCCAGCAGGCTAAAAAGAAAGCTCAGTCGCATCATGCCGCTTTTTTCTTTGAGGTTAAGTAAATGTACAATCCCGGGATCACAAATAAGGTCAGGATCAGGGAAAATGCGAGACCGCCCACGATGGAAATACCCATCGGGATGCGGCTGGTAGAAGCATCGCCCAGTGCAAGCGCAATTGGCAAAGCACCGAGAATGGTCGCCAGCGTGGTCATGAGGATAGGACGGAAACGTTTCGCCGAAGCGTCAATGATAGCGTCCATCACGCTTAGTCCGTCGGCTTTGCGCTGGTTGGCGAATTCCACGATCAAAATACCGTTCTTGGTCACCAATCCTATCAGTACGATAATCCCGATCTCGGAGAAGATGTTCAGTGTCTGATCTGTGATCCAGAGCGATAACAAAGCCCCGGCCAAGGCAAGCGGAACGGTCAGCATGATGATCAGCGGGTCGAGGAAGCTTTCAAACTGCGCCGCCAGTACGAGGTAAACCAGCACGAGTGCTAGCAGGAAGGCAAACACGATACTGCTGCCGCTTTCCATGAATTCTTTCGACGTTCCGGCGAGGCTGGTGGAGAAATCTTCGTCGAGTGTTTTTGCGGCAATGCGGTCCATGGCTTCGATGCCATCGCCAATGGTATTTCCTTCGGCCGGATCGGCCATAACGGTCGCCGATACGTAACGGTTGTAGCGGAACAATTGCGGCGGACTGGATTCGTTTTTCAGCTCCACGAGGTTATCGATCGGAATCAATTGCCCGGTTTTACTGCGCACCTGAACGCCTTTCAGATCGGTCGGATCGTCGCGCTGTTCTTTCATCGCCTGGCCGATCACTTCGTATTGTTTCCCGTCCATGATGAAATAGCCGAAACGCTGACCGGAGAAATACAGCTGCATGGTTTCGGCGATGTCTTCAACGGAAACACCTACGCCGGCCGCTTTGTCGCGGTTGATGATGACCTGGATTTCCGGCTTGTTGAATTTAAGATCCACATCCACGACTTTGAACGTCGGATCGGCATTGGCTTCCGCCAGGAATTTCGGCAGCACTTCTTTCATTTTTTCGAAGGTAGGTGCCTGGATCACGTATTGGACTGGCAACCCGGCTCCGCGGCCACCACCGATGGTTTGCTCCTGGATGATGATCGTGCGGGCAAAGTTGTATTGCTGCAGCTTCGGCATCAGTGCATCGGCGATTTCCTGCTGGGAACGCGTTCGCTGGCTGGCAGGAACGAGGTTCAGACGAATGAAGCTGCTGTTTACCGAAACACTGGAACCGAATCCCGGCGATGTAACGGCGATCATCGACGTCTTTTCCTTCATCGTGTCGACGAGGCTGATGAGCTGTTGCTGGTGCTCGTCCATGCGCTCATACGACGTTCCTTCCGGTGCGGTAGCCCTGATCTGTAAACGGCCTTTGTCTTCCATTGGCGCAAGCTCGGTTTGTAATGAGCTGAAGTTCCAGACAATGAGTACTATACTGACAGCCATCAGGACGAATGCCAACCACGGACGTTTCATGAAACGCGCCAATGCGTTGCGGTAACCGTTGTTCATGCCTTCGAAAAAGCGCTCGGTTAATTCGTAGAATTTCGAGTGACGCTGGTTTTTCTTCAGGATGCGCGAGCTCATCATCGGTGTCAGCGTGAGGGAAATGAACGCGGAAATGATCACCGATCCGGCCACTACGATCCCGAATTCGCGGAACAAACGACCTGTCAATCCTTCCAGGAAGATCACCGGCAGGAACACCGTGGTGAGCGTAATCGTGGTGGAAATGATCGCAAACAAAATTTCCTTCGAGCCTTTGTGCGAAGCTTCCATCGGATCTTCACCTTCTTCCACGCGCGAGTAGATGTTTTCCATGACCACGATCGCATCGTCGACCACAAGTCCTGTTGCCAGTACGATACCGAGCAGTGTCAGGATATTGATCGAGAAGTCGGAAATGTACATGATGAAGAACGTTCCGATGAGCGAGATCGGAATGGCGATGATCGGAATGAGCGTGGTGCGCCAGTCGCGCAGGAAGAGGAAAATGATTAAAACCACCAGCCCGAATGCGATCAGGATGGTTTCTTCCACTTCGGAAATGGCCTTACGGATGTTTTCGGTCGAATCGAGCGCCACGCCGAGCGTCACGTCTTTCGGCAGCTCTTTCTTGATCTGCTCGACTTTCTTGTAGATCTCGTCGACGATCTCGATGTAGTTGGCGCCCGGCTGTGGCGTAACGGCGATACCGATCATCGGGATGCCGTGGTTTCCGCGCAACAGTGTTCGTTCGTTCAGCGGTGACAGGTTCGCGCTCCCGACGTCTTTTAGTCGCACAATCTGCTGTTCCTTTTCCGCTACGATGAGGTTGTTGAAATCGTCTTCGGTGGTCAGTCGGCCGAATGTACGTATGGTCAGTTCGACGGTATTTCCTTCGATCCTTCCGGAAGGCAATTCCACGTTCTGCTGAGCAAGCGCATCGCGCACGTCCAGCGCCGTGAGGCCGTAGCCCGCCATTTTGTTCGGATCGAGGTTGAATTTCATTGAATAACGCTTCTCGCCCCAGATCCGGATTTCGGAAACGCCTTTCACAGTTTGCAAACGCTCCTTGAAAACGTTGTTACCAAGATCGGTCAGCTCGAGCAGCGTCCGTTTGTCAGACTGAACGGTCAGTGAGAAAATCGTTTCGGCGTTTGCATCCGATTTGGCCACGATGGGTGGATCGGCGTTCTGCGGAAGGTTTCGTACGGCGCCCGATACTTTGTCGCGCACATCGTTCGCAGCTGCATCGAGGTCGACGCTCAGGTCGAATTCCACGGTAATCGTGCTGCGACCATCGCTGCTCACAGAGCTGAGCGTGCGGATACCCGGAACCGCGTTGAGCGATTCTTCAAGCGGCTCGGTAATCTGCGATTCGATCACATCCGGGTTAGCGCCGGGATAGTTGGTCGTAACAGTAATGATCGGCGGATCGACGGACGGAAATTCGCGCACGCCGAGGTAGGAAAATCCGATCCCGCCAAAGATTAAGACGAGAATGGAAAGCACGGTGGCAAGCACCGGGCGGTTAATGCTCAGGGACGCCAGGTTCATTTCTTCACGATTTTAGTCTCAACCGGCATGCCCGGCTTCACCGCGAGAAGGCCTGAGATCAGTACGAAATCACCTGAATTTACTTCGCCGATCACCTGTACTTTATCTGCTGTACGGATGCCGATCTCAACCGGTACTTCGACCACTTTTCCACTGCGAACAACGAGAATTTTCTGTCCTTTCAAAACCGGGATAATACTTTCGGCAGGAACCATGAACGCATTCTGTTCCGTTCCGAGGTCGTATTTCACTGAGACAAACGACCCGGGGATGAGCTTGCCGTCGTTTTTCAGCGAAGCGCGAATGGTCATCATACGCGTTCCGGCATCGATCATGGGCTCGTAGGCGTAAACATTGGCTGTATATGTTTTGGCACTTTTTTCGGGACTGAATTCGATCGTCTGGCCGGGTTTCACAGCCGTTGCGTAGCGCTCCGATACGGCAAATTCTACTTTCACCGGGTTTTCCTGCACAAGCGTGGTAATGAGCGTGGTGGAAGTGATGAATGCCCCTTCGCTCACATGCCGCAAACCAATGCGACCGGTAAATGGTGCGCGAATGGCTGCTTTGGAAATCTGTACGTCGATCAGGTCGATCTGCGCGCGAATGGCAGCCAGGGCAGAAGCCGAGCGCTCATATTCTTCGAGCGTGATGCCTTTGCCTTCGAGCAGGACTTTTTTCCGGGCTTCGTCTTTGACGGCCAGATCGAGCTCTACTTTCTGCTGGGCACGCTGGGCGCGCAACACGTCTGTATCGACCTGGATGAGCAGGCTTCCTTTCTGAACGACCTGTCCTTCCTTGAAATGGATGGAACGAATGCGCCCGTTTACTTCGCTGAACAGCTGGACTTCTTCGCCCGGAATGATGGTGCCCGGAATGGAAACTTCCCGTACAACGTCGGTTGCTTCAACGGCTACGACTTCAACGGTGCTGGGTTTGGCGGGACCACCGGATTCGAGCTTGTTTTCCTCTTTACCGCCACAGGCTGTAAGAAACAAGGCGGTGATGGTAAACAGGGACAGGTGCTTATACATATCAGTTATTTTTTAACGCGGTTATAAAAGAGCTCCACTTCTTCAACCGGCAATTCTTTGGAAACGTTTACCAGTGTGAGCAGCTGCTGACGGAATAAAGCACGCTGTTCTTTGGGAAGCATGCTCAGGAAAAAATCATCGGTTTCATTAAGCGCCTGTTCGATTTCTCCGATCCACGGCTCGCCCTTTTTGGTGACGTGCAGCAAATGCTGACGCCGATCTTCGGGGTTCACGCGGCGTTCGATATAGCCTTCTTCGGCAAGAACGTCGAGGATGCGGACCATGCTCACTTTGTCTGTCAGCAGGTGATTGGCCAGCTGCTGCTGACTAATTGTGCCGGAATTCTTTCCGATCAGATACAAAGGATAGTAATAACGCTCAACAGGTGTGTGTGTCATGCGCTTGGCCAGAAAGCCGATATACTGCCTGGTCAGAAATCCCAGCATGCGTCCCAGGGTGAGTTCTTTTGGTAAAATTTGCTCCATAATTGTTACCCGGTAATTAGTTTGCAAAGTTAACTAATATGAACGTCAGGTTTGGAAACATTAACCACTTTTTAAAAGAAATCAGCACATTTGTCAAAATAAAGAAAGTGATCACCCGGAAGATCGTAGCGTGTGCCCATTATGTGATACTGATCCTGCTGCTCTTCCTTTCAGCAGAACGTGCCAGTGCACAGCAATTTGTGCCCTTCGATCTGAAGCCACCGCAACCCGTATTTCGCAACTACAACCTGGAGCACGGATTGCCAAGTCCGGAAACTTATGACGTCCGGCAGGACAGGGAAGGGAATATCTGGATCGCCACCGACAGGGGAGTTGTGCGTTACAACGGCTACGAGTTCAGGATTTTCACGGAAAGAGACGGCTTACCGGACCATGTCATTTTCAACCTCGAAGAAGATCCGCAAGGAAGAATCTGGTTTGTAAGCTATAATGGTTTACTCAGCTACTATGAAAAGGGTGAAATTGTTCGTTACAAGTACAACAAGCTGGTGAAGCAATTCATCGGTGGGCACAATCCGACATACAAATCCCTGAAAATCGATAAAAAAGGGAACCTGTATTACGCTATACAGGAAATCGGCGCACTGAAAATTACCCCGCAGGGCGTTTTAACGGTGTATCATCCGGAAGCCTTCGAGGGCGTTCGACTGAGCAAAATAGATGGTGACTTGTTTCCTTCGCTGAATTCTTCCAAAACCAACTGGAAAAAAGTATGGATGCGCAACAAAGCGATCTATATGCAAGGGGCTAATGGAAAATTCAGGTACATCGGAAAATCAGATTTTAGCACCCGGATGGACCTCGTTTCTGAAAACGGCCGAAATTTTCTCCTGTTGGATGGGGCTATTATGGACCTCCGAACAGGAAAGTACATTTTCAATAATAAAGACCTCGTATGTGTTCGTATCGTAAAGAACAAACTGTTCAAAGGGCTTTATACCGGTGGCGTATTGGTGGAAGACTTCAGCTTGCCTGAATATCATCCCAGGCGGGAGGAACATTTGCTGAATGGGCTCACGGTAACCAGCGTCTGGCAGGACCGTGAAGGAGGCTGGTGGTTTACCACGCTTGAAAACGGCGTGTATTATGCACCCGATTATGATTTTCGGAGTTACACCGTGAAAGAAGGCCTGCCGGAAGAGAAGATCAATGGCATCGTAGGCAATAAAAACGGCCTGATAGCAGCCAGCTATAGCGGTTTCATAAAATTATGGCCGGAATATGGTTTCATGAGAACCAGGAAGCATCACCGGGTTCGGGCAACGCTGGGAATGTCGGAACGAAAACTCTATCTGGGACTTAATGGCGGAGGAATGCCCGAGTCAAAAGGAGACATGATCTTCATTCGAATGTACAACGACATTTTTTCAGGGAAAGATTATGTCGTTGGAGGGTTCAGTAATATTGTCAGGTATAATGACGATGGCAGCGTAGAAGTCTTATACGGAGTATGGAGAGGGACGCTTAGAAAAAGCTATGAACGCAAACCGGTCGATTTTCAGACGGTGGTAAGCCTGGAAAACGGACAGGTTTTTGCCGGGAACCTCCACGGACTTTTTGAGATTAAAAATCGTAAAGCCCACAGGGAGCGGTTCAAGGACCCGATTTTTTACCGTCGTGCATCCGACCTGTCATGGCACGCGAAGCACGGTGTCATAGTCGCCACGCGCGGATACGGGATTTATTTTTTTAATACGGATTATAAAGTCACACGGATCATCAACCATACATCGGGCTTGCTCAACGACCACGTCAACTGTTTATATGTAGACAAGGAAGGCCGGATCTATGTCGGAACGAATGAAGGGCTCAGTATCGTGGAGTTTTCCGATGCCGGCATGACGATACGCAATGTAACCGTCGAACATGGATTGAGCTCCAACAGGATTAATGAAATCTATGTTGCTGATGGTATGGTCTGGGTGGCCACGATGAAAGGCATTACGCGTTTCCCGCTCAAAGCGAAGGAGACTAAGGCTCATGGAACGGTCCGGCTCGAATACCTGGCGACCGATGAAGTGCATTACGAAGGAAAAAGCCATCCATACCATTTTGCGTCCAATACACCTTTGATCCGACTGGAGCTGAGTACCGATAACTTTAGGGGATCGGCCAAACACCGGTTCAAATACCAGCTGCGAAAAGACGGTCCATGGATCCCGACCGATGTCCACGAGATTGTGATCAACGACCCGGTTTACCAGGAATACGTTGTGCGGGTAAAATTCATGAACGAAGAAGGGAAATGGTCGGCGCCGGTACAAATTGCGCACTTCGAAGTGGAATTGCCGCTCTACCTGCGCTGGTATGTGCTTTTGCTCGAAGCATTGGTAGTGCTGGCGCTTATCTGGTGGCTGATCCGTGTGATCACGAACCGACTCAAAACGCGTCATTACTACGAAACCAAGATCAGCCAGCTGGAACAAAAAGCCCTCAGTGCGCAGATGAACCCGCATTTTATTTTCAACTCGCTGAATTCCATACAAAGCTTCCTGATCTTCGGTGAAAACGACAAAGCCGAACATTACCTGCTGAAATTCTCGTCGCTGATCCGTCAGACGCTGAATAACTCGCGCGAGAAATACATTCACATCGAGCAGGAAGTGAAAATCTTGAAGGATTACCTTGAGCTGGAACAAATGCGCTTCAAGAACCGGTTTTCCTTCGAGATCCAGAGTCATTTATCGAGCGAAGCTTTGCTGTGCTTTATTCCGCCGATGCTGGTACAGCCTTACGTTGAAAATGCTATCTTGCATGGTGTTTCCTCATTGGAAAAGGACGGGAAGATCATTATCGTGTTTACGATGGAAGAAGGGATGCTGAAAATCAGTATAGATGACAATGGGGCTGGTCGTCAGCGACGTAAGAGCATACAGCGGAACAATCACCGCTCGTTCGGCACCACCATCACCGAAGAGCGTCTGACGCTTTTCCACAAGCAGCTTGGCAAATCATTTCATGTAGAAACCATCGACAAGGAGAAAAATGGAGAGCCAGCCGGAACGCGGGTAGAGCTGAGCATTCCGTTAATGCAATCCCAGGAACACGAAACGGCATGAAGCTGCATAAGTACATAAGACCTGTTTTCTTTTGGCTGCTCTGCGGATTGTTTTTGTGCGGTCCGGTTGCAGGCCAGAAGCCGCTGCTGCCACCGAAGCCTTCTTTCCGGAGCTTTAATGCAGCCAGCGGACTGCCCAGCTCGGAAACCTATGAAACTTACCAGGATAAGTCAGGTTACCTGTGGATTGCCACCGACCGGGGCGTTGCGCGTTTCGACGGCTACCGCTTTACGGTTTTTACAACCAACGACGGCCTCACCGACAACGTTGTGCTGTCCTTTTACGAAGATTTCAAAGGCCGGATCTGGTTCCTGTCGCTGGCCGGGACTTTGAGTTATTATGAGAACAATAAGATCACGCAATATCCCTTCAACCACATCATCCGGAAACGCATCCTGGGCATTCGTACCGGGGTAAAACAGATCCGGGTAGCGCGCGATGGCACGCTCACATATAGTCTGCGCGGCATCGGCGGGATTTCCATCAGCCCGAACGGTACGGTGGAAGAAAAATACCCCGGCAACGGACGCTATGTCATTGAGCAGATCGGTACAGAGCTGAACTTCTATACGCGGAATGATCTGTCGGGTACAAAATCGGTGAAAGTCCGTTTAAACCTGCTCCGCAACGGTAAATGGTCGTACCCGGGAGAACTGGTTGCCGGGCTCGATACGCGGTTGCTCTTGCATCAGTCACAATTGTTCATCATCGAAAACAGGAACATCAATTGTGTCCGGAACGGCAAGCTCAAACAGCTCACCAACACCGGCGATGCAATCGGTTTTTACAGCGATGGCAGCTCGCTGTGGATCGGCTACCTGCAAAAAGGCGTGATCGAATACAACTACGATTACCGGACCAATACGCTGCATGAAGTCGGCCGTTTTTTTTCAGGCTATTCGGTCAGCTCTATCAATAAAGATTCCGAAGGCGGTTATTGGTTTACCACGCTCGAAGCGGGTGTGATGTATATGCCCTTCCCGAAGGTGGTCCATTACACCACGCAGAACGGTTTGGTGGAAAATTTTATCAACTCGATCAATGGCGTCGGAAACAACGTATTTGTGCTCTTCGGCATGGGAACTATCCAGCAGATGAATGCACCCTGGACGCGTTTCGGCCGGTTCTTTTACACCCGTTCTTCGATCGCCCGGTTCAGGGACAAGCTGGTTATTTCAGGCCATCCGGGCATTGAGAAAGTCCATCCGATTTTTATCAACCTGACACATCCCGATCCCTACTACAGCTATCTCAGGGCCGAAGAAGTTTTTGCCGATCAGGACCACATACTCTCGTTTTGTGGAGGAGTGCTGATGACTAATGCCCGAAAAAAGACCAGCGTCCTTTATAGCTCTATTTTTTATGCCGATGAGAAAGTCCAGCAATCCTTCGATGCGTTGGTGATGGATGATCAGCAGAATGTATACGGTGGCAACCGCTACGGTTTGTTCAGAATAGGCGATAACATGGCTTTTGCAATGGATCACCGGGACACCTTGTTCCATTTGCGGGTAAGCGACCTGGCCTACGATCGCAACCTGGGAGTCATTACAGGAACCCGTGGAGCGGGCGTGTACTTTTTCAAAAACGAAAAAATCTACCGCAATCTGACGGAAAAAGACGGCCTGTTGAGCAATCAGATCAATTTCCTCTACCTCGACGCTTCCAAACGCTTGTGGGTAGGCTCGAACAAAGGATTGACGATGGTCGAGTTGAAAGGGGAGCGTTACACGATGCGGCATTTTACGACTAAAAACGGGTTGATCTCCAACGAAATCAATTCGGTTTACGTAGATGAAACATCCAAACGGATCTGGGTGGGAACAAAAGCCGGGATTTCTGTGTTGCCGCTGGACCTTTTGCCACCAAAAAACAATCCGTCGAACCTGTTCCTGAGCGGCATCCGAACGCTGCGGGGCGAACAGCCGCTTTCACGGCATTTCTACGAAGCAGGCACATCGTTCATGGAGATCACCTTCCGCACCACCAACTTCAGTGCGGCGCCGTACCATTTGTTCCGCTACCGCCTTCACCCGGAAGATCCCTGGATTGCAGCATGGGAACCGAAGATCACGCTCAACGATCCTTCTCCGGGAGATTACGCGCTGGAAGTTTCCTACCGCGACGGCAACGGTACGTGGATCGTTTCCAAGACCATTTACACCTTTACGATCAACAGTCCGTTCTGGATGAAGTGGTACTTTATAACGGCCTGTTTCCTGGTGTTCTCGGCCATCGTGTTTTACCTGTTCCGCGTGCGCATCCGCCAGATCAATCGCCGCCACTACTACGAAACGCGCATCAACCAGCTCGAACAGAAAGCCCTCAGCGCGCAGATGAATCCGCATTTCATTTTCAATTCGCTGAACTCCATCCAGAGCTTCCTGGTGTATGAAGAAAACGAAAAAGCAGAGCGCTATCTGCTCAAATTCTCGTCGCTGATCCGCCAAACACTGGCCAACTCGCGCGAGCGTTACATCCGGATCGAGCAGGAGATCAAAATCCTGAAAGATTACCTCGAGCTCGAACAGATGCGCTTCCGGAACAAATTCACCTTCGAGATCCAGAGCCGCTTATCGGCCACCGAATTGCATTACCTCATACCACCCATGCTGATCCAGCCTTATGTCGAAAATGCGATCCTGCATGGTGTGGCATTGCTGGAGAATGGCGGCCTGATAAAAATTGTTTTCGAAGTGAACGAGAGCAACCATCTGGTTATCAGTATCGACGACAACGGTGTGGGGCGACATGCCGCCGGAAAGCGCAAGAAAACAGAACACCGGTCATTCGGGACCACAATTACGCAGGAACGTTTACGTTTCTTTAACAAAGACCTTGGTAATCATTTCCGTGTGGAGATCATCGACAAGATGAAAGACGACGAGCCGGATGGAACCAGGATTTTATTACAACTACCAATACGAACGTACTATGAGCCAGAAGACAGCGATCATTATTGATGACGAACAGGACGCCCGGAGAATTATCAGCAAGTACATCGAGCGGTATGCGCCGCAGCTGGCGGTTATCGGTGAAGCCGGGAGTATGGAAGAAGGATTGAACCTGCTCGAAAAGGAAAAGCCGGATATTCTCTTCCTCGACATCAACCTCAGCGACGGAACGGGCTTCGAGCTGCTCGATAACCTCCATGAGCTGGATTTCAATGTGATCTTTACGACCGCGTTCGACCATTTTGCCGTGAAAGCCTTTCGCTACCATGCGCTCGATTACCTGCTCAAGCCAATTGATCCGGAAGCATTTGTGGAAGCCGTTAATCACGCCATGGAAGTTTCCTCGACGACCAACCAGCAAACCAACCTGCAAAACTGGATGGCACAATACGGGAACTCCGATCGAAAGCTCGCCATTCCAACTGCCGACGGCATGAAATTCGTGCAGCTCGACAGCATTGTGTACCTCGAAGCCGACGGTTCGTATTGCAACATTCACTTCAGCGACAAGCGACTGGTGGTTGTTTCCAAGCCTTTGAAATACTTCTCCGATAAGCTGGAAAGCAACAAGCTTTTCCTGCGACCGCACAAATCGTTTGTGGTCAACATGAATTACTTACAGGAATACGTCAAGGAAGACGGCGGCATGCTCAAGCTCACCAATGGAACCCTCGTACCGATCTCGCGCCAGAAGAAAGACGATATTTTACGGGAGATGAACGAATTCTTTCTCTAATTATCAATTCGTAATTATGAATTATTAAGCCTTGATAATTCATAATTCTGAATTATGCATTCTGAATTATGCATTCTGAATTATGCATTCTGAATTCTGCATTTATCCGTGGATGGTCTCTTCCTTCCCATACTTATCCATCAGCGTAGCTTCGAATTCGAGGAAGTCTTTCCAGCGGGCGTCGACATCGATTCCCTGACCGTGTTTGCGGGCAAAGCCCAGGAAGCTGGTGTAATGACGCGCTTCGCTTTCCATCAGCTCGCGGTAAAAAACGCGCAGGTCTTCATCGTTGATCTCTTCCGATAACAGGCGGAAACGCTCACAGCTGCGTGCTTCGATCATGGCCGAAAACAACATGCGGTTCACGAAAAAGCTCACGCGTGAATCGCCCGGATACTTGTTTTTGAGGTAATCCGCCAGGTCATTCACGTAAGCGTCTTTGCGCTCCAGTCCAAGCTGGTAGCCGCGCTCGATCAGCTTGTCGTGTACCATTCCGAAGTGTTCCATTTCTTCCTGGCACAGCTCCACCATGGCTTTCACCACGTCCGGGTATTCCGGAAACTTGACGATGATCGTGATGGCATTCGTTGCGGCTTTCTGTTCGCAATAGGCGTGATCCGTGAGGATCTCCGAAATGTTCTTTTCAACGATATTCACCCATCGCGGGTCGGTTGGCAACTTCAGTCCGAGCATTTGTTTCGTATTTCGGGGCAAAGATACAACACCGCGCTGAAAACCGAAGGATCAATAAGTGGCGATCGTTTTCATAGCCGTGCCCGATTCTGTCGGGTAATAGCAATTGAGCTTCCCGTTTTCGAAGGTGATTTGTGCCGATCGTACCGGGTGATCGAGAATCAGCCTGCCGTAGATGTCGAACAAATAGTTCTGATCCTCTTTACTTGCTATAATAAAATGATTGTGAATCCGGAAAAAAGTCTTGTATTCACAAGGAATAAGACTGTTTTCATCCGAATCGATGATGCCTCTTTTATCGTTTTGGATGATGATATAACCTATATATGCCTGTCGGGTGATATCGTCGTAATTGGCTGAACATACGACCTGCCCGCCAGCAGAAAGAAAGCCCCATTTTCCATTCCGGTCGCGGAATTTATAGGTATCCGGGCCAAGCGTGAAAATCGTGTCCATAACAGGTGAAATACGTTTGGTAAGCGTACTATCCATCACGAAAAAATCGGAGTGAAGCTTGCATAGAAAGCCCTTGAAACGTTCGTTGGCTGAAACTGTAAATCCTGTTTTTTCATCGGAAAGTATCCAGTCTCCAAGCTTCTCTTTTTCCATTTTGTCAAATTCCTGTTCAAGGAACTCGCGGGTTTCAGCGTTAAACAGACAGTAGCGCTCTTTACGGATCACATAGATGGAATTTCCGATGGCGGTTTTCTTCATCCATTGCGCTTTTGTAACCGGAAGTGGCATCATTTCGGTACCGACCAGCTGGAACACGGTATCGCCTTTGTAAAAATAATCCAGCTTCCATTCGGATGCCGGTTTGTAATTGTGCGGATACAGCTCCTGGCCATGAATGGTTGCAAAGCGGTAGAGCCCTTTTTCTTCCTGACCCAGCACCTGGTTACTGACCGGAAAAAAGTTCTTGTCGTCGAGCGGATGCAATACAAATGTCTGAAAGTCGAGAAAGCCCTTTTGCCCGTTCTTTGTAACGATGCATCCGGTCAACCCGAATTGCGTATCGGTGTTGTCATCGCTGGTGAAAACAACAGTGCCGGCAGTGTCGAGAACAATCGCCTGACCTGAAACCGTCTTGATCATCAACAGTTTTCCTTCCTGTACGACCAGGCAGGATTTCATGTTGTTGCAAACCGACTGACCGTCTTCGTCCAACAGCACAAAAGAGCCGGATTGTCCAATTCGGATATATGTTTTCCCTAACGTTTTTTCCTGTCCCCACAAGGTTCCTTTCCAGGTCGACAGTGCTTGGCCTTCAGCTGAAACAAAGACTACTTCATCATCCGTTTTTTGAACGAACACGCCATGTTTTACCGGATATACTTTTTTTCCAACGAACTGCGTGAGAATGGTGCCGTTCTCATCCATCAGCTTTTCCTCCGGCCCGATGATCTTGGCATAACCACCCTTAAAAGGTAAAATTTCTAATTTATCAGATCGGTAAGGGCTGGGATCATCAATGGCTTTCAGCAGCTGGTATTCTTTGTCCAACAGCACATAATGGTCGTCGATCATGCCGATGAATACATCATTGTCACCTTTCAAAATGAAATCGAAATACCTGATCTTATCAAAAAGCTGCGGATCTGCCGTTTTCAGGCATTGCACATGCTTGTGAAAAGCCAGCTTCAGAAAACTGATGTGTGCTGAATATCCTGTGGCCAGGACGCTATCAACCTGACGATCAAAATCCGAACAAGGCGTCTGCGCCCGAAGCTGAGTGCAACCAATAAACAGCAAAAATAAAAGAAAGCGCATAGTCGATCTGATGGTTTCGAATCCTGAAATTTACCAATTATTCGATTGCTGAAAGCACCTGGCCGTCAGCAAAGCTGACAACTAATTCGCGCCAATTCCCACAAAAAAACAACACCAGCACTTTACACCTAAAATTCGTGTGTATTCGCTAACCTGTCCCGACTACGAAGTTGGTCGGGATTCGCAGGGAAAGAAAAAACACTCAGCACTTCACCAACTAACCACACCAATCTGCCGAATCACCGGAAACCCACAATTCGCGTCAATTCGTTAGTTTTGCTACCGGACGTAAAATTTCCCGAAATGAAGAACTGCTTTTCCCTTCTTGCCGCCTGCCTTCTGCTCGCCAAAACCACACAAGCCCAGGAACCGAAGCTCGTTGTAGGCGTTGTCGTCGACCAGATGTGCTACGATTACCTCTATCGTTTTTACGACCAGTTCGGCAAAGACGGTTTCCGTCGTTTGATGGACAAAGGCACGCATTTCCGGAATGTGACCTACAATTATGTACCCACGTTTACCGGTCCCGGACACGCATCGGTTTATACCGGAACAACGCCGGCCAATCACGGCATCGTAGCCAACGACTGGTACCACCGTTCGTATGGCCGCGATGTGAACTGCGTGGAAGATACCACCGTGAAAACGCTCGGAAGCGAATCAGAAAGCGGCTGGTGCTCGCCACACTTCCTGCGGGCCAATACCATCACCGATCAGCTAAAGCTCACCTATCCGGATGCGAAAGTGGTGGGCGTTTCCATCAAAGACCGCAGCGCCATTCTGCCGGCCGGTCACATGGCCGACGGCGCTTACTGGTACGATTACTCGACCGGGAAATTCATCACCAGCACGTTTTACAAAGAAAGTTTGCCGTCATGGGTGAGCAGCTTCTATACCGCTCATCCGGTGGATAATTACCTGAACCAGCCATGGAACCTTCTACATCCGGCAGAAAAATACACGTATAAAGACCTGGACAATACGCCGTATGAACAACTGCTGGGTGGCAAGACAACACCGACGTTTCCCTACGATTTCCGCAACCTGCCAATGGCCGAACAGCTGGAAGAATTTACAGCGCTGCCGTTTGCCAATACCTATCTGACCGATTTCGCGATCGAAGCATTGCGTGGCGAGCAGCTGGGCAAGGATGTGCAAACCGATATGCTCACCATCAGCTATTCAACGCCGGATATTGCCGGACACGCTTTCGGACCGTATTCCCTCGAAATGGAAGATATGTACCTGCGCCTCGACCGTGAGATCGCACGACTGCTGGCAACTTTGGACAAAGAAGTCGGGAAGGGCAAATACGTGTTGTTCCTGACAGCCGATCACGCAGTGGTTCCCGTTCCGCAATTACTCACCGATAAGCAGCTTCCGGGCGGTTATTTGTTCCTCGATACGCGTTCTGCGGAATTGCGTGCGGCTTGTGCCAAAATGTTCGGTGCAGACGTGATCGAAAAGATCCAGAACAACAACATTTACCTGAAGAAGGCTTATCTGAATATTCCCGAAACTGATGCCATCGTTGCATTTATCCAGCAGCAGGTGCGTTTGTGGCCGGAAGTAAAAGCCGCTTACACGAAAAATGAGCTGCTCGGTCCGTCTGAAGGCGATCAGTGGCTCGAAATGGTGCGTCTTGGTTTCGACCGCGAGCGTAACGGTGAGCTCATTTTCCTCTTGCAGCCGGGCTATTTGCCTAAATCAAGCGACTCCGAATCGGCGCACAAAGGAACGAGCCACGGCTCGGCTTTCAACTACGATACGCATGTGCCGATGCTCTTTTACGGAACCGGGATTCCGCAGCAGGATGTGTTTACGCCCTACGAGATCGTAGATGCGGCCGCAACACTCGTACACATTCTGAAGCTCCAGCGCCCGAACGCCATGATCGGCAAACCGATGGTCGAAGCACTTCAACACTGAATCCTGACGTCCTGAAATCCTAATATCCAATGAGAATAATTGCCCTGATAGCCGTTGTCCTTCTTTCCCTGAATGCGACGGCTCAGAAAGCGAAGATCAGAGACACTTCCCGTGTCGTGATCCCGGAATTGAAAGTCAAGTTCAATTCATCCGGGACACATTATTTCAAAAGCACCATTCTTGTTCAGAACTGGGCGCGTTATTCGGAAATGAATCCCGGAACAACCATCGACGGAACACCTAAATCAGCTTATGGCGATATCGGGATTCGTCGCTGGCGGGTGCAGGCTTATGCGCAGCTTACCGATCGTTTGTTTCTCTATACCCAGTTCGGTCAGAACAACCTCGGTTTCCTGGCAAAACGTCATACGGGTGCTTTTCTCCACGACGCGGTCACCGAATACAAAGCAGCTTCTTGGTTCTACATGGGTGGCGGCCTGACCGGCTGGAGTGGTATGTCACGCTTTTCTTCACCGGCCGTAGCTTCCATTTTGACATTGGATGCTCCGCTTTACCAGCAGGCTACAAACGGCGTGAACGAACAATTTGTACGCAAGCTTTCGGTGTATGCAAAAGGCGATATTCACCGGTTGAATTACCGCGTTGCGATTGCCAGTCCGATGTCGACGCTCAACAGCACCGTAACGATCCCGCCTATTTCAGTTACGTCGAATTTCAGTACCGAGCCGGGCTACATGCAGACCAACGGCTACCTCATGTGGCAGTTTTTCGACAAGGAAACGACAACCGTTCCCTACATGACCGGAACGTACCTCGGAAAAAAGAAGATCCTCAATCTCGGTTTCGGCTGGGTACACCAGAAAAATGCGATGTGGCATGTGAACGAGCTCGCCGATACGGTTCGCACCGATTTGTTGCTGCTCGGCGTTGATGTGTTTGCCGACTTGCCGATTGGAAGAAAAGGAGCAGCATTCACAGCTTACGTTGCCTACAACAACTTCGATTTCGGCAGGGATTACATACGCATGAACGGTGCGATGAACCCCGGCAATGGCGTTGATGTGGACGCAAGTTTGAACGGTCCGGGCGTCAACTACCCGATGATAGGAACGGGTGATATCGTCTTTGCACAAGTCGGCTATAAATTCCGCAACGACCTGCTGCCGGATAACGGAACTCTACAGCCTTACGCTTCGGTGCAGTATTCCAATTTCGAAGGATTGGATGATGCGGCGATCGTGTATGAAGCCGGTCTCAACTGGCTGATCCACGGAACGCATACAGGTAAAGTTTCGCTCGGTATTCAGAGCCGTCCGGTCTTTGAAACAACTATTTCGGGAGCCCGGGAAATAGTCATGTACAAAAATATGTACGTACTACAGTACCAGATTTCATTGTAAAACAATGCGTTATTTCTAATGGCCATTTTTTGATCTGAAAAACCCTGAAAAAAAGGCACTTCCGGTTGTAACGATTTATCGGGAACGCATTTACCCTGGTATGAAACTTTTCTTTTCTCTTTTATTTCTTGCGTTGGCAATGCCTGCCCGGGCGCAATACCCTGCTCCATGCTCAGAAATTCCGGAATTGAACGCACGGGTTATACAAATCCTGAAACCGTGGCTCGGCAAAACGATAGACCGTGGTGAATGCTGGGATGCGGCCGCACTGGCGCTGGATGAAATCGGTGCTCATTGGGACGGACTCTACGTTTATGGACGCGTCGTGAATGTCAACACGGAATGTTTGCAGCCCGGCGATATCATTCAATTCGAAAATGTGGTGGTGGAAGTGCGAACCGATAAAGGTGGTTACCGGGAAAAATTCCCGCATCATACGGCCATCGTGTACCAGGTAACAGGTCCCGGAAAGGTGGACATGATGCATCAGAACACCGGTCAGTTCGGTCGGGTAATGGGCGTTACCAAATTGGATCTGTCTACTGTTAAAACAGGCTCGGTGATCGTTTACCGTCCGGTTGCCAAAATCAGCTGAATCAGTTTTGAAGGTCGATCACGACCACGCCTTCCTGTTCCAGTGAAGGTTTCCACATATAGATCTCCTTGCCGGTCATAAAGCGCAGGGCCGGGGCAACCGCTCCGGAAGCATTTTTCACCAGGATATAGCGATACGGTCCGCGCAGGGAATGAATTTCCCGTTCGCCTTTTGTGAGATCGTTTCGCCAGGCCTGCACGGTTTCCGGTGTTTTGAAATTGTGCCGGTCGATGACGCCTTTCGGATTCATGTGAACGAACAAAATGGCTGTAAGCAAGATCGGCAACACCAGCCACGGCAGGCGGGAGCGCGTTTTCTGGCCGATCCATGCAAAAAGCTCCTGGAACGGCAGAACGAATAAGATGAAGCCCAGCGGTGCAACGATCAGCACGTAGCCTTCGAGCTTGGTAGCCGCTCCCATGAAAAACAGGTAAATGCCCAGGAATATGCTGGCCGCAAACAGGAATGCCGGGTTACGTTTCCGGAAGCCTTTGATGAACGCGATCAGCAAGCCGATCAACACGAAAAATCGCAGCACTTCGCCCGCGCCATAGAGCTTTTTCATGCCTTCGAAATAGAAGCTCCACGGACCGCCATGCTGCTCCACCGAATGGAAATAGTGGAGCGAATTATAAGCCATTTCGTGTTTGTATTCTACCGGGAAAACCGCCAGGCAATAAAGCTGCCATGGAGCAACGACCACAATGGTTGTGACCAGCGCGTAGAAAAACGCCTTCCATTCCTTCCGGCTGCGATCGATGACCAGCAAAACCAATCCCCAGCCTGCGAAAACGATCAGTCCCACGAGCCATTTGCACAACACCGCGCCACCCGCAAAAAGCCCGGTGATCACGGCCCATTTAAGCTGCCTGGTTTCGGTATATTTCAGCCAGCTCCAAAAGGAAGCCGTTACGTAAAACGTGAAAGCAATATCGTTGTGATCCATGCCCTGCACGCCGGATACGAAATCGAGCACAAAGCCCGAAAATCCGTACAGCACGGCGGCCAGCACGGCAAAAAAATGATTCACGTAGCGCTTGCCCATCGAAAAAATGAGACAGGCCGTGGCGGCGTGCATCAGGATACTCGGCAATCGCAGGGCGATGAGGTTGCTGCCAAACAGCTTCAGCGACAAAGCAATTTGCCACAGGAACAGCGGTTGTTTGTGCAGCCACGTGTTGTTGTCGATCCACATCGTATAATCGAAATCGGTGCGCGAGCCTTCCATCAGCGTAGGGTGGAAGGGATGATCCAGCATATTTTTGGCTACTAATGCGTGAAATTGCTCATCCCACGGATGCAGGAACGGATCGATGTATGCAAAACCGAATCCGGCCAGCGCGACAGCTGCAAACAATCCCAGGTAATTCCAGCGGTTGTTCGGAAAACGAAACAGGAATACCAGCGAAAGCAATAGCACGATTACCGAACAAGTCAGGAAAATCTTGCTCGTTTCAGGCAAATAGGAAAGAAGCGCTGTGAGCTGCTGCATGACCGGTAAAGCTATAAAAAGTTCGCGTTGCGAAGGAATAGTTTTTCTCTTTCCCACGAATGCACGAATTTCATATGAATCAGTACGTTGCATACCCTGAGAATGGTATACGAATAGTCCCGACTAGTCGGGACAGTGGGTATTCGTTTTCATTATGAGTTGCTCATTATTCGTGTATTCGTGGGGAAAGAAACACACCTGGAGCGTCTTGTCAGTCAATGATTATGTAGAACGTTTAATCAATCCGCATGCGGATGCGCCATTCCTTCGGATAGAGATTGTTGAACCGGTTGCCCAGGTGTTTGATCCAGCCCAGCGGTTCGCCGGCAAAAGCTACCAACTGCAAGCCCTGTTTTCCGGGAAGCGGAAACGTATCGCCGCGCAGGTAGGAAAGCGCCTGTTCGGCTGTCAGATCAATAACAGGAATGGCTTCGCTGCGCACAAACGGACTCAATGCCAGTGCTTCGTGGGGAATCAGTCCTTTCCGGGTTGGCTGACCGAGCTCTGTTCCCAGCTTTATGACGCGCATTTGCTGGTGAATGGTATGGATCAGCGAGGTGAAAGCTGTAGGAACGGCGAACACAAAATCGGTCCATTGCAGGAAGGAAAATCTTTCGGTTTGAACAAGTCCGTTCAGTAAAGCAAGGTCTTTGAATGGATGCAGCGTGACCTTCTCTTTGCCTTTTTTGCGCGAAGCAGCTTCGTCGGTTTTGCGCAGCACGGTGATGTAAAAACCTTCCGTATCGATTTCCGAAGGCAGCGCGTACCAGCCGGTTGTATTGCGGTCTTTTCTCGCATCGGGCAAGGCAATGGTTACCAGCTCGGCATCCAGCTGCTGTAAAAACCAGGCCGTGTTTTCTTCGTTTTCCTGTGTATTGAACGTGCAGGTCGAGTAGATGAGAAAACCACCTGTTTTCAACGCCGGCCAAACGTCCATCACGATGCGTTTCTGGCGGCCTGCGCACAATTCCACATTTCCTTCCGACCATTCCGAACGGGCCGCAGGATCTTTGCGGAACATGCCTTCGCCTGAACACGGCGCATCAACAACGATGCAATCGAAAACACCCGGCAGGCGATCAAAATCGGCGGGATCGTTATTCGTGACCAATGTATTGACAGCGCCCCATTTGATGAGGTTTTCTTTCAGGATTTTTGCCCGCGAGCCGATTACTTCGTTACTGACCAGCAGGCCTTTTCCGTCGAGGTGACTGGCGATGAGCGTGCTTTTTCCGCCCGGTGCCGCACAGAGGTCGAGCACAACGGCTTCTTCGGGCAACGCTAATTGCTGTAAAACAGCATCGAGTAATTGCGAGCCGGCTTCCTGCGGGTAATAACAACCGGCATGGAACAGCGGATCGAGCGTGAATTTCGGGCGTTCCGAAAGCAGGAAGCCATTTCTGGACCACGGAATAGCACTTTTGATCGGCAGATCGGCGCGTGTTTTCCATGGGTTCATTCGAACGGAAGTAGGACTGGTCGTTTCCAGCGCGTCGAGCAAAGATTGCCCGAGAAACGGATCCTGGAGCACACGTGCGGTAAAATCGGCCGGTAATGCGTGACTCATAGCGCCCGGTTAAAAGGTAAACGGGCCATCGCACTGATGCTTTGATCGGCAAATTGCCCTTTTTCGTACAGGCATTTACCGGAGATAGCGATCATGGCTGCGTTATCGGTACAGTATTCGAATTTCGGGATAAACACCCGCCAGCCGCGTTGTTGTCCTTCTTCCTGCAAGCGTTTGCGCAAACCTGAATTGGCGGAAACGCCACCGGCGATGGCAATATCGGTAATCTGGTGGTCCTTCGCCGCCTTAACGAGCTTTTTGAACAGGATTTCCAGGATGGTATGCTGAACGGAGGCACAAATGTCGTTGCGGTGCAGCTCGCGGAACTTCGGTTCTTCCTTTTCCGCTTTTTGGAGGAAATACAGAACTGCTGTTTTCAGGCCGCTGAAGCTGAAATCGTAGCCGGCAATCTGTGGCTTGGAAAAAGTGAATTTCTTCGGGTCGCCTTCCTGTGCATAACGATCGATCAACGGCCCGCCCGGATAAGGCAGCCCCAGCAGTTTGGCTGTTTTGTCGAAGGCTTCGCCGGCCGCGTCGTCGATGGTCGTGCCGATCACTTCCATATCGAGGTAATCGCGCACCAGGACAAGCTGCGTATGTCCGCCTGAAACCGTAAGGCAAATGAACGGAAAACGCGGCATTTCCTGTCCTTCGTTGATGAAGTGCGCCAGGATATGGCCGTGCATGTGGTTTACATCGAGCAGCGGAATGTTCAGGGCCAGGGCGAACGCTTTGGCGAATGAAGTGCCGACAACCAGCGAGCCCATGAGTCCAGGACCGCGTGTAAACGCCACGGCGTCAAGCTCCGATGGAACTACTTTAGCATCTTTTAACGCTTTATCGACGACGGGAATGATGTGCTGCTGATGGGCCCGCGAAGCAAGCTCGGGAACAACGCCACCGTAGCTTTTATGGACTTCCTGCCCGGCCGTGACGTTCGAAAGAATGGCGTCATTTTTGATTACCGCAGCGGAAGTATCATCGCACGAAGACTCGATTGCCAGTATAACGATCGGTTTTTGGCCCAACTTTGTTTAAGTTTGTACTTGTAGAATGGCAAAATTACTCAAAATACTTGGCAGAATCACTGGCGGGATCCTGGAGTGGGTCCTTATTCTGGTCATTTTTGCTGCATTTGCCATTCGCTTCAGCGCCGTTCAAACCTACATCGGAAGACTGGCCACCGATTACCTTTCCAGCGAGATGGACGCTGAGTTCCGGATCGGGAAGGTCGACATTTATTTCTTTGACCGCGTGGCGCTCGACGATGTGTTTGTGCGCGATCCGAAAGGCGATACGCTGGCTTCGCTCGGTACCATCAAAGTACAGCTGTCCCTGCTCAACCTCAACGCCGATCGCATCGTGCTGAAAAACATCACCTTGCAGAACGGCCGGGTAGGGATCAACCGCGATTCGATCAGCGGCGATTACAACTACTTCTTTATCACCGATTACTTCGATTCCAAGTCGAAATCCAAGAAGAAAAAACAGACCAATCTGCTCATCCGCTCGCTGGATATAGAGAACGTGCACCTCACATACGACGATTACCGCAAATCCTACAACGATTTCGGGATGGACTACGATCACCTCAACCTGCGCGAAGTAGAGCTGCATGCCAAAGACATTACCATTATCGGGAAAAGCTACGCGTTCAGGGTCGAACATCTCAGCGCGAAGGAAAAATGCGGATTGATTCTCAAACGATTGCAGGCTTCTGCCCGGATAGGTGATGAAGGGATTTTGCTGGACGATTTAAAGATCAACACCTTCCATTCGCGGCTGTTTGCCAAGAAATTCCACCTGAAAACCGAAAAGCTGACTGGCGTTCGCTCGTTTGAAGACAGTGTAACTTTCGACGGCCGCATCGATTCCGGGGTTGTGAATCTCTACGATGTTTCGCTTTTTGCGCCCGCTCTGAAGGGAATGCGCCAAAAAGTAGCCATTAGCGCCACGCTGACGCATAAAGTCAAGGACCTGAAAATCTCGGACATCGACCTCCGGACAGGAGAACGAACGGTTTTCCGCGGAACATTGCTACTGCCGGATTTCCGCTCGCCGGAAGAATCTTTCCTGCAGGAAAATATCGAATACGCCTACATCGACCTCGAAGATCTGCAGGCGCTTCGTTTGCCTGACAGGGCCGCTCAGCATTTCATTCAGCTCGAGCCGATGATCGAACGCCTGGGCTATGCCGAATTGCGGAAAACATCGCTGGTAGGCTACTGGTCGCAGTTTGTACTGGCCAGTCGTCAGATCCGTACGGATCTCGGAACCGTTCACCTCGACAACGGACTCATGTTCACCTCGCTCAAAGAGGGAGGTTATGCGTTCGAACGCTCGGCAAACAGCGACTACGACGTTTACATCGACAGCTTCAACGTGGGACGCTTCATTGACAACCCGATGCTGGGAAAAGTCACAGGTTCGGTCTTCGCCAACGGCGTCGTGGGACAAAAAGACGTGATCCGTATCAACGAGCTGTCGGGTGAAATCAGCTCGTTCGTGTTCAACGATTACAGCTATACGGCCATTTCTGTCAAAGAAGGTTCCTTCATCAACAATGTCTTCGACGCCGATATCACGATCAAAGACCCGAATCTCGATCTGACTTTCGATGGTTATTTCGACCTGAACAAGCAGCAGGAAATGAAATTCAGCATCGATGTTCCGAAAGCCGACCTTGTAGCACTGAATTTTGTGAAAGCCGACTCAGCAACGCTGGTTACCAAGTTCAGCGCCGATCTGCGCGGAACCGGTTTGTCGGATTACAGCGGAACCCTCGAGCTCGATGAGTTGGTTTACATGGAAGACAGCAATACCGTTTCCATTCCGCGACTCACAGCCGATATTCAACGCGGTGCGGCAACCGATGTGCTGACCGTTACCAGTGATGTAGCGAATATCCAGCTCAACGGAAAGATTGATCCGGCGACCATTGCGCCATCGCTCAACAACGCGCTTGTTCCTTATCTGTCGGCCTATCTTTCACCTATGCCGTTCCCGAAACGGAAGATCGACAACAACTTCTTCGATCTCAGCATGACGGTCGGCAATCCGCAGCAAATCCTGGCGCTTTTTGCACCGGCCTTATCGATTTCCTCCGGAAGTACGATTGATATGCATTACAACGCGCCGCGGAGCGAGCTGGCGCTGGATGTCGTTTCCGGCCAGATCCAGTACAACGACATCGTGATCCGCGGGCTCACGCTCAACCAGTCGATGCTGAACGGCGTGGCCAAAGCCGAGATCGATGCGCGTTACTTCGAGTTCAACGACTCGCTCTACGTAAACGCATTGGATATCGATATTAACGGATCGGGCAATGTGTACAATACCACGGCCAGCTGGAATGACAGCATGCCGAATCCGGCCCATTTTGAATGGACGACCGAGTTCGTGGGCAAACGCCAAACCCAGCCGGGAATCGGTGGCGAAGTCATAACCAGCTCACCGACCATCAATTTCACGCTTAAGCCATCGTTCTTCACGATCAAGAACCAGACCTGGGATATCATGAACACAGCCCGGTTCTCCTATGCAGATAACCGCATCGTGGTGGATCACCTCGTACTGGAACGCGATGTGCAGTTTATTGCCATCAACGGCGTGTTGTCCGAATTGCCGGAAGACGAGCTACAGATCAACGTGAACGACCTGCACATGCAGGAATTTTCCGCCATCCTCGATCCTGACCTCGACATTGCCGGTAATGTGAGCGGTGATATCCGTATTGCTACGCCGTTTACCGACTTCCGCATCAGCGGCTCGCTGGAAGCAGAAGAGCTGGTGATCAGCAAGTCGCCTATAGGTGATGTGCATTTCAAAGGAAACTGGGATGCCGAAAACGAATGCGTGGTGATGAGCGGGGATTTGAAATACCTCAAAAACGAAACCTTCGACTTCTCCGGCCGCTACTATCCTTACAAGGACGACAATAATCTCGATCTCGACCTCGATTTCAAAGGTATGGACATGGCTTTTGCCAATGCCTTCATGGACCCGCAGGTGGTGCGCAATATCGGCGGAAGCCTCAAAGGGCATGTGAAAGTAACCGGTAAAACCGCTTCGCCTGTCATCGACGGACGTCTTACACTGGAAAACGCCAGTGCCAAGATCGAGCTGCTCGGAACGACTTTCCGTCTCAACGGTCCGATCGACTTCAGAGGCGAGGAAAACGCCTTCGTGATCAACAACATGCCTGTTCTGGACGAAGAAGGCAATCGCGCCAAGCTCGACGGTTATATCTACCACACCGACTACACCAACTGGAACTGTAACCTCGACTTCATGATCGACGAGGACCGTACAGACCGCTTCCTGGTGTTGAATACCAAGTACAAGGAAGGCGAGATCTATTACGGCCGCGCTTATGTAACAGGAACCGCCAACATCTTCGTTACCGAGCAGATCACGGAGATCCTTGTGGATGTGAAAACCGAAGAAGGTACCTGGATCGATATTCCGATGTACGGCAATTCCGAGATCACGGAAGACGGCGTAGTGGAGTTCGTCAAGGAAGGACAGCAGATAGAGGATGCCATTAAAGAAGAAATCGACCTTTCAGGCGTAGAGCTGAACCTCAATTTCGACGTGACCGAAGACGCGCGTCTGAAGCTGATTTTCAACGATAAAACCGGCGATGAAATTACCGTACACGGCCAGGGAGATATCGGCATTGTGGTGAATAACCTGGGCGATATTGCCATGACCGGAACCTACGTGGTAAGCGATGGTGTTTACAACTTCGTAATGGGGCCGGTGAAGCAGAACTTTATCATCCAGGAAGGAGGAAGCATTACCTGGACCAGCAGTCCATACAATGCGAACCTCGATCTGCGTACGTACAACAAGGTAACGGCCAACTTCGCCGACGTGGGTGTAACGGACATCGAATCGCGTTCTAACTCGTCGAACCAGGAAATCTATTGCATCCTCGAGCTCACACAAACACTCGACGATCCGCTCATCACGCTCGACATCCAGGCGCCGAAAGCAACGGAAGCCGAGAAAGCCGTTCTGAGCAGTATCCGCAGCAACAAAGACGAGCTGCAGAAACAATTCTTCTCGCTTCTGCTCCTGAAAAAATTCGTGCCGCTCAATGGAACGGCATCTGCCAGCGGTGGTGGTCTCGCCGACGTGATCACCAACCAGATCAACTCCTTCCTGAGCAACGTTTCGGAAGATGTGAAGCTCCAGGTAGCGTATGGTAGCAGTGCGGCGCTGGGTAGTGAAAGCTATGAGCTATCGGCACAGAAAGCCTTTGGCCAGAACGATAAATTTGTGGTGCGAACGACCTTCGGTGTTGCCAACTCAACGGGTAATCAAAGCCAGGAAAGCAGCTTGATCGGTGATATGAGTCTTGAATACCTCATCAACGACGACGGAACGTTCCGCATCAACATCTTCAACGAATCCAACCAGAACACGGTGCTCCAGGATAACACCCAGGGCTTGTTCACGCAGGGTGTCGGTCTTCATTACCAGGAAGATTTCAACACATTGAATGACTTTAAGCTCCTTCAGTTCATCCTCGACTGGTTCCGCGAAGAGAAACACATCAAGCGTACCAAGCGCCGTGAAGAAGTGAGCGTAAACGAGAAAATTCCGCGCAAAGGTAAGTCGTCCGGTGAAGTCATCATCGAATCGGGCGCCAATCCGAATGCACCTGTCCGCGAGCCGGAAAATCCTGAGCCCATCAAAAAAGACGCGCAGCTCGAAGATCGTCCCGTGGTGATTGAGAAGAAAGAGGAGGAGTAGTTTTCGAGTTATATAGTTGGAGAGTTACGGGTTTCTGAGTTAGGTTCAAAACTCAAAACTCGTCAACCCGAGAACTCATCAACCCAAGAACTCACTAACTCCAAAACTCACCAACCCAAAAACTCAGAAACTTCAAACTTCTACTTATTTTTACGACCCAAAGATTAGTCTCCCATATGAAAAAAGTCCTCGTTGCCAACAGAGGTGAGATCGCCCGCCGCGTGATCCGTTCCCTGAAAAAAATGCAGATCGCTACGGTTGCTGTTTATTCGGATGCTGATGCCACGGCGCCACACGTATTGGAAGCCGATGAGGCCGTTTATGTGGGGAAATCCCCTTCGGCGGAAAGCTACCTGCAGCAGGACCTCATTTTGCAGCATTGCAAAGAGCTGGGCGTGGACGGTATTCACCCAGGCTATGGTTTCCTTTCCGAAAATGCCGGTTTTGCCCGCAAGGTGAAGCAGGCTGGAATTACCTTCATCGGACCTTCACCGGAAGCGATGGAAGTGATGGGCGACAAGCTGAGCGCAAAGCAGGCGGTGAAAGCTTACGACGTGCCGCTCGTTCCGGGTGTCGATGAAGCAATCACGGACGTTAATGCAGCTAAGATCATCGCTGCGGAAGTTGGCTTCCCTGTATTGATCAAAGCTTCGGCCGGTGGTGGAGGAAAAGGAATGCGCCTCGTTAACCATGTAGACGAATTCGAAGAGCAGATGCAGCTGGCACAAAGCGAGGCACGCTCCTCGTTTGGTGACGATGCCGTTTTCATTGAAAAATTCGTGACCAAGCCGCGTCACATTGAAATACAGGTATTCGCCGATCGTTTGGGCAATGCCGTTTACCTTTTTGAGCGCGAATGTTCCATTCAGCGCCGTCACCAGAAAGTAATCGAAGAAGCACCAAGTGCCGTCCTGACTCCTGAATTGCGCAAGCAGATGGGCGAAGCAGCGGTGGCTGTTTGCAAGGCTTGTAATTACGAAGGCGCCGGCACAGTCGAATTCCTCTTGGATGCCGAGCATAAATTCTACTTCCTGGAAATGAACACCCGCTTGCAGGTAGAGCACCCGGTAACAGAAGAGATTACCGGAACCGACCTCGTTGAATGGCAGGTGAAAGTGGCGCGCGGCGAGCGTTTGCCAAAGCTCCAGGACGAGCTCACCATTAATGGTCACTCGATCGAAGTGCGCGTCTACGCAGAAGATACGCTGAACGGTTTTATCCCGGATATCGGAACGTTGAACCGTTACCGTCGTCCGAGCACGCACATTGCCCGCGTTGACGATGCGTTCGAAGAAGGTATGGAAGTTCCGATCTACTACGATCCGATGATCGCCAAGCTCGTTGTGTGGGCTGAAACCCGCGAAGCAGCGATGGACAAAATGGTCCGTGCGATCGACGAATACGAGATCTCCGGCGTAAAAACCACGCTCGATTTCGGGAAATACGTGATGCGTCACCCGGCCTTCCGCTCCGGTGATTTCGACACGAACTTCATCAAGCACTACTTCGAAGATCCGAAAGTGATGTGGGAGCTCTACGAAGAAGAAAACCACGCCATGAAAGCCGGCATCGACCAGATCTGGAACCACCTCCGCGAAGACGCCGAAGCCAATGCTGCTTCCCGCCCGATCAGCTCGACGTGGAAGTTGCATGCGCATTAGTTTGGTGTGATCCCTTCGGGATCAGTAAACGAATCCGAAGGATTCGCATGCTATAACTAAAGTATGTCTCATGTAAATCGACCCCGAAGAGGGTCGTACGCATTCTTCTGTCAGTGGTTTATTTGGTGTCGTCGATCCATTCGAAGAGATACTCTTCTTTGTAATCTACCTGGTACTCTTTAAGGAAATCCACATACTCTTTCCGGAAAGTTCGTTCACCGTGATGTTCCTTTTGTCGTTTAATATAGTTAATCACGTTATCTACAGCTGACTGACTGTATGAAAAAGCACCAAATCCTTCCTGCCACCTAAACTTGTACGGAGTAAAACGATTGTAATTAATATAATCATTGGATGATTTCTTGATTTCTCTTACCAAATCCGATAAACAACATGAAGGTCGTATACTTATGAGCATGTGAATATGATCAGACACACCATTAATTGCCAGCATTTTTTGCCCTTTATTCAAAACAATTCCCGTGATATACTTGTATAAATCAGTTTCCCATGCAGGGTGAATTAAATGATCTCTCCCTTTGACCGCAAAAACGATCTGGATATAGATTTGTGAGAATGTTCCTGCCATTATTCAGTGATCTTTTATGGTTTTCAGATGTCGTTTAACAGAATTGCGCCTCGTCTTAATTTAAGATACACAGAATTTTCGAAATAGGCCCCGATTTTCATGGATAAGTATTCCTGTTTTGCTGACCAATTTTTGTGTTTCGTGAACCCTTATTCAAGAATACTTTCTACCTTTAGCGCTCCAAAAACTTAGAGTTGTCATGAACTTACACGAATACCAGGGAAAATCCATTTTGCAGAAGTACGGCGTAGCCGTTCAGCGTGGAGTTGTTGTTGAGAAAATTGAGGAAGCCGTTGCGAAAGCAAAACAGCTGACAGAAGAAACCGGTACCAGCTGGTACGTGGTGAAAGCACAGATCCATGCTGGTGGTCGTGGAAAAGGAATCGTTAAAGAGACCGGATCCAACGGTGTTGTCCTTGCAAAAGGAATCGACCAGGTTGAAGAGAAAGTGAAAGGCATCCTTGGCGGACACCTCGAAACTGCTCAAACCAATGGCGTTGGTAAGAAAGTGAACAAAGTGCTCCTCGCTGAGGACGTTTACTATCCGGGCGAATCAGAGCCTTCCGAGTTCTATATGTCAGTATTGCTCGATCGTGAGCGCGGACGCAATGTGATCGTTTATTCTACCGAAGGTGGTATGGACATCGAAAGCGTGGCACACGATACGCCGCACCTGATCAACCGCGAAGAAATCGATCCACGTGTGGGCATTCAGGGGTTCCAGGCGCGCAAGATTGCGTTCAACCTCGGTCTTTCCGGCGAAGCGTTCAAGCAAATGACCAAATTCGTCGTGGCACTTTACAGCGCTTACGAAGGATGCGACGCTTCCATGTTCGAGATCAACCCTGTATTGAAAACTTCCGATAACCGTATCATCGCTGTCGATGCGAAAGTAACCCTCGATGGAAACGGTTTGTACCGTCACCCGGATTATGCAGCCATGCGCGATACTTCCGAAGAAGATCCGTTGGATGTAGAAGCAGATGCAGCTGGACTGAACTTCGTGAAGCTCGACGGAAACGTAGCTTGTATGGTAAACGGTGCCGGTCTTGCGATGGCAACTATGGATATCATCAAGTACTCTGGCGGTAACCCGGCTAACTTCCTCGATGTAGGTGGTACAGCTGACGCAGAGCGCGTTGAAAAAGCATTCCACATCATCCTGAAAGACCCGAACGTAAAAGCGATCCTGATCAACATCTTCGGTGGAATCGTTCGTTGCGACCGTGTAGCGCAAGGTGTGGTAGACGCATACAAGAACATGGGGAATATTCCAGTTCCTATCATCGTACGTCTCCAGGGAACCAATGCTGAAGAAGCGAAGAAACTGATCGACGAATCAGGTCTGAACGTACATTCAGCGGTATTGCTCCAGGAAGCAGCCGACAAAGTGAAAGCAGTACTGGCGTAAGCCGTATCAAAAACATAGAAAAACCCCGAAGTAGTTTTGCAAACACTTCGGGGTTTTTTAGTTCAAGTCCGCTAGAGGACAATTTGCGTTAATTAGCCGGAAAGTAAACCCTGCTATAAGAGATCATTGGAGCTGTAAAATACTCGCGATCTGATCCGCCAGTGAAAGACCTATCCGGTCTTGAGCTTCCAGCGTAGCAGCACCTGTATGCGGTGTAAGCGAGATCTTCGGGTGGTTCAATACCGCTTTGGATGGGGTAGGCTCGTTCACGAATACATCCAGCCCTGCAAAAGCGATTTTGCCGTTATCCAAAGCCGCCACCAGGGCTTCTTCATCGATAACGCCGCCACGTGAGCAGTTCACGATCGCCGCGCCGGTTTTCATCAGCTCCAGCTCGTTTTTACCGATCACGTAACCGTCTTTCTGCGCCGGAACGTGCAACGTAATGAAATCCGAATGTTTCAGTACTTCGTTCAGCGGTTCTGTTTCAATGTCGACATTGATGAACTGGCTGTTGTAGAACTTCACTTTGATGGTGGCCTTTCCTACGGCATTGTCGGCTGCAATCACACGCATGCCCAGCCCGAGCGCCATGCGGGCAACTTCCTGGCCGATGCGGCCCATTCCAATGATCCCGATGGTCTTACCGCGAAGCTCGATTCCGCCTGCGTAGGCTTTCTTCAATTGGGAAAAAGCCGTATCGCCTGCTACCGGCATCTGGCGGTTGGAGTCCTGCAAAAAGCGCGCTCCGGAGAACAAATGCGCAAACACCAGCTCGGCAACCGAAGCCGATGAAGCAGCAGGTGTATTGATCACGTGCAGTCCTTTTTCGCGGGCATAATCCACATCGATGTTGTCCATCCCCACACCGCCGCGACCGATGATCTCGAGTGAAGAGCATTGGTCGATGAGGTCTTTCCGGACCTGTGTCGCACTTCTGACCAGCAATACCTGGATTGCCTGTTCGTTGATGTAATCTGCCAGCTGTTCCTGCGGAACTTTGGTCGTGATCACTTCAAATCCTTTCGTAGTAAGGGCCTCGATTCCTGATGGATCGAACCCGTCGTTTGCTAAAACTTTCATGGGTTGATTAATCGTTAAAAACTTCAATGGTTACCTGCTTCTCAATCAGATCGGTGAACTTGCCGTTGTAGCGCGTTGCTTTCACCAGGTGATTGTCGATCCAGTGATAATTCCCGCCGCGTGGCTTTCCGCACAATACACTGTGGTACTTGAACCCGTGTTTGTCGAGCCAGTCCATTGTGATCTGCTTGAGATCTTCTGTACGCGAGGTGAAAAAACAGATCTGATGTCCCTGATCATACCAGCGGTTGACCGTTTCCAGCGCATCGGGGTAGGGAAGACAGGTTTTCATGCGTTCCGGCTCTTCGTTCGGAACATCTTCCGTAATCGTTCCGTCGATGTCAATTAAGTAGTTTTTGACACCATCTTTCAGAACAGGACTCAAATGGTCCTTGTGCTCTAATTCCATGAGATGAAGGTTACTAATGTGATGGTAAAAATTTTCACAAAAGTAAGTAGTTGAATTAAGAAATTAAACGATTTAGTAAGGTTTAATTTTCAGGTTGCTAAGTACGTTCAATCGAAATCAAAAAAGGCGCCTCGAATCCGAAGCGCCTGTTGGTTAATTGAATGCTATCAGTGTTTCACGACAAATCGCTGCGTAACGCCAGTGCTCGATTTCGCGAGGTAAACGCCGTTGCGGTAATCAGCCGTTGAAAGTACATAAGGCTTGTTGGAATCTGCTTTGATGGTTTCCACCAGTATGCCGAGTGCGTTGTAGATTTCGATCGTTGCGTCTTTGTCAATCTGGATGCTCAGTGATTCACGCGCCGGGTTCGGGTAAAGATTCAGAGGAGCTTGTTGTTTGATCTCGCCTACACCGGTTGTAGGATTGGTTACCAGTGAAACGTCGTCGACAAACAATACGGAGCCAACATGTGGCTGAGCTGCACTGCTGATAAAACCGATGCGAATGGTGTCGGGAGTATCGCCTGAAGTATAATCGATCCCCAATGTAAGGCGGATATAATCCGTGATGGCTCCTCCGGCCATGTAATTGCTTTGGCCAATCAATGTGCCTTCTTTCGTTAGTTGTACATTGACCATAAACTGATCGGCATCAACTGGAAAGTATTTCACCCACGCGAAGAGCGAATCGGGTCTGTTTGCAATGGGAATGCCCGGCTGAACGCCCGGAGACAACATGATCATTCCCGCCATGGCGTTACCGGCAAACGATACGGTTTCGAGACGGATCGCAGTGGCTCCGCTGTGAACATCAGATGAAGGTGTAACCGATGGGCTGCCATTCACCTGGAAAACCTGGTCGTTGAGTGTCGCCCAGTCGTCCGGGTTATCATAACCGTTCCCGCTCGGCGACCAGTTTTCAAAGCCTGCATTTGGGATTGTTTGGGCTACAGTAGCCAATGAGATGGTCAGGAAACCTGAAAGAAGTAAATGTTTGAACATGATATTGGTTTTTACGTTCGTATTTATTAGCAGGTAGGAACGTTGAACAGTGGCAAATAGTTAGTGCGAAATTGCAAATAAAAAAGGGCGCCCCGCATCCGGAACGCCCTGTTGAAAATAAATTTTAGGAAATATTATCAGTGCTTCACCACAAATCGCTGTGTAACGCCGTTGCTCGATTTCGCGAGGTAAACGCCGCTGCGGTAATCAGCCGTTGAAAGCACATAAGGCTTGTCTGAATCTGCTTTGATGGTTTCCACTAACATGCCGAGTGCGTTGTAGATTTCGATCGTTGCATCTTTTCCGACCTGGATGTTCAGTGATTCACGAGCCGGGTTCGGGTAGAGGCTCAGCGGAGCTTGCTGCTTGATCTCGGCTACACTGGTTGTAGGATTGGTGACCAGTGAAACGTCGTCTACGAGGAGCTCGGATCCAATCTGAGGATCGGAAGCGCTGCTGGTAAAACCGATGTTGAGCGTATCAGGTGTATCTGATGAAGCATAGTCGATACCAATAGCAAGGCGAACGTAACCGCTTCCGGCAGTAACACCGGTAAAGGTTCCGCCACCAACCGGCATTCCGTTGTTGCTCAAATCTATGGTAACGGTAAATTCGTCGGCTCCTGATGGCGTGTATTTTGCCCAGACAATCAGAGAATCAGGACGATTGGTTGTTGGCATACCAACGCTTTCGAGTGATCCAAGAGCGAGGATACCAGGGAATGGCTCGGGTGTTCCATCTTCATCTGCATCAAACATTGTTGTTGTAATGGCTGCTGCTGAAGAGCCGCTGTGTGCATCGCTGGATTCCGTTACGGAAACTTCCCCGCCCAGCAAACTGAAGATGTTCAGGGTTACCCAGCCTTCCGGATCTTCATATCCAAGACCAGAATCAGCCCAGTCTTCATAACCGGCATTAGGAATGGTTTGTGCTGCGGCAAACAGCGAAACGGTGAGGAAGCCCGTTGTAAGTAAGTGTTTAAACATATGCTTTGTTTTTGATTAATACGATGCCGAATTTCAGAAAAGTTATTTACTCTACCTACGAAGTAGGAAAGTAAATGCCCCCAAAAGAAACGATCACCGTAATTGAATTACCATTGGTATTGTTTTAGTTATCAATTTGTTTTGGTCCGTAAGACAATTCCGGCCAAAAAAAGTTACAGACGACTCGCAAAAAATGTGCCTTTTCTCGCCAGAACGGCACTACCGGCAGCATTCCGCGATGTGAGCGAATAATCCACTATCTTTGCATCCGCAAATGAAATACTTCCAACGGGATATGATCATCTACAAAACAGCTGCAGAAATTGAGATTATGCGCCAGGCGGCACAGGTCGTAAGTCGAACACTCGGTCTGGTGGCCGAACACATGCGTCCGGGCGTTACACCGCTCGAACTCGATAAAATGGCTGAAGACTACATCCGCTCACAGGATGCCATTCCGGGTTTCCTGGGGCTGTATGGCTGTCCGAGCACGCTGCTGATCTCGATCAATGAACAGGTGGTACATGGTTTGCCGACGTCGCGTCCTATCCAGGAAGGCGATATTGTTTCCGTTGATTGCGGTGCGGTCTACAAAGGCTATTACGGCGATCACGCTTATACTTTTGCCGTTGGTAAAGTGGCCCCGGAAGTACAGAAATTACTCGATGTAACGCGCGAATGCCTGTACCTCGGGATCGAACAAACGGTCTCGGGCAACCGGATCGAAGATATCGGTTATGCGATCCAGCAACATGCCGAAAAGCACGGCTATGGCGTGGTACGCGATCTCGTCGGTCACGGACTGGGCAAAAGCCTGCACGAAGATCCGCAGGTACCGAATTACGGCCGTCGCGGCAAAGGGAAAAAGATCCAGGAAGGTCTTACCATTGCTATCGAGCCGATGATCAATATGGGCACTGAAAAAGTGATGCAGCTGGAAGATAACTGGACCATCGTTACAGCTGACGGTCAGCCAAGTGCGCATTTCGAACACAATGTGGCCGTAGTGAACGGAAAACCGGTTATTTTGTCTACCTTCGATTACGTCGAAGAAGCATTGGCAAAACAGAAATGACCAGCGAGCGCATCAGTTCCCTTACCATTCTTACTGCCTGTATGTTTGCCCTCGTGCATTACATGCAGCACTACATCTGGATTTTCCCTTTCGCACTGTATAAAACCGCGCTGTTCGTTGCCATTGTACTGATGTTCCTCCTCGAACGCCGCAAAATGCGATTGACCGACTGGCTGGCGATAGGATGGAGCTTTACCCTGATGCTCACTTCGCGTTTTGTGCTCGAAATCTTTGTGTCGGAACAAAAACTGCCGGGCCTGCTCAACAGCCTCTTCATCGATTTTACATTCATCCTTTTCTGCCTGTTATTTGTGGTCTGGGGCATCCTGATCTCGCTGCGAACCGAGAAACAATGGGCGAAGATCGGCGGTGTGGCCTGCGCGTTGATCCTCACGGCTTGTTTTCTGCTGAATGCCTATATCTGGGCGGTGCTGCCACTGATTGGCTGGCTGGTCTGTATTTTCCAGGAAAAAGACCGCTCGCACACGCATTTTGCGATCGTCACCTTATTGGCGTTTTTCTACATCACGACCTGGATTTCCGGGGCGTATTGGGGAACCCTGCGCGTGGCGGGCCATATGTAACGTTTTGACTGCCGAAGGTTATTCGCTAAACAACTGCCAATGCGCTTTCCACTGATCCTGCTGTTTTTGTTGTCCATCAACTTCCTGGTCGCACAGGAAACATCAGCTGTGATCGAAAAAGTAATAGGCATCACGCCGCGTTCCATTCCCAAATACGTTGTCAAAAAGCGCAACAATGTATATTTCCTCCAAACCGCTTTCAACAATGCCGTTTACGAGGATGTACAGGCACTGAATGCTCTTTCGGGGAAAGTGATACTGAAAGTGGAGCTGATCTACACCACTTACCGTAAATCCGAAACTTTCGATCAGCACGGACTGAACCGCAAACGTTTGCAAGCTTTGTTCAAGGCGGCTCCAAATATCCTGAGTCAGCCGGGAATCGAATGGGTGCTGATTGCCCAGACCGCTTGTACATCTGCCGAAATGGGGAAGGAGTTTTTCCACGGCGTGGTGATCACGACCCGGAATGCGCCTTCAGCCGAGCTGGTAGAAGTGGAAACTGATTTTCTGCGCGGCATAGCTGATGGAACCCTGACACCGGATGCTTACGACGCTTACCTTTCCACCGAGCTGAAAAAAGATACCGCTTCCGGATTACCGAAGAAAGAGCCGCAGGTCACCTTGCCGAATTTCCCAGGCGGCGAACGCTCACGCATCGATTACTTTACCCGCAACCTGCAATTCCCGACCGGCGTTGCTCACGGCCCGACGGAAGATGTGACGGTGCAATTTATTGTGGATAAAAACGGCGATGTGCAGCAGGTTACGCTGCCGGGAGTTACTTCTCCTTCGCCTTATCACCAGGAAGTGTTCCGCTTTGTGAGCAACATGCCCAAGTGGGCGCCGGGAAAAGTAGACGGCAAACCGATCGATTGTATGGTGACCTTTACGGCCGCTTTTCACGAGCGCGGAAGTGTGATTGCCGGTCCGCTGGAAGTGTATGCCGCAGATGCCGTTCCACCTGCAGCTGCGATCGATTACTCCAAAATTCCGCCAACGCCGCAGGGAAGGATTGTTTCCGAAACACTGGAAAAGAACAACTGGAAACAGGCAGCCCTGGTGTGTGATGTCACGGGAAGCATGGCGCCGTATAACGCACAGGTCTTGCTGTGGGTGAAAAACCGGCTGGCGAAAAAAGACACTTCAGTTGCGAGGATCGTGTTGTTCAACGATGGCGACGGAAAGAAAAATATGAGCAAACGTACAGGCAGCACCGGCGGTTTGTATTCGTTCAAGCCTACAACGATCGCTGCCTTCACCGACCAGATGACGACCGCGATGAAAGCCGGCGATGGAGGCGATCTTCCGGAAAACAATGTGGAAGCCCTGCTGAAAGCCCAAACCGATTGCCCTACGTGTGAAAACCTCGTGATGATCGCCGATAATTTCGCCACACCGCGCGATTTATCGCTGGCAGGAGCTATTACGAAACCCGTTCAGATCATCGTTTGCGGCAATTCACCCGTGCTGAACGATGTCTGGCTGAACCTCGCACGCCTCACCAAAGGCTCGGTTACATTTGCCAATCGACTCTACGCGAACCTGCACACCTACGAGGAAGGAGCAACGCTCCAGGTCGGCAAGCAGATCTTTGTTGTTCGGAAAGGGAAGTTTACCTTGAAATAGTGAATAGGCATTAGTAAACAGGCAATAGTTCGCTACGGAATTAGAAAGTTAAAAACAAACTATTGCCTATTTACTATTCACTATTGCCTGTTCACTGAAAAACCTATATTCGCTCATAACTAAAACCAATCGCATGTCAGCAGACAGGGAACGGATCGAACAACTGGAAGAGGCTTACCGGCGTTTGTGGGAGCAGCATCAGGAACTGAAGGAAGAAATCCGGCGGCAATACAGTGAAGTCGAAGCGCTGCGGGAGCAATACGGCATTCCGGCAAAACCGGCTATTCAGCAATCGACTGCGTCATCGAAACCTGCGCCGACACAACAACCTGTTCAACAGGCGAAAGCAAAATCCGGCTGGGAACAATACATCGGCGAGCAAGTGCTCAGCAAGATCGGAATCGCCATCCTGATCATAGGCGTTGGAATTGGTGCCAAATACGCGATCGATCACGAGCTGTTGAGTCCCGTGATGCGCATTGCCGGTGGTTACATCGTTGCGGCGATCCTGGGCTTTTTCGCCTGGCGTTTCAAGAACAAATACGAAGGATTCAGCGCCGTATTGGTGAGCGGATCGATGGCTGTTTGCTACTTCATTACGTATGCAGCTTACAGCTTTTACCAGCTCTTTCCTTACGGAATGGCCTTTGTGCTCCTGCTGCTGACGACTATCGGAACGGTACTGAGCGCCTTGCGCTACAACCAGGTCATGATCGCACACATTGGTCTCATCGGTGCTTACATTCTGCCGGCGCTCATTGCCAATAAAACGGCGCATCTGTCGAACTACCTGGCCTATATGACTGTGATCAATACCGGTATTTTGTTCATTTCCTTCCTCCGCAGCTGGCGTTCGCTGGTGTATGTGGCGTTCGGATGGAGCATTTTCGTATTTCCGGTCTGGTTTTTCACAAGCTACAAGCCACATGCCGACGCAACGATCGCAATGTGCTACATTATCGGGTATTTCCTGTTGTTTCAAACGGCCGTACTGGCTTATCCGCTGCTTCGGAGAAAACCGTTCGAATACAGTGATCTGCTGGTCGTTATTCCAAACGTATTGGGATTGCTGGCAATCGGGAATTACATTTTGTACGCTGCAGATGCCGGGGCCAATTCCAGCCTGTATTTTGGAACATTCATCGGTGCTGTTTTGCTGGGAATCGCTTTCATTTTCCGGAAAATCCGTCCGGAAGACAAGCTGTTGTCGGGCGTACACGAATTGATGGCGATTTGTACCTTGCTGATCGTTCTGAGCTTCTCGTCTGTGAAGGGAATAGGCTGGGCCGTGCGCTATGTCGATTTCTTCGCCATTGTGGCCCTGTTGCTGTTGCGTATGCGCAGAGGAGCGACGACACCTGAGCTGGCTACATTGCTGCATTTGTTATTGCTGTGGGCACTTTCACTGGAAATGACACATCTGCTCACTGAAACCGGCAATCGCAATGCTTACCGTCTCAGTCTGAGCATCCTGTGGGGCTTGTATGCCGTGTACATCCTGTTTTCGGGAATCAAACACAACAGTGCGGCTTTGCGTGTAACGGCAATGATCATTCTGGGAATCACTTTGGTGAAGCTCTTCTTCTTCGATATCGTTCAGCTGAGCACGCTTTCCAAGACCATTTTGTTCCTGGCGCTGGGCTCGTTATTGCTCGTCGGGGCGTATTTCTACCAACGCTTTAAGTCAGATTCTTGATTCTTGATGTTGTCGGATTTCCCTCCTTGAGGAGGGATAAAGGGAGGTGGCTTACCACGATCTGAAGTTAGATGCCACCCTCCTCAGTCCTCCCTCAAGGGAGGAGGTGATTGATTATCAAACATCAAAAATTCAACATCAAACATCATTTTTCATTCCATTTGATTTTCATACTTTTTCCAGTATTGCATGGAAATGAACGAAACGATGAGCGCAGAAGCCAGTCCTTCGAGGAACAAAATAGCCGCGGCGGCCCACACTTCAAATGTACCGTTGGCGATGAAACGGTTTTCAAAGCTGCTCAGGAGTGTCTGGTCAAAGGCTTTGATGTAGCCCAGAAATCCCAGTACCGACAAGGCAACCGTAAGGAAATTGGCCAGGATGAGTGATCCAAGCGATTCTACGTAATTGAGCGCGTTGCCTTCACGCACGTTTTTCCGTGCCAGGAGGTTTGTGCTCACAATGATGATGGCTATGTTGAATAAGCGCAACTCGGTTACGTTTTCCAAACCGAAAAGCTTCATCAGCAGAAAGTAGGCTGCTATTCCAAGGAAGCCATAAATCCCATAAAGGATGGTGTTTCGCCGTACCGTTCTCATGATCTTCTTTTTGAGGTGTATAAAAACAAGTTACGCCTTTTCAGAAAGCGTTTCCAGTTTTCGGGAGTTAAAAAACGTAAAGTGACATCAGGATTGTTCCTGGTGCGCAGGCAGATCGGTGTTTGCCGGACCGTTGATCACTTTTCCTTCAGGAGTGAAGCGGCTGCCATGACACGGGCAATCCCAGCTTTTTTCATCGTTGTTCCAGCTCACTGTACAACCCAGGTGGGTGCATTTGGCCGAAACGATGGTGAGCAAGCCTTTGTCGTTGCGGTAAACGCCACAGGTTTCACCTTCCAGGTCCATGATCTTTCCTTCACCTTTCTGGACGAAAAACAGGTTTCCATCGCTGTTGTGCTGGCTGTGTTGCCGGAACGATGCAAAAACGTTTTGGATATTGTGTTTCAGGAACTGCCAGCCTTCCCGCAGGGCAAACCGCGATGGGCGGTAAAGATCTTCCCACGCGTTGGCTTTTCCGAGAATCAGATCGGTGATGAGCCGCCCGGCAATGCCGGCATTGGTCATTCCATCGCCGCAATCGCCTGTAATGATGTACACATTGTTGTGATCCAGCGGATTTCGCCCGATATATGGAATGCCGTCGAGCGATTCCATAACTTGTCCCGACCAGCGGCAAACGACTTTTTCGATCGTGAAATGTTCCTTCGTCCAGGCTTCGAGCCGCTCGTAGCATTCCGTTTCGCTATGCTCGCCCGTTTTTTCCGGATTGCCGGTCGGATGATCTTCACCGCCTACAATCAATAAGTCGTGGAACGCATTCCAGGGCTGTAAGCGCACGTAATGGTACGGAGGCATTTCCTTGTTGCGGCCGTAGTCGCCCGTGTCCCACCACAAAGCCATGGGCAGCGTGTTTTTTTGAACGAGCGCGCCGATCACATACGAGCGATAAGCGTATTGCTTGGACGACATCACAAACCGGTTGTTTACAGGCGTATTGGCTGCAACCACCACGTGTGCGGCCTTGACTTCATAACCGTCGTCGGAAACTGCTTTTTCGTGTGTGATCTCTTTGGCGTGTGTGCTGGTGAAAATTTGTCCGCCCAAACGCGTTACGGCATCGGCCAGTCCGGTCAGGAATTTCATCGGATGAAACTGTGCCTGGTTGCGAAAACGAATAGCCTTCGTTACACCGCGTATGCCCGGAACGGTATTGATCATGCGCGTATCCAACCCGGCACGCTGGGTAGCGGGAAGCTCTTTTTCGAGCACATCCGGCTCGTCGGAAGGATGACGGAACAGGTAGCCATCGACACGCTGGAAATCGCAGGAAATTTGCTCGTCGCGAATGATCTGTTCGATCAGACGGATGGCTTCCATGTGACTTTCAGCCAACAGATGTGCGGCACGTTCGCCGTTTGCTTCCTCGTAATGGGAATAACGGTCGTCGAGAGCTGCCGTGAGGTGTGCCGTTGTACGCCCGGTTTCGCCACTTCCGATAAAGCCGTCTTCCAGCACCACGATTTTCTTCCCTGCTTTGAGCAAACAATAAGCAACCATCAGTCCGCTGATTCCGCCTCCTATGATGACCACATCCGTTTCGAGGTTGTTGCGCAGCGGGTTGAGTGTGGCCTGGGGATTGTCATCCATCCAGCAGGAGGTGTGGTGGCCGGAGGTAAACAAAGCGTTTGTTTCATCTGTTGTTTTCATAGTTCCATGATTTTAGCATTTGATTCGGCCAGGAGGGAGATCAGCTGCCGGGCGTTGGTATAGCCCGCTTCGTAATAGGTGTTGTTGAAGTAGATATTCCAAGCTTCGGCATTGGCAGGAAATTGCGCTGCGAACGCGCGAAGCGTTTCTTCGCTGTAGGCCGATTTGAACAATATGGGATTGCCGTGCAGCCGAAAGTAAAACAGGGGTGAAGTGTGGATGAACGGTGTTTCCAAACCGGGAAAATCGACATTGCAGAATGTGAGCTTTGCCGATCGCAGGGCCGCTTCTGTTTGCGGGTTCCACCAGGAAGCATGTCGGAATTCGACCACGTTTTCAGACGCGTGGGGAATAGTTTCCAATACGCGTTCCAGGTTCTCTTCGGAATATTGGAAGGAAGGCGGGAGCTGGTAAAGAAAGTGCGACAGCTTGTGACCGATAGTTGATCGCACGAGATCAGAAAAATCCCGGATCAGCTCTTTACAATCGGCCAGTTTCCGGGTGTGTGTAATGGCGCGGTTCACTTTCACCGAAAAGCGGAATGAGTCATCCGTAACGGCGGCATAGCGCTGCAGGTCCGTTGCTTTCGGGATACGGTAAAATGTACCGTTCAGCTCAACGGTATTGAACACGCTGCTGTAATAGGAGAGCCACGCTTTCGGCTGCAGTCCTTTCGGGTAAAACCGCTCTTTCCAATAGGAGTAATAATAGCCGGAACAGCCTATGCGTATATCGGGTTTCATTCAGGTAATTTAAGGCAATCAGGCATGGAAAGGATGCAATAAAGGTTAAAGGAAACGCCGTTAAGAATCCTTAACCAAAATAGCGTGAACAAGGTCCTGAGAATGACTTTTGAGGCTGTAATTTGAAGCAATAACGTTAAATCAGACACCATGGCCAAGTATGGAGCAAAAGCAGGCGAAAAAGTGGAAAAAGCCATGCACGAAATGAAAGAAGGCAAACTGAAATCGGGTTCGGGGAAGAAAGTCACCAGTAAGAAGCAGGCCATCGCGATCGGACTTTCGGAAGCGCGAAAGGAAGGTGGAAAAGTGCCAAAGAAAAAAGGGTAACAAAATACATCGCGTTAAGTGCCTAAAGTGTTTTTCTTCCCACGAATACACGAATTATTGCAGTGTATAAATGCATACGAATACTGTCAGCATGCTGACAGTTCACGATAATTAGCAAATTCGCGGGAGCTGAACCCGAACAAATGAATTTCCAATAGCTTCTTATTTTCCGTATCTTTCTTAGAACCAAAAGCGAACCTTATGAACATCAAATGGTATCACCAGCTGTTCTGCCTGTTGGCAGGCGCTTTCTTTTTCAACGCGATCCCGCACCTCGTCCACGGGATTTCCGGCAACCAGTTCCCAACACCGTTTTCCGATCCGCCCGGACAAGGTTTGTCGTCGCCTACGCTGAATGTTTGCTGGGCGTTTGTGAACCTCTCGGCCGGTTATTTATTATACCGGTTGGGCAAAGTCCATTACGGAAATAAATGGGGCATCGTAGTGTTCATCCTCGGCGGATTGATCATCAGCCTGATGCTGGCCGATCATTTCACCACGAAAGTGAATCCGTATTAGCAATTGCAGGTTATTGTAAAAGAAAAGAGCGAAGTCTTACGATTCCGCTCTTTTCTTTTCCCTTTTGCTAAAAAACTAAACTAATAAACACACAGGAGATGAGGGAAGGTATTCTCCTGTGCGCATGCTGTTAAAGACCTTTTGGTCGGTCTTTGTTCTGATCTTGTTCTGTTCCTGACTGACGATTGCGATCTGTATCGCTTTCTTTTTCACGATCAGGTTGCTGTTGTCCGGGCTGATTTTGTGACTGACCTGGCTGAGGATTTCCTCCCTGCCCGGAATACTGTCCCTGCGTAGGTTGCTGCCCGCTTTGACCGGTCATTCCCTGTCCGGAAAGAGGTGAAGACTGAGCCTGCTGAGAGCGAT
>CAMLRS010000001.1 GCA_946482515.1 uncultured Flavobacteriales bacterium | reverse complement strand
AAGTTTTATAGTGTTAAACAATCATCCAATCCAATCCTGAAATTCATCGTAGTAGAGTAATCTTGCCACTACAAACAGGGGTAGAATTTCAAGGGTCCAAAAGTACAAAATTATGTAATACCAAGATACGCCGTGACTCATCGTAATCCAAAAGCCGCGCAGCAATCGCACCAGCAGGTAAACAATATAAGTAGCACCGAGCAGCCAGACGCTGCTTTCCACGAACGTTGGCTGGAAGTAGATAATGAAAAATTCCAGCAGCAGTACCAGTCCGAAAAACTGCGTAAGGATGAGCGTAAAATAATTCAGCTCAGTCACTGCATCCGGTTTGCCACTGATACGGGCCGCCAGGTTGGTCATCATCAGCTGGTAGAGAAAGTAAACTGACGGAACGAACACCGGAATGGTCATTTGCTCCCATTGACCGAACGGCACTTTGACAAAGAACAGCCAGTAAACGGTTCCGGCAGTTATGAGGAAGAATAAGAGCAAGAGCAGGAGCGAACCGGCCGAACGCGTTTTATAAGCTTCCCGGGAAAGATCGTCGAGCGGTTTGAGGAACAATACGCCCTGTGCCAGGTACAGAAAGACCGATTTTTCCCGAACGCGCGCTATCGCAATAATGAGTGCACAGATAGAAAACAGCACGATCACCAGCCACGAATCCGTTGTGGTCCGCGGAGTCAGGTGTGCGGGCAAATCCATTGCTGCTATGAGGGAAACGGTGTTCAATACTATTGTATTCAGCGACAAAGATCGTATAACAATTGACAATGTACAACGCGCAACGCACAATTCAGGTCTCTGAAAAGTGGATTGTGTTGTACACAATTGTGCATTGTCTAAGAGGATTGTCTTACTTTTGCGCCACCTCGCCTGACTGTGGGCAGGTTCAAATTTGGTAAATACAAGCTGATGGCAACTGATTTATACACACATCCCGATTATCTGAACATGGATGATCTCCTCACGGATGAGCAGAAACTGGTTCGCGACACAGCCCGCGCATGGGTGAAAAAAGAAGTGTCGCCGATCATTGCTGAAAATTATGAGAAAGCAACTTTCCCGATGCACCTCCTCAAAGGTTTGGGTGAAATCGGTGCTTTCGGACCATACATTCCGGAACAATACGGCGGTCCCGGGCTCGACCAGATCTCTTATGGTCTGATCATGCAGGAGCTCGAGCGCTGCGATTCAGGTCTGCGTTCAACAGCTTCCGTACAAAGTTCATTGGTGATGTACCCGATCTGGAAATACGGTAGCGAAGAACAGCGTATGAAATACCTGCCAAAATTGGCTACAGGTGAAATGATGGGCTGCTTCGGTCTGACCGAGCCGGATTACGGTTCCAACCCGGGTGGTATGATCACCAACTTCAAGGATATGGGCGACCATTACCTGCTGAACGGTGCCAAAATGTGGATCTCCAACGCTCCGTTTGCAGATATCGCCGTTGTTTGGGCGAAAGACGAATCCGGTCGTATCCACGGTCTGATCGTTGAGCGCGGAATGGAAGGCTTCTCTACGCCGGAAATGCACGGTAAATTGTCCCTGCGCGCTTCTGCTACAGGTGAGCTCATCTTCGTTAACGTGAAAGTTCCGAAAGAAAACCTGCTTCCTGGAAAAAGCGGATTGGGCGCGCCGCTCGGCTGCCTCGATTCAGCGCGTTTCGGTATTGCATGGGGCGCGCTTGGTGCTGCAATGGACTGCTACGATCAGGCATTGCGCTATTCCAAGCAACGTACACAGTTTGGCGTTCCGATCGGTGCGTTCCAGCTCATTCAGAAGAAACTGGCCGAAATGATCACGGAGATCACAAAAGCCCAGTTCCTGACATTGCGTGTTGGACAGCTGCGCAACGAAGGCCGTGCAACATCTGCACAGATTTCCATGGCGAAGCGCAACAACGTGGAGATCGCGTTGAACATCGCTCGCGAGGCGCGTCAGATCCACGGAGGTATGGGAATCACCGATGAGTACTCGATCATGCGCCACATGGCCAACCTCGAGTCGGTTGTGACGTACGAAGGAACACACGACATTCACCTGCTCATTACAGGTATGGACGTGACCGGAATCTCAGCATTCACGCGCGACATGCCGGATCTTTCCAATATGTAATCGAAAGAAACCACATATAAAAAGGGGGCGGATCTGATGATTTCGCCCCCTTTCTTTTTCATTCTTGTTCAATTCCAGTGAATGAACGTTCCCGCTTGAAGGGATTCATTGAATGTTTCCCGCAGTTTCTCCAGCTTGCGCTGAGCCCCGGGCTCGCCCTTTCGGACCTGTTGTTTAAGCTTATAATAGTAATCAATGGAGTGACCGAAAACGTCTTGCTCGAGCATTTGTTTTATCTCTGAGATCCGCCCGTTCACACCAATGAGAAAATGTTCGATTTCTCCCAGTTCCTGTAACTCGTCATCACCGAGATTCTGCTTTTTCAAAAGCCTGGAATACCGCGGCAACAGAACGCTTAGCAGGTCAATAAACCGGTCTAGTTCTCGCTGGATTGCCGCCTGTTGTTCCTTGAATCCCATGATGATAGAAAAGTAAACTATTTATCGCAATTATAAAATGCAATTAGAATTTTTAACAAATTCATGCTGTGCGGGTTGCATCGGGAATTTGGCGTAACTTCGCGCCATGTCCGGGATTTACGTTCACATACCCTTCTGTGCCCGCAAGTGCAGCTATTGCGATTTCCATTTTTCGACTACGTATGCGGACTATAAAACGACCATGCTGACGGCGCTTGCTGCTGAAATTCAGCTGCGTTCGATAAATTGGCTAGCCAAAGATATTTCAACTATCTATTTCGGAGGAGGAACCCCGAGCTTGTTATCCGGTGAAGAAATTAGTACTTTGATTGAAACCATCAGATCGCGTTTCCGGGTAGATGAAAAAGCAGAAATCACACTCGAATGCAATCCGGACGATTGTTCGGAAGCAAATCTTGCGGCCTGGAAAATGGCTGGCGTAAACCGATTGAGTATTGGTATCCAATCGTTTGAAGATGAGCAACTGGAATGGATGAACCGGACGCATTCGGCTGAAGAAGGCAGAAATGCAGTGTTGCTTGCTAAAGCGGCTGGTTTCGAAGCGCTGACCATCGACCTGATGTACGGCCTGCCGGGCCTGACCGACGAGCAATGGAAACAGCAGCTGCAGCGGGCTATCGCACTCGGTGTGGATCACATTTCGGCGTATTGCCTGACCGTAGAAGAGAAGACACCGCTGGCCGGCTGGGTGAAGCAGGGCAAGGTACGACCGGCCGATCCGGATGTGCAGTCCGTGCAGTTCGAATTGCTGGTCTCGGAGCTGGCCACAGCCGGATTTGAACATTACGAGATTTCCAATTTTGCCCGAAATGAACGCTATTCACGCCACAATACCAGCTACTGGCAAGGGAAAAGCTACCTTGGAATCGGACCTTCGGCTCATGGCTACGATGGAACCATTCGCTACTGGAACCAGTCGAACAACCATGCTTACATGCGTTCCATTGAACAAGGTATTTTGCCCGAAACGATCGAAACACTTTCACCGAACGACCGTTTCAACGAGCTTTTGCTCACCGGTTTGCGCACGAAATGGGGTGTTTCCAAAAATGAACTAGAAAGAACGTTGAAAATTACCTCCGATTGGCAAAAGCGCCTCCAGCACTGGAAATCCGAAGGTTATCTGATCGAAATGGAAGATGCTTTTTTACTTACCGAAAACGGAAAATTGCTGGCCGATGCGATTGCTTCCGATTTGTTTGTCGTTGATTAAGTTGGCGAAGAATATTTTAAACTAAATAATTGAATAAAACTATTTGTATAGTTTGTTGTATGCTTGCTAAAAGTGATTTCGCAATCCGCCGCGGCGGACGGGGATCAAGGCTTGCGAAAAGTGCAGATCTTGCAGCGAAAACAGGGTTTCCAAGCCTATTTCACTCCAAACGTAATCCCGCAATATTACAAGGTGAAAAAACCTTGCGAGAGGCTGGTTTCCCCACGTCTATTGTATACGAGCCTCATTTGCTGATAAAAAGTGATTTCGCAATATTGCGGGGGAAGTCAACTCAGATGAATCGGCGGGTATTTCCACGCTTGTTGTTATAATTCCAAAAACGCCAGGTAATTCCGGTATTGAAATGCCTTCTGCCATTTTTCCACGTTCGCAATCGCTTCGGAAAGAGCAGCCCGCTTGTCGAGCGCTTTTTCGAGCTCGTCTGCAAAAGCTTCCAACGAATAAAAGTGAGCGCTCAGTTGCAAATCTTCTTCGGTTTGATAATGCTGGTGAATCAGCAAAGGAATATGGTAGCCGAAAGCCAGGGTAAACGCACCCGAAATCTGGTTGTTGATGTATTGATCAGCGCTGGGAGTTCCGGGATGAATGAGCGGTAGCAGCAGATCGGTTTGTCTCAACGTCGCATCGAAAAGATCGTGATCGACGAAATCGGTGAAATAGGTGATGCGTTTTCCCAGATCCTGTTCCTGTATGGTCGTCAGGAAAGCCTGCGCATCGGGGTGAGAAGGATCGGTTTTTCCAAGGAAAACAAAACGTATGTGAACCGGCGTGGCGCGGATAAACTCCAGCACTGCTGTCAAATCCTTGCGACGATTTTCCACACCGCCGGTAATGGTGATCCAGGCTTCTCCGGTCGGTTTGTCAATGGTTTGCTGCGACGCCGGAAACGAAACAGGGTAGAAGCTGCGAACGGAAATGCCTTTGGGTGGCTTGACGCGCTGCAGCAGGTCGTCACTCAATACTACATAACGCTTTACGGCCAGGTCGATGATGCGCTGCGTAAGGCTTCCCTGGAACTTACGAATCGTATGGATAATGCCGTAACAACGTATAGAGCGCGGCATCAGGAGTGCCAGGTTGCGCACGTGTCCACCCTGTGCGGTATTGAAGACCACTTTGGTGATTTCGGCTGTTTTCAGGTAACGGACGAGCTGCATCATGAGCCGTACATCACCGATAGCTTTTCCTTCCGGTTCGATGAAATACACATCCGAACAAAAACGATGCAGGTGCGGGTTGCGATCGTAGAGATGGCGATTGGTCACCAGCAGGATTTCAGCCCCGGCAGTTTCCAGAGCTTCCAGCTGTGTGAGCAGGCATTCGTCATGCGAGCCACCCAATTCGACCAATGCCACTTTTGTTTTCTCCATATGACCGTTTCCTGTTTCGGGGTGTAAATTAGGGAACCTGCTTGCCGCAGGCAAGTTCCCAAAATTACTAACCGCTACCCAATATTACGTAGCGGTTAGTAATATTACTTACCACATCATAATTAACAAACCGTCTTTAGTAATCTTTTCATTCCTACCACCATTACGGGTTTGAGCATCTTAATTTTGAATTATGCCAATTCTTACCGAATTCATAGAGTTAATCACACTTCCACGCGGGCCCATCGAACGTAAACCCGTTTGGGTGGGCATCATCGTGATCCTCATCGTTTTCGTCGGGCCAATACTCTGGTTTTACTTCAAGCGAAAGAAAACGTCCAAATGGGAAGACGGTATCTGGCCGGCAGATTTTGCATTCAACCGCGATCACCTGATGGAAGCCTACATCGGAGCGGCGGCCATTCTAATCCGTAAGGACCACGAGCGCATGCACGGAAAACTGCCTTACATCAATCGCTACCTGCAGCGCGAGTTTCCCAACGAGTTCTATGATTTCAAGGAATCGTACATGCATTCGCTAAAGTTTCCGGTTTCCATCCACTCATTGGCGGATTGGCTGAACTACCACATTCAGTCGGCCGAAAAAGAAAAACTGGTGCGTTTCCTGCTTTCCCTGACGCTTTCAGACGGTTATTTGAATGAACAGGAACTTGCAGCTGTGATGAAATTCGCTGCGGCGCTACAGCTCGACTGGGCTCTTTTTGAAGAGGAGATTCCGAAAGCTACACCGAAAACAGCACCTTCCTTTTCAGCTCGCGAACGTCATCTACGTACGCTGGGATTGGAAACAGACGCTTCCGGTGAAGACATTCGTTCAGCTTATCGTGGACTGGTAAAGATGTATCACCCCGACAAATTCGCCAGTGATACGACAGAGGCACAACAACAGGCGACGGAGCAGTTCAGGAAGATACAAGAGGCGTACGCGTCTCTTACGGAGTAGCTACTATTACGAACCAACAATTAACAACCAGCCTTTAGTAACCTTTTTCATCCCGACCGCCATCACGCCCAAGAGCGTTGTAATTTTGAACTATGAAAGGAATCTTAAGCCTTGTCATAGCGTTATTTATGCTGTGCGGTTCCCACGCGCAGACGATCACCATTATGATTGATCCCGGCCACGGTGGCCACGACCCGGGTCACGAATCGGTGAATGAAAATCATTTGCAGGAAAAAGACCTCAACCTGCTGATCTCGAAAAAATTCGGGAGTTACCTGACTGAAAAGCTGGCCAATGTGAAGGTCATTTACACCCGAACCGACGATACCTATCCAACCCTCGATCAGCGTGTTGAGATGGCCAACTCGAAGAAAGTCGATTACTTCATCAGCATTCACTGCAATGGCAGCCCGAATACGGATATCAGCGGAACAGAATCGCATGTGCATTCCATGTCGTCGTTGAAATCGGTGAAACTGGCCCGCGAGTTCGAGAAGGAATTTTCCACCCGTGCCGGACGGAAATCGCGCGGCGTAAAAGATACCGACGACCGTGAGCATACGCTGCAGGTACTCAAGTTCACGCAAATGACAAGCGTTTTGGTGGAATGCGGTTTCCTTACGAATGTGAAGGAAGCGGCATACCTGAATACGGAAAACGGACAGGAAATCATTGCTTCGGCGTTGTTTCGAGCGATGCGTACGTACCTGAAATCTCAACACCCGACAGTCAACTTCACTTCCGTTGCTGAGGAAACGGCAACTACGCAAAAAGAAACCACCGGCTCGTATACGGTTCAGATCATGAGCTCGAAGGAAGAAGTTTCCACCCAAAATGCCGTTTTCAAAAGGCTCGATAAGGAAGTGAAGCGGGAAAAAATTGCCGACACCGGTTATAAATATCGTTACACAGTTGGTCTTTTCACGACAAAAGAATCCGCCGAAACCTACCGCGATGAAGTCCGCAAGAAAGGATTTCCCGATGCAATTGTGATCAAAAAAAATTAAGCTGTTTATTTTATGCTATTTTTGTTTGAATCGCCTGAACGGGCAACAGCAACGTTTTTAAACCATGGCTACTGTTTTTGAAACCAGGCTTATCGGCAATATTGGTAAAGATGCGGTCGTAAAACGCATGGAGCGTGGCGTGATCGCCATCAACTTTCCCGTAGCACATAACAAGAACTGGCGCGACAAACGCACCGGTGAAGCCCGTACCAAAACCACCTGGGTCAACTGCACCATCTGGAAAAAAGAAGGAGCGAATATGCGCATCCTCGATTTCCTGAAAAAAGGAGCGCTCGTTGAATTGCTGGGAACGCCTTTTTCGAAGTCTTTTGTACAGGAAGACGGTACCATGCGTTCCGAAATCCGGTTGAACATTTCCAAGACCAATATCCTGCGTCCGGCTAAGGGCGACGGCGATATGCCATTCGATCTTATCGACGATAACGGCTGCGAAGACGACGCAATCGACACAGGAATGGAGGATTACACGCTTTCAGAAGAAGATTTTTAGGCTTGATTCCCAGCCAACTGCTGTTTCGGCGGCATTTCTTTGCGATTTTTTTTGCCCTGCACTTTTGAAATTCATTTCTTTGACTATCTTTGCAACCGCGAAAGCGAGATTCCTCCTTAGCTCTCCCGATAGCTATCGGGAGGTTAGAGCGGAAAAAATTAAAACATTCCTCCTTAGCTCAGTCGGTTAGAGCATCTGACTGTTAATCAGAGGGTCCTTGGTTCGAGCCCAAGAGGAGGAGCAAAAAAAGATCAGCAATAGCTGGTCTTTTTTGTTTTAATACCATGACCACTGTTTACATCTTACATTCTGCAAAACTGAATCGCTTTTATACTGGGTTCACGACAAACCTGACTAGTCGTTTAGATTTTCATAGAAATGCTGAAGCACATAAATACACTGCAAAAGCTGATGACTGGATCGTATTTCTTGAAATACTATGTGATTCAAAGTCTCAGGGATTGAAAATTGAAAAACATATAAAATCAATGAAGAGTAAAACCTACATTGAGAATCTGATAAAATATCCTGAGATTATCGAAAAACTGAAGTTGAGATACTGTTAATCGGAGTCCCGAAAACTTTCGGAGTTGGTTCGTCCCGATTGCTATCGGGACAAGAGGAGGAGCAAAAAAGAAAAGAGAGTGTGCAAACACTCTCTTTCTTTTTAAGAGTGATTTTTGAGTGTGAGAGCGTGCGTAAGTGATTTGCTCTTTTCTTTCAGGGTTAGAGTGGACCAGTACACTTACAAATGCAGAATAATTATGCCCACTCATTGGATATATCCACGATTCCTTCTGGATTTACAAAAGGGCGTTAGAATAAGGCAATACAATTCCCTGCCCGTTCAGAACACCCATCCACAACCAGAAACTACAGCGATCTTAACTCTTGTCCTTTTTCAGGCTGTAAAGCAGGTAATTGATCACCGATAGGCCGATGAACAGCAGGATACAAATGAAATAGTACACATGGCCCAGGTCCGGCATTTGACCGTTTACGTAGTAGAACGAGTAGCTATACGGACTTGCCACGCTTATGTTTGATCCCATGGTCAGGAGACTGAAAACAAATAAAGCAAAGCCGACTCCGATGGGGATGAGAAAGCTCCTGAATCGCAGGCTTATCAGGTATTGTAGTCCGATAATAGGCAACCCGACAATAAAGCATTTAACGGATTCGGTTGCAAAAGATCCCAGCGGCATTGGAGCTGTTGGCATCTGGCCGTCCAATATGAGGGTTGGAGTGATGATGAACAGGTAAATGGCAATGTTGAGCAGCAGGAATGTAAACACCATCAGCATTAACAGTACGGCATATTTAGCAAAAAATATAGTGGCATATTTCTGCGGCGTACAGTGAACCTGCTTCCAGTTGTTATTGCGATACTCGATCTGGGTAATGAGACTCCCCAACAGGATCATTCCCATAGGCATAATGAAAGCCGTGAAAGGCTGGGCAATTTTGGCATATTGGACCATCCAAACATCTGCTTTCAAGGAGAGATTGATGTGAAATCCGGCCATAATGTTCCGAAGGGTAAATACTACGGGAAGGACCAATGCTCCCACAACACAAAGCCAGAACACCGAGCTTCTTTTGATCTTTAGCAATTCGCTAAAAAAACTGCGAAAAAATAGCATGGCTTTTTTATTTAGTTAATTCAATAAAAATAGATTCCAGGTCGTCTTGCTGAATGGCAGCCTGATAGATCGAAATACCACTCCCCAATAGCTTGTTGTTGATAGCAGCCATCTGCTCCTTTTCCTGGAATTCCAGTCTGACGTGCTTATCATCAGAGTTGATGACTTTGATGCCCATCTCCTGAATGATCGCTATCGTGCGGCTGATATCGTCAGTTTCGATGACAACGGTTCGTTGGGAAGATTGGCGGGATTTTAATTCTTCAAATGATCCCTGGAAGGCAACAGTTCCGTTGTTCAGGATGATCAAATGCGTAATTATTTTCTCTATTTCCGAAAGCAAATGGCTCGATAACAAAATAGTGATTCCCTGCTCTTTGTTGAGCTTGGTCAGCAAGTCGCGCATTTCGATGATGCCGTTGGGATCCAAACCGTTTGTCGGTTCATCCAGGATCAGCAATCGGGGATTATGCAACAAGGCCATTCCAATGCTCAGGCGCTGCTTCATTCCCAAAGAGAACTGACGCACTTTTTTCTTGCCGGTGTTCTCTAATCCTACGAAGGCTAATACCTCATCGACCCTGGAGGGAGCAACGTCATAAATACGACGAAGTACATTCAGGTTTTCACGGGCGGAAAGATGCGCATAAAAGGATGGTGATTCTATGAGCGTACCGGTCTGGCTTAAAATCTCTATTCTGGCACTGGCAAGCGATTTCCCTAAAACCTTGATGTCACCTTCCTGATTTTTCAACAGTCCCAGAACGAGCTTCAGTGCTGTGGTTTTGCCGGCTCCGTTTTTACCCAGAAAGCCACAGATAGATCCTTCCGGAACGGCCATGTTCAAACCTTTCAGAACAGCCCCGGAACCGGGGTAAGCAAATCTTAGATTTTGAATTTCAATACTATTCATAGCACTTCGTTTGGCGTTTATTTATTCCGCTTGATCCTGCCCGATCCTTCATTTTCATCTGAGATGAGCTTTTTATCAAAGCGCATCGAACCGAAGCTGTAAAGCAGGCTCACCGTAACGCGGCGGCTGTCGCGCATTTGGGTGTTCAGGCTGCGTTGTCCAGGCAGATCAACGGTCACAGTTCCGTAATCCGTAAAGAAGAGATCCGAAATTCCTAACACGGTGCTGAGTCTGTCCTGGAAAAATTTCTTGCGCACAGCCAGGGTTACCGAACCGATGGCCGATGAATACTGTATTCCTTCTCTGAACGGGGTTTGAAGACGCATATTCAGCTGCAGTCTGTAACCTTTCGGCAGGAAGAAATCATTGGCCAGGGAAAGTGAGCTCGCCGCCGCAAGCGTAGAGATCGAAGCATTGTTGACACTACCGTTAAAGGCCGACAGAACCATCATCCCGCTGAATTGGAAACGGTAAAATTTACTTGGCTGCATCTGAATCATTAAGGTATAAGCCACCATATCGCGGGTAGCGAAATTGATGGTTGTATCAACGCTCAGCTGCGAATCATCACGCGAATAGGTGTAGCCAAAAATGCTGTTGTCAATATGCGTAAAATTGATGCTGTTACCAATCGTGTTCTGGAAGTAGTGCTCAAAATTGATGTTGTGGCTGTACTGTGGCAGCAGAAGCGGGTTACCAACGGCATAGCTCAGCTGGTTATTGAATATTTTTCCCGGAACCATTTGTTCGAACGCCGGACGGTCAATTCGGTAGCTATAGGAAAGCTGCATCATGTGTTTAGGGTTCGGCTGAAAGTCGACGGAGAAATTCGGGAAGAAATTGACGTAATTCCGATCAATCACCTGTCCGGTTGTTCGGTTATTCCCCGAAAGGATGGTCTGCTCGGTGCGGAGACCTCCGTTCAGTACGAATTTTGCCAGGGTATAGCGAACACTTACGTACCCGGCGTTAATCATCTCATCGTATTCAAAGTAATTGGTCAGCGACGAATCGAGGGTCCATGGATTTCCTCCAAGACTGCTTTCCAGCTTCAGATCGTTGGTGTTATTTACGATGCTGTTTTTCACCCCCAGCTCAAGTGTCCATTTGTTGTTGAACACTTTGGAATAATCCAGCTTGTTGGTGAGGATCAGGAAGTCGAGGTTGATATCGTTCAAATAGCCGATGGATGGGTCACTTTCCTGACCATTCGTCAGGTAGAAATAGTTCGTATTGTTTTGTGGCAAACGGTAATCGAAATTGCTGATATCACCTGAATAGCTCAAGGTTGACCCCAAGGAGTCGAACTGATGGTTGAAGAACAAACCGGCTGTTGCAAAGAGCAATTTCTCGCGCCCTCCTGTGCTGTTGGTGAAATAATTGTAGCCCAATCCTGTACTGTCGTTAACATCGGTAGTGGAAGTGTTCAGCAGCCTGTTATTGCCGAGGTTTCCATTCACATTTAATCCAATGACGGATTTCGGTGTGAGATCGAATTCGATTCCACCGTTCAGATTAAGCGATGAGTTGCGGTTGTCGCCGATTTGCAGGGCGTTAATCGTCAAGGTATCTGCCAGGGTGCGATCAAACTGCGTGCTGGTCCATAAATGGTTGTAGGAATAGGCCACATTGGTAAACACGCTGAAACGTTCTCTTTTGATATTCAGGGAGAAGTTATTGGAATTCCGGAACCTGTTTCCCATGCTGTTGGTTGTTCCGATCGAGCAGTTGAAGCCTTTGGTGGCCATTTGCTTCGAGCGGATGTTGATCAGACCGGATACGCCTTTCGCATCATATTTTGAGGAAGGGTTTTTGATCAGCTCGATCTCTTTTACGGATTCAGCCGGCATGCTGGCCAGGATCTGGGAAATTTGTGCCGCCGGGATTTGCTGGAGCCTGTCATCGAACAGGATACCGACGCCGCTTTTGCCGTTGACCATGATATTTCCGGAGCCGTCAACTGTGACACCTGGAATGTTTCTCAAAACATCCAGTACCGAATTGCCGGCATTCATCGGGTTGTTTTGTACATCCACGATCATGCTTCCGTTCTGGAACACAATTGTGGGACGATAACCCGTAACAGTAACACCATCTATATCAGTTGATTCGGGCGTCATTTGAATAGGTGTAACGATTACTTCCGAGCTTCCCGAAACTTTGACAGGACCGCTGTACCAGTCATTGAAGCCAAAGGATGAAATCCGGACCAGGTAGGTTCCCGGAGGAGCACCCCCGATTTCAAAATAACCAACTGAATCGCAAACAAGCCCGGTAAGCAGTAAACTGTCTTCGGGATTTAGTATTTCTACCGTTGCAAACGGAACGTTTTCACCCGTTGAATCGGTTACCTTTCCTGAAATAGTAGCCTGTCCAAAAGCGCATAGTGAGAATAGTAGTGTGAATAATGATAATGCTAAGTTTTTCATAAGGATTCTTTTATCCGAAATACTAAAATTGCCAAAAGTAACATTTTTCATGTCCATAGTTTTTAGCGGTTTGATTTTACAGTCCACGGTCATCTGTGGATCAACGATTTTCAAAAATCAGGCTGTTCTCCTGCTGAAGCTCCTCGCAGAGCTCACCCAGTGATTCATCCAGTGCCCGGACCATTAAATCCGTTTGTTCACGGGTGATAATCAGCGGCGGACAGATAAGAATATGATCTCCCAGTGTACCGTCGTAGGTTCCTTTTCCGGGATACACCAGTACGTTGCGGGAGAATACTTTTTCGACTAAGCGGCGACTGATTTCCGCTGCTCTCGGGAAGGGCATGCGTGTGATCTTATCAGCTACAAATTCTATCCCCAGCAAGAGCCCCGTTCCTCTTATATCGCCCACTATCTGATGACGATACAGCACTTGGAGCTGCTCTATGAAATACGCGCCGACAAGCCGGCTGTTTTCCACCACTTTATTGTTCAGCATATAATCGATCACAAAACTTCCGACCACTGCGCCAACAGGATTACAGGCATAGGTATGTCCACCCAGGAAAGCTGCTTTGTTGCTTTCAAAAACAGCCATTACTTTTTGATGGGCCAAAATGGCCGAAAGTGGATAATATCCTGCGCTGATGCCTTTACCTGCGGCAATGATATCCGGTGTTACACCGAAATGTTCGATTCCGAAGTTCGTTCCCAGGCGACCGAATCCGGCCATTACTTCATCCGAGATCATCAGGATTCCGTATTTGTCGCAGAGACGGCGAACGGCCTGGAAGTACCCATCTACCGGTCCGACAGCGCCAAGCGCGGCCCCGACGACCGGTTCGGCAATGAACGCAGCGATCGTTTCCGGTCCTGTTTCGATGATGCATCGTTCCAGTTCCTGGATATTGTGGGCGGCATATTCTTCTTCAGACATGCCATCAGGCCTGCGGTAGTTATAGGAAGGCGACACATGCGGAAAATTGTGCATCCATTTGTCATAAACGCTTCGGCGTGTTTTCATGCCACCGATATCCAGGCTGAATACGGAATTGCCATGGTAGCTGCCCCAGCGCGAAATGATCTTGTAGCGATCGCCTTCGCCATTCAGCTGATGGTACTGCAAGGCGAGCTTAACGGCCTGTTCCACGGCTTCCGAACCGCTGGTAGCTGTCCAGGCAGCAGAAAAGCCTTCCGGTGCGAATGCGACCAGCTTTTGAAGGTAATCCTCCAGTTCTTCTGTGCGGAAGGCATGCGTGGGAATAATGGCGACCTGGTCCATCTGAGCTTTCATTACGTCTGAAATGCCCTGTATGGAATGGCCAAGATTAGCAACTGCTGCTGATCCCGCAGTGCCATCGAGGTAAGCGTTCCCTTCGGTGTCATAGAGAAAGACACCATCTGCGCGAACGATTTTTTTGTAGTGTTTATCCATTTCAGGACAAACCAACATAGAGTGAATCAGGTTTTGTATCATGATAGAGTTGTTTCAGTTGAATTAATCTTTCCGGGTATGTTGTTGAAAAAATGATGTATCTGTTGGGTGGTAATGCTGTTTACGGCGACGGGAAGCTCTGCGTTAGCTGTGCAAACGGCAAGCTTGTATCCGTCTTCCAGGGCAAACTGTCTCAGAAATACATCTTCCAGCATTGCTCCGTCGCATTCAATCCGTATTTCCTGTTCTGTAAACCTGACTGTAAATGAGTTAAGTGCCTGCGAAAGGCCTTTTCCAATTTGTTTGATGAAGCTTTCCTTGAGGCTCCAGAAATCAAAAAAGCGATCATCCCGATCGATTGCTTTCAGGATATCGGCATGTTCAGGTGCTGCGAAAAAAGAGGCTGAAATAGAGAGATCGATAGGAATGACCTGTTCTACATCCACACCGACAGGCCGGTCATGGATCGCGCAGACGACCCAATCGCCGGCATGCGAGATGTTGAAATGGATACCGCTGTCCGGAAAATAGGGTTTCCCGTAATCCGATAGTTGGGGCAGTAGCTGATCATTCACCACTCCCAGGCGTTTTACGAGCAGCATTCTTACGAGCAGATCGCCTAACAAACACCGAAGCTTGTCTTCATCCCTGTAAAAGCGGCGGATCCGATCTCGTTTAACCGGATCGGTGTAGACCAGCAGGTCAGTGAAGTCGCTAAAATCGATGTTTTCAGACAACCTGAGTGCGTATAATTCAGCTTTCATCAGGTCTGTTTTATCCATTTTTCGACTGTACATATTCCACGCATCCGTAATCAAATTTGACCACCTTATCCGCTGTATCAAAGTAATGATCGTCGTGTGTAATGGCAATTACGGTTTTCCCCATTCTTCTGAGCTCAGGAAGCAGCTCCCGGTAGAAATAATTCCTGAACTCAGGGTCCTGATCTGCTGCAAATTCATCAAACACGAAAACAGGCCGGTCTTCCAGGTAACATTTGAGCAAGGCCAGGCGTTTACGCTGTCCGCCCGAAAGATCAATGGTTGAAAATTCCTGATTTTCAATGCTGACTTTCTCTTCCAGGTGCATTTTGGAGATGAGCTGTTCTATTTCCTGTTCACGGTCTGTCAGCGGGATACCGAACAATTTTTTAAAGTGATAATCGCCACTGAAAACGACGGAGAAGTATTCTCCCAGCTGTTCTCGTTCGACCCGCTCTCCGTTAATGGCAATTCCTCCGCCATCGGGAACGTACAAGCCTGTCAGCAATTTTACAAAAGTGGATTTCCCGCTTCCGTTTCCGCCAATGATGAACACAATTTCGCCGGCGTTGATGGTCAGATCGACCGGTCCGAATCCGAATGTTTCCGTTGACTGCCCGTCTGGATTATCCTTTCCATAGACAAATGCCAGCTGGTCTGCTTTCAGCTGTCGGAATTGCTTTAGTGCATGGTAGTCGGGAATGTGTTCTCCTTCGGTATCCTTTGACTGAAGGGAACGAAGGATATCCCAGAACGGTGTTTTTTCCTCTTTTTTGCCCGAAACTTCGGCGATCATCCCTACGATCCTGTCCCAGGAAACGCGGATAGATGTAAGCGATTGAATGGTTGACATCACCATATTGATCGGACCGATGAGGTAAAGGAGCACCATGACGAAACTGATCAGGCTCACGATATTGATATCGAGCGATAATCTTGGAATGACAATGCTCAGGATTCCCAAAACGATAATAATAAATGAGTTTCCGATGATCGTCGTGTTCAGAAACTTGATGGATGCCTGGGTGCTCGCGTCCCGGAATTGCTCGCTGACGTCCACAAAATCATGTTTAAAATCCGCCTTTCTGTTGGTGTGGATGCTCAATTCCTTGAATCCGTAAACAAGGTTGTTGAGCAGGCTCATATAGTTGTTGATGACCGTTCTGGAATTTTCCACAAAGACCCGCGCCCTTGCAGATACCCAGAAATAGTACCACACCAGCAGGAACACCACAATCACGATAACCAGTGTCGACAGCGGTGAAATGGTCGTCATGTAGATAATCGCGGAAACGATGGTCACAAAATTCGAAATAAAGGAAATCAGCACGTTAGCCGAATTGGCAATGACACTGGTGTCGTTGTTCAGTGTAGACAGCAGTTTACCATCCGTAATCTGCTCAAATCGCTGGAAGGATGTCCGCATTATTTTTCCGATCAGGAAATGCCGGATGTCGAAAGTCAGCTCGTTGGTTAACCGGATCAGCTTGGACTGCGAAATCTTCATGCCGATCACATACAATCCGTAGGACAAGGCAAAATAGAATAGCAGGTAGTATAACGAAACGGTGCTGTAAAAAGCAGATGTGATGATGAACAGTACGATCGTATTGGCAAGCCCCGAAATAATACTGAGCAGTACAATGACGGGAATGGTGTTGCGGTACGTATTGTTTGAGGGGAAAATGAGTGTCGTCAGGTAATACAGATAGGTAACAGCCGTTGCTGCAACCACACCCCAAACTACGTAATACAGGCTGGACGGTCCCCAAAGAAAGATGGATTCCCAGGAGAAACCGAGTAATGCATCCGGTAAGAGCCATACGCCGGCAATGTAAGGGACTCCGGCCAGCAACGCCAGGAAGAAGCGGAGGATTCCGCCCGGCTTGAACGACCTGCCTGCCGATTTCCGGAGGAATTTGCGAACCATTAATCCGATTATCAGCAGCGAATAGACTAGCAAAACGATCAGCAGAACGCTGGCAAAGGAATCGGGACTATTCCCTTCTCCCTCCAATGATGCCGTTTCAGCGTGGGTGTATTTTCGATACAGGTATTCTGCTATGACGGCCGTATTCGTGCTGTTGGAATTCGCCAGAACCACAACTCCCACTTGTTTGTCTCTGCTGAAAAGCATGTGCGCAGAGAAATTGGGGTTGTTGCCTTCGTGAAAAATCCGTTTGTCGCCGAAGGGATTTACTTTCCACCCGGCGGCATACAAAAAGCCATTTCCGGGTTCAAGGTGCATATCCGGTTGCTGAGACTGTACTGCGAGCGAATCAAAAGGCGAAAGGGTTGTGCCCATTTGGATCCCCAACCATCGGGACATATCCCGGATATCGGACACAATGTAACCAGCCGGTGCATTTCCTCTGAAATAAGGCGCTTCGAAGGCCTGTGCCGAGAAAAATCCGGTTTTGTATCCACGCGCCATCTGACCGGCATCCTGTGGTCCAACCGTGGTTGCAGACAGGTGCATCGGGGCAAATACCTCCTGCCGCATGAAGTCTTCATATGTCATCCCGGAAACCCTGGAAATGACCAGTCCCAACACATCGTAATTCAGCGTGGCATACTCGAAAGCCTGGCCCGGAGGACGCGTTAATCCGGATTTCAGCAATTTTCTTACCGTTTGTTCCAGCGCATCGGCGCTGTTTCCGGCTTCGAGATCTGAAATGCTGCTGAAAGCAATACCGCTCGTGTGATTCAGTAGTTGCTGCAGGCTGATGTCATAAGGGTGGTTTTTGTACCTGGGGCGAAACCACGGAAGGTAATCCGATACGGGATCTTCCAGCCGGATTTTACCCTTTTGCTGCAAGTGAAGGATGGCCAATGCTGTAAAGGCTTTACTGCACGAGCCGATCTCATATTGCGTAGACAAGGCTGTCCGGCGGTTTGTTGCTTTATCGGCGTATCCGATGTTCAGAAAGGTCACTTTTCCATGATCGATGATGGCCGCGGAAACACCGGGAATAGCTCCCTGTTTCATGAACACCTGAATGTCTGATTTTAAGACAGTCTCATTGATAGTTTGTTGTCCGGAGGCCGTGGCAGAAAATCCTGCAACCATCAAAAGCGCACAGGTTGTTTGCTTCAGTAAACGTTTTGTTCTAATGCTTTTCATTGTGCGTTAAATGGTTATGGAAGAGGAGCGTTTCTTTTTTTCCAACAGTTGTTTCAGTTTTATGGTTTCATCTGACAGACCGCGAATGGTCGGGTTTAAGAACAATTCTTTGATGCTGAATTCGATATTCAGCTCCTTGCGGACGCGCTTCAGTAGCACCATTCCTTTCAGCGAATCGCCGCCAAGTTCAAAGAAGTTGTCGTTTACGCCAATTTCCTTTATACCGAAAAATGCCGTCCAGATGGCCGTAAGCTGTGTTTCGGTTTCATTGGCAGGAGCTTCGTAATCGGTCGAAAGGTCCGGCCGTTGAATGCGTTCTGTTTCGTCGACGGTATCCACGAGATTTTGCTCATCGATTTCAAATGCTTTTCCCTGTGTGCTGTTGAGGTATTCTTTCCACAGGTCCATCTGGGAAATAGCCACCTGACTGACGGAATCGGGCAAACGAAGTATTTGCTCAAAACATTGGAGAGCTTCATCTATGCGCATTCCGCCTGCCAGCTCTTCCTGTGCCAGCTCGAAATGGCGTTTTTCGCCGATCCGGGCAATTCCGGTTCCTCTCCACCGGTCCCAGTTTACAGCCACCGCAAAGCAGTCTTTTGTGCGAGCCAGCTGCTGTGCATAAGCATCCAGGTAGGCATTGGCAGAAGTGTATCCTACCTGGCCAAAACCTCCAAGAACGGAGCTCAGGCTGGAGAATAGCATAATGAAATCCGGCTGTTCATTCACCAGTGCTTTTTCAAGGAAGCGTGTTCCAAAAATCTTGGTGGCGAATAAGGCATCAGAGGCTTTTTTATCGCGAACGGCAATTAACGCTCCATCCGGTGTGGTAGCTGTATGCAGCACGCCATGAATAGGACCGAATAGTGCCCCAGCCTTGGCAACAGCCACCATCACCTGTTCTTCATCTGAAAGATCGGCCTCGATGATGCAGGCTTTTCCACCTGCTTTTTCTATTTCGCGTATGCGATGGATACGCTCTGCTGTAAGATCTTCTGCCGGGTTGTTTTCCTGCAATAAGCGATCCCACTGTTCGCGGTCGGGTAATGGTGTCCGGGCGAGCAGAACGATGGTGGCTGCGTAATTTTTAGCCAGGAAATGTGCGATTTCCAATGCGATGCCGCCGAGTCCTCCGGTAAGGAGATAGGTGCCGTTTTGTCTCAGACGCGGCTGATTGCCGGCATCGATTGTTTGTACGTCCCTGCGGCAGAAATCAGGTGTCCAGGCAAATTTTCCTCTCACCGCAACAACAGGTTCCGCAGGAAGCTCCCGGTTCAACCCGATCAGCATTTCCGGTAAGTTGTTCCAATAGTCTCCGGTTGCTTCGATATCGATCAAGCGGCAGGCCAGCTGACCCAGCTCCTGCGGGATCACTTTCACCGGACCCAGCAAGACAGCTTTTTCGGGCAACAGGATTTCTGTGCCGTTAATCTCGGCCAGACCGTTAGCAATCACATCGATCGGTAAAACCGTATCCAGGTTGGTTGTAGCCAGTGATTGTGCCATTCCCAGCAAACTGTAATAGCCGTTCTGAATAAGGATTTCCGGGGAAATGGCTTCTTCGGAAGGCGTTAAACCGGTCAGACAGACGATGCGATCAGGGAGCCAGTTTTCGCTTTGCAATACTCTGAACAATTGCTCGTAGTGCTGCTGATTGCTCAGATCCAGAATAAAACGGTCATTTTCCGATTGCTGGAAGTCAAAGCCATGCGTAACGACTTTCACCTGTTCTGCCAAAGCTGAATTGCAAAATGCCTCGACAGCTGCGTTTTCAGATGAAGCCAGCAACAGGATGTTCCCCAGCGTTTCCGATGGCTTAGGTTGGAAAGACAGGGTTGCGGCCCGTTTCCAGGCAGGAAGGTAAAACCAGTCTTTTTGTTCCAGGACAGCATTCGTCAGGAAAGGCAGATTTCCCGATTGGTACATCGCAGGCAGCTTATCAAAACGGATCCGCTCAAAAGGATAGGTAGGCAGTGCCACCTTCCGGCGTTCTTCGTTGGCAAACAAGGGTATCCAGTTTACCTGCAATCCGCGGAGCCAGAGCTGTCCCAGTCGATTGAGGAAGTATTTGTAATCGTTGACCTTGTTTGCTTCAGGTCGCACGAGGTTGATGGAACGCTCAGTAACACCGGCCTGTTCCAGCTGACGATTCACAAGATTAGAGATATCTGTTCCGGGGCCTATTTCAATGAAAATCTGGTCTTTGCCCTGTATTAGCTTGTCCAGTCCTTCTGAAAAAGCTACCGTCTGGCACATATGGTCGGCCCAGTATTCAGGATTGGTGGCCTGAGTGTCTGAAATCCAGGTACCGCTTATATTTGAAATGAAAGGGATGGTCGGTTTATTCAAGGTGATGGTGGCAACGAATGCGGCAAAGGCTTCCTTCGCCGGGTTCATCAAAGGGGTGTGCATGGCTTTTGTTGCGGCCATTCTGAAAGCCATGACCCGTTGGTTCCGGAATGCTTCTTCCAGTGCGGTGATCGTTTCTTCACTTCCTGCCAGTACACATGACGGGCCGTTGTCGATAGCCAGGTGAACCGAATCGTTCAGATGCGGTTTGATTTCTTCGGCGGTCATCGGCACACTTAACATGGCTCCTGCTGGCAGCTCGTTGATTACTACCGCTCTTTTGTGAATGATCGCCAGTGCATCTTCCAGCGGAAAAACGCCGGCAAGACAGGCTGCCACATATTCCCCCAAGCTGTAACCGATCATAGCCCGTGGCTGGATGCCAAGCGATCGGAGGAATACTGCCAGGGCGTACTCAACCACAAAGATCATATACTGGCCGATATCCATCCGGTGATATTCAGCTGCTGTGGCCAGCGGCTCATCAAACAATATGGTTTTCAGGTCCAGGCCACTCAATTGCCGTATGATCCCGAAACACGCATCTGTTGCCTCCCGGAAAACGGGTTCGCACAGGTACAAATCCCGGCACATCCCGAAATATTGAGAGCCCATTCCTGAGAGCAGGAAAACGACTCTTTTCTGATCGCCAAGTACCCTGTCAGAAGCAATTTTCCTGTTCGAAGGGTCGGATAGCACTGCTGCGGCTTCTTCCACGCTGCTGCACAGCAATTTTCTTCTGTAATTGAATGGCTGGCGACCTTTCATCAGGGTCCACGCTACATCAGCAAGCGGCAGATCCGGATTTTTCGTGAGAAATGCAGCCAGGTTTTGGGTCATAGCGTCCAGGGCTTTTTCCGTTTTTGCAGAAAGGATCAGCAATTGATCCTCTTTGCCCGGGCGCTGTTTTTGGTCGTCAGTAAATTCCTCTACGACAACATGCACGTTCGTTCCGCCAATACCGAAAGAGCTGATTCCGGCCCGGCGTGGAAACTCCGTTGCCTGCCATTCACGTAATTGCGCGTTCACAAAGAACGGGCTGTTCACGAAATCGATGGCCGGGTTTGCTTCTTTGAAATGCAGACTGGGCGGAATAGCCTGGTATTTGAGTGCAAGAACGGTCTTCAGAAATCCGGCGATTCCCGCCGCGGCGTCGAGGTGCCCGATATTGGTTTTTACGGATCCCAAGGCGCAATAATTGCGCTTGGCAGTTGCAAATGCCTTTTTCAGCGCCTCAATTTCGGTCACATCTCCAAGCCTGGTGGCCGTACCATGTGTTTCCACATACCCTATGCTATCCACCGGCAGGCTGGCCATTTTCAATGCCGAAGCAATGGCCCGGTACTGACCATCCACTCCCGGTGCGGTGTACCCGACTTTATCATCGCCGTCATTATTGGCGTAGCTTCCGCGGATAACGGCATGGATGTTATCTCCATCCTTGAGTGCGCGCTTCAGCAGTTTCAGTACGACCACTCCAACGCCTTCCCCGTTGACCACTCCTGAAGCATCTTTATCGAACGCTCTCACGTGGCCGTCTTTGGAGGCAATCATTCCTTCTTCGTACAAGTAGCCATTCCCGTCCAGTGAAAGGGAAACGCCTCCTGCTACGGCTACTTGACATTCTCCCGTATAGAGCGCACGACAGGCCGTATGAATGGCCGTAAGGGAAGTGGAACAGGCGGTTTGTATGTTGACGCTTGGCCCTTTCAGGTTCAGTTTATAGGAAGTCTGTGAACACAGAAATTCCCGGCCACTCAGAATGGTCGAAATGAAGCCGCTCACATTGAATTTGTCGGCAAACAGCTTCGACATGATCTCCCAGTTAAAACCGGACGATGCACCGGCATAAAGTCCGATCGGAGCATCGTGATTACGAGCATTGAATCCCGCATCTTCGAGGGCATTCCAAACGCATTCGTGAAAGAGCCGCGTTTGAGGTGAAAGGAGCTCCGCTTCATCGGAAGAATAGCGGAAGAAACCTGCATCGAACAGGTCTTTCTCTTCGAGCATACCTCCCTTGCACGGAACAAATGCCGGCGATTCTGTCAGCGTTCGGTTGACATCCGGTGCTTTCAGCTCTTCTTCCGTAAAGAAGCGAATAGATTCTTTTCCCGTTTTAAGGTTTTCCCAAAATTGTTCCAGGTCAGATGCTCCCGGGAACTTGCCCGACATACCGATCACAGCGACTTCTAATCCTGCTAATTCACTTTGTCTATTCATCGTCTTCTCCTAATAATAATTGCATGGAATCCATCAGGGTTTCCCTGGATTCAAAGTTTAATTCTTCTGTTTGTTGTTGGCCGTTGGAAAGGTCGTTCAGATAAATCCCCAATTTTTCAATGGATGGATACTGGAACAAGATGGCCACGGAAATATCCTGCACGCCTTCTTCTCTTAATCGGTGCAAGACTTTCAGGATCCTGATCGAATCGCCGCCGATTTCAAAGAAATTATCGAGTATACTGATACCGGAAGCATCCCTTCCGAGCACCTCGGACCAGATGTTTACCAGCAGTTGCTGGATGCCGTCTTCAGCAGCTATGTAGGTATTCCCCGACACCTGAAACACTTGGTCGGGGGCCGGTAAGGCTCTTTTATCGATCTTTCCGTTCGGCGTGCTGCTAAAAGCTTCCACAGGAATAAAATAGGAAGGGATCATGAATTCCGGCAGGCGACCTCTGAGCTGCTGTTTTAGCTCAGGCACCGCGTTTTCAGGAATGCCCCTCAGATAGGCAACGAGCTGTTTCTGTCCATCTTTTGGCGTAAAAGGAAGTACAATCGCATCGACTCCCAGGGACAAAAATGCCGCCTCGATCTCACCGGGTTCGATCCGGTATCCTCTGATTTTCAGCTGTTCATCCATTCGGCCGGCAAAGGCAATTCGGCCATCGGGCAACCAGCGGCCCAAATCGCCGGTCAGGTAGATACGTTCTCCGTCAACGAAAGGGCTTGCGATGAATTTTTCGCTGGTTAATGCAGCATTATTCAGATAACCTTTCGCTACACCGGCCCCACCGATGCACAGCTGTCCAATGACTCCAGGCGGAAGCAATTCACCGTCCCGTCCAAGTATATAGATGCGGTGATTGGGAATAGGTGAACCAATCAACGGGGCTTCCTCACTAGCTATTACGCGATGATAGGTTGCGCAAACCGTTGCTTCCGTTGGTCCGTAGGTGTTGTACAACTGGAGCCGATCAACCAGCTGATCACAGTACATCGTCCGCAGCTCATCTCCGCCGCTGATCAGGACACGCAGGTGACTGAATTGTTCAGGGTAACGATTGAGCTCGCTTATTACAAGCGGTGTTGTGCTTACAAATGTGACCTTTTCCCGTTCAATCAGCTGCATGAGCACCTCGATGTCATTGGTCCCGTCGGGTGCAATGAGCAATCTGCATCCGGCAATCAGTGCGGGATAAATTTCCTCCACTGAAACATCGAATGAAATGGACGCCTGGTGCAGTACCGTATCGGCTTCTGTGAGCTGAAAGGTGTTTTTAACTGTTTGACAATAATCCAGCAAGGCTGCATGTGAAACTTCCACACCTTTTGGTTTCCCTGTGGAACCGGATGTGTAGATGACATAAGCCGTATCGGCTGGCCGGATGTCTGCAACCAATTCCTCCTCGTTATCCTGACTGTTCAGGATGCCGGTAAGCAGCGTGTCATCGATCACTACCTGGCACTGGCTGTTTTCAATCATGTAGCTGATCCTATCCTCCGGATAATTTACATCGATCGGAATATAGGCACCACCGGTTTTAAGGACAGCGAGCATAACTGCCACCGTTTTTTCAGAACGCGGCAACTGGATCCCCGCATATCGGCCTGATCCCAGCTGGTAATTGGTTACGAGGAAGCGGGCAATTTTGGTGGACAAGCGATCCAGCTCTTCATAGGAAACCTGCCTGTCGTTTGCCTGAAGTATAATGGCATCCGGTGTTTGTTGCAGCTGACGCTTGAAAAGCTCCAGTACAGAACCATTGGCATCAGCGCGATCCGTCGCATTGAAATCATTGAGTAGCTGGTGTTCTTCTTCCGTAAGCAAATCCATTTCTGAAAATGTATGCTCAGGATCGGCGGTCATGAAGGTTAAGATCCGCAGGAATAATTCACCCAGTCGCTGAGTGGATAAACCGGCCCGTAACTGTCGGTTGAGCGTCATGCTGATGCGGAACGCACCACCGGTTTTGTTGATGGAGAAATCCAGGTAGGTATTGGTCATTTCCCAATCCAATGAATCCCCCTGTTCAGTAGAAGTGGTATTTCCGGATGTATCCAGCTCATCAAAAACGTGGAAATCCACATAATTAAATAAGGTGTCGAAAAATGGTGCCCCATGTCCCGACTGTTCTCCCATTAGCTTCACGATGTCGAAAAACTCCAGGTGTTCCTTATCACGAATGTCATTTAATTTTTGATGGACCGTTTGGACAAAATCTCCGGTAGTACGATGATCGTTCAATGCTATCCGCACCGGAATCGTATTCAGGAAACAGCCGAGAATGTTGGCGCCGTCTTCTACTGCCGGACGTGTATTGGTGACCATTCCAACCACCAATTCATCATCGGTTACCAGCAGACCCAGCATTTTCAGGTAGGCCGAGAAAGCAACTGTTTTCACCGATACGCCCAGAGAGGAAGCAGATTGTTCCAGTTTTTCCAATTGGGCCGCCGGAAGCTGGAACAGAAAGTCTTCGTGAATAACAGTTTCGGTAAACAATTCCGGTTTCGAATAAGCCGCAAGCTCTTGTTTCCAGAACTGTAGCAGATTTTCATCGGAGCGATTGATGACAGACCGGATGATAAAGTCTTTATAATCCGCAGTCAGCGCAGGTAATTGATAATCGGGTTGTTGGATCAGCGAGACATAGCAATTGTTCAGCTCTGTGATCAGTGTTGCGTTGCTCCATCCGTCCAATATGGCATGGTGAAACTGCCAGGCGAAACCAATGGTTTGACTGTCCATCTGAAAGAGCGTCATCCGCCATAGTGGGGCCTTTGCCGTATCAAACGGATTGCTGCGTTCATCGGCCAGGAATTGCTTAATATGATCCAGCTGTGCTTGTCCGGACAAATCAGACAGATCGAAGTAGTCGACCGGCAATTCAATTTCCCGGTAAATCAAGTGTACTTCTTCTTCGAAATCAACCAGGTTGTAGCCTGTTCTCAGAATAGGGTGTTTGTTTACCATTTTTTTTAGTGCCAGCAGGAAGAGATCGAAGTCGAATTTCGGGAAGGATCTTCTGTAAAATGCCTGATCGTGGTATACGCCCGCAGTCGGGTCGGCCACCGATTCAAAGACCATTCCTTTTTCGATGGCGCTCATCGGGTAGATATCCTCAATGTTCCCGGCATTTGTCAGTTTACCGGAGGAAAGCAGCCGTTCTTTGAGGGTATCAAATGATGCGGCCGTTTCAGCAATGCGTGCGTGCAGGTTTTTGGTGCTGTCTGAAAGTGCTGCACTATTCGCTGAAACATATTCGGAAAGTGCCGCAATCGAATCATGCGCATACAGCTCTCTCAACGGAATGTCATAGCCGGTCTCATTCCTGATGATACCCGCTAGTCGCAGGATTTTGATGGAATCTCCACCCAGCTCAAAGAACCGGTCGTGGATACTGATCTGATCGCGGGCGAGTGCCGAGCACCAGATACCAGCAATGGTTTTTTCAAAGTCATTGCGTGGCTCTGCGTATTCCACTCCTGTCTGAACGGTTTCTGCTATCATAGCAGGCACCGCTTTTCTGTCCAGTTTGCCATTTGGAGTCAATGGCAAGCGTTCAATCCGGAGGAAAACGGCAGGAATCATATAATCCGGTAACGATTTGAGCAAATCATTACGTAAATCGCGAACGTTCAAGTCTTCGTTTGCTGTGACGTAGGCTGTGAGGATGCTTTCTCCCTGTTCATTTTTTCGAACGGTTACAACGGCTTCGCTGATCGTTTGAAGCGAACGCAAAGCGGTCTCGATTTCTCCCAGCTCGATCCGGTAACCTCTAATTTTCACCTGGTTATCCGAACGATTCAGGTACATCAGCTGTCGGTCGCTGCGCCATTTGCCGATATCACCTGTGCGGTAGATCCGTGTTCCTGGGATATGTGGATTTTCAACGAATTTTTCTGCGGTCAGCTCCTCATTGTTGAGGTATCCCCGTGCAAGTCCTATTCCCCCGATGCAGATTTCACCGGCTACACCGAAAGGAAGCAGCTCCAGCTGTTTGCCCAACACATACAATTGCGTGTTCCAGATAGGTTTTCCTATGGGAATTTCCAGGTCGCCTTTTTCTGCCGTGTAATAGCTGACATCGATGGAGGCTTCCGTAGGTCCGTATAAGTTGTGGATAGGAACGGATGAAAGCTCATACCACTTATTGACATCAATAGCGGACAATGCTTCACCACTTGTAATAACCCGGCATAAGCTTTCCAGGTTTCCGGCGCCTGAATGGCCCAGCTCCTGAACGAAAGCGGTAAACATGCTCGGAACAAAATGCAGGGTGTTGATCCGGTGTTGGCGGATCAGCTGACTGAGGCGCACTGGCGACTGGATATCTTCAGCTGTACAGATCACCATTTTGTTGCCCCAGCAAAGCGGAAGGAAAAATTCCCAGACGGAAACATCAAACGTAAAGGTCGTTTTCTGAAGAACGGTTTCTCCCTGTTTGAACCCGAAGGCATGCCACATCCAGTCAATCCGGTTCACCACTCCGCGGTGATTCAGCATACATCCTTTCGGGTTCCCGGTAGATCCCGAGGTATATAACACGTAAGCCAAATCATCGGGCTGAGCCGGAGATAAAACAGGCTCCGCAGATAAGGTGTCTTTGCTATTCAGGAAGGATTCCAGCAGGTCGTTATCAATGGTTACCTGGCAGCGGCTGTTTTCTTCCATATAACGAATGCGGTCTTCCGGATAATCGGGAGCAATCGGCAAATAGGCCGCACCGCATTTCAGAATGGCCAGCATGGAAAGCGGCAGCCATTCACTTCGTTCCAGCTTGATGGCCACAATATGTCCCCGTCCGACCTGGTGATATTGGGTCAGGTAGCGTGCAAGCTGGCTGGAAACCCGGTCTGCTTCGGAGAAGGTAAAAGTGCTGTTCTCAAATACAATGGCCGTTTCATTCGGCATGGCGCTCACGATTCCTTCAAAGAGCTGTGCCAGTGTTTGGTCATCAGGAAAGGCGTTGCCGGTTGTATTGAGCTCTTCTAACAGGAATACTTTCTCTTCTTCCCCCAGTAGCTGCAATTCACTTATGGAGCTTTCCATAGAGGTGGGGAAAATGTCCAGGAGCGTTTTCAAATAGGCCAGGAAACGGTCGATGGTTTCCGGCTTGAAGAGGCTGGAGGCATACGTGATGCCCAGTGAAGCCGTCTGACCTTCTTCGATCACTTCAATGGTAAGATCCACTTTTGCCTGTTGATTTTCCTGGTGAATTCCATGGCTCGCCGGGTCAATCACCATACTTGACTGGTTCTGCACCACGAGCATTACATCAAACAGCGGGTTGCGGCTTTGATCCCGGTAGGTCAGGGTTTTTTCCACCAATTGTTCAAACGGGTATTCCTGGTGGTTAAATGCATCCAGCACGGTGTTTTTTACTTCGCGGATGTAGTCTTTTACTTTTTTGGTTGCCAGCGGCTGATTGCGCAGAACAACGGTGTTGATCAGCACGCCGACCAGTTGTTCCAGGTCTTTGTGTCCTCTTCCTGCAACAGGGCTTCCGATCACAATATCTTCCGATCCGCTCAGTCGTGAAAGCAACACGGTTACAACGGAGGCAAACCCCATGTAATGGGTTAAGCTGTTTGCCACACACCAGTTGGAAAACGCCCCGAATATGTGTTCGTCTAATGGGATCGAAACACTTTTTCCATTCGTATCAATAATAGCGGGACGTGCAAAGTCGGCAGGAAGCTCCAATACCGGAATTTCATCCCCGAATACATTCAGCCAGTAGGCTTCCTGTTGGTTGATCTTCTCCGCTACTTCGGGTATATTCAGCCATTCCGCATAATCCCGGTACTGTACGGCAACAGGGGGAAGCTCGTTCCCTTCAGCCAGCATCCGGAATTCGTGGGTGAGAATTTCCTGCGAATAGCCGTCGCTTATGATATGGTGCATATCCAGCAACAGCGACGCTTTTCCGGTATCCCGGTCTTTGATAATGGCCCCGCGGCATAGTGGTGCAGCTGCAAGGTCAAAAGGACGAATGAACTGTTTGCTGATTTCAGCAGGATTCCCTTCGATGGTCTCTAAGCGGAAATCAACAGCAGGATGGATTTTCTGAACCGGTTGATCGTCAATTAAATGGAAGGAGGTCCGGAGCGTTTCGTGTCGGTTAATGAGCTCCTTCAGAACCTTTTCCAGCGTTTTTTCATCTGTTAAGCCGGAGAGCGGTACGCTTAGCGGAATATGGTAAGCCAGGGATTCCGGGTCCAGCTTCTGCAACAGGAATAAGCGCTGTTGTGCCGGCGTTAACGGGTAGTATTCTTTCTGATCGGCCTGTTTTACCGGAATATGCTTCTGAAAGGAACATTCCCGGATCAGCTGCGCCATGTGCTGTATATCCGGCGATCGGTACAAGTCTGCGACAGGTATTTTGACTTTGAAGGTTTCTTCTATCCGGGAAAGCAGCTTCATTAATTTGAGTGAGTGACCTCCTAATTCAAAGAAACTGTCACGTGTTCCGATGTCCTGTCTGGACAACAGGTCTTGCCACCACCTGAGTAATTGTTGTTCAATCTCGTTGGCTGGTTGTTCCGATGTTTTTTCTCCGTCGTATTCGGGAAACACTAACGCAGACCGGTCTATTTTGCCATTCGTATTGAGCGGCATGTTATCCAGGCAGATGATATAGCCCGGTACCATGTATTCCGGCAGGTAGTCGCGCAGATACTGTTTCAGGGCGCTGTCAGAAACCGGAGCTACATGCGTGTAATAGGCGACCAGTACTTTTTCGCCGGAAGGATGATCATGCGTTACCACGATGGCTTCGTCCACTTCCTTGTGAGCCAGTAAGACCTGCTCTATTTCTCCAGGTTCAATGCGGTGTCCGCGAATTTTGACCTGATGATCTACGCGTCCTGCAAATACGATTGCCCCTTCCGGAGTCCATTTTCCGGTATCGCCAGTCCTGTACAATTTCCCGGATGACAGGAACGGGTGATCAATGAATTTTTCGGCTGTCAGGGATGCATTATCCAGGTAGCCTTTGGCCAAACCGGCACCTCCCACGTAAATTTCCCCGATGGCTCCTTGCGGCATTAATTGGCCATATTTATCCAGGATGTAGCAGCTGCTATTGGCGATGGGCATTCCGATCGGAACGGTTTTTTGTCCGTTAAAGCGTTCCCGGATGGGGTAGTAGGTCGAAAACGTGGTGTTTTCTGTAGGTCCGTACACGTGTTGCAGGTTGACTTCCGGGTAAAGTTCCAGGAAACGTGAAACATGCTTAACAGAAACCTGTTCACCTCCGAACAGTACGTAATTGACGTCAGCAAGCGCAGTTGGCTCTTCCTCCACCAGATTATTGAACAGAGCGGTTGTTACGAAGAATGCTTTAACAGCGTGTTCGTCGATCAGTTGCCCGAATGCCCGCATATCCAGAAAGATATCCTTTGGTGCCACAACGGTTGTTCCACCATTCAGTAAGGGCATAAACAGATCGAATACGGAACCGTCAAAGGCAAAATTGGATAATCCAAGCACGGCTTCTCCGGGCGAAAGCTGTACATAATTGGTGTTTTTGACCAATCGTACTACTGCACGATGGGCCACAACAACTCCTTTAGGCGTTCCTGTCGATCCCGACGTAAACATGATGTAAGCTGTGCTTTCCGGAGTTGCCGTTTGAAGCGGTTCTTCGGCGCTTACAGACGTTCTTGCTGCGAAATATTCGGCCAGCATTTCTGCATCGAAACAGCAGGTGCAGGCAGCCTGTTTCAGGATGTTATCCGTCCGTTCCAGGGGAAATGCGATGTCCAAAGGCACATAGCTGCTTCCCAATTTCAGGATAGCCAATAGTACCAGCGGATACCATTCGTTTCGTTCAAGCTGTATGGCCACCCGGTCACCGGAATGGACTCCTTTGCGCCGGGACAGAAAATTTGCCAGGCGGTTCACTTCAGCATTCGCCTCACGGTAAGAATAGCTTTTTCCATTGGCGACCAGGGCAAGTGCATCAGGTGTTTTACCGACCCATTCCAGGAACAATTCCCCTATCGATTGATCATGGGGGAAGTCGGTTTCGGATTGGTTAAAACCACTGAGCTGTTTAGTGATCTCTTCGGGCGATAAAACTGTCAGCGAGCTGATTTCAGTTGTTGTTCCGTTTGTTACGGTCCGCAGAAGTGTTTCCAGGTAGCCGATAAACCGGTTTATGGATTCCGGCTGGTAGAGGGAAGTAGCATAGCTGATGTTGAACAGCAGCTGATCATCGAAAGCGCTTATTTCAACGGTAAGATCTGCCTTCGCCTGTCCGGGGATGTGTGTTCCCGTAAGAATACCATCCGGTGCGTTTCCGGGGAATTGCTGCAAGGAATACAACACGTCAAACAATGGGTTTCTCGAGGAATCGTGTGCTACACCTAGTTGTTCAATCAGGCTTTCAAACGGGTATTCCTGGTTTTCCAGCATTTCCACGGTTTTCTGCCTGGTCTCCAGCAAAAAATCGTGAAACTGTTTGGTGCCTGCGGGTTGTGTGCGGACAGCAAGGGTATTGATGAACAAACCAACAATGTCTGAAGTGTCTTTGTGTGTGCGGCCGCTTACCGGTGTACCGATCACAAAATCTTCATTTCCCGTGAGCTTCGAAATCCAGATGGAAACCACCGATAATAGACACATGAAAAGGGTGGTCTCCGATTCGCTGGCTACTTGTTTCAGCTGCGCATAGTCGTCGCCGGAGAGTAAAAATAAAACACTGTTTCCGTTCAGGTCACGCATAACGGGCCTGTCCTTGTCCAGTGGAAAATCCGGTACGAGTGGCAATTCGGAAAACTGGTTCAGCCAGTACAATTCCTGCTGCCGGATGCGTTGCTGCTGTTCCTCCGAATAGAGCCATTCTGCATAATCTCTGTAGCGGCAAGTAACCGGAGGCAGTGACTCATTCTGACAGAGCTGCTGGAATTCCTGTAATAATAGTTTCCCTGAAATACCGTCGCTGATGATATGATGCATGTCGATAATCAGCTCCCCAGGTGTTGTTCCGGCTACAACAACGGCGGCACGTATCAGGACGTCCTTGTTCAAGTCAAAAGGCCGGATGAATGCTTCCGGCTGTTGACCGGCTTCATACTGCTCAACGGAAAAAGCCATGTGCGGATGAATTTTCTGAACCGGTTGTTCGTCTTCCAGATGAAACGTTGTCCGCAAAATTTCATGACGGGCTATCAGTTGTTGCAGGTACTGTTCAATCTGATCGGATGCCATGTTTTCCGGCAGCTTCATGCGAAACGTCATGTTGTAGCCGGTGCTTTCAGGATCCAGCAACCACAGGAAAAATAATCTTCGCTGGGTAGGCGTGGTCTGATAGAACGGCTTTTCTTCAGCAGCAGGAATACCACTTCCCGACTGGGATTGTTCCAGTTGTCGCAGCTGTTTGATCAGTTCCGGCTTATGTGCCTTCAGGGCTTCAATAACGTCCGGGGTAAGTGCTGCTTGCTCGGCAGCTATTTTAAGGTTGTCGTTGTGGAGAGAAACCCTGATTTGTTTCTCCCTGAGTAATGTCATGAGTTGATCAAACTTCATATTTCCAGTTCCGTTAGATTCACATTTCCTTCTCCCTGACCTGAAAGCCAGCGGTGATTCTCAATGTATTCGGCTAATTCTTTTACTGTTTGCCGCCCGAAAATTTCTGAAATAGCTATTTCGCAGTCGAAATCCGATTTAAGTTCCAGCGTCAGGCGCATAACGGTAAGTGAGTTGGCACCCAAATCGAAGAAATTGCTGTCTCTTCCTATTTGATTGACTTCCAGTCCCAATAGTCCGGCCCAGCAGCTGCCCAATTGCTGTTCGAGGGCCGTTTGTAGTGGTTCGGGTGCTTTCCGGGTTTCCGGCGATGGCAGCTTGCTTCTGTCGAGCTTGCCGTTAACGGTTACCGGAATCCGATCTATTTGGATAAAATGAGCCGGAATCATGTAGTCGGGCAATTTAGCCACCAGGAAAGAGCGCAGGCTCGCGGGCAGTTGTTCGTCAGTTCCGGCATCAGAGCTGAAATAGGCGCAAAGCTGCCTGTTTTTTGGTTCGCCTTTTACCAGCACGCGCACTTCGCGCACCTTGGAATGACCAAGCAGCATTTTTTCAATTTCTGCGGTTTCGATTCGATAGCCCCGGATTTTTACCTGGTCGTCGTTCCGCCCGATGTATTCCAGCTCACCGGAATGATTTTTCCGGACAAGATCTCCGGAACGGTAAACGCGCGCGCCGTTCAAAGAAGTAAAACGTTCCCTTGTAAGCTCATCGCGATGGAGGTACCCACGTGCAACACCGGCGCCGGCTACATACAGCTCACCCGGAATTCCCGGAGGAACTTCCCGCCCGTACTTATCCCGGACAAAACAGCCCAAGGTAGGGATCGGCGTACCAATGTTGGATACATTGCTCTGTATATCATTGCCGGTCAGCTCCTTAAATGTCACGTGAACCGTTGTTTCCGTAATGCCATACATATTGATGAGGCGGCATTCGGGATAGCTTTGTTTCCAATTGGCCAGGATCCCCGGATTCAGCTGTTCGCCTCCAAAGATCACGTAGCGCAATTCCGTGGAGCTGCCATTCTCCGTCAGGTAGCTCATCAGCAATTCAAAAACGGAAGGTGTCTGGTTCAGTACGGTTACTTTTTCCCGCACAACCAATTCGGCAAACAGCGCGATGTCTTTCGAAACACTTGCGGGAACCATAACCAGTCTGCCGCCATAAAACAGCGCTCCGTACATTTCCCAAACGGAGAAATCGAAGCAGTAGGAATGGAACATGGTCCACACATCCTGCTGCCTGAAATCGAACAGCGAATGATCGGAGAAAAACAGGCGCACCACATTCCGGTGTTCTACCACAACGCCTTTCGGCAACCCGGTTGTGCCGGAGGTGTAAATAACATACGCTGCGGCAGAAGGGGAGATTGCTACATCCGGACACTCCTGTGGAAAACCGGATTGAACGGTTAAAAAGTCAGCGATGAATGCTCCATCGATCATTGCTTTGCAACCGCTGTCTTTTTGGATGAACGCAATGCGATCGGCCGGGTAAAGCGGATCAACCGGCACGTAAGCTGCGCCGGCTTTCAAGATGGCCAGCATACTGATGACCACCCATTCATTTCTGTCCAGGCAAATACTGACGAGGTCTTCAACAACCACGCTTTTCTCTTTGATTAAATACCAGGCCAGAGCATTCGAAAGGATATCCACTTCCCCGTAAGTCAGGTTTTTCCCCTCGGACGAAATGGCGATTGCGTTGCGGTTAGCGGGCAGCTGGTCCTGGATACAATCGATGATTGTTTTGTCTTCCGGCCAAGCAACATCCACTAGTTGCGGCAGCGATCCCGAAACGTTATCCGGCCAGTAAGGCAGCTCGGAAGGCATTTTCTCCGGATTGCGGGAGAACGCATCTATCAGGTACAGGAACTCGGATGCCAGGTGACGGATCCCGGCTGAATCGAAACGACCGGCGTCGTATCGGAACTCTATTTTCAGGGTGTTTTCAGCCGGTATGATCACCAGGTTGAACGGATAATTGGTCCGGTCGGTAAATTGCAGGTCGCTGATGGCAGTGCTTTCGGCAGAAAGTGTCTGTTCGGAAACAGCGAAGTTCTCAAACACCATGATGTGATTGATCAGGTGCATGCCCTGCTCACTTAACGACTGCACATCTGCTAGGTTCTGGTAGTGATACGGCGTCGATTCGATGGCTTTATGGTGGATTCCGAGCAGGAGCTGTTCTATTGTTTTTCCTTCTTCGAAAACACAGCGTACCGGGATGGTATTGATAAACATTCCGACCATTTTATCGATGCCTTCCAGATCGTTGGAGCGTCCTGAAACCACACTGCCGAAGACCACATCATCGGAACCGTTATACAGTGCCAGCAAATACCCCCACACGGTCTGTAAAAAGCTGTTTTGTGTAATGCTCAGCCGGTGGCATAAATGGGTGAACTGCTCATAGCTCTGACCTTCGATCGTACAGGATTCAACAACAGACTGCATTGATTCCTGCAGGTTTTTCACTTGTTGATACGGTACCGAAACTGCGTTATCGTATCCTTCCAGGAAGTTATTCCAATAATCGGTTGCGGTCGAATGATTGCGTTTGTTCAGCCACTTAATGTAGTCTGAAAACGGTCTGACTGCGGGCAGCTGTACTTTCGCCCCATGCAATTCCGCAGCCAGATACTGTTCAAAATCACTGATGAGAATCCCGGTGCACCAGCCATCCAGAATGATGTGGTGGAAACACCAGACAAAGAGATATTCCTCTTCAGCCATTTGTACCAGGTTCAGGCGCAGCAGGGTTTTCGCATCCAGCTCAAATGCTCCCGAACAGTCTTCGTTCAGCAATTGCCCGCGGGAACTCATGGATTCCCGGTTATCGATGAACTGAAAGTCGGGCTGCACCTTTTTCCGGACGACCTGCAATACTTTGCCTAAATAATCGGTGGTGAATCCGGTTCGCAACACAGGGTGCCGCTCCATCAGCCTGAGCAATGCCTTTTCAACCTGTGCAGAAGTCAGTTGCGCTCTTCGGGTGTAAGCGATCTGGTTTACATAAACGCCGGATCCCGGTGTCAGTTTCCAATGGTAATACATCCCTTCCTGAAGCGGACTCAGCGTGTAAACGTCTTCCAGGTCATTTTCCGCATTCAGTTCCAGTACAGCGGCCGGTTCCAGCTCGTTACACGTGAGATCGGACGGTGTAATGTGCTCGGCCGTTTCCAGGTGCAGCAGCTCAATCAGCTCGTTTAATTGCTGACTGAATGAAGCAGTGGTTGCACGAACGGCAGCAGGATCGATTTGCAGACCTGCGGCGGTAACGCGGACCGTTAATTTCTTATGGACAACAACGGCGGTTACATCCAGCAAACCTGAGCGTTCCCAAAAGGGTGAAACACTGTTTCCGTGCGGCTCACCGGAAAGCTGGAAAAACGAAGCATTTTCTGCTTCAGAAGCGGCGATTTCGCCCAGGTAGTTAAACGTCAATGGCGCCTTCACAGAAAGACTTTCGTTTCCTGCTTCCAGCAAACCATAAGCGAATCCCTTTTCCGGAATCCTTTTCAGCGTTTCTTTTACACGTATAAGGGTGGCAGCGAGCGGCTCTTCCCCAAGGCTGAAATTGACCGGGTAAAGACTAGTGAACCAACCCACCGTGCGACTAACATCAATCGTATCAGAGAGCGTTTGTCTTCCGTGTCCTTCAAGCATGACTGTCAGCCCTTCCAGCGAAAAGCTCTGCCCAAATGAGCGGATCATTGCTGTGATCAACAGCATTTCAGCTTCTGTTCGATAAGCGGTATAACACTTGGACAGAAAGCGTTCGGTCAGCTGCTCATCCAATTCGAAACCATCGGAAAAGCTGTCGCAAATACGATTGGTAGCCGTGGGATCCATCACAGGAAATGCAAATGCCTCTTCTGCGACCTTGCTCCAGTAACTGTTCTCTGCCAGTACGGCATCGCTTCCCGAATGTTTTTCGAGGACCTGTTGCCATTCCTGGAAAGAAGCCGATTTGGGTGGCAATTCGACTTCGTGTCCGTGCTGTAATCCAGCATACAATGCGTTTAAGTCTTCCAGGATAATGCGCCATGAAACGCCATCCACGATGAGGTGGTGCGCCACCAGCAATACGCGGTTGCCGGTTGTATCCAGCAACACCCGGAATAAAGGGGACGATTGCGGCAGGATGCTTTGCTGTAAAGCTTCGCACGCTTCCTCGAAAGACGCACCGTTTTCCGGGGAAAAGTGAACCAGGACGGATGAAGTCTTGATATCAGCCAGGCAGGTCTGCTCCCATCCATGCTCCTTCCATTCAAATTGCATGCGCAATGCATCGTGGTGTCGGAGCAGCTGATCAAGGCATTTTTCCAGTAGTTGGGGATCAATGGCGCCTGTTGTCTGGAGGAATACGGCCTGATTGTAATTCAGTGAACGAACCTGTTCTTCCCGGAGCAGCTTTTTCTGGATAGGGCCCAGCAACACGTTTCCGGTAACCGGCCCGGTATTTTCGATATTTGTGGTACTGCTCAGCTGTAACGCAAGCTGTGAAGGGGTGGGGGACAACAATACCTTTTCGATGGAGGTCGTATAACCACTTTTCCGGAGTTCGGAAACAATCTGAATGGCCTTAATGGAATCTCCCCCGAGATGGAAGAAATTATCCAGCACGCCGACCTGTTCGGTGCGGAGCACCGTTTCGTAAGCACTCGTTACAGCTTGTTCTTTCGGTGATCCGGGAGCAACATACGGTTCTTTTTTGATTTCAACTGCCGTTTCAGGGTCCGGTAAAGCTCTTTTATCCACCTTCCCGTTGGTTGTAAGGGGAAATGCCTTCAGGTAGATAAAATGAGCCGGAATCATGTAGCCCGGTAAGCCCTTCGCCAGCGTAGTTTGGAGCTCTGTAGGCTGGAGCTTCGTCTCAGCCGTGTAATAAGCAACCAGGACCGGTTCTCCGAAGTTATTGGGACGGGCCAGCACTACCGCAGCATTGACCGATGGAACAGCGGTTAATTGGTGTTCTATTTCTCCCGGCTCGATGCGGTAGCCTCTGATTTTTAACTGTTCGTCTATTCGACCCAGGTAATCCATTTTTCCTTCAGCGGTCCACCGGGCAAGGTCCCCGGTTTTGTACCATCTGCCTTCCTGATCCGAAACGAACTTCGTCGTGTTCAGCTCTTCCCTTCCGAGATAGCCTTTGGCAATGCCGGCGCCACTCAGCCACAGTTCTCCTGCTTCTCCGACAAGGCAAAGTGAGCCGTCGGGACGAACAATCCGGGCAATCATATTTTCAATAGGTTTGCCGATGAGCACGTCTTCGGTATCCACAAGCAGCTCTTCCACCACGCATCCTACGGTTGCTTCTGTTGGACCGTATTCGTTGAAGATTTGGGCATTCGGGTGTTTTTCCAGGAACTGTTTCACCTGCTTTTGCTGTACCTGCTCGCCCCCGAGAATCATGCACCGGATGTTGGTCGCGTCCAGGTTCAGCTCATTCAGTACTACCAAATGCGAAGGCGTTAATTTGAGGGTATTGGTAGCCGATTCGCTGAGACAGGACTCCAGCAATTCACCCACATCTTTTTTTCCAGAACCGATCCAGAGCTGACCGCCCATTGTGAGACAGGAAAAAATGCTGGTAATGGTCAGGTCAAAGGCGATCGATGTGATCAATGCCCAATTGGCAGGAGCCTGTGATTGTTCGTAATAATGCTGGTTGGCCCAATGAATGTAATGATTCAGGTTGGCGTGCGTCAGGAGGCAGCCTTTAGGGAGACCGGTTGTGCCCGAAGTATAAATGCAGTAAGCAATGGTATTCACATGGGGCAATAGTTGTATTTCTGTTGTTGCCTCCGGGATGTGTTGGAGCTCGTTCAGATGTACTGTCTGTGCTTCGAGATCCTTACACTGGAATGAATCTCCGTGCAGCACGATCTTACACGAAGCATCCTTGAGCATAAATTGGATGCGGTCGTGCGGGAGATCTGTATCAACCGGGACATAAAACGCCCCTGATTTCAGAATTCCCAACAGGGCAATGACCATCCAATCCGAACGTTCAACGGCCAATGCAATAGCATCTCCGGCCTGGATGCCGTAGTGTTGTTGCAACAGGCGGGCAATCTTGTCAGAAAGCTGCCCCAGCTCAGCATAAGTGATGGAGCTGCCCTCGAAAACAAGTGCCGTTGCCTCCGGTTTATGTTGGACAAATGATTCAATTTGTTGCAATACCGACCAGTCGTTCGGAACAGGTTTTGCCGTAGCGTTGGCCTCAGCTATGATCTTCAGGTCCATTTCCGAAGGCTGCTGATTGCCCTCCAGGAGCCCACGAAGCTGGGCTGTTATCAATGCCGCCTCATGGTCCGTGAACACCGTGGTATCGTACAGCAACGTTATCCCGACGGAGCCGTTGTTATCCGTGCACACCAGTTTCAGGTCGAACATGCCGCCAACCGGCTCGGAATACAATAATTTGCAAGGACCGCCTGTGTTTTGAGCGGATACCGGAACATATTCAAAACAGTAATTGAGCTTTCCGGAAGCACCTTCGAAGTAGTCGCTCCATTCCAGCAATTCTTCCAGTCGGGCTGCTAGTTCCCGATTCAGCTCATGCACAGGGATCTCTGCTTCTATGTTCAGCGGAACCGTTTTCGCCACGGCTCCCAATGTTAATTCGAGTTCTTCGTAGGCGGGTTTGAAGGGTACGTACCCGATCGTTATAGCATTGCTGTCAAAACCTTTGACGTAACGGGCAAATGCTGCCAGTAAAAACTGTTCGGTGGACAGCCCGCTTTCGCCCATTTGCTGTTGCAGCAGCTTCTGATCCAATGAAAGCACCTGTTTTTTAGCGACATGGTAAGTCGATGCGGATTGTTTCTTTCCGAATGGAAGAACGTAATGATTTACGTTGTATGAATAATTTTTCCAGAATACGCTTCCTTCCTGATCGGCAACCGTTTGGTTTTGCCAGCTGGCGTAATTGATGTATTCGATCATTTCCGAATCGTCATCGTCGCTGGCCGGAGCTGCACCATTTAAAAAGGCATTTAATTCCTTCACGAAATAGTAGCAGCCGTAATGGTCTGTCCAAAGTGCAAAAATTCGGACGTAGAGGCACGTTTGCCCCGTATCCAGTTTGCCATAGCAGCAGCGCAGTGAATGGTCATGCGTCGGATCATAGGCATAAGCGAATTGCTGGCAGGCCAATTTACCGAACGCTTCCAGGCTTGCTTCCTGTTCCAGTTGGAAAAAATCCACCCCGGCGTTTTCCCGAACGAACTGGGTCGGGAAAAAATTACTGCTGTCTTTCCACAGTCCGGAAGCCAGTATCCGGTGTTTTTCCAGTACAGACCTCAAAGCCGGTTTCAATTGTGCTTCGCTGATTTCTGCCGGGATTTCCAGGCAGAAATCGTAATAGCAGCTTTCAGGCAGCTGGTTCGTTAACGACGCCCAAAGTGCTTTCTGGTTAGGAGACAATTCAAACTTTTCACTCATGCCAATGGTTGCTTTATGATGATGATCATATCAGTAGTGAGATTAAAACATGGAAACAATGATTTGTCGCTCACCTTTGTAAGGACTTCTGGCATGCGAAACAAAACGGTTGTCGAGAAATAGTACATCTCCTTTTTCCCAAGGGAAAATCACCGTTGAGGCTTCATAGGCTTGGCGGATCTCTTCTATTTCTTCTTTTGAAATGGGTGATCCGTCACCGAAGCTGGTCTGGAACGGCAATTCGCTTTCATCTGCTATATCAGCCATAGCGCCGGAACCGAGTACGTATTTATTGAAGAAAAACGCATGATTGAACCACGATTGATCGCCGTTTAAGGGGTGCGTGACAATGGCTTTATTGGTCCAGTGAAGGGACAATTTCTCCTCCGTAAGCCACTGGAATTGCATCTCATTACGCAGACATTCGGATTCTACTTCCGATTTATCGTCGGTTTGGAAAATCTCCTGCCAGGACAAGCCGATGGTCGGAGAGATATTTCGTACATAACGAACGCCCAGCTTCGTGAATTTGCTGCGGAGCTCTTCGCTCAATAACTCAAGTACCTTGCGGTTACTGGCAATGGGTGTTTCTCCTCCTTCACTGGCAGGCTGTGTGCAGCAGAAAATAATGTTGGAAACGACTTGTCTTGAATACGAGCTTTCGCTGTGCATTTCAATTGGTCGGTCTGCCGGGTACGTGGTCGAATGGTAGACATTTTTGCCCACTTCGTATCTGGGCGAAGACCGTTGTTTGTATTCAAGTGTTTCGGGTGAGAACAAGCTGATGAATTCCTGGAACTTTTCCACGGTATCGATCTGAAATCCGCGAAAAAGCACTGCTCCGTGCCGTAGCAGCTGTTCATTGAAAAAACTCCTGTTCTCACGCAGCCAGAAATCAAGCAAGGTGCCAGCCAGAACAGATTTTACCACGAACGGGAAGTTCTGCTCTTCTGACAGAACCGAACAGGCAACCTGCTCTGTTGTTGCAATGCTTTTCGCTTTTGCATTTTTTAGATCCGATAAACGATTTTTCATACTATTTAATGGATTTGAGTGTTTTGAGATTCTTCATCCTTAAGCTTTGTGCGCTTTCTTTGAGCTGTGCTTTTTTGTGCTGTTTCCAGCGCACGGATAATTCTGACAGCTCAACAGACTGGTTGGCTGCGATTTCCCGGGTGATCCAACCAAAAGATTCCATTACAGTCGCAGCTTCCTCTTCCGTGAAGATATCAGTGTTGTACTCCAGGTTCAGGTCAATGCCGTTCCGGATCTCGGAGAAATTGAATGTCAGGTCAAATTTGCTGATCCCGTAAGCCTCATCACGGATTCCTTTCCAGGTCAGGTTCCCCGAAGCAGTCGAAAACGCTTCTGTTCCCAGCTCGGTGTTTTGCAACACGCACCACACGTCGAACAGGGCATTTCTCGACGGGTCTCTCGGAAGATTCAGTTCCGTTAAGAGATCGTCTATCGGAAACTCCTGATGGTTGTAAGCTTCCATCAGATTGTTCTTTACCTGTTTTTGCAAATCTGAAAAACGGGTTTCCCGGGAGAATTTAGTTCGTAACGCCAGGGTGTTCAGATACGGACCGATCTGGTTGTGTAAATCGGCGTGGTTCCGCCCTGCTATCGGACTTCCGATGGTGAGGTCCGTTTGATCAGAATGCAGGAACAATAGTGTGTTGACCAGGCTGAATAGCGTCATAAACAAGGTCTCGCCATTTCTGGCTGCGGTCTTTTTTAAGGCATTCACCGTTTGCTCTTCAACGAACGTATGCAGGGTTTTCCCATTGAGCGATTTTAGTTGCGGACGCGGCTTGGAAGTCTGCATGTTCAGTGCCGGAACCGATTCTTCAAAAACAGCTAACCAATACGCTTTCATCGCGAGGTACGCTTCCGTGAGGCGCTGTTGCTGCTGCCAAACGGCAAAGTCCTTGTATTGGATAGGAAGAACAACGGCTTCGGGCATCTTGTTGGCCTCGAGCTGTTCGTACAGCTCGAACAAATCGCGCACGATGATTTCCATGGACCATCCGTCACTAATAATGTGATGCATAATACACATCACGATGTAGCCGCTGTCGCCCGTTTTATAGACATGCATCCGTAAAAGCGGATCTTTCGCCAGATCGAACGGTTGTAAGCCTTGTGTGTGCAGCTCTTCTTTTACCCACGATTCCATATCGACAGCAGCGAGCTCCTCGTAATGCAGCGCAAATGAATACTCAGCTGGCGAAAGGATTTCCTGTACAACAGTATCCTCTTTTTCCAGGAACCGGGTCCTCAGAATTTCATGTTTGGCAATCAGCAGATCGATGGCTGTTCTGAAATGCTCGACATTCAGCTCGCCGTCCGTTTGGTAGGCAACCGGAATATTCAGGGAACGATTCACGGCGTCAAACTGGCTCAGTTTCCAGAAACGATGCTGGGTCGACGATAATGGATAATAATCGCTCAGTGGAGCCGGTTCTATTTGGGAATACGCTGCTTTGTTTTTGCCATCGATGAGGTCGGCCTGTTCGCTCAGCAAGGTGTTCTGGAACAGCTCTTCCAGCGTAACGATCACACCCAGCAGCTGATGTATGCTGCCGGAAAGTTTCATGGCTTTCAGACTGTGTCCTCCGAGCAGGAAAAAATCATCGCTGCGGCCAATACGCTCTACTGCCAGAATGGATTTCCAGATGTCTGCAAGTGCAGTTTCCGTTCCTTCGACAGGTGCTTCATACAGATCGTCGGACTGCAGCGGAGCCATTGTTTCGAAGAGCTGTTTCAAGGCTGCCTTGTCTACTTTACCATTGACGGAAAGTGGTATATTGTCGACGACCACAAAGTAGGAAGGAACCATGAATTCCGGTATACGTGAACGCAGGAATTTCCTTAGCTCAGCAACAGTTATGCTTTCCGTGCTGATTGTCAGAAATGCGACCAGTTCTTTCTGCCCGTCGGGGTTCAATGCTGTATCAACCACCACCGAAACAACATTTTCATGTGCTAAAAGTGCCGATTCGATTTCTCCCGGCTCTATTCTGAAGCCCCTTATTTTTACCTGTTGATCTTTCCTTCCGATGTATTGAATGTTTCCATCCGGCAACAATCGGCATACATCTCCTGTTTTATACAGGCGTATTGCCGGATCAAACGATGCCTGGACAAAAACGGCTTCCGTAAGCGCGGGGCTATTCAGATAGCCAAGTGCCAGTCCGGCTCCGGTAATACACAATTCTCCGGCACAGCCCATAGGTAAAAGCTGTCCGTGGTTGTCTAAGATAAACACTTGTGTATTCGCAATCGGTTTTCCGATAGGAATCTCTTCTTCAAGGCCATCCAGGAAGTAATTCGTTGTGACAACGGTAGCTTCGGTAGGACCGTACTGATTGACAACTTTGTAGGTTGTTTCGTTCGTTAGATGCAGCACATCTCCTCCGGAAATCAGGTAACGCAGGGAAGCACAGCTTTCTCGTGAAAACAGCGAAGCAACCTGGGAAGTCATGGCGCAAACCGTTACATTCGATGCTTCCAGGAAGCGGCTTAATTCGGCAATATTCAAGCGCACTTCATCGGGTACGACTGCCAGTGAGGCTCCTCTCAGCAAGTACGGAAATACTTCAATGACGGAAGCATCAAAAGCAACTCCGAGGTAGAGGGCAGAAACATCTTTTTCAGTGATGGTATAAGCCTCGTTGAACCATTGACAGACATTTACAAGCGATTGGTTCGTCACTACAACTCCCTTCGGTTTGCCGGTAGAGCCGGATGTATAAATGGCATAAGCAGGTGACCCCGGTTGCAGGATTCTGACAGGAAGCGAAGGAGCAATGGTCTTCTCCAGGCTTAAAAATTCGTTCAGCACCCGTTCATCTACAATTACCTGCGCTTTGCTGTCGGAAACGATATGCGCGATGCGTTCCTGTGGATAATTGACATCGAGTGGAATATAGGCGCAACCCAATTTGAGCGTGCCTACCAGGGCTGTCAGTAAATCAATACGATCTTTGAGCAGCAACACCACAAAATCACCGTGCTTAACATGGTGGTGTTCATGCAGGAAGTGGGCGAATTTGTTCGCTTTCTCATTCAGCTCGGCATAGCTTAACGAGCGGAATTGATCCTGAACGGCCGGATTAGCCCCGAAGCGGGCAGCCTGTTCCTCAAACAGCTCGATAAAGGTCGTTTCGGGGATCGGAAGTGTTTTTCCTTTCTGGTTGCGCAGCTGATTCTTTTCTTCTTCCGGTAAATAGTCCAATAACGCCACCGGTGTATCGGGCGATGTGAGGCATTGTTGCAGCAGGCATTCGAAGTGCTGCAGGAAACGGTTGATCTGATCCTGGCTGAACACATCGGTATTGTATTCGGCAGTTACTTTCAAGCGTTCCTGTTCCTGAACGAGCAAGAGGGTGAGGTCCAGTTTGGAGAGCACCTGTTCTTCTTCCTGATAAGGACCAACGGTGATTCCTGATTTTCCCTTCCGTAAGTCGAATCCGTCTGAAAGCTCCAGGTTTTGATAAACGAACATGATATCAAAAAGCGGGTTCCGGCTTCGGTCTCTTCTCAGGTTCAGATCATTGATGAGGTAATCGAACGGATAATCCTGGTGAGCAAAGGCCGAAAGTGTTGTTGTTTTCACTTGCTGAAGCAGCTCGCGGAAGGAGCTTTCCGTCTTAAACTGGGTTCTTAACGCCAGCGTATTGACATAAAACCCTACCTGATTTTCCAGATCACTGTGATTTCTGCCGGCAATAGGGCTTCCAACAATGAGATCCGTTTGTCCGGAGTACCTGTAAAGCAATGCATTCAGTGATGCCAGCAAAGTCATAAATGAGCTCGCGCCTTCTTCCTGGCTCATGCGGCTTACATGCGTTAGCAGCTCTTCAGAAAGATACGTGGAAATTCTTGCGCCGTTGTAGGTCATGGCAGCTGGCCGTTTTTTCTCGACAGGGAGCTCCAGGACAGGTAATTCACCTGTAAACTGACTCAGCCAGAATTGCTTTAAAGAGCTTAGCTGCTCGCTGTTCAGCAGCCCATTTTGCCAGGCCGCGAAATCTTTGTATTGAATCCGAAGTGGTTGTAATTGGTAGGGCTTATTCTGCGAGAATGCTTCATAGGCGGATAACAGCTCCCGGACCATTACTTCCGAAGACCAGCCATCGCAAATGATGTGGTGCATGGAAAAAAACAGGACATGGCGGTTTGCATCCAGCTTGAAAAGGTTCGCACGCAACAGCGGAAACTGCTGAAGATCGAACGCCTTAACGGAAAGCTCAGCCACCTGATCCCGGACAAAACGATCCTGATCGGTTTGTGCAGAAACGTCTTCCAATTCAAGTGTAAAGCCATTGCTGTCAGGCAGGACATATTGGCGCGGATTACCTGAAGTATCGGTACGGAAAACCGTTCGTAAAATTTCGTGGCGCTGGATCAGGAACCTGAAGGCGTTTTCGAGTGCACTTTCCACCAACGGCCCTTCCAGTAAATGCGTCACCGGAACATTGTAAGCCCTGTTAGTGTTTTCGACATTGCACAAGGTCCACAATCTGAACTGGGAAGCCGAAAGCGTATAATCTTCCGATACCGGAACAGGTATGATTTCTTTGAAATCCTGCTGGGATGCCTGGTCTATCATTTCGGCCTGTTCCCTGATCGTGACATTCAGGAAAAGATCCTTCAGTTCCAGTCGGACGCCAAAAGATCGGTGAATATGGCTGGATAATCGCGTTGCTTTGAGGCTGTGTCCGCCGATCGCAAAGAAATTGTCTTCAATTCCCAGCGCATGTTCCGGTGTTCCAAGAATTTCGCTCCAGATCCCGGCAAGCTTCTGTTCGGTGGCTGTAACGGGAGCTATCTGGTTTTCCGTCTTCGCAACTCCGGAAATACCTAGTGAAAGCAATTTCTTCTTGTCAATCTTTCCATTGGAAGTAAGCGGGAATTTTTCCAGTCGGATAAAATGCGCCGGGATCATGTATTCCGGCAAATAGTTGGACAGGAATGCCTGTATTTCCGAGACGCTGATTGGTGAATTCTCGGAATAGTAGGCATACAAAGCGCGCTCATTGGTGGCTTCATCTACCGGTAAAACAACTGCCTGAACGATGTTGGCCAGTTGAAGAAGGGTGTTTTCGATTTCACCCAGCTCGATTCTGAATCCACGAATTTTTACCTGGTCATCTTTCCTGCCCAGAAATTCGATCGACCCATCATCGTTCCACCGGCCGATATCTCCGGTGCGGTACATGCGGTCCCCATTTTTGAATGGATTCGGAACAAACTTCTCTGCCGTTAAATCAGGGTTATTCAAATAACCTCTGGCCAGGCCGGCACCGGTTACGCAGATTTCACCCACGGCTCCAACCGGAAGGAGCTGTAGTTTATCGCTCAGGATGTACACATTCACACCGTCAATAGGCTTTCCGATGGAAGGCAGTTTTTGTTCATCCGGAAGCACCTGTCCGGCGGTTGCAACAACGGTATTTTCTGCCGGACCGTAACAATTAAAGAGTGTTCCTGCGCGGCCTGGTGCGGTTTTTAAACGGTCACCACCTACCTGAACAATAACGTTATCCAGTTTGGAAAAATGTTCGGTAGTGGCAATTTCTTCGTACACTGGCGTCGGCAGGAAGGCATTCGTCACGCCATGATCCTGTAAAAATGTCGTCAGTCGCTCCATGTCGAGGCGCACGGCATCGGGTACGATCAGTAATTCCGCGCCACTTAATAATGGGGGAAATACTTCCCAGACAAATGCATCAAACGAGAAGCTGGCATATTGCGTGGCGACAGAAACGGCTGTTATACCAAATTGCCGCGAGCTCCAGTTACACAGGTTCAGCAAGCCGGCGTGTTCCACATCAACTCCTTTTGGAACGCCCGTTGATCCAGATGTGAAAATGGTATAGCACAACGATTGGCTATCGGCAGATTCGGGAGGAAGTGACGTGCTGCACTTGCGGATCGTATTCAGATCGTACTGGTAGCGGTTGCGTTGTACGTTTACCGGCAACGCTTCTTTGTTTATGCGAAGAAGTGCGTCATACCTGAAATCCGTCAGTTCGTTGTGGACGGTGAAAATCTTTTCGCTGAAATCACAGCCCGCGATACCGATTTGCAAAGCGATCAGATCGGTAAAGAATTCCCGGGCGACAAACAGCTCGGAGGAGAAATCTACTTTTGTCTGGTAATTTTCTTCGGGATTTGACCGGGCAAATTCTTCCATCGCGGCTATCATCTGATCCCGCTTGCCTTCATCCATAATGTCTCCCACAAAGAGTTGTCCTTGGGGTTTCATCAGGTGAATACATTTCTTTAAAACATCGATCAGGTAGTTATGATCTTCGAAACACTGGATCACGCTGTTGATGATCACCAGGTCGAAATCGCGCTCGTCCAGCAGGTGAATTTCATGTGCAGCCAATTGTTTGAGCTGTATGTGCGAATGCCCGCGCGCGACCGCTTCTTTTTCCGTGATTTTAAGAATGCTGGAAGAGAGATCGGTACCGTAGTAACTTCCCACGTGAGGCGCTATTTTGAACATCGTCAGTCCGGAAGAACAGCCGATTTCCAGTACTTTCATGCCGGCGTGAAGCGAATCTTTCACCTTCAGGTAAGCGTTATCGCTGTATTCGTTCATCTCCTGCTCACTGATCGCAGCGCCGGTAAAGCTGCTGAGCCATCCGCCCGCCGTAATCAGGTCTGAGGCGTTGCTCCCGACGTATTCCCACAGATCGCGGTTCATCAGCTCATTCCTGATCCCGCCATGCTCGCTGTAAAGGTCGTTGCTGTCTACACAAACCAAATGACCAATCCCGGCTTTTCGCCACTGTAACCTGCTCGCCAGGCCCATGTATTTGCGTTCGGTCAGCAGGATGTCCATTTCCGCACTGCCGATCATGTAGAGCAATCGTTCTTCGGGTAATGACGGATCGAGCGGCAGGAATCCGGCACCGGACTTCAACACGGCCAAAATGGAGGTAACACAGTCAATTCCCCGTGACATCAGCACACCAATGCGTTTCCCGGATGCATTGCCGGTATGGTCGATAATGAGGTTGGCCAGCTGATTGGAGCTTTGTTCCAGATCCGTATAGGTGAGCTGTTGAAAGCCGTTGTTCAAGGCAATGTTATCCGGGTATTCGACTGCTGTTTTGCTGAACGATTGGTGCACCGTCTTTCCGGAAACCTCCCCGGCGTCGTTCGAGCCTTGCGAATACTGCTGAAGAATCCGGGTTTCTTCCTGTTCATTTGTCAGCGAAAAATCATCCAGTAATTGCTCGTCATTGTCCAGCAATTGATGAATTACACGTTCAAAATGGGCCACCAATTGTGTTATGGTCGACGGGCTAAAAATGGCGGCGTAATATTCGACAACGATTTCAAGCTGGCCCTGAACTTCTTCCACAAACCACGTCTGATCAAATTTGGCCGTTTTCTTGTGAACCAGTTTTTTCAGACTGTCCTGATCGCATCCAAAGGGTGGCTGTCCGTTGATGAATGCCGAAGTATCTTCTGTCGTACGGGAAAAGTTCTGTACCACCAGACAGATATCGAACAGGGGGTTTCTTGACGGATCCCGCTCGATCCGGAGGGTATCTATGAGCTCTTCAAACGGCCAGTCCTGGTGGTGGTAAGCCTCCACACACGATTGTTTTACCTGGTTGTAAAACACCTTGCCGCTCATGGACCCGTCGAATTGATTCCGGATCGCCAGCGTATTTACAAACATCCCGACAATAGGCAGTAAATCCGGGTGCTGTCTTCCGGCAATTCCACAACCGATGATGAGGTCATTCTGCCCCGTGTATTTGTACAGCAACACTTTAAGTGCTGTCAGAAGCGTCATCTGAAATGTCCCGCCGTTGCGGTCACCGTATTCTTTGATCCGTTTGGTGGTAGACCGGTCAACCGTGAATTTGAGGTTCTCCCCTTCAAACGTAAAGGCAGCCGGTCGTGGCTTGTAATTCGGCAATTCAAGCACAGGCAGGTGGCCGGAAAACACTTTTTCCCAATACTGCCGCTGGTATTCCAGCTGTCCGCCCTGGATAATTGCATTTTGCCACTCGGAAAAATCCCGGTAGCGCAGCTGTAACTGCTCGGGTTTTCTGCCCTGGTATAATTGGATGAAATCTCCTATGAGTGATTGCAGGGATGTGCCATCGGCACCAATGTGATGGATATCTGTTACCCAAACAAATCCTTTGCCGGTGATCTCGACCAATGCAGAGCGCATCAGTGAAGACTCGTCCAATGAGAACGGACGGAGAAAGGTGTTCAGATAATCGGTAAATTCATCGTAAGTACAGGTATGTCGTTCAAGTCGGAAAGGAACGGAATCGTTGATTTTCTGGTAAACTTCTCCTTCAACTTTTACAAAAGACGTTCGCAATGCTTCATGGCGGACAATCAGCTCATGGATGATGGCTTCTATTCGTTCGGCATCGACCTCGGTTCCCAGGTAATTAATGGCCGGCATGTTATAGGCTGTGCTCTGCGGATCAAATTCCTGCAGGATGTAGAGCCTTTTCTGAGCAGCTGATAATGGGTAAAGCGGTTTCTCTTCGGCTTGTTCAATTGCAACAGTCCGGTTCTGTACATGTCGTTGAATGCACTCAGCCTGTGTAGCGATCGTTGTGCTGGCAAATAGCTCTTTGAACGGAATGACAACACCGAAATCCCGTTGCATTAAATTGATCAACCCGGTAATTCTAAGACTGTGTCCTCCGGAACGGAAGAAATCATTGTGGATGCCAACATTGTCAATCGCAAGCAATTCCTGCCAGATAGCAACCAGTTTTTCTTCTGTTTCATTCCGTGGTCCGGTATAGGCTTGTGTGGTATCTCCCGGTGTAAATGCCGGCAGTGCTTTTCGGTCGATCTTGCCGTTAGCGGTAAGTGGTAATTCCTGGATTTCCACGTAGTGTTCCGGCACCATGTACCCTGGCAGATGTTCGCGCAGCTCGCGCTTGAACGCTTCGGTGTTGGTTCCGGATTCTGTGACTACATAAGCGACCAGCTCCCGGTTTCCCGGTGCTGTTTCCTGTGCCAGAACAACACCTGCCAGAACACCCGGCAAGTTGCGGAGCGCAGTTTCTATTTCTCCCAGTTCGATGCGGTAGCCACGGATTTTCACCTGGTTGTCGATTCGGCCGAGGTATTCCAGCTCTCCGGTTTTGGTCCAGCGGACCAGGTCTCCTGTGCGGTAGATCCGCTCGCCGGGATTGAAGGGATGGGTTGTAAACTTCTCTGCAGTCAAGGCTTCACGGTTCAGGTAACCTGCCGAGAGGCCCAGTCCACTCAGGCAGAGCTCTCCGGCCGATCCTCTATACACGAGTTCCCCGTTTTCGGACAACACGTAAGCCCGTGTTCCCGGCAATGTCCGGCCGATCAGCTCCACATCACCGCTTTTTTCGATGCGGTGCATGGTGCTGTAGGTTGTATCTTCTGATGGTCCGTACAGGTTGCGGACCTCCATGCGGCTGTAATCCAGCTTTGTGGTGTATTCTTTGGGTATCGGTTCACCGGCAAGGTTCAGCACGCTCACGCTGCTCAGATCTGTCGAAGCTGCCAGCAAAGCGCCCAGCACGCTTGGAACGGTATTTACCAGCACACGATCATGAAGTGGCAAATGTTCTCCTATCGCAAGACCGTTTTCCAGAATACGGATGGGCTTACCAACGGTCAACGGGTAAAACAACTCAAACACCGACAGGTCAAAACAGATCGATGTTCCGGCAAAAACAATGGTGTAATCTGACGCCGCAAACTCTTTATTGCTCCACCACAGGAATGCAGACAGGTTGGCATGGGTGATCATCACACCTTTTGGAAGGCCGGTAGAGCCTGAAGTGTAGATAATGTATGCCAGATCGGAACCTGATAGTTCTACTGGTGAAGCTGCTGTTCCTTCCCATGCACTAATTTTTGACCATTCCTGCTGGTCGATCACGCATCGGCAGTCGCTGTCGGAGAGCAGGTAGTCTATGCGTTCCCGGGGATATTCGGGATCTATTGGAACATAGCATCCCCCGGATTTCAAAATCCCCAGCATGCTCACCAGCATAGTGATCCCGCGAGGAACCAGCACACCAACCCGATCGCCGGGCTCGATGGAGCGGACTGTACGCAGGTAAGCGCTTACTTTTTCGGATTCCTGCCAGAGCTGTTCATAGGTAGCTGTTTCTGAGCCGGAATACACTGCTATTTCAGAACCTTTTTTCGCAACTGTTCGAGAGAACAGCCCGGTGAAGAGCTCCTGGTTGTAGCCTTCGGCATCGCTCCCGCTCAGCTCATCGAGCTGAAGGGCCACTTCTTTGGCTGGAAGGGATTGTAGTTTTTTTATAGAGTCTTCGCCTTTGGTTATCCGGCCAAGGATGGTTTCAAAATACGCACAGAACCCGGCAATGGTAGCTGGTTCGAAGAGGTCTTTGTTGTAGGTTAAGTCTACGACAAGACCGGCTGTGTCTTCCCGGACATCCACCAATAGATCGAACTTCGGAGAGGCTTCCGATGCTACAGAATCATCGAGCTGATACAAAGGATTGTTGTCGGAGAGCATTTCCTGGTTCTGGAACACCAGCATGACATCAAACAGCGGGTTGCGGCCCATATCACGTGGGATATCGAGGCTTGTGACCAGTTCTTCGAAGCCGTATTCCTGGTGCTCAAATGCCCCTAATGCTACATCTTTGACAGACGAAAGCATCGTTCGGAAGGATCCTTTGCGATCGGTCGCCAGGCGGAAACACAGGGTATTGACGAATAGCCCGGGAATCTCCTGAAGGTCCGAATGACGGCGGCAGGCGACCGGGCTTCCGATGATGATATCGTCCTGATTGCTCAGGCCCGATAGCCACAAGGTTGTAACCGACAAAAGCCCCATGAATAGGGTGCCGCCTTCTGCTTCGCTGGCCGCGCGCAAATGATCGGCAACAGTCCGGTCTATCCGAATGCTGTGACATCCACCGGATGAACCGCGGAAGAGTGGACGATGATGATCGGTTGGAAGCTCCAAAACGGGAAGCGTTCCCTTAAAGACTTCCGACCAGTAGGCTCCCTGCAACTGACGTTCCTGCTGCTGGGCGCTGCTGCGCAGCCACTCGGAGTAATCACGGTATTGGTAACGAACCGGTGCAAGGGCTGTTCCCTGGTATAATTTTCGGAACTCTTGTTCCAGCAATCCTTGTGAAAAACCGTCGGTGATGATGTGGTGGAAGTCCATGAACAGGTAATCACCGCAGTCATCTGTTTCTACATATCGCAGGCGGAACAAAGGACCTTTACTCAGATCGAACGGTCGCACAAATGATTGGTATTCCGATGACAAGGCTGACCCTGAAACACGGCTTTCTTCCAGTGTAACACCAACCGCCGGCAGGACGAGCTGGCGGGGTGAAGAACCTTCGACGCGGAATACAGTGCGCAGGATCTCATGACGGGTGATCAGCTCCGTAAAGCTCTGAACGATCCGTTGCTTGTCCATCCGGCCATGGAGCTTGAGGCTGAATGGCATGTTGTAGGATGTACCTTCGGGATCGAGCTCATACAACACATATAACCGTTCCTGGGAAGGTGATAAAGCATAGCTTGTTCCCGGTTCGGAAATGGGCAAAGGCTGGTAGGTGGTGGTTTCCTGATTCTCCAGGAGAAATGCAATCAATTCTTGTTTATGCTCCCTCAACCGGGCAATAACATCTTCTGTAAGATCATCACCGAACGATGAAACTTCCAATTCGCCGCCTTCTGTCTTAAGAAATATCTGCTTTTCTTTTAGCTCTAGTATAAAGGCAATACAATTCATAGTTTCAGAGTGTTTTTTGCCGGTTCGGTGCGTTCGGCAGTAAGGGTTTCCAATGCAAGGATATAGTCGCTGATTGCTCTGATGGAGGACATTTTAAAGACTTGCTGCATGGGAAGCCGTAGGTTCATTTCTTTGTAGATCTCCGCCAGAAGTACGGTTACTTTCAGCGAATTTCCACCCAGCTCGAAAAAGCCATGGTCGATGCCAATCTCAGCTGGTGGTATTCCCAGAACGCTGGCCCAGATAGCTATCAGCTTCTGATCCGTTTCATTCCGTGGTCCGGTATAGGCTTGTGTGGTATCTCCCGGTGTAAATGCCGGCAGTGCTTTTCGGTCGATCTTGCCGTTAGCGGTAAGTGGTAATTCCTGGATTTCCACGTAGTGTTCCGGCACCATGTACCCTGGCAGATGTTCGCGCAGCTCGCGCTTGAACGCTTCGGTGTTGGTTCCGGATTCTGTGACTACATAAGCGACCAGCTCCCGGTTTCCCGGTGCTGTTTCCTGTGCCAGAACAACACCTGCCAGAACACCCGGCAAGTTGCGGAGCGCAGTTTCTATTTCTCCCAGTTCGATGCGGTAGCCACGGATTTTCACCTGGTTGTCGATTCGGCCGAGGTATTCCAGCTCTCCGGTTTTGGTCCAGCGGACCAGGTCTCCTGTGCGGTAGATCCGCTCGCCGGGATTGAAGGGATGGGTTGTAAACTTCTCTGCAGTCAAGGCTTCACGGTTCAGGTAACCTGCCGAGAGGCCCAGTCCACTCAGGCAGAGCTCTCCGGCCGATCCTCTATACACGAGTTCCCCGTTTTCGGACAACACGTAAGCCCGTGTTCCCGGCAATGTCCGGCCGATCAGCTCCACATCACCGCTTTTTTCGATGCGGTGCATGGTGCTGTAGGTTGTATCTTCTGATGGTCCGTACAGGTTGCGGACCTCCATGCGGCTGTAATCCAGCTTTGTGGTGTATTCTTTGGGTATCGGTTCACCGGCAAGGTTCAGCACGCTCACGCTGCTCAGATCTGTCGAAGCTGCCAGCAAAGCGCCCAGCACGCTTGGAACGGTATTTACCAGCACACGATCATGAAGTGGCAAATGTTCTCCTATCGCAAGACCGTTTTCCAGAATACGGATGGGCTTACCAACGGTCAACGGGTAAAACAACTCAAACACCGACAGGTCAAAACAGATCGATGTTCCGGCAAAAACAATGGTGTAATCTGACGCCGCAAACTCTTTATTGCTCCACCACAGGAATGCAGACAGGTTGGCATGGGTGATCATCACACCTTTTGGAAGGCCGGTAGAGCCTGAAGTGTAGATAATGTATGCCAGATCGGAACCTGATAGTTCTACTGGTGAAGCTGCTGTTCCTTCCCATGCACTAATTTTTGACCATTCCTGCTGGTCGATCACGCATCGGCAGTCGCTGTCGGAGAGCAGGTAGTCTATGCGTTCCCGGGGATATTCGGGATCTATTGGAACATAGCATCCCCCGGATTTCAAAATCCCCAGCATGCTCACCAGCATAGTGATCCCGCGAGGAACCAGCACACCAACCCGATCGCCGGGCTCGATGGAGCGGACTGTACGCAGGTAAGCGCTTACTTTTTCGGATTCCTGCCAGAGCTGTTCATAGGTAGCTGTTTCTGAGCCGGAATACACTGCTATTTCAGAACCTTTTTTCGCAACTGTTCGAGAGAACAGCCCGGTGAAGAGCTCCTGGTTGTAGCCTTCGGCATCGCTCCCGCTCAGCTCATCGAGCTGAAGGGCCACTTCTTTGGCTGGAAGGGATTGTAGTTTTTTTATAGAGTCTTCGCCTTTGGTTATCCGGCCAAGGATGGTTTCAAAATACGCACAGAACCCGGCAATGGTAGCTGGTTCGAAGAGGTCTTTGTTGTAGGTTAAGTCTACGACAAGACCGGCTGTGTCTTCCCGGACATCCACCAATAGATCGAACTTCGGAGAGGCTTCCGATGCTACAGAATCATCGAGCTGATACAAAGGATTGTTGTCGGAGAGCATTTCCTGGTTCTGGAACACCAGCATGACATCAAACAGCGGGTTGCGGCCCATATCACGTGGGATATCGAGGCTTGTGACCAGTTCTTCGAAGCCGTATTCCTGGTGCTCAAATGCCCCTAATGCTACATCTTTGACAGACGAAAGCATCGTTCGGAAGGATCCTTTGCGATCGGTCGCCAGGCGGAAACACAGGGTATTGACGAATAGCCCGGGAATCTCCTGAAGGTCCGAATGACGGCGGCAGGCGACCGGGCTTCCGATGATGATATCGTCCTGATTGCTCAGGCCCGATAGCCACAAGGTTGTAACCGACAAAAGCCCCATGAATAGGGTGCCGCCTTCTGCTTCGCTGGCCGCGCGCAAATGATCGGCAACAGTCCGGTCTATCCGAATGCTGTGACATCCACCGGATGAACCGCGGAAGAGTGGACGATGATGATCGGTTGGAAGCTCCAAAACGGGAAGCGTTCCCTTAAAGACTTCCGACCAGTAGGCTCCCTGCAACTGACGTTCCTGCTGCTGGGCGCTGCTGCGCAGCCACTCGGAGTAATCACGGTATTGGTAACGAACCGGTGCAAGGGCTGTTCCCTGGTATAATTTTCGGAACTCTTGTTCCAGCAATCCTTGTGAAAAACCGTCGGTGATGATGTGGTGGAAGTCCATGAACAGGTAATCACCGCAGTCATCTGTTTCTACATATCGCAGGCGGAACAAAGGACCTTTACTCAGATCGAACGGTCGCACAAATGATTGGTATTCCGATGACAAGGCTGACCCTGAAACACGGCTTTCTTCCAGTGTAACACCAACCGCCGGCAGGACGAGCTGGCGGGGTGAAGAACCTTCGACGCGGAATACAGTGCGCAGGATCTCATGACGGGTGATCAGCTCCGTAAAGCTCTGAACGATCCGTTGCTTGTCCATCCGGCCATGGAGCTTGAGGCTGAATGGCATGTTGTAGGATGTACCTTCGGGATCGAGCTCATACAACACATATAACCGTTCCTGGGAAGGTGATAAAGCATAGCTTGTTCCCGGTTCGGAAATGGGCAAAGGCTGGTAGGTGGTGGTTGAAGCTTCTTTGCTTACGATCAATGATTCCTGTTGCTGAACAGTAGGATGCGTAAAAATGGCATTAACTCCTATTCTGAAGTCCAGTTTTTTATAAACCAAAGCAACCAGCTGCATGGCTTTCAGGGAGTGGCCGCCGGCTCTGAAAAAGTTGGTATGGATTCCTATTTTAGACGGGTCTTCTTTTAGAACTTCCGCCCAGATTTCAATCAATTGCTGTTGCAGCTCACTTTGTGGAGCTACATATGCCTCGGTCAACTTCACCGTTGGTTTCGGGAGCACTAAGCGATTGATTTTCCCGCTTGTCGTGAGAACGAATTCGTCTACTTTAACGAAATAGGAGGGAATCATGTATTCCGCTAATCCCGCGCTCAGGTATTTCCGGAGTTCCTGAGTTTCCAGCTCTTTGTGGGATTGGTAATAGGCACACAGCTCTTTTTCATAACCCGTTCCAACCGTATGCACGCAAACCCGGGCGATAGCCGGATGAGCTTCCAGTTTTTGTTCGATTTCGCCGGGTTCTATTCGATAGCCACGGATCTTCACCTGGTCGTCCATACGTCCAAAGTACAGGAGTGTTCCGTCTTCCTGTTGTTTGACGAGGTCACCGGTAAGGTACCATCGTTGAATACCATCGATCGGATGATCAATAAAGCGTTCTGTCGTCAGCTGATCGTTGTGAAGGTAGCCTCTTGCCAAACCGCTTCCACTGATACATAATTCACCGACCACGCCGAATGGAACCAGTTTCTGCATACGGTCGGTCACAAACACCTGTGTATTGCTAACGGGCTTGCCGATATGCATTTTCCGGTTGTCTGTTACGACCGTTCCGGTAGAATAAACTGTGGTTTCAGTCGGGCCGTACATATTGTAGATTAATCCGCTATATACTTCCTGAAGCTTTGAAGCCAGGTGTCCGGGAAACGCTTCGCCTGCAATCAGGACATGCTTCACCGAAGAAAAAATGTCCGGTTCTGTCAGGAGTACCGACAAACGTGAGGGTGTAGCCTGAAGCATGGAAACATTCCAATTGTTTGCTAATTCACGGATGGTAGCTATCTCGGACCGTTGAGCTTCCGTAGCCAATACCATGCGTATTCCGGCGAGCATCGGGAACCAGGATTCGCCCACAAACACGTCGAATGAATGCGCAGTGAGACTCAGTATGGTATCGCCGGCCTCAGGTGCCAGCAGCTTTGTCATTGCCTCAACGAAGTTGACCACGGACCGGTGTTCAATGATGACTCCTTTTGGCATACCGGTAGAGCCGGAAGTATAGATGATATAAGCGCAATCATAGGGCTGTACCACCTGGTCCACATCGGAAGCACCCGTGTGTTGCGGCAGCCATTGCCGGAACCTGGCGCACAGCGCATGGTCGAACACGGTGGCGGCGCCACTGTCTTTCAGAATAAACTGCAATCGTTCTTCCGGTTGCCCGGTTTCGAGCGGAATATAATTCGCCCCGAGCTTGGTGATCGCCAGCATGGCTATTAACAGCCATTCGTTTCTTTCGTGTACCAGAATGACACTTTCCTTACTTTGCGTACCGCAAACATCGCGGAGAAACACGGCCATTAATCCGGATAAACGATCCAGCTCACCCAGGGACCAGGAGGTTCCATTGCAAACGAGCACTTCTTTGTCGGCCTGTTCTGCAACCTGTTTCCGGAACAAAGAAATGAGCGATTCTACAGGCGGATCAGCAACAACCGGATTATAGCGCAGGGCTTCTGCCAGTACTTCGTGCTGCTCATAGCATACGACCTGATTGACAGGCGTATTTTCCGTACTTGCAGCCAGACGTTCCAGGCCTGTGAGGAGATAATCCAGGAGGCGCTGTATATTGTTGTCTGAAAAAACAGCGCTTTCGTACTGCAATTCCAGCACCAATCCTTCCCGGTTTTGAACCGAGAGTGAAAGATCGAATTCGTTTATTTCGGTATTCTCCGCCTTCAGAATGGGAAAGGTGTTCAGTGAAGTACTGATGTGATCAATCGGGTAATTCTCTATGACCACCATGGAGCGGAACAACGGCTCATTACCATCCAGTCCGAGATAGCCGTTAATGGCCTTCAGTGGTGTATGCTCCTGCTCACTCAGCAAGCTCAATTGTGTGCTTACGTCCTGCAATAATTCGCCTAAAGTGGCCTGTTCGTTTACCTTCACCCGGAAAGGCAATGTATTGATAAACAGCCCGACGACTTCATCCATGTTCGTGGGCAAGGCGGAACGACCCGAAAGAACGACACCGAATACGGCATCAGCTGAATAGGACAAGCGTGTCATGACGATGCCCCACAATGCATAGATAGCTGCGGCGAGGGTTGTATGATTAGCCGATAGGAAAGCCTTTAAACGTTCTTCTGTGGCTCCGTCCAATGTGGCAGAAAGGTATTTTTTGTGTCCTGATCGAACAGCGTGCTCATCCAGGAAGGGGAGCAGAGAAGGTCCCTGAATTCCCTCCAGACAATTTTTCCAATAGTTTTCCTGGTGCCAGGTCTCTTTTTCCCGGCAATGGCGGATGAATTCCTGGAAAGAGGTTTTTACCGGCAAATTCATCGTACTTCCGGTATGGAGTGCTTCCAGTGCTTCGAGGAATTCACGGATAATGATCCCGTTACTCCAGCCATCATACAGGATATGATGATGCGTAACAACGATTTCAATCGGATGGCCGTGGTGTTCAAGAACCGTTACGCGAAAAGGCACCTGGGCCAGGTCCAGTCCTTTTTCACGGTCATTTTTTAAAAAAGCTGCCCGCTGTTCCCATGAGGATAAGTGCACAACAGCAACATCCAGCGGGGCCTGTTTCAGTACTATCTGTACCGGATGGGTCATCTTTTCCCATCGGAACACGGTACGCAGGAGCTCATTGGCTTCCACAACACGGTCCCAGGCGCTTTGAATCAATTCGATACCCGGATGACCTCCGATTGTCAGAATCAATTGCTCCACATAAACCTGTGTTGCTTCCTGTTGCAGATAACGGAACAAAAGCCCTTCCTGCATGGAGGTAAGCGACAATATATTTCCGACATTATCTTTTTTGACCAATGAATTGTGATTTAAAAGGTAAATGAATCCTATTTCGTTTTATAATATTCTTTCAAAGCAAACTGAGCGATGATTTCCTGTTGCAACTGCGATGTTCCCTCTATGACTTCCAGTACTTTAGCCTCTCTGTAAAGCCGTTCTACGGGATATTCCTCCGAGAAGCCATTCGCGCCGTGTACCTGAACGGCATCGGCTGCAACTTTCACGGCAACTCCCGATGAGAAGTATTTTGCCATATTGGTTTCGATCACAGCATTCTCATGACGTTCAGCACGCAGGCGACCGGCGCTGATGCATAATGCACGTGCAGCGTGGGTTTGCGTTGTGGCATCACCGATCAAACCCTGAATGAGCTGATGGTTGTAGATTTTCTTACCGAATTGTGAACGCTGGCGGGAATAACGCACCATTGCATCGATGGCTTCCTGTGCAATGGCAACCCCGGCCCAGGCAATGCTGTATCTTCCATGGTCCAGTGCCGTGTTAACGATGTAGGAAAACCCTCCACCTTCGACACCCAGCAGCCGGTCTTCCGGAATCATCACTTCTTTCAGGTGGATTTCCGCCATATAAGAGGCTTTTCCGGCCATCATACCCTGAATGGGGACGATCTCGACACCCGGCGCATCCGTATCTACCAAAAAGGCACTAACGCGATCTTCGCAGGCAGCAATGACCAGAAGGACGTCGGCGATTGCGGCGCAGGTAATCCATTTTTTTGTCCCGTTCAGGCAGAACGCGCCGTTTTTTCGCACATAGGTTGTCTGGACATTCCGGGCATCTGATCCTGTCGTCGGTTCTGACAGCGCAAAGGCTGCCAGTTTGCGACCTGTGGCCATGGCCTCAAGCCATTCCTGCTTTTGAGCGCCTGTTCCCCATCTGACAAGTGTTTCTCCGACCAACGAGGAATGCACGGTAATCAAACTTCTTACGGAACAGCAGCCTTTTCCCAGTTCTTCTGTAAAAAGGCCATAGGTTACAGGATCCATTCCCAAACCGCCATATTCCTGTGGTAAACAAGCTCCGAGAAAACCTCTTTCCGCCATTTCCTTTACCAGTTGATCCGGAAATCCTCCTGCTTTCTCGAAAGCACCGGCATACGGACGGATGTGCTGATCGGTAAATAACTTTACTTCGTCCAGCTTGGATTGAAAATGGGGATTGACTCCTGCTGCTGCCAGGTTATTCGTAAGTTCCTGATGCATTGACAGATCAATTCAGTTTAGATGAGATAAGATGTGTTATCTTATCAACAGAGCTGAAATTTTCTATACTGATCTCGTGATTTTCAATAACAATATTGAATTCGTTCTCAACAAAATCGAGCAGCTTCATGGCAAAGAGCGAATTCACAAATCCCATCTTAAAAATATTGTCGCTATCGGTAAATTCCACCTCATCTTCAAAGACAATGAGGTTTTTCATAATGTAGGTGCGTATTTTAGTGTTTAGTTCCATAATCGGGCGATCAATTGTTTAGATTTTCGTATTCGGGTAAGTATATTTTCATGTATTCAGGATAGCGCTGTACATCCTTCAGCTCGTTTTCCATCAGGATATATTCCGCTTCCTGTGATTTCTCCTGGAATCCCGCAAACTTGTAGGTGATGTACATCATCCTGTTGCGGTCGGTGACTTTAAAATCAGAAAACAGTTTCTTGCCTGCATCCCTGGCACCGTTCATAATGTAGGCTAGCAAAACCGTTCCGACTCCCCGGGAAATCACCCGGCAGGACATTAACAACAGCTTCAGGTGCCAGGCAGAGTCCTGGATTTCGATCAATGCAAGCCCTATTTTGCCATAGGAACCGTATTTGTCTTTCAATTCGCAGATAATCAGCTTGTAATCGTCGGAGTGCAGGAAACCCGACAGCTCATCATAATCATACGTTCTGCCGGTTGCATTCAGCTGATTGGTTCTGACGGTAAGCTCTTCGGCACGTTTGAGATCTTCTTCGCGGGCTTCTGAAATAATAAACTCCATCTCAAGGGAAGCAAGGAATTCTTCTCTCGGGCCTTTGTACTCGGCTTCCAGCTCATTGCGTAGCATATCGCTGCGGTACATTGCTCTGCGATGAGCGGAATCTTCGGTAATGAAACGTGGGTTGGCTCTTGGCATATCGTAGATCGCCAGGTAATCGAGCGCATCAATCAGCTCTACTTCAGAATGAACGCTTGCCACCTCGTCCCGTTCAAACGCCTGGTCATCGATAAAAGCAAAGGTATCAATGCCCAAATTCAGCTTTTCCCGAATAATGGAAACGGAATCCGATTTGGCGTTCCAGCCAATCTGGGGATACAGAAAGAAATCGTCTATTCCGAATTCCCTGAGCTTGAGCATGGCATCTTCATAATTATTCTTGCTGGCTATCGAAAGCAGAATACCTCTTTTATCCAGCTCTGTCAGCAGCTCTCGTATCCCGGGTTTCAGCATAACCTCCGGGGATTCCAGTAAGATCCCATCCCAGATGGTGTTATCCAGGTCCCAGACTATGCACTTTAGTTCTTTTTCCTTGCTCATGTGAATATTTCTTGATAGGCTATTTAGTGGTAAGTGACTCGTGGTTTTCGTTTAATAAGCATAAAAACCTTGTCCTGATTTTTTACCCAACTGGCCTGCATCGACCATTTTCTTCAACAGGGGACAACAGCGGAATTTGGAGTCCTGAAAACTTTCATACAGGATTTCCAGCGAATTCACTACCGTATCCAGTCCGATCAGATCAGCTGTTTCAAGTGGTCCCATCTGATGTCCGTATCCTTCCCGAAACAAACGGTCGATGTCTTTGGGATCGGCAACGCGGTCCTGCACCAGGAAGGCTGCTTCATTCATAAACAGGTGGGAAAGCCGGTTGGCGGCAAATCCCGGGAAATCATCCACTACAACCGCCCTTTTGTTCAATGTCTTCAGGAAATCTTTTCCATAGGCGATCGTTTCTTCCGAGGTGTGAAACCCACGGACCATTTCGACCATTTTTTTGAGCGGTACGGGATTCATGAAGTGCATGCCCATTACCCGATCAGGCGACGGCAACAGGGCTGCAATTTTGGTGATGGAAATACAGCTGGTATTGACGGCAAAATAGGTGTCTTTCGAACAGAAACTGGCTAATTGACGGTACAAAGCGCTCTTTTCCTTCCAGCTTTCTGTAATGTTCTCAATAACGAGTGATGCCTGACTGAGCTGAGACAAGTCTGTTGTAAATGTGATCCGGGATAAAATAGTTTCTGCGGAAACTTCGCTCAGAGCGGGAATAAGCATGCGGTAAGACCGGACGTTCCGGGTGATTTTCTGCTCCGCTTTTTTAAGCGTTTCTTCCGAAAGATCATTAAGAATAACGTGGTATCCGTTTAGAGAAAGATCGAAAGCTACATCGGCTCCCATTACGCCTGCTCCAATAACGCCAGTAAGGTGAATATTCATTAGTTAGAAGGTTATGGACTTAGTGCAAATAGTATGCTACGCAAACTTAACTAAATATTAGATAACGCAGCATTGCAAAGTCCTTTTTTAAAACAATAAATAGCTCATTTTTATTCAATAAATAACTGATCCAATTCATCCTGTGCAAGGTCCGATAATTTAAAATCGGAAGGGGTAAATCTTCCCGCATTTCCATCTTTCTGAAGTGCAGCAACTAATTGCTCCGTTTGTCGACCTATACTTTTTTCCAGCAGAAAGATACGATCACGGCTAAAAGAGGATTCGGCTGAAACAACCTGCACACGGAATTCGCCCGCCAGCAGCATGCAATTGATTTCCAATTTCGCTGTCGGACGGTTTTCGGGCGCGTTGTCAGCTCCCGAATTTTGCTCCGAAAAGGAAAACACGTCGTTGTCCAGCTCGTGGTTGAATTGTCCCAGGTAGTTCAGCCGCAGCTCGGGAAACAGCGCAAGCTCTTTGCCTTCATTCATTCGGAGAATGCCAAATCCCATTCCGTTATCGGGGATCGTATTCACCAGCTCTTTCACGTAGAGCAATTGCTCATCCGCAGGCTGTGTCTCGGTCAGATCTGTGATTACCGGGCACACGGTTGTGAACCATCCTACTGTTCTGGAGATATTGATGGCTTCAACAGACCTGCCATGACGCTCCAGCTCCACCAGCCGTTTTCTGTAACCATCTAGGCCGGATAACGCCCGCAGCATGATCGTCAGCAATACGATTTCCGGATTTGCCTTGTACAATTGCATGGCCGTATTGAACAGCTCCTGCATGGGTTCTTCGGGATACGAAAATTGATAGTCAGCCCTGTTTTTTTTCTGCATCGGTTCCTGCGCGGCTACCAAAGAATCCATAGCCTGATCTGTCCAGTTCTTTTTCATGGAATGGATGATCGGTTCCGAACACACATAGTCTGACCAGTCTTTTACGGAAGCTGTTTTTGCCGGAAGCCGGGCGGCAGAATGACTCAATAAGGTGTACAGGTCTTCTAACAGGATTCTCCAGGAAACACCATCGATGAGCACGTGATGACAGGTGATCAGCAGGTAACGCCGGGTTTCTCCGAAGGATATAAGCGCCCCTTTGATCAGTAGCCCTTGCTGCAAATCCATCGTTTCTTTGAGCTTCACGCCAACCGCCGGAATGACGTCTTCTTCAGCTGCATCTGTCGAAAATGCAGGTGTTTCCAGTGAAAAGGAAGCTTGCAAATGAGCCGGATTAAAAAACAGTCTTCCGGTTGTGGGATCCACATTCAGACGCAGCGCATCGTGGTGCTGGATCAACCGGTTAAATGCCTGTTCCAGGTCGTGAACAGCCACGGCTTTTTCCAGCTTCAGCACTACTGATTGGTTGTAGTACTGAGGTCGATCCAGCTTCAGGTCCATAAACCATTGAAAGATGGGGGTGATGCCTGCATCCCCGGTTAATGGCCCCTGATGGGAAAGGGTTTCGGTCCGCTCTATCTTGCCAGCAAACGATTCAATTTCAGGAAACTGCATCACATCGTTCACCCTCGTTTTGAAGCCCTTACTGTGTAATGCCGATACAACCTGAATAGCTTTTATCGAATCGCCTCCCAGGCGAAAGAAATGATCTTCTACCGAAATCTCCCGTTCTGTTTTAAAAACGGATTTCCAAACTGCAATGACCTCTTTCTCCTGTTCGTTCGGCTCCCTGGTTGTCCGCTCCGAAGTAACCTTGAACGGATCCGGCAGCTGATTCAGGGCTACTTTCCCATTTACAGTCAGCGGAATCTGAGGAATAGCAACATAGCAGGCCGGGATCATGTAGGCAGGCAATATTTTCTGTAAGTGCTCTTTGATATTCCGTTCATGGAAAAAGCCGACTTCACTGGTCGTAACATAATACGTACACATGATGGGATCCTGCGCACCCTCTTGTTTGAGACACACGATTGCTTCTTCTATTTCGGGAATTTTTTTTATGCATTGTTCGATTTCCGCCAGCTCAATCCTGAAACCATTGATTTTAACCTGTTCATCGGATCTTCCCAGGTACACCAGTTCCCCGTTGCGATTGCGCTTTACCAGGTCACCCGAATGGTAAAAACGTCCGTTGTTCAACTCCGGAATGGTAATAAACCGCTCTTCTGTTAGCTGCTGATTATTTCTGTAGCCTTTTGCCAGTCCTGATCCACCGATCAGTAATTCTCCAATGGCACCGTCTGGCACCGGAACAAGGTGTTTGTCCAGGACCAGAAGGCTGGTATTACAGATCGGTTTTCCAATCGGAACACTTCTGTCCAGGTCTTTCTCCGGTGAATACTTTCGGATCATGCAGCCAACCGTTGCTTCGGTAGGGCCATATTCATTGTAAATGACGGTATCGGGGCCAAATAGCTGTACAATACGGGCTGCCAGGTCCGACGGTAAATCTTCTCCTCCGACAATAAATGTTTTCGCCGCCGGCAGGTAGTTCGACTCCGTTATCTCCAGGAATAATTTGAGGTGCGACGGCGTTGCTTTGATAACGTTTACTTGCTCGTCTTTCAGCAATTGACTGAACACGGATAATTGTTCCCGGCTATCGTAAGTGGCAATGGTATTACCCGACAACAAAGGTGGCAGGAGACTGGTGATAGTTAGATCAAAAGAAACAGAGGTGTAAAGCGGAATTGTATGAACCGGTTTCGTGAAGTACGTTTTTGCCGCCCACAGACAATAGTTCAGTGCTGCTCCGTGTTCAATCATAACGCCCTTTGGTCTGCCAGTCGTTCCGGATGTATAGATCATATAGGCCAGTGACGTTGAAGGCAGCGTGGCAGGTAAAACGGCTATTCCTGCCGACTTTTCCAGTTCATCGATTGTGCAGACAGGTATGTTGAATGCAGCATCTGATGAACGCGATGCGATGACCATTCGGGAACCGCTGTCTTCATAGATCAACCGGATGCGGTTTTCCGGCAATTCAGGATCTACGGGTACAAAACATCCTCCGACTAAAAGTACCGCAATAACGGCCGTCACAAATTCAGGCGTTTTGTCCATTAAGAGCATTATGCGGTCTCCTTCCGTAATTCCGTTTTCAACCAGACAAGCGGCCAGATGCTTGGATCGCTGAACGAGTGAGGCATAGGAAATGCTACCTCCGGTAGTGCTGATGGCGGTTCTGTCAGGCATCTTCTCCGCTGAGTGCAGAAGGGCCTGGCAGAGATTTTCAAAAGGAAGGGAGGAAGCATCCCCTTCCATCAGTGCATCCTGGTAAGAAGGTTTGTTCAGGCTGTTGATCAAACTATGCGGTTCCTGTAAAGCGCTCTCCAGCAACGCTTCATAATAACCGGAAAACTTCGCGATTGTCTGAGGCGTAAAGAGATGGGAATTGTACTCCAGGTAAAAATCGAAAGCGCCGTTGCGTTCCACCACTTCCAGTGTCAGATCGTATTTTGCCGTTCCGGCATCAAACATTTCCAGATGATAGTCCTTCGTTGACTCCTTTCCGGATTGAACGGCCGAATTCTGATAGACGAACATGACATCGAAAAGCGGGTTCCGTGAAAGCTCCCGGACTTTGCCCAGTTGACCCGACAATGCTGTCGCGTTGTAATGACCTTTGTCGAACAGCAGCAAGAATTCATTCTGTACGTCTCTGACCAATTCCAGGAAGGATTTCTGAGCTTCCGGGCGGCACCTGAAGATGAGATTATTCACAAACATTCCGGCAATGTTCCTTGCACTAAAGGTGTTTCTGCTGTTCAAAGGAACGCCTACGGTGAAATCGTCCTGACCGCTGAAAGCATTCAGAAGAACGATGTAGGAACTCAGCAATACCGGGAAGGGTGTGGTGCTGTGCAAGCTGCAAAATGCCGTGAGCTGCTCGGTGATTCCAGGAGGAACAGCAAGCCTGAGCTTAGTTCCTTCATGACTGAAGACGGGTGGCCGATGATGGTCGGCAGGAAGCTCCAGCACCTGGCTTCCGGCCAGGTAATCCGCCCAAAACGGCACATGATCCTCAGCTATCTGCCGTTCGTAGTGAATGAGATCCGTGAAATGATAGTTGACCGGCTCGAGCTGAAGCTCATTGTACAGGTCGAATAATTCGCTGACCAACAGCTCAACGGTGGTTCCGTCGGCTATGATGTGATGGATGTTGAACAGCAGGTATTGACTATTGTTTGCCGGATGCTCCGCCAGAATGCATTCAAAAAGCGGGAGCTGTGTTAGATCAAAGGGGCGAACCTGTTTTCTAAGCGTTGCTTGCAGGTCTTCTTCTCCGGTAGAAATGAAGGTGAGTTTACCGGTAAGATGCTGCTCGGTAAACTGAAGAGGTTCTTCTTCGCCGGCAATGAAACGCGTACGTAATATGCGATGTCTGTCGATCAGCTTCTGAAGCGCAGCTTCCAGCCTTTCCGGCTGAACCGTTCTTTCCAGCTGGAGTAAGGTCGGAATCGTATAGGCCGAAGATTCAGGAAATGCCTGTGCGAAATAATAGATGTTTTGTTGTCCGTTGCTTAAAGGTGAAGTAACCATCTCACCCTGGGATACAAATTCACGCTGCGCAACGGAATTGCTTTCATACAGTATCGAAGCGATCTCTGCAATGGTTCGGCATTTAAAAAAATCGGCCAGTGTCAGGTGCAGTTGTAAACGGTCGGCGATCATGGTACACGCTTCTCCGGCTTTCAGCGAGTTTCCACCAATTGTAAAGAAGTTGGTATCGCGGTCAAAATCCGAATGACCGAGTATTTGTTGCCAGATCAGACCTATCTCACGGTCTCGCTCATTCCAGTCGCTGAAAAGACCGGTAGCTTTTTCCGTTTCGAATTGCTGCAGTTCACGGATTTCAGCTTCAAACGTGCCGTCGAGCATAGCTGCGCTCAAGGCATAGCGCTGCACTTTTCCGCTGGTCGTTTTAGGAATTTTCCTGACTGGCAAAATGTAATCGGGAAGCAGGCCGGTGTGTTCACCGAGTATGTTGCGAATGGCCGCTGCAATGGGAATAAAGGAAGACAACTGCCCCTTATACAGGATAAAAACAGCAATGGCATCGCGTCGCAAAGCGGCATCGTGGTAACCGCATACGACAACTTTTCCCGGTTCCATATCATCCAACAGCTCGATGGTCCTTTCGAGATCATGTGCGTAAAAGTTCTGACCGTTGACGAACAACACGTCTTTTATGCGGCCGGTAACAAACAGATCGCCATCGCTGATGAATCCAAGGTCTCCGGTATTCAGCCAGCCATTCGGACTGATAATCTGGCGGTTTATTTCGGGTTCATTGTAGTAACCGGTGGTAACGTTGGCCCCGCGGATTTCAATACGTCCTATCTGCTGATCCTCCAATGGATTGCCGTCTGCGCCGGTGATCCTGATTTCACAGTGTGAAATCGCTGATCCGACGTTTACGAAGATGGCCCCATTTTCATCGGCTTCCACCAATTGCACCGTATCGCCCATTCCCAGGGAGTCCCGCTTAATCCTGACGGAGCTCACCGTTTTTTGCCAATCTGAAAAGGTAACTGCCAAACTGGCCTCCGCCAATCCGTATACCGGGAAGATGACGTTTTCTTTTAGTCCGAAAACCGCCATCTGCTGGGTGAATTCATCGCAGAGAGCAGCTGAAATCGGTTCGGCGCCGTTCACAATAATACGCAGCGAAGACAGATCGTAGGTCTGAGATTCTGGCCCGCCACGTTGAATATGCTTCAGGACGTATTGATAGCCGAAATTGGGTGAAGACGTAAACGTTATGCCATATTGTTCGATTTTGCGCAGCCATGAAATCGGATTCCGAATGAACATGGAAGTGGGCATGATGTAATGCGTCCAGGCCTTGAAGAGGGGCGTTAAGTGGAAGCCGATCAATCCCATATCATGGGTGAGGGGCATCCAGCTGAAAAAGGAATCGCCTTCTTCCGGAGAATGGATCCCTTTGTGGATTGCATCGACATTGGCCAATAAATTCGCGTGGGTCAGTGTAACACCTTTTGGGGAACCCGTTGAACCGGAAGAAAACTGTATAAATGCGATGTCGCTGCCAGTTAGTTCTACTGGCTGAAAAACAGGGTTTTCCAATGCCAAAAGTGCCTCCAGCTGTAAAGTTCTGGTCGCAATTTCAGGTGTTTCAGCTGTTCTGGTGCCGTCGGCAATCAGGAACGGATTGTTCAATTTATGCCACAGGCGGGATACTTTTTGCTTTTGTTCTTCCGAAACCCCTAAAGAAAGCGGAACAGGTATGATCCCGGCAAACAGGCATGCCCAGAAGGTGGTGATAAAGGATTGATTGTCCTGAAATTGAAAAATCAATTCGTCCCCTTTTTTCAGGCCGGAATGCTGTAAGCCGGCCGCTATTTTCAAGGCATCGCTTAAAAGGTCTTTGTAAGCGGTAAATGTGTCCGTGCCCCGTTCGCCTATGAAACAGATTCCGTTTGAAGTATGCCCTGCGGCAAACTCCATGGCGGCCGTCAGCGTAGTGAATTGTTGTTCCCTGTTCGTTCCCATGTGTTTGCTGATCAGATTAATCGCGAAACCTTGATTCTGTCAGAAGCAGGCGACAACTGCGTACGAATAATAGAAGTCATTTTAGGATACATATCGTGTATAAAGAAATGACCTCCGTTCAGGTAATGCAATGTACACATCTCGGAGGTATGCAGGAACCATCCGGTAGCGCTTTCCGGGGTTATCTGGTCTTCTTCTTTGCCAATAAATACGGTAAACGGACATTTCAGTGGTGCAATCTGCTCATTTAAGGGAGCTGTTTCGGACATTTTGAAATCGTTTTTGAGGATGGGCATCATGTAATCCACCAATTCCGGATAGTCGAAAAACTCGCGAGGTGTTCCACCCAGGTTGAGGATTTCTTTTTTGAATTCTTCATCGGGCATGAGGTAGTACATCTTTTCCTTTTTCGACCGGATATGCGGGGCGCCCCTGCCGCTGAAAAACAGATGTGTCGGACCCGGATAACCGTTGGCCTGGATTTTTTGGGACACTTCGTAAGCTAACATGGCACCCATGCTATGTCCGAAAAGGGCATAAGGAAGACCTTCTCTCAGGTGCGGCAGCAGAATGCCGTATATATCTTCAACGGCGGCCGGAACATCCGCATACAAACCTTCGTTTGATCTTCTGCCACGTCCTGCCAGCTCTATTGCAACAAGCTCGATATCCGGTAACAGCAGCTCTTCCCACTTTTTATAGATGGCGGCCGAACCACCTGCATACGGAAGACAAAACAGTTTGATTTTACTCATGATAGGTTACTTATTTCTGTTGTTTTATTCGTTTACTGCTGGCGTTTATCACGGCCAGGTCCATTTCTTGTTTTAGCTGCTGTACATTGTCGCGCACCAGATAGTGGCCGGCATTCGGTATCGTTTTCATACTGACGTCACTGGAGAATGCATCCCAGCCGGCAGAAGAAGAACGTACTGTATTACGATCATTCTCTCCGAGAATAGTCACCAATGGATAATTTGCTACTCCGCGGCTTTCCTGACTTACCAGTTTAAATGCCTGCCAGGCAATGCGGGCGTCTTTTCGCACATTCTCCGCCAAAAGGTGGGTTAATTCCTCGTCCAGCTCTGCGGTCAGTTCCAATTCCCGAATGATCTCCCTATCGGAATACGGTTGCCATGGGTCAGCATTTTTAGGGTCCAGCATCGCCGGATCAAAGGTTGCGACGCATTGGATCAAGCCCAATAACTGTCCTTTCTGATCCAGAGCCGTTGCCAGTGCTAACGCCATTCCGGTTCCGGCACTTGCGCCCATCACCATTATTTCTCCCTTGATTTCCGCCCCGATTTCAGAGAGGATCTGCGCTCTCAACCATTCAGCTGATTTGAAACCGCTGTTTCCTGTCAGGCTGTGCCAAGGGAACGTAACCAGGTACACATTATAGCTGGTGTACAGCTCTTCGGCTAATGCATAATAGGCCACTTCCGTAGCGCCGGCATAAGGAACAAGCAACACGTTGGTCCTTCCTTCTTCGCAGAATTTATACAGGTGTACCAATTTTGCAGAAGCATCTTCCATCGATTGTGCCAGCTCGCGGATGGTCGGATACTGATACAGTTTCGAAACACTCAGGCTGTGGGATTTCAATCGGGTTGCTTTGACAGCTTTGATGGAATTCCCTCCCAGCTCGAAGAAATGATCGTCTATACCCACCTGTTCCGGCGAAAGCTCCAGGGCATTGCTCCAGGCGAGGGTCAGTTCCTGCTCTATTTCGGTCCGTGGAGCAACATATTCGACAGCTGCGGTCAGTTTGACACCGATCGTTTGCTTCAGCGCTTTTTTATCTGCTTTACCATTCGGGCCGTAAGGAATCCGTTCGATTTCCACGTAGTGTACAGGTACCATGTAGAACGGCAATTTCGTCTGAAGGAACGCACGGATGTCTTTCATCGTCAGGTTTCCATTTGTGACAATGTAGGCGACCAATTCGTCCGTTCCATCGGTACCCGTTTCGGCCATGACAAGTGCTTCCCGGATTCCTTCCATGGTCGACAGGGTTTGTTCGATCTCACCGGTTTCTATCCTGAACCCCCGGATTTTCACCTGATCATCCGTTCGGCCAATGAATTCCAGTTGCCCTTTTTCATTCCATCGGGCAAGGTCGCCGCTGCGGTACAGTTTGCCGCTGCCAAAAGGGTTTTGGATGAACTGTTTTTCGGTCAGATCAGGGCGATTCAAATAACCCCTGGCAAGCCCTCTGCCGCCAATGGCCAGTTCTCCGATGACTCCCGGTGCTACGAGCGACAAGGATTCGTTCAACAGGTACACGGTCCTGCCATCAATAGGTGTTCCGATTACCTGAACGTCTTCTTTATGGAGAACCTGGTGATATGTTGCACAGACCGTCGATTCCGTCGGACCATAGGTGTTGAATAAAATCACCTGTTCCGGCAAATGTGCTACGTAATTCGGTTTCAGGATATCACCGCCGCTGATTATTAAGCGAACCGATTTCATCTTTTCCGGATAATTATTCAGTTCCTGGATTTGCAGTGGGGTTAAGCTCACGACAGTCACTTTCTGTGAAGCGATGAAATCTGCAAGCAGCTCAACATCGGAGCTGTTGCCCGCATTCAGGCACACACATGCGCCGGTAATCAGCGCCGGGTAAATTTCTTCCACAGAAATATCGAACGATATGGAAGCTTGCTGTAAGACCTTGTCTTTCTCACCCAGCTCAAATGCTTTTGCAGCAGTCAGGGCATAGTCGGCCAACGATGCGTGTTCAATCATCACCCCTTTCGGCGTCCCGGTCGAACCAGAGGTATAGATGACATAAGCCAGGCTTCCCGGATCCGTGTTTCCAGCAGATGTTCTGCCGGAGAAACGGTCGATGCTCTTCAGGAACAAGTTCACTGTTTGCTGGTCGATCACGGTAACACAAGCGCTGTCCTGCTCTATGAAACGAATTCTTTCAGCAGGATAGGATGGATCGATCGGTGCGTAAGCAGCGCCTGCTTTCAATACGGCTAGCATGGAAACAATCACCCATTCGGAGCGTTGCAGCTTTATTCCGACCAGGCTATCCGGCGACAGCGCGTACTGATCTCCCAGGAAGGCGGCAAAACCGTCTGCTAATTCATTCAAACGACGATAGCTCACAAGCGTATCTCCGCAGCTGATGGCAGGAGCATTCGGCGTACGGGCTGCCTGTGCTTCAAAAAGTCCGACGATGGTCCGATCCACAGGAGCCGTTTCGGCTGTGTTATTAAATGTATGCAGCAACAGCTGTTTCTCCTCCTGCAACAGGTAATCCTGTTTCCCTATCAGGGTCTCCGGAGCATGTACAATGGCAGTCAGCAACTGGCGGTAATGCACCAACAACCGTTTCATCAACGGTTCCGGGTACACATCGGAGCGGTACACCATGGAAACCAGTAACCTGTTTCCACGTTCCTCGACCGTAAAATCGAGGTCGAACTTCGCCAGGGCGGTCCCTCCGTCTTTCAGCGATGCATCATATGCCCCGGTTGATTCCCCGGAAGAGGCTGCATGCTGGAGTGTCAGCATCACATCAAATACGGCATTGCGGGTGGTATCACGTTTCAGGTCAAGATCTTCCACCAACAGGTCGAACGGGTAATCCTGGTGCTCGAAATCTTCCAATGTTGCGGAAATCGTGCGGCGAAGCAGCTGTGTAAATTGTTCGCCGCTGTCAACGTTTTGACGCAGCCCCAGTGTATTCACATAGAAGCCGATCTGGTCCGACAATTCCGCATCTGTTCGACCGGCCACTGCGGTACCGATGATCACATCCGTTGATCCCGTGTAGTGGTGAAGCAAAGCAGTCAGTCCCGATAAAAGACCCATGAACAAGGTTCCTCCGTGCTGCTGGGAAAGCTGCTTCAGGCCGGATGTTAGTTCCTCATCGATTTGCAGGATTAAGCTTTTGCCACTGAGGCCGGAGCTTTGGGAGCGGTTTTCGGATCCCGGAAATACCAAAACCGGCAATTCCCCGGAAAGGCGTTCTTTCCAGTAGCGTTGCGAACGCGCGTAACGCCCTGAAACGATTCCTGATTGCTGCCAGGCGGCATAATCGCGGTACTGTATCCGGAGTTCCGGAAGCTCCGGTGAAGTATTCTCCGAAATGTGCTCATAATAAGCTTTCAGATCGCGGACCAGAACGTCCATCGACCAGCCATCGCTGATGATGTGGTGAAGATTGCTGTAGAACAGGTAGTTATCGTCGGAAACCTGTAGCAGGCTCACGCGGAACAAGGGGCCTTTTGAAAGGTCAAATGCCCGTTTCACATCGGTGTCGATATAGCTCTTCAACGCTTCCGGTTTTCCCCGGAAATCTTCGAAACCTAACTCAAAGGAAAACTGCTCCGAAGGGATGACCGACTGGTAGGGAAGACCTGCTTCATCTGTCAGAAAAACAGTCCGCAAGATCTCATGGCGGGCCACCACAGCGGCGAGTGCCTGTTCCAATGACGACCGGTTGATTTCCAGTCCCATCGGAACAATCGACGGCATGTTATAGCTGGCTGAAACGCCTTCAAACTGGCTCAGGATCCATAAACGGTACTGTCCGGCTGAAAGCTCATACCGGTCCGCTTCAGGAATTACCGGGATTTCCGAGTATGATTCTGATGCGTGTGCTGCAAAGAGCGTAGCATGCGAGCGCAAGGTGGTATGAAGGAACAGGTCTTTGATATTCACCCGGATGTTAAACCTGCGGTGGTATTCGCTGATCAAACGGATGGCTTTCAGGCTATGTCCGCCCCGTTCAAAAAAATCATCATGAACACCTACCGTTTCGACTCCCAGAATTTCCTGCCATATTCCTGCCAGCTGCTGTTCGATCGCATTCTCAGGAGCTGCATAATTGGAAGAGAAGCCCGATTGACTGTCCGGTGAAGGAAGTGCTTTCTTGTCCACTTTTCCGTTCGGCGTCATTGGAATTTCATCCAGTTGTACAAAAAATCCGGGAATCATGTAGTCGGGCAATTGCTGTTTCAATTGCGCTTTCAGCTCCGGGATACTGATGGCTTTGCCGGCCTTGAAATAAGCAACCAGACGTTTATCCGAACCGCTTGTTTCTTTGGCTACCACAACTGCCGATTCAATGGCTTCAAAAGCGTTGATAGCTGTTTCCACTTCTCCGGTTTCGATTCTGAATCCGTGAATTTTCACTTGGTCATCTTTTCGTCCCGACAGGTAAATGTTTCCATCCGGCAACCACATTCCCAGGTCGCCGGTGCGGTACATGGGGCGGTGATCGTCAAACGGATTTGCGATAAAACGCTCTGCCGTAAGCGAGGCTTTGTTTCTGTAACCGCGTGAAAGGCCTTCACCACCGATACAGACTTCGCCCAATACGCCAACCGGACAGAGCTCATCGTATTTGCCGAGGATGTAAACGCGGGTGCCGGAGATAGGTTTTCCGACCAGCACTTTCCGGTCATCCGTAATACGGTAAACCGTACTATACGTAGTATCTTCCGACGGCCCGTAGAGATTCCGGACTTCCATTTTCTCCAGGTCAAGGGCATCCACTACTTTTTGCGGTATGGGCTCGCCGGCCATATTCAGCACACTTACGGCACTCAGATCCGTACCGGTCCGAAGCAATTCAGCCACCACTCCCGGCACGGTATTCAGCAATACGTCCTGTTCTCCCGATAAGGCATCGGGAATGGACAGTGCATTGGAAAGGATTTTCAATTCCTTTCCTGAGCTCAGCGTGTAGAAGATTTCAAAGATGGACAGGTCGAAACAAACCGAAGTAACGCCAAATACCGTTTTGACGGTTGAATGCGCGAATTCATCTAAGCACCAGCCGATAAATGTACGGACACTTTTGTGCACGATCTCTACACCCTTCGGAACACCGGTCGTACCGGAAGTATAAATGATGTATGCCAGTTCTTCAGGATCGGTTTTCCCTGGGTTTTCAGCGGGATACGACTCCTGCCCGGCACAGAATCGCGCAACCAAATCTGCATCGATGACAAAGCGGCATGCGCTGTCGTTCATGATATAGGTATTGCGCTCTTCCGGATAGGAAGGATCCAGCGGCACATAGGCCCCACCGGATTTCAATACCGCAAGGATGGCGATTACCAGCCATTCCGAACGTTCCAGGTATATTCCGACCGTTTCACCGGATTGCAAGCCGTTTGCCTCCAGGATAAAATGGGCCAGCCTGTTGGAACGCTCGTTCAATTGACGGTAGGTGAGCTGTTCGCCGTTATACGTTAATGCAATTGTTTCAGGTGTGCGCAGGACTTGCTCCTCGAACAGACCGATAATTGTCTGATCCGTTGAAGAAACAGGATTCGTTTTGTTGAATTCGTGGAGCAATTGTTGTTCTTCGGGTGACAGGTAGGTTGTCCTAGACAGTAACTGCTCCGGGTTCCTTACCATCATCATCAGAAGCTGTTTGTAGCTTTTCAGGAACATGGAAGTGGTGTGCCCGGATTTCATTTTGCGGTAAAGTGTCAGACTTGCCGCATAATGTCCGCCGGTAAGAGCGACATTGAAATCAAGATAGGTGTTTCCGCGTGCGAACACTTTGGAGCTTTGACGAGGCCCTTCTTCCTGTGCTTCTTCAGCTGTCTCTTCCACCTGTTCAGGAGAAGCTTCTCCTTGCAGCCCATCGTAAACATGGAAGTCCACATAATTAAAATAGCTGTCGAAAAAAGGATTGTTCATCCGGTTGCCGGAATGATGCAAATCGGCAATGTCCATGAGACTGAGACGCTCAAAGTTTTTCAGATTCAACAGCTTGTTGTCGAGCATGCCGATAAAATCACGAACGGACATTTCGGGATCATCCAATTGCAGGCGAAGCGGGATCGTATTCAAAAAGCAACCCAGGATTTGCTCGCTGTCTTCTGTTCCCGGTCGCGTATTGGTGACTAAACCGGTCAGCAAATCTGTTTCGGGATGCAGCAGGTTCAGTGTTTGAAGATAAGCAGCGATCGACACATTTTTTACGGTTGTGCCTAAGCTGTCGGCGAAGGTTTTGAGCTCCTGGAATTCGGTTGGACTGAGGGCCACACTTCCCGGATCGTTTACCAATTCTTCGGTAAACAGGTCGAGCTTGGAATATCCTTTTAATTCCTCTTCCCAAAAGGCACTGATAGCCGGATCTTTTTTATCCGTTTCCAGTTCGATGACGTGGTCGCGGTAACTTGATCGCAGCGGTTCAGGCACGTATTCCGGGTTCTCTTTTAACGTGAAATACAGGTTGTTCAGCTCGGTATTAAAGGCAGCATCGCTCCAGCCGTCGATAATGGCGTGATGGCATTGGAATACAATGCCCAGAAAATCTTTTTTGAGTAAAAAGACATCCATTCGCCAGAGCGGGAGAGCAGGATCGAATGAATGTTCCAGCTCCGATTGCAGGAAGGTATGAATGTAATCGCTTTGTTCGTTTTCGGAAAGTGCCGTCAGATCAGCGACCCTTAAAGGCAATGCAATGTTTTTGTAAACGAATTGCACTTCTTTACCGAAATCGGTCATATTGAAGCCAGTGCGCAGAATGCTATGCTTATCCACCATGAGCTGCAATGCTCTCTGAAAACGCTCCTGATCGAAGTCCTCAAAAAACCGGGTATGGAGCATCTGATCGTGGTACACACCTTTATGAAGCAATGATTCGTACACCATTCCGATCTCTATCGGGCTCATCGGGTAAACGTCTTCGACATTGGCTTTATCCGGAATTTTCCCGGAATTGAGGATGCCCTGCTTCAGCATGAACAGCTCTCTTTTGGCCATGGTTTCGTAGTTGTCTCTTTTCGCCTGGTAGTGTTCCAGCTCTTCCGTATTTCCTTCTATATAGGCTGCCAGCTCTGCAATGGTGCTGTTTTCATAGAGCGTTCCAAGGGAAATATTGATGCCGAGCTGTTTTCGGATCAGACTCACCAGTTTCAATACGCGGATGGAATCGCCGCCGTACTCAAAAAAGCTGGTGAATACGCCGACCTTATCCAGCCCAAGGACTTCCCGCCAGATTTCAGCAAGATTGGTTTCCGAGGATGTTCGCGGCAAGGTCAGGGACTTGTTTCCCGTCTGTTCTGCCGAATGCTGCAACAGCGACTCTTTATCGATTTTCCCGTGAGTCGTTAAGGGCATTTGTTCGACACGTGTGAAAGAGGAGGGAAGCATATATTCCGGCAGGCTTGAAGCAAGAAAGGAGCGCATGCTCTCAACGTCCGGCTCAGTTTGCGCTACGTAATACGCAACCAGCTTTTTGATGCCCTGGTGATCGGATTTAACCAGTGTGCAAGCCGCTTCGATATCCGGATGCCCGGTGAGTGCGTTGTCAATTTCTCCTGTTTCTATGCGGTAACCGTTGATCTTCACCTGGTCATCTTTCCTGCCGAAGAAAGACAGCTCGCCGTCAAATGACCAGCGTGCCCTGTCACCCGTTTTGTACATCTTTCCCCCGGATTGAAAAGGGTCTGCTAAAAAGCGCTCTTCGGTCAAGGCCGGATTGTTGAGGTAGCCTTTGGCGACTACCGGTCCGCCGATGTATAATTCTCCTTCCAGTCCGATGCCGACCGGTTGCAGCTGTTCGTCCAGGACGTAGGCAAAAGCGTTGTAAACCGGACGGCCGATGGTAATGGGGGCTGCCTCGGTCGTTATTTCCGATACAGTTACCCCAACTGTTGTTTCGGTTGGTCCGTATTCGTTAAAAATCCGTATTTCAGGATCGATGGACCGGATAATCCGTACCTGATTGGCGGTTAGCTCTTCGCCACCCACAACCAGCGAGCGAATCGTGCCTCCTGTGAGATCCAGCGTACCTATGGCATCGATGTGGGAAGGTGTAAGCTTGATCATGGTAAATGCCGATTCAGGACGGAAGTATTCTTCGAGAATTTCAGGCAAAGCGGCATCGTTGTCAAACACTACCAGCTCTCCGCCGCTTAACAAGACAGCAAATACGGTTGTTACGGTAAGGTCGAAAGCAAACGAAGTGAACAGTCCTGCTTTCATGCCCGATTCCGGAATGTAGCTGTCGATGGCCCAATTGCTATAGTTGACCACGGAATGGTGCTCTACTTCAACGCCTTTCGGTCTACCGGTCGAGCCGGAAGTGTAAATGACGTATGCCACATCTTCCGGGTAGATCTCAACAGCGGGATTGGTTTTTGCGTAGCGGGACCGTTTCAGGCGGAAGCCGGCTATCAGGTCTTCATCAACGATGCATGCCGCATTGCTGTTGTCAACAATGTAATCGATGCGGTCCTGTGGATAAGCTGGATCCACCGGCACATAAGCACAGCCGCATTTCAAGATGCCGAGCATGGCAACGATCAGCAGTTCGGAGCGCTCAAGGTTGAGCACTACCCGATCACCTTTCTCTACCTTATAGGTGTCCTGAAGGAAAGCCGCAAACTGATTGGCCCGTTCGTTCAGGTTGACGTATGTAAGCATTGCGCCGTTTGACGACAGGGCCGTTTTTTCGGGCGTGCTTTCCACCTGGTGGTCAAATCGCTCAATCAGAGTCTGATTGCTTTTTCCGGATTGTTTTCCAGGGGCAAATTCCTGCACCAGGCGATTTTTTTCTTCAATTGGGAGGTAAACTGCCTGCTTCAGCTCAGATGTTGGCGATGCAAGAAGGAAACCGAGTACCTGTTCGAGGTGTTTCAGGATATTGACCGCAAATTCGGCTGAAAATACGTCGGTGTTGTATTCGAGGGTGACAACCAGGCCATCTGTTTTCTCACCGAAATAGAAGCTAAGATCGTACTTGCTTCCAACGGAGGTTTGCATGCCTTTATAAGAAGCCATGGCCGACTGGTTTGCTGCATTTCCTGGCTTCAGGTTATCGCTCTCCGCCATATCGACCATTACGTCAAAGAGGGCGCTTTGGGTCATGTTTCGGCCACCCGGGAGGTTATCGACCAATTCGTCAAAGGGATAAGACTGATGCTGATAGGCCCCCAATGTTACTTCTTTGATCCTGTTGAGCAAGCCTTCAAAATGGTCGTTTTCGCTAAAAGCTGTCCGGAGCGCGAGAGCGTTCAGGTAAAACCCGATCTGACTATCCAGGTCCGGATGTTCGCGGCCCGAAATAGACGTTCCGATCACGATATCCTGTTTCCCTGTATACTTGTACAGCAGGACTTTGACTCCGGCCAGGAGTTTCATAAAGAGCGAAATACCGGCATCTGATCCAAAATTCTTCAAACGGTGCAGGAGCTCTTCGGAAAAATGGGTGTGAACGGTTGCCCCGTTATAGGTTTTAAAATGAGGACGTTGTTTATCTCCTCTGAGATCAAGATGGGGAATTTCACCTGTAAACCTGTCCAGCCAGTAGTTTTTCTGCTCCTGCATGGATGCTAATCCGTCCTGCTGCCACTCTGCAAAGTCTTTGTACTGGATAGGCAAAGGTTCTTGTTCCATATTATGGCCCTGGGCAATGGCAGCATAATTCTGGAAAAGCTCCCGCATCATTATTTTCATTGACCAGGCATCGCTGATGATGTGGTGCATTACGCAATTCAGTATATACTTCGAAGCGGCAACTTTCATGACGAGCACGCGGATCATCGGTCCTTGCCCCAGATCAAACGGCGTGTGCATTTCCTTTGCCAGCCTTGCGTCAATCATCTCTTCGCTATCGGCCTGTTTTGAAAAATCCTCGAAACTGACGCTGAATCCCGATTCATCGACGTTGACAATTTTCTGCACGACTTCACCCGAAGGTGTTTCCTGAAAAACCGTCCTTAAAATTTCATGCCGCTGGATCACCCTGAGAAATGCCTGTTCCAGTATGGAAGGGTTGATCTCATCTTCCAGTACATAGGTCACCGGAATGTTGTAGGACAGGTTGATTTCCTCAAACTGACTGAGGATCCATAACCGCTTTTGTGAAGAAGACAGCCGGTAAGTTGCCTTTTCAGGTGCTACGGGAATACGCTCATACGCATTCAGCTGCAACCCTTTTAAATAGTCGATCAGATCGGGTTTCCTGGTTTTGATTTTATCCAGTAATTCAGGTGAAATTCCTTTTTTGGGGACCTTAACAGAAATTTCATCCTCTACAAGCTGGATATGAATATCATTCCGGATTAGCTCAGTCAGTAATTCCTTCATCGTCGTAAGTGCTGGTAAAATGTTTGGTGTCGGTTAATGTTTCAGACCAGGTTATTTTGTGATTCAAAAATGGCCGCTTCCTGATGAACTCTTCCGCCTTTTCTGGCATACAGCTTTCCATTGCTCCAGACCATATCCACCTGTCCCCATTTCAACACACTGGCCACATCAGGAAAAAATCCTTTTCCATTGAAGTTTGCACTGGTATTGCACAAAACCGGGATCCCGGTAAGGGCTTTGTAGGCTTCCAGCAATTCGTATACTAACGGGTTGGATTCCCGGCTGATGGTTTGTAAACGGGCCGTTCCGTCGATATGGCATATGGCCGGGATTTTATCCAGCCATTCCGGTCTTACCCGGTGATCGAACAGCATGTAAGGGTCGGGATTTCCGGGTGCAAAGACAGCCGGCGCTTCTTCTTCCATACATATTGGCGCAACAGGGCGGTATTCTTCGCGGGTTTTTACTTGATTCAGCTTCACTTTCATGGAAGGATTTACCGGAGCGGCAATGATGCTTCTGTTGCCCAGGGCGCGGGGACCGAGCTCTGCGCGATTGCTGAGGTGTACCACCGGTTCGTCAAATTCATGCAGGATCTCTGCCATTTCCTGCACCGAACAGTCGGCAGAAACCCAGTCGTAATCGGAAATATCTCCTTCTTTGGCGAAAGGTCCGCTGTAGACCTGCCAGTCCAGGGCCAGGATACCGTCTTCTCTGACCATTTCACAGCATCCTGCTCCAATGGCGCTACCAGAATCATTCGGGAAGGGTGGTACCCACATTTCGTTGATCAACCCGGAGTTGCGAATATGGCTGTTCCATTTGATATTGAGTGCACAACCTCCGACGAAGCAGAGATTGCGGGATTTATTCTCTTGTTTTTCAACGATTTTTGTCAGATTCTCCAGCAATACTTCCTGTAAGAAAACGTGGAAGGTGGCCATCATATCCACTCCCGCTATGTCGTTTAGTTCGCCATAAATCACCAATTCCGACAACAGGCGGGAAGTGTAGGCGATGAGGTCTCTCGATTTCAATCCCGGAGTTGCGGCAATCTGTTGCTCCTGCTCGTAGAACAATCGTTTAAATTCAGCCAGGGCTTCCGGGTTGGATTTCCCTAAAGCGATATAAGCCATGACTTTTCCGGCAACGGAGCTATCGTCGACTGTGTATTTGCTATACGGTTCGTAATTGGTTGCAAAAGCGGCATAGCTGATTCCCAGCAAATGAAAAAGGGCCCCCATGTTCTCCACCGATTTGTCACCGGCATTGAAGTAGAACAGCTGGGGAAACATTCCACCGTCCCAGGCAAGAATGTAGGCATCTTCTTTTCGTTGTGCGAAAGGACTTGTACAATAGCCGCTCATTACGTGACCGGCGGTATGCATGTAGCTGCTGTAAGAGAAGTTATGCTCGGGGTAATCAAACCGTGCTCTGTTGAGGATGTCTTCGGTCTTCACCAATAATCCGTACCCGCTCAGCTCTATTTCAAATTGTTCTTCCTTGCTCTTGTTGAAGGTGGTTTTGAACGGTGGATAGTCATTGTCGGAGGTGTTTTCCGAATCGTGATCACCCCATCCGTCGATGACAAAACGGTCTACATCTTCGATGTTGTATCCGTTTTCCGCCAGGATTTCTTTCAGCAGCTGCGTACTGTAAAAAGTAGAAAGGGAAGCAAAGCGGTTATTATTATTCAGCTTCTCCATTTCATAACTGAAGATCAATTTACCGTTGTCAATCAGTGCAATAGCTCCGTCGTGCGTTAGTTTAAGGCTACAAATTATCATTGTTCTCAGGTTAAATTTTTATTTCTGTATATTCTTCGTGATTCCCGGCGTCTTCTTTGAACCATTTATCTACCCGGATTTTTTCGGCGATGGCCTCGATGGTTGATTCCGAATAGACACCTTTTAAGTCGTATTTCAATCCAAACTGTTTGTTGATTTGGCTGATGAGTCGAATGACTTTCAGGCTGTTGCCGCCGAGCTGAAAGAAGTTATCCTTTACACCGACACGCTCAGCGCCCAGCAGGTTTTTCCAGAGCTCTACGAGCTGTTCTTCGATCTCATTTCGAGGTGCAACATATGGAATGATGGCACTCATACCCAAATCTTCCGGTTCGGGAAGTGCTTTTTTGTCAATCTTTCCGTTCGGTGTCATCGGCAAGGCATCCACTTTCATGAAATGCGCCGGAATCATGTATTCGGGCAGGCGGTTTCTCAGGGCTTCCAGCAGGTGTTCCTGTGTTACGCCGTATTTTACGCTCACGTAGGCAATCAGTACACTATCGCCCTGCGTGTCTTTCATCGCAACAACAGCATTCTGGAGCACAAAATCGAGCGATCCGAGGGCATTTTCAATTTCCCCGGTTTCAATCCGGTAGCCGTTGATTTTTACCTGTTCATCGCGGCGCCCGACAAATTCAATCGTGCCGTCGTCCAGCCATCTGCCAAAGTCACCGGTTCTGTAGATTCTTCCTGCGCCGAACGGGTTGGCCGTAAATCGCTCTTCGGTCATTTCCGGATTATGAAGGTAACCACGGGCAACGCCGCTTCCGGCAACACAAAGCTCACCCGTCATTCCCAATCCTGCCAGTCGATTTTCACTATCCAGGATGTAGATGGCATTGTTGGCAACGGGTTTTCCTATCGGTAGCTGTTTACCCGGTTGCAGCTGCCCTTCATCGACGTGATAGAAAGTAGCGCAAACGGTGGTTTCAGTAGGTCCGTAACCGTTTACGACCTTAATGCCTTTAGCGAGATACCATGCTATATCTTCGGACTGGATCTTTTGCACACCTGTGAGAATGCGTTTCAAGGCAATGGCTGTACCCTGTTCTTCCAAAGCCTCTGCTATTTCTTTCAACAACATAGGATGGATGTAGGCATGCTGCACGGCATGGTCACACAGAAATGCGGCAAAAGCATGTGGATCGAGCACCGTTTCCGAACCGGGCAAATAAAGCGTTCCGCCACTGAGCAGCACGGAATAGATTTCCAGAACGGATACATCGAACGTATAATTGGTTGTGAGTGATGCATTCAATTCGGCTTCCAGCGCGTAGGCTTCCAACAGGTTGAGCAGGGAATGGTGTTCTACAACAACACCTTTCGGTTCGCCGGTTGAACCGGATGTGTAGATCACATACATCGGGTCTGTTCCGTCTACGGCAATGGTTTCCGTAACTCCTACCGATGGATTTTGTTCCAAAAATCGCTGAATGCACTCCTGATCAATGACTGTTCTGGAACGGCTGTTCTCCAGGATCCTGCGAATGCGCTCTGCAGGATGTAATGAGTCTAACGGCAGGTAAGCCGCTCCGGCCTTCATAACGGCCAGCTGGGCTATGACCTGCCATTCGCTTCTTTCAAGTGATATAGCGGCAATATCGTGCTTTTTTACTCCCAGCTCCGATTGTAAAAATCCGGAAAAACGGCTGGCGAGCTCATCCAGTTCCCGGTAAGTCAGACAGCTTCCATCAAAGCAAACAGCTTTTTTCTCCGGATACAGGCCCGCCGTGCGTTCAAAACGACGAATGACGGAGTCTTCCACAACAGCTGGGTTGGGCACTCCGCTGAATGCCATTATCTGGCTGCGTTCTTCTGCGGAAATACAATCAAGGTCGCTGATAGCGCTGTCGGGTGAAGCAATGATAGCCTTCAAAAGAACCTTGTAGTGGCCCAGCAAACGCTCAATGGTGGCTGGCAGGAATAAATCGGTGTTGTATTCCAGTCCAAGATAAATACCACCATCTCTTTCCACAAAATTGAAGGTCAGGTCAAATTTGCTGATGGTCAGATCGATACCTGTTTTTTCGGTCTGTGGTAAAGCGGAAGGACTTGGGTTTTCAACGGCTTCGGCGTGGTTTGTGCCGACTTTCGTGTTCAGCAAACCCACCATGACATCGAAAACGGGGTTCCTGCTCTTGTCGAAATGTTGACCAATTTCACTTACCAGGTCATCGAAAGGATAATCCTGATGCTGGTAGGCTTCCAGAGTACGATCTTTCACCTTTGCGAGCAGCTGTTTAAAGCTGTCGGCGGCGGAAAATTCTGTTCGCAGTGCAAGTGTATTGAGAAAGAAGCCCAATTGATTATCGAGGTCAGGATGTTCCCTGCCGGCAATCGGGCTGCCAAATACCAGGTCCGTCTGGCCCGTATACCGAAAAAAGAGTGCATTTACCGTAGCCAGTAACCCCATGTAGAGGGTTGCTCCCGAATCCTGCGAAAGCTGGCGGATTCCTGAAGTAAGCTCAGCATCGATCCAATTTCTGATTCGCTGACCGTTGTAGGTTTTGAAAACCGGTCGCGTAAAGTCAGTAGCCAGATCCAATACAGGCAGCTGATCGGAAAAGCGACCCTGCCAGTAGCTTTTGTGGACCTGCATTTCGTCGCTTTCCAGCAAACTGCGCTGCCAGGCTGCATAATCCCTGTATTGAATGCTCAACGGAGGAAGGGAGTCGGCGGACATGGATGGTCCGGCCATGTACAGTTGCCTGAATTCCTTTATCATCAGCTCAAAGGACCATCCGTCGCAGATGATGTGATGCAGGACGAAACAAAGTGCCCAGCGCCCGTGATCGGCTTCAACGGCCGCTACACGAAACAGCGTGCCTTTTGTGAGGTCAAACGGAACAGCAAGGTATTCTTTCAGGTATACCAGGGCATCGCGTCCGGCCAGTTTTCCATTGTCAACAACATCGATCTTAAAATCGATGGATGCGGCATCGGCAATTTGCTGCAAGGGCTCGCCTTCTTCGCTCTCGATAAATCCTGTGCGGAGTACTTCGTATCGGGCAATCATGGTATTGCATACCTGCTCGAGCAGCGGGATATCCGGTTCCCCGTCCAGCAATTCGAGCTGGTGTTCGTTATAAGCCACATTCACTTCATCGAGCTGGCAAATGACCCATAAGCGTTTCTGGGCGGAAGAAACCGGGTAAGCGGTATTCTCCGGCACAACCGGAATGGGCTTGAATGCGGTCTCTGCGGAGTTTTTCCCCGAAAGGTAGGCTACCAGTTGTTCTTTATGCTGACGGAGCTCCTGCAACAGTTCCTGGTCCAACTCACCGTCAAAACTGATTTTAAGCTGACCATCGTGCAGTGCAACATGCACATTGTTCTCCCTCAGTCGTTTTAGTAGGCTATTCATATGGTTATTTCATTTTTCAGGGTGACTTCTGAGCGAAGCCAGCGCACGTTATCAATTTCGGCTGCAATGGATTGAACAGTCACTAATCCGAAGAAGTCTTTCAACGGAATGCTGACATCGAAATCGCGTTTGATCCGTTTAAGGAGCACCATTGCCTTGAGTGAATCGCCTCCCAATTCAAAGAAGCTATCCTCCAGTCCGATTTCTGCAATACCAAAAAACTCTTCCAGCAACAGGGCGAATTGTTTTTCCGTATCCGTTTCAGGTGCCACAAATGTATTTTTGAGATGTGCCCGTGACCGTTTCGTGATCTGAGCTTCGGCAACTTCGCTGTTTTTCTGTTCTTCCTCTAAGGAGAAGGCTCTTTCGATACGCGCCTGAAGGTCAACGACTGTTTCAGCAATATAACGAACGCGTTTGAGTCCTGTGCTCCATTCAAACAGCGCAAAAATTTCGCCGGGTACGAGTGCCGATCGCTGTCTGCTGTTCATTTCCTGCCGGATGCGCTCCTCATCGAAGAGCATTTCGGAAAGACCGACACATTTCCAGTTTTCCAGGCCCGGAAGACCTGAATACAGGAAATGCTCCATGAACAGGTTGGCGGAAGAATAGGCCGTAAAGCTCAATCCTGCAATGACGGATGCAAGGCTGGAAGTCATCCAGACAAAATCAGGGGAATCATCTTTGAACAGCTCATACAGATGGCGCGTTCCATTGACTTTTGCGTCCATAACGCGGGCGGTCTTTTCCGGTGTTGTGTCGGCGATGAATTCGTAATCGGAAAACTGAACGTTTCCGGCAGCATGGATCACACCATCGATCTTCCCGAAGCGGGAGCGGATAGCATCAACTGCCGTCGTTAAACTGCCAAGGTCTGTCACATCTGCCTGCTCATACGAGATGTTCCCCACTTGTTGCAAAGCAGCGAGGCGGCTTAGCCATGATTCATTTTGCGGCAGCGAGGCGTTAAAGTTATCCGGAAGCTTTTTCCGGCCCAATACGATCACATTGGCGTTGTAGTTTTCGAGTAAACCGCGAGCGATAATCTGTCCAACCTGGCCCAATCCACCGGTAATGAGGTAGGTGCCTTCTTTTTTGACAGCAGTTGCAGATTCGGTTACCGGAAGTGTGTTTCGCTGAAACTCGCGTACCCAGATTTCTCCGTTCCGCAGGGCGAGTATGCCTTCACGGTTATCTCCTGCCAGGATAGTCGATACTACTTCAGCGGTTGCTTCATTCCAGCTGTCGGCATCGATATTTCTGCTGGCAATGCGGTATTCCTGTGGAATAACATTGTTCATTCCCAAAACAACCGACTGGTCATAGTCAACCGTATCGGTTGCCATTACTTTATGTGCTTTGCAGGTAAGGATGCTTACAACGGGATGGGCCGCTGTTTTGAGCTGGTCGAGTTTTCCAAGAATAGCCGCCAGGTCAAAGTACAATCGCTGCATGGATGTGTTGTTTTCCGACAGCAAAAGCTCTTTCCCGGCTGTATCCAACGACCAGCCATAGAGAATATCGGTAAACGCATAACCGGTTTGGTTCAATGCTTCGGCCAGGCTCACAAGACTTTCAGGCTGGGTTGGGTTGACCGAGAATGTCTGCTCGTCCAGCCGTGCAAATGCCTGTGCCCGGTTCACACACACGACAGTGTGCCCGGTGGTCGCAAATCGTTTCATCGCCTGTCCTGAAAAAGCATCATCTCCTGTAAAGAACAATATTACCTTGCGGCTGTGCTGCGCTTCCGGCAACAGCAGAATTTCGGCTTCCTGTTTCCATACCGGGAAATACAGCCAGTCTTTCAGCTCTGTTCCCTGCGATGATAAGCTGTTGCCCATACCGATTCCTTCCAGCATACCGTCTTCGAAGATGTCTACTTCAGTAGGGAAGGATTGATGTTCAAAGGCATAAGCAGGCAACGAAACGCGGCTTCTTCTTTCCGAATACAGGCGATCAAAATCGATGGAAACTCCATGCGACCACAATTGTCCCAGCTGTTCGATAAAGAACTCGTAGTCATTGGCTTGCTCCTTAATGGGACGTATCGCATTCAACATGACATGCCCGGCATTCCCGAAATCATTTTGTCTCAGCAGGCTGCAAAGCGCATGTCCTGGTCCGGACTCAATGAACAGACATTCTCCCGATTGCATCAGGGTGGTGATGCCATCGCTGAAACGCACGGTGTTACGTAAATGATCGAGCCAGTATTCCGTTGATATAGCCTGTTCGGGTGTAATCAGCTTTCCGGTTACGTTCGAGACATAAGGAATGACGGGGGCATTTTTGGTGATCCCGTCCAAGACCTTCCGGTATGCTTCCCGGATATCTTCCATCATAGGAGAATGACCGGCCTGTGTGGCATACAGGCGAACAAACTGCTCTTCGTTTTTTTGCAGTACAGGTATGATTTCCTCGATTGCTTCGGTGTCTCCCGACAAAACAACTTGTTCCGGCCCGTTAACGGCAGCGATGGAAATCCGGCTATGGGTGTAGATTTTTGCTTCTGCCTCGCTGATGGCCACGCTGACCATTGCGCCACCGGAAAGGCTTTGCATGAGCTCACCGCGGCTGACCACCAGTTTAAGTGCATCTTCGAATGAGAACACGCCTCCAACACAGGCTGCTACGTATTCGCCCACACTGTGCCCTATGGTTACGTCGGGTGTAACGCCATAGTGCATTAGCAAACGCGCCATCGCATATTCCACAAGGAAAAGCGCCGGCTGCGTATGCAGCATTTCATTGATTTGCTTGTCATCGGCAGCATCCGGATAGATAATGCTGTTGTAGTTGAATCCTGTAAGCCGGAGCAAGATGTCAAAACCGCGGTCCATTTCCTCTTTGAAAACGGGGTGCTGTTCATACAGGTCTTTCGTCATTCCCGGATATTGGGAACCGGCGCCGGGAAACATGAAGCAAACCTTTTTTGTGGAAGCAAAGGCCGGTTGGAGCTTCGTCAACTGTGTCAGCGAAGCACTGTAATCGGGCTTGTTTCCTGTTAATAAGACTGCTTTTCTGAAGGCAAATCCTTTCCGTCCTTTTTGCAGGCTGTAACATAAATCCGAGACGTTGGTGTCCGGATGTTCGATGAGGAATGTTCGCAGCTTGGTGATATAGGTGTTCAGTGAATGTTCTGTTTTGGCTGATAAAGTTAGCAAATTTAGTTGTTCCGATGACTGGTTTTGCTGAACTACCGGACTTTCCTCCAGGATGACGTGTGCATTTGTTCCGCCGATCCCGAAGGAGCTTACTGCCGCGCGCAAAGGTATTTCACTGGTGCGCTCCCAATCACGCAAATCGTTGTTCACGTAAAAAGGCCCGTTTGCGAAATCGATGGCAGGATTGGGCTCTGTATAAAACAGGCTTGCGGGAATTTTTTTGTGCTTGAGGCACAGTACGGTTTTGATGAGCCCGGCAATTCCTGCTGCTGTATTGAGATGCCCGATATTGGATTTTACCGATCCTACGGAACAGGTTTTGTCTGTTTGCTGATCGAAGGCAATATTCAGTGCTTCTATTTCAATCGGGTCGCCCAATCGGGTTGCTGTGCCATGCGCTTCTACGTAACCGATGGTTTCAGGCGCTATCCGGGCAAATTTCTGCGCCGTACGGATACATTCTGCTTGTCCCTCCACACTTGGCGCCGTGTAGCCTACTTTTCTGTTTCCATCGTTGTTAATGGCGCTTCCCTTGATAACGGCATGGATCTGGTCCCCGTCGGCAATGGCGTCTTTCAAGCGTTTCAGCACAATCACACCGGCTCCTTCCGAGTCAAATGTTCCGCTGGAATCTTTGTCAAAAGCCCGGCAATAGCCGTCTGTCGAATGGATCATTCCTTCCGAATGGACAAATCCTCCGCTTTTTTTGGTGTTGATCGAAACACCTCCGGCCAATGCTAATTTGGTTTCTCCCAGCAGCAAGGCCCGGCAGGCTGTATGTACAGAAACAAGCGAGGTGGAACAAGCCGATTGAATGGCGTACGACGGTCCCGTCAGATTCAGCTTGTACGAGATGAGCGAGGTCAGGTAATCTTTGTTATTGATCCTGTTCAGGTAAAAGTCGTTCAGCTCATATTTTGAGTTGGCAATGGTCGTAAACAGCTTCCAGTTAAAGTCAAGCCCGCCACCGGCATACAAACCGATCATTCCGTCATATTGATCGGGATCATATCCGGCATCTTCCAATGCTTCCCAGACACATTCGTGAAACAAACGGTGTTCCGGGTTCATCATGGCCGCTTCATCCGGTGTATAGCCAAAGAAAGCATTGTCGAAGCGGTCTTTTCCTTCTAAAACGGAAAGAGAGTCTACGAAGGCCGGATTGGCGGAGAGGTCTGCATAGCTTGCGGACCGTTTTTTTTCTTCTTCATTTAAGGGCCTGTTGGAATGAAAACCGTGGAGCAGATTCTGGTAAAATGCTTCCGGATCTGATGCTCCAGGGAAGCGGCATGCCATACCTATGACGGCAATTTCCAGTCCCGTATGTTCGAACTTTACATCCATTAATCGAAATTGTTTAAAAGATTGAGGGTTTCGTCCATCACATCGACAGAACGATCAATTTGTTGGTCTATGTCTTTCATCCGGACTTGTACATCCGTTTCAAGGTAGTTTGCAAATGCTTTGATATTCGGGTATCTGAACGCACTGATGTAGCTGATTTTCCGTTCAAAAACCCGGTTAACGGTATCAATGAGCATGATCAGCTTGATGGAATTACCGCCCAGGTCGAAAAAGTTATCCAGCACACCGATCTGTTCCCGTTTCAGGATGTCTTTCCAGATCTCGGTAAGCCGCTGCTGCATCGCATTTTCCGGAGCGATGTATTCAACGGTGTTGATTACCGCATGATGCAAGGGATCGGGGAGTTTTCCCAAATCAACTTTACCGTTGGGATTAATCGGTAAGCTATCCAGGAATACAAAGTACTCCGGAATCATGAAGTCCGGGAGCCTGGTTGCCAGGAAGGCCCTTAATGCAGCCGGATTCAGCTCTTGGCTACCGGTTACATAAGCGGCCAGCGAGGCACCTGAATCAGCCTGATGAATGGCGATTACCACCGCATCTTTTACATCGGCATGTTCTTTCAGAACGGCTTCAATTTCCTGCAATTCGATGCGGTAACCCCTGATTTTAATCTGGTTATCGATGCGACCGAAACATTCCAGGCGACCTTCGGCAGTCCAGCGACCAATATCTCCCGTACGGTAAAGCCGTGTTTGCGGATCGAACGGGTTTGGTACAAACCGCTCGCTGGTCAGTGCTTCCTGGTTGATGTATCCAAGAGCGAGCCCATGACCACCGATATACAGCTCGCCGGCAACACCCACGGGTTGCAGATTCAGGTATTCGTCCAGGATCAGCATTTGCGTATTCGCCAGTGGTTCACCGATGTCTACACGATCGCCTTTTTGCAATTGACGAACGGACGAAAAGACGCAGGTTTCAGTGGGACCGTAAGCGTTGAAAATAGCACCGTGATACACTTCCGACAGCTGATCGAAAAGGCTTTGGCTGAATGCTTCGCCGGTAATGATCAATCGTTTGAGGGTTTTGTCAAACGAAAACCCATCTCGCTGCAACAGCAGGCTCAGGCGCGAAGGTGTAAGCTGCGTGGAGGTGATTTGCTCGTTTTTGATCAGCTCCAGAATTTGCTCCGGATCATGTCGCACCGAATCATCGGCCAAAACGACCGTCATTCCGTGAACAAGCGGGAAGAAAACCTCAGTGATAAAAATATCGAAGGAGACAGTCGTGAGGCTCAGGATCTTTTCATTTTCCGTGGCTTCGAAAACGGCCTTAAGCGAATGCAGGAGATTGGTTACCGAACGATGACCGACCATTACGCCCTTGGGCTTACCGGTGGAACCGGACGTGTAAATGATGTAGGCCCTATCCTCAGGGCGGATTACCTGCTCCTTGTACGGATGAATGATACCGCTTTTACGCATTTCGATAAATTCCAGGAGGATTTCATCTGTTACGGTTAAGCTGCAAAGACTGTTTTCCACCATGTAAGCGGCTCGTTCATCCGGATACATCTGATCAATAGGCACATACGCGCTTCCTGTTTTGAGGATTCCGATGATTGCCACCAGCATCCATTCGGATCGGCTGACACGCAAACCAATGTTGCTTTTCGTGATCCCTTTTGATTGCAGAAAACCGGCAAATTCCGTGCTCAATGTGCTTAGCTCGGTATACGTAAGACTATTTTCTTCAAATTTTACAGCCGGTTTTTCAGGATTCAAAAGGACCTGTTTTTCCAGTAAAGAAACAAGGGTTTCTTCCGGGTAAACGCTGGCTGTTTGATTCACCTGCTCCAACTGCCAGTTTTCTTCAGCAGCATCAACGATACGAAGCTGTTTTAATGGTTGATCAGGATTGAGGACTACTTTTTGGATAATGGTCTCCAGGTAATCAAGGAAACGATTGGCCGTTTCCGGTCGGAAAATATCGCTGTTAAATTCGAGGTTAATGCCAATGGATCCTTCCAGCTCGGTGAATTCAAACGAGAGATCAAACTTGCTGGAGGAGGTTTCAACCGTGCTTACGCGGTTTACCGTCAACGCCGGGCTGTTTTCTTCTTCACCAGCCTCTGCACGATTCGTTCCTGCGGCGGCCGTTGCATCTCTGTTGTGCAGGATGACCATTACATCAAACAGCGGATTGCGGCTCAGGTCTTTTGGAAGTGAAACGGAGTTGATCAGCACATCAAACGGATAAACCTGGTGTTTGAAGGCTTTGTACGAAACATCTTTTATTTTTTCAACCAATTGATTGAATGAATCATCCTTTTCGAAGCGTGATCGGATCGCCAGTGTGTTCAGATAGATGCCGATCTGATTTTCAAAATCCGCGTCCATTCGTCCGGCAATCGGTGTGCCGATGATGATATCGGTTTGTTCGGTCAGTTTGAAAAGCAGGGTGTTAATCCCGGCCAACAAGTGGACAAAAAGTGTCACACCGTTGGTTTGGACCATTCTGTTAAGCTGTTCAAAAAGCTTCGGGTTCATCATCCGGCTTACGTTTCCGCCGTTAGAAGTTTTGATCTCCGGTCGCGGGAAATCGCCCATGAGATTTAACACCGGAAGCTCTCCCTGGAACTGTTTTTCCCAGAAATGCCGGTGATTGACCAGGTTTGCTCCCGTGAGCTGGTTTTGTTGCCATTCGGCATAATCCTTATACTGGATGCGCAAAGGTGGCAATGGATTTGCCTGTTTGTGGTCAAAGACCGTGTAAAGCGTCAGAACTTCGCGCAACATCACTTTCATGGACCAACCGTCGGAGATAATGTGGTGCAGCATATAGCTCAGGTAGTGGTCACCGGTGCCTGCTTTGAACAGTGTTACGCGCAAAAGCGGTCCGTTCTCCAGATCAAACGGTGATTCGGCCATTTCAAAAACCTGCCTTTTCATCTCCGTTTCCCCGTCGGGAATCCCCGTCAGATCTACCTGGTTGAATTGATACCCGCACGTTTCCGGAGTGAGGATAACCTGCCTGGGTTGGCCCTGGTCGTTCACTCTGAAAACCGTTCGCAAGATATCATGCCTGTTGATTAATGCAACGAACGCCTGTTCCAGCGCGACTACATTGAGGGTTCCTTCAAACCGGTACATGCCCTGCATGTTATAGGCTTTGGAATTCTGATCAAGCCGGCTTAATACCCACAAACTTTGCTGAGCGGAAGACAATGAATAATCGGGTTGGACGGGGGCCAGCGGGATCAGCTGAACACCTTCATCTTCTACCAGGTTTATTTGTTGTAAAAAAGCAATGATTTCCTGTTTTCTCTCGCGGATCTCCTGAACAATTTCATCCGGCAAGCCATCACCGTCAAAGTTGACTTCTAACCGGTCTCCATTCAGGATCAGGTCGATTTGCTTCCCTTTCAGGTACTTTAAAAACTGTATTACTTCCATAGTTAAATCTCCAGTTTAGATGTTCTGACAGTTCGCTCACTGATGATTTTGATGTCGTCGATCAGGGCCGCGATACGTCCCAGCGTGTTGTTGGCAAGGATGTCATTAATGGTCAATACGACATTCAGCTCGGCCTTGATTTTCCGAACAAGAATTACCGCAACGATCGAGTTTCCGCCCAATTCAAGGAAATTATCGTCGATACCAATTCCGCTCATCCCGAACAGCTCCCCGACAATTTCCACAATGGTGGTTTCGACAGGAGTTTCCGGTGCTTTATAGGTCGTGGTCAGATCCGGTCGCTCGCGGTTGATCCGTTCAACAGCCAGTGTATCTTCCGCGGTGTTTTGAGCATTCATCAGCGGTACTTCCTGTGCAGCTTTCATATCGGCCGTCATGTTTTCTTTGCCGATTGCCACGATGATTCCGCCATCGCGAATAGTTGTGGCTTCGAAGGTCCTGAAAAGCTCCTGCCTGTTCATGAAAACATGCGGATTCATTCGGAATTCCGTGTTATCCTCATCTGCCAGGCGATCAAACAATCCCACCTGAACGGTTGACCAATTCGACAGCTCAGCCTGATGGGCCTGGATGAAATGATCTGCGAAAGAACAGGATGCTGCATACGATCCGTAGCTAACTCCTCCCAAAACGGCGGCGGTACTTGAAGCTACCCAGACAAAATCCAGTGACAGGTCTCTCGTCAGGCTATAAAGATTGCGGATACCGTTGACCTTCGGGTGGATGATTTTGCAGGCTTTGGTCGGTGTGAGGTCTTCCAGGAGCTCGTAATTATCTCTGCTGGGACTTGGTCCGGCATGTACAATTCCATCCAGTTGGAGACCGAGTTCTTCTATGTGGCTGAAGGCACGGGCGAATGAATCCTTGTCTGCAATATCAGCGCTGATATAGGTTACCTGGCCACCCAATGTCCGCAGCGCTTCCAGCTCTTCGGAGAGTAAGGCTTCTTCCCGGCGACCGATGATAATCAGATGCGCGTCATAATTCCGGAGCAGCTGATTGGTAAGGATTTCTCCCAAACGTCCGGTACCTCCGATAACCATATACGTACCCTTGTTCTTGATGGCATGCTTGTAGTCGGTAAAAGGCTCGCTCCGTTCATAAGTTTCAAACCACAGCCGCTTGTTTCGCAACGCGAAAGTTCTTTCCGAAACGGAGTGTCTGATCAGCTTTACCAGTTGTTCAGCGTCTTTTGGACTTTCGATATCAACATGCCTTACCCGGAGAGCAAATTCCTGCGGAATAACACTAAGCAAGCCTCTCGAAAGTGAGGAAGTGTAGGTGCGTTCTTTCTCGGCACCGGTCACTTCAACCAATCCGGATGTAATGAGTGTAAATACACTTCCGGGACAATGATGGTGGGCTGAAGCGGCGATCTGGGCCGGTGCCAGGAAGGCCAAGTGAAATTCCCTGTTATCGGGATCGGCTTCAAACGTTTTACCATCAGTCAGCAAATTCCAGGCATAGGTTACAGCCAGCTGCTTATAGCCATCTTCGGCAAGCGATTGGAACAGCTGGTCATAATCCTCTTTTTTGCGGAAATCCAATTCATATTGATCCGATGATTGCTTTTTGAATTGTGTACCGCAGGCAACACGAATTACAGTATCTCCATTACGGATCAGCGATTCACAAAGCGCTTCTGTTTCCGGTGTGTTGAAAATAACATGCTCGGTATAGCTGTTGCTTTCTTTCAAAGGAGTATGCAGCTTCCATAAAGGGTAGAACATCCTCTCTGACAGCGTGGTGCCGAGCTTTCCAGTGTCAAATGCCGCAGCCAGCTGATTGATACTGGACATGATATCGACTTCAGCAGGATAAACGAAGGGGTCGAAACTGTAGCCTGGAAGGCTTCTTAAGGTGTGTTTTTCTGGTGAATACCAGGACTTCCAGTTTACGGCTACACCATATTGCCAGATTTTGGCGAGCTGGAAAGCGAAATAATATAGGTCGCCTACGCTGGTCGCTTCAGGACGTACGAAGCTCATCACTCTGTCGTTCCTGTTTCTGTCCGACAATTCACGGCTGACAATGGCACTGACGTCACTGCCTATTCCGATTTCGACAAACAGGTTGCGCTCATCTTCCAGCAAAAGGTTTAATCCTTTGGCAAACCATACGGATTGCGACAGGTGTTTGGACCAATACGTCGGATCGGCCAGGTCTTCTTCCGTGATCCAGGTACCTGTTACGCAGGACAAGTAAGGAATAGACGGTTGATTAAACTGTATACCGGATACGAACCGCGTCATCTCATCTATGTCGAATAAAGGACTGTGCATCGGTTTATCGACCTTGAGCCACGTACACAGAATGCGGCTGGCGATCATTTTCTGCTCGAATGCCTTGAGCACTTCTTCCAATCCGGCTACGACGCAACTGTTCCCGTTATCAATAGACAGGTAAACACCTTCTTCCAACAAGCCTTGTAACTGGTTGAACGGAATAGGTACGCTGAGCATTCTTCCTGCCGGCCCGTCTGCAATAACCCTGTTCCGGAACTGCAGGAGCTTCAGGGCGGTTGGCACATCCATAACGCCGGCGATACAGGCTGCAATGTATTCCCCGAAACTATAACCGATCATTGCTTTTGGTTTGATTTCCAGTTGAATCAACAGCTTGGCAAGTGTGTATTCAATAGCAAATAACAGGTATGACTGTACTTCGATATCTGCTTCCTTTCCGGTATCCAGCAGGTAGGTTTTGATATCCACGTTGAGGGTTTCACGGATATCCTCGGCACAGTTATCAAAGAGTTCTTTGAACAACGGTTCCCCTGCATAAAGCTCCTTGCAAACACCCTGATAATACGATCCTATTCCGGAAAAAACGAAGATGACGTGATCCGAACGGTCTTTGGTCCTGCGGGAAACCAGTTTATCCAGCTTATCCAGTAAATCTGCCTTATTGTTGAAAGCCAATGAACCTCTGAACGGAAAAGCTGTTCTGCCCGTTTGAAGGCTATAAGCGAGATCCGGTAAGGCCAATTCATCCTGCCCTTCAATGAAAGCTTTCAGGGTTTTAATTCCTTTGTCGAAAGCCGTAGTTGTTTTTGCAGAATAGGTCAGAATGCCGGCAGTTCTTTGGGAGCCTGTATAAGGTTGTTCGGGAGCTTCTTCCAGCACAACATGCACGTTTGTTCCTCCGATCCCGAAAGAGTTGATACCGGCCCGAAGGGGATGATCGTTGGGTTTTTGCCAGTCGCACTGATCCGTATTCAGGTAGAATTTCCCGGATTCCCAGGACAATTCCGGTAAAGGGTGATCGGCATGTACTGCCCGCGGCATTTGTTTGTTTTTCAGCATCAAAACGGTTTTGATGAACCCGGCAACACCGGCTGCCGTATCCAGGTGGCCGATATTTGATTTTACTGATCCGATAGGGCACGAAAAAGCCGGAGTAACCTCAAACACCTGTTTCAGTGCATTTGCCTCAATCTGGTCGCCCAGTTTGGTTGCCGAGCCATGCGACTCGATGTAGCTGATGGATTCGGGGGTCACGCGGGCCATTTTTTGGGCCAGGCGGATACATTCTGATTGCCCTTCCACGCTGGGAGCCGTAAAACCTACCTTTCTTTTGCCGTCGTTATTGACAGCGCTTCCCTTAATAACGGCATGAATATGATCACCGTCTTTCAACGCGTCCTGGAGCTTTTTAAGGACTACCACACCAACTCCTTCGCCGCCGATCGTTCCTGTACTTCCGACGTTAAACGACCTGCATTGCCCATCATTGGAAGCAATGCCATTTTCTGAATAGATGTATCCGAGCTTTTTGGAAATCTTGAGTGCAACTCCGCCAGCGATTGCAATTTTTGCATCACCTGTCAGCAAACTGCGACTGGCTAGGTGAATGGCCAGCAATGAGGTCGAACAAGCAGTGTCTACATACGATGCAGGGCCTTTCAGACCGAGATTATAGGCAATCAGGGAGTGAACAAATTTTGCTTTTTGCAGTGTGGAGGCCCTCATTTGGTCCATATTGGGATTGTGCTCGAAGAAACGGCCATTTGCTTCCCATTCGAAATTATGGGACGCTCCGGTAAAGAATCCTACAGGAACTTTTTTAATGGTCTCGGCGATTCCGGCATCTTCAATGGCATGCCACACACATTGGTGCAGCAAACGGATTTGTGGTTCCATTACAGTCGCTTCATCCGGCGAATAACCAAAAAAGGCAGAGTCGAAAAGGTCATTTCCTTCTATCCGTGCCGACATTTTCACAAAATCCGGATTACGGATCTCCTCTTCTGTCAGACCGCTCGCCAGTAGTTCTTCATCCGAGAGCGGTTTCATTGAAGATTTGCCTTCCAGAATGTTTTTCCAGAATTGATCCAGGTTATCGGCACCGGGAAATTTTCCCGCCATCCCGATTACGGCAATTTCCAGTCCTGTATAGTTTGTGTTTGTCATGATTTATTGCTCGTTTTCATCGTCGTTTAATCCATTAAAAAGCATCACCGCACTTTCCAGCTCATCAGCTGCATGCGCAATTGATTCATCGGACAATTGATTGGTGGTTGCCAACTGTTCAATGTAAGCGGAATATTCCCGTATGCTTGGGTATTGAAAGAGGAGTGCCACCGAATCCGTTCGTTGCAGGCGTTCATTAATTTTCTCACTTGCATAAATGATTTTTAATGAATTGGCACCCAGATCAAAGAAGTTGGCTGTTACACTGATCTCTTCCTTTTCCAGGATCATGGACCAGATTTCGGTTAATGCTTTTTCAACTTCTGTCTCCGGACCGTTGTATTCGATCTCGCCAGTGAAGTTGCTGTGAGCACTATTCAGCAGTTTTCTTTTGTCAACCTTTCCGTTAACGGTTACCGGGAAAGCGTCTACTTTGAAGAACTGGTCCGGAATCATATAGCCCGGAATCTGTTTCCTCAGGTAATTTTTGAACTCGGTTAAAGAAAGCTCTTCACCTGCAATCAGGTAGGCCATAAGCGAGTCACCGGTTATTCCTCCGTTGGCAAGCATCACTGCCGCACCTGAAACCGATGGATGCTGATTCAAAGCATATTCGATTTCGGGTAGCTCGACACGGTAACCACGAATTTTCACCTGGTCATCTTTCCGTCCAAGGAAATCGATCTCACCTCCCGGCAACCACCGGGCCATGTCTCCACTGCGGTACAGACGGCCTTCGCCAAACGGATTCTGAATGAATTTTTCAGCTGTAAACTCAGGCTGGTTGAGGTAACCTCTCGTTACACCCGCTCCACCGATAGTCAATTCACCGATCGCACCTTCCGGCACCGGATTACCGGCTTCGTTCAGAATATAAATGCTGGTATTGGCGATCGGCTTTCCTATCGTGATGCGCTTGCTTCCCGGAGTAACTATTCCGGCAATACAGCCGATGGTTGTCTCCGTTGGTCCGTAATGGTTCACAATAACTATTTCCGCATTTTTCAGCTGAATCGTTCGAATATCTCCTGCGTTGATCGGCTCTCCACCCACAACGATCAACCTTAAAGCAGCATTTGTGAGTGTTTCGAGCGCTTCAGCGTCCCTCACCATAATGTTGAGTTGTGTAGGTGTGATTTTCAGGTACCGGATACCGGCATTCACAACCAATGCAGCAAGTGCCTTCGCGTCCGGCAGGATTTCCTCCGGAACGATATACAGGGTAGCACCACTTGAAAGCGCTCCGAAAAGACTTGTATTGACACCGTCGAAAACGATATTGGACAGCAGGAGCGTATGATCATCTGAAGTGATCGCATACGTTTCCAGGAACCAGCCCAGGTAGTTGTTCAGCTGAGCATGCTCCACCATCACTCCTTTTGGTTTACCTGTGGAACCGGATGTGTAAATAACATAGGCCAGATCTTCCGGCAGATTAACAGCCGGAGCCGTCAGGTGATCAAATTGTTCTCCCAGGGAAATGAACTCATCCAGAACGGATTGGTCCAGCACCAATTTGCAACCACTGTCTGCAAGGATACCTTCTCTTCTTTCCAGTGGATCGTTGATGTTGAGTGGCAAATAGGCCGCCCCGCTTTTCATAATCGCCAGAATAGCGATCACCTGCCATTCCGTTTTAGGCAGCAGAATTCCTGTTATTGCTCCTTTGCTGATACCGTGACGTTCAACAAGGAAGTGCGCGAGGCTGTTGGAAAGAGCTTCTAATTGCGCATAGGAAACGGCTGTTTCTCCAAACGCAATCGCTGTGTGATCCGGATAGTGGGCTGCCTGTCGGGTAAATCGTGTTAAAACGGTTTCCTGTTGATCGACTTGCAGGAAGGTGTCGTTATAATCCAGCAGGATTGTTTGTTTTTCATCCGCAGTCAGCAAATCAATGCGATCCAGTTGAGTGGTCGGTAGCTCTGTAACTAGCGAAAGGATCTTCCCGAATCGTTCGGCCATTCGCTCAACCGTCTGATGGGTATAGATATCCGTGTTGTAGACGATATTCAATACCAATTCATCGGATTCAAAAAAGGTGAAGGTAAGATCGACTTTACTTTCTTTTCCTGTATCAACGTCAAAAGGGCGAACGGCAAGCGAGCCCGGTAAGCTTTCACCAACTGTCTTTGCACCTGCGTTCTGCAAAACGATCATCACGTCGAACAGCTCGCTGCGACTGAGGTCTTTTACGAAGGAAAGCTGTTCTACCAGGTCGTCGAATGGATAGATCTGGTGTTCGTATGCTTCCAGTGTTTCGCTGCTTATGCGCGATAACAGGGAACTGAAACTGTCTGCATGTGAAAACTTCGTGCGCAGGGCCAGCGTATTAATGTAACAGCCGATCTGGTTTTCCAGATCCACATGCTCGCGCCCGGCAATAGGTGTTCCGACTACAATATCTTCCTGTCTGGAATAGTAGAACAGCAGTGTTTTCAGTGCAGCAAGAAGCCCGGTGAACAGGGTTCCGTTATGCTCCTGGCTCAGCTTGGCAAGCTGTTTGGATACTTCGGACGGAAAAGTGATCCTTACGCGGTCGCCACTTTGTGTTTTGTAAGGTGGCCGCGGGAAATCTTCCGGTAAAAGCAAGGCTGCCGGCTGATCTTCCAGGCGATTCATCCAGTAATCCTTGTGGGAAAGCTGGTTAACGGTCTTCAGCTGATCGTTTTGCCATTTTGCGTAATCCTTGTACTGGATGCGCATTTCCGGCAGCGCCGGCTCGGTGTTATGCTCGAGCGCGTTGTAGATATGCATCAGCTCGGCGATCAATACATGGATCGACCAGCCATCGCAAACGATGTGATGCATAGTATAGGCAAGGATGTGCCTGCCTGCCGCGATTTTGAATAACCTGATTTTAAACAGCGGCCCGCTCTGAAGGTCAAATACAATGGAGGCATCTTCCGAAACCACTGAAATGGCCGCATTGACCGGATCCGCTTCACCGGACAAATCACAGAAATCGATGTCAGCTGCTACATTCGAAAGAATACGCTGACCCAGGTTGTCCTGGTTGTCCCGCTGGAATACGGTTCGAAGCGCTTCATGGCGGTTAACAAGTCCCTGGAAGGCCTGGTGTAATTTGTCGAGATCCAGATTTCCTTCCATCTCAGCCACAACATTGGTGTTGTATGCGCGGTTGCTACCTGAAATACGCGAAAGGACCCAAAACCTTCGCTGGGCGGGCGACAGCTCATAGATGTCCTGTTCACCCAGTGATGGAATGGTTGTAAACAACGCTTTTTCGCCACGTTGCAGTAATCCGATCTGCTGGTTGATCGTCGGATTCAAAAACAATTCGCGCATCGAGATTTTTACGCCGAATTCTTTGTGGATCAAAGCGGAAAGACGCGTTGCTTTCAGGCTATGGCCACCCAATTCGAAGAAATCATCGTATAAACCGACTTTTTCTTTTTCCAGAACGGTTTTCCAAAGACCTGTTAACCGGATTTCTTCGCTTGTTGTAGCCTCGGAGTATTCGATCCCCGACGGTATGTACGCATAGTTTCCGGAAGCGAGCGTCTTTTTATCGATTTTTCCGTTGGGCATCAGCGGAAATTCCTGTACCTGGATGAACGCAGACGGGATCATGTTGATGGACAGATAGCCTTTCAGATACGATCGCAGGGCTGAAGATGTCAGCTCGCTGTTTGCAATAATAAACCCTGTAAGCTCTTTCTCGCCTTCAGCATTTTCGTGGAGGAGTACAACAGCATTTTCAATATCCGGATGGATCAGCAAGACTTGCTCGATTTCACCCGGTTCAATGCGCTGTCCACGAATGTTCAGCTGGTTGTCTTTCCGGCCCAGGATCTCGATTTCACCGTTTGGCAGCCAGCGGCCAAGATCGCCCGTTTTGTATAATTTCCCGTTTCCGGCCAGCGGATGATCTATGAACCGCTCTGCGGTCAGTTCAGGATTGTTGATGTAACCCGGACCTACTCCGATTCCGGCGGTGTACATTTCTCCCAAAACGCCCATCGGGCAGAGAACACCTTCATCGTTTAAAATGTAGATATGGAAATTATCGGCCGGTTTTCCGATCAATACTTTTTCATCTGTTACCGGACCGGGGAATTGCATATAGGTCGTTACGTCCGAACATTCGCTGGAACCATACGTGTTGTAGAGCTCCATAGCGGGGTTCAGCGTCAGAACTTTGTTGACATAATTAGGGTTGTACTTCTCACCGGTCAGAATCAGCTGCTCCAGGCGGGCGATTAACGGCTCGTTTTCAGGTGTAAACGCTTCGTTGAGCTGTGACGGTATGATTTCCAGCAAGCGCACGCCTTTTTCCGCTGTTTTCAAAAGCAGCTGCGAAATGTCCTGCAAGGCTTCCGTAGAAGTGAGATACAAAGTGCTTCCCGTGGCAAGAGGGGTCCACAATTGCCAGATGGCGCCAACAAAGAACATTTTTGAAGCATGCACCAGGGACGAATCTTCACCCATCCGGAGCATGTGCAGCTTTCCGGTAAGGTGGTTGGCAATACCGTCGTGTTTCAGAAGCACACCTTTCGGGGCGCCGGTAGATCCGGAAGTATAGACAATGTAGGCCAGGTCGTCGACTGTTGGCAGGTTTTGCGGTTGTTTCCCGGATACCGATTTCCTGTTGTGCATGAAATTGAGGTAGCAGGCATCGTCAATTACCAGTGCGGCATCCTGTGTCATCAGCTCTTTTCGGGCGGCTGGCGTTTCAGGGTCAATCGGGGCGCAGCAGGCACCGGCTTTTAATACCCCGATGATGGTCACGAGATTTTCCAGACCGCGTTCCATCGTCACGGCTACGATATCGCCCCGGCGAATGCCGTGTTTTTCAGAAAGGAAAACGGCCAGCTCATCCGTCACTTCTCCCAAAGAGGCGTAAGACAGGCTTGTTTTTCCGTATTCCGCTGCTGTTTTTCGGGGATATTGCACTACTGAGCGGTTGAACAAATCCACAACCGTTTCATGAACTGCATAACTGTTTTTTCCTGCGCCGAAATCAAGGAGCGCTGTGCGTTCGGATTCGGTCAGGAAATCAATCGTTCCGACAGGCTTTTCAGGAGCATCCAATAACCCTTTGAGCAGCAGGTTAAAATGGCCCATTAATTGACGGATAATGGTTTCGTCGTAGATATCGATGTCGTACACAATGCCAAAATAGAGCTGGTCGCCGGCTTCGCTGAAGGTAACGTCGAGATCAAATTTTGTGATGGCCTGTCCAAGGTCCATAACTTTCCCTGTTTCTTGTCCCTCGGCCGAAAGACCGGTTGCATCAGACGCATTCTGAAACACCAGCATGACATCGAAGATCGGGTTGTGGCGAATATCCCTGATAATTCCCAGGTCTTCCAGCAAACGGTCAAACGGGTATTCCTGGTGTTCATAGGATTGGAACAATTCCTCGCGGGCTGCAGCAATGATGGTATTAAATGATTGCTGCGCATCAACAGCTGAGCGCAACACCACGGTATTGACATACAAACCGATCTGACCTTCGAGATCGGGATGTTCGCGACCGGCAACTGGTGTGCCGATAATGATATCATCAAGAGACGTGTACCTGTTTACGAGGATATTCCAGACGGCCAGAACACCGATAAACAAACTGCCTTGCTGAGCGCTGCAATAAGCTTTGAACTTTGAGGAAGTTTCCCTGTCGAGGTACATCGCCAGGCTGTGTCCGTGTCGCTGGGCAATTTCAGGGCGTTTTTTGTGCCCCGGAAGCAACAACAGGCTTCGTTCTTTCTGGAGTTTCGTTGTCCAGTAATCTTTATGCTGTTGAAAAACACCTCCTTTTTCTTTTTCCAGCTGCCACACGGCATAATCCCGGTATTGAATCCGCAGCGGTTCCTTCTGCAAGGGTTTTCCTGCCTGAAGAACCTGGTAGTTCTGCATCAGCTCGTTCAACAGAATATCCACCGACCAGCCATCACTGATGATGTGGTGCATGCAGTAGTAGAAAACAAAACCATTTTCAGGTAATTTGACCAGTCCGGCGCGAATAAGCGGCCCTTTTTCAAGATCAAACACTTGCGTACGCATCTCATCGAGTAGCCTGGTTAACTTCCCGGAAGCGTTTGCTTCTGCTGTATAATCGATGCGGTTAAAGGTAAAACCACAGTCTTCAAATGCCTGTATTTTTTGTGTAGGATCCCCATCGTTTGGCTGAAAAACCGTCCGCAGGTTGTCGTGTCGCTGAATGATCGCCTCGAACGCCGCTACGAACGCCGCCTCATTTATGTCCGTTCCCAATTCACGGAATCCGGACATATTGAACGAACGATTGTTTTCTTCGCTCAATTGACTGAGCAGCCATAACCGTTTCTGAGCAAATGAGGCGGGGTAACCTGCGCTTTCGGGTGCTTTCGGGATCCATTCGTCTCTGTTTCTGTTTGACAGAAATTCGACAATGGCTTCTTTATGCTCCCGAATGGTATTCTTCAGCTCATCTGTAAGTAATCCCTTTGGAATATCCAGCTTCAGGTTGTCACCCTGAAGGGAAATGTGAGCATTCAGCCTCCGCAGCTCTGTGAAGAGTTCTATAATGTCTTTATTCATCGATCAACTACTTAATCAGTCTATTAAACTATGGCTTCATAATTCCTTGAGCACAGGTAATCCGGACGAATGTTCTCTGTTTCCAGGGGGATATTCGTTACATCATTGTACGTAAGGATGGCCGTATTCCGGTCATAAGGAAGCATATTTGCCCCGGAAGCATGAAAGATATTCGGGTGGAAAAAAATGCAGGTTCCCGCCCGGCCTTCACAAATGACCGGCTCGTTCTTGTCTAACAGCGACACCAGGAATTGTTTGTGGATGGTATACTTCAAATCGGAGCTGAGGGAGTTGATCAGATCCAGTTGTTTCAGGTCCTCGCTTTGCGCCAGGAGATGTTCCTTCTGTTCAAAATCAACTATTCCCAGCTTATGGGAACCCGGAATCAGGATAAGTGCTCCCTGCAAAACGTGTGTATCCTGCAGCAATACCATGGCAGAGACCATGCTTGGGTTCGAAACCCCGTCATCGAGGTGCCAGTAGGGAAAATCCTGGTGCCATTCCCAGCATTCCGGCGACAGCCCTTTTTTATTGTTGAGCTTGTACTGATATAAATAGACATCATTTTCGATCAGCTGCTTGCAGGGCTCAACGATGCGTTGTTGCTTGTAGAGCCAGTCGAACGAGTTTTCAAGGGTATGCGGTGCGAATACTGAACGAATGCTCCCGTCATTCTCACAAATAATGTTAGGCAGGTCCTTTAGTCGTTCAAACGAGTCAGTAGCATGGTTGAGCTTTCCTATTTCATCCTGGGAAAATAACCCTTCAAGAATCAGGAATCCATTCTCGTGGTAAGATTCGATTTGTGCGTGTGATAGTATCATTGTTAAAAGTTGAAGGTTTCGTTTTCTGTATTGTCAGTTGCCAGACTGTCACTTTCAATCCATTGGTTCAGATCAATCAGATGAGCATGCCCTTTGATGGTCGGATGGACAAAGAGGTCTTTGAGATTTAGTTTTACATTGAATTGCTTCATATAGGTGCTGATTAATTTGGTGGCTTTTATACTATTTCCGCCCAGATCGAAGAAGTTATCCGTGGTGCCGATCTTTTCAGAAGCCAGGAGCTCTTCCCACAATTCTACCAGTCTGGATTCGGTTTCCGTTTCCGGTAATGTATAAACCGATCCGGTTAATTTTTCGTGCTGCATGTCAAGCAATGCACGACGATCTGTTTTGCCGTTGGCCGTCAGCGGCAGCTGATCCAGCAGGACAAATGCTGCAGGCACCATGTAATCAGGTAATTGCTCTTTCAGCCCGTCCCGGAGTGTTTGTGCATCTAATCCGGAATCGGCGGTAACGACATAAGCCACCAGGTGTTTCTGGTCGTCCGCACCTTTTGCCAGTACAACGGCTTCCCGCACATCGGCCCGTTTTCTGAGCTGATGTTCAATTTCACCGCATTCGATACGGTATCCGCTGATTTTTACCTGGTCATCGTTCCGGCCGAGATAGACCATATTTCCCGAATGGTCCCAGCAGCCGAGATCACCGGTTTTATACACGCGCCCTTCACCAAACGGATTGGCAACGAATTTCTCTGCGGTCAGCTCCGGCTTATTGACATAGCCTACGGCAAGGTTGCGGCTGCTGACAATAATTTCGCCAGGAATACCTTCCGGAAGGAGGTTCATTTCGCTGTCGACGATATACACCTGGTATCCGCGCGCCGGTTTTCCGATGACCGGTTTCGTATCAAAAGTCTGTAGCTCGATATAGCTGCAAACCATACAGACCTCTGTTGGCCCGTACATATTGATCACTTTTCCTTCAGGATGGATCAGGGCTTTGATTTTTTCCGCTGTTGTTGCCGGCAATTGCGATCCACTGCTCATCGCCCTGAACAGCTGATCCGGATTGAAATCCGGGAAGCTCAGCAACGCATCCCAAACAGGCGGTGTGGCATAGAGTGCATTGATCGGCCAGGTGGAAACCAGTTCGGCGACTTGTTGAATGTCCCGCAAATCAGGCGGTATGATCAACGTTCCTCCGATGCTAAGCGGAATGAAAATCTGGCGCAATGACGGATCAAACGACAGCCTGGAATTTAACAGGTAGTTCCAGTCGCCGTTGAAGTCAAATTCTTCCAATAAGCCTTTGATCGCATTCACAAAGGCTGTATGCGTTACTTCAACACCTTTTGGAATACCGGTAGATCCGGAAGTATAAGAGATGTAGGCCGAAGATTCCGGGGCCGCATTTATTTCCGGCAAGGCAGCAATCGCTTCATCGTCGGAAAGTAGTGGAACCGTGCAAACTTCCACACCTTCGAAAGAAATGGAAGCATCATCCGTCAGGATACATTGAACGGAAGCATCCGTTACAATATCATTCAATCGCTGCTGCGGGTCGTTTTTATCGAGGCTGACGAATACACCTCCTGCTTTCAAAATTGCCAGCAATCCAACGATCAGCTGATCCGAATTATCCAGCAGCAATCCAACCCGGTCTCCAGCTGCAATCTTGTAGCGAACACGTAACTGGCCTGCCAGCTGATCAGACCATAGCCCCAGCTGAGCGTAGCTCAATGATTGGTCGTTGTAAACCAGGGCGGTCTTATCCGGTGTTTTGGTGCGCTGTTTTTCAAAGAGCTCGTGCATACAGGTTTCTTCGTCGCGCACAAAGGGTTTTCCTTGCGTCAGATCTTCTGAAACCGCACCTAATGGCAGGTGCTTCAGGCTTTGACCCGGATTTTTCACCATTTCCGCCAGTACTTGTCGGAAGTGGTTCACAAAACCGATCAGATTTTCCTGGCTGAACAGATCCACTAATCCGGCAACGCTGAGCAGGATGGTCTGGCCTTCCTCCCGGGCATGGATATCCAGGTCGAACTTATTGAAAACAGAGGTTATCTGGTATTCCTCCTCATTGCCTGCACCGGCTTCAGTTCCGGCATCATCATGGTTCAACAGGTTGAAATAGATATCAAATACCGGTTTTCTGGTCAAATCGCGTTTCAGGTTCAACTCTTCTACCAGAAGATCGAACGGGTAGGAGTGATGCGACAGGCTTTCCATGACCGTCTGGTTCACAGCTCCTACAAGCTCCTGCATCGACATCGTTTCTTCAAAACGCGTCCGCATGGCCAGTGTATTGATGTAAAAACCGATTTGGTTGCGCAAATCCATATGATCCCTTCCGGCATAAGGAACACCAATGACGACATCCGTCTGACCGGTGTATTTGAACAACAATGATTTGATACCTGCCAGCAATACGGTGAACAGCGTTGTGTTTTCTTTCAAGGCCAGCTCACGGATGGCTCCGCTTATTGTACTTCCCAGGTCGATCGTTATTCTGCGCCCTTCATTGCTGCGGATGTTGGATCGCAGATCTGAAATCGGAAGCTCCATTACTGGCAGTGGCCCTTGTAATTGCTCCAGCCAGAAAGACCGGTGCTGAAGCATAGAGCCGTTCGTCAGCAGGTTGTTTTGCCAGCGGGCATAATCTTTATACTGAACGTTTAGAGGTGGCAGCGAAATGGTTGCACCTGCGGCCAACGACAGGTAGATTTCCGTGAGGTCTTTTTTCAGTACTTCGAGCGAAACACCATCGGAAATGATGTGGTGTACGCTGAATAATAAGTGGAAGCCTTCCTGCGCCAGTTCTACGATTGCCGCACGCATTAAAGGACCGTTTTCCAGGTCAAATGGTGTGGATCTGAAAGCGTTCATTTTTTCCCCGACAAAGCTTTCTGCTTCGGTCGCCTGATCAAATGGGTGATGCTCAAGGACAAAATCGCTCTCGGAAGTGTCCAGGATGCGTTGATACGGCTCGCCGTCGACGGTAATGAACACGGTGCGCAGGCTTTCATGACGGTCTATCAGGGCTGCGAAGGCTTTTTGCAGCAGCGCCACATCCAGCGACTGACCTAGAGGGAAGCTGTCTGTCAGGTTATAGGTAATACTCGTTTCCGGGCTGAACAGGCTGAGGATCCACAAGCGTTGCTGGGCGTGGGACAGCGGGTAATAAGCTGCTTCCGGCGCGCGTTCGATATCGGTGTACAGGAATGTTTCCCGGGAACGTATAAGTGCGATCTGTTCCGCAACGGTTGGCGCGTGAAAGACTTCTTTTAATTCGATTTTCACCGAAAACGCTTTCTGCACCTGGTAAATCAGGCGAATTGCCGAGAGGCTGTGGCCTCCGCTCAGGAAAAAATCATCGCGCAAACCGATCGGGCTCCGTGACAACACGTCTTCCCAGATTCCTGCCAGTAATTTTTCATCTTCAAAGACCGGCGGCTCATAGGCAGCACGTCCCGTTTTCCCGGAATGTTCCGGATCGGGCAGCGCTTTTTTATCCACTTTCCCGTTCGAGGTCATGGGAATATACTCCAGCTGCACAAAGGCCATCGGAAGCATGTATTCCGGTAAGAATGCTTTGAGGAAGTTGCGTAAATCAGCAATAGCTGTTTCGTTTGAAGCCGTAAAGTAAGCTGCCAGCAATTGTTCCCCGGATGCTTTCTTTTTCACCACCACAACCGCATCTTCGAGCGTTGCGTAGCGCAGCATGGCCTGTTCGATCTCTCCCGGTTCAATCCGGTAGCCATGAATTTTGATCTGATCGTCTTTCCGGCCGATGTATTCGATCAGGCCTTCTTCAGTCCAGTAACCCAGATCGCCGCTGGTATAGAGTTTAGCAGAAGCATCAAACGGGCTGGCTATGAACCGTTGTTCCGTTGTTTCCGGTAAGTTGAGGTAGCCGTTGGCGAGGTTGGCGCCACCGATATACAATTCCCCGATTACACCCACAGGAACCGGATTCAAACAGCTGTCGAGGATATAGATCTGTGTGTTGGAAATCGGGATCCCGATAGATGAGCGGTTCACCAGGTCGCCCGCTGCCGCACTCATTTTGTGTGCTGTTACAACGTGGGTTTCCGAAGGTCCGTAATGATTATGCAATTCAATCGACGAGTACTTTTCCAGGAAGCTTTGCAGCTGGTTCCCCACATACAATTGCTCGGCTGTTGAAATGATATAGCGGATGGAATGTCCCTCGAATTCGTTCAACTTGTTTAATCCGAAGAAATTGGTGAGGGCAGAATACGGAAACGACAACACTTCTACCTGTTTGTCTATAATGGCTTCGCGCAGCAGTCGGAAATCTAGTCGCACAGCATCTTCAGCAAGGTACAGGCTGCCTCCTGACCCCAGGACAAAATACACATCGTGCAGGGACGCATCGAAGCTGAAAGAGGCGTATTGCAGGTGACGCAATCCGGATGGAATTCCCGAATGATAAATATCCCAGCAAATCAGGTTGTTCATCATACGGTGTGTCTGTTCCACACCTTTTGGATTGCCGGTCGATCCGGAAGTGTAAATAACAAATGAGCCGTCTTCGGGCTTGTTCACCTGTACCGGGTTGGAAGCGGAATACCCGGTGAAATCCATCGTATCCATGTTCAGTACCTGGATGTCTTTCAGTAGCTCATGCGAAGGATGCCTTCCGCTGACGATGATGATACCGGCTCCTGTATCAGAAAGCAGGTAATTGATCCGTGCTTCAGGATAAGCGGGATCAACCGGAACGTAACACGCTCCCGATTTCATCACGCCGATCATCGCAATAATGCTTTCTATGCTCCTTTCCAGCATGACGGAGACATAATTCCCCGGCAAAACCTTCCAATCGTTTCGCAGACAATGCGCCAGCCTGTTGGCCCGCTCGTTTAGTTCAGTATACGTCCATTCCTGGTCCTGGCTCACAACGGCAATGGCATCGGGAGTTAACAGCACTTGTCTTTCAAAAAGATCCATGACGGTCGTTTCCTCGTATGCTACATCGGTTGCGTTGAAATCCGTCACCACTTTTGTCCATTCTTCACCAGACAGGTAGTTCAGTTTTCCGATCGCCTGATCCGGCTCGTTCAGAAGAACACCAAGCAGCGTCTTGAAGTCGGCAATAAAGCGTTTTACCAGTTTGCCGTCGTAGACGTCTGTGTTGTATTCCACTCCGAAGGAGATGTAATCTCCCTGTTCCATGAGGTTAAACAAGAGGTCAAACTTGCTGGTTTTGGCCGCTCCTTCTTCTATCAGATCAACCAGCGAAGGATCTGGTTCGATCGTTCCGCTGTTCTCGCCGTTGTTTTGCAACACCAGCATGATGTCGAACAGCGCGTTTCGGGATGTGTCTCTGTTCAATCCCAGTTCTTCTACCAGTTTGTCGAACGGATAGTGCTGATGGACGTAAGCATTCAGGGCCGTTTCGCGTACTTTTTCCAGCGTCTCTGTGTAAGAAGCCTCTGCGTCGATAGCTGTACGAAGGGCAAGTGTGTTGACATAAAAACCGATCTGATCCTTTAAATCTGCATGCGCGCGTCCGGCTATCGGGCTTCCTATGATGATGTCGTTTTGAGCCGTATACCGGAAGAGCAGCACTTTGAGCACGGCAAGCAATCCCATAAACAGCGTTGCTTCTTTTTCTTCGCAAAGGGCTTTCAGCTTCACAACAGCTTCTTTTGGAAGATAAGTGTTCAGGCTGCTTCCATTAAAAGTCCTGACGGCCGGTCTGTTAACAGCCGAAGGCAGCTCCAGCAAAGGGATGTCTCCCGATAAGTGATGGAGCCAGTAAGCCCGGTCGGCGTCCATTTCCGGCTCGAGCAGCTTGGCTGTCTGCCAGGCGGCGTAATCGCGGTATTGGATACGCAGCTCCGGTAAAACAGGAACGGTTCCTCTCCGGAGCGATTCGTAGATGGCAAAAACGTCGCGGGCAAGAATTTCCAGCGACCAGCCATCGCAGATGATGTGGTGAATATTGTAATAGAATACGGCTGTCGTGTCATTCAACAGCAAAAATGCAGCCCGGATCAGCGGACCATTCTCGAGGTCAAATGGCTGGTAAGCGTCTGCTTCCTGAAAAGCGGTAGCACTGGCTTCCGGATCGGGATGGGAGGAATAGTCCAGCACCTGTACGTTAAAATTCAGGGCTGCAAGCGACTTGACATGCTGTCTGACTTCTCCGGTTTCTTCCTGCCGGAAAACGGTACGCAGAATTTCATGACGTTCCAGTGTTTGCTCGATGGCTTTTTTCAATTTTTCCACATCGGGCTGGCCTTGCATCACAATGCTGAAAGGCATATTGTAGGCAACGGAACCGTCTTCAAACTGGCTCAATACCCACAATCGTCGCTGGGCATCGGAAATGCTATAGCTTTCCGAATCCGGCAATTGCGGGATGCTGTTGAAATCTTCTGTTGCAGTGTTTTCAATCAGCGTTGCGTGTTCTTCAAGCGTAGTAAGGGTAAACAATTCACTGAAGGTTGGTTTCACCTGGAACTGTTTGTGGTATTCATTCAGCAGTACTGTGAGCTTGAGACTGTGTCCTCCCAATTCAAAAAAGTCATCTTGTACTCCGATGCGTTCTCTTTTGAGCACTTCTTGCCATACGGCAACCAGTTTTTCCTCCAGCTCTGTTCTTGGAGCAACATAGGCTCTTCCGCTTTCCTGAGCTGTCTGATCAGGAGCCGGCAGGGCACGTTTATCCACTTTTCCGTTAACAGTGAGTGGTAGTTGCTCTAAGCGGATAAACCGGGTTGGCACCATGTATTCCGGCAACCTGTCTTTGAAATAAGTTCGTAGTTCAGGAATGTTTAACGCTTCTGCCGAAGTGTAGTAGGCCACAAGTTCTTTGTCCGTCTCCGATGAGCGGTAAAGGGTAATGACGCCGTTATTAATCGCCGGATGATCGAGCAATACCTGTTCGATTTCACCTGGCTCGATCCTGTAACCACGGATTTTCACTTGGTCGTCTATTCTTCCCAGGAAGGCAACAGCTCCTTCCGGCAGCCATTTGCCTTTGTCGCCTGTTCTGTAGATCAATTGCCCTGGGTTATGCGGATCAGCCGTGAATTTTTGTGCTGTCAGTGAAGGATCATTGAGGTATCCTGCAGACAAACCATCACCTCCAAGACAGATTTCTCCCGGAACACCGATGGGTTGCAAACAATTTCCTTCATTCAGGATGTACACCGTACTGTTCGAAACAGGTCGGCCAACAGGAATTTCTCCAGTCAATGGCAATTGTACCGGATAGTAGAGTGAAAAAGTCGTGTTTTCTGTAGGGCCGTATCCGTTCAGGATTTTCAGGTCGGGATAGTTTTCCAGCAGCCTCGACAGGTGTGCAGGTGAAAGTCGGTCACCACCCGCCACAACGACATTCAAATGGGAAAACAACGCTGTTCCGGACTCAATCAATTGATTCAGCCAGCCCGAGGTGAACCACATCATGGATACGCCGTGTTTCACTATTTCCTGTTCGAGCAGGCTGGTATTAAGCAACACGGATTGCTCGCACAGAACAAGTGTTCCGCCATTGAGCAGCGGCCCCCAGAATTCGAATGTGGTGGCATCGAATGCCAGTGATCCGGTAGCCAGAAGGGTATCATCGGGCGTAAACGTGTACATATTGGAGGATTTCACCAATCGCACAACACTTCGCTGTTCTACCATCACACCTTTAGGCGTTCCGGTTGAGCCGGAGGTGTACATGACATACGCGAGGGGACGCGGAGACAATTCAACCTGCGGTGCTTCCTGCGGATGAACACCCGGCTCGTATTCCACATCGATTCCAAAGACCGAACCGTCGAAAAAGTCGAGGTCGAAGATGTAATTGGCTTCCGTAATCAGCAGTCGAACGGAAGCATCTTTCATCATCTGTTCTTTTCTGCTCACCGGTGCATCCGGCTCTATCGGAAGGTAAGCGGCACCTGTTTTCAGAATAGCCAGAATGGCAATCATCACCCATTCGTTGCGATCCAGCTGAAATGCCACGATTTCACCCGGCGCAAGGGCGTACTCGCTGAGCAGCTGTTGGGCAATTTCATTCGAGATGCCGTCCAGTTCGGAATAGGTGAAGCGCTTACTGCCACTGATCAAGGCAAGCTTATCGGGATTTTCAGACACTTGTTGGCGGAAAAGATCCGCGATACTGAGGTCTGAAGGGTAAGGAGTGCTTGTAGTATTAAACGTATGCAGGAGCAATTGCCGGGTTTCGTCGGAAAGAAAATCCAGCCTGGCAATGGCCATATCCGGTTGTTTCAGCAGTGAGCCTGTCAGCAAGAGGTAATCTTCCAGCATACGGCTTACGTCTTCTCTTAAGAACAGATCGTTATCATACACAACGCTCATTACCAGTCCGTGGCCAACTTCTCGGAAATGGAATTCCATATCGAAGCGGGTTGATTCACGATCGCTGAATACCTGACCTTCCAGCAGCGCTTCTTCGCCGCCTTCCTGGTGATTATGATAGGTAACGGAGTAGCTGAAAAGGGGATTTCGCCAGGTGTCGCGGGGTAAATTCAATGCTTCGACAAGTCTGTCGAATGGAAATTCCTGGTGATTAAACGCTTCTTTTGTCGAAAGGGCAATTTCTTTCACAACGGTAGCAAAAGAGCTTTCCGGGCGAAGCTGGTTTCGCAACGCCAGCATATTGACGTAAAACCCGATCTGTCCTTCGAGGTCAGGATGGTTCCTGCCGGCGACCGGTGTTCCCAAAACCACATCCGTTTCACCGGTATATCTGTAAATGAAGGTCTTGAGCGTTGCTAAAACAACCATAAACAAGCTGGCTCCGTTGCTGTTTGCCAGTTGTTTCATTGGCGTAACGGTCGCTTCGGGAATGGCTACGGACAGACTGCTTCCACCCGAAGATTTTGTGGTTGGGCGGGTCAATTGAAAAGGCAGCTCGGTGTAAGGCAGGTCACCCGCAAAACGCTCCAGCCAAAACTGTTCCAGACGCTGCGAATCATCGCCTTCCAGCTGCTGGTTTTGCCAAACGGCATAATCGCGGTACTGGATCCGGAGCGGTTCCAATTGCGGCTCGGAACCCGTAAGGAAGGCGTTGTAGAAGGCGAAAATATCTGATGAAAGCACGTTGATCGACCAGCCATCGCTGACGATATGATGCATATTGTAGTAGAACAGGTGGGTGTCTTCACTGATGCGGATCAATACAACGCGCAACAATGGGCCCGTTTCCAGGTCGAACGGTCGGAGCTCGTCTTCCTGAATGAACGCTGCAGCTGCCTGTTGTGGATTGTCCTGGTTGCTCAGGTCCAATTCCTGCATGGAAAGACCCGACTCACCCGCGGGCAAAACCACCTGACGAACTTCGCCCTGGTCATTCTGACGAAACACCGTACGCAGGATTTCATGACGTTCTATGGTCGCTTTTACGGCTTTGACAAAGCACTCTGTATCGAATGAATTATTCAATACGAGCGTATTCGGCATATTGTAAACAACAGACTGTCCCGGAAACTGGCTGAGGATCCACAAGCGTTTCTGGGCGGAAGAAAGCGGGTAGCTTTCCATTTGCGCTGTTGCCGGAATAGATAAGTCTGCTGAAACAGCTACTGATTGAAGATAGGTGATAATGGCTGGCTTGTGCTCGCGGATACGGGCAATGAGCTCTGCCGGGATTTTGTTCTGAACAGCAGTGACCTCCAGGTTTTCACCCGAAAGCGTGAGCTTTATCTGTTGTTGTCTTAATTCCGTTAGCAGTTCTTGTATAACACTATCCATTTCGAGCTTGCGTGTGGTTAAAATTCAATGGTTTTTTCTCCGAAAAGCCGTTCGGAAACAATGCCTTCGGCCATACAATTCCGAATCAGATTATCCGACTCAATAATCGGCCTGGAAGCGTCTGTGTATTTGATGGAGCTGATAAACTCGAGCCATGGTTCCAGTCCCATTGCATACACAAAAACATGGGATGGTTTGAACAAACGGACCAGATCCATCCCTTCCGAACAATCGCTGCCGGAAAGTCGTCTTACCTGATCTTTTTCCCTTGACAGCGGCTCGCGCAGCAAAGGACCATATAGCCACGAAAGTGGCGCCCCGTCGCACTCCATACCCAGAAAAAGTACATCGATTGTCCCGACACATGCCTGGACTTTCTCATAAATTTTTGGCTCAATGTTTTTGGAATCCGCCACAAACATCACATTGAACCGATTGTGCATCTGAACATGAAAGCACGCTTTGCTGCGAACATCCAGATCGGCATGTTCTCCCAGGAAAGGAAGTGCTGTAATCACGCATTTCGGCAAATCGATCCGTTCCATATCATCGAGCTCGATCACTTTGGAAAAACCGATCTGGCGGAACATGAATTTCAAAGACGGATCCTGCAGAGCTCCTTTTCCGGAAGACGGCACAACGATCGTATCGATCTTATGGCGCAATTGCAATAAGGTTTCCAGCAAAACGTGGTCCTGGTGATTGTGTGTAATCAACACATAATCGATCACTTCCGGGAGGTCGGCAACGGTGTAGCCGTGTACCTCTTTTTCATAGCCGTCGTAGCTGATCACAGGATCGACCAGGATGGAAAGCTCACTTGTCTCTACCAATACGCATGCATGTCCGAAGTAACGCGTGCGGATGCCCGGCCCTGTATAAGGAACATACGGTTTCGGCGGTTCTTCCGTAAAAAAAGATTGGAACAGCTCCTGTTGATCGCCGGAAACACCAAGCTTTTCAGCAATCAGGGCAATATCCTGCTCAGATCCGGGAATACGGTGCATGCGGAACAGCTGATCAATGATCGCCTCTTTGAACGGAATCGGACTGTGAATAACTGCCGGATCATCCAGTCGGGGCGTACTCAGCACAAACGAACGTTCGGTATCGGAGTTCACGAGCTGTAACGAAATGGACTGGGCGCTTTCCTGGTAATACTTGCTGTGATACAGCAAGGATTCGAATAACCGGAAGCCTGGTTGTTCCTCCACATCGTACACCAATTCAACGAATCCGCGCAGGGTTTCGGGTACAGCTGCATAAAGCGGGATCATGGAGCCACCTTTGGCTTCTCTGTTCAGCATCGCTCCCAGCTCATGGATCGCCTCGGCAAGCTCTAAAAGCTCTGCCCTGTTGACCAGTGTTTCTTCGTACAGACCACGGATTTCGTCCAGGCGCTCTACGCCATAATCAATAAATGGTCCTCCACGCATTTCCGGTTTTTTGACCGCGGCAACGTGAATTTTCGGATTCTGAATAAACGATTTCATGATTTTCAGATGCCGGTCACGGATATTCAAAGCAGCAGTAGCAGGCGAGATCAAATGCGACCAGCCGTACCATCTGTCCACCAATGCTTCAAGGACAACGTTTTGCTTTAAATAGAACATGCGCTATTTCTTTTTTCCATTACAGAATAATCTTATCTACTATATCATCTTCGCTCACCGTGGATCGCTGCCAGAGCTGATTCTCAATCTCAGCAGCCAATCCCGCAATGGTCGGATTGTGGAATATTTTACTCATGTCAAGCCGGACTTCGTAGGTGCGCTGTATTTCCGAAACCACTTTTACCGCCTTGATACTATGGCCGCCTATCTCAAAGAAATGGTCTTCTACGCCGATCTTTTCAAGCCCCAGGATTTCCTTCCAGATCAGGACCAGTTTTTCTTCCATTTCATTGCGCGGCGCTACATATGCCTGTCCTGAAACGGTCAGGATCGTGTTGTTCCGTAGAATCGCTTCTTCGTCTATTTTGCCGTTCACCGTAGCCGGGAATTCATCCAGCTGAATGTAAAGGGCCGGAACCATAAAATCCGGGAGCTGTTTTCTGAGCTCGTTCCGAACGATCGCCGGATCCGTTGTTTGTTCCGCGATGAATACCGCAACCAGCTGTTTCAGGTTGTCCTCTTCTTCACGGATGAGGACTTTGGCTTGTTCAATACCGCTGATGCCCTGGAGAACGGATTCTATTTCACCCAGCTCAATGCGGTATCCGCGAATCTTCAGCTGGCTGTCTTTTCGTCCCACATAGTCGACCGTACCGTCAGGCAGCCATCGGCAGATATCTCCTGTCCGGTACATGCGCGCGCCGGTTACAAAAGGATCCGGAAGGAATGCTTCTGCGGTTTGTTCGGGCAGATTGAGATAGCCGCGCGATAAGCTTTTGCCGCCGATAAACAATTCACCGGCTACCCCTTCCGGAAGCAGCTGGAGCTGGTCGTCCAGAATGTAGAGGCGAGCATTCGCTATCGGTTTACCGATCGGTATCACTGGCGACTCCGGATCCACAAAATGATTGGTTGTAACAACGGTACATTCCGTAGGACCGTATTGGTTTACGATCTTGTATGCAGCATTTTTAACTTGTTTCAGTCGATCGCCACCCACAATCAAACAACGCAGCGAACGATTGTCCGTATGCATAAACTGCTCGGCAAATTGCGTGTTCATAGCACACATCGTGATCGCATGCTGATCGAACCAGGAAGCCAGTGCAACAACATCCAGACGAATGTCGGCTGGAATCTCATACACGGCGGCTCCCACAAGCAGGTACGGAAGGGATTCACCGAGAGAAGCATCAAATGCAGGGTTGAGGTACAGGGCCGATCTGTCTGCCGGTCCTGTGTCAAATGTGCGGTTATGCCATTGACAGAAATTCAGCAGGGAAGCATGCTCGATGAGCACTCCTTTCGGTTTCCCGGTAGAACCGGATGTGTAAATTGCATAAGCAAGTGACGATTCTCCGATTGCAGATGCCGGATTTGCATATGTTGTTTCCGTTTGCTGAGCGGTACATGCTTCCAGCAAGTGTTCATCGATCAGGATCCTGCATGCGCAATCCGAAAGGATATAAGCGACGCGTTCTTCCGGATAGTGATAATCAAGCGGAACAAAAGCTGCTCCTGCTTTCAGGATGGCAAGCATGGTCACCAGGATTTCACCTCTGCCGGGCAATTTGATTGCTACCAGCTCTTCCGGCTTCACCTCGCGGTTGTGCAGCAGATACTGCGCCAGGCTGTTGGCACGATTGTTTAATTCCTTGTAAGTAAGCGAGTAGGCTTCCGAATAAAATGCGGTATTATCAGGCGTTTTGCTGACCTGTTCCTCAAATTGTGAAACAAAAGTCTGGCTGGCATCCAGGGTGACTTCCGTTTGATTGCGGGTTTTCACTAACAGCTGCTGTTCTTCTTCGGTCAGGAAGGACAGGGTGTCGATTGAGCGTTCCGGTTGAGCCGTCGCCGCAGTAAGCACCTGCTCAAAATGACCTAGCAGGCGGGTGGCTGTAGACAGGCTGTAAATGTCGGCGTTGTAGTCCAGACTCACCAGCAATTGCTCGCCCCATTCGGCCACATTGAATACCAGCTCGTACTTGCTCGAAACGTCTTGTACTTCGAGGTAGCGTTCCATGTCAGGCAGCCCTTGTTCGGCGGTATCGTCGTCAGCTGTATCGTCCAGGGTCGTGTTCTGTAATACCAGCAATACATCAAACAACGGAGACCTTCCGGTATCGCGTTTCAGCTCCAGTGCATCGACCAGATCGTCGAACGGATAAGCCTGGTGTTCATAGGCCGCCAGCGTGGTCTGCTTTACTTTCGACACTAAAGAAGCATAGCTGTCTTCACTGTCGAGCTTTGCCCGGATGGGAAGTGTATTGATATAGAATCCGATCTGATCGGTCAAATCGGCAAATTCCCTGCCAGCAACAGGTGTTCCTACAATCAGGTCCGACTGTCCGGAATAGCGATGCAATAAGGTATATAAGCCAGACAGCAGTCCCATGAACAGACTGGCTCCCTGCTTCTGGCAGAATGCCTTCAATTCACTCGTCAGCTGCTCATTGAGTACAAGGGAGATCTTCTTCCCGTTAAATGTCTGAACGAGCGGTCGCTGGAAATCCGTGGGCAATGACAGCAGTGGCAATTCTCCTGAAAACTGTTCCTGCCAATAGGATTTGTGCTCATTGATAGCGGAACTGAGGACGTACTCCTGTTGCCACTCTGCATAATCTTTGAACTGAATGGTAAGCGGTGAAGGATGCCATTGTTCGCCGTCACTCAGGGCGGCATAACAGGCCAGAACTTCACGGGCCATGACTTCCTGCGACCAGCCGTCACTTACAATGTGGTGAATCGTCAGGGAGAAAACGAACTCCTCTTCTTCCAGGCGATAAAGGCCGTAACGCAACAAAGGGCCTTCTGCTAAATCAAAGGGCTGATAGGCTGTCTGGCCGATGAGCTCTTTTACCAGTTCACGACGGTCCGGATTACCTCTCAGATCCCTGATATCGGCTGAAGGAATGACCTGCGCTGTTTCTAGTATAAATTGTCTGACATCGCCGTCTGCGTCTTCCCGGAATACGGTCCGAAGCGATTCATGGCGCATGATCACGCGTGAAAATGATTCTTCGAGCAATTCCGGCTCAATCGTACCTTTAAGCAAGTAATAGTCCGATATGTTGTAAGCGATATTGGCAGCCTCGATCTGGCAGATCACCCATAAGCGTTTTTGAGAAGAGGATAAACGATAGGATAGCTGATGAGGTGCCGCCGGAATCGTAGCAATGGCTGTTTTTGCCGAAGTATCAATCAGCAATGCCTGCTTTTGCAGTGTGGTGTTGGCGAAAAGATCGGATATGGAAATCTTTGTGCTAAAGATATTTTGAATGGTACCGGACAAACGTGTGGCACGAAGACTGTGTCCGCCTAATTCAAAGAAATCGCTGTTTCGTCCTATATCCTTCCGGTTCAGAATATCCTCCCAGATAGCTGCAAGCTGTATTTCTGTTGGCGTTTGCGGAGTTTCTAAGGCCAGTTGATGGCTTCCTTCTGCGTTCAATGGATTCGGTAAAGCTGCCTTGTCCAGTTTTCCATTAGCGTTCACCGGTAAGCGATCCAGCTCCACGAAATATTCCGGCACCATATAGGCCGGCAGCTGCTGTTTTACTAACTGGTTCAGCGTATCCGGGGCGATCGTCCCTTCGGAACAATAGTAAGCCACAAGTACCGGATCAGCTTTATCCGTTACCACAGTGGCCACATCCGCAATGCCTTCAATGGAAGCGATGACGTTATTGATTTCGCCCAGCTCGATGCGGTAACCGCGGACTTTGACCTGGTCATCCGTTCGGCCAACATATTCGAGGTTGCCATCGGGAAGCCATCGGCAGATATCTCCTGTTCGGTAGAGGCGCTGCCCTTCGCGGAAAGGATGTGCCACAAATCGTTCTGCGCTCAGCTCCGGGTTATTCATGTAACCTCTGGCAACTCCCAAACCGCCGATATAGAGCTCTCCGCTGATTCCCACGGGAAGCAGCTGCATATCTGCATCCAGCACATAGGTTTCTACATTGCTGATCGGTTTACCGATTGGAATCGGAAAATCAGGGCTGTCTTCCAGGATATAATTGGTGGTTACGATCGTGTTTTCGGTCGGTCCGTACTGGTTGACAATGCGGTAGTTCCGCTGTTGGTAGTGCTGTAATTTTTCTCCGCCAACGATCAGGTAACGCAGCGAGCTGACTTCATGCTCCATGAACTGCTCAGCGTAGCGTGTCGGAAGGGCACTCATTGTTACGCCCTGTTCCTGGAAATAAGCCGCAAGGCCCGAAGGGTCCAGTCGCAGCTCGGCAGGTACTTCTACCAGTCCGGCTCCAATGCACAGGTACGGGAAGATTTCCGATAACGACGCATCAAAAGAGCTGTTCAAAAACAGCGATGAGCGGTCGGCAGCTGTAATGGCAAAGGTTTCATTGTGCCAGTTGACCATGTTGACCAGTGAACGGTGCTCCACCATCACTCCTTTTGGTTTTCCGGTAGAACCGGAAGTGTAGATCACATAAGCGAGGTCAGTAAGCTGTCGGTCTGTCGAAGGATTTTGTTTGCTGTAACGCGATTTCCGCATCTGGAAACGGGAAAGCTCTTCTTCGTCGATCACAAAAGCACAACCGCTGTCTTCCATGATATAGGCCAGCCTGTTTTCCGGCAATTCAGGATCAACCGGTAAAAAGGCACCTCCGGCTTTCATGATGGCGATTACCGCCGTCAGGTAGTGTTCTTTATCCGCTAAACGGACGATAACGGTTCCTTTTGTGTTCGGGAGATCGTGTTCCGCAATCAGGTAATGGGCCAACTGATTGGCCATCTCGTTTAAGCGGGAATAGGTGAGCTGTCTGTCAGGAGAAATAAGCGAGCTGTTCGCTCCGTTAAGCTCCGCCATTTGTTCAAATCCGGTGATGACATCAGCTGTTGTTGTTGACGAAATCTCCTTTCCGGCAAAGGAAAGCAGTTGTTCTTTCGTTGCTGTATCCAGGTATTCCAACTCTCCGATCAGCGTATCAGGTGCAGTGGTGATTTGTTCGATCAACTGCATCAAATGCTGCTGGATTCCCGCTATCTGGGATGGATAATGGGCCAACGGATTATAGACAAATCGCACTTCTAGGTTTCGTTCCGATACCACGTAGAATGTAAGGTCATTGGTCACCCGTTCGACGCCCGAAATACCGACCAGCTTCGTGTCGGATTGCTCTTCAGTGATCGCTTCAACCGGGAAATTCTGGAAAACGATCATGTTGTCCATAATCCCGTTATCCAATCCTGTTTCCATGAACAGCTCTGCCAATTGAGAATACTGGTGAGTGGAAGATTCCGTAAACAAGCGTTGATTCCGGATCATCAGCTCTTTGACTGAGATATCCTTGTCAAAACGTATCCTCACGGGAATACTATTGATGAACATACCGATGATTTCATCGACTCTCGGAACGGCATTCGGTCTGCCGGCCACAATAGAGCCAAAAACGATATCGGTCCTGCCGGTATATTTGCCAAGGAGTATACCCCAGAGCACCTGAACGAAATTGTTTTCCGTAATGCCCAAAGAGCTACAGAATTTGCGGATACCCGCAGTCATTTTTTCATCCATCGTAAAGGACAGCTCTGCCGGTAAATCAGCGGATTCTTTCCCCTGAAGCGATCTTCCGATCCGGTTAAACGGCTCGTATCCTTGCAGGTAGTTTTTCCAGAAAGCCATCGATTCCTGAGGATTGTAGCCATCCAGCCAGCGGATATAGCTGGAATAAAGCGGAGGTTTTGGAAGCTGTAGCGGCTTGTTTTCGGCAAGACTGGTATAAATCTGGAAAAATTCACGGATCAGGATCCCGGAACACCAGGCATCCAGGATGATGTGGTGGTAATCCCAGACGAATTCATAGGTATTATTTCCCAGCTGAACGACAGCCAGGCGCATCGGAGAAAAGGATTCGAGATCGTAGCCTTGCTCACCGCGTTCTTTTCTAAAATCTTCGCTCGAAAAACCGGCATTACCGGATTCGTCTCTGAACAGGAAATGGGGCTTGACTTCCCGGTTGACGATCTGCAATACAGTATCTCCGAAGTTCTGTGAAAAGCGTGTACGGAGAACGGCATGCCGGGATACCAATTGTGCATATGCTTTCTGCAGCTTCAGCGGATCAAAATCACCCGCAAGCGTATAGACCATCTGGTTGCAGTATGTAAGCCCGGTAGGATTGAGCAGCCATTGGAAATAAATCCCCTGCTGCAAAGGGCTTAGCATGTACACATCTTCGAGCTGGAAGTCCTTGTTCAGTTGTTTTACCTGGTCCAGCGACAGCTCTTTATAACTGAGATCTACCGGCGTGATATGCTGTTCCGGAGTAGCGGCCAAAATCCCGCTGAGCTCCAGCAGTGCATCCTGCATCGCGTCTTTCAGGCGATCAATAGTGGCACTGTGGAATTGTTCTTTGCTGTACTGAAGGCCGATACTTAGTTTACCGCCTACAATCATACCTGAAATATCAATCAGGGAGTCGCGTAAACGTTCCGGAGAAAGATCGTTGCCGCTGAAACGACCGGAAAAATCGAATAATCGCTGCTCATTGTCGCCAGCGGTTGCCGGTGTAAATTCACCCAGGTAATTGAAGGTAAAAGGAGCTTTAAACGCCTGGTTTCCGCTCATCATCAGCCAACCGAACCCGATTCCGTTGTCAGGAATCCGGTGCAGGGTTTCCTTTACATCAATCAATTGATCGACCAATGATCCGGAACGATTGGTTTCAAGCATAACCGGAAAGCTACTGGTGAACCACCCGACGGTCCTGCTGACATCAAAGCTGCGATTGATCTGATCGCGACCATGTCCTTCCATCAAAATGGCAAAACGATCCTGGCCGAAAGCTTTACCGGCTGCTGCAACAAAAGCCGCCAGCAACAGGTCGTTGATCTCTGTTTTATAAGCATCGTAGCATTTGGTGAGCACCTGGTCTGTTTGTTCTTCCGACAGGATAAAGCCCTTTTCCGTCAAATCCCCCAGGCGGTTGCTTCCTTCAGGAAAATCAACGGGAACAGGTGTAAGCGGTTTTTGCAGAAGCTGATTCCAGTAGTGTTCCTGTTCAGTCCGAACAGAGGCGATCCATTCGGAAGACCGCTCTACCCAATAGCCAAACGCATCGGTTTTTAAAGGAAGTTCGGGCTGCAATCCCGCGCTGATCGCGGTATACAAGCTCGTAAGATCTTCCAGGATGATACGCCACGATACGCCATCGATCACCAGGTGATGGGCAAGCAGCAATACAAGGTCTTCTTCTTTACCGTGTTGCAACAGTACTTTGAACAAAGGTCCTTCCTGCAGGTTGAAGCTGGCATGAAGTTCCTGGCAATGTTGCTCAAAATGCGCTTCTTCCGCTTCCGGGAAAACAACGAGCTCAAATAACGATTTTTCGTCAGGTCCCCTGTAATGCTGTTTCCAGATGCCGTTCTGCTGGTTGTAGACCAGGCGTAACGCGTCATGGTGTTGAACGATCAGCTTAAGACAGGCCTCGAGCACCTGTTCGTCAACCTGTTTTTTCGAGCAAAGTAAGATCGATTGATTGTAGTGCTGTTTGATGAGTTGATCATCGTGTAAGAAGGCATGCTGAATAGGTGAAAGAGGACTTTCACCTGTCATTGACCTTTGGTCGATCTCACGTGTCATCGGCCGCATTTTGACCGAGAGGTCTTCTACGACAGGATACATCAGAACATCTTCTATCGACAACTCAAATCCGCGCTGTTGCAGTCGTGAAACGATTTGAATGGATTTGATGGAATCTCCTCCCAGCACAAAGAAGTTATCGCGCATGCCTATTCCGGATTTTCCAAGAACGGATTCCAGCACTTCCAGCATCAATGCGGCTTCTGGTGTACCCGGAGCCACATAGTCAATACCCGTTTCAAGCTCAGATGCATCGGCAGCAGGCAACGCTTTTCGATCCACTTTACCGTTTTGTGTGCGCGGTAATTCATCCAGCTCAATGTAGCGGTCGGGAAGCATGTATCGGGGCAGTTTTTCCTGGATATAGCTGCGGACTTCGGTGATCGTTAACGACGTATTGGTAACAATATAGGCTACGAGCTCGCTGATGCCGTCGGTTCTTTTCCGGGCAACAACAACGGCTTCCTTTATTTCGTCTTTCAGGCAAAGCGCGTATTCTACTTCAGCCGTTTCTATGCGGTAACCGCGCACCTTGACCTGGTCGTCTATTCGTCCCGAAACATGCAGGTTGCCATCCGGTAACCACGTTCCCAGGTCGCCGGTACGGTACATCGTACGATTCTGATCGTATGGATTCGGCACGAAACGCTCTACCGTCAGCTCCGGTTTGTTCATGTAGCCCAGTGCCAGACCTTCTCCTCCCAGGCAAATTTCGCCGGGAACGCCAGCCGGGCACAAACGGTTCCATTTATTGAGTACAAATGCGGATGTATTGGTGATCGGCTTCCCGATCGTAATCCGGCGGTCGGCCCCAATCCGGTAAACCGTACTGTAGGTAGTATCTTCCGACGGACCGTACAGATTGCGGATCTCCATACGCTCCGGGTCGAGCGCGTCAATAGTTTGTTGCGGAATAGGCTCTCCGGCCATATTCAATACTTTAACGCCACTCAGGTCTGCATGCGAGGCTAGCAGCTCGCTCACGACGCTGGGAACGGTATTCAGCAGGCTGTTGTGCTCTTCTTTCAGCGCTTCGGGTAAAGCAAGCGCGCTGTTGAGCAATCGGAGTTTTTTTCCGGTTGTGAGGGTGTAGAATAGTTCAAAGATCGACAGATCGAAACACACCGATGTAACGCCGAACACGGTAGTCACGTCTGTATTGGTGAATTCTTCCCGGCTCCAGCACACGAATGAATATGCGCTGGAATGACCGATCATCACGCCCTTTGGAACACCCGTTGTGCCCGAAGTATAAATGAGGTATGCGAGCTGATCGATGCGGCATTTACCGTGATTGGTTTCAGACAATGCTCCCTGGAATTGCCGGAATTCTTCCACCAAATCCTGGTTGATCAGGAGACGGCTTCCACTGTCTGAAAAAATATAATCGTTTCGCCACTCCGGATAAGCTGGATCCAGCGGCACATAAGCATTTCCTGATTTCAGGACAGCCAGGATCGCAATCACCAGCCATTCCGAACGCTCGAGGTTGATAGCAATAAGATGATCGGTACCGGCTCCCTTTTCATGGATCAGGAACGCTGCAAAACGATTCGCCAGTGCGTTCAGCTCACGGTAAGTCAGAACGGTTGTTCCCGATTGCAGGGCAAGAGCATCCGGGGTGAGCTGCACCTGGTCCTCAAAGAGGCTGATAATGGTTTTTTCAGCCGGATAGGAGGTAAACGCGGCGTTTAATTCCTTTACCAATACATTTTGTTCCTGTTCCGTAAGAAATTCTACGGCTCCGAGGGGTTCTCCGGAAGAGCTTACCAATTCGGCAAACAATTGCTCAAAATGACGGTTTGCCTGCTGCATAAACGCCGGCTCATAGATGTCGGAATTGTATCCTATCGTATAATCCAGCCCATTGACAGATTCCGAGAGGGTAAAAGTGAGGTCAAAACGCGCAATATCGTGCTCTTCGTCTTCAAATCGGGCTACTTTGAGCCCTGTATTGGTCTCAAACGAAGCATTTCCCGCATAACCGGACATTTCTCCTTCCTGGAAAACAACCATGATATCAAAAAGCGGACTGCGGGCTGCATCCCGTTCAAAGGACAGGTTCCGCACTAATTCATCAAAGGGATACACCTGGTGTTCGTAGGCTTCCATAGTTGAAACCTTCACCTTTTGCAGCAATTCCCGGAAAGTTTCTTCGCTGCTGAATCGCTGACGCAGGGCCAGTGTATTGACATAGAAACCGATCTGGTTGCGTAGATCTGCGTGATCCCGGCCCGCAATAGGGGTGCCGATGATAAAATCTTCCTGGTTGGTATAGCGGTGTAAAAAGGTGTAAATCACGGAAAGGATTCCCATGAACAGGGTCGTGCCTTCTTCTTTATTCAGCAGCTTCAGTTGGTTTACTACAGCGGCAGGAATTGTTCCCTCAATGCTGCCACCGTTGTAAGATTTTACGGTAGGACGGGGGCGTTGTGAAGGGAAATCCAGTAGTGGCAGCTCTCCGGAAAAGCGGTCCAACCAGTATTCTTTCGCCTGGAGGTACGCGGACGTTTCCAGTAAACCGCGTTGCCAGGCCGCATAATCCTTGTATTGGATGTTCAATGGTTCCAGCTCAAAAGGACCTTCAGCGGCTGCATACATCGTGAGGAATTCTCTTACAAGAAGCTCCATCGACCAGCCATCGCTGATAATATGGTGCAGAACGAGCGCGAGCACAAAGCGGTTGTCTGCTACCTGGAAAAGGGTCATTCTCAACAAAGGTCCTTTTTCCAGGTCAAATGGTACCAGGTTTTCCTGATTAATGAACTTTTTTACGGCAGCCTGATCGGGCATTTCGTGGCGCAGGTCTTTTACGCCGATCTGAAATTGAATGGTTTCGGCAGCAAGGATCCGCTGGCGAACGGTCCCATCTTCTTTCCGGATAAAAACTGTTCGGAGGATTTCGTGGCGATGGATCAGTTTTTCCATTGCGCGCTCGAGCTGAGCAATATCGGGCGTTCCCTCGAGCACATAAAAGCTCGGAATGTTGTAGGCAATATTTCCAAGCCTGGTCTGGCTTAAGATCCACAAGCGCTGTTGTGCCGACGAAAGCACATAATCTTCCTGCTCCCCGGTAACGGGAATGCCGGTTTGTTTCTTTTGCTCTAATGCCTGGAGAAAAGCAATGATTTCGGACTTGCGCTCTTTTATTTCGCGCAGTAATTCCTGATCAACACCGGTTTTGGGAAACTTCACAGATAGCTCCGACCCGGAAAGTGTCAACTGGACTCCGGCTTGCTTTAATTTAGTTAAGAAGTGGCGCATTATCTGTTTCAGATTTTTAATTCAATAAATTCTCCCTCTGCATCCGATCCTTTCGTTAGCCAAACATCAATATCCAATGCTTCGGCTAATTGAGCAATGGTCGGATTTTCAAATAATATCCGGATATCCGCTCCCAGTTCAAATTCTTTATTAATCATGCTCACAAGCCGTATGACCTTCAGGCTGTTTCCACCCAGCATAAAGAAATCGTCGTTGATTCCAATCCGGTCCTTGCCGAGTATTTCTGACCACATCACTGCCAGACGTTCTTCCAGGTCATTGCGTGGGGCTACATAAGCCACGCCGCGCATATCACCATACAATTCCGGCTTCAGCAATGCTTTTTTGTCAATTTTCCCGTTAGGCGTCAGTGGCATTTCTTCCACATACAGGAAATGCTGCGGAACCATATAGAGTGGAATACGCTCTCTCAATTGGGTTGACATAGCCACCGAATCGCCTTCTGTTCCTGTATAATAAGCTACCAGATCGGCATCGCCGTAGTCGTTTTGAGAAACGAGTACTTTGACGAGTGTCACTTCATCCAGCGAACGGACTGCATTTTCCACTTCATCCAGCTCGATGCGGTAACCGCGGACTTTGACCTGGTCATCCGTTCGGCCAACATATTCGAGGTTGCCATCGGGAAGCCATCGGCAGATATCTCCTGTTCGGTAGAGGCGCTGCCCTTCGCGGAAAGGATGTGCCACAAATCGTTCTGCGCTCAGCTCCGGGTTATTCATGTAACCTCTGGCAACTCCCAAACCGCCGATATAGAGCTCTCCGCTGATTCCCACGGGAAGCAGCTGCATATCTGCATCCAGCACATAGGTTTCTACATTGCTGATCGGTTTACCGATTGGAATCGGAAAATCAGGGCTGTCTTCCAGGATATAATTGGTGGTTACGATCGTGTTTTCGGTCGGTCCGTACTGGTTGACAATGCGGTAGTTCCGCTGTTGGTAGTGCTGTAATTTTTCTCCGCCAACGATCAGGTAACGCAGCGAGCTGACTTCATGCTCCATGAACTGCTCAGCGTAGCGTGTCGGAAGGGCACTCATTGTTACGCCCTGTTCCTGGAAATAAGCCGCAAGGCCCGAAGGGTCCAGTCGCAGCTCGGCAGGTACTTCTACCAGTCCGGCTCCAATGCACAGGTACGGGAAGATTTCCGATAACGACGCATCAAAAGAGCTGTTCAAAAACAGCGATGAGCGGTCGGCAGCTGTAATGGCAAAGGTTTCATTGTGCCAGTTGACCATGTTGACCAGTGAACGGTGCTCCACCATCACTCCTTTTGGTTTTCCGGTAGAACCGGAAGTGTAGATCACATAAGCGAGGTCAGTAAGCTGTCGGTCTGTCGAAGGATTTTGTTTGCTGTAACGCGATTTCCGCATCTGGAAACGGGAAAGCTCTTCTTCGTCGATCACAAAAGCACAACCGCTGTCTTCGAGCATGAATTCGATGCGTTCTGCCGGGTAATCGGATGCCAGCGGCATAAATACACCTCCGGCTTTTAAGACCGCCATGGTGGCAACGATCTCACGGGATTTGTCTTCCAATCGGATCCCGACAACGCTTCCCGGAGCAACACTGATTTCTTTGATAAGGAAATCGGCAATCAGGTTCGACTGTTCGTTGAGCTCTTTATAGGTCATGGACTTTTCACGTCCGATAAATACCGTGTTATCGGGCATTTCTTCGGCGCATTTTTCAAAAAGACCGACTACCGATTCACCACTTTGGTTTTGCAATGGAGCGACATTGAAATCCTCCAGCATCAGACGGCTTTCCTCTGGCGAGAGGTAAGCAAGATCCTTCATCTGTGCATCCGGATTCGCAATCGCGTTGCTCAGGATATTTTTGAGGTGTCCAAGAATGTTTTCTGCTAATTGACCGCTGTAGATATCACTGTTGTAAACCAGCGTGACGTAAAGCTGATCATCAAATTCTTCATAAGTGAACGACAAATCAAATTTGCTGGTTTCGAGCATTTCACCTCCGTCGAATCCGCTGATGTTCAATCCATCCAATGTGGCGCTCTGATTGGCTTCGGTTACATTATTGGTGTTTTGCAATACCACCGAAACATCAAACAAGGCGTTCCGGCTAACATCGTATTCGATTGAGATGTTCTCCAGCAGCTCATCAAACGGGTATACCTGGTGCTCATAGGCTCCCAGGGTACTTTCCATAACACTTGCCACCAGTTCCCGGAAGGCATGTTGTTTGCCGAATTTGGTGCGAATCGGCAAGGTGTTCACATAAAAGCCGATCTGATCCTCCAGGTCGGTGTGATACCTTCCGGCCAAACCGGTTCCGACAATTAAGTCTGATTGCCCGGTGTATTTGTACAACAGGGCTTTTACGCCGGCCAGGCCAAGCATAAATAGCGTTGCGGAAGTTTCGCGCGAGAAGTTTTTAAGGTTTGCTGTCAGTTCGGCGCCAAGAGTGATTACTTTTTTGCCGCCGTTGTAGGTCCGGACCCGCGGTCTTGGTCGGTCACCCGTAAGATTCAGCACGGGTAATTCATCCGAGAAACGGTTAATCCAGTAAGAAGCGTGTTGGTTCGTATTGCTTTCCGATAATTGCTGCTGCTGCCAGGAAGCAAAATCTTTATACTGGATGCGCAACGGTGGCAGCTCAGCTTCTTTGCCTTCACGGTAACCTTTATACAGGAAGAGCAATTCACGGATGAGCACTTCCATCGACCAGCCGTCGCTGACAATGTGATGGGCAACATACCCAAACACGTATTCGTTGTCAGAGGTTTTGAGCAATTTGGCCAGGATCAGCGGTCCCTGAGCAAGATTAAAGGGTGTTTCCACCATTTTTTTGACAATGGCCCTGGTTGTTTCGGCTACCGAAGCGTCACCGGTCAGATCTACCAGCTCGATCAGCGTTTCTGATGGGTTCGGAGCAACAATAAATTGCTTGATCTCACCGGATTTGTCGTGGTGAAAAACAGTCCGCAGGATCTCATGGCGCTCAATGATTTTTGAGTAAGCACGCTGCAAGGCTTGAATGTTCAAATCGCCCGAAAACCGGTAGAATCCCATCTCATTATTCGCGAGATTGGCGTCGTCAAACTGGCTCAGTATCCACATCCTCCTTTGGGGAGAGGACAATGGGTAGCCGTCCATTTCAGGTAAAACAGGAATTTCACTTTGTTCAGTAAAACTCTGTTCCAGTCCTTTCAGAAAGGCGACCAGCTCCTGTTTTAAGGATTTTATCTCTTCCAGTAACGCCGGATCCAGTTCACCGTCGTAACTTATTTCAATATTGTCTCCGGAAAGCGATACATCAATGTTATGCTTATTTAATCGGGCCAGAAAATCTTTAATCATGTTGTGTAGGTAAGCTTAAAAGAATATAGGTGGGTATTATCAAGTGGTGTGATCCATTCTTAAAGCATAAGCGATTCCGATTCTGGTTTCTTTTTCTTGGAATAGAGAATTTCTTTTTCTCCAAATAATCTTTCGGCGGCGATTCCCCGTTCCCTGCACGTGTCAATCAGTTTGTTCGACTGCACAATCGGATTCGATTCGTCGGTGTATTTGATGCTGCTGATGAATTCACACCAAGGTTCCTGGCCCATTGCGTACACATATACTTCGGAGGGTTGGAAGATATCGATTAGGGTCATGCCTTTCGCGCAGTCGGAACCGGAAAGTCGTCTTGACTGATTGTTTTCTTTCAGCGGTTCTTCAAACAGCAATGGTCCGTACAACCAGGACATAGGAGCGCCATCGCATTCCATGCCCAGGAAAATGACATCAACATTGCCAACCTGGCGCTGAACGTGGGTGTAGAGCTGTTTTTCCACTACACGAGAGTCGGCCATAAACAGGAGCGAGAAATCATCGATTTTGACACTGAAACAAGCCTTGGCTTTTACATCGAGATCGCTGTGCTCTCCGGTAAATGGCATCGCCTGAATGGTACAGTCTTTCTTCTTCAAAAGCTCCATGGTGCCCAATTCGATAATGTTTTCAAAACCAATGGTTTCGAACATTAATTTCAGGCTTGGATCCTGCAAAGGCCCGTCGCCGGAACGCGGCACAACAATGTTTTTAATACGATGACGCAAAGGCAGCAGTGTCTCAAATAAGATATGGTCCTGGTGATTATGCGTAATCAATACATAATCGATCACTTCAGGGAGATCAAAATCCGAAAAATGCTCGATCGATGATTGGTAACCGTAGTAGCTGATCAGCGGGTCAACGAGAATGCTTGTTTCTTTCGTTTCGATGAGGATACAGGCATGTCCGAAATAGCGCATACGGATTTTGTCGCCTTCGTATTTCACATACGGCTCAGGAACAGAATCTGTAAACAAGGTACGGAAGAGCGCTTCCTGATCTTCATTCAAACCAAACAAATCACGGATTTCACTGTAAGGACGCGGCGTCCGTTTCATACGGCTCAGCTCATCGATGAGCGGGCTGCTGAACGGGATTTCCAGTGATAAGATGTTTTCATCCGTTAAACGCGGAGTGCTCAGGCAGAAAGGGCGCTCGTCATTATTGGTAAGGAAGAGGTTGACCGACTGAAAATTGGTGCTGTAGAACTCGCTGTGGTAAAACAGCTGTTCGAATACCCTGAAAGAAGGATTGTCATTCAGATCGTATACCAATTCGACATACCCTTTGAGGATCTCCGGCACTTTTTCATAAAGTTCTTCGAGCGAAAATCCTTTGGCTGAAGTCTTCAGTAATTTATTGAGCTTTTTAACTGCAAGCGCCAGGTCGATCAGGTGCCCCTGCTTATCAAGGGTTTTGTCGATCAGGTCGGCAATTTCCCGGGAGCGGTCTGTCGGATAATCGATGAAAGGACCTCCCAGCATTTTCGGATCTTTTACCGCTGCAGCATGTAATTCTGGTGTTTCAACATAAGAATTCATGATTTCGAGGTGGCGTCCGACAATATTCAGTGAAGCGGTAAGTGGCGATATAATATGAGACCAGGCATACCAACCACCGATAAGTGGTTCCATGACAACATTGGGCTTCAAATACATTTTTTGTTCCTCCATAGATAATGATTAGATTGAGCGTGAAGCGTAGCAGGAATAAGGGCTAAAATTCTACTCGTGGTTGATACAAAACAGTGACGTTGGTTTTAATGAATTTTACTACTGGCCAGTAAAAATAGTTTTTTTTGACTGATCACAAACCCCTCATTTTTTTAAATGTTGTATACATTTTAAACTTTTGACAACCAATTAAGATTTCCGAAATAATCGGGCATATGGAACTGCCCTGCGCAAGAGGTTTTTTTGGAAATCTGCTTCTTAATGCCTTCGGCTATTTAATCTAAAAATTTCGTTCTCACTGCTTAATTCTTCGAATAGCGAAAGAACATGGAAAATCACATCACTATCGTACGGGGAATGAAAAAACAACCCTATTTTTAGCCTCGGTTTATCATTATTCATACATACACAAACCAGAAAATCCACTTAATTCTATAACTGATACACGTTATGAAAGTTGAAATTTATACTACTATTCGCCGGGTCGAAGGATTGGAAGACTACGCTGTTAAACTGGTCGACTATTTTAAACAAGTAGAAGAAAACGGTTTTACAGGGACGTTGATTTTCCAGAGCAACACCAACGATATTGAGCCATGGGTATTGGCGCAGCAATTGCTTTCGTGCTCCCGTTCCATCATTCCTTTTATTGCTGTGAACCCGATGTACATGCATCCCTATACCGCTGCTCAAAAAATCCTGAGCTTCTCCAAGCTGTATAACCGGAAGGTCAATCTGAACTTCATCGCCGGCACATCATTGTCTGACCTGGAATCCATGAGCATGCTTCTTGACAAAAATGAACGGTATGACAGACTGGTGGAATACATTGAAATTGTCATGGCGCTTTTGACAAAACCTACTCCGTTAACCTATTCCGGTAAGCATTACCAGGCCAAGAATCTTAAATTGTCATCAACCATAGAGCCGTCTCACATACCGGGTGTATTCATTGCCGGATCATCTGACTCGGCTATTCAGGCCAGGGCACGTTTGAATGCAGGGTCCATTGAAATGGCAAAACCATTGAAAGGATTTGCGGACGGTTATCCCGTTGCCAAGGTGCTCCACATTGGTGTAATGGCATGTGAAACAAAAGAAGACGCTCAAAACAAACTAACCAACAAGTTCAGGGCCCAATATGAAGAGTCGGCCGAGCTGTTAGAATTATCGATGTTAAATTCTGATTCCCAATGGAAAAAACAACTTTTCCACGAACAGGAGGATGAAGTCTTTACCATGCTTCCTTTCCGGAATTTTAATTCCGATTGCCCCTATCTTGCCGGAGATTACGCCCAGGTAGCCGACTATTTATTCGAATACCTCCAAAAAGGTGCTGAGCATTTCATCATTGAAGTCGACAGCGAAGATATGCACGGCCTCAAAATCGTCATGGACCGGCTCCATGAGATGGTAGGAATCGAGGAGTTTTTGATATGAGGTGGGTACTATTCTGATACAATTAACCACCAATGGAAATCGAACCGCATTACCATAAGCTTAACAACAAAACCGGTAAGGCATACGCACTATTTATGTCCGCTTTCTTCTTGTTGCTAATAGCATTGGTGTATTACTATTCCGCCGTGATTGCCTATTATTTGTTGGCAATCCCGACCTTAATGCTCTTGTTTTTCTACAAAGAAATCAGGTATAATAAAGACTTGCTTGTCATTCATTTCCCCTTGAGACCGATCTTTAGAAACTACAGGATTTCCGTCGGACACATCAGCCGGATCCGATTCCGTGCATACGGTGGCGGTGGGAAGAATTATCCATTTATGGGTTTTACTCTAAAAGGATTTCCCTTTTACAACGAATTACGGATTTCAAATCCTGAAGAGGTACTTTCCTTTTTTGAAGTAACAGCTGGCAATGCATGTTATAAGGCTCGTTCAGTAGATCGACAGAACCACTTTGTAATTTCACATTTGAAAGAAAAAGGCGTTTCCAGCACTATAAAATTTACGGAGGAATGAAAACCATCATTCTCCATTCTTCTGGTTCTGGTAGTTAAAACTCAATGCAGACTCACCACTTTCGTCATTTGCCAGCCATTAGCCGTTTGCTGCCAGAAAATAATGAATCGGCTCGGATGTGGAACAGTTTCAGGCTCTTCCTTGTTGTGGAATTGGTGTAAGCCCATCTCGATCGCACCCCAACCCGGAATGGCGTGTACTTCTATGCTTCCCGGAATCAGCTCGCGACTCACTTTCCCGCAAATATGTTCCTGAATGCCGGCCAGCAGCTCTTGTTTGGACGTCATCAGTCCGCCGCTGTCATGGTAAAACTCGATGTCTTCTGCAAACAGGTTCGCCTGTGTCTGTAGATCACAAGTGTTATAAGCAGTGAAATAGACGCTGTCGAGGGTTACGATCGTACGATAAAGCGTATCCCTTTCCGGCAGCTGCGCCATTGCCTGGAACGAACACCAGCAGGCCATACAAACAAGGAAGTGTTTCAGATAATGCATATTCTAAAAATAAATGATCTTAATTGTTTTTCGGCCAACCGGAAACCATTCGCGCTAATTCTACAAAGCATTTCCCCAAAAATTTGCGCTAATTAGCTAACCTGTCCCGATTACGAAGTTGGTCGGGATTCGCGGGAAAAACAACACAGTACTTCATCTAGTCCAGCAACCGCTCCGCCAGCGACAAATAGTTCTTCGGCAAATGATGGTGCCAGATATTCGCGCTGTTCGGATCGTTGGGATAGATCGTGTAATACACCTCATCGGCGCAAAGCGGTATCGTAACGCCAGTGCGCACATAATGATTGCTGTTGTAGTAATCGGCTACTTTGTAATCCGGAAATTGCTTCCGCACCGCCTGTGACACCATTTTGCCCAGGTAGCGCTGGTAATTCCGCTGGGCCTTCAGACTGGGCTTGCTCATCCGGTTATAGGCATGCTTCAGTGCCACGTTCTTCGGGAATTTCTGCTTGCGGATGGCTTTTTTGGCATTGCGAAAGGGATTCATCACCGGAAAATCGTTCACCGTCTGTACGGAGAACGGCACGTCTGGAACCCAATCGGCGGTATTGACCACGTTGAAGGCCCAGTCGCGCGTCAGAGACTCATATTGATAGGCATAGAAGAGATTTCCGGGTTTGGGAGCAGCGCTGCAATAGGTTTTGAAACGAATGTCTTGGGGCAGTTTACCGCTTGCCTTTTGGTGTTCGAGATGGGAAGTCAGCAGGTAAATGATTCCGCCACCCTGGCTATGACCGGTTAAAATGAAATCACGAATGCCCGCTCGGTAGCAGGAATCGATCTGGTGTTCGATGGTTGCCGAAAGGTACGCCAGTGATATGAGCCAGCCTACGTGTACGGCCGCAGCCGAATCATCGGCCAGGTGGTACCGGAACGTGAATTCCTTTTCCAGCTCGAGCTCGCCCGAAGCAGGAACCATAGCAGCATAGAGATTGGCCAGGAAACTGGCTTCGGTGGGCGTGGTGCCACGCACGGCGATCATGGCAACGGCTTTGTTCCGGTGTTTCCACAGATCCCAGCTGTTATCGAATCCTACCTGCGGGGAGCGATAGACGAATTGATAATCCTGCGGAGGTGGAACAAGTGTGTCAGTGATCCATTTTTCCGTTGCAACGTGCGCTTTCTGATTGATCTTTAGCGTTTCCATGTATTCTGATTTGTCAAAGCCGGGTTGTAAAACCTGGGCCGTCGAAACGGTGGGCAGCAACAAAACAAGCAGCAAAAGTTCGAATGTGGTCAACAGGCGCATAAGGGAACAAATTAAATGGGGCCGGAACCAAGATACGAAAGATTCGATGAAATGGGAAGAGCCTGTTTTTGGCACGGATACCACCTTTTCTTTTTCATTTTGACACTGATTTTTTCAAAATGAAAAAAATGGCACAACCACGATTTTCATAAATCATTGATTAACAATTGTCTCATTTTTCCCAATCGACATGGCATACATTTCGCCTGCCCAAACACCAAATGAATGGTTCTATGACTGCCCTTGAAACAACAACGTACTCCAAATGTGCTCTTAGCCGGGGTATGGGCGTCGTGGTTCCCTTGAACAGTAAATTAGTGTGTGTGTATCAGAAAGGTAACTCGGGGCCGGAATATAAATGGGTTTTTGGTTTCAATTCAGTTTCTCCGGCCCCTTTTGCCTTGACTATCGCACCTCAAGATAAGCTTACAACACCTGTGACACAGCCCGGACGCTACCACAATTTGTCCGGGCTACCGATTTTGTTCCTATAACCAAATAATAAAATAAACCATGAAACTGAAGTTTTCAATCGTAATTGCAACGGCCGCTGTATTCCTTTTTGCAGCCTGCCGTAAAGAAGAAGGTACTTCCCATCTGAACGTAAAAATGAAAGACGCACCCGGCGATTTCCAACAGGTAAATGTCGAAGTGCTCGAAGTGCAGGTACACCACGATGGCGACGGTTGGGTAAGCTTGCCTACCAACCAGGGAATTTATGACCTTCTGACTCTGCAGGACAGCGTTACAGCAGTTTTGGTGAACGGCAGCGATATTCCTTCCGGAGACATCAGCCAGTTCCGTTTGATCCTGGGCGACGAAAACACTGTGATGGTGGATAGCGTAATGCATCCGCTGGATACGCCAAGTGCGCAACAGTCTGGTTTGAAAATCAATGTTCATCAGCACCTCGAGCCGAATGTGGTGTACGAAATGCTGATCGACTTCGACGCGGAAGAATCCATCGTTGAGCGAGGAAACGGCACTTACAGCCTTAAACCGGTGATCAAGGTCGTGACCTTTAATCCTTTGTAATCTTTTACCCAGTGGATGGGTTCACATTAGTTGAATAGCGCGGCTTATGTGAGTTTTCCACCAGCCCACGGTATTTCCGTGGGTTTTTTTATTTCCTCCTCCCTTGAGAAGATGAAGCAAAGCTTCTGAAGACGCAGCAGCGACAAACGTTAGTGCGAAAGCTGGAAGGAGGACCAAGGAGGGTGGCCAGTAGGGATGGTGGAGAAATTCCCCTTAATCCCCTCCAAATGGGAAAGACTGAAGACCGAAAGACCGGGAACCGGAGACTAGTCGAATAGACTCCCCGTTTTCTCAATAAACCGCGGCGCTTGCAATTCCAGTCCGCAAACAGCATTGAGGCGCTCGATCGTATACGCCGCCAGGTGAGGTGAATACAATTCGCCCGGTTGATGAATGTAAAAATGCACCTCTTCCATTCCGCGGTTGATCCAGTCGGAAAGGCGTTCTACCCAGCTATCCACGCGGAAGTAATCGCTCTTGTGAAGGCCATTGCCCACAAAACGGATCATCGTCTGAGGCGTGGTGACTTCCATGTGCAGGCAATCGCGGCGCCCGGCCGTATCGGTGATCACCGAGCCGATCTTCAGCTCTGCCAGCAGTGCAAACAGCTCGTTGTGCAGCTCCGCATCGTCAAACCACGACGGGTGGCGTACTTCGAGCATAAAACGGACATCGTGCGGAAGCTTGCGCAAATACGTGTACAAAGCTTCTTTTCGCTGTGGACCGTAACGCTCGCTCAGCTGCAGGAAAACCGGTCCAAGTGTGGAACCGAAATGGATCACGCCGCGCAGGAATTCATCCGTGAGCTGCTGGGCTTTCAGTGTCCCGAGATCGGTGTAATGACTGATTTGCTGCGGAACTTTCGGGCAAAACCGAAAGGGCTTTCCGTTGACTTTCTGCGCCCATCGGGCTATGGTGGCTTCAGGATAGATCTTGTAATGCGTGGCGTTGAGCTCTATGCCATTGAAATGGTGGACATAATGTTCCAGGAAATCGTTTTCCTTCGTCTTTTCGGGATAAATAATGCCCGTCCATTCCTTGATGCCCCACTTCGGTGCGCCAACATACACCTTCAGGTCGGGAACGCGGGTGCCGGTCAGGAAGTGCTGCGCGAACACACCATCTGCGGGTAGCGTAAAATCGAGGTGATTCAGCTGGCTCCTGTCCGTTTTTCCGAATTCCATGAAAGGGTTTTGACGAAAATAGGATTTAATCAGTAAAAAAGACGCACCAGAAAAACCTCCTTTCGCGCCTTCACTCCCTGCTGAATGGGATTATTCAGGAATTTCTGTGTGTAAACGGTGCCTTCTTCATCGACCACACGTAACAGGTACATACAGGGTGAAAGGTGAAAAGATAGAAGATTCGCTTACAAGAGATTGCATAGAAAAACGATGGAAGCAGACGGTATTAAAGCTTCAAAAGCTCCAAAACCACTTTAACAAATCCCCAAAGACCTGCTGCACCGAAAATTCCACAACCGATGGCGCCGCCATTCAAGCCCGAATGAGCTGTAACGTGTGCACCTTCATAAGTACTGTCTGTTATGCTTTCCTGGGCGAAAGAAGCGCATCCCGCAATACCGCCGATAGCGGCTGCCAGTGTCAGCAGTAAAACAAAAGCAAGGAGGAAACTTTTAGCACGTTGGTTCATAGCAGGATTGTTTTCGGCAATAAATATATTGTAGTTCTATTAAAGCACCAATGCTTCGAACAGCTCTTTGGCCGTTTGCTCAAGATCGTCGCTCAGCCCGGGATGCGGACGGGAAGTCTGGATCACGGAGCTGCGGGTGGCCGTGAGCCAGCGAAAACGCTCGGCAACATCCTCACAGGCGATCGGGCCGCCGTCTTTGTCGCCGTTGGCGATTTTTTGCAGCGAGAGCAGGTTTTCTTCGATTTGCTCCACATCCAGCTCCTGACTGAAAGCGGCTATGCGCGTTGGATCGAGGCGATAAAGTACCTGGATAAAGCGGCTGTGCTTGCAGAACACGATGATGCCCACATTCAGGAATTCCTCGCGTTCCACTTTCGGCACGATACGGATCACGGCGTATTCATAAACGTGCTTTGGCATCTTTTGCTTCGTTGGTGAAACGTTCGGAATGTTGCAAACGCAACAGCAGGAATTGCTCGTAAACGCTGCGGATGGCTTCCGGTTCGAGTCCGTAGCCTTCCCATTGCAGCCAGGTTTCCGGAATGAGCGCCACGATCTCGCGGATCTTTTCCGGTGTGATCAGGCTCAGTGCGCGGCTTGCGGCTTCATCGAGCTGGTCGGCTTTGGGAAGTAGCACGTGGTCTTTTACATACGTAAACGGGCTTTGCGCATTCTGTTCCCAATTATCCCACGAATGGTGGAAATACAGCGCAGCGCCGTGGTCGATGAGCCACAATTCCTTGTGCCAGATCAGCATGTTGGTGTTGCGGAAGGTACGATCGATGTTCGTCAGGAAAGCATCCAGCCAGACGATCGTAGAAGCGGTTTTGCCGTCAACGGATGTCACGACAGGATCGAAGTTCACCGCGCCGGATAAGAAATGCAAACCGAGGTTCAATCCCTGGCTGCCTCGTAATAAATCCTGGATTTCTTCGTCACCTTCCGTTCTCCCGAACGCTTCGTCGAGCTCGGCGAATACGATTTCGGGCACTTTCAATCCCAGTGTGCGGGCAATTTCCCCGCCGATCAGCTCGGAAATGAGCATCTTGACACCATGTCCGGCCCCGCGGAATTTCAGCACATAATTGAATCCGTCGTCGGCAGCTGCAACGGCCGGCAACGAGCCACCTTCGCGAAGTGGCGTGATGTAGCGTGTAACGGTGACCGTCCGGATCTCGATTGCCAGAGTTGTTTCCTGCATGCCACAAATGTAAACGCAAAGTTTCAGAAATACATCAGGGATGTTTCTCCAAAACTCTGCGTTTGTGGGGTGCTCGTTGTTTTAATGGGTGGCTTTCGCTGTCTTGTAGCCGCTGAAAACGGCATTCTGGCGGTTGATCGACTCGATGTGAACGGCGTCGAGGTAGCGCAGAATGAATTCGCGTGAAAGGTGAAGCGAAGCAGTCTTGGTGACAGTTTTCTCAACGATTTCCTGCCAGCGGTTGGGCTGCAGCACGGTGAGATTGTTTTCCGTTTTGAGGATCCCGATGGCTTCGCTGATGCGCATACGCTCGCTGAGCAGGTTCAGGATTTCGTCATCGATGTTGTCGATGCGGTCGCGGAAAACGGTCAGGTTTTTCAATGGGCCTTTTTCGGCTTCCACGACTTTCCAAACCAGTGAAAGCAACAGCTCTTTCAATTCTGCCGGACGGATCTGCTGAGCTGCATCGCTCCAGGCGTTGTCCGGATCGTGGTGCGTTTCGATCATCAATCCCTGGTAATCCAGCGATGCTGCTTTGTTGGCGATATCGATGAGTCCTACGCGCGCGCCGAGAATGTGGCTCGGGTCGCAGATCATCGGCAATTCCGGGTGACGGACTTTCATGTCGATAGCCAGCTGCCATTGCGGTGCATTGCGGTATTCGGTCTGCGAAAGCGATTTGAATCCTCGATGGATCAATCCCGGGCGTTCGATGCCCGCTTTCTGCAAGCGCTCCACAGCCCCTTCCCATAGCGCCACTTCAGGGTGTGTGGGATTTTTGATGTAGACCGCGGTCTTCGTTCCCTGCAAGGCATCGGCGATTTCCTGTACGGAGAAAGGATTTACCGTTGTCCGGGCACCTATCCAGAGCACATCCACTCCGTGTTTCAGGGCTTCTTCGACGTGACGAGGCGTGGCAACTTCCGTGGATGTTTTCAGGCCCGTTTCCTGCTTTACGGTTTGCAGCCAGGGCAGGGCAGTAGCCCCGTGTCCTTCGAAAGCGCCCGGCTTGGTACGCGGTTTCCAGATGCCCGCCCGGAAAATGATGTCCGGTGAAATGTTTTTGATCGATTTCGCGATGTGTACGACCTGTTCTTCTGTTTCCGCACTGCAAGGCCCGGCTATGATTGTTTTTGTTCCCATGTGTTGTTAGTTTAATTGGGGAAGCGCATGACCGACGTGCGATCGCTTGTATTCGCCCAGGATTTTTAATTCTTTGCAGACTTCCTGCAATTCGTCTACTGCCGCTTTGTAATGGGTATAGGAAGTCCATTCCACATCAATATGGAAGGAGTATTGGTTCACCGTAGCCGGAAGCGGAACCGACTGGATCTTGCTGAGATTGATCTCGTGATTGCTTAGCACTTGCAGGGTTTTTGCCAGTGCATTGGCTCTGTGCTCCACCTGGAAGCTCAGCGAAGCTTTATCGGGATTTTCCACCGGAAGCTTCCCTTTCGAAAGCACCAGGAAACGCGTGTAATTATGCTTGTTCGTTTCGATGTTGCGCTGGATGATCTCGAGCCCGTAACTCTGGGCAGTTTCCTCGTTGGCAATGGCCGCAATGGCATCCCAGCCGTTCTGACGGATGTTTTTCGCGCAGCCGGCTGTATCACCCAGCTCCACAGCTTTCAGGTGCGAATGCTGCAACAGGAAGTCCTGGCATTGAGCGATCGCCATTGGGTGGGAATGAACGTATTCCAGCTGTTCCAGTTTCACACCCGGATTCGCCATCAGGTGAAACTGGATGCGTTCGTACAGCTCGCCGATAATGGTAAGCTTGTATTCTTCGATCAGCGCGTAATTGGAAAGAATGCTTCCCGCGGTCGAGTTTTCGATGGCCATAACGGCATAATCGGCTTCGTTGTTGACCAGGCGCGTACATACTTCGCGGAACGTCGAACATTCGATGGTTTCCGTATCGGCGCCGTAGAAGCGTCTCGCTGCCAGGTCGTGGTAAGAGGAAAGTGTTCCCTGGATCGCTACTTTGTGATGTCTCATTGTTGCTGTTGTTTTTGAAAATTGATAGAAATAAAAAAGGCTCCCGGGTATCGGAAGCCTTCAAAAAAAAGTTTGAATATGTTGTAACTCAACTATCAACTCTTCCGGGCTCCCGTGCGGGTCCGAAGAAGTAATAAAAGAAGAAATATGACAGTTGTAATTTCATGCTAATGAGGCGCTTTGTTGATTCGTCTCGTTGGCGAAAGTACTTCGCCTTTTTTAGAATTCCAAATTTTATGTGAAAAAATAGTGATTTCACGTGTGTTTTGTTAAAATAATAGTGGTTGAGGTTGAGGGAATGGGTAAAAGGGAATAGGAAATGGACAGCACCTATTTCCTATTCCCTCAATTCCTATTCCCTGGTATGCAAACAAAAAAAGCACCTCGTTTCCGAAGTGCTTTCTGGGGATAGGGTTTTGTTGATTAATGGCCATGCGCCGCCTCCCCCAAGGCAACGATGTCCACATCCTTCAGAATCGCCTTCGCTTTCTTGTTGGAAATCTGGCGACGGAATATATCGAAGATCAGGTACACACAAGGCACTACGACCAGTGTCAGGAACATGGAGCTGGTCAGACCACCGATCAGTACCCAGGCCAGTCCGGATTTCCATTCTGCACCCGGACCGGTGGCCAGCGCGATTGGCAACATACCGAATACCATGGCGAGTGTAGTCATCAAAATCGGACGGAGGCGTTCCTGCCCGGCGATGATGAGCGCTTCCACGGAGTCGCGGCCCTGTGCTTTCAGCTGATTGGCGAAGTCGACGATCAGGATCGCGTTTTTCGCTACCAGACCGATCAGCATGATCATACCCAGCATCGAGAAGATGTTTAGGGTATTGAGTGTCAGCGCCAGTGCGAGCAAAGCTCCTACAACAGCCATCGGGATGGAGAAAAGTACCACAAGCGGGTAAACGAAGTTATCGTAAAGCGCCACCATGATGAGGTACACGAACAGGATGGAAGCAAGGATCGCCAATCCGAGGTTGGCCATCGCTTCGGCCATGTTCTTGGCATCGCCTTCGAAGCTGTACGTTACGCCTTTCGGCAGACCGATTTTCTCCACTTTTTCAGTAAACTCGGTCGTGATCTGCTGGGCAGAAGAACCGAGCACCTGTGAGTTCACGGTGATCGAAGGGACGCGGTTTTTACGCTCCAGCTTCGATGGTCCGCTGCCTTTGGTAATGGTTGCAAACTGGCTCAGTGCGATCTCGTTCCCTTTGTCATTGATGAAGTACACATCCTTCACGTCTTCGGTGTTGCGACGGTTGAAATCATCGTAGTTCACACGAATCGTGTAGTCTTTGCCTTTTTCGGTGAACTTGGCGTTGTCGTCGCCGTTGAAGGACATTTGCAGGGTCGATCCTACGACGTCCATCGTGAGACCGAGCTCAGCCATTTTCTCGCGGTCGATGTTCACCACCACTTCCGGGTTACCGGTTTCGGTCGACATTTTGACTTCAGTAGTTCCCTTGATGCCTTTCAGGATGCTCATTACGCGCTCGGCAGCAACGAAGTTGGAATCAACGTTGTTTCCGGAAACGAGTACCTGGATCGGCGCATCGTCGGCACCGCCCACGATACCGATGGTCGCGGAGTTGATCTTCACATCCGGCAGCATGCGTTGCAGGTCCTGCTTCATCCGCTGGGCAATAATGCTTGCGGTTTCGGCACGCTCTTCTTTTGGAACCAGCTTCACCGTCACCTGCGATTTGTTGTTCACGTTGCTGCTCATTCCCATGTTTCCGCTGCCTGTTCCGACATTCGTAAACACGTTGATCACGCGTTTGTCATTGAAGAGGTATTTCTCCACGCGCTGGGTCACCGCATCGGTTTGCTGCAACGTCGCATCCTGTGGAAGTTCCAGCGTAATAAGGAATTCCCCGCGGTCGCCCTGGGCTACGAATTCCCCGCCGATGTAACCGCCGCCTACGAGGCTGAACGACCAGATCAGGATAGCCAAAGCTCCGATGATCACGTAACGCTTGCGTTTCAGGGAAACACGCAGGATCGCAGCGTATTTCAGCGTGAACCATTTCAACAGACGCTCAAAGCCGATGACGATTTTACCGGTGAGCAGTTTCGGATTGATCTTTTCCACTTTCGCCAGGCGGGAAGCCAGGAGCGGCGTGAGTGTAAAGGATACGAAGAGACTCATCAGGGTCGAGATCACGATCACGAGCGAGTACTGCGAAAGAAGGTTGGAAATCAAACCGCCCACCATGGTCAGCGGAAGGAATACCACGACGTCCACGAGGGTGATCGCCATTGCCGTAAATCCGATCTCGTTACGACCTTCGAGAGCTGCGGCCCGTCGTTCTTTGCCCATTTCGAGGTGACGGTAAATGTTCTCGAGGACCACAATGGAGTCATCGACAAGGATACCGACCACGAGCGAGATCGCCAGCAAGGTCATGAGGTTCATGGTAAAACCGAGCATGTACATGGCGATGAATACGGAGATCAACGACGCCGGGATGGAGATCATGATGATCAGTGAGTTCCGCACACTGTGGAGGAACAGGAGCATCACGAGTGCTACGATGAAGATCGCGAGCATCAGATCGTGTACCACCGCATCGGCTGCTTCGAGCGTAAAGTCGGAAGAGTCGGAAGCGATTTCGAATTTCAACCCGTATTGTTTGTACTGTGCTTCGAGCGCTTTCACTTCTTCTTTCACCAGCTGGCTCAATTCCACGGTGTTCGCATCGGTTTGTTTCTGAATCGACAAACCAAGGGAGTTTACACCGTTGATCCGGTTCAGGGTCTTGATTTCGCTCGATGCATCGCGCACGCTGGCTACTTCATACAAGTGTACCGGCGATCCCGTTTTTGGATCGGTCGTGATCACCAGGTTGCGGAGCTCTTCGAGGTTCTTGTATTTGCCACGCAGACGAACGAGCGCCTGTGTTTCGTCGCTTTTGATCTTACCGGTAGGCAATTCCATATTGGCACGACGCACGCTGTTGGTGACATCGAGAATGGAAATGCCGTAATTCTTGGCAGCTTCGCGGTTCACCTGAACGCTGATCTCGCGTTCTTCACCACCAATGAGGTTCACCTGCGCCGTTCCTTCCAGCTTGGAAAGAATAGGCTTGATTTCGTCCTTCACGAGCGAGTAGAGCTCTGTCGGTGGCATTTTGGCCGTCACACCGATGTTCATGATCGGGAACTCGTCGAAGGAGAATTTCGCAAGCGATGGTGAAAGGATTTCTTCCGGAAGGGTTGAAAGGATGGCGTTGATCTTGCGCTGCGCTTCCTGGACGGCTTTGTCCGAATCGGCATCGTTTTTCAGGATCAGTACCACCACCGACATTCCTTCGGCGGAAGTGGATTGCATCTGGTCGAGGTTTTCAACGCTGGCCAGGGCGTCTTCGACCTTTTTGGTAACGGAGTTTTCCACCTCAGCCGGTGAAGCGCCCGGGTACAGGGTTGTTACGGAAACAACCGGCCAGGACATATCGGGCATCAGCTCGTAGTTCAGCTTCGAGTAGCTGAGCAAGCCGAGGAACCCGAGGACCGAAAAGATCACGACGATCAGTGACGGCCTCTTTATGGCTAATTGAGTAATTGACATAGTATCGTTATTTTGAATGCGTTATTGGATGATCTTCACCGACGATCCGTTTGTAAGGTTCAATTGACCGGTTTGTACGACCTGCATGTTGGTCGTAAGGCCGGAAACGATTTCCATTTTGTCGTCATCCACCGCACCGATACCGATATTCACGAGCTTCGCTTTGCCGTTTTCGATGATGTACACCTGCGGCTTCTGCACGCTTCCAACGAGGCATTTGATCGGAATCACCAGCGCTTCTTTCGTTCCGCCGAAGACAAACTGTACTTTTCCTGTCATACCGGATTTCAACGGCGTTTTAGACGGGTTCACGAACTTGATCTCCGTGTCGAACTTGCGGGAACCATCTGCCTGCGGTGAAATGGAAGCCACGCTACCTTTGATGGAAGTCTGCGGATAGAGGTCCGGAACGATCTTCACGTCCTGGCCGTTTTTCACGCGCACTACCTGGTTGTCGAGGAGCTTAACGCTCATCTTCAGTGTTTTGATGTCCACGATCTGTGCGATCACGGTTCCAGGAGCGAGGTAGCTTCCTTTTTCGATCGCTACGTTGGAAACAATTCCGGAAATCGGCGAAACGATTGTGGAAAGCTTCAGCTGGCGCTGCAGGGTCATGACGTTGGACTCAGCCGAGCGAACGGCCATGCGGGCGTCTTCCACCTGCTGCTTGTTCACAGCGTTGCTTTGCAGCATCACTTCATACTTGCCCAGGTCGGATTTCGCTTTGTCGAGCGTTGCTTTCGCCAGCTTCAGGTCGATCTGGATCTGTTCGTTGTCAATAACTGCGATCACTTTTCCTTGCGTTACAAAGTCGCCGTTTTCGATGTTGAGTGTTTTCACGCGTCCCGCCACTTCGGAAACGAATTGCAGGTCGTGATCGGCTACGAAGCTACCGTTGATCTCGAAATCCTGCGTGATATTTTGCATGGCCGGATTCACCACCGTTACCGGGAAGACGGTCATTTTCTGCTCGCTGATCGCAGAGGTGGCGGCCATTTTTTCTTTATTGCTGTTCAGCTTGCCCATGATGATCATGAACAGCACGATGACTACCAGGATGGGCAGGATGATGCGTCTGAATATGCGTTTGAACTTTTCCATGTGTCGTTTTATTTAGTTGAATGTGTTGATGTTTCCGGTAGATCGGATGAGTTCCAGCTCGGCCAGTTTCACCTGCACCAATGCCTGGAGGTAGTTCGATTGTGCTTCTTTGAGCGAGCTTTCCGCATTCACGAGGTCGGCCATGGATGCGATACCGCCGATGTATTGTGCTTTCGTTGTCTCGAACACTTCTTCGGCCAGCTGGATGTTGCGCTGCTGGTTTTCGAGTGTGCCGATATTGATCGTAAGCTTGTTCTGCGCGTTGTTGCGCTGCATTTTGAGGCTTTCGGTGAGGTATTGCTCATCGAGCTCGCTTTGCTTGATCTGCAGCTCCAGCTGACTGGTGCGTGCGTATTTTGACAGGCCATCGAAAATCGGAACGTTGAGCGTAATGCCCACATACGAATTCGGGAACCAGTTAGCGTCGTCGCTGAAAATGCGGAAGTTGTTCTGCTGTAGCTGGTAAGCGAAGTTGAAATTCGCGTTGAGCGTTGGGATATAACCCGCACGTACCTGGCGAAGGTTCAGATCGTACAATTCCCGCTGAGCCTGCAAAATGTTGACATCTGTTGTGTTCAGCGTTTCCGTGTTGACCAGTCTGGTACCCGGTTTTTCATCGATTGCAATAGCCGGAACCGAGATGCTCGCGTCGAGCGGCATGCCCATGTAGTACTTGAGCAGGAGCAATTGCTGCTGGTAATTCGATTCGCTTGTCGCCAGCTCGGTTTGCAGGTTGGTTTGGCTTACCACCAGCTTGTCTACGTCGATTTTCTTCGCGAAACCGTTTTCAAACTGCACCGATGTGACTTTCAGCAGCGTATCGATCTTGCCCAGGTTATCGGCCACCAGCTGTTTTTGCGTGAGGCTCACCTGTGCGCCGTAATACACGGTCGAGATATCGTAAATGAGCTGTTCCTTCGTCTTCTCGAGGTTCAGCTGGGCGATATTGCCATTTTGTTTAGCGATCTGCATGTTGTAGATCTGTGCCTGGTCGTAGAGCGTTTGGGTAACGCCGAGGCCGCCCACAACATTGTAACGGGTACCGAATTGAACGGCTACGAGCTCACCCGGCTGACCAATGATTTCCCCCGGAAGGATGGAGGTTTGCAGCTGCAGGTTGTTGATCACCTGTACCGATCCGTTGACCTGTGGCAGGTAGCTCGAGCGGGCTTCCATGCGACGGTAGGAATCCTTATCGGTTTCCAGCTGTGATTTCAGCATGCCCGGATTGTTCGTGAGCCCGTATTCAATGCATTGCTGCAGCGTGTAGGGTGTTTCCTGACTGAAAAGACTGCTGCCGGCGAAAAGGAAGATGGCGGGCAGGAGGCGTTTGAGTCCGGATACGAAATGTAACTGATCCATAGAGTTTAATATTTAAATGTTCGCAGTCAGTAGTGGCTGACTACTTTTTTCGGTTGCGCCACTCTTCAAACAGCTGTGGCAGAGCTGTATTCATATAGTCGATGAATTCAATGAAGTTGCGCAGGGCTTCGTTGAACTCAGGTGTTTGTGATGTGCGCTGCTGCAACACTTCGTTGAGCAATGCATTGATGTCGAGCATTTTCTTAAAGCCACTGGAACAGCTTTCTTCCCAGTGCAGAATGTTGCTCGAGAAGTAGCGTTTCCGGTCGCCCGGTTTCGTGGTGTAAATCACCCGCTCGGTCAGCAGCAAGGTGTTCAAACCAGTACTCGTGGCACTTTTGCTGATGGAAAGCAACTCCCGGATCTGGTCGAACGTCAATTCTGTATGATCGGCCACCAGCAGCAGAGAAATGATGCGGGCTTCAGTCGGCGGAAGGCCATGTTGTTCATGGAAAACCCCCAACCGCTCTATCAACTCGCGCTGCTTATCTGTCAATACAATCTCTTCCATAGTTTTTTCTGCGTTGCAAAAGTATCTAAGTTTTTTTAGTTCTGAAATAAAAGAACCAAAATTTTTCTTTTCGGAAGTGAAGCAAATGTAGAACGGTCATTTACGGCTCACAACAGAAAATCGGTCAGTTGTAGACAGGCGTCGGTGAACGGTCAGTTGCAAAGAGGGAATCGTTATTCGTGAATAGTAACAGCGACCAGGCAATAGTTTATTTCCGCTAACACAAACTACTCACTCCTCACGGAGACTGTTCACTGTTTACTGATCACACCTCACTTCCAACACTGCAAAGTTATATCGCCACATTCCCAAAAAACCGAAAAATACAGCCACTTTTAGTTGTATTCAGACTACTTATAGTGGAGATTTAACAACTATTGGTAGGATTCACCCTTTTCTAATACTATCGCTTATTTTACTCCTCCTCCTCACTATTCTCTGTTCACTATCTTTAATCCATGCAAACAATTACCTGGAACGACTTCGAAAAAGTCGACATGCGTGTCGGAACCATCATCACGGCTGAAGTAGCGGAAGGCTTAAACCGCCCGGCTTATCGTTTAGCGATCGATTTCGGTGACCTCGGCATCAAGAAAAGCTCGGCGCAGCTTACCAAACGCTATGCGACACCCGAAGAGCTGATCGGAAGAAAAGTAGTGGCCGTCGTCAATTTTCCTCCCAAACAGATCGGGAAGTTTATGTCGGAATGTTTGGTTCTCGGAGCCATAGACGGCCAAGGCGATGTGGCACTCTTAGCCGCCGAAGCGGATGTGCCGAATGGATGGCGGGTTGCCTGAAACTTTGTATTTAGAAACCAATCCTGAATGCCACCCCCTTTTATTCCCCCTCAAGGGGGAAATTTGTACTGCTTCCTCCCTTGAGAAGATGAAGCAAAGCTTCTGAAGACGCAGCAGCGACAAACGTTAGTGCGAAAGCTGGAAGGAGGACTGAGGAGGGTGGCTTGAAAGCACAATTAGTCTTCTGTTTCAGCAGAATCTGCAACCTTCTCCGGCAACACCAGCTGAAAGATCAGTGAGAAGATCATTACCAGCCCGCAGCCGATGAGGTTCAACCACAAGAAGGCCGAGATCTCAAAATACCAGGCGATCACCACCAGGCATTCGGTTACGAGTGCGGCGTAGAACACGGCTGTTCCGCGAACGGATTTGAGGTAGAACGCAGTAACGAAAATACCCAGGATGGTTCCGTAGAACAGCGAGCCGAGGATGTTCACCACTTCGATCAGGTTGCCCAGCTTGGCGGCATACAAGGCCACGATCAGACAGAAAACGCCCCAGATGACAGTCACCCAGCGGGAAGTGGCCAAATAGCCTTTTTCGGTGCCTTCTTTTCGGTAGAACCGCTTGTAAAAGTCGATGATCGAAGTCGATGTCAGGGAATTCAGTCCGCTGGCGGTGGAGCCCATCGATGCGAGGAAAATAATGGCGATGAGCAATCCGACCAGTCCCGTTGGCAGGTAATCGATCACAAACGAGAGGAACACGTAGTTGGTGTCGTTCGTATCGGCCTTCGGATTGTTCTTTTTCATCAGGCCCACCGCTTTGTTGCGGATCAGCGTATCGTTGCTGTTGAGCTGAACGAGGTCTTTACGCAGGGTATTCACCGCAGCCTGATCGTTGACGTGTTCGGCGGCTACGAGTGCTTCCACTTTCTCTTTCTTGAGCTCGTGGTTGACATAATAATCCTGCTCGATGCGGTTGTATTCCGATTTGTAGGGACTGTTTTTGATTGCCGCTACTTCCACCTGGTTGAAGAAAACAGGCGGTTTTTCGTATTGGTAGAAGGCAAATACCAGTGCCCCGATCAGCAGGATGAAGAATTGCATCGGGATTTTCACCAAACCGTTCATGATCAATCCGAGGCGACTTTGCGTGACGGATTTCCCTGTCAGGTAACGGCCCACCTGCGATTGATCGGTTCCGAAATACGACAGCTGCAGGAAGAATCCACCGATGATTCCCGACCAGATATTGTAGCGGTTGTCGAGGTCGAAAGTCGTGTCGATGGCGTTCAATTTGCCCATTTTACCGGCAATGTGAAGCGCATCGGAGAAACTTACGTTTTCGGGTAGCAAGTGAACGACCATGAATCCGGCGGTGAACAACCCAGCGAAAATGATGCCCATTTGCAGCATCTGCGTATACGAAACGGCTTTCGAACCGCCGTAAACGGTGTACAAAATCACCAGTCCGCTCATCACGACCGTCGTGTAATTGATATCGATGTGCAGAATCGTCGATAAAACGATGGATGGTGCGTAAATGGTGATCCCGGTCGAGATTCCGCGTTGCAGCAGGAACAGGAAAGCCGTCAGTGTGCGGGTTTTGACGTCGAAGCGCTTTTCCAGGTATTCGTAAGCCGTAAAGACGTTCAGCTTGTGAAAGATCGGGATGAAGGAAACACACAGCACGATCATCGCCAGCGGCAACCCGAAATAGAATTGCACAAAACGCATTCCGTCGCTGTAGGCTTGTCCCGGTGCGGAAAGGAAGGTAATGGCGCTGGCCTGTGTGGCCATAACGGATAAGCCTACGTGGTACCACGGCAGCTGACGATCGGCCAGAAGGTAGCCTTCGATGTTGGTCGTATTACGGCTTTTCCAGATTCCGTAGCCCACGATCCCGAGCAATGTTCCGCACAATACCAGCCAGTCTATTGTACTCATATCAGCGGAAATTTTGGGTAAAGAACCACAATCCTATAATGACGGCTGCCAGCACTTCGACCACGAACAGGTAAATCGTGAGCCACGACCCCGTAAAAAGGGAGCTCTCATCCATTTCCTGCTCGTCTGTATGCTCGTTTTGCTCCTCAGCCATCAGTTGGTTTTGTTTTCGGGAATGCTCAGCAAATTTACCAGTAAACGGTATGCGCCGGGAACACCTGCCGGTAATTCACGGAAAAATACCAATCCTGTGTAAACAAAGTTACCTTTTCCGTGCTTTGCAATGATGAGGCTTCCCCCGTCAGGCTGCTCGTTTGGATCGTGCATCGTCAGAACAGTCTGGTAATTTGAGTCGAGATCGGAAGCGAAATAAATGCCGCGTTCCTGGATCCAGTTCTGGAAATCGCTTTCCGTAATGCGGTTTGGGTAGGTGAGCACGCTGTGCTGCGGCTGGGTGAACGTCACCATGGCCGTTTCATCCGTTACGCGGTTCCGGGAAACGGTGAACGGGTACGGGCCGATCTTGCCGGCAACCGGCCCCACGCGACTGTTGGTGTTGTATTGCACCACTAGGTTCCCGCCGTTTTTCACATAATCCATCAGCTTCTGGTAATGTACCCCCAGGCGCTGGTTGGTGTTGTAAGCGCGAACACCCGTCAGGATGGCGTCGAATTGACTGAGATCGGCATTGTCGAGCAGCTCGTCAGTAAGGATGGTAACGGAATAGCCGATCTGTTCGAGACAGGTTGCCACGTCGTCACCGGCTCCAGGAATGTAGGCGATCTTCGTGCCTTGCTTCTTTACGTCCAGTCGAACGAGCTTCGCGGTTGCGTCGCGCAGAATGAACTGGTAAGGAATGTGATCGTATTCGATGCGCTCGATAGCCTTGCCATAACTTTTATCGCCGATTTTGAGCGTAGCTGTCAGCAAACCGTCAGGAACATAGGTGGCGTTCGAACTAAGCGCCGTTGTACTTCCGTTTCCGCCATTGCGCATGGTAGTCAACATGCCGCCCGGTGTCGGAGAAGTATTTCCTGAAACGGCAGGCGAAACAATCGCATCGATCAGTACTTCTTCACCTTTGGCTGCAAGATGGACATCCGGCTTCGGAATGGAAATATTCCAGCCTTGCGGTGCTTTCAGCTCCAGTTTTCCGTGAACGTTCGCCTGGTTGGCTTTCACGCGAACCTGAATGGTTTTCGGGTTGTTATCGGCATAGACGAACACCGGTTCCGAAATATTAACGGTAGCCGGCGGCAACAATTCGAACGGTCGGTAGATTTCGCCTTTCACCGGGTCGACGTATTTATAAACCACATCGCGCTGTACGGCGAAGCTTTCACCACCTATGCTCACGTGGAACACAACTGAAAGCGCCCCGCTGTTTTCCGGGATGCCGCGCAGCAAAGGATCGGCTACGTTATACAATCCGTTGGTATGCGTTTCCCGCAGCCAGTAAGGATCTGAATACGGATGATTTTCCGGAACGATGCCGCTGTGCTTGAACGTATACAGTTTGTTGTGTTCCAGCGCCAAGTTCGTGGTGGAATCGACTTTCTCAAACGAGTAAGTAATGCTTTTCAGCTGGATCGGCACGGCAAAACGCGCAAGTGCGGTTAAGGTGAGATCGGCCGGCGTTCCCGGAACGGTATTGTAAGCAGTCGAAACGGCCTCAGCCCAGAAGCCCGAGCAGGCCAGGATGAGCTGTTCGGTCTCGCGAAGTTTGCGATCGCGGATCACGTTCAAATCGTATTTGCCGGCAGGCAGTTTTTTGAGCTCGCGGTAGATCGCTACCAGCTGGTCGACGCTTTTTTCCGGTCGTTCGGCATTGAAGCTCTGAATGCAGGCCGTGATCAGCTGTTGCAATTTAGCTGTTTCGGGAAATTGCTTCCACTCCGATACAACACCTTCGAACGGATCTGTTTTGGCAGTCGATCCTTTCAGCTGCTTGAAGTATTCGATTGAAGAACCGCGACCTTTCGCCGAGCCGAAGCCCTGGCTTTTGTGCATGGAACGACTGTTGGCGGCAATTTCGCCGTAGTAAGCGCCCAGCAGCGGGTTGTAAATACCCACATCGATTTTGAGTTGGTCCTCGGAGGTCGTGTTCGTGGAGCCGAAGTTGAAGGTGTTCCAGAACAGGCGTTTCGGCTGCCAGACATTCACGTATTTCAATTGCTCTGGAAAACGGCTGGGATCGCCCGCAGCGTCGAAAGCCTCTTCTGCCAGGATAGCCGAAGCCGTGTGGTGACCGTGTCCGCCTTCGCCGGTAGTCGGGAAGCGGCAAATGATCACATCCGGGCGGAATTTCCGGATCGCCCAGACTACATCGGCCAGAACGCTGTCGCGGTTCCAGATGGTAAAAGTTTCTTCCGGGTTTTTGGAGAAGCCGAAATCGTTGGCGCGGGTGAAGAACTGTTCGGCGCCGTCCGTACGACGTGCGGCTAATAGTTCCTGCGTGCGGATCAATCCGAGCAATTCGCCCTGTTCCTTGCCGATGAGATTTTGCCCGCCGTCACCGCGAGTAAGCGACAGGTAGCCGGTCCGCATGCGTTTTTCGTTGGCGAGGTAAGCCAGTAGACGGGTGTTTTCATCATCCGGGTGTGCGGCTACATACAAAACGGAACCCACTGTCTGGAGCTTTTTCAGCTGGTGAAGCAGCTCGCCGGAAGCGTATTCAGGCTGTGTTTGAGCGGAGAGGAGTCCGGTCGACAGGCAGATCAGGGCAAGAAAGAAATATCTCATATGCAAAGAAGGCAATTTTTTATGAATCGTTCACAGGTTTTCCCCGCTCAACGGCGATCATTCAGGCACTAAAACGTGCTTTCAGGCGTTATAGTGAAATACTTATGCAAAAAATTATGGCTACAGCTATATCTTCCCGCGATCGTTCCATTTTCGTTACCTGGTTAGGCAGTCTGTTTTTGCTGCTGGTACTCTTTTCCTTCGACGAAGGACGTGTAGGTCTTCACTGGATGTCGGACATCGGCAACTGGATTGTTTTCCTCATTTACACCGCCGTGATCACTTCCTTGCAGGTGCTCGCCGAACAATTCATCTACCGTCCTATCAGCAAAGGCTGGACCCGTGCTGTGCTCTCTGCCGCTACCGGTCTCGTTGGCGGGTTTATGGTGACGTTCTATCTGTTTTCCTGATTGCTCTGAATAGTGTTTGACTTTTTCATCCGCCAGAGGCGGACACAAAAGGTTATTTGACGCACTTTGTGTAGTTATGAGCGTCCCGATCCGCCGCGGCGGAGACTACACAAAAGAAATTTCATAAAAGAATTCAATCGTTTTTCAGATACTCAGCTTTTGTGTAATTCTCCGCAGTGGCGGAGGATGCTTTGCGAAAGTACACAGCTCATCCAACCCTTTCTTTTGTGTCTTTTGTGGTGAAAAATCCTTAGTGCTTCATAGTTTGATTTCGGAATTGTACAAAAAAAGCCCAGAGATACTTTGCGTATTTCTCCGGGCATGTAATATCTCTGCGGTCTTTGCGTAAAACTCAGCGTTCTCCGTCGAAGATCCGTCGTGGTGGACGGTAAATCATTGTTTAGTGTTTCACGATCTCCACGGATCGCTCGCCGTTTGCGCCGGTCAATTGTACCATGTAAACGCCGCTGCGGTAAGCTGAAAGATCTACGGTGATCAATGCAGAATTGATCGTTTCGGTCTCGAACAGCAATTTGCCCTGCAGGTCGAACAGGCGGATCGCTTTCACAGCTTTGTAGCCCGAAAGATCGATATTCAGCTCTGTTTTAGCCGGGTTCGGATAGATCACTACACGGTCGAGGCCGTTTTCGTCCATACCCAATTCCGGGTTACACTGTGGTGGCAAATCGAACGCCTGTACCTGGTCCTGGCGGTCTTCCGAGCTGCCCTGGCTGGCGCTGTAACCCAAACCTCGCTTGGCAAATACTTCCCAGATCAGGCATTCGTTTGCCCCATCGTAGAGTAATTCGTCTGCTGCAAGGATAGCGTCGCGTGCGTCAACAAATCCCGGTCCGCAAGGTGTGAGCTTCAATCCTTCAATCACCAGCGCCATGGCTTTGTTATTGCCACCTGTTCCTGTTTTCAGGTTCGCATCGAAACCGTATTCGTCGACCAATGCCCAGTTGAGATCCCACAACATCGTGGCCCAGATGAACCCGATACCGTGTGGCTCGGAAATAGAACCGGAGTTGTTGGTGGCGTTGTAGGTATAGTTGTTCTCATTGAAATCTGTGCTGTACGGCGCCGGGCGGATACCTGTTCCGTCAATAGGCTGATTGGTTACGTAAGTCCCAACACCGCGTGGTGCTCCCGGCAGATCGCCGGCTTGCTGCGTGATCATCAAACCAAACCAGTCAGACCAGCCTTCACCCATTTGCTCGGCATTGAAAAGACAGTCGGAGTTTTCGGCACCACCAACGAGACGGGTGGAAATACCGTGTCCGTATTCGTGCGCAATGATCATGTTGTCGAAATCGGAATCAGTAGCCGACAGATCGGGTGATACAACGATCGTAGCGTTAACCGTTTCGCTGGCCATGGCTGCGATAAATGCATTCGCGTTGGCCAGGGAAATCATAAGAGCCGGGATTTCCGCATTAGAAGTACCGCCCATCGCGATCGGATCGCCGCCCGTATTGTTATAGACAATAACAGCAACAGCTCCAACTGCCTCAACCGCTTCGGCTTTCGATCCGAAGGTACAGTTTCCGCGACGAACGAGTGCGATCTTTCCAACCAGCTCGGCGGCGTTCGTAATCGTCTCACAGCCATCGTTCGGGTCAGCGCCCGCTCCGTCTACTACCAGTACAACATCGGCTGTCAGTGGAACAGTTGGAATCGGTGCTCCGAAATTTGCTCCCATGGAAGGATAGCTTTGAGCAATAGAAGCAGGGCTGTTGATCGTTAAGACATCCGATTCTCCTCCTCCGTCCGACCACAGGTACATCTGCATGCGCGGATTCATACCTTCAGGCGGTGTACCGAAGTTGGCGTTGTTCGTACCACTACCGTCCTGTGCATCGGCAAAAACGTAGTCATCGCCGAGTCCGTCGCCGGAGTAATTCATGTGCTGGAAATTCCCGGAAGCTTCGTCGAAACCATAGTGGTACCAGATATCGTGCATCATATTGTTCATGTAGAACAGGTTGGTGATCACGGCGTCGAGGTTGCCCTGCACACCTGCCGACTCCACATAATCGAAGTCGAAATCGAGTGCTGCCAGGCCATCCGGAGAATAACCCGGCTCGTCATCGTCGTCGATGTCTTCGGAAGCATAAACATTGTTACCGCGTGTAATCGTGTATTCATCGCCGTTCTCACCATCGGTATCGTGCCAGCCATAAGGCGAAGCTGTTACATCCGAAGGATTGATCACCAGTGAGCGTGGACCATGGTCCGGGCTGATCACAGGCAGAGCGTAGACCATATACTGGTCGGCTCCGGGAGGTGGTGGCGGAAGCAAAACGGCTTGCTGTGTCTTTGTTGCTGTGTGTGCATGTTCCGCTCCACAATGTTCGAACGAACAGCTAACCATCCAATCGTTCTTTTCGATCACCTTGCCATCCGTCGCCGAAACGCGTGCGCTGTACCAATGCTGACCGTCGATCGTGCGGATACTCAGGTCCCAGCAGAGCTCCAGGGCTCCGGATTCATGGGCATAGTAAACAAGCGTTACAGGAATGGTCGAAGAAGAAATCTCGTTTTGGGTAAACACATACGATTTCCCCTGGGAAGACGAAACAGTAGAAAACGGCTGCGAGAAAGCAATTCCGTAGATGCCGGCAAATGATTTGACTGCATTTTCGGCAGAAACGGCTGGCTGAGTGATTCCGGAAGCGATTCCCGGCTTCAGTCTGTTGGCAACATAGACGACGTTTCCATTTTTGATCGTCACCGTTGCAAGACCGTTGACCACCGGAATCCCGTTGATCGTTTGTCGTACATAAGCATGCGTAACGCCTGGCGCTTTGGAGGAAGCTTCGGATACGAGCTCAATACCGGCCACGTCGGCGGGAAGGACTTTCAGTCGGGCAGCATTTTCCGTCAGATGATTGCGGATAATGGTTACGGAGGTTTGTGCAAAGGCGGCACACGAAAGTGTGGAGGCTAAGAATAGCCCGCCCAGAAAGCGGAGAGAGTGGAGCATAAGTTTAGCTTTTAGTGCCGACAATTTACAAAATAATCGCTGACTTGTCTTTTTTTGCATGAAATAAATCTCATCCTTTGGGCCTCTAACTCAAAGGCATTGAACAATTAAGACGGACCGGAGGTTTTGTTTCCCACGAATACACGAATTGTTACCATTGAGAATTAAATCGAATGTACACCAACTGTCAGCCATGCTGACAGTATTCGCGTGCATTTTTCTGATACGCATAAATCAGGGCGCAAAAATTCGTCCATTCGTGGGGAAACCACCATTTCTGAAGCATATTCTTTAAAGAACAGTCTTCCAGCCGCGTGTTTTCATGATGCGGTAAAAAGTGGCCAGCTCCTGCGCCGAAGGAATCGTCGACCAGATATGGCGGAAATGAAGACCGGCCGGTGCTTTGAAAACCGGTTGCAGCTGGTAAGGCAGTAAGAGCTCGTGTTCGTTGGCAGGCTGTTCCAGCTGGTGCAGGAATAAACGCAGCAGGTTGACGGATTCGTTGCTGCTCAATCCAAGCTCGGTCGAATGAACGGAAGTGAAGAAATGCAGCTCTTTGCGGGCGCGGGTCAGCAATACGTTCAGTCGTTTGTGGCCATTGGCCTGGTTCAGCGGCCCGAAGCGCAAATGAAATTCGCCGTCGGTATTCTTGCCGTAGCCCATGCTGATTACCAATATATCGCATTCGTCGCCCTGAACCTGTTCGAGCGCTTTGAAGAAAACGGTTCCCTGTTCCTGTCCTTCGCTGATTTTTTCCTGAACGGCCGGCGAACAGGCTTTCCAGAGACATTCCAGCTGCTGCTCGGAAAAAGTGGTGATGCCGATGTGCTGCTTCCATGAAACGGTTTCCAGGAATGCGGCAACGGCAACGGCTTCTTTCGGATTGGTCCGCTCGTCATATATGGCCCCTTCAACGAAATGTCGGTGTAGCGGATAAGCAGTTTTGGGCGACGGATAGGCCACCAGCTCGTTGTTGTAAAAGTGGCGATTGGAAAACGCGATCAACGCTGGGTGAACACTACGGTAGTGGTGGTTCAAGGCTACTTTTGTCCAGTAATAGCCAGCCTGATGAAGCAGATCCACGTGTGCTTTTCCGCCCGAAAAATAGTTCGAAGGAGCCATCTGTTGTTCGTCGCCGGCAATAACGGCCCGTTGCGCGCGCTGCAAAGCTCCCAGTGCATGTGGAAGCGGAATCTGGCTGGCTTCGTCGAAAATTACGAGGTCGAACAAGGCGCGTTCCATCGGAAAGGTATTACCGACTTGTGCAGGAGTGCTCAGCCAGACCGGAACCAGCAGCTCGATCCACAAGCGCGCATCGCCTGAAACCAGCTCACGAATAGTCTGGTGCTGACGCGATTTCCCGAATTCCTTTACAAGAATGGATTTCCCTGTTTTCAGTCGTTGCTTGAGGGCTTTCTGTTCGGCGTTCAGTCGTGTAGCCGGCGTACGAAGAATGGTTGCATAAGCCGCAAATCGCGTTTGACGTGCGTGTTTCAGAAAGGCAGCCGTCAATTCGAATTCCTGGCCTTCGGTCGCGCAGATGGCTTCCAGTCGTTCCTGTAGCCATGCTCCGTCGAAAGCGGCGAGCTCCGGAAAACGGCTTTCCACCAGTTTCCAGTTGGAATGCAAAACGATGGCATGCAGCTCATCCAGCGGTTTTCCCATGCCCAGCAAGCGATAAACGGCCGGTGGCAATTGCCCGATCAACGTTCGGTAAGGCTGCAGATCGCCATTCGGATCGCTCACGCTGAATACATCCTGTAAGGCGATGCCCGGTCGTAAAGTACAATAGCGATCCAGGTCTTCCAGCAATTGTTTGAGTCGAGAACCTGCGGCAACAATCGCTTTCCGTTCCGCAGAAGACAAGGCCGAAACACGGTTCAGCTCGTTGGCATCTTCCTGTTCGAGCTTGTCAAGAATATAAGCCGCGCTGGCCAGCTCCACTTCAGGGTTTTCCATGCCCCAGGCTGCGAATTGCGTTTCGAGCGCGGCGCGTTGTTCTTTGGTGTCGAGGAATTCGAGCCAGCGGCTCAGCGCGATCATCGGATCGACGGAAGGATCGATGAGGTATTGTTTGAAAGCCCGGCGGATGCGGCGTTTTTCCAGCCACGACGATTTCCCCGAAAACTGCTGCTGCCACGATTCGACCTGTGAGCGCGAAGGTGTCTGCTTCCAGATAGTTAATTCGGCAGAAAGCCATTCGAGCCGCGTACCCGTTTCGACATACTGTGTGCGCAATTTGCGGAAGCGCTTCAGCTCGCGGGGTTGTGCATGCAGGCCAAAATAGCTTTTGAATGATTCGTTTTCGACGAGCTGGCAACGGGCCACCGAAGCATATAATCGCTCGAGATCGTTGAGTGTTTCCGTGCCGAAATTCGCTGCGAAAAAGGCAATTTCCTGCCCCAGCTTGCGCATAATCTGATCGGGTTGTGAACCGGCAAACAGCGGCTGTTTGTAATGGGCAAACCAGCTGGTGATTCCCGGAAGCTGGTACAGCTCTTTTAAATCGGGCAAAACGGCCAGCCACTCTTTCACGGTCGGGACGTCCGAGCGAAAAACGGTCGATTCAACAGATGCAGCTTCCAGCAGCTCGTGGTACTGTGTATACGACAGGCCGCCAACCAGGTCAGGGAGATTGATCTTATCCAAAGCCAGTTGCAGCTGGTCTTTCAATTGATCTGACAAGAGGAGGGAAGCCGGGACTTTCTGCTCATGGGCTTCCAGCTGGTTCCAGGTCGTTTTCAGCTGACGAATAAGATCGTGTGGCCTTGTTTGACTATGAATCAGGAAAGCGAAAGCATCGAGCCCGGTTTGTCGCAGCTTGGCTTCCAGCACTTCCAATGCGGTCTTTTTCTCCGAAACGACAAGCGCGAGCCCTTCGCGGGCAATGCATTTGCCCAAAAGATTGGTCAGCACCTGTGATTTTCCCGTTCCCGGAGGACCCTGGATCACGAGATTTTCTTCACCAACGCGACGAAAAACTTCCAGTTGGCTCGCATCGGCCGGAAAAAGCAATTCGGGGATCAGCCTCAGCTGCTGGGTAGCCGGCGCACTTTCATTTCCGAGAATGGTTTCCACCAGCGCGCTTTTGGTATCCGCCTGTTCGAGCAATTCCAGCTCGCGGAGAATGCGGTAACGATGGTGGTGAAAATTGCCGATGACCGTTAATGGTTCAATGGTCGCAAATAGATCGTTTTGGGCGAACGAATTTGACAATTCTTCCAGCCATTGATTCCAGTTTTTTTCTTCAATTTCCGCAGAATTCAATCCAAAATCACGCAAAAGTCGATTTTTTACGAACGGATTGAGAAAAACAGCTTCATGATCAGCAGTTAGCTCGATGCGGCCCGTCGCTTTTCGGATTTTCCACGAAACAGGACAAAGCAGTAAAGGTGAAACGATCGTTTTTTCCTTATAGGACCATGACAAAGTGCCATAAGCCAGGCAAAGTGAATCGAGGTCGGCCTCGCGCTTGTTCTGAGACGCCGTTTTCAGGATCCGGTTCCAGTCGGCATCTGCGGCAATATCCCATTTCAGGACATTTTCCACCACGATCGCATCGCGTTTGGAAACGTCGAGATGCACCAGCGGATCTGTCGCCGGAATTTCCGACAGCTCAAGAATGAACCGGGCTATATCGGTATGTTCCACCTGCATGCAGACGAAGGTAGGAATTTCTTTCACCACAAAAGTCACACGTAATATTACGTTATTGCAATATCCTAATTTTGTCTCCACGCCTTTTGTGTAGTCCCGACTTATGTCGGGACGCTTCCAACTATGCAAGTGCTTCACCTACCTTTTGTGGTGAAAACAAACGAAGGCACATCACATCTTCCCTAAACTATACTTAATTCCAACTTCAGCAACTGAACACCGGCGACAGGAAGACTGAAGACCATCGACCTATTATGTATTTTAAATACCTTTGCTTTCCAAACAGAGAAACGCAATCCGATGAAAGAGATGAAATTCGCAACCAAAGCCATTCACGCCGGTGTGCATCCAGACGAAGCAACTGGTGCCATCATGACGCCGATTTACCAGACTTCCACCTACGTACAGGAAGGTGTGGGCAATCACAAAGGCTACGAATATTCGCGAACCCTCAACCCGACACGTCACGCACTGGAGAAGAACATCGCCGCCATTGAAAATGGAAAATACGGCGCCTGCTTCGGTTCGGGGATGGCCGCCATCGATTGCGTGATCAAAATGCTCAACCCGGGCGATGAGGTGATTTCTACCAACGACCTTTACGGAGGTTCATACCGCATCTTCAATACGATTTTTGCTAAATACGGGATCGTTTTCCATTTCGTCGATCTGCAGGACCTGGCAGCCGTTGAAGCATTGGTGAACAGCAACACCCGCCTGATCTGGGTGGAAACGCCGACCAACCCGATGATGAACATCGTGGACATCCGTGCGCTTTCGACGATTGCTAAAAAAGCCAACGCGTGGCTGGCGGTCGATAATACGTTCGCAACGCCGTACCTGCAAACACCGCTCGACCTGGGCGCCGATATCGTAATGCACAGCGTTACGAAATACCTCGGTGGTCACTCCGACGTTGTGATGGGTGCACTTGTGACTTCCAACGAAGACATTCAGAAAGAAATGTACCGCATCCAGAATTCATCCGGTGCTGTAACCGGCCCGATGGATTCCTTCCTCGTGCTCCGCGGGATCAAAACCTTGCACCTGCGCATGCAGCGTCATTGCGAGAACGGTGAAAAGATCGCCAACTGGCTCGTGAATCACCCGAAAGTGGACAAAGTTTACTGGCCGGGCTTCCCAACGCATAAAAACCACGACGTAGCAAAAGCCCAGATGCGCGGTTTCGGTGGAATGATCTCCTTTACACTGAAAGGCAATCGTTTGGAAGAAGCGCTGGAAATCGTGAAAAACGTTGAAGTATTCTCACTGGCCGAATCACTTGGCGGTGTGGAATCACTGATCGGTCACCCGGCAACCATGACCCACGCTTCTATTCCGAAAGAAGAGCGCGAAAAAACAGGAGTAGTGGATACGCTGATCCGTCTGAGTGTTGGTATCGAAGACGCCGACGACCTGATCGCCGATCTGCAGCAAGCACTCGGGTAATAAATGCAGAATTCATAATGCACAATAAGCCATTCCTTCGGAGTGGCTTTTTTTATACCTCCATTTCCTATTCCCTCCAAACTATTCCCTATTCCCTTATTCCCTCTTAACTTTACACCATGCACATCATCATTACAGGAACATCATCCGGCATCGGGAAAGCATTGGCCGAACGTTATCTCTCGCAAGGATTTTCCGTTACAGGCATCGGCCGTAGGCATACGATCAGTCATCCTTCGTACAAAGCTATTGTGTGTGATCTTTCGGATGCAGCAGCCGTTTCGAAGCTGGAAATTGGTGTCGACGACGATTGTTTATTGATCAACAACGCCGGTTCCCTCGGCGACGTTCAGCGTATCAGCGACCAGGAGCAACCCGATTTCTCGACCGTCATGCAGATCAACGCTTTGGCCCCGGTTCAGCTCATGAACCGTTTTGCACGACTTTGTGGCGATCGCTACCTACTTACCGTTGTGAACATCAGCTCGGGAGCAGCCCGTAGAGCCATTCCTTCCTGGGGCATGTATTGCGCGTCCAAGGCAGCACTGGAAATGGCTTCCGAAGTCTTTTACCTCGAAGAGCAGGAAAAAGGGCGCAAAACCTGCGTATATTGCATTTCACCCGGCGTGGTCGATACACCCATGCAGGCACAGATCCGCAGCGTATCGCCGGAAGATTTTTCGCTGTCGACCGATTTTCATGCCTATAAAGAAAAAGGCGAGCTGGCCGATCCAGCTGAAGTCGCCCGGAAAATTCAGGTCGTATTGGAACAGCCCTATGAAGGCTTTCAGTCTATTAGAATTCAAAACAGTTAATGATTTTTTAAACCGTTTAATCAATAAAAGAGGTAGATACCTAGAAAACTCATCTACATAAATTGATTATTTGATAACATTGTATTTAGAACTGACTCTCGCCGACCACTAGTCGGAACTTATGCTAAAAAATAAAAAATGAATTGTATTAAAACTACTCTCTTCGGGTGTGGCTTACTCCTCTCCATTCCAGCTGCATTCGGACAAACAACAACTCAAAAGGCAAACACCCGTGACGGTGAATCTGTCGAGTACTGCCATCAGCACAAAAGATTCAATGAATTAATGAGCGACCCTGCTCTTGCTGCGGAGTATACGATGAATCAACAGCTCCTTCAGCAACGTGAAGAGGAAATGAAAAACGAAGAACCTACAAGGGGAACCGTGTATACCATTCCGGTTGTTTTTCACGTCGTACACTACGGTGGCGCTGAAAACATCTCCCGTGAGCAGATGCTGGACGCCGTAGCGATCCTGAACCGCGACTACCGTCTGCTAAATGCTGATGCAGCAAACGTACACTTCGATTTTAATGCCAGCAACCCGGATGCAGTTTGTCAGCCATCCGACGTGGAAATCGAGTTCGTACTGGCTACGAAAGCACCAAACGGTGCCTGCTTCAGCGGAATTACCCGAACGTTCAGCGCTACGACAAATAATCTGGGGGAAGATGCCCAGGGAAATGAGCTGGATAACATCGACGGTGCAGACCAGTTGAATGCCATTATTGCCGGCAACGACGTTTACCAGGGACAATGGCCTGCCAACAAATACCTGAATATCATCGTCGCAAAAAGCATCAACGGTGCAGCTGGCTATACCTACAATCCGGGCTTTGGTACAAGCATGGAATACAACAGTATCTGGGTGCTGGCAGATTATACCGGATCCATCGGAACATCCAGTCCGAACAGAAGCCGTACACTGACACACGAAGTAGGTCACTGGCTGAACCTGTCGCACCCATGGGGCGGTAACAACGACCCGGGAATTGCCTGCGGTACTGACGGCGTTGCCGATACACCACAAACACGTGGCTCCACTTCCTGCAACCTGAATGAGAACTTCTGCGGCCCGCGCGCGAACGTGGAAAACTACATGGACTATTCGTACTGCACCAAAATGTTTACCCAAGGTCAGGTTGACCGCATGCGTGCAGCAATTACCGCTTCCGCAGGAGGGCGTAATAACATCTGGACAGCATCGAATCTCGCTTTGGTAGGTGCAGACGTTGAGCCAACCCTTTGCTCGGCACAATTCTCTGCTCCGCGCAGGGCTATCTGTGTAGGCGAATCATTGCAATTCTCGGATGAGTCTTACAACGCTGCGACAGGCTGGACATGGACATTCGCCGGAGGAACACCTGCCAACTCAACAAGCCAAGACCCGGTTGTTACCTATAACACACCAGGAGTTTACACTGTTACCTTGACTGCAACAGATGGTACTTCTACCGATGGTGAAACCAAAACAGATTACATTACGGTGCTTCCGGTTGGCGCTTCGCTGCCATACCACGAAGGCTTCGAAACTCTTGATAACCTGACAAATTCCCGCTGGTTGGTAGAAAACCCGGGGAATAACAACAAATGGGACGTAACCAACACAGCTGGTCACACAGGAACCAAATCAGCGAAATTGGGCAACTACGGTCAGCCGGCTGAGAACATCGATGAGCTGATTTCCTTCCCGGTTGATCTTTCCGGTGTCAACAGCACGGATGGCGTAACACTTTCTTTCCGCTATGCTTATCGCAAGCGCAATGCTGACAACGATGATTACCTCAAAGTCTTCCTGTCAAGCGACTGCGGTCAGGACTGGGAGCTGCGCAAAACGATGCACAACAGCACTTTGTCGAACGAAGTGATTACCTCGAACTGGACGCCTGCTCTTGCCGATTGGGAAACCGTCCACATGACCAATGTAACGGCTTCTTTCTGGGAGTCTAACTTCCGTTTCAAGTTCCGTTTTGAAAGCGATGGTGGTAACAACATCTTCATCGACGATATCAACATCTACGCTGGTGACCCGTCTGACAACATCGTACTCGGAACAGACGAGAACGAATTGTTCCAGAACGTGAACCTGTACCCGAACCCTGCTGATGAGGAAATTAACCTGCGTTTCACAGTAGCTGCCGGTCAAACAGTAACGGTTGCAGTAACCGACCTGATGGGGAATGTGATCCAGCACCACACCATCAACGCCAACCAGGGAACGAACCTCGTACTGTTGTCAACCAATGAACTGGCAGCAGGTATGTACCTTGTTCGCCTGAACGAAGGACAGACTATGTCTTTTGTGGTGAAATAAGAAGATACAATTGAACGATTTCAAGGCTGTTCGGTAACGGGCAGCCTTTTTTCGTTGATCCCAATTTGGAAAACAGGTAGTTGCCGGATTGCGAATGGGTTAGGTTTGTTTTAGCACAATTTTACCGTTCAATCAATAAAAAGCACACTTAATCTAAAATAGTTTACAAACTATTAACACTTTTTGTAAATTGTGCTCGCTAAAACTAAATGATACTACTACTAAAAAATGACAGAATCCTGTTTTTCAGAAGTTTACTTATGCTAACTGTAATGGACATTCCATTACAACCTTCTCTACCACCCCGGATCATTAACAAGTAATACAGCTAGAACAATAAAACATGAAACGAACTCAGACAATTCTTTTCGGATTCAGCCTCCTCTCCTTATCGGTTGCGTTCGGACAAACAGCACCCCAAAAGGCAAACACCCGCGATGGTGAAGCTGTCGAGTACTGCCACCAGCACGTAAAGCTCAACGAGATGATGAGCGATCCTGCTTTCGCCGCTCAGTATGCCATTGATCAGGCTATCCTCCAGCAAACCGAAGAAGAATTGAAAACCGGAGAACATCCGAAATCGACGGTTTACAAAATTCCTGTTGTATTCCACATTCTGCACAGTGGTGGAATTGAAAACATTACTCGCGAGCAGGTCCTCGACGCCGTAGCGATCCTGAACCGTGACTACCGTCTGTTAAATGCAGATGCAGCAACTGTACATTTCGATTTTAACTCCAGCAACCCCGACGCCGTTTGCGAGCCATCCGACGTGGAAATCGAGTTCGTACTGGCTACGAAAGCACCGAACGGAGCTTGCTTCAGCGGAATCACCCGCACACTGAGCGCTATGTCTTACCAGGGTGAAGACGGTGGCGATCAGGTACAGGCTATCGTAAGCGGAAACGATGTGTACCAGGGACAATGGGCAGGTAACAAATACCTGAACATCTTTGTTTGCGGCGATATCGGTGGCGCGGCTGGTTATACAACCAATCCAAGCAACTGGAGCGGAACCAGCATGACCAATGGTATCTGGTTACTGCACAACTATACAGGTTCTATCGGAACAGGTGATGTTTACAGAAGCCGTGCATTGACACACGAAGTAGGCCACTGGCTGAACCTGTCACACACCTGGGGATCCAACAACAACCCTGCGGTAGCTTGTGGTAGCGATGGCGTTGCCGATACACCACAAACACGTGGCTCCACTTCCTGCAACCTGAATGAAAACTTCTGCGGCCCGCGTGCGAACGTGGAAAACTACATGGACTATTCTTACTGCTCTAAAATGTTTACACAGGGTCAGGTTGACCGCATGCGCGCAGCTATCGTTTCTTCCGTAGGTGGTCGTAGCAATATCTGGACACCGGCTAACCTTGCTTTAACAGGTGCAGATGTTGAACCAACCCTTTGCTCGGCACAATTCTCTGCTCCACGCAGATCCATCTGTGTAGGCGAAACGATTGATTTCCATGATGAGACGTATAACGCTGCAACAGGCTGGACATGGACATTCGCTGGCGGGACACCTGCCAACTCCACAACCCAGCACCCGTCAGTTACTTATAACACACCAGGAGTTTATACCGTTACGCTGAGCGCAACAGATGGTACTTCTACCGATGGTGAAACCAAAACAGATTACATCACCGTACTTCCTGCCGGTACTTCGCTGCCATTCTTCGAAGGCTTCGAAAATATGGCTAACCTGACAGGTTCCCGCTGGCTGGTAGACAACCCGGGGAATAACAACAAGTGGGAAGTAACCAACACAGCTGGTCACACAGGCACGCAATCTGCAAAATTGGCTAACTACGGTCAGCCGGCTGAGAACATCGATGAGCTGATTTCCTTCCCGGTTGATCTTTCCGGTGTCAACAGCACGGATGGCGTAACACTTTCTTTCCGCTATGCTTATCGCAAGCGCAATGCTGACAACGATGATTACCTCAAAGTCTTCCTGTCAAGCGACTGCGGTCAGGACTGGGAGCTGCGCAAAACGATGCACAACAGCACTTTGTCGAACGAAGTGATTACCTCGAACTGGACGCCTGCTCTTGCCGATTGGGAAACCGTCCACATGACCAATGTAACGGCTTCTTTCTGGGAGTCTAACTTCCGTTTCAAGTTCCGTTTTGAAAGCGATGGTGGTAACAACATCTTCATCGACGATATCAACATCTACGCTGGTGACCCGTCTGACAACATCGTACTCGGAACAGACGAGAACGAATTGTTCCAGAACGTGAACCTGTACCCGAACCCTGCTGATGAGGAAATTAACCTGCGTTTCACAGTAGCTGCCGGTCAAACAGTAACGGTTGCAGTAACCGACCTGATGGGGAATGTGATCCAGCACCACACCATCAACGCCAACCAGGGAACGAACCTCGTACTGTTGTCAACCAATGAGCTGGCAGCAGGTATGTACCTTGTTCGCCTGAACGAAGGACAGACCATGTCGTTCGTAGTAAAATAAGCAACACACACGCTTTATAAGCGAATCGAAAGGCTGTCCGGGTAGCGGGCAGCCTTTTTTTGTTCTCTGATTATAAAAACGTTGGGGATGCCACCCCCTTTTATTCCCCCTCAAGGGGGAAATTGGTCACGCTTCCTCCCTTGAGGGAGGATTGAGGAGGGTGGCAATGAAACTACTTTGCTTTAAGCTTACGATTTGATCACAATATTCCCTTCCTCTACCAAACTTTCTCCGTTCATTCTGAGGAACAACTGGATCAACGCCACAACGTCTTTTTCGCAGTAGGTTTTGATACGTGGCAGGTCGTTTTCTTCGTAATAAACGCGGGCCACATCGGCGCCTGAAATATCGTCTTTAGGTGTCGGGATCTTGAAGATGTGGCACAGCAGCGCCAGGCTTGTGTAAGCTTTGTAATCACCGAATTTCCACAATTCCATGGTGTCGAGATGCTGGATTTCCCACGGTTTTTTGCCGGCAAGGTTGAGAATATTCGGCAGTTTTAAGCCGTGAATCAGGATGCGGCGGCACAGGTAGGGAATATCGAATTCCTTGGAGTTATGTCCGCACAACCGGTGGTGAATTGTGTTGTAGCTGTCATCCAGCAGGCGGATGAACTGGCGCAGCAGCGTTTCTTCATCGTCGTGGTAGAACGATTTGATATAGATCGAGCGGCCGGTTGCCGTAGAACGCACAAAGCCAACCGAAATACAGACGATCTTCCCGAACTCGGCATAGATGCCGGCCTTTTCATCATACACCTGGTCGAAGGTTTTGTCATCGGTTTTAAAGCGCTGGTTTTTCAGCTCGAACAAATGGGCGGTGGTGGGATCAACATCGGCAAAGCGGTAAGTTTCCGGAACGGTTTCAATGTCTAAAAAAAGGATGCTGTCCAGTTGTGTTAAATCAAGCATAAGGATCAATTTCTAAATTAAGCTACATATAATTATCATTTTCCTGCAAGCTTTTATTCGAAAAAAAGCGGTCGGTGTGACTGAAAACCGGCTCTAAGGAATTACATTCCTTATTTTTGTAAAAAAAATTCCGTGGCCGAGACGATTGTCCTTTCAACAGGAACAAAAACAGAGAAATACGAAACGCTGCTTCCCCAGGTTCGTGCGTTGGTAGAAGGAGAGCCGAACAGGATCGCCAATCTGGCAAATACGGCAGCGGCGCTGCGCATGACCTTTGGATTTTTCTGGGTTGGTTTTTACCTTGTTGAAGGTGAACAGCTGGTACTAGGACCTTTCCAGGGGCCCATTGCCTGCACCCGCATCGCTAAAGGAAAAGGCGTTTGTGGCACAAGCTGGTCAACGGCTGAAACACTGGTCGTTCCCGATGTGGATGCATTCCCGGGCCATATCGCCTGCAGCAGTGAATCGCGCAGTGAAATCGTCGTTCCGATCATCGTCAACGGCGAAGTGGTCGGCGTACTGGACGTAGACAGCACCGAGCTGGCCGATTTCGACGAAACTGACGCTCATTATTTAACCCAGCTCTGCCAATGGTTAGGTTCGCACTGCTTCTGATCCTGCCGGTTTTGCTGGTACAGGGCTGTGCCGAGATCGTTCCGCTCACAGGTGGGCCGGAGGACGACTACGCGCCGCGTGTGGTGAGCCAGGAACCCGAACAGGGCTCGACGAACTTTCACGGCAACGAGATCGTGCTCGAATTCGATGAATATGCGAAGCTCAACGATCCGCTAAACACCATTTCCGTGAACCCGGCGGATATGAAAATCACTTCCGAGCTCAAGAACAAAACCCTTCGCCTGTCATGGAATGAGCCGTTGCGGGAAAATACCACTTACATCATCCAGCTCAACGGAACCGTACGCGATAACAACGAAAGCAATGATTCCATCATGCAGCTCGTTTTTTCTACCGGGCCCGTGATCGATTCGCTTTCCTACAGCGGCCGGGTTGCCGGAGCCTTTTCGAATGCGGCCATGAACCAGATCACGCTTGGCCTGTATGCTCCCGACAGCAACCCGCTACAGGCAAAGCCCGTTTACGCCACGCGTTCTGACAGCAAAGGCCAGTATGCATTCAACTACCTCAAGCCCGGATCGTATCGCCTGTTTGCGTTCCAGGATGCGAATAAAGATCAGAAAGTACAACCCGGTGAATCCATCGGTTTCCTTCCCGAAATGGTTACGGCCGGTGATACAAAAGAGCAGGTGATACGGTTGTTTGCTCCGAAAGCCGTACATTCGGATGTGCGATTCACTTACATTGCGCCGGGAATGATGGTGGTTCACAACAAAGACAGTTTCGATCTTTCGCGCTTGTCGGTCAACGGGCAGCCTGCAGAGCTGTTGCAGCAATACGCACCGGATTCCATAGCCGTGACATTGCCCATAGGAACGGGTTCCAATTACCAGTTTACGTACGATACCGTTACGATTACGAAACCAGTCACGCAGGCAGAGCGCACTATTTCGCTGGCTATTTTGCAGGAAGGAAAAGTGGGGAAATGGCAACCGGGCGACAGCCTCTTTTTCCGGGTGAACGATCGTATTACAGCAGTAGATACGAGCAAAATCAACCTCACGACCGAAAAAGGCGCGCCGGTCGATTATCGTTTCGAGCGTCCGCGTCCGAACAGCTTTGTACTCATTCCCAATCCGAAGACGACGGATCACCTGAACGTACGCTTTGAACGACAGGCTGTTTCGGGGCAAACATCGCACAACGATACCTTGCAGTTTGTTTATACGACCTTGCTGCCAGCCGATCTGAGCACGCTTCACCTCCAATGCGAAGGTTTTGAAGGCCAATGGGTCATCGAGCTGACGCTGAATGATAAAGCCATGTATACGCTGGTCAAACCGGCGGGCGAAACAGCGGTAACGTTTACCAAAATTGAGCCCGGTCAATACAACGTGCGCTGCATCGCCGACCGCAATGGCAACGGGATCTGGGATACGGGAAACTTTGCTACCGGTGAGCTACCTGAAACGATAGAGCGGTATACGCTTACCCAAAAGCTGCGCCCGAACTGGGAAGTGGAAGAAACGCTGAAGCGCGAGCCATGATACAGGACCAGCAGATCAACCGGGCGTTCAGCAAATGGCGCATCTATCTTGCGTTGGCGCTGGGTTTGGGAATCTCCGGCTGGTTGCTCTACAACAGTCTGCAAAAAAGCGAATTCACCGTTGTGAAAGTCGGGACCGGAACGCATGCCTGGACCGATTTCAACGGCAATCACCGCGTCGATCTTTCCGAAGCAAACGAATTCATGCCTGCTGCCAACGGGAATTACCGCAAGCTTGCGGCATGGGAAGTCATCCAACGAATAGAGTGGACGGGCCATACGTTTTTCTGGATTTTCATGGCGCTCGTGGCCATGGTGGGTCGCGACCTGGCTTATATGTGGCGCATCCGCATCCTGACACACAAAGAGCTCAGCTGGAAACGCAGTTTTTTCGTGATCATGATCTGGGAATTCGCTTCGGCGCTTTCACCCGGCGTGATTAGTGGCGCTGCGGTGGCCATGTTCATCCTGAACCGCGAAAAGATCGCCATGGGCCGTTCCACCGCCATCGTAATCATCACGGCGTTCTTCGACAACCTGTTTTACGTGCTGCTCATCCCGCTCGTATTCCTGTTCATTTCTGCGAGCTTTCTCTTCCCGGATGACGTGGCTTCCAAAGCCGCTGAGCTCATTTTCTGGTGTGGCTACGGCGTCTTTACGCTGCTTTGCCTCTTGCTTTATCTGAGCATTTTCCGCTTTCCTTACCTGATGAAGAAGCTACTGTCGGGCGTTACGCGGCTGTGGTTCCTGAAACGCTGGCAGGAGCGCGCTTCGCAGGTGGGCGAAGATGTTGCGCTGACGGCTATCGAGTTGAAATCCGAGCCGTTTCGGTTCTGGCTGAAAACCTTTGCCTCGACGATCGCTTCGTGGACATCGCGCTATTTGGTAATCAACTTCATCCTGCAAGCTTTCATCACTTTGGGCTTTTTCGAACACGTCCAGGTGCTGGCCAAACAGCTCGTGATGTGGATGTTCCTGCGCGTTTCCCCAACTCCCGGCGGAAGCGGCGTGGCCGAATGGGCGTTCAGCGAATTGCTCACAGACTTCAGCAGCAGTGCGGTTTTACTGGCCGGAATGGCCGTGCTCTGGCGATTGATCAGCTACTTCCCGTACCTCTTTATCGGGTCGATCATACTGCCACGCTGGCTACGCAAAAATTGAATTATAAATGCGCTAATTATCAATTATCAAGGCGCTTCTGATTTGAATACTCTTGATAATTATAGCATTGATAATTCATAATTAAAAAATCCCTATCTTTGCCGCTCCCAAAAGGAATAGGAATATGTCTACCGGAGTCAAAATTTTCGCAGGAAGAGCTTCACAAGTCCTCGCAGAGCAGATCGCCCTTAAGTTCGGTGCGCCACTTGGCGACGTGAATGTGGTGGAGTTCAGCGATGGCGAATTTCAGCCTTCTTTCGAAGAAACCGTACGCGGACAGGATGTATTCATCGTTCAGTCGACTATGCCGCCAACAGAAAACCTGTTCGAGCTCTTGTTGATGATCGATGCAGCCAAGCGTGCTTCTGCCCGCAAGATCATTGCCGTTATCCCTTACTTCGGATTTGCCCGTCAGGACCGCAAGGACAAGCCAAGAGTAGCCATCGGTGCGAAACTGGTTGCCAACATGCTGCAGGCAGCCGGCGTTAGTCGTCTGATGACCATGGACCTCCACGCCGATCAGATCCAGGGATTTTTCGAAGTGCCGGTTGATCACTTGTTTGCTTCCACCTTGTTCTACCACGAAATGGAAAAGCTGGACAACGGCAACCTGATCATGGCAGCACCGGATGCAGGAGGCGCCAAGCGTGCCAACTCTTACGCCAAGAAACTGAATACAACGCTGGCCATTTGCCACAAACACCGCAAGAAAGCCAACGAAGTAGCCGAAATGACCGTGATCGGTGATGTTGCCGGGAAGGATGTGATCTTGATCGACGACATGTGCGACACAGCTGGTACGCTGACAAAAGCAGCCGATCTGTTCATGGAAAAAGGCGCAAAATCCGTTCGTGCATTCTGTACACACGCCGTACTTTCCGGTCCGGCTTACGAGCGCATCGAAAACTCAAAACTCACCGAGCTGATCGTAACAGATACGATTCCGCTGAAACAGCAAAGCGCTAAAATCCGCGTGGTGAGCGTGGCAGATTTGTTCTCCGACGTCATTCGTCGTTTGGTGAACAACGAATCCATCAGTACACATTTTATCATATCATAAATCACAATCATGAAAGTATCACAATTGAGCGGTTCGCCTCGCGCGAACGTAGGGAAAAAGGATGCTAAAGCAGTAAGAGATGCAGGACAAGTTCCTTGCGTACTTTACGGTGGCGGTACACAAACCCATTTCTCCATCACTACTCTTGCTGCAGAGAAATTGATTTTCAACCCGGATGTATTCCAGGTAGAGCTGGACATTGACGGGAAAAAAGCAAAAGCAATCGTACAGGAATTGCAGCAAAACCCGATTACGGACAAAATCGTTCACATCGATTTCCTCGAGCTGGACGACAAGAAGCCGGTTAAAGTAGCTTTGCCGGTTCGTGTTACAGGTTCTTCCCGCGGTGTAATGGCCGGAGGTAAGCTGTTGCAGGTATTCCGTCGTTTGAAAGTTATTGCATTGCCAGGCGATCTTCCAGAGGCAATCGTTGTTGACATTACCAAACTGCGTATCGGTCAGTCGATCCGTGTAGGTGACCTCGAGGCATCTTCGCCAGGAGTAAAATTCGTTGACGCGAAAAGCGCCGTTGTTGTTTCCGTTAAAATGGCTCGTGGTGCATCCAAGGCAGCCGAAGGTGACGACGAGGAGGAAGAAGAAGCATAAGAAACAGCTGATTCAGCTCAGAACCGGTCTCTTTGAGGCCGGTTTTTTTGTTTCCGCCAAAAATTGGAAAAGTGAAATCATGTAACATTTCCGGAAAGTCATGTAAAACGAAGCTCGGGCCGTTAGCACATCTTTGTCCATATCCGAACGGATGTAAGGGCATAAAATAAAAAAAGGCCCTATATAAAGGCCTTCATTGATTTAGAGGTTTAAGGTATACCATATCTATAATTTTATCGTATCCTTTGGTGTGCGAAACAAAGGTGCGACAAACTTCCTGATAATGGGAGGTCCAATTTTTTAATGGCGTTTCCAAACCTCTGAAATGCAGATTTCGCTTTTTTAAATAGTTTACCCCAAATGCAAAAATGGGGTTTAGGTAAGTAAAAAGGATCATTCATTTTAATCAGGACTGGATGCCTGGGTGGAATGAATGATCCTTTTTTCATTTGATCTAATAAGGGAACAAGCGGATCCAGATAATGCGGGAGACGCGGTAATTGAAGAAGCTGAACAGCAGCAAGCCGCCAAAGATGATCACAAAGAACGCCCACAGCGGAACCAGCCAGAAGGTGAGGAAAAACAAGGTCAGCATTTCAATCACCGTCAGCGCGTAGCTCACGTACATCGCACCCAGGAAATATCCAGGCTCTTTCTCAAACGCATAGCCGCATTCGCTGCAATGTGTGTGCATTTTCGGAATGCGCATCAGAAAAATGTTGCCGGTATTGGCGAAGATTTCACCTTTTTCACATTTAGGACATTTACCGGTTGTGATGGGAGCAAACATGTTCATTTTTTTAGTAAAGTTAAAATATATAAGGTGGTTCGCTGTTACATAAAATAGTCTATAACTTGTATTATACGGACATTTTATCGTGATTTGCTGTATGGAAAACTTCCCCATCCTTTCGATCCATCAATTTGACGAGCAGGGCGCCGAACAGGAGTTTTACATGAATCACCTTTCGGAACACCTCCGGAAATACCACGACCACATCATGGTGCCGCACAAGCACGATTTCTACCTGAGCATTCTTTTTACCGAAGGCGAGGGCTGGCATGAGATCAACTTCAGGCGGTATCCGGTGAAACCGGGCGCGTTGTTTTTCCTGCGACCGGGACAAACGCACCATTGGACATTTAGCATACCGGCGGAAGGACGCATCCTGTTCCATTCACAAGCCTTCTTCCACCGTTACTGTACGCAGCACCAACCCGAAGAATTTCCTTTTTTCCGGACACGCGATCAGCAGGAATACCTTCAGCTGGACGAGTTGCAAACCACCGACTTTGACCGGCAGCTAGGAGAAATCTACCGGGAATACACTTCCGAACAGCGCTACAAATACCGCAAAGCGGGCAGTCTTCTCCACGGCTTTTACATCGATACCGCCCGGATTTGCCCCGAAGAGCCAATGACACCAACGCCGTATGCACGTTATTGCACGCCGCTCGACCAGTTGATTGAAGAACACTACCTGTCCGAACGTTCACCGGAATTCTATGCCGGACAGTTGCATGTGAGTGTGCGCCACCTGAACCGGATCTGCCGCAGCTGTTACGGAATGAGCTTTGGTGAAATGATCATAGCTCGCGTTGTATTGGAAGCCAAGCGTTTGCTCAGCGGACAGGAATGGTCGATGAAAGAAATTGCCGATAAGCTCGGCTTCGAGGAATACGCCTACTTTTCACGGGTATTCAAGCAGCAAACAGGCGAAACGCCGCGGGATTTCAGGGAGAAGTACAGGGAGTAATTAGGAATTAGCAATGATCAATTATCAAGGCGTAGCCACTTGATAATTCCTAATTTATCATTGATAATTTTAGCTTTTGGAAGCAGCGATAAATTCCCTAAGCCTCATCAAACATCAAACCTCCAAAATCAAGCATTACGTCAGCTTGTCGCTCAGGATTTTCATCTCGATTACTGGCGAGATCTTCTCATAAAGGATGTTGTGAACGGCTTCGAGGATTGGCATATCGACCTGGAACTTTTTGTTGATCTCGTGCACACATTTGGTAGCATAATAACCTTCGGCGATCATTTCCATCTCCAGTTGGGCTGTTTTGACCGAATAGCCTTTCCCGATCATGAAACCGAACGTGCGGTTGCGCGAGAACTTGGAATAGGCTGTTACGAGTAAGTCGCCAAGGTAGGCGCTCGATTTGACATCGCGGTGAATCGGGCTTACTTCATCGATGAAATTCTCGATTTCCTGGATGGCGTTGGCGATCAGTACCGACTGGAAGTTATCGCCGTAGCCCAGACCGGAACAAATCCCGGAAGCCAGTGCGTACACGTTCTTGAGAACGGCCGATAATTCAGTTCCGAAAAGATCGTCGGAAACGGTGGTTTTAATGTAACGGCAGGTCAGCAGATCGGCCATTTCCTGTGCGGCCTGTTCCTTCTGGCAGGCAATCGTCAGGTAGGAAAGGCGCTCGAGTGCTACTTCTTCCGCATGACACGGTCCGCAAATGATCCCAATGGCGCTGTATGGCGTTCCGAAGGTTTTGTGGATGAAGCGCGCCGGAATGGCATTGTATTCGGGAACGATCCCTTTTACAGCCGAGTAAACGATCTTTCCTTTGAACAGGTCGGCAGGAATGCCTTCGAACAGCTTCACGAGGAAAGCAGACGGCGTGGCAATAATGATGATATCGGAGGAACGGATAATGGCCTGCAGGTCGGTGCTGACATTGATCTTCGACAGATCGAACTCAACCGATTGCAGGTAAGTCGGGTTGTGGCGGTATTGCCGGATGTGCTGAACAGCGTCTTCATTCCGCATGTACCAGTTCACCAGTTCAAGGTTGTTGCACAGGATTTTAACCAATGCCGTAGCCCAGCTTCCACCACCAATAACAGCGACCGTTTTCTTTCGTTTCTCCATAGCTGATGGAGCAAAAATAAGGATTTATCGGGTTGACCGACCGCTTCCCGGGATTAGACTTTAAGACAACAGGTAGATCTTAATATCCTAAAGTCCTAAAAACCTGTCTGCCGACAGGCAGGTCCTGAAGTCAAAGATTAATCTTTCTTCAGGCGCTGTATTTCGATCTCGACGGTTTTACGCATCGGTTCGGGCATGGTGCCGAAAACGCGGTCCCACAGCGAAGTGGTCACCCCAAACGCACGATCGTGCTGCTGGAAGTGATGGATCGCATGGTGCCGCCACCAGAAATTGAAGTGTTTCGGTGCTTCGAAACGGTGAACACAGACGTGGATGTTCATGTAGAACAGGTAGCCGAACAAGAAACCGGTTCCGAAAATGAAAGACCAGTCGTGCATCATGAGGTAGAACAATCCCAGGAAAACCGCGGCGAGGATCAGCGACGGGAGCGGAGGAAGCACCAGTCGTTCATCGTCATTCGGATATTCGTGGTGAATCCCGTGAAGCACATACTGAAAACCGCTGCTGAAAGTCGCATCGTGTAGCTTATGGTACAGGAAACGATGCATTAAATATTCGGCAAACGTCCAGCTGAAGACACCGAGGGCGAGTACGCCCGTTATAGCCCAGACCGAAATATGCGGGTTCCATGACAGGAAGACATAAATCAGGAAAAACCCGATAAAAAGGTACATACCTGTGATGATAAGCGGGTGAGTCCGGGTGAGCAGCTCCAGCAGTTTGTTCCGGAACAGCTTGGGTGACTTCTTGTTAGGGTAGATGCGTACTTTATAGCGCGTCATGGCGTGGAAGTTATCTATACCAATATCGATATTAAACTGAGCCCCTCTAACCGTTTTGAGTTTTTTTAACGAATAAATAATCCCATGTTTACCGTTGATGGAGTACAATAACCGGTCATCCCCATTTTTGCAAAAAAAGACAAGCCGCTTCCCTAACTTGGGTGAGCTAAAAACTAAACGCGAAAACATGAAACACCTCATTCTCCCCGCAATGCTGTTTTGCGGTATTTCCCTTAACGCCCAGACCATTCATAAATGCCTTACAAAAGAACTGATCGACTACCGCGAACAACAATTCCCTGGTTATAAGCAAGCCATCGACAATGCCTTTAACTCGGCAAAAGAGTTGGGTACCAATGCAGAGCCAACGCGCGACATCCTGACCATTCCGGTGGTGTTCCATGTTGTCTACAATACGCCACAGGAAAACCTGGCCGATGAAGTAATTCAGAACCAGCTTGAAATCTTGAATGCGGATTACGCGCGTGAGAATGCCGATACAGTAAATATGCGTGCTGAATTCCAGCCGGTAGCCGGTTCAACACGCATCCGTTTTGTAATGGCAGCGGTCGATCCGGACGGCAACCCGACTACTGGAATTACCCGTACGCAGACCAATACGGCCTCGTTTGGAAGCTTTAATATCTTCTTCGGCGATTTCTCAGACGTGGAAAAAGTAAAATCCACTGCCGAAGGCGGTCACGATGCCTGGGACCAGGCGCACTACCTGAATATCTGGGTGTGCGATATGTCTGTTAACGGCAACGCGCTTCTTCTTGGTTACGCCACGCCTCCTGCTGATCTGCCGAACTGGCCGGGTGGTGCGGGAATCGAAGATCTCGGTGATGGCGTTGTGCTGCAATACCAGGTAGTAGGAAGCAACAACCCGATTGGTTTGCCGGGCTATGATATTCTTGGCCGTACAGCTTCACACGAAGTAGGACATTACCTCGGTCTGCGCCACATCTGGGGCGATGAGGACGATTGCTCAGGCAGCGACGGTATCGACGATACACCGGGCGCAGCAGGTGCATCCCAGCAGGATTGCGACGAGGCAAAAAATACCTGTATGGACAACATCGCGGGCACCAACCTGCACGATATGATCGAGAACTTTATGGATTATTCGGCTGAAACCTGCCAGAATTCCTTCACAAAAGGTCAGCGCGATCTGATGGAAGGTGTGCTGGGCGATCAGCGCTGGGACCTCGTTCACGACAATCCTGCTTTGGGTGTCACTGAAAATGTAGCGCTGTTCTCCTGCTATCCGAATCCTACGGCAGATCATTTAACAATCAGTTCAGCCAACCAGATGCAACGATTGAACGTCTATGATCTGGACGGCAGAAAATTGCTGACCCAAACACTTACCGGAACCACCACCAGCATTGAATTGAATTCACTTACTTCAGGAGTTTATATCCTGCAGGTCGAATATCCGAACGGCTTGCAGTCGCAACAACGCATTACTGTCGCACAGTAATTAACCACACACACTGCTACTAAAAACGTTCCGGACATTGGCCGGGACGTTTTTTATTTCCCTCCGGTCTGAACACGGATTTAACAGCCATTTCGCCCGATTCGCGTATATTTAGCCTGTTCCACAGATTAGAAAAAAGCACACATGAGCACGCTGAAGATTACTTCTTTTGACGATTATAAGGCAACATATGCAGCAAGTATCGCCGATCCGGCCGCGTTCTGGTCGGATGTTGCCGGCACATTTCGCTGGATGCAGCCCTGGCACAAGACGCTCGAATGGAATTTTTCCGAGCCGAAAGTCGAATGGTTCAAAGGCGGCAAGCTCAATATTACCGAAAACCTGCTGGATCGCCACCTGGAAACCCGTGGCGATAAAACAGCCATTATCTGGGAGCCCAACGAACCGGGCGATGCCAATCGTCAGCTGACATATACGCAATTGTTCGAAGCCGTGTGTCAATGTGCTACCGCGCTGCGTTCCAAAGGCGTTCGCAAAGGCGATGTGGTGTGTTTGTACATGCCGATGATCCCTGAGCTGGCAATCGCTGTGATGGCTTGTGCGCGTATTGGCGCGATTCATTCCGTTGTCTTTGCCGGGTTCTCAGCTTCCGCATTGGCCGATCGCATCAACGACGCCCATGCGAAACTGGTGATCACTGCCGATGGCTTGCGTCGTGGTGCCAAACAAGTGCCGTTGAAATCGACTGTCGATGAAGCTTTGTTGCAAAACAGCTCTGTTCAACACGTTGTAGTATATGATTGTTTGGGAAAACAGGCCGACATGAAAACCGGTCGCGATAGCTGGTGGAACGATTTTATCGCGAACCAGCCCGTTGTTTGTCCGGCTGAAATGATGGATGCCGAAGATCCGCTGTTCATTCTGTACACTTCCGGCTCGACCGGGAAACCGAAAGGCGTGGTGCATACCTGCGGCGGTTATATGGTCTATACGGCTTACACGTTCGAGAATGTGTACCAATACGAAGAAAACGATATTTACTGGTGTACGGCCGATATAGGCTGGATCACCGGGCATTCGTACATCATTTACGGTCCGCTGCTAACCGGGGCAACCACCATTTTGTTTGAAGGCATTCCGACTTATCCCGACGCCGGACGTTTCTGGCAAACCGTTGAGAAATATAAGGTGAACCAATTCCTCACCGCACCAACGGCTATTCGTTCACTGATGGCATTTGAAGAAAGCTTCGTCACCCGCCACGATCTCAGCTCACTCAAAGTACTGGGAACAGTGGGCGAGCCGATCAACGAAGAAGCGTGGCACTGGTACCATCACCTGGTTGGTAAAGAACGCTGCCCGATCGTCGACAACTGGTGGCAAACCGAAACGGGTGGTATTATGATTTCCGGTTTGGGCAATCTTTCTCCTTTGAAACCGACCTTTGCAGGTTATCCGTTGCCGGGCATCCAGCCGGTATTGCTCGATCAGCAAGGAAACGAGATCAGCGAGGCGAATGTGGAAGGCTATCTTTGCGTCAAAGCACCCTGGCCGTCGATCCTGCGCACCACTTATGGCGATCATGAACGCTGCCGTCAGACTTATTTCTCGCAATACGATGGTTATTATTTCACCGGCGACGGTGCCAAGCGCGATGAGAACGGCATGTACCGCATCATCGGTCGCATCGATGACGTGATCAATGTTTCCGGTCACCGTTTTGGAACAGCCGAAATTGAAAATGCCATCAATACCAGTGAGCTGGTGATCGAATCGGCGGTGGTGGGCTATCCGCATGCGGTTAAAGGTCAGGCCATCTATGCTTTCGTGGTCGGAGAACACCTTCCGGCTGATGAAGTGGCTGCTGCGAGCAGTGTAGCGGCTACGGTAAGTGCCGAGATCGGTAAGATCGCTCAACCGGAAAAGATCCTGTTTGTAAGCGGCCTGCCGAAAACCCGTTCGGGGAAGATCATGCGACGCATCCTTCGGAAAATTGCCGAAGGCGATGTGTCGAGCCTGGGAGATACGTCTACGCTGCTCGATCCGGGAGTGGTGGATGAGATCATCCGGAAGGCAGGGGTTTGATCCGGAAGGCTTGATTCTGCTGGGATGCCGAAATATTTAAAAATCTAAAATTCTCGAATTTTCCGGGGACGCTATAGAGAAAATCTATGGGTGAAAACAGGGGCGTCTATATATCTAGAATTCCAGAACTCCCAAATTTTGGAATTCCAGAATTTTAACTGGAAATAAACAGCCCGTGGTTTCCTTTTGAAAAGAAAGCAACCGGCCGGAAATCCTCGTATATTTGCACAAATTTTCGTTATGGCAGAAGCTGATCGCATTTCGACTGAAAAAGCACCCAAACCGGTTGGTTTGTATCCACATGCCCGTCGTGCGGGTAATCTGTTGTTCCTTTCCGGCGTTGGTCCGCGTGTTGCGGGTTCCGATGCTACGGATTCGTCTGTACCGGGCTTGAAGCTCGATCACAACGGGAATTTCATCGAATTCGATTTCGAAGCACAGTGCCGAAACGTTTTCGAAAACGTGCGCATCATCCTGGAAGAATCCGGCTCGAGCTGGGATCAGCTGATCGATGTGACGGTTTTCCTGGTGAACATGAAGCGCGATTTCCATACGTACAACCGCATTTACGCCGAGTACTTCAAGGATAACCTGCCATGCCGCACAACGGTAGAGATCAATTCCCTGCCGACGCCGATCGCCATCGAACTGAAATGTATTGCAACAATTGATTAAATTATGAGAGCTTTTATTATTCGCTGTGCTCTTGCAGCAGGTTTGTTGTTCCTGACCACTTACTCTTTTTACACTGGTTACTGGGGTTGGGGCATCGTGTTGATCCTCATCACAGCTATCGTCGGTGCAACCTTCTTTTACAATGAAAACCTGATTTTCTCGCTCAACCACATGCGTTCGGGGAACCAGGAAAAAGCCAAACGTTCCATTAACAAGATTACCCATCCGCAGCTGTTGCCAAAGCGTCAGAATGCGTATGTTACCTACCTGCAGGCTTTGTTCAATTCACAGGAGCTGGGCTTCGCCAAGACAGAAATGCTCTTGCGCAAGGCGATGGCACTCGGTCTGCGTCGCGGGCACGACAAAGCGATGGCGCGTTTGCACCTGGCAGGAATTTGTGCCCAGACAGGACGTCAGAAAGAAGCGGCTACCTTGCTGGCAGAAGCGAAGAAATTCGACAACAGCGGTATGATGAAAGAGCAGATTAAAATGATGCAGGCGCAATTGCAGGCCGCACCGTCGAAAAATCAGATGCGTATGGCGCAGATGATGGGTGGCCGGAAGAAAACGCCGCGCATGAAGTAATCCTGCATTTTCGATGAGTAAAAGCTACGGTGTCTTTCCGGATCTGTACGAGCTGATCGATGCCGGTAACAGCTGTAAGCTCGAACGATGGGGCGACATCATTACCATTCGCCCGGAATTACAAGCTTATTTTACCCCTGCGCAATCGCTGGCCGAATGGCGAAAACAAGCGCACTGGGAATTTATTCCCGACAGTCCGGCGAGTCTCAATGGCCGTTGGAAAGCGTTGCGTCCCAATGCTCCGGTGAGCTGGCACTTTACCACATCAGGCGGTATGCAGGTGCAGCTGGAAACGGCCGGGAATAAACACATCGGTTTGTTTCCCGAGCAGGAAATCAACTGGCGCTTTATTCGTGAACAGCTCGATCCCGGAAAACGTTTCCTGAACCTGTTTGCCTATACGGGCGCTGCTTCGCTGGCCGGTCGCATGACAGGGGCTGAAGTCACCCACGTGGATTCCGTTCGTGCGATGATCGATAAAGCGCGCATCAACATGGAAGCTACGGGTTTGTCAGACATCCGCTGGGTGGTCGAAGATGCCCGGAAATTCGTTCAGCGCGAAATCAAACGCGGCAATCGCTACGACCTGGTACAAATGGACCCGCCAGCCTGGGGACTCGGAACGAAAGGCGAGAAGTGGAAGCTCGAAAACCTGTTGCCCGATCTGATCGCCGAGGGCATGCAAATCCTTCAACCGGGCGGAACGCTCATCGTCAACACGTATTCTCCCAAAATTGAGCTCAAAGACCTGCGCAGCCTGTTGCAGGAGCTGGACATACATCGTCAGTCGGAAACGCAGGAATTGTGGCTGAAAACCACGACAGGGAAGTCCTTGTTCTATGGGTTGATCGCGCGAATCAAGAAGTAATCTTCACCAAAGGCCCTGTCTCCTCCCTCAAGGGGAGAGAGGGGCGAACTGTATCCGCCGTGGCTATGAAAAAAGTACTATCAGGATTTCAGACTACTCCTCGTACGTCAGCGGGTTCGTGATCAGATCGTGTTTCAGTGCATAAAGAACCACACCAACGGCGTTCCGGCAGCCGATCTTTTGCATGATGAAGGTTCGAATGCCTTCGATTGTACGTTTGCTTCGGTGCAGCTTGGCCGCAATTTCGAGCGTGGTGTATTCCTGACTGATGAGTTGAATGATCTGTAGCTCCATTTCCGTGAATTCGACGTTGTCGGAAGGGAAAACAGGCTTCATCGCACCTTCCTTCATCATTTTAGTGATGAGCATTTTGGACGTGCGATCGTTCATGTAGTAGCCGATCTCCATGGTACTGTAGATCGCTTTGGCGATTTCTTCCGGTTCGTCGTCTTTGGAAAGGTAACCGTTAGCGCCGCTTGCAATGGCCGATTCCACAAATTCGTGGTCGTCGTACATAGAGAGGATGAGCACTCGTACGCTCGGATAGCGTTCGCGGATCAGTCGTGTGGTTTCCAATCCGTTGAGCTCCGGCATGCGGAAGTCGAGCAGTGCGAGGTCCGGCAAATTGGCCGGTAGTTGGTCGAGGAGTTCTTTCCCGTTTTCACTGGAAAACAGCACCCGAATGTTCTCGAAGCCATTAACCAGGTTCACCAGTCCCTGTCTGAAGATAGACTGGTCATCAGCGATAGCGATTGTAATTTCCCGTGTCATTTTTTCCAAACTACAGTTACTTTGGTTCCGGCGGTTGGCAATTTCTCGAAACGCATACTGCCGTGGATCTGCTGAATGCGGCTTTCCATATTCCGCAGTCCAAGTGACGGTCGTTCACGTTCCGTATGGTCCGAAGGTACGAATCCTTTTCCGTTGTCCGACACCACCATATGCAGTGAAAGTGGTTCCGATGCCAGAACGATTTCGACTTTCGTAGCATTGGCGTATTTCAGAATATTGTTGAGCAGCTCCTGGAGTACGCGGTAATAGGCCAGCTCTACTTCTTTCGACTGGCGGCGTTCTTCACCTCCAAAGTCGGCCACGAATTCAATCGATGTGGTTTCGTTGAGGTTCTTGATCAGGTTTCGCACGGCCGTTTGCAGGCCCAGCTCTTCGAGAATAGACGGGAGGAGGTCGTTCGAGATCCTGCGCACTTTCTGAATGGCGTTGTTGAGATTGGTGCTCAGCTGTTCTTTTTCTTCCGATGAAATGGTGAGCTGCGGAATGGAAAATTTAATGGCGGTGAGCGTCGATCCAACATCGTCGTGGAGTTCCAAAGCAATGCGTCGCTGTTCGATCTCCCGTGTTTGGATCACGGCATGAATCAGGGATTTCTGGTGTTCGAGCGCCTGGATAGCCAGCTCATTTTGCTTCGCTACCATACGTTTCTGATAGATGAAGAAGAAAACGATAATACCCATGGCGAGAATGATCATCCCCATGGTTCCAAAAATTACGACTGTTCCGAGGTCAACTCCCTGCTGCCCATCCATAGTACAATGGTATAAATAATATTCAGAAAAATATTCAGTATAGCATGAATATGAAAGGCATTGAAGCTCAATTTGTCTGATGTCAGCACCACATCGCCCAGGATATTGAGAAACAACATTCCCGCAAAATAGAGCAGAAAGCCGGATGTCATCCAGTAGTGAGGATAATGTAACAGATTGGTCACTTTAGCCTGGTTGAACAGGTCGGTATAGAAGATCAGGCACAACAGGATGGCCCAGATCGATTCGACGCTTCGCTGGAGTGAATTGTAGTTGTAGAATCGTTCGAAAACGATGACGGTTACGATGGAAAACAACAGGAATCCGGCCAACAGGCCCAGATAGATCCACTTCAGTTGCCGTTTTCGGTAAATGTTGTAATAGTAGAGCGCGAAAAGTGTGGCTTCGCCGAATGTGAATAGATGGAACAAGGGCATGTTGTTGATACCTTTGATCATAAACAGGTAAGCCAGAACTTCCATCGCAAAGGTGAAAAGCACCATTGCACCGATGACCCGAAAGGGTAGCGTCAGGCGTCGCCACAATAAAAAGACCATCCCGCCGGGCAGCAGGATGGAATACATGGATATGTCATTCAGATAAGCCACTAAGAGCGTAGTGGATTGATGGATATCGTATTGAACGGACTGATGCTAGGGCACACATTCGGACAAGGCTGAGAGAGATCCATGATGAGTCCCGCAATATCGTTTCCGTCTGCATCGGCAGCAATCAGGATGATTTCGTTTTGTTTTGTTACCGGATCAATGCCGAAGTACATACGGATTCCCATACTACCGGGCACATTAAGCAATTGCTGGATAGCGTCCTTCCCGAAAAAACGGGCTTTTACACTTTGCGGATACGTTTGCTGGTAATCCGTGATTGATTCTGTGGCTCGGGCAAGGGTTATAGGCCCGCCCTCTGTTCCGTTGAAATTGTAAGTCATAGCGTTTCTTTTATAAATAGTTTGGGGCCAATATAAGAAGCAATTTTGCGCTTTTGCAATGGTTCCGTCTGAGGGCTTCTTTCTTAAAATAATTAAATCATTGAAAATGAGTGGATTGTTGTTTTGCCCCTCTTGTAGAATTGTGGTTTACCGCAGAAAATTGCGGTTTACCGCAATGGAAAAATCCGTATAAATACGGTTGTTTGGGAACTCCTGCTCCCTTACTTTTGACTCATAGATGTACGATTAATATTTCAGCTAATGATAGCGACTTTACCACATCCGAGTACACCTAGCAAAATTAACACACACGACCAGGAGGAGATCATGCGTTGGTGCAGCTCCCTGAATTGTAACCGTGAGCAACTGCTCTATTGTGTTATGAAAGTAGGGAATTCACCAGCCGCAGTGACGGACTACCTGTATATGAATAAAGATCGTCTTGAGCAGTTTTTTCAGCTGCTTTGGGAGGAAGTTAGAATCAATTGACCGACCGATCCTGCCATGCTGTGACAGGTTTGCTGGTTAGGATCTATTGTGAGTCAGATACAGTTTAGTTTAGCATTACCACTGTTCACACCTATAACCTGTCAACACATTTACCCACTATTTATTGAATGACAGTTCCGCCTCCCTTAACAAAGGGAGGCGGAGTTGTTTTATACAGGCACAAAAAAATCCCCTCCGGAATGGAAGGGATTTGTATCAGTTGTCCGGATGGATCAGAGATCGAATTTGATGCCCTGTGCCAGCGGAAGAGAATCGGAGTAATTGATGGTGTTGGTCTGACGACGCATGTACACTTTCCAGGCATCGGAGCCGGATTCGCGGCCGCCACCTGTTTCTTTCTCGCCACCGAATGCGCCGCCGATCTCAGCACCAGAAGTACCGATGTTCACGTTGGCGATTCCGCAGTCGGAACCAGTTGCTGCGAGGAATGCCTCAGCTTCTTTGATGCTGTTGGTCATGATAGCCGAAGAAAGTCCTTGTGGAACGCCATTCTGGATAGCGATAGCGTTTTCCACACTTCCTGAATACTTCAGCAGGTACAATACCGGTGCAAATGTTTCATGCTGTACGATCTGGAAGTGATTTTCCGCTTCAGCGATCGCCGGCTTCACGTAGCAGCCGGATTCGTAACCTTCGCCGGAAAGCACACCGCCTTCCACGATCAGCTTACCTCCTTCAGCAACTACTTGCTTCAGTGCGTTTTCGTAAGCTTTTACGGCATCTGTATCGATCAGCGGGCCTACGTGGTTGTTCTGGTCGAGCGGGTTTCCGATACGCAGCTGTGCGTAAGCTTTTACGATAGCGTCTTTTACTTTATCGTATACTTCTTCGTGAATGATCAGTCGACGGGTAGTTGTACAACGCTGTCCGGCTGTTCCTACGGCACCGAATACAGCACCCGGAACGACGATTTTCAGATCGGCGCTTGGCGTGATGATTACTGCGTTGTTACCACCCAGCTCGAGCAGGGATTTACCCAAACGCGATGCTACGGATTCTGCAACGGCTTTCCCCATACGAGTAGAACCTGTAGCGGAAACGAGTGGAACGCGTCCGTCTTTCGACATCAGTTTACCGATTTCAGCATCGCCGATCAGGAGGCAGGAAACACCTTCCGGAACGTCGTTCGCGGCAAATACTTCCTGGGTGATCTTTTGGCAGGCAATAGCCGTAAGTGGTGTTTTTTCAGATGGTTTCCATACACAAACATCACCGCAAACCCATGCCAGTGCAGAGTTCCAGTTCCATACCGCTACCGGGAAGTTGAACGCAGAAATGATTCCTACGATCCCCAGCGGGTGGTATTGCTCGTACATGCGGTGCGACGGGCGCTCAGAGTGCATCGTCAGACCATACAGCTGGCGGGAAAGTCCAACAGCGAAATCGCAGATGTCGATCATTTCCTGTACTTCACCCAGACCTTCCTGGAGTGATTTACCCATTTCGTAAGAAACGAGCTCGCCCAGCGGCTGTTTGTATTCGCGGATCTTTTCAGCAAGCTGACGAACCACTTCACCACGTTTTGGTGCAGGGATCGTACGCCATACCTTGAAGGCTTCCTGTGCTTTCAGGATCACGGCTTCGTATTCTGCTTCGGTAGCAGCGTTTACAGAAGCGATCAGCTGACCATCGGCCGGGGAATAAGAATCGATTTTCGCCCCGCGGGTGTTGAACCAGTAACCTCCTGTGGAAGCACCACGGTTTACTGCCTCGATACCCAGCTGGTCGAGTATATGTTGAATTTCAAGTCCTGTTTGAATTGTTGACATGCTTTGTGTATTTATAGTTAGATGAAAACCGGTGCAAAAATACGCTGATTTTTTGGGATTAAAAAAGCAGTCACCAATTAAGAGCGTCCGGTATATGGTGAAAAATGATTTTCCATTTATCGTTGATCTTGCTTTCAACCAATTTAATAGAATACCATACAGATGGGTGTTGCCAAGTACTGATCTGTTTTTTGAATCCCGTTTTGATCGAATCCTTTAATTCATCCAAATTAAGACTAGTGTCTAGGCAATTATCATAGGGTGTTAATAATTCTTCTATCGCCTCCTTAGTATTACTATTTATAATCTTAACCAGCAAATCCATCCTTTGATAATAGAATATAGCAGCACTTTTTCGTGCTTCAATCAGAGTGTCCCTCTCATTTAAAGCTAAAATCTCCAAGGTAGCTTTAACTCTATTTGAATCTTTTTTCGAAAGATCAGGCAATTCGAGAAACTTAAATGTTTTCAGATTTAGAATCATAAACTTATTAGGATCTTCTGATCGGGGATTTATGAATGCATGAGTCTTATATAAAGGCTCGGATTTCCTTAGAACCTGAAATAATTCATCCTGATTATCAATCACATAACATTGATCTAACTTATAAGCAGAATTACACTGTTTACATGCTAATAGATAATTATCCCAAACAAAAGTGAATTCAGGAAAGAATGATTTTGGATGGATGTGTTCAATATCGTTAGCTTCACTTTGTTCACAATAGTTACATATACCGTCAAATACACACAAGTCAAAGAGGTGTTTTCTGATAGCTTCAAAAGACTTTTTCCCTGCGGTATTTCCTTTGGAATCCCATAAACTTTGTGCTTTACTAACTCGTAACACAAAAGATCCTTCTTGATTTACCTTATTTTGTAAATCATTTAGAATAGTGTTTTCTGTAACAGTAAGTGCTTTAGAATCCAGTTGGATCATCGGTGCCGTGAATTCGTTGTAGTTTTGTCCGTTCTTTTTCGTCTTCATCAGTAGTTTTCCCCAAAGCAGAAAGCATATTTAATGTGCCAAGCCGATCCAATTGTTCATTAGATTTAGCCGAACGAACGGGACTTTTTCCGAATGCTTCAGTGCCATATGCATCCAAAATATTTCCGAAAATCAATTTTTCTCTTTCGTCACCGATGATTTTTTTTGAAGGATGTTCACTTCCGGGAGTTGAAAGACGCCAAATAGTACTGGTTTTACTAACTGCACGACAGATAAGAGGACTATGAGTAGTTACAATAAATTGGATATTTGGAAAACAACGCACAAACCAGTTGCCGATCGAAGTTTGCCACGTGGGATGTAGATGAGCGTCAATTTCATCAATAATCACAACACCCGGAACGCTTACAGGCTTAAAAGTAGTGGGGTCTGGAAATACTTCAGAAGTTGAATATGTTTGAATAAGCTGCCTAATAAGTTCAAAAGTCAAACTTAAAATTGAACGAAATCCATCACTAAGTTGTGTGACCGGAATAGGTTGATCAGCTATATCTAAAAATATTGGTTCTCCATCAATATTAATGCTGTCAAATTTTGTTTGATGCGGTAGTAAATCGCTACCATTAATAAATGTTTTAATAGATTCAAATATCCTAGCAGATTCATTTAAATAAGAAACAATCGGTTCAGCAACCATTTCACTTTCAAATTGTCGCTGTTCATTTTGTTTCAATCGTCTGCGATCTAATTCATTCAGCCAGTCTAGAGCTTCACTCAGAGCAATATCTTCTCTAAATACACTTAAATGAGCCCCTAATTTTGGTGCTGAATAAAAGACTTTGTTCCATTTCTCATTACCCCCAGTAAATCTTCTAAAGGGACCAAAAGCTGCGGAAAACCAACCTTTATTATTCCCCCAATTAAAATTTCGGGGGTTCATTTTTTTAGCCTGTATATTGGAGTCCATTTCAATCCGGCCTGTGTCACTTTTTTTTAAAATGAACTCATTAGTTATTGCTGCATTCTTGGGAGGTCTAGTTTGACCGATCAAGTCATAATTTTTATCTCGAGATAGTGTTATTTTAATCTCACCATTTAACTTGCCAAAACTCAACCATTCTTCCCAAATTGGTAATGCAGCAGTAATTTGTTCAGGACCGATTAGAGTGGCAGCTATACTCCTTACAACACTAGATTTTCCAGCCCCGTTTTCACCAATAATGACATGCCACCCTGCAGGATGATCAAATTCCATTTTGAATTCATCTATGGAACGAATACTATTAATGTAAACCGATTCGATGTACATAATTTTTATTTAAGAAGTATAAAAGCAAATATACAGTAATCAACTAAATGACAAATGGTTCTGAAATCATCAAATTCCTCCCTTCGCTTTCAGCTCGAGGTATTTGTTGATGGCGTTGATGGAAAGGTCTTCCGGGCGGGAAAGAATGGTCTGGATGCCGTTGTTGCGGAGCTCGCGCGCGATGGACCATTTGACACTCGTCATTTTCTCGGCAACCGTAGCCTGAACGAGGTCTTTCATGTTTTCGACCGGCTGCTGGGCCCATTCGGCCAGCTCGTTGTTCTGGAAGAAAATCACCACCAGTACGTGACGCTTGTTGAGCTTTTGGAGCATCGGCAAGGCACGACGCATGGCAAATTCGCTCTCGAAGTTGGTGAAGAGCATGAGCAGCGAGCGGGTTTTCACCTGTCGGCGCACGGTTTGGTACAGCAGCTCGAAATTCGCTTCCTTGAACAGCGTTCGCTGGTTGTAGAGGCTTTCGATGATGCGGCGCAATTGTCCGGCGGCTTTATCGGCCGGAAGGATGGTCCCCATCTTATCGGAAAACGTGATGAGTCCGGCGCGGTCACCTTTGCGCAGCGCAATATTGGAGAACACCAGCGTACTGTTGATGGCATAATCGAGCATGGCCATGTCGTGGAAAGCCAGCTGCATCGGACGGCTTTTGTCGATCACACAGTAAACCGGTTGCGAGCGCTCTTCCTGGTATTGGTTTACCATCAGCTCGCTGCGACGGCTGGTTGCTTTCCAGTTGATGGTCCGGATGTCGTCGCCCTGAACGTAGTTCTTGATCTGTTCGAACTCACTCGTGTTACCGATCCGGCGGATTTTCTTGATGCCCTGCGACTGCGTTTGCTGGTGGAATACCTTGAGCTCGTATTGCTTCATTTGCAATACCGACGGATACACTTCCGTTTTTTGCTCAAGCGGAATGATCATGCGTCGCTGGGCAAGGAACAAGGGTGAGCGCAGGAACAAAACGACATCACCGAAGGTATATTCACCGCGTTCGGTAGGCGTAAAGGTGTAGTTGAAATGTTTCGCTTTGCGCGGCAATAGGAGCGTCACCCATGGCTTGGAGCGCATCTGCATCTGTACCGGGTAGCCTTCGAAAATGGAGGTGTTGATCGGCTGGAAGGTCTGGTTGATGACCGTGAGCTCAATCTTGTTCTCGTCTCCGAGGTTCATGCGCTCCTGGATATTCCGTTTGACGGAAACCGGCTGTTTTTGCAAATACAACAGCATCACATCTGCAATAGCGACCAGGATGATCACGAGCAATGCGATTTTTCCGACGTACATGAGCCACGGCAAAAAGGTGGATGCACCAATAACCGCGACCACTGCTGTAAGCAGGACGAAGAAAAAACGAGTGAGATGGAGACTGCCGAGTAACATCTTAGCGCGGTACTTCTACGGATTGCAGGATTTCAGTAATAATGTCTTCCACACGTGTACCTTCCATTTCCGCTTCCGGCGTCAGGATCATACGGTGATTGAGCACGTGAACGGCTACAAACTGGATATCGTCCGGTGTTACGAAATCGCGGCCACGAATCGCAGCAAACGCTTTCGATGCTTTCAGAATGGAAAGTGACGCACGCGGCGAGCCACCGAGGTAGAGCTTACCATGGTTACGCGTTTTGTGGATCACCTGGGCCACGTACTGGATCAAACGGTCTTCCACGATGATCTTTTCCACGATGCTTTGCACCTTCATCAGCTCACTGGCCGTAAAGATCGCCTGGATTTCTTCCAGCGACGGCGATTTGATCTGATCCTTGTAGCGCGTCAGGATGGCTGTTTCTTCTTCGAGCGTCGGGTAATCGAGCTTGATCTTAAAGAGAAAACGGTCCAATTGTGCTTCCGGCAGGTTGTACGTTCCTTCCTGCTCGACCGGGTTTTGCGTGGCAACTACCAGGAACGGGAAGCTCAATTCGTAGCACTGACCATCGTAAGTGATCTGGCGCTCTTCCATTACTTCGAACAAAGCCGCCTGTGTTTTTGCCGGCGCACGGTTGATCTCGTCGATCAGCACGATGTTGGAGAAGATCGGTCCTTTTTTGAACTGGAAAGCCGTTTCTTTCATGTTGAATACGGATGTTCCGATCACATCCGACGGCATGAGGTCGGGCGTAAACTGGATCCGCGAAAATCCGACATCCAGCACGCGGGAAAGCGCTTTGGAAGAAAGCGTTTTCGCCACACCCGGAACACCTTCCAGGAGCAAATGCCCGTTGGAGAAGATGCCGGCCAGCAACAGCTCGATCATTTCAGACTGTCCGATAACGTACTTGCGCATCTCTTCCCTTACGCGGTTCACTTTCTGGGCTACCCAGATCAGGTCGGTCTGGTCGCGCTGTTCGAATACCGGTTTGGTTTCCTCAGCCGGAGTTTCGGGAGCCGCGTTTTCGGACTCGTTTTTAGGCATATAAGCAGATAAATCGTCGTTCTGCTCTGCATTCGGTTGTTCGTCCTGATTCATGCTGATTGATGTTTAATGTGTTCAGTAAATAAGCGCAAGGCATGCTTCCCGGATCGGGAAAGCAAGGCATGCTGTATGGTGAGCTGGCTGCCGTCTTCGAAGTAAAGAATGGTGCCGCTTTTAGTATGATTGTACGTAACGCCCTGGCGAAGGTCAACGGATTTTTTACCGCCAAACGGACGGTAAAGCGTGAAAGACGTTGCGGAGATTTTCGCCACCGGTGTCGACAGGAAACGAATGCCGAGGTAAAGCAGCAGGAAGCTGCCTGCTACCAACAGAATTCCATAACCACTGGCCGCTGCAAGCAGGTAAAGTCCACGCAGCAGGACCACCATTCCGAGAATGGTCAGGATACCGCCGGTAAGGAGTGAACGGTGCAGCACGACTTCCTGGTCGCCGATCACAAACTGGTTGCTCTTGCGGGAAATGCCGGTTTGCAGGTAGAATTTGCGGATCGCACGATAAACTTGTCCGAGTATGGCTTCGTTGATTTTGTGTGAATCGCCCGGACGTGTGTCCAAAATGTTCAGGAGATCGCGCAGCTCTTCGGCCTCAACAGAAGACTTTTCCACCAGACGCTTGATCGTTTCTTCTCGCTTGTCCTTGTTGTCTTCCTTGTGCATCAGATCTACATAGAAATGCCGGTTGACGGCCATGTAGAAGTTCTTGCGCAACACGAGCAGGATACCGTAAGGGGAATTGCGCGAGAGGTAAATACTGCTCAGCGTTTCCACATACGAAAGCGACATATTGCGTTTTTCCGGAACGCCCTGCAGCACCGCTTCGCGACGTTTCGCGCGGAAGAAGGCGTACAACAGGAACACGAGAATGGCCAGCATGAAGGCCCAGCGCAGAGCCGGATCCTGCATGATGTATTGCAGGTAGCTGGTGTCTTCCTTTTCGCCTTGTTTGTCTTCGTCGGTGCCGGTATCCTGTATAGCGGCGTTCTGATCAAAACGACCGAATTCGAGCCAGATCACCGGCTTGTCTTGCGGAATTTTCCGTAAAATGTAGCTGGCGTGCGTAAAGCCGTTCGGAGCCAGCACCTGGTAATTGACAAACAGGCGCGGCATGCTGTGCAGGATGATCTTTCCTTTGCCGCGTTTCAGCTCAACGGCCACCGGTTTGTACATCGAAAAAGCAAAGGCCTTGTAATTGGTATCGAGGATGGCTTCCGGGTCGAATGTGTACCAGTCGTCGTAAATCGTATCGCTCTGGAAAACGCTCGCATACACCAGGCTCGTATCTTCGATGGCTACATACGTGCGATTGGTGTATTCCCAGTAATAAGCGTTCTCATCAAAGAAGGTGCTGTAGACATTCTGACTCGATTCATCGAAGCACAGCATCAGCGTAGCGCCGCTGTCGACATATTGCAGAACCGTATCGAGCTCTTCGTCGGTGATGGCGAAATCCTTGCCTATGAACAGGTAAGTAGCTGTTTCCGCATCGGTAATGGAGTCCAGTTGTGTCGAGCGTGCTGCCGTGTGAACGCTGTCATCGACATGAGCATCGACCAATTCGTTGAAGAAGCCCAATCCGCGTGGGTCGGAAGATTCCAGCTGGTATTCGGGATCCCAGTTGGCAGAAAGAATCATCGGTTTACCCGAGCCGGAGCCAGCCGGACTGTCGAACACCCACAACAGGATCGCTACCAAAGCAGCAACACTCACAATTCCTATGAGGATCTTCCGGTTCATTTATGCTGCTCCAGTTGTTTGTAATACGCATCCAGTGTTGGCTGCATGCTGAAATAAGCGTTGCGGTCGATGTGGTAATCGCCGTACCATACCAATTCGTATATCCCGACCACTTTCCCGAAATCGTGTGCCGTAGGACGACCCTGCATTTCGATGATGTAATGGATATTCGTTTTTTCTTTCTTCCAGAAGATCCAGCGCTTTTCGATCAGCTCTTTCATGGCAAACAGGAAGTAAATCCGCACGCACTCGCGGTAATCTTCGCGGCCCATGGCTTCTTCGAGACGCAATTCGAGCTCTGTTTTCGGAATAGATGCCGGATTGAGGTTTTCTTCAAGCGGCTCAAACGGAATATTGGATGGTCGCGGCTGCCTGTTCCGAATCACGTAATAAACGATGATCGCCAGCAGGATCAATAAGAGAATGATCAGGAAATATTTCCAGAATTCGCCCGACATATCCGGTCCGTCGATATCCGGCGCGTCAACGTCAGGTGCATCTACATCCGGGAAATCGATCGGTTCCGGCGGTGAAATGGACGGGTCGCGTTGAATTGTTCCGCTGCCACCAGCTCCGCCGCCCGGGTTTGTCGGTGTACGACGTCCTTGCTGAATTTGCCGCGATGTATAAGGCAATCCGCGGTAAGGTGTTGTGGTAGAGCTTCCCTGTCCGACCGTAACCGGCTGCGATTCGTTGATCGAGCTCGGGTCGACGTAGTAATCCGATTTCGGGCCTTTGTATTCTTTCGCCGGACGGAAACCGTGTGTATCGTGGATTTTCTTCCACGTCTTTTCCAGTTTTTTACCGTGCGCATCCTGTCCCGTACTGATGAACGGAAGCAGGAACAGGGCGATATGAAACAGGTGTTTAATCAAAATCGGCCGCAGTTTCCTGGTGACGCTTGCGCTTTCCAAAGTTGTTGAATTCGGCTTTAAGGCCTTTAGCGCTGTTTTTCTCGTTCACATCGCTATAGATGAAGCCCATCATGATCATGAAGAAAGGCAGCATGAGGAAGAGGAACAGCACATACACGACCTGGCGCGTGATAGACGCCGGAACCATGAAGTCTTCCATGAAATTGCGGGAAATATCGCGTACAAAACCGGCAAATAAATCCAGCAGATCGGGTAAAACCGGATCCTGGAGGAAGCGACCGTCGTGGATACTGCCCACAAATGCGATCGGCTGCGAGAACAGGAAGGTAATGAGCGACAATACGATGATGGATAGCAGGACATTTCCATAGGCGCGGGCACTGTAGGAAAAGCCGTTGCTGATCCGCTCGCCAATGGAACCATCGCCCAGAGCGAAGGCCGCGCCATTGAGCCAGAACAGCGGCGCCACGAACAATACGAGGAACATCCAGTACCACGGAACCAACAGAATCATGGCATACAGGATAACACTGCACAGCCACACGCCGGTGATCTTTCCTCCGAGAAAACGAACGAATGCTTTCCAGTCCAGTTCTTTTTCCTGGTTTTTGAAGCAATAGAAAACGGAAATACACAGGATGCTGAACACGACGGTCCAGCCGAGCAATACCAGCCAGTCCTGTCCGTTTTCAAAGCCGAAGCCCATCATGATGGATAACTGTCCCGTCCAGTCGAACCAATGCTGATGCGTCAGATCGTTGTAATGGGCCATATCCTGCAATGCGACCATAATAGCGACAAGCGGCAGGGAGAAAACGGCATTTATTTTCAGGATTTTCCCGATGTGCACGCGGTAAAAAGCGAATGTGTCGGCAAACATCTGTCCGAATGTGCGCAGGCGGCTCAGGTTGAAGCGGTCCTGGTACTGGTATTCGGGAACGTGTTTTTCGTGTACGAGCTCCGGGTATTTGCGGGCCACATACATCGGATAAATGACGTAGTAAAAAATGATGATGGAGAAGCTCAGCAGGATGAGTGTCCATTTCGACCATTCGGGCAGGAGCTGGTAATTGTGCGTCACATAGCTTTCCAGGAAGCCGGCCACAAACAGGAACGGCACCATACTCATCATGATCTTCAGTCCGCGGCGGGCCGAAAGCTGCAAGCTTTGCAAGCGCGTGTATGAGCCCGGGAACAGCCAGCCGTTGCCGAGTGTAATCCCAGCTCCACCGGCAATTACCAGCGCGCTGATCTCAAAAGCACCGTGGATCCAGATCCCGAGAAAAGAGGTGAGTAATACGCCTTTCAGGTGGAAGAAATACTGGAATGCACCCAGCATCACGCCATTCTTGAAAATGATGATGTGCGTACCAATGGTGAAAAACACCCCGAAAATGAACGAATAGAACGCAACTTTGATGTTGTTGAGACTGATGTCGAGGAACATGCTCAGCTGGTTGTCGTCTTCGTAGACCTGCAGCGGATTTCCCTTGGCAATGTTCTCGATCGTCATGTCTACATAGTGGTCGCCCATGATTACTCGCGGGAAATCGGGATTGAAATGGGTGGTAACGGCGCCAAGTATGGCCCAGAACACGAAAACGCACAAAGCAAACAGGAGGTGTTTCCGCGAGCGGTAAATCTCGATCGGCAGGGAAACGCGCCAGACGGTGAGAAATTTCTTGAAAGATTCGTTCCGTTCCTTGTGTACCAGGTTGTGGATGCCCTGCGCGATCTGATTCAGGTAAACCCGGACGGTACGTCGATTATAGAACGTTTGAGCGTAGCTGAGGTCATCGGTAATATCCGAATACAGATCGGCGATCTCTTCCGGATTTCCCTCTTTGCGTGCAGCCAGCTCCTGGAAACGTTTCCATTTCTCTTTGTTTTGTTCTATGAAGGAGGTTTCTTTCATCAGGTTGGCTAAAAATACACATTTAGGGGATTTTAGCACATAGATGCACTTCTTTTTTGAAACCGGCATTTCTCCCCCTTTGGAGGGGGACACAGGGCGAGGCGAGATACTCGTATTTACAAGCTTGCTGAGCGGTGCGAAACTTCGAGCTTACCGATGCGCAGATAGAAACCGCCTGGTTTCTTTTTCGTGGCTTTGGCCGTACGGAAATCCACCGGTGTGTCGAGGGTGGAAGCCAGGGTTTTGGTAACCGGCTCGATCGGATTGGTCATTTTCACCGGTTCCCAGGCTACGTCGTTATTGGACGGAGCATCCGCCGTGGCGGATTGTTTCGGTGTGATCTCAGGGGCGTTCCATTGCGCCAGCTCGTTCTGCTGGTGTTCGGAGATGTGCAGCTGGCGTTTATCCAGTGGAGCCACATAAGCCGTTTCGTTGCGGCGATCAGGAGCCGGATAACGTCTGATGATCGGTTGCTGTTCCGGCGTTCCCGGTTGTTGCTTGTGGTAACCACCTTGCTTATCAGGCGAAGTGGAACGATTCGTTGGTCCGTTTGGAGCGGTTACGTTTTGGTTTCCGTTTGGCTGCTGATTATTCTGAGTCGAATCAACGGTTTGCTGTGCGATCGGGTTTCCGTTGTCGCCGTTAGCCGGCTCGGTTCCTTTCGGAATGGAAACGGTAATGAGCAGCGCGAGTCCGGCCGCAATGGAAAGTCCGGTTACCCACAATGGAATGACGCGTGCTGGTTTGCGTTTCAGTGCTGCTTTTCCGGTAAAGACTTCCTGCGGATCGGCCTGGAGCTGTGTCAGGGCGTAGAGCTTCGCATCGTTGCGGTAGTATGCATTGGCAGACAGCCAGTTTTCCAGCTGCGCATCTTCTTCTGCTGAAAGCAATCCTTCGGTGCGTGCAATGAGAAAGTAGTCGACCGTTTCCAGCGAGAGCGCGGAAATATCGACTGTGCGTTTCATCGCGAGCTTTTCAACCGGATCCATGGTTTCTTCCGGAGTAATCAGGCTCACGAAATCGGTATCTTCGATAGCCAGCTCGGGGTTTTCGGCCATGAATGCTTCAAACGCAGCAAGGGCTTCACCGTGGAGGTTTCCTTCCAGGTAATCGAGGTAAAACGCCTCGTAATTGCTCTTATTGATTTCTACACTCATGCTACCAGCTCTATATCTTTCAAATACGTTTTCAATGTCTGACGGGCCCGGAAGATGTACACCTTCACCTGCGATTCGTTCAGCTTGGTGATGTCGGCAATCTCGTCGTACGAATAGCCTTCATAATCGCGCAGCAATATAACCGTCTTCTGAACTTCCGGCAAACGTTCCAGTGCTTCGTGCAGCACTTTCTGAATGTCGAACAGGTGGGAATTGTCGGAAGTACCGCTGCGTTCAACGACTTCCAGTGTTCCCGACCGGTTTTCTTTTTTCATCACATCCACGAGGCAATGATAGGCGGTGGTGAACAAATAAGATTTCACTTTTTCCGCCTGTATGTCTTCGTGGCGCTCCCACACTTTTGCAAACGTTTCCTGGACAATGTCGTCGGCGAGCATCTTGTTGCGGGTGTGTTTTACCACAAACCGGAACAGGTTATCCGCGTATTCGTCAATGGCCTTATTGTAATCGTTTACATTCATGTAGCACCGTAAAGTCAGAGGTAAGACTAACTTGTTCAGCTAAAGTTACAGCCGAATTGCATTTTTTTGAAATTATTTTTCAATCGGTTGGAAATCAATCACGAAAAATGCGTTTTGGGATGGTTTTTACCACAAAATGTTTATTCTTCCTCCCTTGAGAAGAGTCCGCCGTGGCGGATGAAGACCAAGCGGCAGTGCCGGGACATTGAGGAGGGTGGCTATAACCCGGTTGACTTTATCCTCCCCCTTGGTCCCCCTCCAAAGGGGGAGAGGTGTAAGTTTACCACATCCCTTTTGCTTACTTATCAAACACAGCGGGAAAAGAAACTTTGTTCCTTTGTGGTGAAATCCATCTCCGTCCTTTTATCGTAACTTGGAATAAACAGACAAACCATGAAAAATACCGTTCTCAGCATTTTCTCCTTTCTTGGATTAGCACTCACTGCCTGTCATGCGCAAACCGAAGCCGATACGACCGAAATACCAACGAAACAAAAAAGCACTTCCGGCTACAACCTGCTCACGCCCCAGCAACAATATGTGATCCTGCAAAAAGGCACAGACCGGGCGTTTACCGGCGATTACTACGACAAGACCGACAAAGGATTGTACATCTGCCGTCAATGCAACGCGCCGTTGTACGAGTCCGATGATAAATTCGAATCGCATTGCGGCTGGCCTTCGTTTGACCAGGAAGTAAAAGGAGCAGTGATTCGCGTTCCCGATGCCGATGGCCAGCGTACCGAGATCATTTGCAGCAATTGCAAAGGCCACCTGGGCCACGTGTTCTTAGGTGAAGGCTTTACCGATAAAAATACCCGCCATTGTGTGAATACAAGCTCGCTGCTGTTCGTTCCGGCCGATAAGGTGAAGGAGATTCCAGCGACGATTAAGAGGTAGTTCATGAGTTGATGAGTTGATGAGTTGGCGAGTTTTTGAGTTGGTGGGTTTCAGAGTTAGTGAGTTGTTGAGCAACTCGTCAACTCTTGAACTCAGAAACTCTGTAACTTAGCGTTAAAACGCTTAAATTTGCGCATGCGCTTTTTCTATTTGTTCCTCCTGATCGCTGTGGCATCCTGCACCACCTTGTTCGGCCTGCGAACCGAAAAGGATGGTATTCAATTCTTTTCTGCCAATAACGAAGCTTTCCGCTATGTGGGGCGTTTCGATCTTTCGGCTAAAAAGAAAGCGAAATGCTGGAACCCGGGAGCTTATATTGAAGTGGCGTTTACCGGAACATTTCTCGAGATCGAAATCAACGACGAAATGCGTTATGGTGGTCACAATTTCATCGAAGTGATTCTTGATGACCGTCCACCGCAGCGCATTCAACTCAAAGCTAATAACAACGTGATCCTGATCTCCGATTCGCTGGAGAAGAAACAGCATACGCTACTCATTTGTAAAGATACCGAATCGGCGATGGGCTATATCGAGTTTGTTGGGATCAGCTGTGAATCCGTATTAGCGGTTAAACCGAAGAAACGGAAGATCGAATTCATCGGCGATTCGATTACCTGTGGAAACGGTAGCGATGAGTCGTTGGTGAAATGCGGTGAAGGAACCTGGTACGATCAGCACAACGCCTATATGAGCTTTGGACCGCTGGTAGCACGGGCGTTTCGCGCCGACTGGCAGCTGAGCTCGGTTTCAGGAATTGGTCTCACGCGTTCCTGCTGCGGGTTGGAAACTACCATGCCGCAGGTATTCGACCGCACCAATTTCACCGCCGACGGCCCGAAATGGAAATTCAAAGACCAACCCGATGTGGTGGTCATTACGCTGGGGCAGAACGATGGTATCCAGGATTCCACAAGCTACTGTTCCACCTATGTGGCGTTCATCCGCCAGGTGCGGAAGTATTACAAGAGAGCCACCATTGTGTGCTGCACCAGCCCGATGGGAAATGCAAAGCTGCAGGACCAGATGAACCGTTATGTTCCGGCTGTTACAACGGAATTGCACCGACTCGGCGATCTGAACGTCCACGCGTTTTCGTATAAAAACAGTTACCGCTCGGGCTGCTTTTTCCACCCGACGGTGGCCGAGCACAAGCTCATGTCACACGAACTGATTCCCTTCATTGCCACCGTAACCGGCTGGACCCAGCCAGACATCGTAGCCGTAGGGCATTGACGGTTCTTCATTGATCCGGATGGCCATCAGGCATACATCGTCCGTTTGTTCATTCCCGCCTTTCCAGTCGTTGAACGTGGTTTGCAGAATGTTGTAGAGCTCGTTTAACTTCACCTTCGCGTTGCGCTCAATCAGCTCGCGGAACGGCGCGTACTTGAACTTTTTCTGCTTTGGTCCGCCGAACTGGTCTGCAAAACCATCCGTGAACAGGACAATGAGATCGTCTTTGTGCAGCTTAACGGCATGGGTGTTGAACGGCTTCTCGTGTTCAAAATAACCGACCGGCTGTTTGTCCGGACGCAGCATTTCGCAGCGGTCTTCCCGGAAAATCCACAGCGGATTATTGGCGCCCGACCAGTACAATTGTTTGGTGTGGTGATCGTAACAGGCGATGGAAATATCCATACCGTCGTTAATGCCTTTCTGTTCCTTGATCAGTGTCCGGGTAATGGAATCGCGCACGTGGTTGAGCAATTCGCCCGGCATCTCACATTCTTTTTCGAACAAAGCCTGGTTGAGCGCATTCACGCACAAAACACTCATCATGGCACCCGGAACGCCATGGCCGGTACAATCGCCAACGGCAAACCAGGAAACGGAGCCGCGTTGCTCGAACCAGTAAAAGTCGCCGGCAACGATGTCTTTGGGTTGGTAATAAACGAACGATTCCGGGAAATGGTCCTGTATGGTCGAAATGGGCGTAAGGATGGCCTGCTGGATGAATCGCGCGTAATTGATGCTGTCGATGATCTCCATGTTTTTCTGTTCGATCAGCTCTTTTTGCGTTTTCAGCTCATCGGTCCGGCGCCGCACTTTTTCTTCCAGCCCTTCGTAAGCCAGTCGCAGCTTGTCTACCATAAAGTTGAAATTGCGCGACAGAATGTACAGCTCGCGGCTGCCGGAAATGGTCAGCTTTTCTTTCAGGTTGAAGCGCGAAATGGCCTGTGTGCGCACGGAAAGCTCTTTGATCGGCCTGGTGATGTGCTTAGCGCGCGTGTAAACGATCAGCGAAAGAATGATGCAGGTGAGCAACAACATAGCTCCTGAGTAAGAAACCAGCTCTGTGAACAGATTGGCTTCCCGAGCATTGTTCGATGTGATCTGCAGCACATAACCGTCATACATTTCGGCATTGGGCATGTGCAGGTAAACAAGGTCTACGGACTGTTTGACGGATGTGTTTGAATTTTCAATCAACTGGCTCTGGCTGCGCTTGGTTTGCAGGCATTTCAGGTAGCTGGTCATCAGCTCATCATCGACCAATGGATCTTTGACACCCGTCATGCCCAGGAAGAGCTTTATTTTGCCGATTCCCGGGTAGCGGTGACTGAGTGCCTGTACCTGTCCCAGCAACAGGCTCCGGAACGCATCGGCTTCTTTCGAATAAAAACCGAGCTCTACCATATATTGTCCCGACCGGGCCGGCTGGTAAGCGTATTTCTTGATGCGCCCGGTTTTGACTTCTGTTCCGAACCGGTCAGCTTCAAAATGCTGTTGGGCGTATAATCGCTTGAAGAAAGCCTTGAAGTGCGGATTCAGGCGAAGCAGATTCAGCTGAATGTCGGGTGGGAAAGTGGTGTTGACGATCCGGAAATCCTGGTCCACCAGGTAAATGTGCTCGTGATTGCTGTCGAGTCCCATTTTCCGGCTGATAGCAAACAGATCGACCTGCTCGGGATGGGTGACGTCTTTGAGGTAATGATTGACAAGCGAATCGGAGACGTTCCGCATGCGTATGGCCACCGAGCGTTCGTGGACCTGCATAGCGAGGTCGAAGTAAGCGATGAGGTTCCGTGCTTCGGCTGCAATGAGGTCTTTCTGGGTCTGGACGCTTTCTTCCAGTCGTTTGATGCTGTAATAATACATTAGCACAAACGCTCCGATGAAGAGCACCATCACCGGTACGAGAATGTTGACCAGCAGTTGTTGCAATATCGTTCTGCGCTCCTTCACGTGAAGCAAAGTACAACGTTCTGCCTAATAAAAAAACAGGGGCGAAATATTTCCGCCCCTGTTTTTCTTAAGTTTCTATAAATCAGAATTCAAACGTATCCATGAAAGCGGTTGTAAAGACGCCGCTTTTGAATTGTTCGTTTTCCATCAGTTTTTGATGGAACGGAATGGTCGTTTTTACACCTTCGATGATGTATTCATCAAGGGCACGCTTCATTTTCAGGATCGCTTCCTCACGCGTTTGCGCCACCACGATCAGTTTTCCGATCATGGAGTCGTAGTTTGGAGGAATGATGTAGCCTGCATAAGCATGAGTATCGATGCGCACACCATGTCCACCTGGTGAGTGGTAGCTGGTGATCTGTCCCGGTGACGGGCGGAAGTCGTTGTACGGATCTTCGGCATTGATGCGGCACTGGATAGCGTGCAATTGCGGGTAATAGTTTTTACCTGAAATTTTTTCTCCGGCAGCCAGCTTGATCTGTTCTTTGATCAAATCGTAGTTGATCACTTCTTCGGTGATCGTGTGCTCTACCTGGATACGCGTGTTCATTTCCATGAAGTAGAAATCGCGGTTTTTGTCCACGAGGAATTCCACGGTTCCTACGCCTTCGTAACGAACGGCTTTGGCAGCTTTGATAGCAGCTTCACCCATCTTTTCACGCAGCTCATCGGTCATGAACGGAGAAGGTGTTTCTTCGACCAGTTTCTGGTGACGACGCTGAATGGAGCAATCCCGCTCAGAAAGGTGACACGCGTTACCATATTGGTCGCCAGCGATCTGAATTTCGATGTGACGTGGCTCCTCGATGTATTTCTCCATGTAGATCCCGTCGTTGGCGAAAGCGGCAGCCGCTTCCTGACGAGCAGAATCCCATGCTGCTTCGAGGTCTTCCGGTTTCCACACGATACGCATTCCTTTACCACCACCTCCGGCAGTTGCCTTGAGGATAACCGGGTATTTGATGCGCTCGGCTGTTTTGAATGCATCATCGAGGTCTTTCAGGAGTCCTTCCGAACCAGGGATGCAAGGCACGCCCGCAGCGATCATTGTTGCTTTGGCTGTTGCTTTGTCACCCATTCCGGCAATTTGCTCCGGTGTAGCTCCAATGAATTTCAGACCGTGCTCCTGGCAGATGCGGGAGAATTTTTCGTTTTCTGAAAGGAAACCATACCCCGGGTGAATAGCATCTGCGTTGGTGATTTCAGCCGCTGCGATGATATTCGGGATGGAAAGGTAAGACTTGGCGCTTATGGCCGGACCGATACAAACGGCTTCGTCGGCGAAACGCACAGGCAAGCTGTCTTTGTCAGCTGTAGAGTAGACGGCTACGGTTTTGATGCCCATCTCTTTACAAGTGCGGATTACGCGCAGAGCGATCTCTCCACGATTGGCAATAAGTATTTTTTTAAACATGATAAGTCGTTTACGTTCGAACTATGCAGGAAACCGCCAGGGCGATTCGATGCAATCGTTAAGCCGGATCTACGAGGAACAGCGGCTGATCGTATTCTACCGGTGTAGCGTCGTCTACGAGCACTTTTACAATCTTTCCGGAAATTTCCGCTTCGATTTCATTGAAGAGTTTCATCGCTTCGATAATACAAACCGTATTTCCTTTGGTGATTGACTGTCCTACGGCAGCGAATGGCTCTTTGTCCGGTCCTGCTGAACGGTAGAAAGTACCGATCATTGGGGACTTAATCGTCACGTATTTGGAATCGTCGCTTGCTGGAGCGGCAGGGGTGCTGGCCACTGGTGCAGCTTGTGCTGGAGCGGCTACTGGTGCAGCTACCTGCGGGATCACCGGAGCTGAAGCCTGAACAATGATTTGCTCTTTTGCAGCCTTCTCAGCTTTGATGGTGATTTTGAAGTCTTTTTGTTCTATTTCTACTTCTGTAACACCTGATTTTGAAACAAATTTAATCAGGTCCTGAATTTCAGATAGATTCATAAGTTGTTGCTTTTCGAATTGGTAAAAATACTTTTTTCTATGAATTATAAGCCCATTTGAGGTAAACGGCGCCCCAGGTAAATCCTCCTCCGAAAGCTGACAGGATGAGGTTGTCGCCTTTCTTCAGCTGCGGTTCCCAATCCCACAAACAGAGTGGAAGTGTACCTGCAGTGGTGTTACCATAGCGCTGGATGTTGATCATCACTTTTTCCTTTGGAAGGCCCATGCGGGTTGCTGTTGCATCGATGATGCGAAGGTTGGCCTGGTGCGGCACGAGCCAGTCGACTGTCTCGGCTGTCAGGTTGTTGCGTTCCATGATCTCGGCCGATACTTCCGCCATATTGGTTACGGCGAATTTGAACACCTGCTTGCCTTCCTGTTTCACGAAGTGGAGACGCTGCTCTACTGTTTCATGTGTCGGAGGATTCGCAGAACCGCCTGCAGGCTGATAAAGGTATTGTCTTCCTGACCCATCGCTGCGCAGGATGGAATCCTGAACGCCCAGCCCTTCGGTATTCGGCTCGAGGAGTACAGCGCCTCCGCCATCACCGAAGATCACACAGGTTGTGCGGTCCTGGTAATCGAGGATGGCGCTCATTTTGTCGACACCGATCACGATCACTTTTTTGTATTTACCGGTTTCGATGAACGAAGCGCCGGTAGTAAGTGCATAGATGAAACCCGAGCAGGCAGCGATGAGGTCGTAGCCCCACGCATTTTTCATTCCTACTTTATCGCAAACTATGTTGGCGGTACTGGGAAAGGTATAATCCGGTGTGACGGTTGCCAGGATCACCAGCTCGATGTCCATCGGGTCGGTGTTGGTTTTTTCCAGCAATCCTCTTACTGCGGCAGCTGCGATATCAGAGCAGGCTCCTTCGCGCAGAATGCGGCGTTCCTTGATACCGGTGCGGCTCGTGATCCACTCATCGGAGGTGTCGACGATTTTTGCCAGGTCGTCATTGGTGACAACTTCTTCCGGGAGGTAACCGCAAATACCGGTGATTGCTGCTGTAATTTTACCCATCTTATTGATTGAATGCTTCGTTAACTCTGGTTGCCAGTCCAGATTTGGCTACTTCATAGGAGTGCTTCAACATGCTGCGAACGGCTTTGTCATTGGAAATACCGTGGCCGATGATAACGTTTCCTTTGACGCCCAATATAGGAGTTCCTCCGTAATTCTCGTAGTTGAAACGGTCAAAATATTCATCGTTGATGCCGCGTTTTTTCATCAGGGTGTAGATGCCTTCGGCTTCCTTGAGCACCACGTTGCCGGTAAAGCCATCACAGACAATGATATCCGCTTTTCCCTGGAAAATTTCGTTTCCTTCGATGTTGCCGATAAAGTTGACTTCGTCGGATTCGGACAGCATTTTGTGTGTGGCAATGGTGACCAGGTTGCCCTTGGTATCTTCTTCGCCGATATTGAGCAGAGCTACACGTGGGTTTTCAATGTCGTATACGTTCTGTGCGAACAACGAACCGAGAACGGCGAATTGGTAAAGCACATCGGCTTTACAATCGGCATTCGATCCTACATCGAGCAGGATGGAGTTGCCGCCGTTAATGGTCGGAAGTACGGACGTGATACACGGACGAATGATCCCCGGGATGGTATTGATCTTGTAGATTGCTCCCACGAGCATGGCCCCGGTGTTGCCGGTACTTGCAAAGACGTCGATTTCCTTGCGTGCCAGCAGGTCAAACCCGACGGCAATGCTGCTGTTGGGTTTCTGCGGGATAGCCCTTGTGGGATGATCATGCATGGTGATAACGTCGGGAGCGTGAACGATCTCGAAATCATCGGCCCCGGCACCATGCGCGTTAAGGCCACTCAGGATCTGATCCCGGTCGCCAATCAACACGATCTGTGCATCCTGAGGAAGCTCTTTTTTGGCAAGCATTGCGCCGGCAATATTGGCGTCGGGAGCAAAGTCACCACCCAGAACATCTATTCCTATCTTCATCAGGAGGAATGTTTAGTACATGAACGGATTAAACCGCTACTTCTTTCTCAGCAACTACGCGTCCTTTGTAGTACAGTTTACCTTCATGCCAGTGAGCATGGTGGAACAAATGCGGCTGTCCAGTTGTTGGACAAGTTGCAATCTGGTTAGCAACCGCTTTGACATGCGTTCTGCGCTTGTCGCGACGCGTTTTGGAGGTTTTGCGCTTTGGATGTGCCATTTTCTATTTATTTCAATCGTTAATTCAAATTTTTCAATACCGACCATCGCGGGTCTATCGGTTTATCGTCGTCCGGAGTATCATCATCCGAATCGTCTTCATCCGCTTCCCAGCCATCATCGTCGTCCCAGTCGTCTTCGTCTTCATCCCAGTCTTCGTCATCCAGATCGTCGGGCTCGTTGGCGTTAACGATGTGTTGATTGAGCAGGGCCAGCATTTCCTCGTTGCATTCGCCCGGCGGGTGCAGCACCCTTATGGGCAGCGACACGCTAATGAGCTCATACAACTGCGGAACGACGTCCAGTTCGTATGTTTCATCCGGCAACACTATCAGGTTCTCGTCATCGGAGACCTCATTGCCGAATTTATAGATGATACGGTATTTGCCAGTCACCGGAACTTCCAGCGGATCGTTGCAACGATCACAAACTGTACTCACGGTTCCTTCAATGGTGTAATGACCGATCATCATGGTTTCTTTCTTTTCCAGCTGAAGGGTGGCATGCACCTTTCCGTCGGAAATTAAAGAGTATTCTATTTCATCAAAGAACGTTTTGTCAATGTCGAATTCATAGGAGTGAGTTCCAAGTTTCAACCCTGCAAAAGGGATTCTGAACGCACGTAATGACTTACTCACTGAACAAAAATTGGAGGGCAAAGGTAACAAAATAAACGAACAATTGTTCAGAACTTTTGTTTTTCTTCTTTTCTCCGAGGGAATAAGGAATGGTTAAAAGGAATAGGCGTAGCACCTGTTTCCCATTCCTATTCCCTGTTTCCTCTATTCGATTCCTCCGCCGCGCTCCGGTTTTTTCTTGCCCGAACCTTGTGGCTGCGGCTGCAACGGGTTGGCACTGACCTCTTTCAGGAATTTCCGCGTTTTGTATATATCCATAGCAAGGTAGATCGCGCTGCGCATCGATTGACCGTTGGCTTTGTCCTGTCCGGCAATATCGAAGGCTGTTCCGTGGTCGGGCGATGTGCGCACGACCGGCAATCCTGCAGTGTAATTTACACCGTCTTCGAAAGCAAGCGCTTTGAACGCTGCCAGTCCCTGATCGTGGTACATGGCCAGCACAGCGTCGTATTGACCGAGCTGTGGCGATCCGAAGAAGCTGTCGGCAGGGAAAGGCCCGTAGGCGAAAATATTCTCGCTTTTTGCCATGTTGATAGCCGGCAGAATGGTTTCCTGTTCTTCGGTGCCCATTTTGCCGTTTTCACCGGCGTGTGGGTTCAGTCCGAACACGGCGATACGCGGACGTTGAATGCCAAAATCTTTTTGCAGCGACAGGTTCACCGCACGGATCTTTTGCAGGATCTTTTCTTTATTTAATACGGAAGAAACGTCTTTCAGTGCGATATGCGAAGTTACAAGCGCTACGCGCAGGTTGCCGCTTACCATCATCATGAGGGCTTCATCCATACCCGCCAGGTCGGCGAGGTATTCGGTGTGACCCGGAAATTTGAAGCCGGCTTTGCTGATGGCTTCTTTGGAGATCGGCGCTGTTACGAGCACATCGATTTTTCCTGAAGCGAGATCTTCGGTTGCTTTTTCCAACGACAGAAACGCGTATTTCCCGCTGGTTTCGTTGCCTTTTCCAAGCTCGAAGTTGATCTCGTCGTTCCAGACATTCACAATGTTGATCTTGCGACTCACAGCTTCCGTAGCTGCCTTGCAGGTCTGGTAGTTGAACTCGTTCTCGCTAAGCGTCTTTTTATGGAACGACATGGTTTTGGTGGAAGCGTAGATGATCGGCGTGCAGTCGAGCAATATGCGCGAGTCGTACAGCGATTTAATGATCACTTCCGGTCCGATGCCGTTGATATCGCCAACGGAAATGCCCACGCGAATGGGATTCGCGCTGCCTTCTTCCCGTACTTTTTCTTTTTCCTTTTCCATCAGCTCCAGTTTTTTAAGAAGTGTATCAATAAGCGAATGCCTGTTCCCGAACCGCCAAGTCCTTTATAATCCTGCGGTTTTTCCAGGAAGGCCGGCCCGGCAATGTCCATGTGAATGTAAGGCGCTTTAACGAAATGCTCGAGGAATTTCCCCGCGGTGATCATTCCGGCATAAGGCCCGCCGAGGTTGTTGAGGTCGGCAATTTTGGATTTCATTTCTTCGAAATAGTCGTCCCAGAACGGGAATTCCACCACGCGCTCGTGCGTTGCAAAACCGGCATCGCTCAAACGGTTGAAGTGTTTGCGATCGGCGTTGCCCATCACTACGGAAGCTTTTGTTCCGATAGCGCGAACGGCTGCTCCGGTGAGCGTTGCAGCGTCGATTACCAGCTCTGGTTTCCACTTGGCGCTATAGGCAAGGGCATCGGCGAGGATCATGCGGCCTTCCGCGTCGGTGTTCATGACTTCGACGGTTGTTCCGTCATACATCTGAATGATGTCGCCCGGTGCGTACGCGTCCATTCCCGGACGGTTGTCGGTAGCTGGAATGAGTCCAACAAGGTGAACCGGAAGCTGCATCAAAGCTGCGGCGTAGATCGTTCCGGCCATGCAGGCGGCTCCGGCCATGTCGCATTTCATCAGGTCCATGGAGCCCGGTGTTGGCTTCAGGCTCAGTCCGCCGGTGTCGTACACAACACCTTTCCCGACCAAAACGATCGGTTTTTTATTCAGTGCCTTTTTCGGCTTGTATTCAATAATGGTGAATGTAGGTGGTTCGATGGAACCTTTGTTCACAGCGAGCAATCCACCCATTTTCAGCGCTTCGATCTTGGATTTTCCGAGTACCGTTACGCTGAAACCGGCTTCTTCGCCTTTGGTTTCAATGGCTTTGGAAAGTGCCGTTGCGGTAAGGAAGGAAACCGGCTCATTGACCAGGTCGCGTGCCCAGCTAACGGCTTTCACGATGGCCGTAAGCTCGTTCAGGCGGTCGTCGCTGACAGCGGCAGAAAATGCAATGCCTTTGAGCTGATTCCGCTCTTTGCCGGCTTCTTTGCGGTAGTGAATGAACTGATAATTGGAAAGCAACAAGCCTTCTGCAACCAGCCAGCTGTTGGTTTTGCCACCGTGGATGTACACCTGCTCGGTTTCTTTCGGGAAGAAACTGCGGGCTTTGAATCCGGCTACGCGAAACGCTTCGTCATCGGGTTGCTCACCGACGAAAACGTACTGATTTCCGCCGATGCCAAGCGTCTGAACTTTTTCTTTTCCGTTCTGAAAGCGCTCGAGCTCTTCCTGTACGATGGCCGGGAGAAAAGGCAGTTTTTCGGATTTTTTACCTGTGAGGATCACCAGCGCCTGCTGGTTTCCGTATGACTGTTTTGCGTACAATTCCATGCTGTCCGGTTTGGAATCGTAAAGATAATGGACTAACGGGACTAAGGGACAAAAAAGTGGTTTTGTTATGTGGAAGGAAATCCGTTTAGTCACCCCCTTTTGTTCCCCCTCAAGGGGGAATCTGTTCTGCCTCCTCCCTTGAGGGAGGAATGAGGAGGGTGGCCAAAAGATATTTGTTAATTCTACCCACAACTCATATTCACCCAATATTACCAACCAAAACACCCCTTCACATCTTCACAACAAAAGGTTGAACATTCTTTCATTTTCGACTAAATCTGCCATTACGTGGAGCACTGACCTTTGCCGCAAAGTTCTTCTCTCTATGAAAAAAATCTACCTTGCCTGCGGAGTGCTGCTGGCAGCCTTTCAGTTACAAGCTCAGAATCCAGGATTGGTGATCAGTGAATTCCTCGCCAACCCACAGGGAAATGACAATTCCCTGGAGTGGATCGAGCTGGTTGCAACCAAGCCGATCGATTTTTCCGTAACACCTTATGCCGTTGTAGTATGTAACAACGGTACGGCTAACGCCAATGGCTGGGTGAGTGGCGGCTCGCTTTCCTATGGCTTTGCGATCACAACCGGCGTGGTAAATACCGGTGATGTCGTTTATGTAGGTGGATCGGCCATGGCGCCAACCGGAACGAAAATCCGTACGATTGATGCGCAAACTACTCCGGGCGATGGTTTCGGAAATGCGGGTGGTACAGCAGGTGTTGTAGGAAACGGCGGTGGAAACATGGATGGTATCGCGGTGTTCAATCAACCGATTGCCAGTCTCACCAACAGTACTGTTCCGGTGGATGCGATCTTTTATGGAACGGGCGTTGGATCGGCGCTCGTGAATGGTGGTGCAGACGGTTATCAATTGCCGGTAAACGATCGCTACAACGGTGGCAAGCTTCAATCAACAACCAGTTTTGTTGATGATCCCGGAGGCGATATTTCTGTAAGAGCTACGGGTTACTATAATATTGTTACCAATAGTTGGTCCGGACTGCGTTCCTGGTCGGTTCAGACGCCAACCAACAACAATGCGACACTTCTTCAGCTGGTGACGGTCGATCCTCCGGGAATGGCGACCATCGGAACAGCAACTCAAACGATTAATGAAAGCACCGGCACGGTGAATGTGAACGTCACATTCGCTAATGCCAACAACAATGTGGCGAAGATTGCCTTCAGCCTCTCAACTTATACGAATGCTACGCAAGGCAGTGATTTTTCCTGGGCCAGCGATACGCTCGTGATCCCGGCGAATTCAAACGGTACATTCCCGTTCACCATCCAGCTCACAGATGATCTGCTGGCAGAGCGTACCGAGCGCATCATCGTGAAAATGACAGGAGCAGTGAACGCGAATATCGGAGCGGCGAATTACCAGCTCATCTACCTTAACGATAACGACTACCAGGCTCCCGTAGCGAACAACGAGCTGCAAATGCAAATGCTCTCCAGCTTCAACAACGGCGCCGAAGGAACGAACTCGGCCGAGATCGTGGACTACGACCCGACTACCGAACGCCTGTATATTGTAAACAGTATCGGCAAAAAGCTCGACATCGTTGATTTTTCCGACCCGTCTGCTCCTGAGCTCGTTTCCAGCAACTCCATTACTTCTTACGGAAACATCAACTCACTGACCGTTCACAACGGAATCGTGGCGGTGGCGATGGAAAATGCCGATCCGCAGGCGAATGGTTTTGTGGTGTTCTTCGATGAAGATGGCGATTACATCAACCAGGTAACGGTTGGCGCCATGCCGGATATGATTACGTTCAACAACGATTATACAAAACTGGTGGTGGCCTGCGAAGGCGAGCCGAAATCCGATTACAGTGTCGACCCGGCTGGTACGGTAGCCATCATTGATCTGGCACCAGGAATACCGGCACTCACCAATGCCAACGTAGCTATTGCCGATTTCAGCGCTTGGAACGGTCAGGAAGCAGCTTTGCGGGCACAAGGTATCCGTATCTTCGGGCCGGGCAGCAACGTATCACAGGATTTCGAACCGGAATACGTGACCATTTCCGAAGATAACCAGACGGCTTATGTTGCCTTGCAGGAAAACAATGCCATGGCAGTGATCAACCTGAATACAGCAACGGTAACGGCTGTTCGTCCGCTGGGCTTTATGGATTACAGCACCGATAACGGAATGGATGCTTCCGACCAGACAAGCGGAGTGCTCATTACTTCTGTTCCGGTGAAAGGCGTTTTCATGCCGGATGCACTGGCACATGCGACCATCGGAGGAACTGAGTACATTTTCTCGGCCAACGAAGGCGATGCGCGTGAATACACCGCAATTACCGATGTAGCCCGCGTTTCGGCTACCAACCTCGACCCAACTGCTTTTCCGGATCAGGCCATTTTGAAAAACAATCAGTTCCTCGGTCGTTTGAACGTACTGCAGGCAACCGGTGATACCGATGGTGACGGCGATAAAGATGAATTGCACGTACTCGGAACGCGTTCCTTCTCGATCTGGAATGCAGCGACCGGAGCGCTCGTTTTCGATTCGAAAGACTGGCTGGAACGGATTACGTCCACACATCCTACACTTTCAGGCCTGTTCAATGCGAGCAATGGTTCAGGGACTTCCCAGATGAAAAACCGCAGCGACGATAAAGGTCCGGAGCCGGAAGGTATTTCCACTGCCGTGATCAATGGCAACCATTACCTGTTCGTTTCACTGGAACGTGTGGGCGGCGTGCTGATCTTCAACATCGACAATCCAACTGCGCCTGTGTATTCAGGATACTACAACAACCGTTCAATCGGTGCGAATTCCGGCCCTGACCGTGGTGCAGAAGGCATCATTTACATTCCGAAAGAAGAATCGCCGAACAACAAAGACCTCGTGATCCTGGCCAACGAAATCAGCTCGACGCTGAGCGTTTACCAGGTCAATACATGCGTGGAGCTTTCGGGTGCGACTATTACGGCTACGCAGGATTCAATTTGTGCAGGCGATACAACCGAATTGTCCGTTCCAGGCCATGTTGGTTCAACTCTTCAATGGTACTACAACGATCAGCCGGTGAACACCGCAACCGGAACAACACTGGGTGCTTCCGAAGCGGGCGATTACCGCGTATTCGTTTCCAATACAACTTTCGGCTGTGCCGACACAACCATTGCCACTACTATTACTGTTCATTCACTTCCTAACGTAGGCGCTGGTGCTGACCAATCCATCTGCGCGGGAACATCGGTTACCCTTTCCGGAGCTGGGGCACAAGCCTACGAATGGAGTGGAGGAATAGAAGACAACACCGCGTTTGAGCCAGTTGCCACGACGGATTACATCGTAACCGGTGCGGATATTAACGGCTGTGAGAACACGGATACGGTTACTGTGACCGTGAATCCGCTGCCGGTTGTTGCTGCCGGTGACGACCAGGAAATCTGTGCGGGTGCATCTGTTACGCTTGCCGGTTCAGGAGCCGATGCTTATGACTGGAACAACGATGTTGGCAATAACATTGCTTTTCAGCCTGCCGCTACAACCGATTATATCGTTACCGGAACTGATACCAACGAATGCTCGAATACGGATACCGTAACGGTAACAGTGAACACACTTCCAACAGTATTGGCGGGTGATGATGCAACGGTTTGTGCAACAGAAAGCGTGACTTTTACCGCTTCCGGCGCTGAAACATTCGACTGGAACAACGGGATAGCAAACGGCGCTGCGTTCGAAGCAACAATCTCCCAGACCTATATCGTTACAGGAACGGATACCAACGGCTGCGAATCAACAGACACATTGGAGCTGACCGTGAACGCACTTCCGGTTCCGCAATTAGGCAGCGCCGATACGACTGTTTGTACGTATGACGTGCCGGTTACATTCAACGCCGGTTCAGGCTTTGTCGATTACGACTGGAGCACAGGAGCGGCTTCTCAAACCATTTCCGTTTCTGCTGCCGGTACCTACGACGTAACCGTAACCGATGCCAACGGCTGCGAGGGTTCGGATGAAATCACGCTGATCCTCGATCCGTGTCTGGGTATAGCAGAGCAAACAGCAGAGCTCACCCTGTTTCCCAATCCGACAGACGGCTGGCTGAACATCCAGAGCAACAATGCAGCACCGTTGCAGGTCGAAGTGCGGACACTCACCGGTCAGCAATTGCTTTCAACCAACGAACCAAACGTAGACCTCACAGCGCTTGCTTCAGGAGTTTACTTTGTTCGGGTGAAACAAGGCGTTACAGACCAGCTTTTCCGGGTAGAAAAGCACTAATAAGCTTCCTTTACAACCAATATAAAAATCCCCTGCCTGGTTTTCCGGGCAGGGGATTTTAAGCGCCTGAGCTTTATTGTTGAATCTTTCAGGATTCGATAATATCTACCAGTATAATTGTTGTGAAACGGTCAGGTAGGGATCAGCTTCACAATTTACTCCAACCATTTTGAAACGTAAATTGCTCATGCAAAATCCTTGCACCAGCTTTTTTCGTCTGCCTTTATTCAATCGGAACAGATCACAGCTCAAAGGTGGTTCTGCCCAATCAAGCGTATATTGATACGCATCGACGATTTTATCAGACTGATCGGTTTTAATGATCAGTATATTTCTAAAAATCGATACTGAATCGGCATCTTTGGCATATCCCCAATTGGCTTCGATAAATCTGTAGACTTTGAATTTCCCGGGTAATGGGTTGAATACACTGTCAAGCATTGCAGAAGGACTTGCATTAAAAGAGTTGAGCGCATTATAATTCAAATCACTTGCTGAATGCACATCGTATAGCATATAAGCATTCTGACCAATTGAATGATTAACAATCAGTTGCACGAAAATTATAAAAACGCTTATTCTCATCTTATTGTTTATTTATGACGTCTTACGTTGATAGGTGAATAGGTTGTCTTACCCCATTTGCCTATTGTAAGGGCTGACTCTGCAAAAGTAGAAGTTCTAACCCTAAATTCGCCTGCTCCCATAGAAGTGATCACGCCGGTATAAGGGTCAATGTCAACTACTATTTCACAGTGACCAGTTGCATTGGAATAATTTGCTCCGGCTCCAACCACATCGCCCAGTTTTACATCGTGTGTCTTCCCTTTGCTATCCCAACCTGAGATAGTCGTGCTCTTGGTTGCCCAGGTTTTCGCCTGAGGAGGAGAGCCTGGCTTCCATCTTTTTGTATCAATTGCTCCAGCTTCGACTAACACATCGTATACGAATTGGTTACATTTCCATACGCCTTTTGCAAAAGGCGGATTGCTTTTGTTCAGAGCCCAGTCGGTACTTCCTTCATAGCTTCTTGCAAGTACTGCAATTTTATAACCTGTTGTTCCCAGACCGAGTCTGTTATAGTGATTATAATACAAATCACAATTTTCTTCGTTGTTATAAAGGTATTCCAGTGTTTCATAATCTCTTTTGGATATGTCGTAAGTAGCGTCGATTCCATCGGAAATTTCAAATTCTTCCCCTGTTTCAAGAATCTTGAACTTTGTTTCAACACCTTTTCCAGTCGGATCTGTAAAAACAATAGGGTTACCCATTACGTAGTTGAAGGTCGACCATTCCGGGTATTTGTCCTGCCATGGGTCAATACTCAGGAATCTCGCAATATCACTGTCGTAATAACGTGCTCCGCGATAATCGAGCCCGGTTTCATTGTCACGCTCATGACCTGTAGTCAGGTACTTAGCTTTTTCTCCATCTACGAACTCGCGAACGATCTTTCCGTACGGAGAATAATCGGCTACATAGTTAACGCTGAATTTGATGCGCTGGTTGATAGCATCCCAGGATTCAGTAGTGTAAGCCACCCGGGTATTGCCCAGATGATCGTGCAGATAAGCACTTGTCTGAGTAAATCCTACACGTTTGGCCGTATTGGCTGTATTTGCACCAGGTGCCTGCGTCGGAGTCGGGAGTATGCTCATCTCACGCTCATTTCCAAAAGCATAATATTCCCAGGAAGTTTGACCATTCATTAACTCACGAATGGCGATGGCTCTTCCAGCAACATCCTGCAGGTAATATTCCTCACGGTCGAGGGAGTTGTCGGTAGCATTAGTGCGTTTGAAAATACGCTGGTCTTTGGTATCATAAAGGTAATCGATCACGTCGGTTCCCTTGTTGATTGTAAAGGCATACGCTCCGCGACCGTATTGTGTTTGCGTGATCGATCGGTGATTATCCGTCAACAGGTTACCATTGGCGTCATAGGTATAAGCACGGCTGGTTGTTGAACCAACGCCTGTTACGCCCGTGAGACGATTCGTACCACTTTGGTAAACGTAATTCCACTGTTCTACGAGGTTGTACGGAGAAGGCACGGTATTGCGCAGCTGGCGCTTCAGCGATGTGATATTGCCGATTTTGTCATAAGTGTAATCTTCATCACCGATCAACAGACCCAGCGTTGCATTTTCAGTGATGAAGTCACCGATAGCAGCATCTGCTTTCGTCAAACGGTTGAGCAGATCATACTGGTAGCCATAAAGGGTTGACTGGTTGAAGTTTCCTACTACATTTTCAGCTGTACTGAAATTGTAGCGCGTCAGTGTTCCGTTGACATTGCCGTTCCAGTTTTGATGGTTCAACACCGTTTGTGCGCCGTCAACCGGGTTGTTGCCATCGTAGAACAGACTATAGTCTGCAACAGTGGTTGTTCCGTTTTTAGCTTCGATATCTGTCAGGCGGTCGCGTACATCGTAGCTGTAGAAGAATTCCATTGCCAGACGGCTCAATGCCGTATTGTCGTCGATGTAATGCTTCTTCTTGGTTACTCTACCCGCATTGTTTACATCGTATTCGTAACTCACAAGTAAGGTAGCATTGGTATCCGCCACAACAGATCCCAGAGCAGCTCTCACGGTCGAGATGCGATTGAGGCGGTCATAGCCGTAGAACAAATGCAGATCCGTTGTTCCGTCGTTGTTTACATCTGCCTTTTCCTCCAGCACCGAACCGCGGTAATTGTAAGCTGGGTAATCGATCTTTGAGACAACAAGTTGTGATGATCCTTCTGCATCAATAGGACTAAAGGTAGTTAGCTGAGAGGTCACGTGGCCCAGAATGTCATACGTGTAGACATTTTTATGGATTTTCGTTCCGGCATTGTTATAGCTGTCTTCCTGGATTAGCTTGCCAAGTGAAGCACTGAGTGGAGTTGTGCCATAGGCAAATGTTTTTTCCGGCTGACTCACTGTAAAGAACGATGGTGTCATTGTCACGATGTTATGACCGTATTTGAAGGTGCACATCCAGTCGTAAGTCGAAGTATTACTGAACGTGTAGAGGAAATACGGGCTGGCGGAAGTATTGGCGTAATACAAAGCATCACAGAAACCTGCGCTTACCGATCCTGGCACATTCATCAACCCAACTGCTATGGTATTTCCATAGGCATCGTATTTATAGACACGGTAGCGTGGTGCGGCTACGCTTGCAACTGTACGCGAACGCTCGTTGGCATCTTGTTCTACGGAAAGAAGCCCGAGCTTGTTGTACATATAACGTTTCGTTCCCCCATCCACACTGGTTTCCATGACCAGCTGACCAAGAATGTTGTACAAGTATGTAGCAGTTTGTTTGTTCGGATTCAGCACTTTATTCACATTCCCATAACTGTCATAACCAAACAGTGTTAATGCTTTTATACCAGCAGTTGTGTAGGTAAGCTTGGCAACGAGCTGTCCGAATGCGTTGGTATAGGTAATGGTCTGCTTATTATCCTGGTCAGTTGTTGTCTGTCGCAGGAAGTAGAAGCTGCCACCGCTTCCGGCAGAACTCATCATGAGTTTAGCTTCGTCATTGGTCAGTACGAGATCACAGTAGGCAACCACACCATTCACCAGTTTGTATTCATTACGTACCGTATGCGTTGAGCTTCCGATTGCCTCACCGTAGTCGGCCAATTTGATTGATCGATCGCGACGGTTTTCATATTGCTGCTCGCTGAAGGACGTTGTAGTGTTAGAAACTAGATCAAGTGTAGCACCTGAGCCGGCAAACGATTTATACATTTTCTGCACGCGATTACGGCTATCGTATACGATTGTGGGGCTGTGAACCTTCACCAGGGTATTCGATAGGTCGTAATAGGCCTGAAGCGTACTCTGCTCACGCCCAAGTGGGTCGGTGAACGCTTTGAGAATTTCCTTATCGTTTGCTGTAGCACTGTTATAGATATACGTCAATATATTATTCTGGTTGGTACGTTGGTCGAAATCCATTGTAGAACCGTGCTGCCAAGTAGAATAGACTAACTCGGAGAGTACTCGGGTTCCGTTCTCGGTAGTTTTATCCAGGCGGAGATAATCGTCGTATTCGTAATCGAGATAGCGACCTGTAGGCTCTGTAAGCTTGGAGATTAGTCCCTGGTTATTGTAATCGAATTTGCTCGACAATGAATCGGTTCGTCCGTAACCGATGGTAATGCGCTTCACCAGTCCGAGGTCGGTCATTACACCGCCAGCCGTAATGCTGGTTGCAATGTAATAACGGGTTTGTAAACCGTCCTGGTTTTCCATGATTTCCGGTAACAGTAATCGGTTGCGTGCTACGATCTTCTTGGTTGCCAGCGCGTCGAAAGGAAGAAGCGAGGAATAAATGTAATTCTTTCCGAACGGCTGACCGCTGGCAGTGATTGCTTTAAAATCCAGGATGTACTTGTTGTCACGATCAAGGCGATTCGTGCGGAAATCCTGGTTGCCGGCATTAGAAGCGATTGTATCGAGCTGAACAATAGCGTTGCGTAAATAAACCGGCTGGTACGTATTAGCTATTGCATACGTCCAGCTGTTGTCGAAATGGTAGTATTCCGAACGAATCAGTGGTTTCGCATCGCTCGCATTTTTAGACGAGGCCATTTTCTGGAAAGCCTGATTTCGCGTGTAATGGATGCGGGAACTTTCCATTCCTTCATAGCGAGGGAGCGAGTATTGGTTGGCACGTGAAACGTTGGTCACAATATTATTCACTGCAATTGTGTCACCGTTAAAGATTGCAACCGTAAATTTTGGATTGCTGACAATGTCATACAGGTACCAGTGGCGATCATAACGATTGGCCATGTCGTAAAAATAGAAGTAGTCTTCTTCCTGGTATGCAGTTCCCTGTTGTGGGCTGCTGACCTTAACGGAAGCGACCTGCCAGGATGGCTCATGTTTGAGTACAATAGTTCCCTGACTTTTTCCACCGCTTCCCATGCCGTAGGTGGAATAGACGATGCTCTTCGGATTATCCGGATCGATGGCAAACAGATCATGGAAGGCACGACCCAGGGCTTTTCCTTTGTGATCGGCTTCATAATAGGTGTATTCTTTTTTGATCTCCATGTAGCGATCAGCCGTGGAAAGAGAAGAAGAACAGCTGGATGGCTCAATTACAATAATATCCGGACAAGGGATTACATTACCATTTCGGTCAACACACGCTGCAGGTGCGGCTGGCATTTTGTACTGACCTTCCTCGTATTCCTTCGAGGTTTCCGTTAGTAGTTTTACGAAATAAGAGTTGAACAGATAAGCATTGTTGCTGTTGGCTGCAAGCAGATCAGTATAGAAATGCGCCTCGAGCATTTTGGGCTGTTCTTTGGAAGCCATCGTTGTATTGGTATAACTGGCTTCATAGGTTTTCAGCATTTGCAGATTTTCCTGCAAAGAAGTATCTGTGCTCACATTCAAATAGTAATCCTCATACAGGTAAGCGGATGTCATATCCGGATCGTATGACTTATGCTTCTTTTTGAATGAAGGACGAATTGCTCCGTGTTCGAAGGCGAGTGTCACACCATAAGTATTGACTGTTTCGGATTTTAAAGTTGTCTCCACATACTCTTTGGACGATTTCACTTTACCAAAGCAGAGGTAATCTAGCGCACCGGATGCCGAACCGTAATGTTCGATCACTGTTGATGTATTCACCCCATTGATCACAGGGTTCTTGATGGTCACATTTCTGAATCCGTAAGTATAGGATTGAACAAAGTTGCTCTGGAAGTGGTTTTCATTCAGCTCGAACTGGTTTTTCTTCACCATAGGGTTCGTAAAGACGTACTCCCATGTTTGTTGTGTATTACCTTGTTGTTCTCTGTTTACCTTCTTTACCATTGCACTGACGTTCCACAAACGACCATTTCCATATGAAGAGTAGGTGCCGCCGGTAGCGAAAGTGGTTTGCTGCGGATCAAAGTTGCTGGAAATATTGCCATTGGAAATCGCCTGGTATTCGATGGTTGTCACACCGCCTAGATGGTCTTTCACAAATGTCAGTACGTGGATTTTCTCACCACGCACCTCAAATACACTTGTAAGGCTGTTAGTGTTTATGTCGCTGTAACCAAAATAAGTCGTCAGAACCTTACCGGTATCTGCTACCGGAAGCCCGTAATTGGCCGCATACATGTTGGCATTCAACGGCAGCTCGGCTACTGAAGAAAGGAAAACCACCACGCGTTTACGCTGGTTATCGTAGATGATTGGCGTATTGCCGCCATCGTAATTGATGTAATCGAAGTTTTCGATATTGTCTTTAGTTGTCCACGAGTACTTGAGGTGCTTATGAGCAATCAATTGCTTTCCGGTTGTTTCATTTCCGTTGTTGATGCGGTATACACGAACACCCTGAAGCATATAAGGGTTTTTGGTATAACGGATCAGCTCCACTTCCATCAAGGTTGCTTTGTGTTGTGCATAATCGCCTGGCTGTACGTATTCCTGGGTGCCGAGAGTGGTTGGGCGGTGTTTTTTCATGCTGTTGGCATTTTGGCCGACCACATACGGGTTCATATACCAGCATTGGAATATCGACTGGTCGCTGGTTTGCGAATTGTACAATTCCATGCGCTCGTAAAGCGGTGTTACCATGCTCCATGGATAACCATTTCCAAAGTTATGCGGTACTGGTGCTGCTGACTTGAAAAGCTTGTCAGTAGGGTTGTTGGTAGCGATCGGCATGAAACCGTATGCATCTTTACCGTCGAAGCGTAATCCGCTCGGGTACTGCCACAGTCCTTCCGGTGGTGTGCTGTAATCTACATCGGAATTCCCCGGTCCAACCTGAATGTGGAACCCCTGGTAGGCGGCTGGCACATTTGGCATCACGAAAAAGTTGGAAGTTCTCAGCTGGTTTGAATAGCTGGAAGAAAGAGGCTTGAACCACTTGAAAGCCATGTTGAAGGTCGAAAATACTTCAATACCCCGTGTTGACTCGTAATTTCCTATTCCGTAAGCACCCGTTGTGGGTGAGTTCAATGTAGTGAAGTTACCGGTTGTGTAACTTGGCGTGGTATTCAAATCTCCGGTCACAATAGCCACGTCGACTGTTCCGCGTGTGTCATTGATCTTTGTCCGGATTTCGTAGACATCGCCCGGGATCATATTCAGGTAGCTGATGCGGCCCGATTCCAGAAAGCCGTCGTTGAACTCAAGCTCCGTGTCGCTGGTTAAGGTATTGCGTTTATAAGCGTTTGTCGAAGCATTCACATAAGGATTGGTAGAGCTTACTGGTGCCGTTGAAACGGAGTTCAATTCGGAAGCACTTGCAGCTGCACGAACGTGCGCATAACGTGTCCATCCGGTAAAGTTTGCGCTGCCACCCAAATCAACAACAGTACGCATACTGTACAACGAGTCCAGTCGGCCGGAATTCGCTGCGTTGAAGTTGATCAGTCGTGTTGGATTGGCATCAATAACAGATTGCAGGGTTTTATAATCCAGCTCAATGATCTCGGAAGGCTTTGCGTCCACCTTCGCGACGGCCTTTTTGAGTAAAACGTCTTTATAAGCATCGAATTCTCCTACGATCGCATTGTCAACTTCTGTATTCGGCCAGTGGTTTACCTGAGTGTTAAAGGCGGAAAATTCCTGATAGTAATTGAATTTTCCGAACAAATCATATTCCAGTACTACTTCCTGGTTCTGAATAGTGTTGTTGGTGATTTTGGTACAAAACCACACGGCATTATTGACTTTTGGCAGAATATTATTAAGTACGTTTTTTTCGATATTGTTACCGTTCAATACATATGAACCTTCGTCAGCATTTTGCGGATTTGCGACAGGTAGAGCATTATTCGTAGATACGTTTCCGCAATAGTCATAGCCTAAAACACGGGTGTTTGTCGGAGCCTGGTAGTTGCTTTGAAGCAAATCGAACCAATACTTGGTCCCATCGGCGAGTGTTACAGTCCATTTGGTAACCGTGCTGCCACCTGAAAGCGTATTGATCATGCGCACTTCTACCGGCGATTCAAAACCGTTCAGGCCGAATACCAACTCTTTTGGCGAAGCAGATTCATCCAGGTATTTGAATACCAAACGCCCGGAAACGACACCTGGTATGCTCAATTGTGGTGCAAACCAATACATATCACCGTTGTCCTGTCCGGTAAATTTGTGTAACGGATCGGATGGAACAGGCTGCAGCTCATAATTTAATACAGCGCTATATTCCGTACCGGCAGTACCGCACGGTTGCTTTTGCAGATCTTCATCGCGCAGCACATATTTGTGAAATGCGTCCGACTCAACGCTAATGGTCGGAACGGAAAGATTCCAGCCTTCTCCATAAGGAATACCCGAACAAACAGGAGCGGTTGTTCCTACGGTTGCATTACTTGAGTAATTCAGTGAGAGTGAAAAATTTACACCCCCTGGAGTGCTGATTGCACCAAGTGGAATAGTCGATGTATATTCCCCGCTGAGAATATTTACATCTGACACAACAGCGCCGGGTGATAATTTGGAAGGCTCCACGGTTTTCGGAGACATATCTCCGTTATCCCGTCCACCTACAATTTGTCCAAATGCAAGGGGGGATAGCCCTAATACAAGGACAAGTGTGGTAAGAAAACGATTCATGTGGTCGTTGATTTAAGTATATATCGACGGCAAATCAACGCAATAATTTAGTTATGACAAAGAAAAAATAAGGAATATTTTATAATAACCTGAAAATCAGAGATCGTCATAATTTATTGAAAGTCAATGTTTAGTATTGAAATAAAAATCCCCTGTCTGAGTGCCAGGCAGGGGATTTTTAAACTAAATAGTATTCAATGCCGGCGCCGGTATTTTCTTTTGGGAGGAAGCTCACCGGAGAACGGGCGATTGGAAAAATAGGCATAGACCTGGTCGTGTAATTGTTCCTTCCGGATCTGCTCCCAATTCGCGGAAGCGTGAACATATACGGTTCCGGCTGAAGGGTAAACATATTCCATCGCCTTCATGCATTCCATTTCCCGGTTACTGGAACGAGCCGCTTTGACCAGGCCGGTGAAATCGATGTTCGTCAAAGTTGAGTCCTGTAGCTGCAGGTTTGTCAGAAAGGTAGTTGCTTTTTTCTTTGACAAATAGTGACACAGAACACGCTCGTAGAAATGAACGAAATCATTTTCCAGGTAGCCACCCAATCGTATGGCAATGATATCCTGATGAAGCGTGTTATCCGTGTAAAACAGCATTTTGTAATTGCATTCGAAATCAGAGCTTACCTGTAGTATTTTCAGCTGGTAGCTCACTTCACCGTCGAAGAAATCACCTGTTAGTAAACTGGAATAAAGGACATGCGTCGAATCGTAATCGCGCAATTCTGCTTTGGGGAGCTTACGGTCGTAGGAATTGGCATCCAGGAAGAGGGCCAATAATTCCCGGTCTTCCAATTGGCGCAGCTGTGCTGCCAAACCTGTACTTAACAACAGCGTGCAAACGAACAGAAATGCGTGTTTCATAGTTCAAAATTAAAAATCACCTGGTTTCGGTTGTGTTGCCTCTTCCTTCATAACCCATTTTTCATATGCTCTGGAATATTGGGTAGTAGCGCGGCTATCGTATTCGACATTTTTTTGCTGCTGGTCTACATTCCTTTGAGCGGCATTAACACCGAAATCCGCGTCACCAAATTCGTTTGCTAATGTTCGTAAGTTATGTACGTAAAGTACGATTTTAATTGTATTCCCTTTAATTCCTACCGGTCTTGTTTCCTGGGTTGATTCCTTTGAGCCATATTTTGTCACGACATAGATTTCGGTGGAATAGGGAACTTCTGTATTTCCATCCTCAGGAATTTTTTCTCCAACTGGTTTATCCTGAAGGTAAATAGGAATATCAATTTCCTGTCCGTTAAATGTCAGGCTGTTCAGTCGCTCAAACTCATCGTTGCCGACAGCGGCTTTGAACTCTGCGATCAGGCTTTCTACTTTGTTGTAGTTATCCAGCCCGTTCTGAAGTGCATTCCGCTCCCTAGTGAGCTTTTTTCTTTCTTTGTTGTTTTCTTCCTCTTCCGCCTTCTGAATCTTCTTATTCAGCTCATCGATCTTGGTCTGGTTGTCCTTGTGCTCGGAATACGGATTGGTGATTTCCTTCCCGTTCGGATCGATGTAAATAATCGGGTTCCCCGCCACATAGTTGTAGGCTGAAAAATTCGGGTACTTTGCTGCCAGAGGATCCAGACCTAAGAAACGGGCGATATCCGAATCGTAATAACGTGCTCCGCGGTAATCCAACCCGGTTTCATTATCGCGCTCATGACCGGTAGTGAGGTATTTCGCTTTTTCGCCATCTATGAACTCGCGAACGATCTTCCCGTACGGCGAATAATCAGCAACATAAGTCACGCTGAATTTAACACGCAGGTTGACTGCATCCCATGATTGAGCCGTGTAGCTGATGCGCGTATTACCCAGGTGGTCGTGCATATAGGCACTTGTCTGCGTAAATCCGACACGTTTGGCCGTATTCGAAGTATTTGCCCCGGGCGCCTGCGCCGGTGTCGGACGGATAGTCATTTCCCGATCACGCCCCGGAATGTAGTATTCCCAGGAAACCTGACCGTTCTGTAATTCACGAATGGCGATGGTTTTTCCAAACAGGTCCTGCAGGTAGTATTCCTCGCGGTCAAGTGCATTGTCTGTGGCATTCGTGCGTTTGAAAATACGCTGGTCTTCTGTGTCGTAGAGATAATCGATCACATCAGTTCCTTTATTGATCGTAAAAGCGTATGCTCTTCTGCCATATTGAGTCTGTGTAATCGATCGGGAATTGTCCGTTAACAGGTTACCATTGGCATCATACGTATAGGAACGGCTGGTTGTCGAACCAACACCGGTTACACCTGTCAGACGGTTGGTGCCGCTCTGGTAAACGTAATTCCACTGTTCTACCACATTGTAAGGCGATGCTACGGTATTGCGCAGCTGGCGTTTCAATGACGTGATGTTTCCGATTTTATCGTAGGTGTAATCTTCATCCCCGATCAGCAGACCCAATGTGGCATTCTCTGTAATGAAGTCGCCGATTGCAGCATCTGCTTTCACTAAACGGTTGAGCAAATCGTACTGGTAGCCGTAAAGAGTCGACTGGTTGAAATTGCCCACCACATTTTCAGCAGTGCTGAAATTGTAGCGCATCAATGTCCCGTTGATATTGCCATTCCAGTTTTGGTGATTCAGCACTGTTTGCGCACCATCTACCGGGTTGTTGCCATCGTAGAACAGGCCATAGTCTGCAACCGTGGTCGTTCCGTTTTTGGCTTCAATGTCCGTCAAACGATTGCGTATGTCGTAACTGTAGATGAACTCCATTGCCAAACGGCTCAATGCCGTATTGTCGTCAATGTGGTGTTTCTTTTTAACCAGTTTGGTTGCATCGTTAACGTCGTATTCATAGCTCACCAGGAGGGTAGCATCCGCCGCAGTTGTCACGGAACCCATTGCTGCTCTGATGGTTGAAGGACGATTCAGACGATCGTAGCCGTAGAACAAATGCAGATCCGTCGTTCCGTCGTTGTTTACATCGGCTTTTTCTTCCAGGACTGAACCGCGATAGTTGTAAGCCGGGTAATCGATCTTCGAAACGATCAGCTGTGAGGCACCTTCTGCATCAATCGGACTAAACGTACTGAGCTGCGAGGTCACATGACCAAGGATGTCGTAGGTATAAACATTCTTATGGATTTTTGTTCCAGCATTGTTGTAGCTGTCTTCCTGGATCAGCTTGCCAAGGGAAACACTGAGCGGAGTGGTACCGTAAGCGAATGTTTTCTCCGGCTGACTGACCGTAAAGAATGCTGGTGTCATTGTCACAATGTTATGACCATACTTGAAGGTACACATCCAATCGTACGTTGAACTGTTGCTGAACGTATAGAGGAAGTATGGACTGGCGGAAGTATTGCCATAATACAAAGCATCACAGAAACCGGCACTTACTGATCCCGGCACGTTCATCAAACCGATAGACGTTATTTTTCCATAAGCATCGTATTTATAGACACGGTAGCGTGGTGAGGCTGTTCCGGATACAGTGCGTGAGCGTTCATTGGCGTCCTGTTCAACTGAAATCAGCCCGAGCTTGTTGTACATGTAACGTTTTGTTCCGCCATCTACGGTGGTTTCCATCACCTGCTGGCCAAGAATGTTGTACAGGTAGGTTGTCAGCTGTTTGTTTGGGTTGATGACTTTGTTCACATTACCATAGCTGTCATAACCAAAAACGGTAACCGCTTTTACGCCTGCAGTCGTGTAAGTCATACTGGCAGCCAGTTGTCCGAACGCATTAGTATAAGTAACGCTTTGCTTGTTGTCCTGATCGGTTGTTGTCTGGCGCAGGAAGTAGAAGCTTCCTCCACTTCCACTGGAAGACATCATGACTTTGGCATCCTCGTTGGACAGCCCCAGGTCGCAATAAGCAACCACACCGTTGACCAGTTTGTATTCGTTGCGAACTGTGTGGGTAGATGAACCGATTGCTTCGCCGTAATTAGCTGTTTTGATCGGTCGGTTGTGCTTGTCTTCATACAACAGCTCGACAAAAGCAGTGGTTGTATTCGCAACCCTGTTCAGGGTCGAGCCTGAACCTGCAAACGACTTATAGGTTTTTTGCAAACGGTTCAGGTTATCGTAGACTTTGGTCGGACTATGGACTTTCACCAGTGTGCTCGACAGGTCGTAATAAGCCTGCAATACGCTTTGCTCACGACCCAGCGGATCGATGAATGCTTTAAGGATTTCTTTGTCGTTGGTAGTGGCGCTGTTATAAATGTATGTCAGGATATTGTTTTGGTCCGTTCGGCTGTCGAAGCTGACACCTGGAACGTGATCCCAGTAGGAATAAACCTGTTCGGACAAAATACGTGTTCCATTTTCGGTGGTTTTTTCCAGGCGCAGGTAATCATCGTATTCATAATCGAGGTAGCGACCGATAGGTTCTGTAAGCTTGGAAATCAATCCCTGGTTGTTGTAATCGAACTTGCTCGAAAGCGAGTCGGTTCGTCCGTAACCAATGGTGATGCGCTTCACCAGCCCGAGGTCGGTCATCACGCCGCCGGCCGTAATGCTGGTTGCAATGTAGTAACGTGTTTGCAGGCCGTTCTGATTTTCCATGATTTCCGGCAACAACAAACGATTACGTGTTTTTACTGTTTTTGTGGTCAGTGCATCGAACGGAAGCAGTGCCGAATAGATATATGTTTTCCCAAAAGGCTGTCCACCGGCTGTGATCGCTTTGAAATCAAGGATGTATTTGTTGTCACGATCAATGCGATTCGTACGGAAATCCAGATTTCCTGCATTCGAAGCAATTGTATCGAGCTGAACGATGGCATTGCGCAGGTAGACCGGCTGATACGTATTGGCAATGGCGTAGGTCCAGCTGTTGTCGAAATGGTAATATTCCGAGCGGATCAACGGTTTCGCATCGCTGGCATTTTTGGATGCAGACATCTTTTGGTAGGCCAATGAACGGGTATTATACGTTCTGGAGCTTTCCAATCCTTCGTAACGCGGAAGCGAATAGTTATTGGCACGCTCAACACCCGACACGATATTGTTGACAGCAATTGTGTCACCGTTATAGATAGCGACTGTGAATTTCGGGTTGCTGACGATATCATACAGGTACCAATGGCGATCATAACGATTGGCCAGATCGTAGAAGTAGAAGAATTCATTTTCGGTGTAAGCTGTTCCCTGCTGCGGACTGCTTGTTTTCACCGTTGCCATTTGCCAGGAAGGCTCGTGTTTGAGCAAAATGTTCCCCTGATTTTTTCCACCGCTTCCCATGCCGTAGGTGGAATAGACGATGCTCTTCGGATTATCCGGGTCTATAGCGAACAGATCGTGGAATGCGCGGCCCAGTGCTTTTCCTTTGTGGTCGGCTTCGTAATAGGTATATTCTTTTTTGATCTCAATATAGCGGTCGACAGTAGACAGTGTTGAAGAACAGCTCGATGGCTCGACCACAATGATGTCCGGACAAGGAATTACATTGCCGTTTCTGTCAACGCACGCCGCAGGTGCAGCAGGCATTTTATATTGTCCTCGTTCGTACTCTTTCGTGCTTTCTGAAACCAGTTTCACGAAGTAAGAGTTGAACAGATAGGCATTGTTGTTGTTCTCGGCGAGCAGCTCCGGGTAGAAATGCCCTTCAAGCATTTTAGGCTGCTCCCTTGCTGCATCGGATGTATAGGTGTAACCATCCTCATACGTTTTCAGCTGTGACAGGTTTTCCTGCAGAGAGCTGTAGGCACTTTGGTTGAGGTAGTAATCTTCATACAGGTATACGGACGTCATGTCCGGGTCATAGGTTTTGTGGGTCTTTTTAAATGATGGGCGAATGGCGCCGTGTTCGAAAGCCAGCGTGATGTCATATGTGTAAACTGTTTCGGACTTCAACGAGTCGTTCACTTCTTCTTTTATGGATTTCACTTTTCCGAAGCACAGGTAATCCAGCGCACCGGCTACAGAACCGTAATGTTCAATGTGCGTGGAATCTCCCAGCGGATTAATGATAGTAGCTTTTTTATAGCCATACGTTCGCGCTTGAACGAACGTGTGCTGGAAGTGGTTGGAGTCCAACTGGAATTGGTTGTTCTTAAACATAGGAGTCGAGAACACATACTGCCAGGTCTGCCAGGTGCTGTTCTGCTGTTCCCTGTTGACCTTTTTCACGATCGCGCGAACAGTCCACAACTTACCATTTCCATAAGAAGAGTATGTTTCGTAATTGATGAAGTTGGATCTTTCCGGATTATAGTTGTTGTAAATAGCGCTATTGGAAATTGGTTGGTACTCAATAGTTGTACGACCACCCAGATGATCTCTAATTGAGCTCAGCACGTGGATGTTCTCCCCACGTACTTCGAATACACTTGTAAGACTGGTAGTGTTAATGTCTGCGTATCCGAAATAGGTTGTCAGCACTTTTCCGGTGTCTGCAACAGCCAACCCATAATTGGCAGCATACATCGTTGCATTCAACGGAAGCTCGGCCACTTTGCTCAGGAATACCACGATGCGTTTACGGGTGTTGTCATACTTGATAGGAGTAGAGCCACCTTCATAGTTGATGTAGTCGAAATTTTCTACAAGATCTTTTAATGTATCCTTATAGTGAAGTTGTTTGTGCGAGATCAGCTGCTTACCAGTTGATTCGTTACCGTTGTTAATACGATAAACGCGCACACCCTGGAGCATGTAAGGGTTTCTTGTATAGCGGATCAGCTCCACGTCCTGCAGCTCAGCCACAACCGATGGATAATGTGGTGCGCTGTATTTCTGCACCCCAAGGGTGGTTGGACGGTGTTTGTTGTATTTATTGCCATTTTGGCTGTACAGGTAGGAGTTCATATACCAGCACTGGAACATGGATGTGTCGCTATCCTGTGAATTGTAAGGCTCCATGCGTTCGTACATAGGCGTTACCATGCTCCATGGAAAACCATTTCCGAAGTTATGCGGAATCGGAGCAGCTGATTTGAAAAGCTTGTTGTTAGGGTTGTTGGTTGCTACAGGCATAAACCCGAAAGCGTCTTTAGCGTCAAATCGCAATTCAGAGATACCCGCCCATACGCCTTCCGGTGGTGTGCTGTAATCCACGTCGGAATTACCCGGTCCAACCTGAATGTTGAATCCTTTGTACAGTGCCGGAACGTTTGGCATTACGAAGAAGTTGGACGTCTTAACCTGATTCGTGTAATTGGAAGCAAGCGGTTTGTACCATTTGAAAGCCATGTTGAAAGTCGAGAAAATCTCGATTCCTCGCGTGTCATCATATTGTGTTGTACTGTAGTCTCCTGTCGTAGGTGCAGGGTACGTACTGGTTGAGCTTGCAGGCGTTGTATTCAGATCTCCCGTAACAATGGCAACATCCACCGTACCACGCGTGTTGTTAATTATAGTGCGGACTTCGTAAATATCGCCCGGGATCATATTCAAATAGCTGATGCGCTGCGATTCGAGGAAACCATCACTGAAATCCAATGAGTAAGAATCGGACAGCCCCGCTGTTCTACGGTAGTTGAAAACACTTGGTGAAGCAGCCGTGGAATAGAGGAACGGGTTGGTGGAGTGAACATTGTAGGACTGGTTCGTGGATATGCCACCGTAAACGTCTGTACCATCAACGCCACGGGCGTGTGAATAACGTGTCCAGTTCGTGAAACCACTTGCATAGCTGTTGTTATCAATGTCTATTCTTCGCCAGCTGTAAAGCGAGTCAAGTCGCCCGGATTGAGCTGCGTTGAAGTCGATCAGGCGCGTAGGATTGGCTGTGATAAGCGTTTGGAGTGTCTTGTAATCCAGTTCGATGATCTCGGAAGGCTTTGATTCGATTTTAGCAACAGCTTTCTTCAGCAATACATCTTTGTATGCGTTGAATTCACCGTTGATAGCAGGATCAACCTTGTTGTCGGCATAGTCGCCGCTGATCCCCGCGAATTCCTGGAAGTAATTGAATTTTCCAAACTTGTCATATTCCAGTACGACTTCTTCATTCTGAATGGTGGTATTGGTGATTTTCGTACAGTACCAAACGGCATTGGACACCTTCGGAAGAATGTTATTCAACACATTTTTTTCAATGTTGTTGGCACCCAGCATATAGGATCCTTCGTCCGCATTTTGGGGATTGGCTACGGCAAGAGCGTTTGTGCTTGACGTGAAATTACAATAGTCGTAGCTCAGCACACGTGTGTTGGTTGGAGCCTGATAATTGCTCTGCAGCAGGTCGAACCAGTACTTCGTTCCGTCTGCCAGTGTCACCGTCCAGCTGCTTAAGGTCAGGGAGTCCTGGAGCCTGTTATACATGCGGACCTCTACCGGGGATTCAAAACCATTCAAACCGAATACCAGCTCTTTTTGAGCAGTCGATTCGTCCAGGTATTTGAATACCAGCCGACCTGAAGCGACTCCTGGAATGCTTAGCTGCGGTGCGAACCAATAGAGATCGCCGTTGTCCTGACCTGTGAATTTGTGGAGCGGATCCAAAGGAGCCGCCACACCGTCGTAATTCAGAATCTGGCTGCCTTCTGCACCAGCTGTGCTACCGCAGGGCTGCATTTGCAAACCCTCTGTTCTCAATACGTACTTGTGAAACACATCCGATTCCACACTAATGGTCGGAACGGAAAGGTTCCAGCCCTCACCATAAGGAATTCCCGAGCAAACAGGGGCGGTTGTTCCTATGGAAATGTTGCTCGAATAATCCAGCGAAAGGGAATAAGCCACCCCATTCGGAGTACTGATCGAACCAAGCGGAATAGTCGATGTATACTCCCCGTTGAGAATATTGACATCCGACACAACTGCACCTGGAGATAATTTAGAAGGCTCGACGGTTTTGGGAGACATTTCCCCATTGTCGCGCCCGCCGACAATTTGCCCAAATGCAACAGGTAATACCCCAATTACCAGGATAAGGGCAGCAAAAAAACGATTCATGGTGGCTTTGATTTAAGTGTTAACCGCTGCAAAGCAAGACAATTAAATCGTTTCTGCAAAGTAAAATCCGGACTAACTTAGCAGCCTGCGAAGAATCAGGACTGCTAAAGCGTTTAAAATCAACCCTTCTTTGAGGTTGCTTAATGCGCCTCCAGCCAGTTATCCGCCAGTTCCATTTCGACTTCCATCGGAACAGCCAGTTGAACGGCACCTTCCATGGCTTTTTTCACCAGCGCTTTCATGATTTCGTGTTCGTCTTTGTGGACGTCGAAAACCAATTCATCGTGTACTTGCAGGATCATTTTCGATTGTACGTTGGCTTCTTTCATGGCTTTCGAAACGGCCACCATGGCGAGCTTCACAATATCCGCTGCGGAACCCTGGATAGGCGCGTTAATGGCATTTCGCTCGGCAAAACCGCGCACGACGGCGTTGGCGGAATTGATATCCGGCAAATAGCGGCGGCGCTGCATGATCGTTTCCACATAGCCTTTCTCGCGGGCGTTGTTCACCGCTTCGTCCATGTAGGTTTTGATCGTGGAATACTGCGCGAAGTAGCTGTCGATGATCTGTTTGGCTTCTGTACGACTGATGCCGAGGTTCTGCGATAAACCGAAAGCCGATTGTCCGTAAATGATTCCGAAGTTCACTGCTTTGGCCGCACTACGCTGGTCTTTGGTTACGTCTTCCAATGCTGTATGAAATACTTTTGCCGCTGTTGCACGGTGAATATCGGTCCCGTCGCGGAAAGCCTGTATCATCGATTGGTCGTTGCTCAATGCGGCGATCACGCGGAGCTCGATCTGGGAGTAATCGGCCGACATCAGCTTATAATCGGCGTTGCGTGCAATGAACGCCCGGCGGATCTCTTTCCCACGTTCGGTGCGGATCGGAATGTTCTGCAGGTTCGGGTTGTTGGAGCTCAGACGCCCGGTCGCAGTCACCGTTTGCATAAAGCTCGTGTGTACGCGCCCGTCTACGCGGTCCATCATGGTCGGAAGCGGATCTACGTAGGTCGATTTGAGCTTTTTCATCTGACGGTAATCAAGGATCATCGGGATGATGGCATGATCGTTCTTGTGCTGCTGCAAAATGTCTTCGGAAGTAGCATACTGACCGGTTTTGGTCTTCTTGGCTTTCGAAGAGATTTTCATGTGATCGAACAGCACTTCACCCAATTGTTTGGGCGAGTCGACATTGAACGGAATGCCGGCTTCTTCCTTGATCTGTGCTTCAAGCGTGATGATTTCCTGCTCGAGCTGGGCGGAGTAATTTTTCAAATGGTCGACATCGATCGCAATGCCTTCTCTTTCCATATCGGCCAGCACGCGAACGAGCGGCATTTCCATCGTATGGAACAGCTCGGCAAGGTGTTCTTTCGCGATCTGCGGTGCAAACAATTGCTTCAGCTGGAAGGTAATATCGGCATCTTCGCAGGCGTAGTCGCAAATAGCTTCCGGTGCCAGGTCGCCCATATTTCCTTGTCCTTTTCCCTTTTTACCGATGAGCGTTTCGATGCTGATCGGCTGGTAATTCAGGTAGTACTGCGACAGGAAATCCATGCCCTGCTTGGATTCAGGCTGGATGAGGTAATGCGCGATCATGGTGTCGAACAGCGGACCTTCGATTTCAAGATCGTAACGCAGTAAGACCTGCATGTCGTACTTCATATTGTGGGCAATCTTCTCAATCGTTTTCGACTGAAAGAAAGGTGCAAATTCATGTACGAGCTGCTTAGCCTGATCAAAATCGCGTGGAACGGCCACATAATAAGCTTCACGGGCCTGGAACGAGAACGACATGCCGACCAAATCGGCGTGCAATGCTTCAATGTCGGTGGTTTCCGTATCGAAGCAAACCTGTGTTTGCTCGAGCAGCTTTTTCAAGAGCTCAGCGCGTTCTTCCGGCAGTGTTACCAGGTGATAACTCGGCTTTTCAGTTGCAATGGTTTTGTAGCCTGATGTCGGTTGTGCCTGCTGCACTTCCACCAGGCTTTGCGTGCCGAACAGGTCGAGCTGGCCGTTTTCAGAGGTGGCAGATGTTATAACGATCTCTTCGCCGGTGAGTTTTTTCGCCAGGTTGCGGAATTCGAGCTCGGTGAAAATTTCTTTGACTTTTTCGAGATCCGGATCGTCGAGCTTGAGATCGAGCGGATCGAACGGAACCGGTACATCGGTAATGATGGTGGCCAGCATTTTGGAAAGGATGCCCTGATCTTTGAAATTGATCACGTTTTCCTTCATCTTGCCCTTCAGATCGTCGGTGTGCTCGAAGAGGTTTTCCATGGAACCGTAATCCTGGATGAGCTTTTTGGCGGTTTTTTCACCGATGCCCGGAATTCCCGGAATGTTGTCGACAGCATCACCCCAAAGTCCAAGAATGTCGATTACCTGTAACGGATCACTTACTTCGAATTTCTCGCAGACTTCTTTCACACCCATGATCGTAGCAGGATCGCCACCACGACCCGGTTTGTAGATGAATGTCTTATCGCTTACGAGCTGGCCGAAATCCTTGTCCGGCGTCATCATGTAGGTCAAAAAGCCTTCTTTTTCAGCGCACTTGGCCAATGTTCCGATAATGTCGTCGGCTTCGTAGCCTTCCAGCAACAAAATAGGAATGTGGAAAGCGCTGATGATGCGCTTGATCGGCTCGATCATCGAACGGATATCTTCCGGCATTTCCTGGCGGTTGGCCTTGTAGAATTCGAAATCCGTCATACGATTGGTCGCCCCGCCCGGAGCGTCGAACACCACGGCAATGTGCGTGGGCTGCTCTTTCTGCAGGATGTCCATCAGCGCCGTGGTAAACCCGAAAGCGGCAGATGTGTTCTGGCCTTTGGAATTGACGCGCGGGTTCTTCGCAAAGGCAAAGTATGCGCGGTAAATGAGCGCAAAGGCGTCAAGCAGAAATAGTTTTTTATCGACAACGGGCGTAAGCATAACCAAAGAATATGAAGGATACAAGTTTACGCAATTTCCGTATAGATCGGCAACCGGCCCGGATGTTTCCTGCCGATGCTCTTAGCAGCCTGCGAAAACTATTGACGGATGTATTCGAGCTTCTCTTTTCCCCATTCTTCTTTAGGAATCGAGCGTTCGACCTGTGAACGCAGCGTTTCGGTAGAAGAAATGGCGTCCACACCGCCGTCGAGCAGCGCTACATCATGGATGATCAGCTTCTTCTTGCCTTCCAGTACATAATGGTAGTGGTAGAACTTTTCTTCATTATCGGGCTTCACGTAGAAGAACGTTCTGTCGCCCACTTTCGTTACCCAGCCGGTCAGCTTGTCCGTTTCGAGGGAATACAATTCGCCGCGCTCGATCACTTCGACGGCATAGCTGTTGGCGTCTTTCTTCGCGATTTTCAACTTCAGCACTTCGCCGTCCTGGCCTTCGCTGATTGCCCAGGTGCCCACCAAACCCGGATCGATGGCTTCTTTGTCGGTATAGCCGAGGGAATATTCAAGGCCGATCGGACAACCGTAGAAGGTCATTACGATAAAGGCCAGCAAAGCAAAAGACAGGAGTTTTTTCATGATGGAAGGTTTTTTAGTGGACTAAAGATAGCTTCTTTACCACAAAGAAGCAAAGCCAATCTTAGTTGGCTGTGTTTGTTATGGTTTCAGCCGAACGATTTGAACAGTTACTGCCTCATAATTCACTTTAAGCTCCTGCGTTACACGATGTGCCAATAGCTAATTTTGTCAGGATGAAGCGCTTCCTGATCATCTTTTTAAGCTACGGACTGGTTTTTTGCCTGGGCTATTTAGCCGTCGGGATTCTTGCGCATTACTATAAGCCGGAAGTCAAAATGCTGCCGGCGTTCATCGAAGAAATTCTTCCCGGAGAACCGGAGCCACTGGCATTGGAAAGCCAGGCGCTGGAAGGAATGGAATATGCCATTCTGCATCCGGAAAACCAGGATACAACGGTCAAAATCCTCTTCGGCGATCAGTACAACGATTCGTGCGGCATCTTTTGTTTCCGGGGAAATGCGCAGCGCAATCGTCCTACACGCGGAACATTGAACAGCAAGCCCAACAGCATTCAGCTCGATTGGGAATTCGCTACCGGTTACGATTCCAGGCTTTCTGAATTTGGTGTCTGGGGCGGCGGAACCGGTTGGACAGGTCAGCCACTCGTTGTGCAATGGCCCGAAGAAGCCCGCAATCAGCTACACGGCCTGAAACCGGAGTTCGTCACGGATGAAAACTTCCGGGAAATCGTTGTGGGATCGTTGTGCGGTGACATTTACTTTCTCGATTTCGTCACCGGAAAACCGACGCGGCCTCACCTGAGCATCCACAATCCTATCAAAGGAACGGTTTCGGTTGATCCGCGCATGAACGGACTGCTGATCGTAGGACAAGGCATCCCGAATGGCGATCGCTTCGGTTCGTATGTCTTCAATATGTTCACCGGCGAAGAAGTGCTGTATCGTACTGGTATGGATCCTGAATCCCGCCGGTTGTGGGGTGCGTTTGACAGCAACTCGCTGATCGATCCTGTTTCGGGCTATTGGTTTCACCCGGCAGAAAACGGACAGATCTACAAAGCGCTGGTGCAAACCGACGGAACGGTAGGGAAGCCGGCGAAATTCCGTTACAGTGTTGCGGCGCATCCGCATCCCGGGCTGGAAGCAAGCTTCGGGGCGTATAAGAACCTGGGCTTTTTCGGTGACAACAGCGGCAATATTTTCTGCCTGAACCTCATGAACCTGCGCCCGGTGTGGTTGCTGGATAATTTCGACGACACCGATGCCAGCATGGTGATCGATTGCAATGAAAAAGGGCATCCGTTCCTGTATGTCGGTAATGAAGTCGACAAACAGGGCGTGAAAGGCAAAGCCTGCATGCGTAAGATCGACGCGCTGACCGGGAAAGAAATCTGGCGCATCGAACGCGAATGCTACGGTTCGATTGTTGCCGGCAAAACCAACAGCGGTGGTGTCCTGGCAACGCTTTTACCCGGAAAACAAAAAGCAAGCAATCTTGTTTACGGTATTTTTTCGCGTACCAGTGATCAGCTCAACGGCGAATTCGTAGCCATCGACAAACGAACGGGCAAAGAACGGTTCAGCATCCCGATGCAAAGCTACAGCTGGGCTTCACCGATTGACCTTTACGACAAAGAAGGTCGTTGCTACGTCTTTTTCACGGATGTGTATGGCGGAATTTATCTGATTGACGGCCTTACCGGGGCCATTATCGTTCAACAACGCTTCCCGGCCGTATTCGAATCATCGCCCATCGCCTGGGGAAATCGCATCGTAGTTGGTGCCCGCGGAAATAAGATCTACAGCTTTTTAGTTGAATAGTTACGAGTTTCAGAGTTACTTAGTTGGTTTTTTGAATTATACCTAAACTCACCAACTCACCAACTCACCAACTCACCAACTCACCAACTCACCAACCCGCAAACTCATCAACTCGTAACTTCTAACTTCCAACTAGTAACTCAAAAACTAAAAAGTATCTTTAGCCAAAATTTCATCATGAGCCGTCCGCTGATCTTCATTACCAACGACGATAGCCTGCTGTCAAAGGGAATTGCTTCACTTGTGGAGGCTGCTCGTCCGTTCGGTGATATCGTGGTGATTGCACCCGATAAACCACAATCGGGAATGGGACATGCGATCACGATCCACGACATCCTGCGGCTCTATCCTTCCGAAGTATTCGAGGGCATTGAATCCTATTCCTGCTCCGGAACGCCGGTCGATTGTGTGAAGCTGGGCGTTTACGAAGTGCTTCACCGCAAGCCGGATTTATTGCTTTCCGGAATCAATCACGGCGCCAATACGTCGACCAACGTTTTGTACTCCGGTACGATGTCGGCGGCAGTGGAGGGCGCGATGGAACACATTCCGAGCATTGGTTTTTCGTTGGATAATTTCGATCATGATGCCGACTTCACCGTTGCAAAAATGGTGGTGAGCCAGCTGGTTCCGGCAGTGTTGAAAAGCGGCCTTCCGAAAGGCGTTTGCCTGAATGTGAACATCCCCAATGTGCTTCCGGAAAACTTCCGCGGCATCAGCGTTTGCCGACAGGCGTATGCATTCTGGGAAGACCGGTTCGATAAGCGCGTCGACCAGTTTGGAAAAACCTATTACTGGCTCAGCGGCTCGTTTGATGCCAAAGAAGAAGCAAAAGACACCGATCTTTACGCCATTGAACACGGTTATGCGAGTGTTGTGCCTACGCAATTCGATCTGACCGCGCACGATACCATTCATCTCTTAAAAGAACAACTTGTATGAAAAAGCGATTTTCGCTCAATAAACGCATGATTGCGGGCTGGATCATTGGAATGCTCGTTCCGCTGATTTGTGTTCCGCTCGTTATCGCTCTGCTTTCCTGGGCCGACAGCACGCGCACGTTCAACATCCTGTGGGATGAATTCGCCGGCAGCACCATCAAACAAAGCAAGATTGTATCGCTGGCCGTGATCCCGAATCTCGCCGTGTTCTACTTTTTCCTCAATCGCGAGCGCTACGACCTGGCGAAAGGCATTATCATCGGTTCGGCGTGTTTCCTTCCGTTCATCCTTTACGCCAACTTCTCCTGATGGCAGGAAAAAAGATCTACATCGTTGCCGGTGAAGCATCCGGCGATTTGCACGGAAGCAATGTGATGCGTGAGCTGTTCCGCATGGATCCGGATCTCGACATCCGTTTCTGGGGCGGCGATGCCATGCAGGCCGAAGGTGGTACCATGGCCAAGCACATTCGCGAGCTGGCGTTTATGGGCTTCGTGGAAGTGCTGATGAACATCCGTACCATCTTCCGGAACATTCGCTTTTGCAAAGAAGATATCAAGCAATTTCATCCCGACGTGATCCTGTTCATCGACTATCCCGGCTTCAACCTGCGGATGGCGAAATGGGCACACGAACAGGGATATAAAGTCCATTTTTACATTTCACCTTCTGTCTGGGCCTGGAAACAAAATCGCGTTTACACCATCAAGGAAAACGTCGATGTTTTGCATGCCATTCTGCCGTTCGAACAGGAGTTTTTTCGGAAATTCGACTACGAAGTGAACTTCGTTGGCCACCCGCTGCTCGATGCGATAGCACGCTTTGAAGAAGCCGGTAATCTGCAGTTCGAGCCCGAAACAACAGACCCGCGACCGATCATCGCATTGTTGCCCGGAAGCCGGAAGCAGGAGATCAGCAAAAAGCTGCCGCTGATGCTCGAAACGGCGAAAGCGTTTCCCGAATACCGCATTTTGATTGCCGGGGCACCGAACCTTCCGACGTCGTTTTACGAGCAATTCATCGATTCATCCGTGAAAGCCGAGCTCTTTTTCGGGAAAACGTATGCGATCCTGGAACACGCAACGGGTGCGTTGGTGACATCGGGAACAGCCACCCTGGAAACCGCTTTGTTCGGTGTTCCGGAAGTGGTTTGCTATGTCGGATCTCCGATTTCTTTCGCCATTGCCAAGCGCGTGGTGAATGTGAAATACATTGCGCTCGTGAACCTCATTCTCGACAAACCGGCCGTTACGGAGCTCATCCAGAACGATTGCACACCGGCGCGTATGGAAGCGGAATTGCGCAAAGTGCTGCCCGGCGGTTCGGAGCACGATCGCCTGCTGGCCGATTATGCTTACCTGAAAAAAATACTGGGAGAAGGCGGTGCGAGCCGAAAAGTTGCACAATCCTTGTTGAAAACTATTTAAGCAGGTCACCATTACCGGGTTACCTGCGCGTAATTTTGTAAAATGAGGCAGTTGCTCGTCTTTTTATTGCTCTGCATGTCGTTTTCGCTGGCTGCCCAACAGCTGCGCGTCGGCGTGTTTCGCGATTATGAGATCAAACGCATGGTGTTTGCCTACAACGATGGCAGCTACAATGTGATCGGCGACTCGACCGAGTTCGGAACCATTCTGCCCAATGAATTTGTCGACATTACCCTGACGGCCGATAAGCGGCTTTCCCTGAAAATTGGTGTGAACGAAGTAGCAGTTGTGGACAAAGTGCTGCTGATTTCCACGAAAAACGGTCATTCGCTCACTTACAGCCCTCGCAGCGGACAAATCAAGGAACGAAAGTACAAAGACGACGCGGAAATCATCGCTGGCGAAAAAGGTCTTACGATCGTGAACCTGGTCGACATGCAAAACTACCTCGATGGTGTTGTGGAATCCGAAGGCGGCGGCGGTCGCGACCTCGAATACTACAAAGTGCAGGCGCTGATGAGCCGCACCTATGCGATGAAATACAAGGAGCGCCACGCCAAGGAAGGCTTTGGTCTCTGCGACCGTGTGCATTGCCAGGCCTATCACAACCAGCTCCGTTTTACACCATTGATCGATACCGCCGTGCACCAGACGTCAGGCATGATCATGGTAGACGAGCGCAACCAGCTTGTAGACGCGTATTTTCACGCCAATTGCGGCGGACAGACCAGCGAGCCGGATTACGTCTGGAATACCAAAATTCCCTACCTGCGCACCTTCAAGGACACGTTTTGTATTTACACCCGCCAGGCGACATGGGAGAAACGCATTCCGCAGACCGAATGGCGCAATTTCTTAGTATCGCGCTACGATTACCCGGTCAACGACAGCGTGCTCGGTCCGATGATTTACACCTTCAATCAGCCCGAGCGCAGCGCGTTTTTCCAATACCCATGGCTGGGCATTCCACTGCGCGATATCCGCGAAAAGTTTGGATTAAAATCCACTTTTTTCAATTGTTATCCTGAAGGCGAAGAAATAGTGCTGCGCGGCCGCGGTTACGGTCATGGCGTGGGATTGTGCCAGGAAGGTGCAATGAAAATGGCGCGGTACGGCTATTCATACCTGCAGATCGCATTGTATTATTTTCCGGGAGTAAAAGTGATCAACTACAACGAGCAGCAGTTTTTCAATCAGAAAGGGCGGCTGGACTAATTACTCGTAGGTAATCACGAAAATATCTTCGTTGTCCTTCTTAAAGAGCTTCTCCTCGCGCGCATACTTCTCTAAAGCATATCCGTGCTTCAATTCCCGCAGCGTTTGCTTGGTTTCTTTCAGCTTGAGTGTGATTTCTGATTCATCGGCACGCAGCTTCGCCAAGCGACGGTTCTGATTGATGATATTGAAGACGTCGATATCGTCCAGGAACAGGTTGTAAACCATGAAAATGGTAAACGCCAGCAGATACTTGTTCCGGAAGGGCATCAAATACTTCTTCATAATCCAAAAATACGGGAAAGCGCTGCCGGTTACAGGAGTGGTTGGAAAAGATATGCGCGGGAGGGTGTTAATTACATCTTCGTTAATCCTCCCCCTTGGTCCCCCTCCAAAGGGGGAAATGGTTCAGCTTCCTCCCTTGAGGGGGAATAAAAGGGGGTGGTTACCCTTGGTTTTGTATCGAAAGATAATCGCTTCCACACAACACATGCAAACTCCTCGGGATAATCTCGATGTTGATTTCCTTGCGGACATCCACCGGTTCGCCGTCGTAGTGGGCCAGAGGTGTTTCCAGTGTAATGCGGGCTTTTTTGAAGGAAACGATGCGGATGTGTTTCGAGCCTTCGACCTTTTTGAGGAAGAAGCGCATCAGGATGCCGAGCGTTTTCCAGAAGGCGAATTTTGACAGCAGCACGAATTCCAGTTGTCCGTCGAGGACGTTGGATTTGGGTGAAATGCAGAAGCCGTTTCCGAACTCGGAAGAATTGGCGATGGAGCAGAGGAGGTAATGGCCGCGAATGGTCTCATTTTCCAGCTCGATCTTCATTTTCGGCGGATTGTAAGAGAAGTATTCTTCGTACACGAGCTGCGCATAGCCCCAGAACCCGCGGATGTGGTATTCATCGAAGCGCTTGGCGATGAAAGCATCAAAACCGAATCCGCCTACACCCAGGAAAGGCTTATCGTTGGCCAGGCCGGTGTCCATCAGGATGCTGTTCAGGGCATTGATGTTGCGGATCGCATCCGGTGTTTTGAGCGGAATTTTCAGGTGTCGCGCCAATCCGTTTCCGGAACCGGTCGGAATGATCGCCAAATGACATTTGGTGCCCACGAGCGCTGTTCCCACTTCGTGAACGGAGCCGTCGCCGCCCACTGCACAAACGATATCGATACCCTCACGGGCCGATTCTTCGGCGATAGATTTTGCGTGTTTCTTGTATTGCGTAATGGCGATGTCGTATTCAAAGAGCGAATGATCCAGGTGCTCCTCGATCATCTGGGGAACTTTGGCTTTTTTCGTTCCACCGGAAATCGGATTGATGATAAACCGGATCTTCTTCTTCATTTCGCCTTGGTCTGGTTGCGGATGAGATCGCGGTTGTAACACTGGATGATCGCCTTCAGTCGCTGCTCCATTTGCTTCGCCTGAGCGCTTTTGCTCGAAAGCAGGTTCTTCGCGCCGTAGGTTTTACGCGTAAAATCGTACAGGCCACGGGTTTCGTCGTTTGAAAAAACGAGCATTTTCCCATCGCGGAAATAATAGTACGTGCCTTCCAGGTAGGTGATGGCCTCGCGTTTCTCCGGGGCAAAGAACGATTGCCCGATGCTGTAATAGCGTGTCTGGATGTTCACCAGGTCGAGCACCGTTGGCATGATGTCGATCTGCTGGAAGATCGCCTGTTCCCGTTTCTGTGGCAGCTTGCCTTTCTGCGGATGGTAGAACAGGATAGGAATGCGGTACATCTGCGTACGCTGGTTGTAAAAGCTGCTGTAAGTCGAAGGCGTATGGTCGGCCACGATCACAAACAGCGTGTTGTTGTACCACGGTTCTTTTTTCGCCTGTTCGAAGAACAGCTTCAGGCTCACATCGCCGTAATGAATCGATTGTGCGATCGGGTATTTGCCTTTTTTGAGCTTGCCGTGCCACTTCTTCGGAACAAAATAGGGGTGATGCGAGGAAAGCGTAAACAGCGTGGCGAAAAACGGTGCTTTCAGCTTGGTAAGCTGGCGGGCCGTCCAGGGATTGAAGTATTCATCGAGAATTCCCCAGGTGACATCCGAGTGGTCTTCGTTATTGTATTCCCGGCGACCGAAATAATGATCGAAACCGGCTTGCTTCGCGAAGCTGTTGAAACGCATGGAACCGTTCGTGGCACCGTGATAGAACGCCGTCGAATAGCCGTTTTCTTTCAGAATGCCCGGCAGTGTACGCAAAAAGTTGTTGCAATAGCCCGAAGAGATATACGGGTTGTCCATCAGCGATGGCATGGAAGCTACGATCGAAGGAACGGCTTCAATGGATTTCTTTCCGTTGGAAAAGCCGTACTCAAAAGTCCACGATTCGGCGATCAGGGAATCGAGGAATGGCGTGTAGCTCGTGGTGTCGTTGAAAGCGCCCACCCATTCGTTTCCGAAACTTTCGAGCATGATCACCATTACGTTGGTTTTGTCGGGCAGGATGTTCTGCGGCCGCGTCACGTGAACCGGGTCGAAAAGCCGCTCTTCCTTCTTTTCGGAGAAGTATTTTTTCTCTGTCAGGTCATCTTTTCCGTAGGATTTCAGGATGGTAAACGCCGAATTGAGTACCAGCGCGGTGTTCTGCGGCTCGGTATAGAGCGTGGCATCAATGATATTGACCGGCTTCAGCGTAATGCCGCCCCGTCCGATAAAGATCGTGAGCGGAATCAGCACGAGGAAAAACACCAGCTCCTTTTTCCAGGTATGCGGACGGGCCTGTTTTTCGAGCTTTTCCGGGCTGACTTTCCGGTAGGCCCATTCGGACAGGATGAACAGGACAATGAAGCAAACGATCAGCAGCCAGAAATCCTTGATGAAGGTCAGGAGCAGCTGGTTCACGTCATTTCCCGCGGAAACGATCGCAAACAGGTCGGCGGTGGAACGCTTCTGGGTAAAATTGAAGTATTCCGTATCCATCAGGTTCAGCGCAATGATCGTCAGGAAAGGAATGTGAAAGGTCAGCTTTTGAAGAATGCGGTAAATCTTGTAGTGCCGGATCGGAACGGGCAACAGCGATAGAATAATGAACGGCAGGAAAAGCAGCGCAATCGTGATCATATCGAACCACATGCCCGCCAGCCAGTCGCTGAAGCCAAGGTTGGTAAATGCTCCGCTGTTATTGGCGTAAAAAATGATCCGCGTGATCATCAACACAACGATGACCAGCAGTAAGCGCAGGAATAGGGCCTGGATGTAAGCGGGGAAATAAGAGCGCCATTTTTGGAACATGATACAAAAATACGCAACGGCATGGATTTATAGTCAACATTTCCGCCTTTGAAATCATCCTTCCCCTTGATCCCTACCGTCATCAATCAGGACAGGCTCTCCAAAGGGTAAAGTCAGCAAAATGCCCTGTTCAGGTGAGGAGCGGAACAGGTGCTTTGTCGTATCTTCGCCAGCAAACCAAGGATTATGAACATTCGCTTGCTGTTGCTTTCCCTGCTGCTTTCCGGAATCGCTGTTGCACAGGATCCTGCTGCTTTTGCCTGGTTCAATGCCAAAGGGAAGAAAACCTCTTTCGAAAAGCTGGTCAAAGCCACCGAAGGTGCAGATGTCGTTTTGTTCGGCGAATTGCACGACGATCCGATCGCACACTGGTTCCAGCTCTTGCTGACGCAGCGCATGTATGCCAACGATTCCAACCTGGTACTCGGCGCCGAAATGATGGAGCGCCATCAGCAGGCTCCATTGGATGCTTATTTATCCGGAAGCATAAGCTGGGAAAATTTCCGCGACTCTAACAAGCTGTGGAGCAATTTCGAAACAGATTACCTGCCGGTTGTCAATTTCGCCAAGGAACATGGCGTACCGTTTATTGCTACCAATATCCCGCGTCGCTATGCGTCGATGGTTTTCAAAAAAGGACTGGCTGCGCTCGATACGTTGCCCGCAAACGAAAAGCAGCTGATGGTTTCGCTGCCATTTCCTATGGACACGACGCTTTCGCAATACCGCGAGCTGATCCGGATGGGCATGGAAATGCACGCCAACGGGCTCGATTTTGCCTATGCGCAGGCGATCAAAGATGCTACAATGGCCGAATCCATTCTGAAAGTCATGCTACGCTCACCAAGCGAATTCAAAACAACCGAAAAAGTGCAATCGCGACACTTTCTCCATTTCAACGGATCTTACCACAGCGACTTTCACCAAAGCATTGTGTGGTACCTGCTGAAAGCAAAACCGGACCTGAAAATCGTGACTATTTCGACCGTAACGCAGGCAGATCTGAAAAAGCTGGAAGCCGATTACAAAGACAAAGCCGATTTCATCCTGGTCGTTCCGGAAGGTATGACCCGCACGATGTAAGAAATCAAAATTGGCTATCTTGCAGGGATCAAATCATTTCCCATGCTCGGACTGCGCACAACCATTTACAAAGTAGGCGATCTGCCAGAAGCAACAGCCTGGTACACGAAGGTTTTTCGTGTGGAACCGTATTTCAACGAACCGTTTTACGTGGGCTTCGAAGTCGGCGGCTACGAGCTGGGACTTCAGCCGGATGCTCCCGAAGCGGTAGGTGATAACGTGATGACCTATTGGGGTGTGGAAGACATTACTTCCGAATATGCCCGTTGCCTGGAATTGGGTGCCACGAAACATGAGGAGCCACATAATGTAGGCGGCGAGATCATGGTAGCTTCCGTTCGCGACCCGTGGGGCAATGTGATCGGACTGATTTACAATCCCTATTTCAAGCTGCCTTAAGTTTTTACCGCAAAGACGCAGAGGGCGCAAAGCTTTCCTATAAGCATGCGCTTCAAGCATTATACACGCAAAAGCATAAACTCATTCGCGGGAAAAGAAAAAGGCACCCACGACTGTGGATGCCTTTCGTAATTATCTGTAAAGCGGCTATTTCACCTTGTCCGCCTTTTCACGGGCTTCAGCCATAATGGCATCGGCTTTCTTGGCGCCTTCCGCTTCAATTTTCTGTGCTTTTTCTTCAGCCTCCTTCTTCAGCTTGTCGCCGGCTTTTTCGGCTGCTTTTTTCTTCAGAGGATTGCTGCCTGCCTCAGTCATGAGTTGCTGTGCTTGCTTATCGGCTTCGGCGCGGGTCTGATCGGCGAGCTTTTTCGCTTCAGCCTTGGCCTTATCGGCACGTTTCTGTGCTTCTGCCAGGATTTGCTCTTTCTTCGCGTTCAGATCTTCTTTCACTTCATTGATCTTGTCGTTCACGATCGCTTTTACCGTGTCTTTCACCGCTTCCTTCACGTTCGCAACAACATTTCCTGTAGCTTTCAGGATCGCATCCTTGAAGTCCGTTGTGATTTTCGGTTTCATCACCGTTCCGCCAACGAGGGCTTTTACCGGGATCACATCCGGGATTTTCGCCACGTTCAGGCTTGGTACTACGCCGTTGACTTTCGACAGGCTTTGCTCAGCGAGCTTCATCATGCTGGCCGGAATCATTTCCTTCGGAATGTTCATCGTCATTTTGTAGTCGATGTCCTGCTCGAACGAAGTCGTTCCTTCGATCTGCGTATTGATGCCCTGCATCTTGATGTTGAACGGCTTCACACTTATTTTTCCATCGGCGAAGGCAAATTTGGCCTTGACGTCTTTCAGCGTCTGATCGGCGATTTTCGGGATCTTGATCTCATCTGCCAGTTTCTTCAGCGGTTCGAATCCTGAAATGGTTACCATATTGGTAAACAGGTCGCCACCGCCCGTGAGGGACGAATAGATCGGCTCGAGGCTCTTGGTCAGCGATGATTTCATGGTGAAATTGGAGCTGATTTTTCCTTGAGCGTATTTCGCCACCGGTGCCAGTTTGCCAATCGTGATGAAGTTCTTCGCCAGCGGCTGGATGTCGAGGTCTTTCAGGTTATAACCGAAATCGATGGCCGGCTTGTTGTGGTCTTTCGTGTTGTAGCTGCCGCGCAAGCCAACGCTTCCACCCATGGTATTCATGGTCATGTTGTTGAGCGAAGCCACTTCTTCCTTCATGTTCACATTGCCTTTCACCTGTGTGATGTCGATGTTGTTGTAATGGATCTTCCCGATAGCTGTGTTGAGGTTGAAATCCACGTTCTCCGGGATCAGGATAGGCTCTGCGTTCGGATCGGCAGCAGGTGCCTCAGCAGCTGGTTGAGCCGCCGGAGCAGCGGAAGTTCCGCCAACGCCCATCAGTTGGTCGATGTCGAGGTTGTTACTGTTGAAGTTGAAATCACCTTTCAGCAGCTCGTCACGGAAGACATAGCCCATGTAGTTGTCGATTTTCCCGTTGAGCGCGAAATCGCTGCGGCCCATTTTGGCGTCGAGCTGTTCGAGCGCCAGGTTTTGCGGACTGAAACGGAAGACCATTTTGGAAACGTTCACCGGATCTGTGAAATCGGCTGATTTGTAGAGCATGTCGGTGAGCTCGAGCACGCCCAATGCTTTGAATGCTTCGTAATCTTCGCGCTCGAGTGCACTCATGCGGCCGTTTACCATGACATCGGCGTTCAGCTTCCCGCTGTACGATTCGCCTTTTGCGAGCGGCATTACCTGTCCGAGTGTTGCCAGGTTGATTTTTGCCATCAGCTTGGAATCGAGCAGAGGATCGGTCATCGGGTTGCGCATTTTCAGGTTGGCGTCGATCACGTTTCCTACGAAATCAGCATGGAGCTTGTCCACATCGAGGGTCATCAGGTCGAGGTTTTCACCACCGGCGAATTTCGATCCGGCTTTCACCGTAATGTTGCTGATCTTGCCCGGCAGATCCGGGTACTTGATCGTTGCGTTTTTCACGTCGAGACCGAAATCCCAGCCCGGCATGTTTTTATCGTCCATGCGGCCTTTCACCTGTCCGCCCAGCTTGACTTTCGCCTTGGCCACCATGCCTTCATAGCCGGATTGATAGAACGATGGCACGAGCGACAGGAGGTCTTTGAACTCCACTTCTTTCGTCGCCAGCTTCAGGTCCATATTGTCGTGGTCTTTCAGCATTTCATAGAAACCGTCGAGGGCGAAGGAGAAGTTGTTCAGGTCGAATTTGTTCTCTTTCAGCGTGAATTTCGAGCTGTTGTCGGTGAATTCCATCAGGATGGTCGCATCGGCAGCCGTTTTCACTTTCGACAGGTAGCTCAGGCCTTCCATTTCGAAGGTCAGCTCGTCCATACTCGTCTCCGTAGCGAAATCGAGCACTTCGGCTGTCAGATCACCCGAGCCGGTATGATTCAGGTTTTTGATATTGGCATACATATCACCCGCCTGGTCATCGTAAACCAGCTGGATGTTTTTCAGGGAATATTCCTTCAAAGACAGCTTGAATGCGCTTGGCTCCTGATCTTCTTCAGGCAACTCTTCGGTTGGGATCACGATATCGTAGTTGGCTTTTCCTTCCGGATCCACGCGCACGTCGAATTTCGCGTCGCTGATGTGTACTTCGTCGATCTCAATCTGGTCGCCGCCGATCACATCCCAAAGACCTACACTGGCTTCGATATTCTTAATGTTCGCCAACTGTACGCCCTTGAATTCCGTTCGACCTGTAACCGTTACATTGTTAAGCTGAATGCTCAGGTTCGGGAAGGTACTCAGGAAAGTCAGGTCAAAATCACCGATTTTCACGTCTGCTTTCAGGGTTTTATTAACTTCGCTCAGCACCATTTGCTTGAGTTCGTCTTTAAAGAAAACAGGGATGAGGATCACAATAAGGAGTAAAAGCAATAAGGTAATTCCGGTCCATTTCAGAATGCGACGGAACCAACTTTTCTTCTTTTTGGGTGTTTTTTCCTTCTTAGCCATATGGGGGTCTTGTTTAAGATTACGAAATTTGTTCAAATTGGGTCAAAAGCCCGTGTTAATGGTTACAAAACGCTAAATATAATGGATTTATTCAAACGCATGTTGGTATTGACCTCATTTGGTTTTTTACCAGTCACTTACGGACAAATCGTTACGAAGAAACCGGAAAAAGTGGTCGAAGAAGATACTGTTGTGCGCATGCGCCACGTCCCGACCGAAGGTCTGGATGAGTTCAGTTTTTATGCCGGAGCGGGAAGGGTTTTTGCCAACCGGACGTTGACCGAAAATAAAGATCCATATGGCGAGCCTGTTGGCCTTCGTGCCGATGAAACGGGTTTCCAGGCGTGGTCGTTCCAGCTGGGAATGCGCAACCGTTTCGCTCATTCATGGACGTATGATGTCGGCGGATCGATCGATCGCATGGGAGAAAGCTATGAATACGACGATCCGGATACGGACAGTACATTCAGCTATACCAATCGCTACACGTATTTTGCCCTTCCGGCGCAGGTATTCTATACCTATGGAAAAGACCTCCGTTTTTTCATCGGAGGTGGTGTGCAGCCGCAATTGCTGATGGGCTACCGTCAGGAACAGGAATGGACAACGTCTCTGCAATCAACGGATCGACAGGATGTCAAAATCGAAAAAGGGCTGAACTCGTTTGTGTTCGGAGTTGTTGCTTCGGCCGGCGTACAGGTGCGTATGGGGAAAAGCGGCTCGGTTTACGTATTACCGGCCATGCTCTGGAACCTTACCAGCACCTACGACAAACAGGCCGAATACATCCACAAAGGCTATAGCTTCAATCTGAAGTTCGGGTTGGTGTTTCATATCCCACAATGAGAATGCAGAATTCATAATTCAGAATGCATAATTGGAGAAACGAAGTCTTAACTGTCTGTTGCCTTACAAAATGCCATAATTCTGCATTCTGAATTCAGCATTATGAATTATCCGACTGGGTGCCAAACGACTGAATGTCGCCGTAGAAATACACCATCAGCTGAGCTGAATCGCGAAGGAAATCGATCTTTCCTACTTCGATACGATTGATTTTTAGTCCGGTACGCTCTTCCAGGTCAGCTTTCATTTCTTCGTAGCGTTCCGGCTTGATGAGGTCTATGCGCTCGTATTGGATCAGCTTGCGTGTTTCATGGCGCAGAAGCCAGAGGCTTTCTAATCCATAAGTGAGGGAAATTAATACCCCGTTGATCAGCAACATTTCCGCCAGACTGATCTTATTGGATGCCAATGCATTCACCACGGAAATACCGATCACGAGGAAGAGGTAAGTCATTTCCTTGATCTCGATGCCTTCCGTACGGTAGCGCAGGATACTGAAAATGGCAAACAGACCGAGTCCCATACCGGTGTCGATATCGAGCTTCTTCAATCCAAAACAAAGGAAAAACGTAATGGTTCCAATCAGGAAGTAGGTAAAGAGGTAATCTTTGCGCTTGGTCTTTGGGTAGTAAAGAAAACGGATCAGGAGCAACAACACCAGCAAGTTCAGGCACAACCGGAAAATCAGGGCGTAGAAATCGTTGTTGAAGTAGCTGATTCCGAGTAAAGTATTGTCAGGTTGTACTTTAAGCAGAGCGGCGGAGAGTGGCATCATGCGAGGAGAGTTTTTGGATAAATAATTGTTTGGATTTGAATAAGTTGGATTTGATCGTCGAGTTGCCGTAGAGATCCATCATGCCGAAGCAGAACTTGGAAATACGGAACGGGCGGATCTGCAGCTCGCGCATCAATTGGTAAAAAGGAGAAGTGCGATCGGTTTTCGGTTGCTTCAGCTCGGCAATCACCACAGCTGAAAGGCTTTGTTTACCGGCGTGCGGATTGTCCATCGTGCCGTTGATGATATCGAAATCGATGGTGAGCCGCTCTTCTTTGAATTTGTTCACCAGCGTAATGCGACGGTAGCTGTTCACCATCACAGGCTTCAGCTCCATCTTTTCCCGCAGGCGGTCTTCGAGAAACGTATGCGCCTCGTTGTCCAGGTTGTCTGAAAAACCGGAGTATCTGATGCGGCGCTTATCGGTGCGGCCTTTGATCTTTTCCTTCACTTCGAGGTAAGAAGCCGCGGTGTCGAGGTACGTACGAATGCGCACTTTGAAGCGGTTCGGGATCGCCCGGTGGTGATCGGTGAAAAACCGGAATGAAGGATCGTCGAAATACTGGCTCGTATACCCGAAAATGACTTTTCCGTCGATGTTCAGCACATCGTAGTGCTCCTGCATGCGCTCGAGGATCATCGGCAGCTGGTCGATGTGAAACGCGAATTTTTCATCCGTACGGTTCATCAGCGGTGCGCGCGACAGGTCCATCAGGCTAAGCCCCTGGTAGCAATGCAGTATCCGGGTTAATGTTTCATTCATGGAGATTTCAAATATACTTAATATGACGTGCCAACACGCCTCTTTGATACGTCATTCTTGAAAAGGTACGAATTTGCAGGGCATAATCCCCCGAATGGGCCGATCGATTGATTAATAACTAACAATTTCGATGTGTTCTGTTGCTTTTATTCAGTCTGCAGTCTCCGGTCGGACGGTCTTCAGTCCCCAGTCGTTTGATTGAAACCAGACTGGAGACCGGCGGTCTGAAGAACTTCCAACTCGCAACTTCCAACTCGCAACTTCCAACTTCTAACTACATTTGTGGCATGCAAAAGAAAATTCTCCTGTTGGGCTCAGGCGAGCTCGGAAAAGAAGTAGTAATCGCGCTTCAGCGACTTGGACAACACGTTATCGCCGTGGATAGTTATCCCAATGCCCCGGCTATGCAGGTGGCAGATGGTTTTGAAGTGATCAACATGCTCGACGGTACAGCACTCGATGCCATTGTGGCCAAACATCAGCCCGATCTGATCGTTCCGGAAATTGAAGCCATTCGTACCGAGCGTTTTTACGACTACGAACAACAGGGAATTCAGGTAGTGCCAAGTGCCAAAGCGGCCAATTTTACCATGAACCGCAAAGCGATCCGCGACCTCGCTGCAAAAGAAGTGGGGGTTCGCACGGCCGATTACCGCTACGCAACGACGCTGGAAGAATTCCAGCAGGCAGTAGCTACTATTGGATTGCCATGTGTGACCAAGCCACTTATGTCGAGCTCCGGTAAAGGCCAGTCGGTAATCAAAACCGAAGCCGATATCGAAAAAGCCTGGCACTATGCCATCGAAGGCTCACGCGGCGATCTGAAAGAAGTGATCGTGGAGGCTTTTGTGAAATTCGATTACGAAATCACCCTGCTTACGGTAACCCAGAAAAACGGCGAAACACTCTTTTGTGCACCCATCGGTCACCGACAGGAACGCGGCGATTACCAGGAAAGCTGGCAGCCTATGCCGATGAAAGCCGAACACCTGGCCGAAGCGCAGCAAATGGCGAAAGATGTGACCGCGGCCCTCGGCGGAGCAGGAATCTGGGGCGTTGAATTCTTCATCACAGAAGAAGGAGCATATTTCTCCGAATTATCGCCGCGACCGCACGATACAGGTATGGTAACGCTGGCTCAGACACAAAACCTTTCCGAATTCGAATTGCATGCCCGCGCTATTCTTGGCCTGCCGATTCCACAAATCGAATTGCGTGCAAACGGTGCGAGCGCTGTGGTACTGGCCGACAGGGAAAGCGATGCCGTTCCGGGATTTGACGGATTGGAAACCGTTCTGAGCGTCCCGGGAACCGATGTGCGCATCTTCGGGAAGCCGACGACGCGTCCTTACCGTCGTATGGCGGTAGTGCTGACCTATGGAACGGAAAGCGCAGCAGAGCTGACGGAGAAAGCGAAAAAGCTGGCCGGCAAGATTCAGCTACGTTATAACGGATAAGAGGCTCGTTTAGGACGGAAAGCCTTGATTTTACTACAGCCTTCGTAATATTGCGAAATCTAAAAATCTAAAAATCGGAAATTTTCGAATTTTCGATTCCGGATAGTTATGAAAAATCAGACATACCGTCCTCGTGTACTCATCATTGGTGCCGGTCCCGCCGGACTGATGGCTGCAACCCGGCTGTTGGGAACGTCGGCTGAGATCTGCATCATCGACCATAAAACCGCACCTGCACGAAAATTCCTGGTAGCTGGCGACGGCGGTTTCAACCTCACACATGCCGAGCCGCTGCCTTCTTTCCTGGAAAAATACGACTGTGAGTTCATTCGCCAGTGCGTGCGCCAATTTCCACCGGATTCCACTCGTAATTGGCTAAAAAGCATCGGCATAGAGACATTCGAAGGCTCATCCGGCAAGATCTTTCCGGTTGAAGGCACCAAGCCGATCGATGTATTGAAAGCCTGGCTGCAACAGCTCCAATCACCACAGATTTCCTGGAAGCTCAAAACGCGTTTCCTCGATTTCGATGACCAGAACGTAGAGCTGCAATCCGGCGATACAACCGAAACGATGGCCTACGATTACCTCGTATTTGCGCTCGGAGGTGCTTCGTGGAAGAAAACCGGTTCCGATGGCTCGTGGCTGGAAGTATTCCGTTCTAAAAATATAACTGTCAAGCCCTTCCAGGCTTCAAATTCCGGTCTGGAAACCGTTCACGACCGTTGGCTGGAAACCTACGAAGGCGCGATCCTGAAAAACGTGCGGGTGCATTGTGGCGAAAGCGTCGTAGCCGGCGATATTACGGTGACACATTACGGCATCGAGGGAAAACCCGTTTATGCGGCCAACAACTGGCTCCGCAAGAATGATCTCAAAGGCTTGTTCATTGATTTCAAACCACAGCTTACACAAGAGCAGATCGAACAAACATTGCGCAAAACCCGCAATACACGCGATGGTATACGTGAGCTGAAACTGCATCCAGCGGTCTATCATTGGTTCCGTGAAGCAGTAGCGAAAGAAGCATTTACCGATCCCGCTGCGCTTAGTCAGATCCTGAAGCGATTTGAACCGGCATTGAAAAGTTTCCGCCCGATCGATGAGGTAATCTCGACCGTTGGAGGTGTTGCGATGGAAGCCATCAACGAAAACGGGCAGCTGAACGGCTTCCCAAAGATTTACTGTTGCGGTGAAATGCTCAATTGGGACGCACCGACAGGTGGTTATTTGCTACAGGCTTGTTTTTCGACAGGATTCGTGGTCGGGGAGAATATAAAATTGAAAACAGACCAATTATGAATTTGAAAATTATGAATTATCAAGACCTTCATAATTCATAATCAGCGCATTGATAATTAAATTCTTATTGGTCGATCCGCGGCAAATTCACCTTCTCTTTAATAATAAAGCTCGTCGGGAAACTGCCATCCGTTTCTGCTTTCACTTTCTCGGCTTCCATCTGCGTGCGGAAATCACCCACTTTCAGGAAATAATGCGGTGCCGTGAACGAAACGTAAGTATCTACTTTCGGGAACATGGCTACGAAGCGGGCGCGGGCGTCATCAACGCTGGCTTTGTTCGTATCGAAGAACAATTGAATGCGGTAGCCCGTGATCTGCGGACCGGTAGCCGGCGGAATAACGAGACTTTCATTGCGGATCAGTCCGTCGATGCGGCTGTCCTTGATGATTTTGACATCTCCCTGGGCAAAACTGTTACTGCAAACAAACAGGGCGGCGATGATCAGAATACGCATAATCGTGTTGACGTTGTGAGTTGGACAAATGTACAAATTTCCCGCTATGCCGAGCAATTTGGATGCCATACTGCATGGACGTCGTTAAAAACCGTTAGTTGTCGCTATTCGGAGGCGGATTTCACCCCAAATGACAGGATATTAGGGTGTTGTTAAGAAATGTGAAATAAACGAGTTATTTAGAATCGTTTTAAATTAAAAAGACATCAGCTAAAATTGTCAGAAAACTGTCAGGAAATACTGCTATTCTTCTAAATTTGCCACCGTCAATTGGTGTGTTTTCAGCTGATTGACAGGCATTTTTAGAAACAAAAATATCTAGTAGTCAGATGTTTAGAAGTATAAAACAATGGAGTATCGCTGCGCTTTCGACGGTGTTCGTCACAAGCGCTTTTGATGTTTCCGCACAAGGAACTGATCCTGCTGCTGCCAAGATTGATGGTGGAGCTCTGTTCAAGGCAAACTGTGCTACCTGTCACCAGCCACACAAGGATGGTACGGGGCCAAAACTGGCCGGCGTCCGTACGAAATGGGCTGATGGCGGTGCAAAAGAAGGTTCGATCTACCTTTGGGTAAATAACTTCGACGCTGCCGTTGCTTCCGATCAATACGCTGCAAGCGTTTTGAAGGTGAAGCCGACAAACATGAACAAGTTTCCGCAGCTGTCCAAAGCAGACATCGATGCGATCTTTGATTATGCAGATGCTCAGCCAGATCCTGCAACTGCTGCAACTCCGGAAGGAGGTGCGGTTACGGGTGCTGAAGGTGAAGAAGAAGGCGGTTCCTCTTGGATGTGGATCATCCTCGGCGTGATCTTCGTTGTAATCATCATGGCTGTAGGCGGTGTGCGTCGCCAGCTGAACAATGCGACGAAAGTTGCAGGTGGCTCAACGGAAGATAAAGACGAAATGAGCTATGCAGATGAGCTCAAGCGCTGGTCCTGGAAAAACCGCAAGTATGTTGGTTTCGGTGGACTCGTGGTGTTTATCTCACTTGTGGTTTGGTTCTTCCTCGGATTGTACTCCATCAACGTCATGGAAGGCTATCAGCCTTCACAGCCGATCCAGTTCCCGCACGACGTGCATACAGGAGCTAACGGTATCGACTGTAAGTACTGCCACAACTCCGTAACGAAATCCAAAACAGCCGGTATTCCGTCCGTAAACGTATGTATGAACTGCCACAAGCAGATCAAAGGCGATGGTGAGCAGGTGGCGAAAATCCAGCAGATTTATGCCGCTGCAGGATGGGATGGCAACCAGTACACAGGTCCTAACAACACGAAAGAAATCGTTTGGAACAAAGTACACGTTCTTCCTGACCACGTATACTTCAACCACTCCCAGCACGTAGTTGCAGGTGGTCTCGACTGTAAGCAGTGCCACGGCGACATGACCAAGCAGAACGAAACCGTTCGCGTCGTGCCGGTAGAAGAGCTCAATAAAATCGAAGGCAACATCAAGCTTACAAAAGCAACCCTGACAATGGGCTGGTGTATCGAGTGCCACGCTGAGAAAGAAATCTCAGAAGGTCCGCTCGATACGAAGAACAATGCTTACTACAACGAAATCCATAAGCGATTGCTGAATAATGATCGTTCACTTTACGACAAGTACCTCGAAGACGGTAAGGTAACGGTTAAAGAATTAGGTGGTTGGGAATGTGCAAAATGTCACTATTAATATTCTGAACTGAAGAAAGAAAGTATGGCAACGACAAAAAAATATTGGAAAGGTATCGATGAGCTGAATCAAACGCCTGCGTTTATAGAGCAGCGCGATAACGAATTCGCACCATCCGTATCTGTTGACGAGTTTCTCGCCGATGAGCAGCTGAAGGAAACTTCCACTGCACGACGCGACTTCCTGAAATTCCTCGGTTTCAGTGTGGCAGCAGCAACAGTAGCAGCCTGTGAGGCTCCTGTGACCAAAGCCATCCCTTACGTGAACAAGCCGGAGAACGTAACGCCGGGTGCAGCTACCTGGTACGCTTCGACTTACTATGATGGTAACGCTTACGCGAGCATCGTGGTAAAAACACGTGAAGGTCGTCCGATCTATATCAAAGGAAACCGCGACTTCGGGTTTACGCAAGGTGCGTTGACTCCGCAGATCGTGGCGTCTGTACTGTCGCTCTACGACAGCGCACGTCTGACAACCGTAAAAGGTGCGAAGACCTGGGCTGAGCTCGACAAAAACGTAGGCGACCAGCTGCGTACCATCGCGAAAAACAACGGTAAGATCGCGATCGTCAGCAACACCATTATCTCTCCTTCCATGTACGGAGCACTGGCTGAGCTTTCAGCTTCCCTGTACGGCGGTCCTGCTGCAGAAGGAATGACAGATGTGTACCATCCGAACTTCAACATCGTTCAATACGATGCAGTTTCATACAACGGTATGCGTGAAGCGAACCTTGCTTCTTTCGGCAAGCGTTCCATTCCGGATTACAACTTCCTCAACGCAAAAACCATCGTTAGCCTTGGTGCCGACTTCCTGAGCACATGGCTGATGGGTAACGCTTTCTCTGCCGACTACGGTAAGCGTCGCCTTCCGGATGGTGAGTGGATGAGCCGTCACTTCCAGTTCGAGACAGTGATGTCGATCACAGGTTCCAACGCCGACTACCGTGCGATGATCAAGCCAAGTGAGCAGGCAGCCGTATTGTCTTACATCCTGGGTAAATTTGGTGTGAACGCTGGCGTTCCTGCCAACCTTTCGAAAGATGTTCAGGCTGTCGCAGACGAAGCAGTGAAATCTTTGATGCAATCCAAAGGTGAATCAGTGGTGATCTCCGGATCGAACAACACAGCTGTTCAGATCCTTACCAACAAGCTCAACAGCGTGCTGGGTGCTTACGGCAAGACCATCAACTTTGAAAAAGAACTCAACGTCTTCCAGTCGGAAGATGCGAAAATGCAGAAGCTCGTTACGGAAGTAATCGCAGGGAACGGACCGGAAGCAGTTATCTTCCTCGGTTCCAACCCGGTTTACAACCTGCCAAACGGTAAAGAATTCGGTGCTGCGCTCGGAAAAGTGGGCCTCACTGTTGCGATTTCCCAATATGCAGACGAAACAGCTTCCAAATGTAAATACATTGCTGCTGACCACCACGCGCTGGAGGCATGGGGTGATCACAACCCGAAAGCAGGTGTTTACGCACTCTCCCAGCCAACGATCCGTCCGCTGCACAACACAGCAGCTGCACTGGAAACCATCCTCGTATGGGCTGGCAAAGCAAACCGCGGCGGAAAAGACTCCCGCGTTGCTTACGATTACATCGCCAAGAACTGGGAAACTTACGGGTTCCCGAACCAAACGAAATACGCCGACCTCCACACTTACTGGAGCATGGCGGTTCACAACTCCACAACGGAAGACTTCATCGATCCGGCATACGTAATGCCAGTGTTCAACGAAGCTTCAATGGGACTCGTTGCAGGTAAGCTGCCGAAAGGTGGTGCACTCGAAGTAGTACTCTACCAGAAAGCCGGAATCGGTAACGGTGACATGGCCGGTAACCCTTGGTTGCAGGAAATGGCTGACCCGATCTCCAAAGTAACCTGGGACAACTACATCACGATGAACCCTGTCGAGATGAAGAAAGGTGATTACGCCACTGAATTCGACCAGGAAAACGGCCTCAACCAGGCAACAGTGAAAGTAGGCGGTGTGAGCATGACGCTCCCGGTTTACCCATCACCTGGACAAGCACTCGGAACCATCGGTATCGCCCTCGGTTACGGTCGTGGAGAAGGAAACGAAGAAATTGGTAACGCTGCTTACCAGACAAAACAATACGGTGGTTATGTAACCGACGAAAAAGGCAACCGCGTATCGGTAGGTAAGAATGCTTACCGTTTGAGAGCCTGGGATAACGGTGGTTACACAACAGACGTGGTTGCACAGGGTGCGCTTGCAAAAGAAGCAGGTGATCTGTACCCGATTGCTTCTACGCAGATCCACAGCACGGTGATGGGACGTCATTCCATCGTTCGTGAAACAACACTGGAGATCTTCCAGAACGAAGACAGAGATGTTTACAACAAGCCTCACATGCTTCAGCGTCTGGACGAACACGGAAACCACGTGGAAGCTCCAATCGACGAATTCGACCTCTGGGATGCACATCCGGTAGAAAACGTTGGTCACCGTTGGGGTATGACCATCGACCTGAACCAGTGCTTCGGTTGCGGTACGTGTCTGATTGCCTGCCAGGCGGAAAACAACATTCCGGTGGTTGGTAAAGACGAAGTACGCCGCGGTCGTGAAATGGCCTGGCTGCGTATCGACCGCTACTTTTCTTCCGATGAAGAAGCGACTATCGGTACACGCAAAGGAGATATCAACTACGACAAAGCAGAGATCGCTTCATTGAACCCGAAAGTCGTTCACATGCCGATGATGTGTCAGCAGTGTAACCATGCTCCGTGTGAAACGGTTTGCCCGGTTGCTGCAACGACGCACTCCAACGAAGGTCTGAACCAAATGACTTACAACCGTTGTATCGGTACCCGTTACTGTGCGAACAACTGTCCGTACAAAGTACGCCGCTTCAACTGGTTCAACTATCCTTCTTACAAGAAGTTTACAGAAATCAACCCTGCGCAGGACGACCTTGGTCGTATGGTGCTGAACCCGGACGTAACCGTTCGTACGCGCGGTGTCATGGAGAAATGTTCTTTCTGTGTGCAGAAGATCCAATCCGCGAAACTGGAGGCGAAGATCGAGAATCGCAAAGTACTCGACAGCGACTTCGAATCGGCTTGTTCAGATGCATGTCCGGCAGGAGCGATCACTTTCGGCGACTGGAACGATATCACATCGAACATCCGCAAGAGCTCGAAAGACAAGCGTTCATACCAGGCACTGGAAGAAGTAGGTGTGAAGCCGAACGTGTGGTACAAAGTGAAAGTGCGCAACGAGCACAACGCAGAGCTGGAAAAACTGGCTCACGAAGCGCACGGCCACGGCGGAGGACACGGTCACAAAGAGGCCGCTCACGGGAATAAAACGAATCATTAATTGCTTAATATAAACTGAAATGTCGCATAAGGAAGCTGCAATTCGTGAACCGCTCATATTAGGTCACAAGACATACCACGAGATTACCGAGGATGTTTGTAAGCCCATCGAAGACAAGGCACCACGTATGTGGTACATTCTCTTCGGTATCGCGCTACTCATCGGACTGTACGGCGTAGGATGTATTTTCTACCTGCTCGGTACCGGTATCGGGGTGTGGGGATTGAACAAGACCATCGGTTGGGCGTGGGATATCACCAACTTCGTATGGTGGGTAGGTATCGGTCACGCCGGTACGCTCATCTCAGCGGTGCTCCTGCTGTTCCGTCAGAAATGGCGTATGGCGATCAACCGTTCTGCTGAGGCGATGACCATCTTCGCGGTATTCATGGCAGGTATGTTCCCGCTGATCCACATGGGTCGTCTGTGGGTAGGTTACTGGACGCTGCCGATCCCGAACCACTTCGGATCGCTGTGGGTAAACTTCAACTCGCCGCTCCTCTGGGACGTATTCGCGATCTCGACCTACCTTTCCGTATCACTCGTGTTCTGGTACATTGGTCTGATCCCGGATTTTGCAACCATCCGCGACCGTGTGAAAAAGCCGATCCCGAAGAAAATGTACTCCATCCTTTCTTTCGGATGGTCGGGCCGCGCTAAGCACTGGAACCGTTTCGAGCTCGTTTCACTTGTACTGGCGGGCGTTGCGACACCGCTCGTATTCTCGGTACACTCCATTGTATCCTTCGACTTTGCCACTTCTGTGATTCCTGGATGGCACACCACGATCTTCCCTCCGTACTTCGTAGCGGGAGCCGTATTCTCCGGGTTCGCGATGGTACAAACACTCCTCCTGATCATGCGTAAAGCGATGCGTCTGGAGGCGTACATCCACACCAAGCACGTGGAATACATGAACATCGTAATCATGGTAACCGGTTCCATCGTAGGGGTTGCTTACCTGACCGAGCTCTTCGTATCCTGGTACTCCGGTGTTGAATATGAAGCATACGCATTCATCAACCGTTTCTCCGGTCCTTACTGGTGGGCTTACTGGTCGATGATGACCTGCAACGTGGTTTCACCACAGCTGATGTGGTTCCGTCCGTTGCGTCGCAGCCTCCTGTTTACGTTCTTCATCTCGATCATCGTGAACATCGGTATGTGGTTCGAGCGTTACGTGATTATCGTAACATCCATCCACCGCGATTACCTGCCATCTTCCTGGTCTATGCACTACCCAAGCCACATCGACTTAGGTGTCTACATCGGAACGATCGGTCTGTTCTTCGTGTTCTTCCTCCTGTTTGCCCGTTTCTTCCCGGTACTGGCACTCAATGAGCTCAAGACCATTCTGAAGTCTTCCGGTGAATCGTACAAGAACGATACCGCACCGGTACACCCACATTTTGCGAAACACGGTCATGGCGGTCATGACCACGATAATACTCACAATCATTAATTGAGACATGGCAGAGAAAGTAATTTATGCAATGTATGACGACGACGATGTGCTGAAAGATGGCGCAAAGAAGCTCGTTGCTAAAGGAGTGAAAATTGCTGATGTGTTCTCACCATTCCCGATCCACGGTATCGATCCGATCATCGGGGTGCGTAACACACGTCTCGGCATCATGGCCTTCATTTATGGTTTGACCGGTTTGATGCTCGCTACTGTCGGTATGCGCTACTTCATGATCGAGGACTGGCCGATGAACATTGGTGGTAAGCCGAACGAGAGCTACCTCGACAACGTACTGGCGTTCATTCCGATTTCCTTCGAGTTCACCGTATTGTGTGCTGCTCACGGAATGGCGATCACGTACCTGCTGCGTAACAAGACGCTGCCGGGAATGCCTGCTCAGAACCCGGACCCGCGCACCACAGACGATAAATTCGTGATGGAGCTGCGCTTGTCTGAGAACGGACAGTTCTCCGAGGCAGAACTGCATGCAATGCTGAACGAAACCGGTTTGATCGAACTGGACCAAAAAGAAATTCATTAATAATCCGCAGGTCGGAACAATAAAGATCCTACAGATGAAAGTAAAATTCAGGGTGATAGTACAGTTTTCGGTAGTGGCGCTGCTCGCAGCAGCCTGTTCATCGGATCCTGACAGCGCAGGTTTGGAATACATGCCCGACATGTATCGCTCTCCTGCCATTGAGCCATATGTAGATTACGGTGAAGTACGTGGCCGCATCAACGAAGATGTGAAGATGCGTATTTCCGCTCTGGTACCACCAAGACATACCATTCCTTTCTGGGGAACGGATTCAGCTAAGGTACATACGATGTTGCCGTATCACCGTCTCCCGGACCCGTCGTTCGCTTTGACGCACGGTCTGTTCGGATATGACTTCCGCGGTGTAAACAACAGCGAATACACGGCAGCTGCTGCTGATGTGAACCCGATTAAGATTACTTCGAAAGATCAGTCTGAAGCGCTGTTCACCAAAGCTAAGGCATTGTACCAGGCGAACTGTAACCATTGCCACGGTGAAAAAGGCGACGGAAACGGACCAATGGTAACTGCAGGATCCTTTACCGGTGCTGCTGACCTGACGGCGCTTGCGATTGCTGACGGACAGATGTTCTACTCCATTTACTACGGTAAGGGTGCTATGGGATCGCACGCTTCACTCGTAAACAAAGAGGAGATCTGGACACTGATCCACTACATCCGTCGCTTCCAGAATAAGGACTACGGAAAATTTGACGATAAAGGCGTGCTGATGTCAGCTCCGGTTGCAGGTGCTGCACCAAGTGATTCAACAGCCGTTAACCCATAATAACAGAACAGGAAAAACCAGACGTAATGGAATTCACAGTACCTTCAAAAGCAAAAAGACTCACGATCATCCTGATGATCATCGGAGTCGTGTTTACCGGTGTCGGTATCGCGCTTGAGGCATCACATGACCACGGTCACCACCTCTCGCAGCGTTTCCTTGTTAACCTGCTCACCAATAGCTTCTTCTTCTTTGCAATCGGTTTGGGTGCATTGTTCTTTCTCGCACTGCAATATGCTACAGAGACAGGATGGTATGCTTCTATCAAGCGCATCATCGAAGCCGTAACAGGTTACCTGCCTTATGGTGTCGGATTGATGATCATCACTTTGCTGACGATCACGTTCATGGACGGTGCACACATCTATACCTGGATGGACCCTGCAACTACCGATCCTTCTTCCCACCACTTTGACAAGATCATCGAAGGGAAATCGGCTTACCTGAACAAAACATTCTTCTGGATCCGTACGATCGCTTACCTCGGTGTTTACATCATCTTCTGGAATGGCTTCCGCAAGCGTTCCCGTCTGGAAGACCAGGTTGGCGGAACAGAGATCCACTTCAAGAACTACCGCAAAGCGGCTGCGTTCCTCGTACTGTTCGCATACATGAGCTCCACGTCTTCCTGGGACTGGATCATGTCCATCGACGTTCACTGGTTCTCTACACTCTTCGGCTGGTACGTATTCGCCGGAATGTGGGTTTCTGCTATGATCGTAATCGTTTGCCTCGTACTGTACCTGAAAAAGCTCGGCTACCTGCCGAAAGTAAACGAAAATCACATCCACGACCTTGGAAAATGGACGTTCGCGATCTCCTTCCTGTGGTCTTACCTGTGGTTCTCCCAGTTCATGCTGATCTGGTATGCAAACATCCCTGAAGAAGTTGGTTACCACCTCATGCGTATCGAAAACTACACCTTGCTGTACTTCGGAATGTTCGTGGTAAACTTTGCCTTCCCGATGTTGCTCCTGATGTCACGTGATGCCAAGCGTCATGCCGGTATCCTGACAACAGTAGGTCTGATCGTACTCGGTGGTCACTGGGTAGATGCATGGCAGATGTTTGCGATCGGTTCTATCGGACCAAGCGCCTGCATCGGAGCAATGGAAATCGGTCTGGCGGTATTGTTCCTCGGATTCTTTATCCTCATTGTTCTGACAAACCTGACGAAAGCGCCATTGACGCCAGTGAACCACCCGTTCCTCGACGAAAGTGTGCACCACGAATTTTAATAACACGACGATAAAACAGATAAAATGAAACTATTCGTATTAATTGTTATTGTTTTAGGAGTATTGGCCATCGCGCAGCTGGTGCGTTTGTATGAGCTTTCTTCTAAATTGCGCAATCGTCGTGAAGAAGACATTCCCAATCGCGACAACAAGCTGAACGCAACCCTGTTGCTGGCTTTCATGATCTTCATGTTCGGTGGATTCATCTGGCTCATGCTGGAATACGGCTGGACAGGTCGTGGCGAGGCTGCTTCTTACAGCGGTGCTCAGACCGACTGGCTCCTGAACCTGAACTTCTGGATCATCATCATTGTATTCTTCATAACGAATGCCCTGCTGTTCGGATTTGCTTACAAATACGTTCGCAAGCCAGGAGTGAAAGCTTACTTCTTTCCGCATGATAACCGCCTCGAGCTTGCCTGGACCGTTGTTCCGGCTATCGTACTGGCAGTGATCATCATCCTCGGTCTGAAATCCTGGAACGAGCAAACAGACGATGCCAGCAAAGAAGCGATCCGCGTGGAGCTTTTCTCCAAGCAATTCGACTGGACCGTTCGTATGTCGGGTAAAGACAACACACTCGGTTTCTTCGATTACAAACTGACGAACGAAAACAACCAGTTGGCGTTGTTGTCTGCACTGACGATCCAGAATGCGATCGATTCCATGGAAAATGGCAGCAATGGTATCAAGGACCTGGAGGCGAAGCTCAACGACCGCAACCGCATGCTCATTCCGGAAGACCGCGAGCTGTATGTAAAAGACCTCGATCGCAAAGAGCGCCTTATCCGTCTGCTCTACCAGATGAAAGAGCGTCACAATCCGAAGCTCGACAAGCAGCTGATGGATGACCTCGTGTTCAACGCGAACGACACACTGTATATGTGTGTTGATCAGGAATACGAATTCAACTTCCGTGCGAAAGACGTTATCCACTCGGCTTACTTCCCGCACTTCCGTGCACAGATGAACACCGTGCCGGGTATGACAACACGTTTCAAATTCACGCCAAGCATCACTACCAAGCAGATGCGCCAGAAGATGAACAACCAGAACTTCAACTACATCCTGATGTGTAACAAGATCTGTGGTGGTTCCCACTACAAGATGAAGCTCATCGTGGTTGTATTGTCGAAAGCAGAGTACAAGAAATGGTACGATGTGGTTTCTTACGACGGGCCTGAAGCAGACAAACAGGAGAAATCCAAGCTGTTCAAGTACACTTACGCCCTGCTGAAGCCTAAGAAAGAGGAAAAACCTGCTGCAGGCGCAGAAGGAGAAGGCGCACCTGCTGACTCAACAGCTGTTGACGCTGCTGTAGCACCAGCACCTGTACAATAATTAGCGATTAATAAACAGAAATAAAAAACAGAATCATGGCAGCTCACGAAGCACACGTACATCACGACGCTCATGCTCATCATCACGAAGAGGGTTTTGTTACGAAATACATTTTTAGCCAGGACCACAAGATGATCGGTAAGCAGTTCCTCATGACTGCTGTATTCATGGGAGTTGTTGCGATGCTCTTGTCCATCCTGTTCCGTATCCAGCTTGCCTGGCCGGGAGAGGAATCGGATTTCGTTTCTTTCTTTTTGGGTGATGAATGGGCACCTAACGGTGTGATGCAGGAAAGCATGTACCTCGGATTGGTAACGATCCACGGTACGATCATGGTCTTCTTCCTGTTGACAGGTGGTTTGTCCGGAACATTCTCCAACCTCCTTATTCCGTTGCAGCTCGGAGCACGTGATATGGCTTCCGGCTTCCTGAACATGCTTTCTTACTGGTTGTTCTTCATTTCTTCCGTGATCATGTTCGCGTCACTGTTCATCGAAACAGGACCAGCATCTTCCGGTTGGACCGTTTACCCGCCGCTTTCTGCACTTCCGCAGGCAATCGACGGTTCCGGTCAGGGTATGACCATGTGGCTGGCTTCGATGTCTATCTTCATCGCGTCCTCGCTCCTCGGATCACTGAACTATATCGTAACAGTATTGAACCTGCGTACGAAAGGAATGAAAATGACACGCATGCCGTTGACGATCTGGGCGTTCTTCGTAACAGCCGTTCTCGGTGTACTTTCCTTCCCGGTACTTCTTTCAGCAGCACTGCTCCTGATGATGGACCGTCTGGCTGGAACGTCGTTCTACCTTTCCGACATCATCGTAGGTTCCGAAATGCTCGAGAACCACGGTGGATCGCCGCTGCTCTACCAGCACTTGTTCTGGTTCCTCGGTCACCCGGAAGTGTACATCGTACTCCTCCCGGCACTCGGACTTTCTTCTGAAATTATCTCGACCAACTCACGCAAGCCGATCTTCGGTTACCGTGCGATGATCGGTTCCATCCTCGCGATCGGATTCCTTTCCTTCATCGTTTGGGGGCACCACATGTTCATCACCGGTATGAACCCGTTCATTGGTAGCGTATTCGTATTCACGACACTCCTGATCGCGATTCCTTCTGCGGTGAAAGTATTTAACTACATCACCACGATCTGGAGAGGTTCCAACGTTTACACACCTGCGATGCTGTTCTCTATCGGTCTGGTTTCAACCTTCATCACCGGTGGTGTTACAGGTATCATCCTTGCCGACTCGGCACTCGATATCGCTGTACACGATACGTACTTCGTGGTTGCTCACTTCCACATCGTAATGGGTATGTCGGCAGTATTTGGAATGTTTGCTGGTGTGTACCACTGGTTCCCGAAAATGTACGGCAAGATGCTCAACACGCGTCTGGGTTATGCACACTTCTGGGTAACCATCGTTGGTGCCTACGGTGTCTTCTTCCCGATGCACTTCGTTGGACTCGCAGGAGCACCACGTCGTTACTACGATTACTCCGTCTACAACGAATTCGATTCCAACTCACTCGATATGATGATGGATTTGAACGAGATCATTACCGTGTTTGCGATCATCGCGGCATTCGGACAGCTGATCTTCCTGTTCAACTTCTTCTACAGCATTTTCCGCGGACCGAAAGCGGTGCAGAACCCTTGGCGTTCGAACACGCTCGAGTGGACAACTCCGGTGGAGCACGTGCACGGAAACTGGCCAGGTGCCCTTCCGGAAGTACACCGCTGGCCATATGACTACTCCAAGCCAGGTGCAGAAGAGGATTTCATTCCTCAGACAGTTGCACTCGCAGAAGGCGAAGAGGAGCACTAGACGCAAAGACACTTCAACCAAAGCCCCGACGTTATCGTTGGGGCTTTTTTGTTGGGAAGAATTCAAAGGGAAGGGGTGTGATCTCCATAGCAAGTCAAAGCCGGAAATTCGTACTTTTACGACACAAGAATTATAGCGTGGAAGAATCATTCGATTACAGGAGCGAGGCCGGGAGCGGGGAGAAGGAGTACGACAAGGTACTGCGCCCGAAACGCCTTTCCGATTTTGCGGGCCAGCCCGGCGTAGTCGAAAACCTCGAAGTCTTTGTTCGCGCAGCGACCAATCGGGGCGAACCGCTCGATCACGTGCTATTGCATGGACCTCCGGGACTCGGAAAGACGACTTTGGCCAATATCATAGCCAACGAGCTCAATGTGGGCTTTAAAGTCACCAGCGGGCCTGTTTTGGATAAACCGGGCGATCTGGCAGGATTGCTCACCAACCTCGAAGCCGGCGATGTCTTGTTCATCGACGAGATCCACCGCTTAAGCCCGGTTGTGGAAGAGTACCTCTATTCGGCGATGGAAGATTACGTGATCGATATCCTGATCGACACCGGCGCGAATGCACGTACGGTACAAATTGCGTTGAATCCGTTTACACTGATCGGCGCCACGACCCGTTCGGGCTTGCTTACAGCACCACTGCGGGCACGCTTTGGCATCAATTCACGACTCGAGTACTACGATACCAAAACGCTGTCCATGATCGTGGAACGTTCTTCCGAGCTGCTGAAAATTCCCATCGACGAGCGCGCGGCTTTCGAAATTGCCGGTCGCAGTCGTGGAACACCGCGTATTGCCAACGCCATTCTGCGCCGTGTGCGCGATTTCGCCGAAGTGAAAGGCGACGGTACCATCAGCCTGGCGATTACGCAACATGCCCTCGATGCCCTGAACGTGGACAAATACGGCCTCGACGAAATGGACAACCGCGTATTGCGAGCTATTATTGAGAAATTCAACGGCGGCCCGGTCGGATTGACCACTATTGCCACGGCGATCGGTGAAAATGCCGGCACACTGGAAGAAGTCTATGAGCCGTTCCTCATCCAGGAAGGTTTCCTGATGCGCACACCGCGCGGCCGCAAAGCCACCGAGAAAGCCTATCGCCATTTGGGCTTGAATATGGGCTGGGCGCAGGGAGGATTATTCTGAATGCAAAATGCATAATTCAGAATGCACAATTGTTTTCACCACAAAGAAACAATAGAGATTGGTCGAATCGATTTCCTTTCCCTTGGCCTCCTTCCGCCGCGGCGGAGGGAAATACTTGAAATTCTTACAACAATTCCCTTTGCTCCCTTAACAAACAAAGCAGACAATAAATCTTTGCTCCTTTGTGGTGAGTCAGTCCAAAAAACCGATATTCCGTTTTAACCCTTCGAATTTGGTGCGTTTGACCGCACTGTGACGGAACAGTTCCCGGAAGACTTCTTCTGAGAGGTCCTGCCAGTCGCTTTTGGAAAGGCGCAGCAGGTTTTCATGGGGCGTAAAGCGTTGTTCGTTGTGCGTAACGGAAAAGCGGTTCCACGGGCACACATCCTGGCACACATCACAGCCAAACATCCAGCCGTCCATGGCAGAACGGAACTCGCCGGGCAATAAGGAATCTTTCAGCTCGATGGTCAGGTAAGAAATGCATTTGGAGCCATCCACCACATACGGTTCGATAATGGCATCAGTCGGGCAGGCATCGATGCAGCGCGTGCAGGTGCCGCAGTAATCTTTGATCGGCCCGTCGGGAACCAGCTCGAGGTCGAGGATCAGCTCTGCAATGAAGAAAAACGAGCCGTGTTTCGGGTGAATGAGATTGGTATTTTTGCCCATCCAGCCGGCGCCGCTGCGTTTGGCCCAGGCCTTATCCATAACGGGTGCAGAATCCACGAAGACACGTCCGCCCACTTCGCCGATCGTTTCACCGATGAACGCAAACAATTCCTTCAGCTTGTCCTTGATCACGTGGTGGTAGTCTTCGCCGTAAGCGTATTTGGAAATCTTGGGTGCTTCCGGGTCGGCCTGCGAATCGCCGGGATAATAATTGAGCAGCAGGGAAACGATGCTTTTGGCATCGTCCACAAGCAGGCGCGGATCGAGACGCTTATCGAAATGGTTTTCCATATAGCCCATCTTGCCGTGATAGCCTTTTTTCAGCCAGGCATCCAGCTCGCGCGCTTCCTTTTCGAGAAAATCGGCTTTGGAGATCCCGCAAAAGAAGAATCCCAGCTCTGTGGCTTTCCGTCTGATAAGGGCTGTATGTTGTTCTGCCAGCGACATGCTGACGCAAAGATACGGAGGGTTTTACTCTCAAAACCATTTAGCGGTTCGAAACCGGTTCTGATACCCGTTGATGTTTCTTCACAATCACGCAAGTTCCTGCATGAAAACCAACAGGGTAGGCATTCTGTTCGCTTTTTTTGTATATTCCCTTGCTAATTAAACAAAACTACTCATGACAATTCCTGATGAACATGTCGAAGAGCCGGTTTCCCTGAGCCTCACACCCTATACAGGCGCATGGACAAACGCTACGGCAGCGCACCTGTTGCGCAGAACCATGTTTGGTCCGACTTTTCAGCAAATCCGACAAGCAGCAACCGACGGTATGGACGCCGTGGTGGCACAGCTGCTTACTCAGCCGGCGGCGACACAGCCACTGACGTATCTTCCCGAAGAAACCGTTGCCGCGCAAGGCACTACATGGATCAACTCCGTTTACCCGGCAGCGAACCAGGGAGCCGTTGACAACGCCCGTCGTTTTTCCCTCAGCGCATGGATGATGCAGCGGCTCAACCAGCCCACTGTGAGTATCCAGGAAAAAATGTGCCTGTTCTGGGACAACCATTTCGGGGTGGAAGGCACCGGTGATGCGAAAGCCGTTTACAAGCTGCACGAGCTTTACCGTGCCAATTGCCTCGGCGATTTCAAACAGCTGGTGAAGGATGTGACCATTGATGTCAACATGCTCATTTTCCTCAACGGAACGACGAATAACCCGTTCTCGCCGAACGAAAATTACTCGCGCGAATTGCTCGAGCTGTTCACTGTCGGGAAAGGAACACAAGTGGGACCGGGCGATTATTCCAATTACACCGAAGCGGATATCGCCGCAGGAGCGAAAATCCTGACCGGCTGGATCGTTGAAGACCTGTTCAGTACAACCGAAACGACCTGCACCAGTACGTTCTACCCGGTGTTGCACGATACATCATCGAAAACGCTTTCCGGCTACTTCAACAATGCCGTCATCAACAATACCGGCGACCAGGAATACGCCGATTACATCGATGTGATCTTCCAGCAAACGGATATGGCGAAATTCATTTGCCGCAAGCTCTACCGCTGGTTCGTGAACTACGACCTCACGCAGGACGTGGAAGATACGGTGATCGTTGATATGGCCGCCACGCTCGAAACGAACAATTTCCAGATCGCACCGGTGATGGAAGAACTGCTGAAAAGCGAGCATTTTTACGATGTTGCCGTTCGCGGAGCGATCATCAAAAACCCGATGGAGTATTTCTTCTCCATGCTCAATGCAACGGGTTCGGTTCCGAATTTCGACCTCAATACCAATTACGGCATTTACCTGAATGCTTATTATATGCTTTCAACGCTGGGAATGGAATACTACCGTCCGCCGAGCGTAGGTGGCTGGACCGCTTACTACCAGGCGCCGTCATTCTCGCGCCTCTGGGCCAATTCGAGCTACATCAAGCTGCGGTTCGACCTCTCGGCTTTCCTTACGGTAACACCAGGTTTGCAGGTGAACGGCAATTACTTCAAGCTGAATGCGCTGAACTTCCTCGACAACCTCTCCTTGCCGGCTGATGCCCAGCAGGTAATCGACGACATGGTAGAAGTGTTCTGTCCGAAAGGACTGCCGGTGGCGCAGAAGATCACGCTTAAGTTCATTCTCACCAATGGTCTTCCGGATTTCGAATGGACCGTTCAGTACAATGAGTACACATCCAATCCGGGGAATACAACCTATAGCGATCCGGTGAAACTGCGGGTAGAGCTGACTCTCTACCGTTTGTTCCAGATGCCCGAAGTTCAAACCATTTAAGGCTGCCGGCCTTCAACACAGAATCTATGAAAAGAAGAAGCTTTATACAATCGGCAGCCCTTACATCGTTTGGTATGCCTTTACTGCTGAAGGAATTCAACTTCGGCGCCATTTCCAAGGAATTATTCAAAACGTCACGCAATGCGGAAGACCGCGTGCTGGTCATCATTCGTCTCAATGGTGGAAACGATGGTCTCAGTACCCTGTTTCCGCTCGATCAGTACGATAACCTCGTGATCCAGCGTCAGAATATCCTGATCCCGGAAAACCAGCTGATCAACATCAACCCAACGAATGCGTTTCACCCGTCCATGCAAGGGATGGCCAACCTGTTCAACGATGGCAAGCTGTCCATTATCCAGAATGTCGGCTATCCGGAACAGAACCGTTCGCATTTCCGTTCGATGGATATCTGGTCGACCGGTTTGTTGTCGCCGACCGGAACTACAGGCTGGCTGGGAAGAAATTTCGATCAGAACTATCCGAACTTCCCGGACGATTATCCGAATGAGTCCTATCCAGATCCGTTTGCGATCAGCATGGGCTACGAGGTATCTTCGACCTGCCAGGGATTGATGGCGAATTTCTCGCACACGGTTACCAACCCGTTCGAGTCGTTCAACCTCACGGAAACAGCACAGCTCAACGACGGAACGTACTACGGTGCGCACATGGAATACCTTGCCACCGTGATCGCTCAGTCGAACGATTACGGTGATGCCGTTTACGCGGCTGCCAATGCCGGGAATACCTTGTCGACAATGTACGATGCCAACAATCCGCTGGCTGTACAGCTGCGTTACGTAGCTCAGATGATCTCCGGCGGTTTGAAAACGAAAGTGTACATTCTCAATGTCAACGGTTTCGATACCCACGATGCGCAGGTCGTTAACGGCGCCCCGACAACAGGTGCGCATGCCAACTTGCTGAAAATGATTTCCGACGCAGTGGAAGCTTTCCAGGACGATCTGGGCTTGCTCGGACTCGAAACCCGTGTAGCCGGAATGACTTTCTCCGAATTTGGTCGCCAGGTAGCTTCCAACGCCAGTCATGGTACCGACCACGGCGATGCTGCACCATTATTCCTCTTCGGTGCGTGTATCGATTCGCAGATCATTGGTCCGAACCCGGTGATCGAAGATCAGGTCGTGGACCAGATGGGAATCCCGATGCAAATCGATTTCCGCGATGTGTATGCATCCATCCTGAAAGACTGGTTCGAAGCCGATCCAACCGATATCCAGGCGATGTTCGAGCATACGGTGAGCTTTATGCCGGTGCTGGGCGCCTGTACAGTTGGTGTCAACGAACAGCAGCTGGCTGAAGCAGACATTCTGATCTTCCCGAACCCGTGTGCCGAGCAGACAACGCTGCGCATCCTGACGAAGGACGAGCAAGTGACCATCCAGGTACGCGATCTGTTCAACCGACTGGTGAAAGAGGTGTGCTCGAAATCGTTTACACCGGGCTCACACGACATTCCACTCGAGCTCGACGGACTGGCTTCAGGCGAATACCTCGTAACGGTAAGCAAGCCTTCCGGAACGTTTACGAAGCGTTTTATCAAAGTGAAGCAGATTTAAGGATTTCAAGACTTTAGGACGGCAAGACGTCACGATGGTTTTGAGATAGTCATCAATAAAAAATCCCGGTTCGATAACTTCGGACCGGGATTTTGTTGTTAAAGACGGTTCAGATTATTGCTCCATCGCTTTCAATTCTTCTTCGGACACCATGGTGTAGCCTTCCGGAACTTTCATGGAGAACAGTTTTTTGCTCGGCTTCGACTTGTCGATCGCTGTTACCGTGAACTTGATCACCATTTCAGACTGATTGATCTCAAATTCCATTGGAAAGCCCGGCATTTCGGAACTGTAATAGCTTTGACCGCTGGTTGAAACAACGATTTCTTTTGTACACCAGGCCGTCATGCTTGTTCCGTCTTCCATCTTCAGGATGCATTTCGTACAGGTGTAGCCCATGATCTCTTTCGTTTCGGTCGTCGTTTCTACTTCGATCTTCGGTTGTTCAGGATCTTCTTTTTTATCCTCGATTTTCGTCTCCACAGCTTGCTTTGAGCCCATCATATCCATGAGCATAAGGGTTTTCTTCGCTTTCTCGTCGCTGATGGTCGTGTTCGTTCCGAATGTTCCCATACTTACCTCCGAACGCGTTTTGCCAGGCATAAAGTACGTGATCATTTTAGAGCCGTTGAGCATGGAAATGCCCATGGCCATATCCGGATTGTCGGATGAAAATTCCATGGTGTACGTAACAGCCCCCTGCTTCATTTGCGCAAAAGCCGGCAGGGAAAGTCCGAGCAGCAGGATCAATAAGTGAATCTTTTTCATGTGTATGATTTAAAATGTGATTTCTCTTAGCTAAAAGTAAGCCAAAAATGTTTACCCGGTAGTCTTCGGTCTCCAATCCTCAGTCTCCGGTCGTATTTCAATCAACGACTGAAAGACTGAGGACTGAAGACCGACCAACTGGGCGACTAATGAAAGGAAACTGTTAACTTTGCCGCATGGATTACGCATTGGAATTACGTTACCAGGCACTGATTAAAGCGCTGACAGTGGATTTTGGTCCGGACATTGATCTGCAGGTGATCCTGTTCCTGATCGGCGTGGAAGAGCTGGGCCAGGGATACCGGAAATTCAAGAAACAGGAAAAAACCGATCTGATGCACGTGGCTGTTTGTACCGTGCTCGAACCATACGGTTATTATAAATTCGAGGGCAATGACGCCGATAACTGGCCGCATTTCACCCTGATAAAGGAGTTGCCACCACTCGCCGACGCCGAACAGCAGGCATTGATGAAGGAAGCCGTGCTGGAATACTTTGAGCACCACGGGTATTCAACGAAAAACGTGCAACCATAACCAAAACGTATCTTGAGACGGCAAATAATTATATTTGCATCTTACACATTTAAAAACGTCTATGGATTTCTGGATCCGCGCTGCTCAGCTCATTCTTTCCCTGTCAATACTCATCGTCTTACACGAATTCGGTCATTTCCTCCCGGCACGCTGGTTCAAGATCCGTGTGGAGAAATTTTACCTCTTCTTCAACCCGTATTTCTCGCTCTTCAAGAAGAAAATCGGTCAAACCGAATGGGGAATCGGCTGGCTGCCTTTGGGTGGTTATGTGAAGATCGCCGGGATGGTGGACGAATCTATGGACAAAGACCAGATGGCGCAACCGGCCAAACCGGATGAATTCCGTTCCAAGCCGGCGTGGCAGCGACTGATCGTCATGATCGGCGGTGTAGTGGTCAACGTAATCGTTGGTTTTGCGCTCTACATCATGATCCTGGCTGTGTGGGGCGAAGAAAGAGTTGACCATACCAAGTTACAGAATGGCGTAGCGGTTCACCCGTACATGGAGCAGTTTGGTTTCCGATCGGGCGACAAGATCCTCGAAATGGATGGCGAAAAAGTGACCCAGCTCGACAAGCTCAGCGCCGAGATCATGATCTTCAACAAACGTCATTTCAAGGTACAACACCAGGATGGCTCGATGCAGAATATCACGCTGCCGGAAGATATCGGCTACCAGATGTTCTACAACGATGCCGAGATGGCCTTCGGTTTCCGCAGATTTGTAGACCATATCGATAGCGTTCATCCAAAAAGCACGGCTGCATATATGAAGTTGAAAAAGGGCGATAAAATTCTTTCCGTCAATGGAAAAGATTTCATTTTCCACGATGAATTTGTTTCCTTGTTATACGCCCAGCGCGGCAAGAAAACCGATTTCGAAGTGCTGCGCGGTAGCGATACACTCAAGCTTTCGGCAAAAATCAACAAGAGCGGCGTATTGGGCTTTATTCCTAAAACCAGCCTCACAACCGATACCAATGCTATTTACCATGTCGATTACGGCTTTGGCGAAAGCTTTGGCGCCGGAATTAGCAAAGGTTGCCGCACGCTTTACATGAACGTGGCGCAGTTCAAATACGTTTTCACGAAAAAAGGAGCTTCTTCCGTAGGTGGTTTTACGTCCATTGGTAAGCTGTTTCCGACCACGTGGGACTGGCAGGCATTCTGGGCGCTCACGGCGTTCATTTCGATCGCCCTGGCCTTCATGAACATTCTTCCGATCCCGGCACTCGACGGCGGACACGTCATGTTCCTCCTCTACGAGATCATCACCGGTCGCGAACCGGCCCAACGTGTACTCGAAGTTGCCCAATACATCGGCTTCTTCCTGCTGATCGGACTCTTGCTCTACGCTAACGGAAATGACATTCTCAAGCTGATTACCGGAAGCTAGACACTAGACATTAGGACTTCAGGATATTAGGACATCAAGACTGGAGACTGAGGACAGGGAGACTCTATGTGCTCTATGTGTCTATGTGGTGAAAAATCATCTACGAACAAAGCCCGCTTCCCCTTCCTTAATACACTCAAAGATCCAGTCGTAGCTGTAAACCATGTGGCTGTCTATGAAATTCTTGTTGGGCCAGTCTTTGGGGATAAACGCCCGTCCACAGGTAGCCGCTGGCATGGCGTCGAGTCCTTTGACGGCGCATTGAGGTGCGATACCATCCTGTTGTCTCACAGGATCGGGATCTTCCTGGTCGAGATTGCTGCCGTATTGCCAGACCTGCTGAAATTGTGACCAGTCGGTGCCTTCGTAGCAGGCGTTTTCCGGAGCAATAATGTAAATATTCCCGAAAACCACTTTGTCGCGGATAACGTCGATGAAGCCAAGCGAGTAGGCGTAGCCCATGCTGTGACAAACGATGTCGATGGTGTCTTTGACCTGATCGCACTGAGGTTGGTTGCAGCGAGCGGCCAGGAAAGCCAGACCGGCGAGCTTGCCTTTTTCACGCCGTTCGTTGAAGCCTTCGGGATTGCTTTCCGTGTTCAGCTTAGCTAAAATTCGCTTGCTTTTTTTCTTGCGGAACGTGAGCCTTGTCCGCAGGTAGCTCCAGGCAAATCCCAGCTTGGTGCGATGATTCGACGTGGCGATCGGCATACTGCCGTCGGCGTACCAGCTCACGGCCGGTTTCAGGCGGTCGATGAATTGGTTGTCCAGCTTGTACCAATAGCCGTAGCGGTCTTTCTGTTTTAAAACACCGTCGGTTGGATCGTCGTTTTTCTTTGGGCCGCGATAGCCGTTCACAAACACCAGCATGCGCACAGGCTCAGCCGGTTCGGCTGTTAATTGAGCGGTCACGTCTTCGCCGTCGTAATTTTCCACCCGTTGTGTTCCCACATAGCCATCAGGACGCAGGTAATTGTACACAACGTAATGCGAACGGGCGATGCGGCGGGTGTCGGTCGCAAAGACGATGAGCGAATCCGATGAATGGGAGTAGCGCGTTTGACCGGTTGTATCGATAGTGAAATAAAGAACTTTGTGGCGTTCGAGGCTTTCCCACCGGCCGTTTTTCAGGCGGAAGATCACGCTGCCGGCTTTCAGTGCTTCGGATTTAACCAGTGGAAAGCGGATTTTCTGGATCTGTTTGGCCGAATCCTCGAGGTAGTGCTTTTCAGCTTTCAAATGACCCGGATCGTTGGCGAAAAAGTCGATCGCTTTCTGGATCTGTAACAGCGAAGCCGGTTTTTTCGGGTCGTTATCGGTTGGTTTGAGCACGTAGTAATTTTGCAGGAATGGCTGATCGGGCTTCTTCCCGGCGATGATGCCGTTGCTGTCTTCTTCCCAGAGATAATAAGCCACCAGCGCGCCCGTAGCTGGGAACTTCCGTTTGGGTAACGAATCGGCAGCCTGGCCGTAAACGCTCGTGGCGCACAACCAGCAGAAGAAAGCAATGACCGTTATGCGGCAGTTCATAATCTGCAAAATCGTAAAAATACCGGGTAAATGCTACTTCGGGTATAAGCTATTTTCACCACAAAAGGCACAAAAGCTTTATTTGGATGCACTGTGTGTGATTCGAAGCATCCCGATTGCATCGGGATTACACAAAAGTTAGACTCTGAAAACAATCCGTTTTTACTGAGATTTAGAAAACGAATGCATCCTAAATAAGACTATTTTATCGACACAAGCCTTTTGTGTAGGTCCCGACCGGAGCGTCGGGAACGCTTTAAACCACGTAAGTATGTCACATGTCTTTTGTGCCTTTTGTGGTGAAACAATAACACTACAATTGGATTTTATTTACCTGCCTTCTGATAGCGTATATATCACTGAAAACAATATTTTTGCCAAAAAAAGACCTATGGGAAGAGCGTTTGAATACCGCAGAGCAGCAAAAGAAAAGCGTTGGGACAAAATGTCGAAATTGTTTCCGAAACTGGGCAAAGCCATCACCATGGCGGCCAAAGAAGGTGGCGACGACCCGACGACCAATGCCAAGCTGCGCACAGCTATTCAGAACGCGAAAGCGGAAAACATGCCGAAGGACAACATCGAGGCAGCGATCAAACGCGCAGCTCAGAAAGATGTGGCCAACTTCACGCAGGTTGATTACGAAGGGAAGGGTCCGCACGGCGTACTCGTTTACGTGGAATGTGCTACCGATAACCCAACGCGTACGGTTGCGAACGTGAAATCCTACTTCAACAAAGCTGGCGGCGGCGTAGTACCGAATGGTCAGCTCGAATTCATGTTCAACCGCAAAAGCGTGTTCGAGATCGAAAAAACCGATGGACTGGACGCAGAAGAACTGGAGCTCGAACTCATTGATGCAGGCTGCGAGGAAATTGATGTGACGGATGACCGCATTTTCGTTTACGGCGACTACACATCGTTCGGGACATTGGCGAAAGCAATCGAAGACCTGAGTCTCACCGTGCTGAAGTCGAACCTGCAGCGCATCCCGACCAACCCGGTGGAATTTACCGAAGAACAGCTGACTGATATCGAGAAAATGCTCGACAAGATCGAAGACGACGACGATATTCAGCAGGTGTTTACCAATATCGCATAAGATTTACCAGCCGTTGCATCACCGTGTAACGGCTTTTTTAAACCACTTTTCAGATGTCTGAATTCAAAACCATGCGCACGCTTCCGTCGCCAAAAGGCCATTTTTTGTGGGGAAACATGCAGCAATTCAAAGCCGTTGACAAACACCGTGTGCTCGAAAACTGGGTGGCTGAATGTGGCGACCTGTTTCGCATCCGGCTGGTCACCAAACACTTCATTGTTTCTGCGAATGCCACATTGAATCACGAGATCCTGAAACAACGCCCCGATCATTTTCGCCGCTTTTCGAAGATCAGCGTGATCATGGAAGAAATGGGAATTACCGGCGTGTTCAATGCCGAAGGCGAACAGTGGAAAACCCACCGTGCGCTGACTTCCGAAGCCCTCAATGCCCGGAATGTACAGCAGTTCTTTCCCACGCTGACCGAAATAGCCGGACGCTTATTGCGAAAATGGAACACCGCGGCCGATACCGGTTCCATCGTCGATGTTCAGCAGGAAATGATGCGTTATACGGTCGATATTACCACCGCGATTGCTTTTGGCTACCGCATGAATACGCTCGAACAGGGAGAAGACGTCATTCAGCGACACCTGGAAAAGATCTTCCCGATGATCAACAGCCGCATTACGGCCCCGCTTCCCGTGTGGCGCTACTTTCCGCGTGCCAAAGACAAAGAGCTCAACCTCGCGTTGCAGCATATCCGGGAAAGCGTTCACGGGTTTATTGCCGAGGGCCGCAAGCGTCTCGCCGAAGATCCTTCCCGCAAAGCATCGCCTGCCAACTTCTTGGAAGCCTTGCTGATCGAGCAGGAACGCAACCCCGGTTTTACCGATAAGGAAGTGTTCGGAAATGTCTTCACCATGCTGCTGGCCGGCGAGGACACGACTTCCAACTCCCTTTCCTGGACCTTGTATTTCCTCGCTACTCATCCCGAATACATCCAGAAAATCCGTGAAGAAGCGCAAGCCGTTTACCCGGAAACCGATATGGCCGTCAGCTACGAAACGCTCAAACAGCTCAAGTGGACCGAAGCCGTGGTACAGGAAGCCATGCGGTTAAAACCGGTTACGCCGAATTTATACATGCAGGCGCTTCAGGATGTGACGATTCACGATTTGCAGATCACAAAAGGAACGACCGTCATGTTGCAGAACAAAGTGCCGCAGACACAGGAACAGCATTTCACGAACGCCGACCGTTTCCAGCCCGAGCGCTGGATCAGTAACGGCTGTCCTGTTCATTCGCCGGAAGTAATGCGCGCTTTTGGCGGCGGTCCGCGCTTTTGTCCGGGCAAAACACTCGCCATGAACGAGCTGCTGCTCACCGTTTCCATGATCTGCCGTCATTTCGACCTGGAGCTGGCCGTGCCGAAGGAAGACGTTAAAGAAGTATTTGCCTTTACAATGTATCCGGAGAATTGCCTGGTGCGGTTGCGTCGTGCTGACACGTCCCAATAACGATTGTTGAATCGTTCTGCTGCCGGTCCTGAAATATTTCGGATATTGGGGACTGAAAATCGAACTCATGGAAACAACGACACTACTGGACGAGCAGGTGATCACGCCTCAGAATTACAAGGAATTCGCTTATCCCATCACTTTTAAGTTCCGGATCGGGACACTGGCCAACGATTTTGTGGCTACGGATGCGAACGGCCAGACAGTGGCGTACGTGCGTCAGAAAATGTTCCGCTTCAAAGAAGCCATCATGGTCTATACCAACGAATCGAAATCGACCCTGATGAACAAGATCGATGCCGACCGTATCATCGATTTCAACGCGAGCTATTCCTTTACCGACGCCGATGGAAACCTGATCGGAAGAATGGGAAGAAAAGGCATGCGATCGTTGTGGAAAGCCAGCTACAACATTTTCCGCAACGACAATGTTTCCAGCTACAGCATTCAGGAGGAAAACCCCTGGGCAAAAGTCGGCGATGTTTTGCTGAACGAAATTCCGATCGTGGGCATTTTCACGGGCTACCTGTGCAATCCGAAATATGCGGTAAGCAACAATGATGGCCAGAAAGTGGCGCGTTTGTCCAAATCTCCTTCCTTTTTCGGACGTTCGTTCAAGCTCGATAAGCTCGATGAATTCCAGGCCGGCGATGACGAGCGCATTATGCTTTCGCTCATGATGATGATCCTGCTCGAGCGGAGAAGAGGCTGATCGGTCTTCCGTCCTCCGTCTTTCGGTCTACTGTCTTTTTGCACGGGTGATTAACAACCCGACGTGCAAAAGCCAGCGTGCGTGAAAGCCGGACAGCGGGATTGTTACGTAATTTTCCTCCATGAATTTCCTCGACATCCTGATCCTTGTTCCGCTTGGCTATGCGGCTTACAAAGGATTCAAGCACGGTTTTATCATTGAGCTGTTTACCCTGCTGGCGCTGCTGGTGGGAATTTACGTCGGCATTCATTTCTCTGATTTTGTTGCCCTGTGGCTCAAAGACACGTTTTCGTGGGATTCGCCTTACCTGCCGGTTGTGGCCTTCACGATTACCTTTCTGGGCGTAGGTGCCATGATCTATTTCGGCGGAAAAGTGGTCGAAAAGATGGTGAAAGTGGTGAATCTGAGTCCCGTGAACAAAGTCTTCGGCATCATCTTCGCGACGCTGAAAATGCTCTACATCCTGAGCGTATTGCTGGTCTTGATCGAATCCTACGATGAGAAAGGCGATTTCTTCCCGCAGGAGAAAAAAGAATCGTCGTTGCTCTACGAGCCTGTACGCGATATTTCATTAAAAACCGTTCCAGCGCTTTCGGAAAGTACCATTTTCATCCAAAACGCGTTAAAGCCTGAAGCAGACAGTACCGGCTTAACGGTGGAACAGGTGCTTCGCGCCAAAGAAGTGGCCGACAGCCTGGGAATCGATGCCAATGACGCCAAACAGATCGTAGAGATTCATGAGAAATATGGAGATAAATAACCGGAACTATCTCCCCCTTTGGAGGGGGACTAAGGGGGAGGATATTTGCCGACAAATTTTGTTAGTTTCCGTTCTTATTTCCTTTCCGATTCTGGCAAATGCTCAGCTCTTCAAAAAAGGCCGACTTTACGAAAGCAAGTTGTATGTGGTCAAAACCGGTCCTTATGTTGGCTTAGAGCAGGGCAAATACCTCAACTTCAATTTTGGTGTGGAGCGCCAATGGCAGCAGCTGAAACTGGTGAAGCCGCAAACACATGCCGCCAGTCTGCAGTTCGATTACAATTTCAAGCAAAAAGTAATGGGCGCCCAGCTCGGCTACTGGTTCAAGATCGGTCGACTGAACCTAACATACGGCGGGCGCATTTCGTGGCGAACCGACTACACCTACAACCGTTTTGCATTCTCCCCGAACGTCGGCTACAAGCTTTTGCAGGCTCATTTCCAGCTCGGTGTTCACCTCATGCCACCCCACGAAGGCTTCCGGAATGTCAACACCTTCTATGCGTCACTGCGGTGGGTGTTCATCAATAACCGGGATTTCAGGAGGAAGGATAATAATTAGTTGGGAAGTGCGTAAATGTGAGTTGGGTTCGATTAGCAATCTTTGTATATTTTTATCGCCAAATAATAGGAAATGAACATTAACATTCTTACGGTCTTCATTTTGTTGATAACTAATACATGCCTTTCACAGAACTTTGTTGACCATGAGGATTTGGCTCTAAAAAAATATGTTGGTGAAGTTGATCAAAAAAGCTTGTTTATTTCATCGGCTTCTGATGTAACCACAGGTGGGATTGTTGTTTTTGATTATGATACACTGAAATTTCTTAAGGAGTTCGAAAAGCGTGAGTTCTATGGACACATAGAATGGTTCATAGAAAACAATGTATTGTATTCTGTTTCCGTTCTAGAAAAGAAAAATCCAGTGATTCAGTTGAATCGATATGATTCTGATTGTAAGTTGGTTGATTCGCTTCCTCTAGTGGAAAAGCAAAGTGCATATCATCTTCAGATCAAGCATATAGATCATCACATAATTGTTATTGGAAATCCTAAAAATGAAAAAAGGGATGATCCTATTTTTATCTCTGTAACGAATCTGATTTCAAGAGAATCGTATGAACATCAGTTTGCACTAGAAAGCAAGGTTAATTATAAATGTGCTAGTATTGTCGTTAACGACCGAGATGAAATAATAGCAATTTTCGAAGGAAGAAAATTCAATACCATAACCGGATTCTCGGAGAGACCGCCTCAGGTATTGGTTTTAACTCCAACCACTTTGGAAAAAGAGGAGCTTATAAGTCAGAGCCAATCCTATCAATTAGGGAGTTTTCGATTGTGTAAGATCAATAATGATAAAGTGTTGCTTGGAGGGTTGTGTTTTAATGATCGATCTCACAATATGTCCGGCTATTATACTGCTAAAATGGAATTTGGTCAGGTAAAATTGGAAGACTCCATCTTATTGAAAGCCGATAAAATGGCAGATCCGGCTATATGGGACAAATTCCAGCTTAAGAAAATCATAAATGATGACTTGGTCGAGGGGTTGGATGTGCAGTCGTTGCAGGAGATCCGTATGTTGAATGACGGTTCTTTTTTATTTGTTTCGGCGGGGGCAATAGGAGGAGGTGGAGTTTCATTAGGAACTCCGAATCTTGGAATCTCTGGTTCTCCTAACACAACAATCACATGGGATAAGGGGCCTTATAATTCAGGTGGAGAATCGATGATCTGGCATACCATCGTATCACGAATAGGGGTTGCAGATAAGAAAGTTCTTTGGACTTGGCATCATGAAAGAGAAATGGCTTATATATATGTAAATGAGTCGGCAGAACAGCTACAATTGTTCTATGCAGAATATAGAGGGAACTTTGATGATTCGGGTAAACTTAAGGAGACATTGAAGACAAACATGGCACCTGTCTCCGCAGCTTTATACACTCTTAAATTATCTGACGGTCGAGGGTTTTCGAAATCAGTTTATAGTGATTTCAAGGAAGTGAGAAACGAAGTCCCGGTAAAGAACTGCTCTTTTATCAACGAAAAAGGAGAAGTGGTTCTTTTTTCTGCTAAAATCCGATACGGGCATTGTCCTTATCGTTGGAGCGTTATTCGCTGAAGTCCATTTCTTCGGTTATCTTCTAGAATATCGGAGCAATTTACGTTGCGCTGGGTTTTTATCAATAACCGCGATTTCAGACGAAAGGATAATTAGTTTTAGAGTTTTAGAGTTTTAGAGTTTTAGAGTTTTAGAGTTTTAGAGTTTTAGAGTTTGTTATCATTAAACACCAACTCACCAACTCACCAACTCACCAACTCACCAACTCACCAACTCACCAACCCGTCAACTCATTAACTCACCAACCCATCAACTCTACAACTGAAAAACAATATATTTGTCAATTCGCAGTTATACACATACGCGTAAATATTCGGATTGATCATACCCATGCAGAAAAAACAACTTGCCTTTGTCGCATTGTTCCTTGTATTTGTAATTGCCGCCTGTTCCACGGAGCGCAATACGCTGCTTTCACGTACCTACCACGGCACAACAGCTCATTACAACGGGTATTTCAACGCCAACGACCTGCTCCGCGACGCGCTCAATACCTACAGATCTGGTCTCAAAGAAGATTATTACAACGTCCTGACCATTCGCCCGCTTCCAACCGAGGAAGAGGTAGTGGCCCTGTACGCACCGATCGATACGGCAATTGCCAAGTGTACGAAGGTGATCCAGCGTCACGCTATGCCGGGAACCGACAAGCCTTCCAAGAAAAAAGAAGAGCACAACCGCTGGATCGATGAGAACTGGATCACGATCGGGATTGCGAATTACTATCGCCGCGATTACGAGCTGGCCCAGAAAAATTTCGAATACGTACAGCGCTTTTTCTCCAACGATCCGTCGACTTATACGGCCGAAATCTGGAAAGCTAAAACCTTCATCGAGCAGGAGAATTTTACCGAAGCGAACTTCAGCCTCGATCACCTCGATAAGGCCGTTGAAGCTTCCAACAGCAAATCGAAATCAAAAAGCAAGTCCAAATCCAAGTCGAAATCCAAATCGTCGAAAGACGACGAAGAGCCACCGGCTTTCCCGAAAAAACTGCGTTTCGAGCTGGAATTGACACGCGCTCAGCTGGCCGAGAAAAAAGGCGACAAGGACGGCGAGATTAAGGCACTCGAAGCATCGCTCGAATTCGCTAAAAAATCAGCTGATAAAGCCCGCATCCACTTCATCCTGGGACAGCTTTACGAAACAACCGGCAACCCGGGAGAGGCAGCTGCTCATTACGACAAAGCGCTTAAATACAACGGTGGCTACGAAATGAACTTCAATGCCCGGTTGAAACGCGCCCTCAACGGCGGCACCAAAGTGAAGCAGGATTTACAGAAAATGCTCCGCGACGAAAAGAACCGTGAATTCCGCGATCAGATTTATTACACACTGGCGCTGATTTCCCAGCAGGAAGGCAACGAGCCGCAGGCTATCGGGCATTATACCAGCTCGGCCCTGTATTCCCTGAGCAATCCGCGTCAGAAAGGCATGTCGTTTGAAAAGCTGGGCGATCTCTACTTCAACAAAAAAGACTATGTCCGCGCCCAGAAATACTACGACAGCTGCGCGAACGTGATCCCGGAAGATTATCCGAATGCGGAGGGCGTGCGCAACAAAGCTGCCAAGCTGCAGGACCTTGTGGTGGCCATTGAAACGGCGCATTACGAAGACAGCGTACAGCGCATTGCTTCCATGAGCGAAGACGATCGTCGTGTATTTGCCGAAAAGCTCGTCAAGAAGATGAAAGAAGAAGACGAGCAGCGCAAAAGACTCGAAGCTGACCGTGCCCGTGAACTGCGGGCGATGGCGGAAAAGAACAATCCGGGCAGCGGCGGCAAATGGTACTGGAACAACGAAAAGGCCCGAAACGAAGGATTCGATGAGTTCAAACGCCAGTGGGGACAACGCGAGAACGAAGACGATTGGCGCCGCAGCGAAAAAATTGTTTTTGCGTCCTTCAAAGATCCGGATGCCGATTCAGTGGACCAGCAAACGGCCATAGAGGAACCGTCTGTGGATTCTCTGACGCCTGAAATGCTGCTGGCCAAACTTCCGCTCAACGATTCCACGTTGCAAGGCTCACGCGAGCGTATGATGTCGGCTTACTACGACGCGGGGCGGATCTACCAGGATCAGCTGCATGAGAAAACACTCGCTGAAACGCAATTCCAGACCATTCTCGACAAACCTTTCGAAAGCGAATACAAGCTGTTGGCGTCTTACCAGATCTATCGTCTCTACGACCAAAGCCATACAACGGCGCTGCGACAGAAGGATTATATCCTGACCAACTATCCGACGTCCGATTATGCGGGTTATTTGCGCGATCCGGATTATTTCATCAAGAAAAAAGAGCGGGAAAAGCTGGCTGAGCAGGAATACCTGACCGACCTCGATCGTTTCGAGCGCGGATTGCATTACCCGGTATTGCTCAAAGCCAACCAGGTGATCACCGAGCAGAAAGACAACCAGTTTCGTTCCAAATATTATTTGCTGAAAGCCCGTTCACAAGCCAAGCTGAATGAGGATAAAACCACACTGCTCCCAACGCTGGATTCCCTGATTGCGGAATACCCGGGAACACCTGAAGCAGCAAGAGCGACGGAGATGAAAAACATCATTCTGAACGGCTACTCTGCCAACGAGCCGGCTGATTTCACGAATAAATCCATTTACAAATTCGAAGACGGCGTTCCGATGCACGTGATCATTTTCCTGTCGGAATCAGAAGCTTCCAGCACAGCGAAAGACAAAGTGACCGAGTTCAACCGCGAATTCTTCGGCCGTGATAAGCTCAACACCAGCTCCAAAATCCTGGGTAAGGGAAGCGTGATCGTGGTGAAAGAATTCAAGAACGAAATGGATGCTGCCAAATACGTGTCCACGTTCAAGAAAACGCGCAAGCACCTGCTCGATCTGCAAAAAGCAAAGATCATCTACATTTCCTTCGAGAACATGAAAACGCTCTTCCAGACCGAAAAAGTTGCGGAATACGACCTATTCTTCGAAGAATACTATTGATTTCCGGATGACCTCAAGACATCAGGACATTAAGACGATGATTTCCACCACAGCGGACGCTTCGCGGATTTTTAAGGCTTAATGTTGGATTGTTCTTGCGTCCTCTGCGGTTAAAAGTCCTGAAGCCTGTCTGCCGACAGGTAGATCTTAAAATCCAAAAAAGATTGTATCTTGTAATAAAGCATACATCATGGAAGAGCAGCATCCCGATCCCGATTCATCGGAAAACCCAAACGATTCGAAACCGAAAAAATCGCTGAGCAATTATGGTAAATACAGCTCGATGGCGATCCAGATGGGCGTTGCCATTGGTGGATTTGCCTGGCTGGGCACTTTTCTCGACAGGAAATATAACCCGGGCGGTCAGGCCTGGACAATCTGCTTATCTTTGTTCGGTGTGGCGGCGGCCTTGTACCTTATGATCAGGGAAGTCATCAATATGTCCAAAGACAATTAAATGAACAGTTTCAGACAGCAGTTTTTCGCTTTTACCGGCATTTCAGGAATCTATTTAGGTGTGCTCGCCCTGGCTTTTTCACAGTGGTTTTCCAAGTATTCCATCCTTTCGATCGCGCTCGTGTGGGCCATTTTCGTGTTGAGCTCGCTCATTACATCCCTGAAGCCGCCTAAAGATCCGCAGGTGAATGTACAGCGCTTCCTGATTGCTACCACTGTTCAGATGCTGTCAGCTATGACCTTTATTCTCGTAGCGCGGTTCCAGTTATCCGACCATTTCCGCGGGATGAGTATCCATTTTATGGCGCTGTTTTTCTGTTTCCTGGCGATTCAGGCGTATCTGTTGGTGAAGCGTGTGAAGACTTCGTAGTTAAGAGTTGATGAGTTAGGAGTTGCTGATTTGGTTTCAGTCTCCGGTCGCCCAGTCCTGAAGTCTTAATACCTTGCCTGCCGGCAGGCAGGTCCTGAAAACCTGACGTCAGGAAACTATCGTTTGCGATTGTGACGAACGAGTGTAATGATACCGACCAGGCAAACAATCCAGGGATAGATCATCGCGCGACCGCTGAAAACGAAAGGGAAGGTAAACCACGCCAATCCTACGAGAATCAGCAGTGCTCCCAGCGTTACACCGTTGTATGTTTCGGGTTCGTCGCCTTTACGAGGTTCGTTTTTCATGCGGTAAAAATACACAATTAACGGAATTTCAATTGATGAGTTTCTGAGTTGATGGGTTTCTGATTGGTCTGCCGGTCTCCCGTCCTCGGTCTTCGGTCGGTCCTGAAATCTTAATACCTTGCCTGCCGGCAGGCAGGTCCTGAAGTCTTGTCGTCTAATCAATCCTCTACATAGACACGGTGCATCCGCTTCGACAGGCTCGTCATCACTTCATACGGAATCGTTTCCATCGACGTGGCGAAAGCTTCCATGGTCTGGTGCTGTCCGATGATCTCTACCGGATCGTTTTCGTTTACAGCTAAGCCCGTCACATCCACCATGATCATATCCATGCACACACGGCCCACAACAGCGCAGGCTTTTCCATGAATGAACACGCGGCCTTTTCCATTACTCAGGCTTCTGCGGAAACCATCGGCGTAACCCACAGGAACGATAGCGATCGTCATGTCGTTTTCGGCAATATACGAGCAGCCGTAGCCAATGCAATCGCCTTTTGGAACAGGTTTCACCTGCGAAACGGCACTTTTCCAGCGCACGGCCGGCAGCATTTCTGCAACGATCGAAGCACCCGCATAACCGTAAAGTACGATGCCGAGGCGCACCATATCGAATTGCGCATCCGGATAATGCAGCGCGCCTTCCGAATTCACCAGATGAGCGAGGTACGGATATTCGAGGTGTGTATCGAAAAAGTCTTTCAGCTCGTTGAAAGCTGCGATCTGCTGCTGTGTGAAGCTGTTTTCCGGATTATCTGCGTCGGCGAGGTGCGAATAAACGCCTTGAATGCGGATTTCCGGCTGCGATAAAACGGCTTGTAGCACCTGTTCCTTTTCCGAAGGCGAAAACCCGAGGCGGTGCATGCCGGTGTCGAATTTCAAATGCACAGGATAACCCGTTTTGCCTTCGTGGATGAGCCCGGTGACAAAATGATCGAGCTGACCGAAGGAATAAATGGCCGGTTCCAGCTCGTAACGCGTGATCAGGCTCGTATGTTCCGGATCGGGATTCATCACCACGATCGGTTTGATAATGCCTGCTTCGCGGAGCGCCACACCTTCATCGGCGAAAGCAACACCGAAATAATCGACATTTTCCTGCTGGAGAAAAGCCGCCACGCGTTCAGCGCCGGAGCCGTAGGAAGAAGCCTTGACCATGCAGAGAATCTTCGTTCCGGTACGCAAATGCTTTTTGAAATAGGCCAGGTTGTGACGGATCGCGCTGAGGTGAATTTCCACTACGGTACGATGCGTTAATTCCTTTCCTTTATTGACTTCCAGCTCGAACAAGCGGTCGCGGTTGGCTTTCACCAATACCACACTGTTGTGGAATTGCTCCCACGGAATCGCTTCGCCCGGAGCAATAAAAATCACCTGATTTGGATTGAAATCTGCGATAATCTGCTCCAATTCGGGTTGCTGACCGGCATTGTTGTCGGATAGCCCGATGACGACAATCCGCTTGCGCGTCCCGGCAAGCTGCTGCTGGTAATGAAGTGCTTCCCGCAACGCATCGGCGTCGAGGTTATAGGTGTCGTTGATGATGGTATTGCCTTGTAATCCTTCCAGGATTTCCATACGCAGCGCCAGTCGCGGAAGGGTTTGCAAACGCGCCTCGAATTGCTGTTCGGAAATGTCCATTTCCAGAGCCAATTGGTGCAGCAAACCGATCATCGGTGCGTGACCTTTTGTGAATCCGGCTGGTGGTGCAATGGGAGCGGGCTGCATGCCTGTTAGCGAAGCCAGCTGACTTTTCGTAAGCTCAACAGAAGCTGAAACAAAGGTCAGCACACAATGCCGGAAGAGCTTCAGTTTTTCCTGTAGATGTTGCTCTGCCGATTCGAAATTGGCCCTGTGAGCATTCCCGAAAGCCGTAAGTATACCGATCGTCGGATTGATCATTTTTTCGAGCCGTTCCATTTCGCCCGGCTCTGAAATACCGGCTTCGATCAGGGCAATATCGGCATCGTGGTGGAGCTCCAGCAGCGAAAGCGCCACACCCAATTGGGAGTTAAAGCTTTTCGGGCTGCGGATCACGCGCAAAGTCGGGGAAAGGATGTGGTAGGCCCATTCCTTGAACGTCGTTTTACCCACGCTTCCGGTAATAGCAACCACGGGATAGGTGAATTGCTGCCGGTGATGGGCGGCCAGTTTCTGCAACGCAATCAGCGGATGAGGAACTTTCAGGAAAACGGCATTCGGCAGTTCCGGAACGAGGCTTTTTTCGCTGACCACAAACCAGCGGACGCCTTTTTCATAGGCATCGAAGATAAATGCATCACCGTTGCGGTTCAATCCGTTCAGGGCGAAAAACAACGCGCCTGCTCCGGCGTGGACCTTGCGGGAATCGTACAGAACGTGCGTGACCATTTCCGGGGGAATGGTCGTTGGTTGCGCGGCCATGATCCGCGCGCAGGTACTGAGCGGGTATGCTAACTTCAATGCGCGATCTTGTTGAAGCACGAGCGGCACAGCGGCTGATAGGATTCTACAGCGCCAACCAGCACTTGTCCCTCATCGCGCGTCGTTCGGTGCGAGTAATGTGCTAAGTTACCACACGAAACGCAAATGGCGTGTACTTTGGTGACATATTCTGCCGAGCTCAGCAGGGAAGGCATCGGCCCGAAAGGCTTGCCCAGGTAATCCATGTCCAGCCCGGCGATAATGACCCGAACGCCTTGTTTTGCCAGCTCGTTGCAAACTTCCGGCAGCTGTTCGTCGAAAAACTGGGCTTCATCGATGGCCACGATGCGTTCTTTGCGCCAGTTGCTGAGGATTTCTCCCGAATTGCGCACCGGAATGGCGAAAAAGCTCGATCCTTTATGGCTCACCACGTTTTCTTCGTGGTAACGGTTGTCGATAACCGGTTTGAACAAGATCAGTTTCTGCTGGGCGAATTCCACGCGCTTGAGGCGACGGATCAGCTCCTCGGTTTTTCCCGAGAACATCGATCCGCAGATCACTTCGATCCATCCGTGCTGCCTGCCTTCCGTAGGAAATTGCTCTAAAAACATGCTCTTCTCCGTTAAAATAGTACTTTCAGAAGCTAAAAATGGCAGAATTCTGCCGGATATTCAGGCTGCCGTTAGCAAGTCAGTCGAAATGTTGAAAAGTAAGATTTTTCCATGTCAGTAGTTCAAATAGTCCTGTTAGCATTGTTTGTTATTGCAGTGGCGATCAACTGGAAATCGTTACGTGCTGCGGAACAGGCAGGTGAAAAGATTTGGTTGCTGGTTGCTCTGATGGTTGCTTGTCTGCTGTCTTTCTTATGGGGCATAGTGGGAACGTTCTGTTGTATCGGAATCATCATGCCGTGGCTAACCCTGAAAACTACAGGTCGAATAGGCCGACGTATTTATTTTATCGGGTTGGGCATTCTCGTGTTGATCAATGCGGTGTTTCTGGCCTTCCTCCATTTCGGCGATGGATCAGCTCATGGATCGGTTATTTTCTTGTTTGCCAGCCTGATTTTTGAAGTCATCGCTTTCAACATTGTTGCATGGTTGGTATCAGCTCATTTAGCCAGTAAAAATAAACCACCTGCTGAACCGCCAAAGAACCACGACTGAGCACTGAAGATCGACCAACTGAAGACTGGGGACAGGAGACTGAACAACTGAAGACTGAAAATAGGTGGTTATCAACAATTCCCTTTAGACAACTATTCATAAAACGCTTCCGACAAGCCTGTTGGATTCTCTAATTTTAACTTGCAGTAAGTGCAGTCGCATCAGCTGGATACGAAGCCCTTCTCACTAATTGAAACGATTCGAGAAATGACTATAGACACACAGGCGCTGATAGAAGAAATGGCAGCCCTGATCGCAAAGATCAAGAACGGAAGTGCAACACAGGGCGAACTGGAGGCGTTTGCCGCAGCGGCCGCACAGGTGCATGAACGTGCCATTGTTCTGCGCTATAAATCCTACGAAGCGAAAGTGTTCGGAACACCGCAGGCACCGGTGAACGAACAGGTACTTGAAACGCCGGTGGCAGAAGAACAGGTAACGACCGAAGCTTCCGTTGAAATGGGCGAGCCGGATGTAAACATTCCGCTGTTTGAAGAGCAGGCGCCGGAACCAAAAGAGTCTGTCGCGGATGCAGAACCGGAAGGATTCGACCTGTTTTCGCTGAGCGATCCGGAAGAGGATGAAGACCTGTCTGCCGAACAGGCAGAACCTGAACTGGAAAACGAGGTAGAACTACCGGAGGAAGAAGAACAGGAGTTTCCACAAGCCGTTGAAGAAGAAATGCCGGTGATCGAGGAAGAAGAAGTGATCGAGGAACCGATAATGGAAGAAGAACCGGAAGATGCATTCGTTGAGGAAGAAGAGGAGGGTCTGTCTGCCGAACAGGTAGAGCCGGTTTTCGAACAGGTTGTTGCCGAACAGCCTTCCCTGCCGGAAGAAGAGCGTTTCCCGAAAGTCGAAGAGGCTGCAGCAGAAAATCGTCACCCGTTGTACGATCGTTTGCATTTGCCGGATGATTCCCTGGCTTCGCGTCTGATGTCCGTGCGGCTCGACACCCTCAAAGGCGCTTTCGGTTTCAATGAGCGCGTACAGATCGTAGAAGAGCTGTTCCACGGTTCGAACGAACAATACACAGAAGCCATCGAAAAGCTCGATAACCTTGGCTCGAAAGAAGAAGCGCGTTCGATCGTGAGCGATTATGCCAACCGTTTTTCCTGGAGCGAGCGCAGCGACCTCGTGATGGAATTTGCCAAAAAAGTCGAGCGCCGCTATGCGTAAATACCTGGCGGTATGCCTGCTGTTACCATTTGCAACTTCGGCCCAGGACGAAGCCTATGCGCGCCAGTTGACGAAAACCCTTTGTTCACCTGAATTTCACGGCCGCGGTTATGTCAACGGCGGCGATTCCATTGCAGCGGAATTTATCGCGACGGAATTGCAGAAAGCCGGCTGTCAGTGGTTTGGCGAAACGGCTTTTCAGCCTTTTATGTTTCAGGTGAATACCTTTCCAGCACAGATGCTGCTTTCCGTCAATGGAACAGCTTTGCAGCCAGGCGTCGACTTCGTGGTCGATCCGTCCAGTGCGGGTGGTAAGCGATCGGGGCAAAAACTGAAGCTCATCGACGTGAAAGACGCGATCAGCGCCACTAAATTACCGGAAGTAATCAAACGCGTGGTTTCGGAAAAAGATCCACAAACCGGTCAGCCTGTTTACACCGGTATTGTTATAGATCTGCGTGGAACCAAAGGCGATACACTTCAAAAGCTCATTGCCGCCGGAGACCAGATTGCCAATAAAATGCCGGCCATTCTGGTAACGGACACTAAATTCACGTGGTCAGTAAGCGATCGCCAGCACAACTATCCGTTGTTCCTGGTACAGGCTTCCAAACTGGATTTGACAGGTGAAATCGTAATCGATTACGATATTCGTGCTTCGCTGATCGACCATACCGCCCGCAACGTGATTGGCTATATTCCGGCGAAAAAGAAATCCAAAAAATACATTGTTTACACGGCGCACTATGATCATCTCGGCCGCATGGGGCAGGACACTTATTTTCCGGGTGGAAACGACAATGCCAGTGGCACGGCCATGCTGATTTCACTGGCAAAATACTTTGCGCAAAACCCGCAGGATGTCAATATAGTACTCATGGCTTTTGCAGGTGAAGAAGCCGGGTTGATCGGTAGTCATCATTATGTGGAACATCCGTTGTTCCCGATGGAGCAAATCCTCTTCCTCACCAACCTCGACATCATGGGCAGCGGCGAAGAAGGCGTAACGGTGGTCAATGCAACGGTATTCCCCAAGCAATTCGAGTTCCTTACGAAGGTGAATGATGCGCAGCATTATCTCGTTAAAATAGGATCACGTGGACCTGCGGCCAATTCGGATCATTATTTCTTTACCGAAGCGGGTGTTCCGGCGTTTTTCATCTACACCATGGGGCCAAACAAGAACTACCACGACGTTTACGACACTTACGAAGCCTTGTCCTTCGCCGAGTACAACGATCTGTTCCGCCTCCTGGTCGATTTCGGCACCTGCCTCCCGAGAAAGTAATCGGGGCTCACAATTTCTGCATTCTGAATTGTGCATTCTGCATTGATTCCTCCGATTTTGAGACCACTTTCCTAAAATTATTCCAGTTGTTCTGCTTATTTTGGTGGCACAAAGACAAGCGCTTATGAAAAGCTACCTCACGCTGCTTTTTTCCCTCGTATTCCTGTCCGCAATTGGCCAGCCCCTGGGAGGAAAGGTCAAGTCCATAGGTACCGATGTGACCAAAGGAGCAGGTTGCGCACCTCCCAATAAAACAACGTACCTGGAGCTCAACAACGTGCGTGCGATGGTACATACGGCGGGAAATCTCTGGCAGATTCCGGGACAGAACTTATCCCAATACGAAATCCCGAAAAACTCGGGGATTATGGCGCTGTTTACTTCGGCGCTCTGGCTCGGAGGAACGGATGTCAATAACCAGCTGAAGCTCGCCGCTCTGCGCTACCGCGACGGATCGGATTACTGGACCGGGCCGTTGTCGCAAGGCGATGCGACCATCGATCAGGACGATTGCTACAAATACGACCAACACTACGTTTCCAGCCAGGACCTTGTGCGCCAGTTCGACGGCTGGTTCAACGCAGGAGTGGAAGATCAGCAGAACGGAACGAACCTGCAAGCCACCAATTATCCAAACTATCAGGTGCCCGATTTCATTAAAAAATGGCCGGCACATGGCGATCCTTCGAAAGGACAAGATTACTACCTCGCACCTTTCTACGACCGCGATGAAGACGGAAACTACAGCTGGGAAAACGGCGATTATCCGTGGTACGATTTCAAAAACGACAAAGAATGCAAAGTAGACCGCCGGGTCTCGCTGTATGGTGATCTCAACTTCTGGTGGGTGCTCAACGACAAAGGCAACATCCACACCGAAACCGGTGGTGATCCGATCGGGATGGAAATCCGGGCGCAGGCATTTGCGTTTGCCACAAATGATGAGATCAACAACATGACGTTCTACAATTACGAGCTCATCAACCGCGGAACACAAACGCTTTACAATACTTATTTCGGGGTGTTCATCGATGGTGCGCTCGGCGATCCGTTTGATGATTACGTGGGCTGCGACGTCAATCGTGGCTTGGGCTATCTCTACAACGGCGATAATTTCGACGGCAACAACCAGGGCTATAAAGGCTATGGTGCCGCTCCGCCGGCCGTTGGCGTAGATTTCTTCGAAGGCCCGTTCCAGGACGACGACGAGATCGATAACGGTTTCGGAATTGGTCCGAACGAAGCCTTGAACGGCATTGGTTACGGCGATGGCATCGTGGATAACGAGCGTTTCGGAATGCGCCGCTTTCTCTATTACATCAATACCGGTGGTGGTGCGAATCCGGCTCAGACCGATCCAACCAGCGCGTCTGATTACTACAACTTCCTGCGCGGCCGCTGGAAAGACAACACACCCTTCTACTACGGCGGCAATGGCCATATTTCCGACCCGAACACCGATTTCAATACGCCTTGCGACTTTATGTTTCCCGGTGATACCGATCCATTGGGATGGGGGACAGGTGGCGTTCCACAAGCGCTCTGGACAGAACAAACGGCGAACAACCTGCCGTATGACCGCCGTTTTTTGCAATCGGCCGGACCATTTATTCTGAAACCGGGTGCAGTTAACAATATCACCGTTGGAGTTGTATGGGCACGTTCAGGAGCCGGCGATCCGTTTGCTTCCGTAGAAGTGCTGCGTCGCGCCGATGATAAAGCCCAGGCTTTGTTCGAAAACTGCTTCCGGGTGCTCGATGGTCCGCATGCGCCGCAATTGGTTATCCAGGAGCTGGAAAACGAGCTTATCCTGACGCTGTCGAACGCACTGGTTTCCAACAACGCTAATGAAGCCTACCAGGAATTCGATCCGTTCATTGTAGCTGCCGATCCTGATGCCGATAAATTCTACCGTTTCCAGGGCTACCTGATCTACCAGATGAAAGCCGCCGATGCTTCCGTTTCCGATCTCGAAGATCCTGCCAAAGCCCGTCTAGTTGCACAATGCGATATCAAAGACAATGTAGCGCGCCTCATCAATTTTGAGCTGGACGAAGAGCTGGGTGTTTCCATGCCGGTCGAGAAAGTGGACGGCGACAACAAGGGGCTTCGCCATTCGTTCCGCATCACCGAAGATGCCTTTGCTGCCGGTGATCGCCGACTGGTCAACTTCAAGCAGTATTACTACATCGCTGTGGCCTACGCGCACAACAATTACAAGGACTACGATCCTTCCGATCCGACCAAGCTCGACGGGCAGAAAAAACCGTTCATTGCCAGTCGAAAAGCGGCCATAGGGGAAGTAAAGGCGGTGCGCGGTATTCCGCATCATCCGGCGCCGGAAGCAATGGGAACTGCCCACTTTGCAGATTACGGCTTCCAGCCGGCTATCACACGATTGGATGGGCGTGGAAACGGTTTGCTGTATACTGACATCACGGCGCAAAGCGAACAAAGCATCCTGTTGCAGGGAACGCTTCCCGAGCTGACATTCCGGCAGCATGCAGGACCGATCAACGTCAAAGTCATTGATCCGCTCAATGTAGCTTCCGGTTATTTCGAATGCGAATTCTCTCACCATTCGTCGGGCATAGTCGATTCATCGGAATGGGTGGTTTACCGCTATGACGAGCGCGACGGTGATTTGCTGGATTCAGTGGTATCCGAAACCACTATTTCCGTTGACAACGAACAGCTCATTCCGCAATGGGGAATTTCGGTGCAGATCCAGCAGCAATCGTATTACGACGTCGGCATTTCAACGCCGGAATACAAGCTGTTTGCCGATCCAATCGCTGCGCGGATCCAGTTCTCCGATTCAACAGCCAAATGGCTGGGATTTGTGCAGGACAGCGATGAATCCGATCCTCGTAACTGGATACGTTCTGGTATTTTCAGTCCCGGAGCTGCTTCCCCAAGTGATGAATATTACACCGATGGCTGTTATCCTGACCGCATAAATATCGACCCTGACCAACAGTACGAAAAGTTGCTCGGAGGCGGTATTACACACGGCTCGCTCGTAGGTGCTACCTGCGATTACATGCCGGTGATCGAGCCTGACGGAATGAGTTTTCTCGGTCCGGCCCGGGCGGAAGGAACGATCGCACGTGCTTCAGGGATCGATATTGTGATCACATCTGATCGCTCGAAATGGACGCGCTGCGCCGTTGTGGAATTGTGCCCGTACCAGGATCTCGCGATCGGTAATGCGAAGCCCGGGACATTGCGTCGCAGTCCGAGTGTTGATCAGGACGGCAACCCGGATGGTTCCGGAACGATGGGCATGGGCTGGTTCCCGGGTTACGCCATTGATGTGGAATCGGGTTATCGTTTGCACATGGCTTTCGGGGAAAATTCATTCATGACCAGCGGAAACGGTGGTGATATGGTCTGGAACCCGACGTCGGAAATCTTCAGTCAGGAAGGCGTGCCGGTGATGGGCGGCTTGCACGCGGTGTATGTTTTTGGCGTAGGAATCGACGGGACTCCTTGTCCGTATTACGATGGTCTCAACAGTTGGGTGTACGATCGCTTCCTCGAGGAAACCAATGTCAGCTATCGACAGCTGTATACCAACCTCATGTGGGTGATGTATCCGTTACTGAACCAGGGCCACACTTTGCTTTCTTCCGATGTGCGCGTGAGTGTGCGGATCAACACCGAGTACCAGGCCTTCACTGCTACGAACAGCAACGGTGGCTATCCGCATTACGGCTGGTCCATGGATGCGCATCAGACAGACCGCGAAAATCAGGATGCTGCACTTTCTGTGCTCGATCTGATCAACATTGTGCCGAATCCGTATTACGCTTATTCAGAATACGAGCGCAACAAGGTCGATACGCGGATCAAAATCACCAACCTGCCGGAGCGATGTACGGTGAGTATCTACAATGTTTCCGGGAAGCTGATCAACCAGTTTAAGAAAGACAGTCCGCAAACATATCTCGACTGGAATCTTACCAATCGGGTAGGAATTCCGGTAGCGTCGGGCGTTTACATCGTTCACGTAGATATTCCGGGTGTTGGCGAAGCCGTACGCAAAGCGTTCATTGCGATGCGCGTTCCGGATCTGGAAGGATTCTGAGACAGAATGAGAAGCAGAACGAGAATGAGGAAGAAGCTCGTTGAGCTTACTCCAAAAACAACAACAGGAACACGATTCCTATGATCAGAAGCAGGAGGAAGAGCTTCGGATCTTTGTAAAGCGGCTTTTTCGGGCGCTTGGCAATGCGGTCGTATTGATGGGAAACGCTGGCAAAGTCCTTGTAACGGGCCAGCTGTTCCCGGGTAGGCTCCTGGGGCTTTGAATCCGTATTTAATTTGAACTTTCTCATGACGTTTTTTTCCATTGTAGCCTGATCTTCTCGAGGAGACGGTACAGGCGCATTTTTGCGTTGGCTTCCGTTGTACTGTAAATATCGGCAATTTCCTTGAAGCTCATTCCCTGGAAGAACCGTAATTCAATGATATCCAGATGCGATTCTTCGAGGTTGTTGATCACTTCGACCAATTGTTCGAGATCTTCTTGCGTAAAACCCGATTCGCCGGTTGTTTCTTCGAGCAGACCGGAAAGCTGGCGGTCATTGATCTCGACGAAGTAATTCCGCTTTTCAGCACGGAAGAACATGTTCACTTCGTTTTGTGCAATGCGATAGAGCCAGGCGCTGAAAGGCAAGCCGCGATCCTCGTATTTGTGGATGTGCGCCATCGCTTTGATGAACGTGTGCTGTGTCAGATCGCCTGAAGCTGTTTCGTCACCGCCGAGTCGTTTGAAAATAAAACGGTAGATCTGCTCGAAATACGCTTCATACAACGGCCCGAAATGACGGTTGTCCCGTTGCGCCATCCTTATCTGGTCGGCCTCGTTTGCAGCTGTCTTTTTTCGGTTAAACAAAGTGATCTTTTAGAAGGAAATGCTTCGCTTCGTAAAAGTAACAACTCCATTGAGATTAATAGTATTCAAATGCTCTCTCAGTAAAGCTTGACATTTTACCGTTATAGGATACATAACATTTTGTCCAGTTTCCGCATGCATCGTATTCATACCACCAGGTGTGGCTAATCACCAGTTCGTTGTTTCTATATTGGATAGCTTCAATGATCAGTCCTTTTTCATTGTGACGGGAAATAATTCTTAACGGACCTGTCGGAATTCGCTCAACGGTTTCTGTGTTGACTCCGTTTTGATCATACGTATAGTCTATTTCATGTAAGAGCAGGTCATTCAGGTAAACGGACATGTTGATCAGCTGGTTCTTTTCATTGTAGACATAGTTGTCTGTCCGAACAACAGAGTTCCTGTATTGCTGCTCTATTTTGTTGTTCCGGTCATCATACCGATAAAGGTATTCGTAGTTCAGAACATTTTTTTCATTGTAGCTTTTTTGGCTCAGCTGATTTCCATTTTTGTCGTACTCATACGTTTTTTTCACGACAAGAGAATCGCCCAAACCCCATACTACCTCTTCAATCAAGTGCCCGGATTCATCATAAGTATAGAGCGTTTTTTCACGCTGTAGACTATCCTGACCATACACCAGCTCTTTTGTTTTCCGGTTCAGGGAATCGTATTCATAAATCCTCGTGCAAACGAAAAGCGTATCCTCATACTCTTTTACTTCAACCAGGTTTTTAAAGTCGTCGTATGTATTGATTTTTTTGGTGAACGTGTTGTCAGCGTGTTTGGTTTTGGATTTGTTCAACAGCTGATAGCCTTCTTCATTGTATTCGGCATAAGCACTAGGAACCTCGTAACGGCTACTGTCCGGGTTAATCAATAGCTGTTTTTCCACGATAGATTTTACATTCCCCGTGAAACCACTTTCTTTTACAGTGAGTGTATGAAGTGTTTGTTGTGCATAGGAAAGACTGGAAATTCCAATCAGAAAAGCCACTACTATCTTTTTCATTATAAGTGAAATAACCTATAAAGCGCACATTGTTACACGGGTACTAATTCATTGGAAGACTGATGCGAAAGGTCGTACCTTTTCCAGGCTCGGAGCGCAGCACGAAGACTTTGCCTTTGTGGTACTCACGCACAATGCGTCGAACGAGCGAGAGTCCCAATCCCCAACCGCGTTTTTTGGTCGTATAGCCCGGCTGGAAGATGGTTTTGAACTGCTTCGGCGATAAGCCTTTCCCGGTGTCGGAAATGTCAATGTGCGCCCATTCCGGTGTCGTGTGGACATCAATCGTAATCGCTCCCGATGATTCCATGGCGTCGACGGCATTTTTCAGGATGTTTTCCATCACCCATTCCATCAGCGGCTTGTTGTGACGTACGGGAATCGGGTCGCGCTGCACGATGAAATCCATGCTCACGCGTGCGGAGATGCGTGGTCGCAGGTAATTGACCACACCTTCGACGGTTGAACGAATGTCAGAGGAATGCAATTGCGCGTCGGAGCCGATCTTGGAGAAACGCTGCGAGACGGTATCGAGTCGTTCCACGTCTTTCTGCATTTCGGTAATGATGTTCTGATCAACGGCAGGTTGCGTTTCCAGCAGCTGGATCCAGGCCATGAGCGACGAAAGCGGTGTTCCGAGCTGGTGGGCTGTTTCTTTGGCCATTCCGGCCCATACCTGGTTCTGTTCGGCCTTGCGGAAGGTGTTGAACATCAAATACGCAATGAAGACGAACAAACCGATGATGAGGAACTGGATATACGGATAGTATTGCAACAGCTTGAGCTCCTGGCTGTCGTCGTAATAGAGCAGATTGATGTTTTTATCGAACTGGATCACGATCGGCTCGTTGATCAACGCCAGGTTGGCAATGGTCTTTTGCAGGTGCAGGCTGTCGGTTTTCTTTTTCGACAGGTTCGAAGCGATCAGCTTTTCCTGGTCTTTGTCGTAAAGCACAACCGGCACGAGCCGCGAATCGGAAATGAGCTCTTCGTTGAAAGCTGTCAGGAGTGAATCGCGTTCGTTTTCGAGCTGGATCGTGCGCTTGGAATCGGTGTAATAATACGACATCGTGAGTCCCTGCACCACTTCGATCCGGAATACGTTCTGATGCTTGCCCCAGCTTTTGGCCAGCTTCAGGAGGCTGTCTTCGAAATGTTTTACGAGCGTTCTGTTATCGACATCGGGCCACAATGGGCGCACATCCGAAGTGTCGAGATCGAGGTTATTGTAGCCGTAAATAATGTTCTGATCGTCGACAATGATAACGGGAATGTCTTTGTTGTCGTTGATGATGGCCAGCGGGAAATCAAAGTTCCGGTTCGGATCGCCGGGAATAGGCCGTGAAATTTCGGCAGTCGCATCGGCCCACAATTTTACGCGCTTCCGTTCGTATTCACGCAGCTGCAGGAAGGCGCGATCGGTAAAACCAACCAGTTCGGCTTTTTTCTTGATCGCATCGGCCCATTGGCGTGCCCGGATGCGCTCACGATCGGCGACGCGCTGCACAATGCTGTTGGATGCCCACAGGGAAACGGCCACCAGGATGAGGGCAACGGCCATCAGCACGAACTTCCACTTCTGCTTGTTGGAGTATAGATTCATTGGTTCTAAGGTAGTATAAAACGGAAAAAGTGGTTCGGAATTGTTTTTCCCCGTTAGGGATAATTCCTTTCCCCCTTTGGAGCTTGCCTCGCCGGCAGGCAGGGGGGATTAAGGGGGAGGATAATCAAACCAATATCGTATTAGCCACCTCCCTCATTCCCTCCTCAAGGAGGGAGGCAGATTGTCTTTGCTCCCCTGTCTGCCGACAGGCAGGTTTGTGGCGAGGCTATTCCACCTCAAACTCCACGTCGTTCTGCTGCTGGTTTTTCAGCTTCTGCGTTTTCTGGCGGATATTGTTCAGGAATTTATTTTCCTTCTTTTGCTGTTCCACCGGATCGGGCTCCTCCTCGTCGCCGAACTGGATGCGGATCTCCTCGTGTTGTTGCGTTTTCGGAACATATTTCTTGACGGTCGTGTCGTTTTTCTTAAAGCCGAACTCGGTTTTCAGGATGGAAATGGCTTCCGTTTTGGCCGCCTGGCGGTTTTCCTTCGCCTGTTCTTTTTTGCTCTGCTTGTCCCATTCAATGGTTGGATTGTCGAGCGGGCCGAACATGCGCACCCAAACGCGAACACCGGTTCCGTCGTCGACCACTTCGCCGAATTCCGATTCGTCTTTCTCTGATTTCAGCTCACGGAAGCGGAACGAGAATTTGTAATCGATGTAATTGTTGAAGGTGTGTGTGCCTTCCGTCGTGATATCGAGTGCCGAAGATTCGATGATCATCGATGGGATACGAATGGTGCTGTTTTTAATGAAAATGGTGTTTTCCAGCGTTTCGAAGGAAATATTGTTCAGTTTGCCGTCGAGCGCTTCGATCTCACGCTTTTTGAGCACCAGTCGCGTTTTAGGCGTTTTCAAACTGGCTGTAAGCTCTTTGAAAGCAGAGACGTTTTTCAGGTTCCCGTTGGTCACTTTCACGTGAATCATGGCCTCCATCTGTTCCTTCATCACGCCTTTGCGAATATCGAACGGTGCGCGGAAATCGATCGCCACTTCGGCTTTCCCGGAAATGTTGTCGGAAGTGATAACGTTCTGCTCGAAGTTGTGCCATTCCTTGAACAGCGGCGTAAAACGAATGTCTTTGGAATACAGGTTGGTGACCAGCTCGAAGTGTTCCGGCGCTGTTTCGGCTACGGTCAGCATTCCCTGGATGGTCGCTTCGGCGTTGCGGCCAAACATTCTGTCGATGCGGATGGAACGGTTGCCCACGGCCATATCGCCGTGAATATCGAGGAACCGGTGATCGTCGAGGATAATGGTGTTGACATCCAGCTGCACATTGCCGTCGATCATGGTCGGAAGGAGCCATTCGCGCTTAGCCGGTTCGGCTTCTTTCACCGATGTGCCACTGCTGGTACTGTTGAAGTCGGCGAGGTCGATCTTGTTGCTTTGCGCCGTAACGGCGATCTGTAGATTGGCCTGGTCTTGCAGGAAGCGGTCGATCTGGTCAAAATGACCGTTGAGCAGCAAATCCGATTTGCCCAGGATCACGGACAGGTTTTCCAACGCTGCCTGGTGCTGATCGATGAGCAGTTGACCGTTGATCTTTTCAAATTTCCGGGTGTCGTCGATGAGCTGCAGCGCTACATCGGCCATTTTCATGGAGCCTGATCCGCGTTCGATATCGATGACCTGTTCGCCATTCGCTTTTGGCAAGGTCACCAGCGCGAATTCCGTATTGACGTTCACGTTGCCGGTGAGCGTCTGGATTTTCGGAATGTGGAACAAGGAGTGGATGACGGCCAGATCGATCGCGCCACGGGCCCGGCCGGTATAGCGCGGCGCCGAAAATTGCCGGATGTAGAGATTGCCCTGGAACGGCCCGCCGACGGTCGAAAACGAAATATTGTTCAGGTTCAATTCTTCTTTGTTACGACCTTTAACGGTGGAATAATTTCCATCGAGCTCGATGGAATTGAGCACCAAATGCTGACTTGGCTCCACCAGGCGACCGCGTTTGACATTGAAGCTGCAATCGATCAGCGGAAAGGCGTCTGTGCCGAGCTTGCTGTCGAGCTTTAACGAGAACGAAGCGGTTCCTTGTCCTTTGAAACGCTCCACATTGTCGGCTTCCTGAACCGATAAATGATTGGCTACATCGGCCAGGTTCAGGTCTTTGGCGTTGACCCTGGCGTGTACGGATGTGCTGTCGACCAGTACGCTGACCTTGAACGGCAATCCGGCCAGGTGAACGAGGCCATTCGGCAGCGAAACGGTTTCTTTTTCCTGGTCAACGGCTATGTCAACAATGGTCGTAGCCGGCTGATTGACGATGAATGGAATTTTCCCGTTCTGGATGCGGTTGATGTGAAATGCCGCTTCGGTGTGCATGCTGAAGCGTTTTTCGGTGAATTTACCGCTCAGCGCCAGCTGCGAAAAAGTGGTCGAATACAATTGTTCCTGTGCTGCATTGGCGTAGCTGAACCGCAGTCCTTCGATGTTGATGGCTTCCAGCGTGAGCTCGAATGATGAGGTTTCACCACTCTTGCTTTCCTTCACAATGTCGTAGTTCACCTTGCCTTTTTCGTTCACCTTCAGCTGCAGCGTTCCCGGCGCGATGTCGATGGATTTGACTTTGTAGTCGTCGTTCCAGATATCGAGCGGATTGAACTTCATCCGGATCATTTCGGTGTACAGCAGCGTGTCTTTGTGTGTAGCGCCCGGCAAAGCGTCGGGAATGAACACATCGTGAAAATCGAGGGAAAGATTGGGGAAGGTTTTCCAGAACGTGATATCCACTTTGGAAACTTCGACTTTGGCTTTCAGGTTTTTGTTGATCTCGCCGATCACGAATTCAACGATCTGGTCGTGGAAGAAATAGAGTCCACCGCTGATAAGCAGAATCAGCGCAAGAAATGTCCCGATGGTCCATTTGATCGTACGTTTTAACCAGCGCGGCATGACCATAATTACAAATTTACGGAGACGAAGGGGTGCTTTTCCCGTGGGCCGTATGAAGTAATTAACGGTGGATTTTTAATTGAGTTACGCTGTAGTTCGAAGTTGGAAGTTGAATGGTTCGAAGTTTTGGTTTCAACAGGTCAATTATCCTTTAATCAGTAAGTTGACAATCAATGGTTTCAATGCGACCAACTTCTAACTTCCAACTCTGTAACTCGTCAACTAAATCAATCCGAATTGTGTAAAGTGATGCGTATAATGCTTGGAATTCAGGCGTTGCCACTGCTCAAAGTTCAGCTCGCCGTAGAAAGGATGCAGGGCTGTGCGCGACGGATCAGATTCGAATAATTCTTCAAAATACAGCCATTCGTCAACGAATTCGTCGATGGCCAGCTCCATTTCTTCGTTGCGCAGCTCCATTTCAGGTGTGGCAAAAGAAACGGCGACGTTTTGCGCCATTGGTTTGTCGGAATCGAGGAAAGCGATCATGCGCTCGAGCTTTTCTTCCGGAATCTGGAGCGATTGCGGGTTTTTGCCTGTGGCGATGCGCAGCGTGTCTGTGAGGTGTTCCACCATGCGTTGTGCGCCCATGCTTCCCCATTTCGGAGTGGTTTCCGGTGTTAAGCGGTTCAGGTGCGACAAAATGGTTTCCAGTTCAGCTGCTACAAACATGATCGTTGAATTTTAAAACGAAGATACGAAGAATTGGCGGAGGCTCAGTTCACTTGATCTTTCTTTCTCGTCCGGTGCTGACGGTGAACTCACCATGAATTACGGAACATTGATTTTTTCTCCACAAAAGGCACAAAAGACTGGTTGATGAGTTGTGTACTATCGCTAAGCATCCCAATTACATTGGGTTTACACAAAAGTTCTGTTTGGATATAGAATCTCTTTTGTGTAGGCTCGTCCGCCTGAGGCGGGCGGGGCGCTTTCAACTATGCTAGTGCTTAGCCAAAGCTTTTGTGCCTTTTGTGGTGAACCGTTTAATTAATGGATGATATTGTCTTCGGAAGTCGGTTCGCAATATTCACACCTGCGAGCACAATCACCATCGCTACGAGCTGCATCCAGTGAAAGGATTCCTTGTTGAGCCACGTTCCGAAAGCAACGGCAACGAATGGGATGAAGTAGGTCACCGAGCTGGCAAATACCGCCGATGTGCGGGCAATGATGGAATTGAAGAGCACCAGTGCCAGGCAGGTTCCCACGAGGCTCAGAATGGCGATGTAGCCCATTCCTTCCCAGGCGTGCGGGTTGGTTTGGATGGTGGATAGCGTTCCGGTGATCCAGGTCATAACAGCTGCGGGAATGGCCACAAACGAAAAGGCGAGTGAGGTAATTTCCCACGATCTGAAATCGGCCAGCGTATGTTTGATCGTATTGAGGCTGAGGCCATAGAACAGGGTTGCCAGCAGGATGGCAGCAACGTGGACCCACGAGCCGTTCGAAGCCATGCCCGATCCGCTGCTGACGAGCAGGATAATGCCTCCGAAAGCGACCAGTAATCCCAGTGATTGCTGCAAGCGCAGCGGTTGACGAAACACTGCCCAGCCGAGCAGCAAGGTGAAAAACGGGGTAAAGCTATTGAGCATGCCGGCCAATCCGGAAGAAAGACCGGTTTCGGCGTAGGTAAACAGGAACGCGGGAAAGAAGTTCCCTGAAAATCCAACGACCAGTAAGCTGAGTACCTGTTTCGGTTTCCGGATCTTTTTCAGGGAGAACAATCCGAAGGGCAACATGGCCAAGCCGGCGATCAGCATGCGCAAAGATGCGACCTGCGCGTCGGTGTAGATGGGTTCACCCGAAGGTGTTTCCATACCCCGCTTCATGAGGATGAACGATCCGCCCCAGATACAGGCCAGTAGTGCCAGCATCAGCCAGCTGCCGGGATCTTTTTTCATTTCTTTTTGTCGCGCGAAGCGTATTTTTCAGCCTGGTTGGCAATCCAGACGCGGTAGCCAATCAGTGTCGGCAATGCTACCAGCAGCAGGAAGGCGAAAAAATAGCCCATGCCGGTGAGACGGAAGCTTTCTACATCCTGTAACTGCTGTTCACTCGCCCCGATCCCGATGAAATAGCTCAGGCTCAGCTTGGCTTTGGTTGTCCAGACCGCTCCATTCATATTGTAGGTGATCTCACCATCGAACAGGTTGATGGGGATCAGGAACAAAATAGCTGCGAACAGGATCATCATCAGGATCCCAACGGCTACAGGTTTTCGGAAAAATTGCCTCATATTGCAAATTTAAGATTTCAGGACTTATGGACTTCAAGACCTTAAGATTTTAAGATGTCAGGATTTTACCGCAAACCTGCCTGTCGGCAGACAGGGACGCAAAGGACGCGAAGGTTATGTTTCGACCTGCTGTGTTAGTTCATAAAGAACAATCGACCATTCAACCATTCAACATCAAGAATTAAACATCATCATAAGATCCTGAAATCCCAATATCCAGTACATTTGTTCCATGCAGCGAATTGCTTACGTGTGTGGCTCCGACAGCTGGGGCGGATTGGAAATGAACCAATGGCGCAATGCCCGCTGGATGCGCGATCGTGGTCATGAGGTCGTTGTTTTTGGGCGGACTGACAGCGGATTGCAGCGTTATTGCGAGCAGGATGGTATAGCCTTCGTGGTCATTCAACCACATCGCAAGTATTACGATTTCGCAGCCGCCAAAACGCTTTCGAATTTGTTCCGCGAGTGGAAAGTGGCGCATGTCATTATCCGCGATGTACGCGATATGAGTGTGACGGCGCTGGCGAAATCCCGGGGTAAACATTCCTTCCGTTTGCACTATTTCATGGAAATGCAGCTCGGGGTCAAGAAAACCGGTTTCCTGCATACGCTTCGTTTCCGGCAATTGGATACCTGGAGCTGTCCGTTGGAATGGCTGAAACAGCAGGTCGAAACGATGACCAACATGCCGAAGCAACGCATCGTTCACATTCCGTCGGGATTGGAATTACAGCCGTTCATGGAACCTATGAGCCGTGAAACAGTCCGTGCAGAACTGAATCTTCCGCAGGAACAGCTGCTCATCGGGCTGGCCGGTCGTTTCGATCCGCAAAAAGGACAATTGTTATTGCTGGAAGCGATCAGCGCTATTCCGGAAGCAGGCGTGGTGTTGCTGGGCGAGCCAACGCACGATGAAGGTGAAGCTTATCACGAGGCCATGCTCGACATGATCCACAAAAACGGGCTCGAAAACCGCGTGTTCGTTCGTCCTTTCCGGAAAGATATAGCCGTGTTTTACAAAGCCATTGATGCATTCGTCATGGCTTCGAAAGCAGAAACATTTGGCATGGTGACCATTGAAGCTATGGCCAGCGGCACACCGGTGATTGGCAGCAACGCAGGTGGAACGCCGGAACTGTTATATTACGGAAAGCTCGGCTACCTCTTCGAGCCCTTGTCTTCAGCTGACTTGTCGGAAAAAATCCGAGAGTTCATCCGGGAACCGCATCGATTCGAATCAGTCGCATTACAGCGAGCGATGCAGCTGTTCGATCACATGCGTGTTTGCGAAGCAGTCGAAAAGACATTAAGACTTTAGGACGTCAAGACTTCAGGACAAGACTGAAGACCGGAGACTGACCGACTGGAGACTACTCTGAAATCGTTATTTTTGTTTTCATGCAAGGACCTATTGGCGTATTTGATTCCGGCTATGGCGGATTGACAGTTCTGAAAGACATTCGGGAGCGATTGCCGCAGTACGATTACATTTACCTGGGCGATAATGCCCGTGCGCCTTACGGTTCGCGCTCCTTCGAAGTCATTTACGATTACACCTGGCAAGCCGTACAGTCTTTGTTCGAACAGGGCTGCTCGCTGGTCATTCTGGCCTGTAATACGGCTTCGGCCAAAGCGCTGCGCAATATTCAGCAAAAACAGCTGCCGCAAATTGAAGGAACCAAACGCGTGTTAGGCGTTATCCGACCAAGTACAGAAATCCTGGGCGAGCTCACGAAATCCGGTCATGTGGGTATTCTAGCCACGGAAGGAACCGTGAAATCGGGCTCGTATGTGATCGAACTGGAGAAATTTGCGCCGGAAATCACCGTCGTTCAGCGTTCCTGCCCGATGTGGGTGCCGCTGGTAGAAAACAACGAATTCCGCTCTCCGGGAGGCACCTATTTCCTGCAACAGGACCTCATCGGCTTACTGGAACAGGACCCGAAAATCGATACCATTTTGCTGGGCTGTACACATTATCCCATCCTGAAAACCATCCTCGAATCGCTGCTGCCATCACACATAAAAGTGGTGTCGCAAGGACCGTTAGTAGCTGAGAGACTGGACGATTACTTGTCGCGCCATCCGGAAATCGCTGCACTTTGTTCGCAAAACGGGAGCGTTCGTTACCAGACTACCGAAAATGCAGAAACGTTTGCTGTCAATGCAAGCCGTATTCTTGAATTTCCTGTAACGGCCGAGCACATTGTGCTGCATTGAGCCGGTTGGGATTCCTATTGTGGGGTAGAAAATCCGACCTGATTTCGCATTCCGGTGTTACCTTTGGGTTTTTTGCCGTTGGCAGATGATGTTGGAAATAATCGGATATAGCGCTGCATTCTTCGTGGGATTCGTACTCGGGCTCCTCGGTGGTGGTGGCTCTATCCTGGCGTTGCCGGTGATGGTTTATTTCTTCCACATCAAAGCTGAGCTGGCCACGGCTTATTCCCTGTTCATCATTGGTACGGCTTCACTGATCGGTACTTTCAAGAATGTGCGAAACCGGTTGATCGACCCGAAAACCGCTTTGTTGTTTTCCATTCCGGCGGTGGTAACGGTGGCTATTTCGCGCCGCATGCTCCTGCCCAATTTGCCGTCTACCATCCACATTGGCGATATGCTGGTGTTTGAAAAGAACATTTTCATCATGATCCTGTTTTCGATCCTGATGATCCTCGCTTCCATTCCACTTATTCGTGGCGTGAAAGAACGCAACGGGGCCAAACGTCCAAGACCGGGCATCCTGATGTTCTTCGGGGCAGTTGTGGGACTGATCTCCGGCATGGTAGGAGCGGGCGGAGGTTTTCTGATCATCCCGGCGCTGTCGATTTTCATGAAAGTGCCCATTAAAACAGCGATCGCTACATCGATCATGATCATTGCCGTTAACTCGCTTGCCGGCTTCTCCACCGAAATGTTCCGCCCGGATATCGATTGGAAATTCCTGCTGACGTTTACCTCCATTGCAGCCGTTGGATTGCTTTCCGGCCTGTATTTCTCCAAACGCGTCCAGGCCGAGCAGCTCAAACGTGCTTTCGGTTACTTTGTACTGGCGATCGGCGTATTTATCCTGGCGCGCGAATCGTTTTAACAGGCCTGTAAGATCTACTTGTTTGATTCTACGCGCATTCCTTCTACAGCTGGTTTTAATTGTCCCTTAACTGTCCCTTGCTTCAACGCAACTTAAGTAGAAAACACCGCGTTTGACAAGTCAAAGTATACATCAATGAAACACCTTTTTTCCTTTCTCCTTTTTAGTATCAGCTCTCCTTTCCTGTTTTCCCAAAACCAATTTGAAATCGTGGGCAATTCGTTTGGCGTACCGGATGTGAACAGTGCAGCCTGTTCGCAGGTCGATACCTGTTTTACACTCACACCCGACGCGAACAACCAGGCCGGTGCGGTTTGGGACCTCAATCCGATCGATCTCTCCAAAAAATTCGATGCGTTGTTCTGCTTAACGCTGGGCGTTAATGACGGAAACGGTGCCGATGGCTTTGCATTCGTTTTGCGCGGAGTCGGTTCTGCTACGATTGGTCAGGTAGGAGGCGGCCTCGGTTACGTTGGTATTACACCGTCGCTGGCTATTGAGTTCGATACCTGGGATAACGGCGCTGTTCAAAACGACCTGGCGACCGATCATACCGGCATGTATGCCAACTCGGACTTTGTCACACCACTTGTTTCTTCCGTTCCGCTGGAGCCTGCAGGAGCAAATGTCGAAGACGGCAATTACCATACGACGCGCATCGTCTGGGATCCGGAAGAAGATTCCCTGAAGATGTATTTCGACGGCAACCTGCGACTGGCTTACGAGGGTGATATCCTGAATGATATTTTCGGTGGTCAGACTGATGTTTTGTGGGGTTTTACAGCTTCAACAGGTGGTTCTACTAACCTGCAGCAAATCTGTTTCCCGTACCGTTCCATTCACTTGCAGGATACCATGATCTGCGAGGGCGATTCTGTTGCGGTGAGCTATTATACGGACAACATCACGTCGTATAAATGGACCGATATAGCGGGCAATGTGATTGTGGACTGGGATGCCGCTTCGGGTGATCCGTTTGATCTGAACGATACGCTGTTTTATGCCTACGAAACGAATCAATACATCCTGAACATTGAGTTCAATAACAATGTCTATACGGATACGGCAGATGTCGTTGTAATTCCGTTGCCACAGCAACCGTTTACCGCAACTGCTATTGAGTTTTGTCCGGCCACGGAAGACTTGCTGCTGGATGCGCAGAATCCCGGCAGCTCATACGTGTGGTCGCCAACCGGAGCCACGACGCAAACAATAATGGTCGGCGAATCACTGGGCGATCAGGGTTACTACCATGTAACGATCACCGAACCGGTCAACAATTGCCAGAACGAAGATTCGATTCTGATCGCGATGTATTGTTTGCCTATCTTGGATATTCCGAATGTCATCACGCCCAATGGCGATGGTGTGAACGATGTGTTCGAGCTGATCCTGAGCGTTGACCCGATGTGGGTCGACAACCTGGAATTCCGGGTGGTGAATCGCTGGGGGAATTCGGTCTATGAATCTAATCAATTACCTTCCTGGAATGGCAAAAGCGGCTCTGGTGATGTGCCTGAAGGAGTGTATTTCTATACGCTGAAGTATACGGATACGCGTAACGAGCAGGTGTACGAAAACCAGGGATTTGTAACGGTGGTGCGATGAGGGATATGGTAGAAGTTGATTTTAAATAGTCGAAATTAATTTTTCAAACTTCAACTGAGGGGCGTTCTAAATATCCCGAATTCTAGAATTACCGAATTCCAAAATTCTGGTCTGACATGGTGGATTGATAGAAAAAATCCGCTTTATCTATTCGAAAACTCCTGATTTTATTGAGGTGCCGAAATATTGCGAAATCTAAAAAACTAAAATTCTCAAAATTGAATTTCTAAGCTTCCGGCAGGTATTTCTTTGCTTCCCGCAACGCCAATCCTTTTACCGGATGGTTTTCCAGGATGTGACGAACTGTCTCGGGCTCGTATTTCGACAATTGCCGCAGACTCCAGCCAATGGCTTTCTGAATGAAAAATTCCTTTTGAGGAAGCAGCTGCGCGATCAGTGATTCCAGGTAAGCAGTATTGACCGCGTTTTTGCGCTTGAGCTGGTAAATCAGGCAGGAACGTTGCAGCCAGATGTTGCCGGAATAGCGCCATTGCTCGAAGAGCGTGCGACCTTCTTTGGGAAACTGCAATTCCCATTTGTGGAGGTAATTGGTGGCGATCGCATCAACGCTGTCCCACCAGGATTTGGTGCTGATGAGGTATTCCAGCTCGGCGCCGTCAGAGGCATGGAGCCATTTCTTGGGCCAGCTGTTGAGCCAGTCGATAGCCACGTACTGGAATTCGCGTTCCTCGCCTTCCCAAAGCTTCCGGATAAGCTGCCAGCGCTCTTCGCGATCGGTGAGTGTATTGAGTGCTGTGAGGAGGTGTTTCTGAACAGCCCGACGTTCCTCCGTGGGCATGCCGAAGTAGCGGAAATGGCCTTTCATGTAGGCCTCGCTCCAGGCTGCGCGAGCAGGATTGCGGGCATCCGATAGTAAATCCCTGATTTCCTCAAAGATGACTTCCAGATGCCCGTTCTGCTGCTTGCCGCTCATGCGGCGAAATTACGTAAATTGAAAGATCGCGGGAATGCTCTCGTTGGAATTCTGAGAAACCTTCAAATCTACCAGTTTACCATTCGACAGGCTGTAAACCAATCCATGGATGTCCAGCTGGTTTCCGGCTTCCCATTCTTCCTGGATGAAGGAAATCTTGCTCAGGTTGTTCACCTGCTCTTCCACGTTCAGCTCTACCAGACGATCGCCGCGCTTGTGCTCGTCTTCGATAGCATCCAGCTCCTTGCGGTGTGAATGATACGTGTTCTTGATGTTGGTGAGCCAATTGTCGAGGAAACCGTATTTGTTGTTCGACATAGCCGCCAGAACTCCCCCGCAGCCGTAGTGACCTACCACGAGGATGTGTTTTACCTTCAGATATTTTACGGCGTAATAAACCACACTCAGGAGGTTAATATCCGTGCTGATCACCTGGTTGGCGATGTTGCGCTGTACGAAAATACTCCCCGGCAGCATGTTCGTGATCTCGCTGGCCGGTACGCGGCTGTCGGAACAACCGATCCAGAGGTATTCCGGTGTTTGTCCTTTGGACAGCTCGTTAAAAAAATGTGGGTCGCGCTCGAGTGTTGCTTTTACCCAGGCATCGTTGCCTTCGAAAATATCTTTAATTGCTTCGTTCATGGTATCGAAATTAATTAGTTAAATCGGTTGCTTTCGGAATAATGTCTATGGAAATATTCTTCGCTTCCGCTTTTTCTTTGAAATCATGGATGGTGTCTTCCACGTCCTGTGAAATGATCTGGACGTTCGAAAGATCGACTTTGAGCTTCCCGTTTTCAGGAACCTCGTTCAGGGCTTTGATCACGGCCGGTTTCTTAACGAATGAAATGAAATCCGGCAACTCGAGGTGATAGTGCCCGGCTTGATCTTTTGCCTTCAGCGCCACCTGTTTTTTGCTGATGTCTTTCAGGGTCAGCCACTGGATCACAGAAATGATCACAGAAGAGGCCAGACCGATCGCCACACCCGACAGCAGGTCAAGACGTACGACAAAGATAACGGTCAGCGCAAACGGGATGAATTGGAGCCAGCCTTCTTTGAAGATCGACATAATCATTTTCGGCTTGGCAAGTTTGTAACCAACCTGCAGCAGGACGGCAGCCAGCGATGCGAACGGAATGTAGTTCATCACACCCGGAATGGTTACAACAGCCGTTGCGATGAGCAAACCGTGGAAAATAGCCCCCAGCTTGTTTCTACCGCCCGAGTTGATGTTAACGGATGAGCGAACGATCACCTGCGTCAGCGGCAATCCGCCGATCATTCCCGAAACGATGTTTCCGGCGCCTTGTGCAACGAGCTCGCGGTTACCGGATGTTTCACGGCGCTCCGGGTCGAGCTTGTCGGTTGCTTCCACGCTCAGCAGCGTTTCAAGGCTGGCTACAACCGCGAGGATCAAAGCCGTGGTGTAGATTCTCATATCGCCCAGCTGTGAAAAGTCAGGGAAGGTGAACAGCTCTGTGAAACCTTTACCGCTTACACCCAGGTCTACGCGATGTTCGGAGATGAGTGCCCATTCTGTTCCCTGCAATCCGAGGGTAAACAGGATTCCCAGCAATACAACGACCATTGGTCCCGGGATGAATCGCAGGAAGGTGCGTTTGATGAATTTTTTCTCCCAGCAGATCAGGATGACCAATGAAACCACCGTAATGATCACGGCCGGCCACGTAATGAAATTCAGGGAATGAACGAGCTCGGAGAAAATGCTTTCCCCGTCGACCTGGAAAAAGGCTTCGTCGCCTTCCGGATCTTTATCGTAACCCACGGCGTGTGGCAGCTGTTTCAGGATGATAATGATCCCGATCGCAGCCAGCATGCCTTTGATCACCACATTGGGGAAGTAATTGGAAATGAATCCGGCACGCAGGAACCCGAGGATCAGCTGGAAAACCCCTGCAATAACCACGCAAGTGAGAAACAGCTCGAACGAGCCCAGGTCGGTGATCGCGGAAGCTACAATGGCTGTAAGGCCGGCAGCCGGACCGGAAACCCCGAGTGATGAGCCGGAAATCGCACCAATAACGATTCCACCCACGATACCGGCGATCAGTCCGGAGAAAAGAGGTGCTTCAGAAGCGCTCGCAATGCCGAGGCAAAGCGGAACAGCTACCAGGAAGACAACGAGACCGGCGGGGATATCTTCCCGCCACGTTTTAAATAATGATGACATGTGCTATAGAATTAATGTAATTGAACAATGCGGTCAATTACACCAATTCAGGAGGGCAGAACAATCGTGCCTGGAAATGATGGTCAAAAAAATCGGGTCTGTGAAACGGCTCTGCGGAGCTTTCGTCAGAAATCAGCTTGTAAACAAGGGCATGCGGCAACATCCACACCGGCTCTTTTTCCTTTTGTTCCTTGCGTTCTTTCTCACAAGGATCTTCTTCTTCCTCCAGCGGATCGTCCATATCCTCTTCCACAGGCTGAAAGTCAGCGGCAATGAGATCCGAGCTTTCAATGAATTTCCACACGATATCAGCCGAAATAGCTGAGACCGCAAGGAAAATCAGAAGAGAATATACCAGTTTCATGGGGCAAAAATACGTAAAAAACAGCTTTTTATTGTCTGTGAACGCTTTAGGTTAGCTAAAAAAAGTTACAACCCCCGGGAAAGCTAACCCATTAATGCTTTGTTAATTACATGGTTTCCTTTATTTTCGCCGACAAATCCCCCAAAATAAAAAGCGGTATGTTCGGTCCTGAATTCTTACAGCAGCTGAATGCTCTCAAAAGCGCAACCGACAACGGTATGTCGCGCCTGCCGGAAATCATTGTAGAAGGCTCGGCCGGCAACGGACTGATCCGCCTTAAGCTCGACGGAACGTATAAGCTGAAGGAATTGCACATCGCAACAGAGCTACACCTGATGGAGAAAGACCACCTCGAGGATTTCCTCGCGCTGGCACTCGAACAGGCAATTTCTCAGGTAACTGAGATCCGTGAAAAAGAGCTGATGCAATCGCTGGCGGGATTGATGCCACCTAACGCCAGGTAATGACCAAAGCTGAGCTACGTACCCTCTACCGTGCCCGGCGCATGCAATTGACGCCCGGTGAGCTCGATCGTCTTTCCGAGACCATCGTTGAGCAGACGCTGAAACATTTCCAGCTGGAAGAAAAGACCATTTCCCTGTTTTTGCCCATCGAACGGCAGCGGGAAGTGAATACGTATTTGTTGTGGGAACGGGCGAAGAACATCGGTGCGCGCGTGGCTGTTCCGAAAACCAATTTCGAAAATCTCGAAATGCGCCATTACCTCTTCGAAAGCACCGATCAGCTCGAAATCAACGAAAAAGGCATTCCCGAGCCGAAAAAAGGAAAGCTCATTGCTGCCGACCGCTTCGACATTGTGTTTGTGCCATTGCTGGCCATCGATAAATCGGGCAACCGCGTTGGCTATGGCAAGGGCTTCTACGACCGCTTCCTGCGGAAATGTGCGCCTTCGTGCCAGTTCATCGGTCTTCATTACTTCGACCTGGAAGAAAGCATTTCAGATGTGCTCCCAACCGACGTGCGACTCAACGCCGTTGTGACGCCCGAGAAAATCGTCCGCTTTGACCACTAACCGCCACCAGGGAAAATTCCACTTGCTGGCCATCTTTGCCATTCCCGTTTTACTTGTCCTGGGTTTTGTTGTCCAGAACTGGTGGCTACTGGGAAGTGTTGCGATCGCTTTCATTGTCTTGGCGGTCTGGCTGTTTCGAAGGAAATAATGACGCATCAGAATAGATATGATTGCATTCCAATAAATGTCAAAAAATGGGCTTTTAGGCATAAAAGTCGTTTCGGAAATATCTTCTACTTTTGACGAAAAAATCGTGTCTAGATTCAATATACCCTTCTTACTAGCAATCATTCTGTTTAATTGTCCGTTGGTATCGTCGCAGGAGCTTTCTGTGAAATGGAGTGCCGAATTTGAAACGAATTATAGAAAGGATCTCTGTTTCAATCGCATATTAGGCGAAGACAATAAAAATGTTTATCTGTTATTCAGTAGTGATACCCTGAAGGATTTTTCTCTTTCGCATGAGCCTGACAAGAAAAAACTTATTGCATTTGATAAACAAACATTTCTTGAAGTGGCGAGTGTGCCGTTGAAAGGGTTTTCCGGGGTTGATCCGAAAATGAAATTCCACACGTTTATCGTTCGGAATAATGCGATACTGTTATTTTGGACAAAAGAAACAAAAGAGGCAGAAGAACTATATCTCGAAGTACTAGATCCAGCATTGAAAACAATTCAATCTATCCGTAAGATTTATACAAATACACATGCATATGATTTGGATCGTGGTGTTTTGGCTAAAAATATATCGTCCATCGTCGTTCGTGCCAATCCGGAACGCATGCAGGATTTGTTGATAGGTGGTGAGATCCAGGTAACAGAAGCATATGTTCGTTTTGAATATACTTTGTTAAATGCCGCTTTTGAGTTATCATCCTTGCAAACAACTACCTTGCCGGTCAAATTGAAAGATAAATCCTATGGATTGTCATGTTTCTACGAGTATCTTAGTAATGGTGACGTACTGGTTAGAAGCACCTTTACTGCGGAGGAAGGAAAAGGGGTTACTAAAAACACAAGCCATGGTGGGATTCTACTGGCTGATGTAAATCCTTACCATACAATCTCCTATTTAAAGACATCTTCTGCTCAAATTTCTACTATCGAGCTTCCTATAACGGATCTTACATTTGGGAATCCAAATGTAAAAAGTGCGTTTATTAATGGCCAATTAAAGATTTTTGGATTATATACGGAGGAAAAAGATAAAACTCCGAAAGGAATATTTTGCGGTGAATTTACCATTGAAGATTTATCCACAAAAACAGAGTATATCCGGTTTGAACAATTGATATTAGATTCCTTGTATGGAAAAAAAGGTGCCGGTTACTTGACGTTGCAAGGTCTAACAATAGACAATAATAGGATTGTATTTTTTCTAATACATCCAATGATAGCGACTACTCATAATGACTCACCTGTCATTAGTGCCGTTCTTGGATACGATTTCAATCACAAATTTCAATGGTTTAATAAGGTTCATAGCACACCTAGTCCAACTCTATTTTACAAACATTTAAAGTCAGCAGAGATACAAGTGTTTTATTGTATGGATAAAATAGATAAATCCAAGAAATTCGTAAGGGCGGTGGGTGAAAATATAATTGGTTACTCTTCACTGAATACAATCACCGGAGAAATAATAGGAAAGAAGGAGATCTTACTGGAAAAACCTATTTTCTTCCGTAATGCTGTATTTATGAATGGTTGTTTATACGCCCCTTGCATAATGCAAGATTTGAAACAAGGTATAGTGACTCCTCAAATAGCAATGTTTTTTCTTGAGTGAATTAATTTCCACCTGCTGTTTAATGATGAGTGTGGGCTTCACCGAACCTTTTGTGCTGTTGTCGAAGATCCACCGGAGGAGGATGGTGGAAAACCATCCCAAACAGAAATCAAAAAGATAATTTGACGGAATTAAGTATTAATTCGTCGTTAATATAGTGTTCTTTATCGATGATTTTTAAATTTTTCGAATACTGAAAAGCTTGCCTGGCACGGGATTCCGGTTTTTCGTTAAACAAATAGCAATCAGCTGTTTGGAGCTATTTGAAAAAGCGTGTATTTTAGGTTCTCACTTATAAACTATTCACAATGCCAGACAGTAAAAAACCCGCTAAAACTGTTGCGGCTGCTCCAAAAGCATCAGCTGCCAAAGTCAAAACCGCTGCTTCGAAAACGGCCGTCGCCGACAAGATCACGGTTGCCAAAGTACCTGCTGCCGGAAACGGCAAGACTCAGCTCATTACGACAACGAAAGGGAAATCGCTCCCGGAAATCGTACCGAAAACACCGTTCAAAAAGCGGAAAATCACCGGAATTCTCAACAACGATGACCTGTTGATCAACACTTCCAGTAAGTACAACAAGGTAGCCAAGGGCGCTTTAGGTGCATTTTATGCTTCCAAGCTGCAAAGGATCGACGCCATTGTACCGGCATTAAAGGACAGGGAAAAGAACAAAGCCCTCAATGCGCCGCAAATGGTGAACCTGGTACCCAAAGAATTCGACCCGGAAAACTTTGAATACCTGATCGTGGTGCTTTCTTCAGCTGCCGGAACGCTCATTCCGGGATTGCCCGTTTCACTTTCTAAAATCGGAAGCGGAACGATTGGCGATGCCGGTGCGAACCTGCCGTATGAGCTGCTGGACACGGCCGTTACCGATCACAACGGTGTGGCGCTGTTTGTGGTTGACCGCGACAAAATCCTGCAAAATACGATCGTCGACGGAGAAGAAACGACCGAATACTTCCCATTGAAGCTGCACACGGCTTCCGGGCTTCCGGATCTCAACCTGCCGCTCATCGACCAGGTGCTCGATGTTGTGGCCGAGCTGGATGTCTTCCGCACAAGCGTATTGCGCAAGAATGTGAACATCACCGAAACCCTGCTGAACGATTTCATCGGGAAAATAAGCGAGAAGTTCCTCTTCAGCTTGCTGCCACCGCTGGAAGAAGCTACACAGCCACTCAATCGTTTGTTCGGAAGCATAGGCGACAATCCGTTCGATAAGCTCCCGGCCCTGTTCCCGCCGGAAGTGCTGAAACGACTCATGAAAGTTTCGCGCAACGTTTTCCGTGATCCCATTCTTTCCCGCGAAGCCGATGAAGGCGATTTCCGTTTTAACCGCAAGCCGCTCATCCGACGGTTCCAGGCTGCGAAGAATTTCAAGAACACGAAAAACATCTTCGTGCAGGACCCGGTGCGCAACTTCCTGTTCAACGTACGCCAGGACTGGAATTTCGTTGGCTATACGCTGGGTGAGCTCACCGAGCTGGAAAGCCTCGATCCGGGCAAGATCATCAACGGCGTGGTGAACGAAGTGGAATCGATTACCGAAAACGTGCAGCAGGTCCTCAATGAAACGCTTTCGCGCATTTCGGATGTGACGTCTTCGCTGAGCTCCACAGATACGGCCATCGATCTCTTGTTGCAGGCCGATCTGAAAGTGAAAAACCGTGTCAGCGGCGGTGCGATCGGCGGTGCGATGATCCTGCCTTTACCGATTCCGATCGCTTTGGGCGGTGCCGCAGCCGATGTTTCACATACGCTCACGTCGAATTCCAAAGTGTCGAGCAATCTCAGCACGTCGATCGACATCAATACCAGCCTCCAATCGGTGAAGCAGATCGTGAACAATGCACTTAAGCGCACACTCGATGCGAAAAAACTGGTGCAAAGCACGCTCAACACTGCCACCGATGCCGTTTCGCCGTTGCTTTCGGCCGCAGCCAATCTGACCCGCTGGGCGCTGTATGAAAATTACGTGGTGAACACCATCATTGAAGAAGTGATCGAGATACGCACCGTTAAGATCTTCGACGTAGAAACCTTCCGTCCGCGTATTCCGATTGCCGACCTGTTGCCGGGACTTGACCTTTCACAGGACGATCTCCAGCAGATCATCAATGCGCTGGGCTTGCCGGTGCGCTCGTTCGATAACCAGTTCGTGCAGCTGGATGTGTTCAATGAGGAAGAAATCGTCAACTATCGCCGCATTTTCGAGCCGCATCTGCTTGATCGCTCACTGGGTCGCCACTACGGACAGCTCCGCGAGATCGTAAATCGCCAGCTGGCTATCGAAAACATCGGTGTGCGCGAGCTTGAATTCACGGTGTTTTACGAATCACAGCTAAGTGTGAGCGGAACATTGATTTTACGTGTTGACCCGAACGATACGACAGCCGAATCGGCGCAGGCCACTGTCCGTTTGCAAGCCGGCAGAAGCCAGGCAACGGGGCGTATCCGCTTCAACCAGGTTATCAGCACCGATGACACAGGATTGATCGGCGACCTCGTGGCGGCACTTACCCTCGACAACGCGCCGGTACTGGGTGTTGGAGCCCTGAAAGTACACCGCATCGGCGTGAAAACAACCTTCGACAACAATACCACGCAGCTGCGTTACTTCGATGCCGATCTGCTTTCTGTGGATATGACAGCGTTCTCTACCAACTCAGGCGGAACAACCGACAACGAAACCTTTACACTGGTCGCCGAGTTCTCGATTGCGAATCCGAAATCCAATCCGTTGTACCGTCATATTAACGATAACGCCGTGTACTACCTCGGTTTACTGATCGAAACAGCCTTCCACGAGCCGTCGTTGCGCGCCGATTCGCAGAAGGTCCGCGAGTTCCTGCAAAACCTGCAAACAGCCAGTGGTAACCAGCTCGATCCGGATTCTTTCTGGAGCTTGCCGTTGATTCGTTTTGAAGGAGATAGCATCCTGATTTACCAGGAGATCAACCTGGAAGATCCTATTCTGGATATCATCAAGACCAATGAGAAAGGCTCGGCGATGAAAATGCAGCTACTCAGCCAGGGAACTTATACCGAAGCATTGCAGGGCGTGCTCTCCTTGCCGGATGCGTTGGGTAAACTGCACCCGTCGTTGTTGCAGGAGCTGCCTGCGGTTACCAATATCCTCAATGGATTGGGTGGCGGCGGAACGCCAATCGATGCTGGCGTGCTGGAAGATCTTCTCAGCGGTGCTTCCGGTGGAAACGGTAACGTAACCGAAATCCTCGAAAACCTGTCGCCCGAGCAGGCAAATGTGCTTTCGCAGCTCATCGCCGGTGCATTGGGCCGACTCGGAGGCAACTGATGTTTTTCTACTGATAACACGAAGCGGGTTGGCAACGACCCGCTTTTTTGTTGGAATGACCTCCGGTTAACCTTGATTAACCTTAATTAAGGGCTTGTTAACCAGGACTTGTCGTTGCTCTTCTTCTCTTTGCATCAGAACTTATTTAGATGCGATGAAAAGAACGATTTTTATGTTGGGTGCGGCTTTGATAGGCCAGCTTACAACAGGGTTTTCCCAGAACATTAACATCAATCCGCAGGAAGGACAGCTGATCACGAATTATCCAATGACCGTAGCACTGGCCGATTCGGGAGCCGTTGGCACAAATCAGACCTGGGATTTTTCGGCTTTCATTTACGACAATAACAATCCTGAAGAATTCCTGGTGCGATTGCCGGCACAGAACGAGCTAAACGATTTTCCCATGGCAACGATCGCTGTGGAATCTACCGTTGACGGAAGTGTTGACTACTACCATGCTTCAACGGATTCCCTGGCCACTCTTGGATCTTCCGGTGATAATGGAATGGCCATTTATTCCAATCCGCTTATTGAGATGAAATATCCTCTGTCAGATGGAGTTGTTTATCACGATACGTCCGTTTACTCCTATCTTTCCGGCTCAACACCAGTAACTGTGACCCAATTTCGCAAATGGCAGCTAACCGGCTCGGGCACGCTGATCACTCCGACCGAAACCTGGAACGGTGTTTCTAAAGTAAGTACAATCGATTCCATGATCTTTATGGTAGATGGCAGTGTTTATGCCACAGTCCTGGCGTATTCGTTCAATTGGTACAATGAAACCGAGAATACGGCGCTCGCCCGAATCATGTATGATGATTACTACGATGAGACAAAAGGTGTTTTTCTGTTCAATAGCGGTTTTGCAACTGTCGATCAATTGTCAGATGTGACCAGGAAGGTATTTCCCAATCCGGCAAAAGATCAGGTAACAATCGAAGGTCATTTCGATCGGTATGAGCTCATCAGCCCGGAGGGAACAATCGTTTTAACAGGTAGCGAATCCACTGTTTCGCTTACCAGTCTGTCGGCAGGGATCTACTTCTTACGAATCTTTAACGGTGACGAAATGAACCAGCAAAAACTAGTGAAAATCGACTGATTACAAAGGCTGTGTTTGCAATGAAACAGCAAAAGCGGGTCGGTAACGGTCCGCTTTTTGTTTGGATGCTAATCTGTTGATTTGTAATTTGCAGCTATGCGCAGTGCGATTGTAATCCTGCTTTGGATGCTTGGATCATCCGTATTGCTTCCCCAGGAAGGCGATCGGGTGGTGTTTGGCGTGCGCATCGCCATGGGACACAATTCCACCATGACCAATTTCATCGCGTTGCGTTACAGCGCCGATGGAGCCCTGCGCGAGCGACGACAATACGAGCGCGATGATTTCATCCGTATTTTATCGGGCTACTGGCCGAGCTCTTTCAATCCGCAGCGTATCAATTATTTCGAACAGGAAAACGTGCTGGGCGGCGTTCTCTACGATAGCGCTACGCTGCAGCAGTACCCGTATTGCCCGGCGCTCGACAGTCTTTGGAAGATTCGCTTTTCGGATTTTCCGTTCCGTGGTGGCAATGAAACGGGGTGGAGCCTGGATATGTACAAGCCGTCTGTCAAACAGGAACAATACCTCATCGATCGCTACCACATCAAACACCTCGACCTGGATTACATCATCGATACCAATTTCTGGGTACTGCTGCGCGATGTCTCCGATTCGACCTGGATCGTCAATTACCGCTCGATTCAATAGACATTAGGACATTAAGATTTTAGAACGTCAGGACCTGCACAAAAGGAATTCTCTGGAGAATAATACAATTTCAATGTACCAATTGCTTTTGTGTAATCCCGATGCAATCGGGATGCTTCGCGAAAGCACACAGCACGTCAACCTGACCTTTTGTGCCTTTTGTGGTGAAAAACAGTTCGGTATGATCTGTTAAGGAGCATAAAAAAAGACCTCAGGAACTATCCTAAGGTCTTAAATATCTTAAAACTTGTCTGCCGATAGGCAGGTCCTGAAGTCAATTATCGTCCTGAACGGAGCTCCTTCAGCGTATTGAAGAATACGACACCGTAACCAATCGTCAGCATAGAGTGGAACACTACCATGCCCAGATCGCCGTAGATGGCCCTGTTGATCGCTGTAAAGCCAAATAATGCCATCAGCAGACCTTCGCCTATCGTGATCAGGGAAATGCTCTTCTTGTCGTACTTATTCTTCGTAGCGTCTTTCTTGGTCGATACGTTGAATTTCGGTGTACGAACGAAGCTGGATTTGATGCCGAGATAGCCTTCCAGTACCGCAACGGTGTTGCTGAGTGATAAGCCCATGGAAACGACCAGGAACTGAAGGAAACGCCATGCAAAACGGAAGATATCCTTGAACGTATTGCCCGTTTTGTCGCGGAAAGCCAGCCAGTAATAATAGGCGAGGAACAGCGTACTGGAAATGAAGATCGTACCGAACTGGATGAAGAAGTTCAGATCAGAGAAGCTGTCTTTGATGTGCAGAACCGGCAAGCTCAGCAGGGAAAGCAGGAGAATGAAAACAAACACCGATGAATTGAAGAGGTGCGACAATCCGTGGATTTTGTCGGAAGTTTTCACACCTTTTGCGGTTACGAGGCGCTTCCACATTTTGATGAAGCACTCCGCGCCGCCTTTCATCCAGCGGTGCTGCTGGTTTTTCAGCGCCGACATCGTGATCGGTAATTCCGCCGGTGCGATGACGTCTTCGCGGTAAACGAATTTCCAGCCTTTCATCTGCGCGCGGTAGCTCAGATCGAGGTCTTCTGTCAGCGTATCGTGTTCCCAGCCACCTGCATCAGCGATGGTTGTTTTGCGCCAGATACCACCGGTTCCGTTAAAGTTGATGAAGTGTCCGGCAGCTGTTCGACCGCCTTGCTCGATGGCAAAGTGACCGTTCAGACCGAAAGCCTGCAGCTCGGTGAGGAGAGAAAAATCTTTGTTGAGGTGTCCCCAGCGCGTTTGTACCACACCCACTTTCGGATCTTTGAAGTACGGCATCGTACGACGAAGGAAATCCGGCTCCGGAACGAAATCGGCATCGAAAATGGCGATGAACTCACCTTGTACGCGGTCCATAGCTGCATCGAGTGCGCCTGCTTTGTAACCGGTGCGGTCTACGCGGTGCTCGTGCTGGATGTTAATGCCGCGTGCAGCCACTTCGGCTACTTTTTTCGCGATCACATCAACGGTTTCGTCGGTCGAGTCGTCGAGTACCTGGATCTGGAAACGATCGCGCGGGTAATCGAACGCTGCAACGGTTTCAATGATGCGATCGGCTACGTACAATTCGTTGTACATCGGCAGCTGAACTGTCACAAACGGCGCTTCGGCCTCCACAAACGGCAGCGGCTTTTCAGCAGCTTTTTTCTTGCGGTTGCGGGCATAAGCGATCGAAAGCGACAATTGCAGGACGCTGTAGAAGAAAATCAGTACGAGGCAGCCTCCGTAAATGATCAGGATGATGCGCGCCACCAGGTGGGACGTCGGATGCTGAATGATGCGGTCGCCTTTTGCGTCGTAGGTTTCGGTCGTTTTCCCCCAGTTGAACATCCAGGAAACGTTGCGGGAGATGTTGAACGTATCCAGTGTATAAGTGGGATAATGTTCTTCGAGAAATTCAACCGGGAAGCTTTTGCCTCGGTAATCCTTGTCGGAAATCACAAGCTTGTAACGACCAAACGGAATGTTCTTGAAGCTAAAATGACCGTCGTCGTCGGTTTCGGCAACGTATTCCTTCTTTTTATCGAATGTCTGAATTTTCAGCTCTACCTTTTCTACCGGTGATTTCGTCGTTTCGTCGAGTATCGTTCCTTTTACAGTAGGAATATACTGACCGAAAACGGTAGAAGCGAGCAAGCCGGTTAACACTACAAGAAGGTACCTTGTCATAAGCTAATTGGTTGTTTTCTATACATCAGGCAATAACGACTAGCCTGAAAGCCGCAAAGATAAATTTTATTCACCACAAAGTGGCAAAGAATGTTGCATTCCTATTCTTGCCAGGAAGCAAAGACGATTGTGATGAAATTCCAATTGCCTCCTCCCTTGAGGGAGGACAGAGGAGGGTGGCATCCAACTTCAGATTGGGGTAAGCCACCTCCCTTTATCCCTCCTCAAGGAGGGAAATGTTTCAATTCCTAAACTTCTCAGGAAATAACCCCCAGTTCTTTCCCCACTTTCACAAATGCATTGATCGCTTTGTCGAGATCAGCTTGTGTGTGTGCAGCGGAAATCTGTGTACGGATACGCGCCTGTCCTTTCGCAACAACAGGGTAGAAGAACCCGATAGCGTAAACGCCTTCCTGGAGCAGCTTATCGGCAAATTGCTGAGAAAGCGCCGCATCGTAGAGCATGATCGGAACGATAGGTGAATCGCCCGGCTTCACATCGAAACCAGCGGCCAGAATGCGTTCTTTGAAGTATTTGGTATTGCTTTCCAGGCGATCGCGCAGCTCGGTTGTAGAGCTCAGGATATCGAATACTTTGTTCGAAGCACCTACGATTGCAGGAGCAAGCGAGTTGGAGAACAAATACGGACGGGAACGTTGGCGGAGCATTTCGATGACTTCCTTGCGACCGGTCGTGTAACCGCCCATGGCGCCGCCGAGTGCTTTTCCGAGTGTTCCGGTGATGATGTCCACGCGGCCCATGACGTTGTGGTATTCCGGAACGCCGCGGCCCGTTTTACCAATGAATCCGGCAGAGTGGCATTCGTCGGTCATAACGAGTGCGTCGTATTTATCGGCGAGGTCGCAGATTTCATTCATTTTGGCAATGTCGCCGTCCATAGAGAACACACCGTCGGTAACGATGATACGGAAACGCTGAGCCTGTGCAGCTTTCAGCTGTGCTTCCAAATCGGCCATATCGCTGTGTTTGTAACGGTAGCGCTGTGCTTTGCACAAACGTACACCGTCGATGATGGACGCGTGGTTCAGCTCATCGGAGATGATGGCATCCTCATCGGAAAATAAAGGTTCGAAAACACCGCCGTTGGCATCGAATGCTGCAGCGTAAAGAATCGTGTCTTCGGTTCCGTAGAACTTGGCGATTTTCGCTTCCAGCTCTTTGTGAATATCCTGCGTTCCGCAAATAAAACGTACAGATGACATTCCGTAACCGTGTGTGTCGAGTGCGTCTTTCGCAGCCTGGATCACTTCCGGATGAGAAGAAAGCCCAAGGTAATTGTTGGCACACATGATCACAACCTCGTCGCCGGTGCTCACGCTCACACGCGCTCCCTGCGGAGAAGTGATGATGCGCTCGCGCTTAAAGATTCCGCCGTCTTTGATGTTCTGCAGCTCTTCAGCCAGGTGTTCTTTCAGTTTTCCGTACATATCTCTTTATTTCTCGATACAAATATAAGCCCCCGTTAATTATCAAGGATAAATTATGAATTATAAAGGCTTGAAAAGCCCTGTTTCCTTGATAATTTATAATTGCTCATTCATAATTTCTAATCGATCCAAACTTCAGCTCCTTCCGTGCAATTTGTGCAGATTTCGATCGCGTTGCGGTTGGTGAGCACCTGCTGACGGAATTTCCGGTAAGCGTCGTTGTTCCAGATGCGGCGAAACGGTTCGTTTTCGAGTGTGCCTAATGTATGGTGCGCGTCTTTGTCGAAACAGCAGGGAACGACCTTTCCATCCCAGGTGAGCACTGCCGAGGACCACATGCGCCAGCAATGATTGCCACCTTTGTATTTCACCCGGTAGGTGCCATCGCTTTTCTTGACATAACGCGAATAGCGCTCGTTGTCCGGAATCAAGGGATTGCCGTTTTCGTAATCATACACCTGCGCGGTTTTGAAACGAATTTCGTCGATGCCGATCTCTTTTGCCAGTGCGTGCAGCTCATCGATCTCGTGTTCGTTGGCTTTTACCACGAGAAACTGGAAGATCAGGAACGGATTGGGCTTGTTCAGCTTTTTCTTAGCGGCAACGAGGTGCTTCGCCGCGGCGATCACTTTGTCCAGATGCCCGTGAACGCGGTAAGAACTATACGTTTCCTGCGTTAGCCCGTCGATGGAAATAATGAGACGGTCCAGCCCGGAAGCTATGATCGCTTCAGCTTTTTGTGCATCGATGAAATGTGCATTGGTCGACGTGGCTGTATAAATGCGGTGTTTTTTTGCTTCGCGGATGAGCTCGAGGAATTGCGGATGCAGAAAGGGCTCGCCCTGGAAATAGTAGTTGATGTAGAACGTAGAGCGCTTCACCTGTTGCAGCCACTGGATATGATTTTCCAGGTTCAGTTTGCCTGTCGGACGGGTAAATTCCTTCAAACCGCTCGGACATGCCGGGCAACCGAGATTACACGCTGTTGTGGGTTCCATGCTGAGCGCAAAAGGCTGTCCTCTGTGAACAGAGCGCTTCGTCCATTTGGAAAGCAGGAACGATCCTTGCAGCAAAACGAGGTTCCATGCCCGGGGAACAGACAGCGCAGACAAAATGCGGAAGGAATCACGAAGTGCCGGTTTCATAGCTTGCTATACGAAAATAGGCAGAAAAGCGCTTCTTTACCAGCAAAGTTTAACTTCGTTGTAACTTTTTGGGGCGACGAATGTCTTAGTTTCAGATTTTAATACTTATGGTTCGAATTTTACTTGCTTTTCTCCTGATTTCTACCGGTGCAGCTGCACAGACAGTCCAGATCCTGGACGGTGAAACCCAGACCCCCATTCCATTCGTTCGCGTTGAGCCCAATCCGGGAAATCCCTTGCTGAGCGATATCGATGGCTTTTTCGAGATTCCGACGGGCGCAAAAATGCTCAGACTGGAATCGGCTGAATACAACGACACGACCATTGCCGTTTCTGCAATCGGTGATACCATTTTACTGCAGCCCATAGGCAGCGAGCTGGATGAATTCGTGGTGCTTCCGGGCGAAAATCCGGCGGAGCGCATCATGGAAAAGGCTATTGCCAACCGCAAGAAAAACCACCCTATGGGCGATGAAGCATTCACGTATACCAGCTATAGCAAATTCGTTTTCACGATGGACCCGGATGCGCTCGCGCAGATTTCCGATACAACCACCGATAGCAATCTCATAGAGATCAAACAGTATTTCGGTAAGCAACACCTGTTCATGATGGAAAGCACTACCGATAAATCCTTCGACCCGCCGTACCGCGAGAAAGAAGTGATCACGGCCTATAAAGTTTCCGGTTTCTCCGATCCGGCGTTTTCCACTTTCGCCAATGAGATGCAGTCGTTCAATTTTTACGAAAACCAGTTCACACTGCTCGGTAAATCCTACCTGAACCCGCTTGCATTGGGCAGCATCCGTCGCTACCTGTTCATCCTAGAAGATTCTACTGTAACAGATATCGGGACGACCTATACCATCCGCTTCCAGCCGCGAAAGGACAAGAATTTCGACGGTATGCGCGGCTGGCTGTACATCAACACGAACGGCTACGCACTGGAAAAAGTCATCGCCGAGCCGGCAGAAAAATCAGAGAGCATCCAGCCGAAGATCATCCAGGAATACATGCTGGTGGATGGCCGCAAATGGTTCCCGGGCAAGCTTTCCATGGAGGCAGTTTTCCCGGCACTCCGTCTCAGTACGAAGCTGGATAACGGTTACCTCGTTGGGAAAGGAACAACATATATCGATAACATCAAGCTGGGCGCCGATGTTTCCAAACAGCGTTTCAATGCTGTAACGGTTGAAACGGCCATCGATGCCAACGACAAAGACAGTACGCATTGGGACAGCCGCCGGAAATACGAGCTCACCGACCGGGAAATCGAAACGTATCGAGTGATCGACAGCTTGTCGGAAGCCAATCATTTCGAGCAAAAGCTCGGCGCAATCTCTGCTTTGTCAAGCGGTAAAATTCCGATGGGTTATGTGCAGTTAGATGTCAAGCGCCTGATCGATTACCGCGATTACGAAGGCTATCGTCTCGGTGCCGGTCTCGAAACGAGCCAAAAACTGTGGAAACGCGCCACGATCGGCGGTTACTTCGGTTATGGAACGCGCGATAAAGCCTGGAAGTACGGCGGTTATGCCAGCTGTATTCTTTTCCCGAAACACTTTGTAACCGTGCAAGGCTCATTCCAGGAAGATCTGGTCGAGCGCGGAGGAACTACCTTCCTTGCGGATGAGTCAACCTTCTCCATCGGCAATATGTACCGTCACCTGTATGTGGCCAACATGGAACAGCAGCGCAAGGCCGAATTGTCGTTGAGCGGCTACATCACGCCGCGCGTCAAAGTACTCGGAAGCGTCAACTACCAGCGCATCCGTCTCACAGATGGATATGAGTACACCGCACCTGATGGCAGCTTTTTCTCCGGCGACAATCCGTTCGACCTGGCCGAAGCAAGTGTCGAAGTGATCTGGACAATCCGCGAAAAGCTCATGTACCTCGGAACACGCCGCGTTTCAAAGGGGTCCAGATGGCCACGTATCAGTGCAAAAATGACGCAGGGAATTTCCGGTATCGAAGCTTCGCAACTGGATTACCAGCGTTTCAACCTCAACATTCAACAGGATATTCCGATTCGTGCGGTAGGGAAGTTCTCTTACCTGATTACCGCCGGAAAAACGATGGGCGATGTGCCGTTGTTCCTCACACAGATCGCAACCGGAACCGGTGGCCGTCACTGGAATGTTTCCGTGATGAACACCTTTGAGACGATGGAAGCGTCTGGGTTCTTCAACAAGGAACAAGTGGCCATTTTCACGCGTTTCACTTTCAAGGAATTCAAAACGAATTCAAAATGGACTTCGCCGCAGATTGTACTGCATCACGCAATGGGAACAGGAACGTTCAGCGGTCGCAGTGAGCACTTTTTGCCGGAAGGCGAGCCACAGTTCCGCGATATGAGCAAAGGTTATTACGAAGCCGGCGTCCTCGTCGACAAATTGTTCACCATGAGCTTTCTTGGCCTAGGAATCGGTGCTTTCTACAATTATGGTCCGTATTCCAGCATCTACGCAAAAGACAACTTTACGGTGAAAATCGGGATTTCGGTGGCGCTGAAATAAAGCGTTGGTTTAGCCGCAAAGAACGCAAAATGCGCAAAGGATTAATGGTCTTTATCCATTACTTTGCGCACTCTGCGGTTTTTATTAAAACTCTGATAAACCTTGTTGCTCCTGCAGCTCCGTAGCCGTTGTCTCGGCCAGCTTAGCTGTTTTTGCCAGGTTGCGCTTCACCATGCGGTCGAGCATGCGCATCAGGAAGACCGCTACGACCATGGAAATGATCACGACGATTCCAAGGAGCGGATAGCGGTGCATGTAGCCATCTTCCGACTGATACACGATTAAACCGGCACACATAGCGGCCACTCCACCCGAAAGCTGCTGGATGGATGAGTTGATGCTCATAAAAGCTCCGCGATCAGCAGGAGAAGGTACGGCTGTTACCAGTGCCGAAGAAGAAATCATGCGCGCGGAAATACCTACGAACAGGAGTACGTTCAGCATGACTACCAGCCAAAGTGGCGTTATACCCAGTGATGTGTAAATAGCAACGAATACACCGGCTATAATCGATCCGATCACGAACATTTTAAACTTACCGATTTTATCGCTGAGTCGCCCGATGATAGGACCGACCACGATGGAGAACATACCCGTGATTGCATACAGCAGCGGCAGGTCTTCGAGCGGAATGCCGAGGTTGTGTGTAGCGAAGTTACTACCAAACGGCATCAGCATGAAGCCACCTGTTGCGAGCAGGGTCGTTGCCAGGAATCCGCGTGCGTAATTCGAATTGGTCAGCGTTTTCCATAAATGCAGGAACGCGTTGCGGCCTTTGTTGGCAGCAATATGCTCGGTAATCGGCTTCAGGTAGATCATGATGAGTACCCAGACGAGTATGGAGAACCCGACAATCGAATAGAAAGGGATGTGCCAGTTGAAGGTGTTAGCCAGGTACAATCCGATCGGGATGCCCAGGATCTGGCTGGCAGCGAAGGCCATTTGCACGAATCCCATAACGCGTCCGCGCATCGAAAGCTGGAAAATATCCGTAATGATCGCAAAACCGATGGAGCCGATTACACCGCCGAACAATCCGGTAACGATACGGGCGGCCATCAGGGCCGGATAATTGGCCGCTACGGCACAGAACAGCGTTCCAAGGATAAAACCTGCGTAGAAGAACAGTAAAAGCCGTTTACGGTCAAATTTATCGGCAAAACCGGCGGCCAACATGCCAGAAGCGAAGGCGCTGAAAGCGTAAGCCGAAACTACCGCCGAGAATTGCGAAGCCGAAAGGTCCATTTCGCCCATAACGATAGGCCCCAGTGGTGAAAGCACCATGAAGTCGAGAATAATGGTGAATTGCAGAATGGCAAGAATGGCCACTACGAAAACCTGGTAGGAAGTGAATTTGTCTTTTGGTGTTTTTGTCTTTTTCATGTTTCTGACGATTGTTGGTGTCTGTTGTAGGGTTAGGGAATGGGAAACGAAGTCAGCGAAGCTATCAGCAACCCGCCGCGTTGAGTAAGTTCCCGGTCTTTGATACAGTATTGCCGAATAGTTGCAAACCTACCAAAAACAAAAAAGCCATCCGGACGAATCGGGATGGCTTCACGTTTTTTAAGAATTCGTTTACGATTTCAACGCTTCGGCACCGCCGACGATCTCGAGGATTTCATTGGTAATAGCTGCCTGACGAGCTTTGTTGTATGTCAATTTCAGGCTGCGCTGAAGTTCTTTCGCGTTGTCAGTTGCTTTGTGCATCGCTGTCATACGTGCTCCGTGCTCGGATGCATGTGAATCGAGCAGTGCTTTGAACAACTGGATTTTCAGTGATTTCGGGATCAATTCTTCCACGATTTCTTCTTTGGAAGGTTCGAAGATGTAATCTACAGCTGTCTCTGTTTCACGCTCAGCAGCAACAGTAGGGAGCATTTGCTCTACTTTCACTACTTGTGACGCAGCATTGACGAAGCTGTTGTAAACCACCAGCACGCGGTCGAATTCACCTTTCAGGAAGCTTTCGATCATTGCTTCTGCCAGAATTGCGGTGTTTTCGAAAGAAAGATCAGCGAAGATATCGGCTACGCGATCCGTTGACGGGCTCGTGTAGAACAATTCCGAACGACGGAACGCATCTTTTCCTTTTTTTCCGAGTGTCAGGACCTTCACATCGCTGGAAGGGTAATCCTGCGTTATCAGTTGGTTTACGCGCTTGATCACGTTGTTGTTGAAACCGCCGCACAGACCACGGTTGGAAGTGATCGCAATCACCAGGACTTTGCCTGTTCCACGGTCAGCAGCCAGCGCGTTCTCCGACAGATCGAGTGAACCGCTCAGGTTTCCGAGAATTTCCTGCAGCTTTTCAGCATACGGACGCATACGCGTTACCGCATCCTGTGCACGCTTCAGCTTCGCTGCGGACACCATCTTCATTGCTGAAGTGATCTGCATGGTCGAACCTACTGAAGTGATCCTGTTTCGTATTTCCTTTAGACTTGGCATCTTATTGTAATTATGAATTATCAATTATGAAAGATGAATTGCCCCACCCTTCATAATTGATAATTAATCATTCATAATTTAGTATTTGTCAGCGAGTTCTTTCGCAACTTTCGACAACACGTCTGTGTCAGCGTCTTCGTATTTACCTGCTTTCAGGCGAACGAGTACGTCAGCGTGTTTTGCATCGAGGTAGTTGAGGAATTCTTTTTCGAATTCTTTCACTCGTGCTACCGGAACTTTCTGGATCAGACCTTTTGTTCCAACATAGATGATCGCAATTTGCTTCTCTACCGGGAATGGATCACCTTCAGCCTGCTTCAGGATCTCTACGTTACGAGCACCTTTGTCGAGTACGGACTTTGTAGCCGCATCGAGGTCGGAGCCGAATTTCGCGAACGCTTCGAGCTCACGGTACTGAGCCTGGTCGAGCTTCAGCGTACCCGCTACTTTCTTCATCGACTTGATCTGAGCGTTACCACCTACGCGGGATACAGAGATACCTACGTTGATCGCAGGACGGATACCAGCGTTGAAGAGGTCGGACTCGAGGAAGATCTGTCCGTCGGTAATGGAGATCACGTTTGTCGGGATGTAAGCCGAAACGTCACCTGCCTGTGTTTCGATAATCGGAAGAGCCGTCAGGGAACCACCACCTTTTACTTTGCCTTTCAGCGACTCAGGAAGGTCGTTCATCTGTGCAGCGATTGTGTCGTCAGCGATCACTTTCGCAGCACGCTCGAGCAGACGGGAGTGAAGGTAGAATACATCACCTGGGTAAGCTTCGCGACCTGGCGGACGACGGAGCAGGAGGGATACCTCACGGTAAGCTACCGCTTGCTTGGAAAGGTCATCGAATACGATCAATGCCGGGCGACCTGTATCGCGGAAGTACTCACCGATAGCAGCACCTGTCATCGGAGCGTAGAACTGCATTGGAGCAGGATCGGAAGCGTTTGCAGCAACAATTACGGTGTAAGCCATAGCACCTGCATCTTCGAGCTTCTGAACGATTCCCGCAACAGTTGAACCTTTCTGACCAATGGCTACATAGATACAGAAAACCGGCTCACCGCGGTCGTAAAATTCTTTCTGGTTGATGATGGTATCGATACAAACAGTTGTTTTACCTGTCTGACGGTCACCAATCACGAGCTCACGCTGACCACGACCTACCGGGATCATCGCGTCGATCGCCTTGATACCTGTCTGAAGCGGCTCTGTTACCGGCTGACGGAAGATAACTCCCGGAGCTTTACGCTCAATCGGCATTTCGAACAGCTCACCTGCGATAGGTCCTTTACCATCGATAGGGTTACCGAGCGTGTCTACAACACGACCAACAACACCTTCTCCAACATGGACAGATGCAATGCGTCCGAGACGTTTTACAGTATCACCTTCTTTTACTGCCGAAGAACGTCCGAGCAATACAGCTCCTACGTTGTCTTCTTCCAGGTTCAAAGCGATTCCCTGCAAGCCGCCGTCGAATTCGATCAATTCACCGTACTGCACACCTGTCAGTCCGTAAACACGTGCGATACCGTCACCGATCTGGAGTACAGTACCTACTTCCTGCAACTCAGCCTCTGAACGGAAACCGGAAAGTTGCTCTCTTAAAATTGCAGAAACTTCTGCTGGTTTAACATCTGCCATGTTGTTCTTTGTGTTAATATGGAGTTCTGCTTCGGTAGACGATCTGCTGATTATCTTTGTCGAAAGCAGTGCTTTCTCCTATTTTGTTAAACGTTGTTTCAATTGTCCTAATTTCGATGCTACTGAAGCATCGATGCGAATATCGCCCATGCGTACCACGAAGCCACCGATCAATGACGGATCGATTTCTTCCGTCACTTCCAGCTCGCCTTTCACAGCTACTTTCACTTTGTCGAGGATTTGCTTTTTAACGCCCTCGTCGAGCTTGGTTGCCGTTACAATGGTAATGGACGTAATATTGTTTTTCTTTTTAACCAGTTCGAGGTAAGCATCTGCAATTTGCGGAAGGATTGCCTCACGACCGTTTTTGGCGATCAATGCAACGAATCCTGCGGAAACTGCCTGAAAATCCACGAAAATCTCTTTCAGGATCGCTACTTTCTTTTCCGATTTGATCACCGGGCTGGAAAGCAGGAGCTGGAAGTCGCGGTTTTCTTCGTTAACCTGAACCAGGTAACCCATATCGCTGCTCACAGCTTCAACGTTGTTGTTCTCTACAGCGAGGTCGAACAGCGCTTGTGCGTAACGAATGGAAACGGTTGCCTTTTTCATGGATCCGGATTAGTTCAGGTTAATATCTCCGGCGAGTTTCTCAGCCAATGCTTTTTGCTTATCGTCTGCTGAAAGCTCTTTGCGGATGATGGTTTCGGCGATCTCGAGGGAGATGGCAGCTACCTGCGTTTTCAGCTCAGCAATTGCCGCAGCTTTTTCCGCGTTGATAGTCGCACGTGCCGCAGCCGTTACTTTCTCAGCTTCAGTTTTCGCAGCAGCTTTCGCCTGCTCGATCATATCTGTAGCTGTTTGCTTTGCATCTTTCACGATCGCGTCACGCTCAGCACGAGCTTCCTTCAACAGGTTCTCGTTCTGCGCCTGCAACGCTTTCATTTCTGCTTTTGTCGTTTCAGCAAGCTCCAAAGCGGAAGCAATGTTCTGCTCGCGCTCGTTCACCGACTTCATGATCGGCTTCCAGATAAACTTTGCCAAAATGAACAAGAGGAGCAGGAACACAAGCCCTGTCCAAAAAATCAATCCTAAATCTGGTGTTACTAATCCCATAAACGTTTTTTTAAATCAAGATAGTTTGGTTTAGTTACGGTCTGCAACCAACCGTTGCAGACCGCATCCTAATTACTTCGCTCCACCGAGCATACCTACTACAACACCGAAGAGGGCAACACCCTCGATCAGAGCCGCAGCGATAATCATGGTAGTTTGAATTTTAGAGTGAGCTTCTGGCTGACGCGCAATTGCATCCATCGCAGAACCACCAATTCGTCCGATACCAACACCTGCTCCTAAAACAGCAAGACCAGCACCAATCGCAGCTATACTTCCGTACATACTATATATATTAAACGTTTACTAATTAATGGTGCGCTTCTTCTACCGCAGCACCGATGAACAACGCTGAAAGCATTGTAAAGAGGTAAGCCTGCAGGAAGGCAACCAGCAATTCCAACACCGAAATGAACAGCGCCATTGGAGCGGAAAGGAAGCCCCATGCTGCACTTTGGTTGATGAAAATGATCGAAATCAAAGCGAGTACGATAATGTGACCCGCAGTCATGTTCGCAAACAAACGAATCATGAGGGCGAACGGCTTGGTAAGGATACCCACCAATTCGATCGGAATCATGATCGGCAAAAGCGCCATCGGTACACCCGGCGTCGCAAAAATGTGTCCCCAGTAGTTTTTGTTTCCGGAGAATACCGTCAGCAACAGGGTAAATACGGCCAAAATCAAAGTTACACTGATGTTACCAGTCAGGTTCGCTCCACCCGGGAAGAACGGTACCATGCCGAGCATGTTGTTGATCCAGATAAAGAAGAAAACAGTTGTCAGGAATGGCAGGTAGCGCTTGTATTTGTGATCACCGATATTGTCTACAGCAATGTTGCGCACCATCAGGATCATAGGCTCCATGTATTTCGCCAGGCCTTTCGGAGCAACAGCACCGTTTTTCTTATAGAACCCAGCCGTGATGAACATCAGGATCAGGATGATGATAGCTCCCATAAACAGGGAAAGCACATTCTTTGTAATGGAAAAATCCAATGGTTTTGCGTTGGTAGCATGACCTTCATGAATAGTCAGTGCACCGTTTTCAGCTTTATAGATTTTTTCGTGCAGCAGGGCATACTTACCGGTTGCTTCTACGAAATAATGGTCTTTTTTACCTGCTTCATTGGTGAATTCAACTGCTTTCCCATCATAGAATGCTTTAGAAGAAAATACCTGAAGGCCGTTGTCGATCAGAATAATCGGAAGATAAATGGAAACTGCGTCGTCGTGACCACCCCACAAATGCCACTCGTGGGCATCGGAGATGTGGTGCATGATGGATTCTGTTACGTCGTACTCTTCTTTTTCATGATTTTCAGCATCGTGGCTTGCAAAAAGGGTTGGTGTAACCAGGAGTGCAACCAATGCTAAAAGAAATCGTTTCATGCTGTAAACTAATGACATCGCGTTCAAATTCGTTGTGTTTCTCCGAAAATTTGGTGCAAAGGTAGTCAATCTTTCAGAATCACCAAGAAAATTTGTGCAGATAAGAAGACGTTTTTCGACCTCTGTTAACAGAATCACGATTTAGGCCTCCTCCCTTGAGGGAGGACCGAGGAGGGTGGCCCTGGTTTAATTTTGATATGGATGAGCCACCTTCCTCATTCCCTCCTCAAGGAGGGAGGTTGTTCAATATCCACCATGGATAATAATAAAAAGAAAAAGGCCTCCAAACCGGAAGCCTTCATCTCTATCGTTTCTTCAGCGATTAATTCACGATTTCATCGTATTTCGCCATGAATTCTTCGTCTTCTTCAAACCACTGTTTCACTTTGCCGAGCAGGGTTTTCGCCTTTTCGGTTTGTTTCATGGAAATGTAAGCCGCAGCTGTTTGCAAAACACCGATTTTCAGGAGCTCTACATCAGCTTTGCCCCAGTTTTCAATGCTGGTTACTTTCGCCAGACGTGCTTCGGCATCTTTCCAGGCCGTATTCGCACCGGATTTATCGTTCGAGCGGAATTTAAACACACCTTCCAGGTATTTCGCACCTACGCTGTTCACGTCGAGCTTGTAGTATTTTACCACCCACCCGGACGATTTTACTTTCGTGTCTTCCACATCGTTGCGGATCAGCTCGACCATGCTGGTACGGAATTCGGTAAAGAACTCGGCATATTCCGACTGTACTTCACCGCTTTTATCGTACTTAATTGCTTTACCGATGGAGTTGATCGCTTCTTTGTAAGCGTTTTTGTATTTCTCGTCGTCGGTACCGCTCTGGGACATTTTGTACAACCCGCGGGCCAGCCACATGTGTGGAAGCGGATCGTTTTTCGTTTTATCGCTGTTGGTATAGTGCTCAGACGAGCGAATAAGCTTCTCATAATTGCCGTCGGCGAATAAGATACGCAGATCGTCATAGGTAGGTGCCTGTGCTTTTGCCAACCCGGCAACGAGCAGTAAGGTTCCTAAAACCAGTTTTTTCATGTCAGTTTATTTTTGGTTGAGTTCAGCAGACCAATTACTATGCCGAATGTACAATAATTTTTAATTGTGACTTTATAACAGCCGAATTTTGGGCTGGTTACCAGTGCTTCTGTTGATTTTTTATCTCAAAATGATAGCAAACATCAAACATCAAACATCAAACATCAAACATTTCTGTTTATTGTTCAGCGCTTTCGATGAGGAGCTTCAAAATCGCCTGTGCAGCTTTCGAGATTTTCGTTCCCGGACCAAACACGCCGAATACGCCTGCATCGTAAAGGAAATCGTAATCCTGTGCCGGAATTACACCACCGGCCACAACCATAATATCCGGTCGGCCCAACTCTTTCAATGCGGCGATTACCTGTGGAACAAGTGTTTTATGTCCGGCGGCGAGTGATGAAACGCCTAAAACGTGAACGTCGTTTTCTACGGCCTGCTTGGCTGCTTCTTTCGGTGTCTGGAACAAAGGCCCTATATCTACGTCGAAACCGATGTCGGCAAACGAAGTGGCGATCACTTTAGCGCCGCGGTCGTGACCGTCCTGGCCCATTTTCGCGATCATGATACGCGGTCTTCTTCCTTCCAGCGCAGCAAATTGCTCCACCATGGAACGCGCCGTTTCAAAATCCTGGTCACTCATACTTTCTGCGGAATAAACGCCACTGATCGAACGGATCGTAGCCTGGTGACGACCGAATACGCCTTCCATGGCCGACGAAATTTCGCCCAGTGATGCGCGGGCGCGGGCGCATTCGATAGCGATGGCGAGCAGGTTGCCTTTCCCGGAACGGGCAGCTTCTGTGAGCTCGGCCAGCAGCTGGTCCACTTTCGACTGGTCGCGATTGGCTTTCAATTCTTGTAAGCGTGCGATTTGCGCCAGGCGCACTTTGGCGTTGTCGACATCAAGAATATCGATCGCATCTTCTTTTTCCAGCTCGTAGCGGTTCACGCCAACGATAATGTCTTTTCCGGCATCGATGCGCGCCTGTTTACGAGCCGCAGCTTCTTCGATGCGCATTTTCGGGATCCCGGTTTCGATCGCTTTGGCCATTCCGCCCAACGCTTCTACTTCTTCGATCAGCTTCCAGGCTTCTTCCACCAGCTCTTCGGTGAGCTTTTCTACGTAATAGCTGCCGCCCCACGGATCGATCAGATCGGTCATGCCGGTTTCCTGTTGCAGGTAAATCTGCGTGTTCCGGGCAATGCGGGCCGAGAAATCGGTTGGAAGCGCGATGGCTTCATCGAGTGCGTTGGTGTGCAGCGATTGTGTTCCGCCGAAGGCAGCGGCCATTGCTTCGATGCAGGTACGCGCCACGTTGTTGAACGGGTCCTGTTCGGTTAAGCTCCACCCCGAGGTCTGACAGTGCGTACGCAGCGCCAGTGATTTCTCGCTCTTCGGGTTGAACTGCGAAACGAGCTTGGCCCACAATAAACGACCGGCGCGCATTTTCGCGATTTCCATGAAATGATTCATGCCGATGGCCCAGAAAAAGCTCAATCGTGGTGCAAACGTATCGACTTCCATGCCGGCGCTGATACCTGCGCGTAGGTATTCCAGCCCGTCGGCCAACGTATAAGCCAGCTCGATGCTCGCCGTAGCGCCCGCTTCCTGCATGTGGTAGCCGGAAATGGAAATGGAGTTGAAGCGCGGCATGTGCTCCGATGTATAAGCGAAAATATCGGCAATGATGCGCATGGATGGTGCGGGCGGATAGATATACGTGTTCCGCACCATGAATTCTTTCAGAATATCGTTCTGGATCGTTCCGGATAATTGTTCCTGTTTCACGCCTTGTTCTTCGGCTGCCACGATGTAGAAGGCCATAATTGGAATTACGGCGCCGTTCATGGTCATGGAAACGGACATTTCATCCAATGGAATCTGGTCGAAGAGGATCTTCATATCCAGGATGGAATCGATCGCTACACCGGCTTTTCCTACGTCGCCTTCGACGCGTTCATGATCGGAATCGTAACCGCGGTGAGTGGCAAGGTCAAACGCAACCGACAATCCTTTTTGGCCGGCTGCCAGGTTTCGGCGGTAAAATGCATTGGATTCTTCAGCAGTCGAAAAACCGGCATACTGGCGAATGGTCCACGGGCGAATGGCGTACATGGAGCCGTAAGGTCCGCGCAGGAAAGGCACTTTTCCGCTTACAAAGCCGATTTGCTCGCTCCCGGCAACGGAAGCGGCATTGTACCATGAATCCAGCTCGATCTTTTCAGCCGTTGTAAACGTGCCGCTTGTCTTGCTGCCGGTCTCACCGGAGTGGAAATCCAATTCGATATCCTGGAACGATTTGCGCATTATGCTTCCTGTAAATGGTGTTCAATTATCAATACGGGCAGGTGATTCCATCCTTCCGGAAGGGGCTGCCAGGTGTTGTCGACGGTTTGCGGGTTTGGGAACGCGTTGATTCCGATCAGTGTTTGCTGCTTTTCGCGTACCAGCTGCAGGCGCTGATCGGCTTTTTCCTTGATTTCCTGCGAAAGCTGTACAGTTACCGCAGGTGTGTCGAGTCCGCCGTTGCGCTCGATTTCCTGGAATCCGGCCCATGCGCGTTCAGCAATGGCTTTGGTGAGCTCGTCGATGGCATAGCTGCCACCTGCAGGGTCAACCACGATTCCCAGGTAGCTTTCTTCTTTCAGCAAAAGGGAAATGTTGGTGGCCATGCGTCGGGAAAAATCCGGGTTCTGGTTCACAGCGTGCCAGTCGTAAGGTTGTACCACGAGCTGGTCCACGCCGCCAATGACCGCCGACATCGCTTCGGTCGACTGACGCAGCAGGTTCGTGTACGGATCTTTCAGGCTCACGTGCATGAAACCCGTTTTAGCGGTAATGAATGCGCCGCAGCTGTTCGGATTACCCGGATTGTATTCGGCCACAATGCGCGACCACGCCGTACGGAAAGCCCGCAACTTGGCGATTTCATAGAAATATTTGTTCCCGATGCCGAATACGAAATGAATATTGGCTGCGGCTTCGTCAATAGTCAGACCAAGCTCCAGTTGCTCCACGAGGTATTCGTGTCCTTCGGCTAATGCAATGGCTAATTCCTGCCAGGTTGTAGCGCCGGTTTGATTGACGGCGTATCCATTCACGGCAAAAGGCTTGATCGCAAGGTTTTTCGCTTCGGAAGCCTGTTTTACCCATGAAGCAGTTCGCTTCCAGACAATCGCTGAAGGAAAACTGCCCGCTCTTTCGGCAAAAGCAATGGCTTGTGCTTCGGTTGCCGGGTAGAAAGTCGTAAAGATGAATTCCAGTCCTACATCTTTCAGCAGCCGGTTGAAATCGATGTCCTGTTCGTTTGTGGCGTGAAGTACCAGTGCCGTTGTTCCCTTCATCAGGGCGTCGAGCAGCTGGCGATTGGTTGTTTCCTCGTTTTCAATGTGGAAGCACGATCCGATCATCCAGTCGTTGCTTTCCGGATGTGTGCCACGTGTAAAAGGCGCCTGCCCCGGGTCTGCAAACGGCTCGCCGGCGTCTTCGAGATGAAAATAAGCCGGCAGACTGATTTCTTCCACGCGGTTGAATTTCTGCAGCGTATCAGCCGAAGCTCCTTTCAGCTCCTTGTGGATCAGCTCCACCCAGTCAGCTTTGGACGATTTGGAAAACGATGAAAATAAAGCGGGCATACGAGAAATTAAACGGTTTCAGGCGGAAGCTTGTCTCCGCGCAGTTTGAGGTAAGCAGCCGTTGCGATCATGGTTAACAGCACCGGCGCCACAATGATTCCCGCCACCGGGATCATGAAAATCAGAGAGAAGATTCCGCCGGTGATCACCATGTGCAACATATTGCGGAAGGCAAAGCCCCAGCTGGAGCCCGTACCGATTCCGTAGCGCTCGAGGCTGTAATCGTAAAAGGCAAAGCCCAGGAAGAACGACGAAATGACGAAATGAACCAGGGAGTCGATAATATCCGGGAAGATCCAGGAAAAGATCCACCAGACGAGCAGGAAGACGAGCTCAAATACGAGTGCGAGGATAACGATCAGGATAGCGCGCAAGACATCGTTGAGGATGCGAATGAAACCGCCGTCGAATTTGTTCCCGGTGAGCTGGTTGTCGAATTTCTCCGAAAGGATGCTGTTGAAGGGCGAAAGCAATACCAGGATGGTGAACTTGAAGATTTCGTTCAGGATGATGTCGATGAAGCCCAGTGTTCCTTGTACAGTACCGGCCAATACGCCGCCAATCCCCCAGATTTCGTTCAGTGATTCGGCAGACTCGGACAATCCGCTGGTATAGCTCGTAGCCGAAAGATAGATGATCCCGATGATCAGCCCGGGCAGGAAAAAGAGCAGCAATTTCCCTTTGGAAAGACTATCCGCTGTGACTTTGAGCGCGTAAATATGATTGTTGATTGCTTTCATTGACCAGAATACCCCTCCAAAGATAAAAAAGAAGTTGAAAATCGCAGCCGATGCGTTCTGTGGCACAGGACTTGCTAATTACATGAAAACAAAAGCAATGAAAACAATTGTCAAAATTGGGTTACTGCTCTTTGGATTGGTGAGCTACGGAAGTCTGTTCGGTCAGGAACCACAGATGAAGCCTGTAGCGAAACCTGCACTGGCACAGCAGAAACAGTTCGAAAAACTGGGACAGCAGCCAGTGAAAAAAGGGTCTCCGGTAAAGAAGAAAGCAGCTCCTCAAAAGTTGCAGCCTGTCACTGACAGGAAGACGTACTAAACCGGAAAACGATTGTTGAGCCGTCTCGTGAAAACGAGGCGGTTTTTTTATTCCTCCCCCTTTGGAGGGGGACCGAGGGGGAGGATAAACAAATCCGCTGGAAATGTATTGAGAATATTATCGGTAACGAGTAATTGAAAATATGATCCCAATTTGACGCCATTCTTCTTAAGTCCTCCCCCTTTATCCCCCTCCCAAGGGGGAGACAATTCCAAAATCAAGCTCCAAAGGGAAGCATAAAAAAATCCCGTCCCGATAGCTATCGGGACGGGATTCTCATTTCTATCAGGATGACTTATTTCCCTGCAGGGCTTGCGAAGAAGGCTTTTGCCTGCTTGTCGGCCGGATCGAGGGATAGAACGATGTTCCAGTATTCTTTTGCTTTCACGTAATCCTTCGCCGGGGAGTTTACATAGTAATCGCCCAGGTATTTCGCTGCTTCGATTGTAGCAGATTTGTAGCTCGGATTCGCTTTTTCTTCCGGCGTCAACAGGTTCAGGTACTGCTCGTAGCCTGGTTGTGCCAGCCACATTGTTGCTTTCGGATCGTCGAGCTTGTAGGCAGAACGCGCTTTCCAGTGATAGCCGATCGCCCATGTTGGTGACTGACGGGTCAGACGGGCAAATGCTGAATCCGCTTCTACGTAGTTCTTGCTGCCGAAGTAGTGGGAACGACCGAGGTCATAGTTCTCTGCTGCGTTCAGCTTGCTTGGGTCACCAGCCATTTTGCGCTCGTAAACTGCGATGGTCTGATCGTATTTTTTTGCCTTGTAGTAAATTTTTGCCAGCTCGGTATAGAGCTCAGCAGCACCTGCAGGATCTGCTTCGATCGCGCGCTCCAGCTCGATCGCTGCCAGGGAATCGTTGCCCATTGCAGAAAGGATACGGCCGCGGGTTGCATAGTCGGACGGAATGATCTGCTCCGTCTTGGCAACTTTAAAGAAGTTATCGTTCTCAGCAAGTGCTTTTTTGAATTCTTCCGGAGTCTTGGCACCTGCGTTGTTGCACTCGTAGAGGGAGTAAGACAACATACGCTTTGTAAAGGCGTTGCTGAAGCCTTCTGATTCTACGCGGCTTACTTCCGGCAATACTTCGCAGTATTTTTTACTGATGAAGAGGGCAGAAGCATAACGGTAACGAGCCTCTGTGCTGTTGTTCAGCTCCAGGTACTTCGTATAGTTCTCAGCAGCGCGTTTCCCCTGGTTGAACAGCAGGTTCAATTCACCATTCAGACGGTAAGCCGGTGCATAAGTCGGATCGGCTTTCTGTGCATCGATGTACTTCTGGTTGGCCAGTTCGTAGTTTTTTGCACGCTGATACAGCTGGGCGGTTTTTACGAGGGCTTTCGCTGATTTCGGGTCGATAGCGAGGGCAGCGTTGTAGCTTTTGATTGCCGGGCTACCATCAGCCGGTGTCAGGTATTGCAGCGCATCACCCATAATGAGGTGGCTTTCGACGTTTTTACCGTCGAGCTTGATCGCTTTTTCCATCAGTGCAATGGCGCCTTTCAGGTCTCGTTTCGGAGCGTTTGTCAATACTTCCGCGATCTGACGCATTACTTCCGCGTTTTTGTTCTTGGTTGCGGTCAGCGCTTTGTTGAAGTATTGGCGCCCAGCTGTTGTGTCGCCTTTGTACCACAGGTATTTACCGGCACCAACGGTGTTCAGCATGCATTCCGGATCAACGCTCAATCCTTTTTGCCACTGCTCGTGTGCTTTCTCCAGATCTTCGTGCTCGAAAAAATTCTCCCCGTAATAAAAATACAGGTTCGAGTTGGTCGGCTCCTTCGCGATCAATTGTTTGAAATCGGCATCTGCCGCTTCGTAACGTTCGTTTTCTGTCTTCTGGATAGCTTCCTGCAAGGTCTGGGCTTTCGCAAACGGAGCGACAAGCAGTGCAAGGGCTAATACTTTGAGTTGTTTCATAATATTGAATCTGTATACGAGTTATCGTGTTAGCAATTCTCCTGCCAAAATTAGCAGAATCTGCCAGTTAGCCTGATCGTTTAACGATAATTTAGTATTGTGTAGTATCTGTCAGGGGAACACTTTTACTTAGCTATTCTGTGGCTAAAATGGTGTCATTCAGGTAATTTGAAATTGATCTTCAGAACGTAATACGACTTCACGGTTTTGCCTTCTTGTTTGGCAGGCATCCAGTTGGGCATTGCGCTGATGAGACGGATGGCTTCCGCGTTGCATTCCGGGCATTCCGTCACACCCCGCATGATGGTTGGATTCAGCGTTTTGCCTTTCTCGTCAATGACAAATTTGATGTAACATGACCCTGCAATCCCTTTCTCCAAGGCCGCCGCCAGGTAAACCAGCTGTTCCTTCAGGTAAGTTGTCAAAGCGGCGGCGCCACCGGGAAACTGGGCCTGTTCTTCCGGAAAGCTGTGAATCTCTTCCGGGTTAATCGATGTACGCTGCAATTGGACGGATGATGTATCCGGTTCCTGGTTGTAAGCCAACCCGGTGATCGATACGACCATTAACGTCAGCAATAGTCTCATAATTGAAAGGCGATCGGCAGATGAAAGTAGCTGTTAACAGGCTTCCCATTGTTTTTACCAGGACTCCATTTTGGCATCATTTTGACAACGCGGATGGCTTCTTTATCACATTCCGGGCAGTTTGGTACACCACGGGCCACTGTCACGTTGCTGATCTGGCCGTTCTTGTTGACTACAAATTTCAGGTAGCATTTGCCGGTCAGATGTTTATCAAGAGCTGATTGCGGGTATCTGATGTTTTTCTGCAGAAATTCCCGCATGGCAGGCTGTCCACCAGGGTATTCAGCGATTTCGTCCACGTAGTCGAGTACTTCATCGGATTTTTCGGGTACGACTTCAACCGGTGGTTCTGAAGGCAGCTCCTGTTTTGGGGCGATTTCTTCCTGGCCGAATAACAGGCCGGTTGTCCATACAAATGCGAGTGTAATAACAGGGTTTTTCATAATTACTGTAATTTAAAGGTAATTGGCAGGTTGAAATAACTATCAACTTTTTTGCCGTTTACTTTTGCAGGTTTCCATTTCGGCATTTTACTCACTACCCGAACCGCTTCTGCATCACACTCGGGACAGTTGGTAACGCCTTTCAATACTTCGACGTTGCTGATTTTTCCTTTCTTGTCAATCACAAAACGAATAAAACATTTACCCTGAATACCTTCCTCGATGGCTATTTGTGGGTAATTCAGGTTTTGTGCCAGGAATTTAGGTAAAGCGTCTTTACCGCCCCGAAAGATCGCTACTTCATCTACAATTCTGTAGATGCCGTTTTCCGGTTCAGATACGAGTACAGGATTTGCCATTTCCGGAGGTGGAGGCGTCAGAGATGGTTGAACCACAGGTTCTTCCTCAATTTCTTCCTGGCTGTAAACGAAGCCTGAAGCGAACAGAAGTGCGGAGATAATAACAAGTGTTTTCATCAGGGTAATTTAAAAGTGATTTTCAAATTATAATAAGACTTGACTGCTTTACCACCGCTTTTGGCCGGGATCCAGTCGGGCATATTATTTACAAGACGAATAGCTTCTTTTCCGCAATCTGTGCAATCAATGATAGATCTGTTTACCCAGACATTCGCTACCTTACCGTTTTCGTCGATGATGAACTTTACATAGCATAGACCCTCAGCTTCATTTTCGATTCCTTCATTCGGATAGATTAGGTTCTTTTTCAGATAGCTATCTAAAGCAGGTTTGCCTCCCGGAAATATAGCTGAAACATCCGTCCGTTCGTAGATAGTGTCAGTACCTGCTATCTTGTAAGGAAGCGATTCTTGCTTTACAGTTTCTTTTTCTTCCTGGCTGAAACAGCATGTGACGCCGACTGAGCAAAAGAGAAAGATCAGGTGTTTCATGGCAGAAATGTACGTTATTCTTCCGACATCTGTATGAGCCGCACGACTGCATTGGCTGGTACCAGCGCCGATTTCTGGATGATGAGCTGTCCGTGTTCGCCCTGCATCCAGTTCACAAACCCGCTGTTCAATCCGCTGCGGCTGCCTTTGTTGATCAGCCACACTTCGCGTGTCAAGGGGTATTCTTTGGTATAGATGTAAGATTGGTAAGGCTGGTAAAAAGGTCCGGCGGCGGTTTTTCCGACAGCCAGTATTTTCAATCCGGTACGGTATTCCACAACTACTTTGTCGTCTTCGTCGCTGATCCAGTTCACGCCGATAATGCCCAATGCGCTCGGGTGTTCCTTGACGTATTTGATCACATCCAGGTTCGATTTCACCGCAAATACATTGGCTGGAAGCGTTGCTTTTCCGGCCAGCTCGTGGAGATATTGGAAATTGGCTGAGTTCACATTGTCGAATACCACATTGATCGGCGAACCGTCGCTCCAGGTCGTGATCTCGCCTTTGAGGATCTGCTTCAGCTGCGGAATCGTCAGTGCTGAGTCTTTATTGTTGGGATGGGCCAGCAAAGTCACAGCGTCGTAAGCGATCTTGGTGCTGCGCACTTCGATATTCGCTTTTTTGAGGTTGGCGATTTCGCGCTTGTTCAGGTCCCGCGCAATGCAAATCGTATTCGTCTTTTTGTTGAAAAAGGCTTCGATGGCCTCTTCCTGTGTACAATAGTCCGGAACGATATCAGCTTTCGGAAACTGGCTTTCGAAGGTGTAAATACTGGTTTCGAAAAGCGGTTTGTAGGATTCTTCCAGGTACAGTGTTTGTTTGCCCCGCCCATGCGTATCTTCCTGGTAGGCCAGCGGGTTTTCGCAGCACGCAACTACAAAAAGCAGGAGAAGTGCGGGAACGATCAGGAAAATGGACTTAATCTTTTTCATGTTTGGAGGCTTTGAAGTCTTTGTAAAGGCGGAAGCTGCGGTAAGCAGCGTAAACGAGCAGGATCACTACAAATACCGTTCGCTTGGTGCCAACCATTTGTGGTTTCAGCAGATCGGTGGTCAGGATGAACCAGGCGAAGATCAGGCAAACGGCTATGATGAAAGCGGTAAAAACGGTATTGATGTTTCCGAACATAGGCTTATTTGTAAAAAATCCCCGAAAGCTGGGGCTTCGGGGATTTTGATCTGTATAAAGATACGTTTTTTTTACTGGAGCTTGAAGGTAATTGGGAGGTTGTAGTAGCTGTCAACAGCTTTACCACCGTTTTTACCAGGAGCCCATTTAGGCATTTTCTTTACCACACGTACGGCTTCCTTGTCGCACTCAGGGCAGTCAGCGATACCACGTGTAACGGATACACGGGAGATCTCACCGTTCTTGTCGACTACGAAGCGGAGGTATACTTTTCCTTCAATTTCTTCGTCAACCGCTGTCTGAGGATAGCTCAGGTTGTCGCCGAGGAATTTTTTCAGTGCAGCCATACCGCCCGGGAACTCTGCTTTCTCATCTACGATCGTCGCAGGTTCGTCATTCACAGGCTGCACATCGATCGGAGGGTTGTTGTTTGTCGGAGCGGTAGTACCAAAATCGTCACCTCCCTGGTTATCTGTTTGACCTGCAGCTGTATTGTCCATATCTTCCTGAGTCGGAGGATCTGTTTCTGCTTCTGCGTCATCTGTTACAACCGGCGGAAGGAACTGGATGGTCTTCTGCATTTCCGGGATTTCCGGCTCCGGTGGTGGTGGTGGAACTTCTTCGTCCTCCATCGGTGGAGCAGCCACGGCAAACGTATCATCGTCTACCGGTGGTGGCGGAACAACTTCTTCCGGGATAGCCTGGATGATCTTGTAAATACCGAAAGCAACGCCGATCCCGCCTATTACACAAAGCAGGATGATAAGCAGCCAGGTATTGTAGCTTTTGCGGATCGCATAAGCTCCGTATGCACGATTGCGGTGCTCAAACACCATTTCGTTTCGCTCATGCGAAGTCACCTGCGCCCATTTGCGGGACGCGAAGTGGTCGTAGAGGGAAATCCCGAAGACAACCGTAATGATGGCCAGAATGATTTCCATATCTATTGAATTTTAGCGTTTAACAGGGTCATTTCGTCCTGCATGATATCTACCGGAGCGATCACACCAATGTTGGCGATCTTGAGCTCATCGATCAGGTCGATGAAGTTCTTGCAGGTCGCTTTCGTATCGGTTTTGATCAGGACTTTCAATGCACGTTTGTCCTTTTTCATCTCGCTCAGCTTGCGCTTGTAAATCGAATCCGGCATATTGGTTTTTGCCATTTCGACATCAAGCTTCGCTTTTCCTTCGATTACGTACTTGTTACCATCGGCCAGTAGCTTACGAACACCGTTCGGACCGAAATCGGTCTCGGACAATTGTGTCGGCGGCTCACCTTTAGCGTTACCAACCGGATAGAATTCTCCTTCGTAATAGAACAGCTTGTCTTCTGTCACGATAAAAGTAACCGCGTTGAAGATTTTGTCCTGCTGATCGAGCGGAATGTCTTCCTTCGGTTTAGCCGGGTAAACAAGACTCATAACCTTCGCTTTGCTAAACGTAGACGTTAATACGAAGAACGTCAGCAAGAGGAAAGCAAGGTCCACCATCGGTGTCATGTCGATGCGCGTGGACTGTTTTTTGGCGCGTTTTTTACCTCCTTTGTGGCCGCCACCGCCGCCACCGCCTTCTGCTATTTCTGCCATGGCTATTCTTCTTTTTTCGCGCTTGGTGCACCACCAGGAGCTGCCTCGAGGTTGGTCACAAAGTTCAGGTTATTCAAATTCAGATCACGGAAGATGTCGATGACGTTCTTCGCATAAACGTAAAGGGCCTTGCTGTCCACTTTCAGGATGAACTTCGGCTTGAAGTCATCTGCAACGGCATTCGGGTCCTTCGTCAGGGCTTCTTCGTATTGATCTTTACCATATTTCATTGCCAGGGAGTTACCCAGGCTGATCCAGTCACGCAGCTCGTTTGCTTTCGCAGTATCCGCCGGAATTCCTACAAAACCAGGGACTTCAACCTGCCGCTTACGTTCCTCCGCAGTCATGTCCAGGTATTTGGGCATGTCTACCATACGACAACCGAAGCTGGTCATCTTGAGGAAGTTTTCAGCCTGCTCTTCGGTGAATTTCACGTTGTATTTATCACCCATTGCTGCGAGCAGATCGCGACGTGCGTCAGCTCCGGTAATGTTGAAAAACACGTGACCTTTTTCACCAACAGTTACCATGATCACGTTCTTAGGAATGATCGTTTCACTGATACTGGAAGGTGTGTCCACCTGTACAGGCTCGGTTTCGCGGAAGTTTGCCGAAAGCATAAAGAAAGTTACCAGCAGGAAGGCAAGGTCAACCATCGGTGTCATGTCGATGGAAGGCGCACTTCGGGGCATTTTTATTTTAGGCATTCCGTTTTGTTATTTGATGAATATTGTATGCGCTGTTTCCGTTCGGAGGATTACTTCGTAGAAGCAGAGAAATCCTGAACGATAGTGAAGCTTGCCTCATCAATGCTGTACGTCATCTGGTCGATTTTAGTCGAGAAGAAGTTGTACATGATGATCGCGATACAAGATCCGGAAATTCCGAGGAATGTGTTGATCAAGGCCTCAGAGATACCTGTTGCCAGCTGAGCTGTATCCGGAGCACCGGAGCTCATCGCAGCAAACGATTTGATCATACCCAATACGGTTCCAACCAGACCAACGAGTGTTGCGATGGATGCACAGGTAGAGATAATTACCAGGTTTTTAGACAGCATAGGCAGCTCAAGTGCAGTAGCTTCTTCGAGCTCTTTCTTCATTGCTTCTACCTTCTGCTCCTTGTCCATAGCAGAGTCATTTTTCAGGTGATCGTATTTCACCAGACCTGCTTTTACAACGTTCGCCAGGGAACCTTGCTGACGGTCGCACTCAGCTGTAGCAGACTCGAGGTCTTTGTTGTCGAGGTACGACTTGATTTTAGCTACAAACGTGTTCACGCTTCCTTTTCCTTTTGCTTTTGCAAGCGTTACAAAACGCTCAACAGAGAAAAGAATGATGATGATGTTAATGGCTACCAGGATAGGTACAATGAAACCTCCTTTGTAAACAATCCCCATCAGATTACCTTCAAGCGGCTCCTTCGTTGGGTCGTTTTCCACGAAGTTCGACGGATCACCGAAGATGAACTTGTAGACAATAATACCGATTACCAAAGCGATAACGATAGCGATTGAGGAAATCAAAGATGAAAAACCCCCAGATGTTTTTTGATTGTTACTCATAACTTAGTCTTTAACTTACTTTACTTGTTTAGGCATCAAACATAGTAAAAAGGTTTTAATAATGAAAAGTATACCCGTTTGAAACGCGCCACTTTTTAGTGAAGTATCGTGTTTTCCAATTGAACATTTCACTTTGCTGAGTGAAAGAGAAAACGAACCCGAAAATTTACCGGTCTATTTTTAGTTTATTGAAAATGAGATCGTTTCTCAATTCGCCTTTTCGCCGCCATTTTCACCCTTCCGGAACCCTGCAAAGCCAATGTTACGGTTTTATTAATTCTCGTCCGGAAGCCCGTACACTACTAAGTTGATTTAGTTCAGGCGGACATTAGGACTGAAATAACCACATACCTGCCTGTCGGCATACAGGGACACATAGGGGCACATAGATTGGACCAACGACCGAGTGAAGACTGATCGACTGTTGACTGAAGACCAACTCACCAACTCAGTAACTCATCAACTCAGTAACTCATCAACTCACTAACCCACCAACTCGTAACTACCAACTTCGAACTAGTTAACTATCTTTGGCCAGAGAATAATAACACTATGATAAAGGTCAGAAATTACGTGCTTGGACAATGGGTCGCAGGCGAAGGCGTGGAAACGAATCTCTACAATGCGCTTACGGGCGATAAGATCGGTGAAACCTCATCGCAGGGGCTGGATTACCAGGCAGTATTGCAATACGGACGCGAGCATGGCGGGAAAGCGCTGCGCAAAATGACGTTCCAGGAGCGTGGACGCATGCTGAAAGCACTCGCTTTACACCTGATGGAGCGCAAGAACCGCTATTATGAAGTGAGCGCGTGGTCGGGAGCCACCAAAGTGGATTCCTGGATCGATATCGAGGGCGGGATCGGTAACTTGTTTGCCAATGCTTCGCTGCGACGTCAGTTTCCCGATTTGCCTTATCATGTAGACGGAACGGCCGCTCCGCTGTCGAAAGGTGGCAGCTTCATCGGTCACCACATCATGGTCCCGAAACAAGGGGTGGCTGTACACATCAACGCATTTAACTTCCCGATCTGGGGAATGCTCGAGAAAATCGCGGTGAACCTCATGGCCGGTGTTCCGGCGGTGGTAAAACCATCTGAATTTACCTGCTACCTGACGGAAGTCATGGTGAAAGACATCATCGAGTCGAAAATCCTGCCGGAAGGTGCTCTGCAGCTGGTTTGCGGCTTGGGTCGCGGCATTCTCGATCACGTCGATATGGAAGATGTGGTGACGTTCACAGGTAGCGCATCCACCGGAAAATTGCTGAAGGCATTGCCGCAGTTTGCAGAACGCAGCGTGCCGTTCAACCTCGAGGCGGATTCTCTGAACGCAACCGTATTGGGTAAACACGCGACTCCGGGAACAGAAGAGTTCGACCTGTTTGTGAAGGAAACCGTGAAAGAAATTACGATCAAGACCGGTCAGAAATGTACTGCTGTTCGTCGTATCATCGTGCCGGATAACCTGGTGGATGATGTGCAGAAGGCTATTGCGGCGCGTTTACAGACCACCAAGATCGGTGATCCTTCGATCGAAGGCGTACGCATGGGCGCGCTCGCTACACGTACGCAGGTGGACCGCGTTCGCGAAAACGTCAAACGACTCGCTGCGACCCAGCAAATGGTATACGGAAGCACAGATACTGTTGATGTAGTAGGAGGTGATGCCGAAAAAGGCGCTTTTTTCTCACCGATCCTGTTTGTCAACAATGATCCGTTCCGCAACACGGATGTACACGATATCGAAGCCTTCGGACCGGTGGCAACGGTGATGCCTTACAAAACCATGGATGATGCTATCGAGCTGTCGCGCATGGGGAAAGGCTCGCTCGTTTCATCGATCGTAACGCCGGACAACCGTGAGGCTGCCGATTACGTGATCGGTGCGGCCAGCATGCACGGTCGTATCCTGGTATTGAACAAAGACTGTGCGAAGGAAAGCACAGGCCACGGATCACCGATGCCGCTGCTCACACACGGCGGGCCGGGAAGAGCCGGTGGTGGTGAAGAAATGGGTGGAAAGCGCGGTGTGTTGCATTACATGCAGCGCACGGCCATCCAGGGCCACCCAACGACGATCACGGCAATTACGCAGCAATTCCAGGTGGGTGCTGCTATGCCGGAAGCGAATCCGCATGTATTCCGTCAGCATTTTGAAGAAATGAACGTCGGTGTTACCGTTTTCACGCACAAGCATACGGTAACCGATGCCGATATCGTGAACTTCGCCAATGTTTCCGGCGATAATTTCTACGCACACATGGACGCGACGTCGCTGGAAGGAACGATCTTCGAGCAACGCGTGGCGCACGGCTATTTCGTCTTGTCGAAAGCAGCCGGTTTGTTCGTGGATCCGAAGAAAGGCCCGGTACTGCTCAATTACGGTATCGATGAAGCGCGCTTTACCAAGCCGGTTTATCCGGGAGCAACGCTCGGTGTGCGCTTTACGGTAAAGGAAAAAATCGACCAGGAAAAACGCAGCGAAGACGATATCGCAAAAGGAATCGTGAAATTCCTCGTGGACGTCTACGACGAAACCGGTGAAACGGTGGCGCTGGCAACCATTCTGACAATGGTGCGCAAGCTCGATCAATCGAAATAATTAGAAAAAACAAAATAGAACGGGAGTAGAACGAGTTTCTATTCCCGTTTTCATTTCTCCATCTTTTAGCGGAGCAGAAATTCCAGTACCGCATTCACAAACGCTTCCGGCGCCTCGGCGTGTACCCAGTGTCCGGCATTGGGAATCGTTACTAGAGTGGAATCCGGGAAACGGTCTTCGAGGTCGGGAATGTCTTCATCGGGAATGTAATTCGACAATTCGCCGCGGATAAAAAGCGTGGGGATCAGCACTTCGGCTTCCGGCAAAGCTGCAAGGATATCAGGCATCACTTTTTCCAGAACAGGTGTGTTCATGCGCCAGGCGAGTACGCCTTTTTCCTTCCAGTAGAGGTTTTTCATCAGGAACTGGCGCGTTCCGTCTACCGGAATATAAGGCTCCAGGATGGTTTCTACTTCACCGCGCGATGTTACTTTATCGAGATCTACAAGGCTTAACCCTTTCAGGATATCCTGGTGATGCGGCGGATAAGCCTTGACTCCCATATCGACTACTATGAGCCTGGCTATCGTTTCGGGATGAAGCTGGCTGTAGCGCATAACGGTTTTACCGCCCATCGAATGGCCCAGTAGAATACTGTTTTTCAACCCGAGATCGGTAATGAGCTCGTGGAGGTCTTCAGCCAGGATATCGTAGGAAAAATCTTCGCTCCAGTCGGAATGACCGTGATTGCGCTGGTCAACGAGAATAACCTGGTAATATTCGGCCAGCTTTTTGGCGTGGGTCTGCCAGTTATCGGAGTTGCCGAATAAGCCGTGAAGGACCAGCAGCGGTTGCCCCTCGCCGAGAATGCGGTGATGCAGTTTCATGCCACAAAAATAGGGACTTCAGCCGTTACGGCAAGCGATCAGATAATGATCTCGGCAAAGAGATCGAACAGGTTGGGCAGCTCTACGGAAGTAGTGCTCACATCGACTGTTTTGGTAGTGGTTACCTTCTCTTTTTCAGAAGTAGACGTTTGAGCGGCCGGAACATCTTGTGCAGGAGCCTCAATAGTCCTTGTCGATGTTTTGCCGGTCGTGAATTGGCCGTCGTTCAGCAATTGAATGATTGACAGGATCTTGTCCGGAGAGATTTTGTCCTTGTCGAAGGTAACGACAGCCGTGTTAACTTTGCGGTCGGCCTTGAAATCGAACGAGCAGCGCTCAACGGCATTGGTGTTTTTCAGTGCCGTTCGGATCGCTCCTCCACATGCATGTTCACAGCTCATGCCGGAAATTTCGATCGTCAGCTCACGGTTCGGGACAACCGGAACGGCTTCCTTGTAAACGGTCTTCTTTTCAACGGAAATGATTTTCTTTTCCCCGTTTTCGCTGCCGCATCCGGCGATCAGCAGCACAGTGAACAATGCAATAGGAATACGTCTCATAACCAACAATTCTACCTCAAAAGTAGATGAGCGGAATCACAAATCAAATTTATTTCTGTTAAGAATGAGGGTTGTCTTGCGAATGTCCCGAAAACAGGGGTTGATAATCAATGAAAAAGGGCCGGATGTCCGGCCCTTGTCTGTTTATTGTTTTTCGATTCGCGTCGTTGTTATCGCTCCTGACTCGGTAATGATCCGAATAAGGTAGATTCCCGTTTGCCAGTTCTTGCTGCTGAACTCGACTACGTTGGTCTCTGCTGCATCAACGCTGATCACGTGAACGGTTTTACCCGTCAGATCGGTGATATAGATCGATGCCGCTTCCGGCTGCTTCAGCGAAAATTCCACGAAGAACTTCTCTCTGGTTGGATTCGGATAAACCTGGTGAATGGTCAGCGGCTCATTCGATTCCTGCTCGATGGCAATCATCGGCGTGTATTGGTAGGAACCGTCCAGGTCGACTTGTTTCACACGGTAGTAAGTTACCGGATAATACGGCTTGCTGTCGGTTGCGTTGTAATCGATTGTTTCGGAGCTGTTGCCTGCTGCATCCGCTTCGTGGATGGAATAGAAATCCACACCGTCGCGGGAACGTTCCAGGTCGAAGTAATCGGAATTGAATTCGGAAGCAGTTGACCAGCGCAGGTAGTTGACGCCACCTTCCTCATAACCGTAGAATCCGAGCATTTCAACCGGCATTGGTGTGCTGGCCTGTGCTGCTGCGAAGAGGCTGAAACCGTTCATGCCGTTGCGTTTCACGATCGTTGCTGTGGAAGTCGGATCGCAGGTGCCGCTCAGGATCCATGTCGAACCGGCGTTTTGTGATTTTTCCACCGTCCATGCCGAAACGCCGGCTGTATTGGTCGCTCCGTTACAGTAAAGGGTTGTATTGTACGTGCCGCTTGTCGGGTTAGCCGTGGCGTTAATGGTCCAGTAGCCCATATTTTCCGACAGAATATTGTACGTGGTCGCACATTCTGAAAGCCCGTTGATGTGATTCGCCGGTGTTCCCCAGGAATCAAAGCGGGATTGCAAGCGCGGAATGGTCGTTGCGGTCGTGAAATTGATATTCGCGCGCTCGTACAGCGAAGCCGTTCCTACCGGGAAATCGTAAGATCCGGCTGCACCGCTGAGTGTGCGCCACAGGTTTCCGTAGACATAGCTGCTGTTGTTGCCGATGGTAACGCAGGCCGGAGTTCCGTTGGCAACATCCACGCGATTGGCGCCGGTGTTGATTTTCCCGAGGGTCAATGTAAGCGAGCCGGTAGTGGCTTTGATGAACATGTTGGTTTGCAGCACAACGCCTGTTCCGGTATGGTTCATGACTACGGCGTTCAGGTCCAGCTGGGAAGCTCCCTGGTTGTAGTTCTGCGCTGCCGACCCGAAGAATTCGAGCGTTCCGGTTGTTCCGGTTGTGGTAAAGGTGCTGTTTCCATTGTTGTTGGTGAAGTGGCCACCCACTTTGATGTATTTGTTGTTCGAATTGAAAATACTGGTGGAGTTGGTCGTCAGGAAATCACCTTTAGCATCGATGTTGCTGTTGGCGATCACGCTTCCGGTGAGCTTGTCAACCGACAGGTGATGGAAGCCGTTCAGCCCGGTGAAAGATCCGGTGATGTTCTGCAAGCCTGAGCCAACGAACACGACCGTCGATCCTGGCTGGCAGTCGAGCGTACCGTTGTTGATGAAATCGCCGCAAACGCGCAGTGTAGCACCGCTTTGTAAAGTCAGCGTGGCACCGGCGTTGATCGTAATCGTATTCACATTGTACGTTCCGGCTGTTAAAACCGGCTGGAAAGAAGAAGAAGCTGCCACAGTGGCGTTCAATCCGCAGGTTGGTGTTCCACAGCCTCCCCAGTTGTTCGCCGTAGTGGCGTTGGTGGTGTTCGCACCTCCTGTCCAGTATAGCGTTGTGGTTGGCAGGTAAATAACCGGGCTCACGGCCGGGAACTGAAGCGTAAATCCTGAAGAAGAGTTGGAGTAATTGTGAATGGCCAATACGTATTGTTCTCCTGCTACAGCGTTCGGACCGATCTCGTAAGCGAAGTCAAAAGACGCACCGTAAGCGCCAGGAGCATTACCGCTGGCACTACAGCCGGTTACACCAAGGCCGTCGAAGTTACAGGCTGAATGTCCGTCACCGCCCGAGCTCATGATCGTTGCGCAGGAAGTGGCGCCTGTTCCGGAGGTTTTCCAGAGCACCCAGTCGTAATCTGTTTCATCGTAAGGACTAGCATAGCCCGGATTCGCCTGTCCGGTGATCGGGTTCGGGTTTCCGTAATCGTTCGGGATGATGTCAAAAGTCAAAACACCCGTAGCACCGATCGTAATATTGTACCAAACGGAATTGGCTTCACCACTGGTACATTCTTCTGCATCCGTGCCGTTGTTATCGCATTGTCCTCCAATGGACTGATAGCCCGGGTTACCGATGGTCATCGTGGCGTTGCAGACAGGGAAGGAAACAGGGCAATCCTGTCCCGGAACGGTTGCATACGTTTGGGTGCCGTCGATGGCGAGTACCTGGAATTGTCCGACCTGTGCGTTGTAGCCGTCTACAACAATGTAATAAGTGGCGCCTGCCGTCAGACCGGTGAGGTAGAGCTCGGAGTGTAATGGTGTGTAGCCTCCGCATGCCGTGGCGTCATTATTGCAGTTGACATAGGTGAGGCTGTTGCAGGTTCCGGAGTAAACGGCGATCTGCGTGTTTTGAATGATGGTTCCGCTCGAAAGCAAAATCGTGCGGATGCGCAATTGTCCGGATGCAGGGGCTGTAACCGTATACCAGACGGTGTTGACGGTACCGTTGAACCAGCATCCCGGAGCAGCAGGCTCGAATGCATTGCCCGAACACGCGTTGTTACCGGTAACGGAAGTTCCCAATGTGAGCGGCGTGGCATTGCAGGGAAGATCGTTGGCTGGAACGCTTCCTGTAAAGGATACCAGTACGGATGCGCTCCCGGTGCTGATACCGGAGTTGGAGCAGATCGTCAGGCAGCGGTAGTAGGTGGTAGATGTGTTGGTGGCTATATAGCTCGCTGAAGTCGCTCCCGGTATGTTGGTCCAGGTAGCGTTGTCGGATGAATATTGCCATTGATAAGTGATACCGCAGCCGCCGGTATTGCCGCTTACAGACAACGTTGTTGTATTGCTGGTGCAGTTGGTTGAAGTAGGACTGGCTGCAGCCGTTCCACCTGTTGGAGTGCCGCTGCAGGTTGTAGCGCCGTTGTTGTCCCAGCGGTAGATTTGTCCTGTAGCCGGGCGTGTTGAAATATTGGTTGTTTCGGTTACACTTGAAACTGTTGGCGAAGCGCCCGAACCGTTCAGTGAATAGAATTGTCCTACTGCCGGACCCGACAAGCCGATGGAAGCTGAACCTAAAACAGGAGTATTGGCTCCCTGTTCGTAAATGAACTCGATGCGGTTGCTGGTTTCATAAAGCTTGACCTGGAAAGTAATAACGTTGTTGGAGCTGGAATAATCCCACTTCATACGATTCCATTCAACAGTCAGGACGCGGTTGGGAGATGCTCCCGAAAGTGCGTAGCTGACTTCCGAAGCCCCGCCGCCTGTAGCGAGGTCATCCCACAGCGGGGCAATGCGGTCCGTGCTGCCATCCAGATCATTTCCGGTCGCAGAACCTGTAATGGACGTATTCAACGTCATCCAGCCATTGGAAGAGGCTTTGAATTGCGTATAAGTAACGCAACCGAAGATAAAGTTGAATCCGATGTTCGTTGCACCTGAAAGCTGTTCATCGACACCACTGCCGATCAGGTTCGTGCCCGCAACGTCTGCGTAAGTACCGGTGGTAGCGGTAAAGCTATAAGAAATTTGAGCGTGTGCGTAGCACATACTGGCCGCTGCCAGCAGGGTGAGTAGTATTTTTTTCATGAGGGAGGATAGTTTAGCGACGGTACTGCTCGTTGCCGGTTTTTACGTGGTAAACGGCATCACCGGTTTCATTTTGATAATAGGCGGTAATGTTGATGCGGTCCAGGATGCCCAGCAGCATGTTGGGATCGAGATCATCGGTGTAGCGAATGTAGATTTTGGCATTGGCCTCATCAAAGCGCACGAGCTTAACGAAGTCGTCGTACTTCTCGAGCTCTTTCAGGATAATACCTTGATACTGCAGTTGTTGTACGAGATCGCAATGCAGCTTGATCATATTGACCTCTTCGCCGTTTGCGGTTGAATAAAGGATGCCGGAATGTATGCTTTGCGGATCTTCCTGGGCATAATTCAACCCATAAAAGGAAAGCATGAAAAACAGCAGTAATAGTTTTTTCATGTTAAATAGTTTAGCGGCAACTAAGTTAGATGTATCAAAAGTTTACTGGAGCGGGTCAATACACCTTTTTATCGGAACTGACGAAAAATTTCGTTAAAACTTGGGTTACTAAACAGTTAAGCCGAGTCAGTTGGTTAAAAAACAAACATTCCGTGTTTAATTTCCTGGATAAGAAATGGATTTCCAGGTAGATGATAGCGGACATTTCTTTGTAACTTTATGCTTCCAATGGAAGAAATAGTAAACCGTATTCAGAACAGCGGGCTCATGGCCATCGACCTGGCAGATTACCGCCCCGATGAAGCTTCATTAGTACCTTTCGATTTCGCTCCCCGATTGTGGAATGAGCTGATCCTGAAAGAAAAGGATTTTCGTGTGTTCCTGGCTGAACACGATTGGAACGAATATGAAGGCAAGCACGTGTACCTGTTTTGTTCGGTCGAAGCCATCCTGCCTTCCTGGGCTTACATGATTGTTTCTTCCAAGTTGATCGGTAAAGCGGCGTCGATTACTATTGGCGATCGCAACGATGCCCGACAGGCAGCTATGACGGCTACCATCCGTTCATTGGACCTGGAGCAGTTCCGTGATGGCAAGCTGATCGTGAAAGGCTGTTCCGATATTCCGAATCCGGAAGCAATTATGTCGTTGTTCCTCGAGCAGATTCAGCCGGTTTGTGCTTCAGTGATGTACGGCGAGCCGTGTTCAACGGTTCCAATCTTCAAGCGCCCGAAAGTCAAAGCGGAATAGCCGCAGACACCAGTCCTTTTTCTTCTAACTGATCGAGCAGCTTCGGCAGCAGCTCATGCATGCGTTCTGTGATCTTGGGATTGTCGTGCAGTACAAGAATATCGCCTGGTCGAACAGTGGTGCTTTTGCGCAGGATTTCTTCCACAGGTACAGTCGTATCGAAATCGTAGGAAAGCCACGACCACATGACGATTGTAAAGCGCTGTTTCAGTTCCTTCAGCTGCGAGGGCCGGATCTTTCCATAAGGCGGCCGGAATAGTGTAGTAGGGAATACGCGATCAAAATCGTCGACAGAGGCAAAATAATCGGCGTCGCTGACCTTGGTGCCGTTGGTATGCCGCATGGTGTGGTTCCCGATTGCATGTCCGGCAGCCAGGATCTGGTCACGGATCTCCGGATAGCGCACGAGGTTTTCGCCTACACAGAAGAACGTGGCTTTCATGTTGCGTTTCGCCAGCTCTTCCAGTACGAAAGGGGTAATATCCGGATGCGGGCCGTCATCGAAGGTGAGAAAAACGGTAGGTCCGGAAACAGTAAGCCTCCACGTGCATGAGCGGTAAAACCACCCGATCCAGCGTGGAGGCCTGTATAAATGGATCATTTCTATTCGTTCGGCGCGTTGCTGTCGGCAGCTACCAGCGATGTTTCTTCAGCAGGTAATGCTTCCGGCAATTGCGGCAGGTTTCCTTGTTGCGGTGGTGCCTGGCCAGCTGGTGCGTCGATCAGCCCTGCTTCGATACCAATGGCGTCGATCATGCCCTGCAGGTCGACGAATCGGGAAGCGTAATAGCCCATTTCCGGACCGCGACGCAGTGATTCGCCGTCATTAACAGCTTTCTCCTTCAGCTCGTTGCACATATTCCTGTAAGTCGTTCCGTAGAGCTCATTGAGCATTTTCGCTGTGCGCGTTGCCAGTTTCCCGGAAGGATTACCGATCTGCGGATCGTTGGCAAACTTGAACAGGATGATGTAGTTGCTCGTTGCGCTGGCAATGTCGCCGATGTTGTCGGCAGCTACCACCGGATCGCTGTTGGTGAAGAAAAGGATGATGCTTTCCAGCTGATCGGCTACCTGCATACCGAGTTTTTCAGCAGCAGCTTTATCACCTGCACGGAAGAGGATTCCTACATAAGTGTGCAGTACACCGTCCTGGTAAACCGCGTGTTCACCGCCGTCTTTATCCTTGATCGTATTCTTGGATGCTACCGGCTCACCGTAATCGATGACGTTTTCCAGTGGCATGACTTCCAGGGAATGCTTCACGAGGTTGATTGCGCGCTGATTGTACAGCTTGATGCGCTCGTCTGCACCTACAAGGGTTTGCTCGAGTGAATCTGCCAGACGGGCGTTGCCGGAAGCACGAATCGGTGCAATCTGAGAAGTAAAGCTGGTCTTACGGCTTGCTTCTTCCTCTGCTTTCTCAACGTAGTATTGTGCCAGCTGCATGAATTGTGCGCGCATCTGACCTGTCTGGTCGCGTGCATAGTTGTCTGTGAGTACATCCGGATTTTTCATGTCACCGAAGGTGTACACTTCCATCAGGTGGTGGTACATGCGCTCGTCGTTGATCAGCTCGCGGGAACGAACAGGAGAAAGCTCCCAGGCCATACCGTTTTGACGGAGGTGACCGGTTTGCAGAATGGACATGGCCACTTCCTGGTTTGCCGGGCTGGAATAGTAGATAGCACGTTTCCAGTCGTTATTGGCGATGAGGTCGAGCATCATGATCTGCTCTTTCATCAGGCCGTTTCCGTCGAATGTAAAGCGGATTTCTTTTTCACACTTCGCTTGGTCTTTGGCATCGATGATTCCTGATTTCACAGCGTTCGCTGCGTCGATCGGAAGGATGAACCCGCGTGAAGGGAATACGCGCAGCTGACGACCGTTGTTTTCGATCATGTTCGCATCGTCTTTCACGAAAGCCATTGCTTCTTTCAGCGGCAGGTAATCCCATGGCTGTTCCCAGCCTTCAGCCAGCTGCTGCATTTGCTCGAGCGCTTTCTGGTCGCCTTCGATCAAACGGTTGCTGTAGCCGGAGAATATTTCACCGATCGCGTTGCTCATGTCTTCCACTACAGAGTAGGTAGCTGAGTCGGCGCCGATGCGGAATTTCGCTTTAATAGCTTCCAGACGGGATGTTGTTGAAGCATCCACACCTTTCAGTGAGGCGATCATAGCTGCTGTTCCGTCGCGGAATTGTGTATAGGATTGTGCAAATGCTGCTTTGTTGTACTTCACCTTGAGGTCGAAAGCTTTCGCCAGTGCATCGCGCTTGATACCGCTGTGCGACAGGTTGAGCAGGCTTGCAAAGAAGATTTGCTCGGTGTTTCCGGCACCTGCCAGGATCTGGTCTTCGCGGAACGTGATTGGAAGCGGATCGGAATCGTACGCTTTCATCCTCATCTGCTCGGTATACCAATCGGTCTGCATGAGACTCAGGTTACATACGCGGACGTCGGTGCGCTTGCCTTCGACTTCCTGGTAGTACCAGAGCGGGAAGGTATCGTTGTCACCGGCTGTAAAGAGGATACTGTTTTTTGCGCACGACATCAGGTAATTGTGTGCCAGGTCGCGTGCGGATGTTTTGCCGCTGCGATCGTGGTCGTCCCAGCCTTGCTGGGCCATCAGGAACGGTACAATTAAGGCAATGATCGTGGCAAATCCGGCTCCCGCTGCCTGGTTTTTGATCACTTTTCGCAATCCATACATGATTCCGAGCAGGAGAGCGGCCAGTACGAAGATCACCAGCCAGGATTTGAACGTGTTAACGCCCATCACCAGGAAGATCACGGCACCGGCTCCTCCGGTAATTCCGAAGAGGCGCCATTCTTCTTTTCCGAAATTCTTGTAAGCTTCATAAAGCGCCAGCACCCCGATACCGATCCACATCGCAAAGGCGTAGAACGAAGCGGCGAATGCGTAGTCACGCTCACGTGGCTCCAGCGGTTTCTGGTTCAGGTAAATGATGATCGCGACTCCTGTAAAGAGGAAGGTCAGTAAGACGATGAAAGCGTCTTTCGGCTTGCGGTAGAAGTGGAACAGCATTCCGATCAGACCCAATACCAATGGCAGGAAGAAGAATTTATTGTGTGAATGGTTGTCGGCAGTGTATTGCGGCAGGTTTTCCTGGTTGCCCAATCGGCCGTTGTCAACGAAATTGATACCGGAAATCCAGTTTCCACGCATATCGTCGCCGTGTCCGCGGATGTCATTCTGACGACCGGAAAAGTTCCACATGAAGTAACGCCAGTACATCCAGTTCATCTGGTATTGGAACATATAGGTCATGTTCTCACCGAAAGTTGGCAAACGCATACCGTCGGCACCTTCGCCACGCTCGTCTGTATAGCCTGACCATTGTTTGTATTTGGCAATTTTATTCGGCTCGGCACTCCAGTACATACGGGGCAGGAAGGTGTTCTGCTCGTAACGTGGAACCTGTCCGATACGAATGTTTTCGTTGGAAACGAAGTATTTTTCTACGACTTCATAACCTGAACCCAATGATTTAGCGTAAGCCTGGGCATCTTTCTCCGCTTTGAAGCCTTTGAGATCAACACCTCCACGTTCTACTACAAAACGACGCAGGTAGAACGGCGCGAGGTCGCCGAAGCCTTCTTCAGCTGGCTTGGAGTTCCAGTAAGGACCGTAGAGCAAAGGTGCGCTTCCGTACTGATCACGTTTCAGGTAGGAGTGAAGTGTTACAAGGTTTTCAGGGTCGTTCTCATCGAGTGGTGTGTTCGCATTGGAACGGATGACGATCACGGCAAACGATCCGTAGCCGATCAGCAATACGATAAGGCTCCAGAGTCCGGTGCTCAGTACAGGCTTGTTTTTGCGGTTGGCGTAACGTAATCCGTAAACGAAACCGGCAATGATCAGCAGGAGGAAGAAAATCGTACCGGAGTAGAAAGGTAAGCCCAGTGAATTCACAAAGCCTACTTCGAAGCTGGAAGCCAGGGCTACTGTTCCCGGGATAACGCCTTCCTGGATGAAACCAAGCAGGACAACGGCAATCAAACCGGTAATGAAGAATCCTTTGAAATTGGTTTTATCCCAGTAGTTGAAGTAAATCAGGTAAACGAGTGCCGGGATCACGAGGAGACCGAGTAAGTGAACTCCGATCGCGAGTCCAAGCAGGAACATAATGAGGACGATCCAGCGCATCGGGCTGCGGTCCGGATCCAGTTCCTTGTGCTTGATGGCCATCATTTCCTCATCCCATTTCAGGATAGCCCAGAAGATAGCTGCGGTAAACAAAGACGACATGGCGTAAACTTCCCCCTCAACAGCGGAGAACCAGAAGGAATCAGAGAAGGTGTAAGCCAGTGCTCCAACAACTCCGCTGCCCAGTACAGCCACCTGATCGGCGAACGACCACTCGCGTTTGTCGCGCTGAACGATCTTCTTGCCCAGCATGGTGATGGACCAGAACATGAACAGGATCGTGAACGAGCTGCTGAGCGCAGAAAGTCGGTTAATCCACATGGCAACATGCTCCGGATCGGCGAAGAAGGAGAACAAGCGTCCGAGCACCATGAAGAGCGGTGCGCCCGGAGGGTGACCAACTTCAAGCTTATAAGCCGCTGTAATATACTCGCCACAGTCCCACAAACTGGAAGTATCTTCGATCGTCATGAAATAAACGGCAGTGGCGATCAGGAAAACCGCCCATCCAACCAGGTTGTTGAGTTTGTTGTATTGCATGTTAGTCAATGTTTCACTGCGAAATTAAAAATATTTGCCATTAAAAGGCGGATTAAAACCAAGGGAATCGGTTCGTGAGCTTTCAAGACGGTTTTCGCCCTGGATTCGTTTGTCGCAGCGGTAAAATCCTTGAAAACGAAAGACCTGCTTGCGTATTGCCGGCGCATAGTAAAAACCTGCCTAACGGGCATTTGGTTGCCTGGACTTGTTTTTCGTCGAAAAATCGATTCTCATTTTTTAGAAATTTTGTTCCGATCGATTTCTTTTTTCAGGGAAAGGTGTATATTTGCACCCGTCTAGCGACAAATTGACCCATGGTGTAACTGGCAACACGTCTGATTTTGGTTCAGAAGAGTCTAGGTTCGAGCCCTAGTGGGTCAACAAAAGCTTCATCGAAAGATGAGGCTTTTTTGTTTTCCGGAATTTCGACTGAGCTCGAACCGGTTCGAGTCCACCTGAGGCGGATCAACAAAAGAAAAGCGCGATTGTTTTCAATCGCGCTTTTCTTTTGAGTGTGAGTTTCGATAGTGAGTGTGGGAATTGTGTTCAGGATCAAGCCAGTTTTCTAACGAAATCATTTCCGTTTTCTTTTGTCCCCCAAAACTCGCTCTCACACTGTCCTCAGCGCTTTTCTTTGCAGCGTGAGTTTCGAGAGTGAAAACATTACTCCGTCTTCCCCTTAAACGTCGCGTAAATCGCCATGGCATGACCGTGGCCCAAGTTAAAATCTTCCTTGAGCCAGTTCGTGATTTCCGTTGCTTTTACTACTGGCGCACCGTTTTTGAAAAAGCCTTTTGCTTCGGCCAGTTGTTTGAAATCATCGGGACTTTTGCCCGTTTTCGCCTTGATGTTGTCGATGTATGCTTTAAATGACATGTGTTTGTTTTAAAAAGATAAATAAACGCCAGCCATCACCATCGCCCAGCCTATGTAGCAAATCACCAGCAACCGGTTGAAGTAGCCGTTGATACCGATAACTCCGTCGGGTAATCGCTCGGGAGCTTCCGAATTTTCATCCCAGGCAATGCCTGCTTTTTTGAACCCGGAAAAGATCAGCATCATCGTTGCGGCCAACAGAATGAGGCTGATCCAGATAGCGTGCGTTGAAAGCAGGATCTGCGAGCGATACATCGCCCAGCTTTCCTGTTGGATCAGATTGTAAGCAACCAGCAATGCACCAACCGGCAGGGTGGGAACGCCGAGCAGGAACGCAAGGCCGTGCAGTTTGTGCTTCACATCGAACAGTCCACCCATCAGGGCGCCGATACCGGAAATAACGATCAGTACGACGCCAAACGTGGCCCATTTTGTTGTGACGATGGGCCAGAGCATACAAGCCACCAGTACCGAGCTGAGAAACCAGAACGTGAAGAAAAAAGTGAGCATCCGTTTGTGTTTCCCCAGCGCGTATTCGCTCACCATTCGCCAGCCCGGATGAAATTCCGGGCTAACGAAATGCAGTGCGAGCAGGCAAAGCAACGAAAGTGCTCCGCTGATAATCGTTAGTGTTGCAAGCAATGAAAGGCTTCCCATAACGATCGTTTTTAGCTGAGCACGTGTTGTTCGAGCAATTCGTCGAGGTTGCCCATAGCTGCTGTGAAGCCTTCCTTGAAGCCCATTTCGATCACTTTTTCAAGATCGGCGAGGTCGTCAAACGAAACTAATACATCCACCTTCGTGCTGTCATTCGCTTCGCTGAACGTATTGTTCCAGGTCATGCGCGGGAAATTGGCATTGATTGCGCCGGTTTCATCACAGAAAGCATCCTGACCGGAATAGCTTTCCTGGATGTTGATCGTTTCATAGTCAAATCGGCACCAGTGTTTTTCATTTTCCGGACTCACCATTGCGTAAAACCAAAAGCCGCCTTCCCGGAAATCCATCGATTGGGTTTCGGTTTTATACGGTTTCGGCGCCCACCACTGGTCGAGCAGTTCGGGAGTTGTCCAGGCGTTCCACACCAGCTCTTTGTTGGCGGCAAATTCGCGTTGTACATGAATGGTCTTGTTTTCCTTGTTCACGGAAAAATCGAATAAAAGATTGCGGTTCATTTTTTCTCAGTTTTAAGTGTTGCTAATAAATCGTCCAGTTGGTTAAAGCGGTTTTCCCAGATCTTTCGGAATTGTTCCAGCCAGTGATCGATTTCTTTCATTTTAGTGATCTCGAGCTGGTAATAGATTTCGCGTCCCTGCTGTTCCTGCCTGATCAGCTCGCATTCCGTCAGGATGCGTAAATGCTTGGAAACAGCCTGTCGGCTCGTGTCAAAATGTTCGGCGATGGCATTGGGAGTCATAGCCTTCAATGCTATCAGGGCAATAATGGCCCTTCTGGTCGGATCGGCGATGGCCTGAAATATATCTCGTCTCATATTATGTGGTTTGATTGAGCAACCATTTAGTTGCGAATATATGTGCAACTTTTCGGTTTCGCAAATTTTTTTACCTTTTTTTTGATTTCGTTTCTGCGGGCTGGTTGTACACAATTCACTTCTTTCCCGCTACAGCTTGATTTCCAGTGGATGCATTTCCCTCAATCATGTCAACGCTTTAGAAACGAGCAACGTTCCTCTCAGAAGAATGCGAAAGACGTATTCAACCACTATAACTTATTGAATCCCGATTTATGAAACGAACTATTACAACTGTTCTGGCAGCGTTGACAGGAACTGCCATCTATGCACAAAGCATTACTTCCTTAAGCCTTGGAACGAACAATGTGTTTACATGGGCTTCTAACAACGGAACCTTTTTCTGGAATTCGAATGGTCCTGGTTATGAAATTCCCATAAATTCAGATAACAGGATCATTTCCTTTATGAATGTGATGGCCGTGGGCGAAGACGTCAACAACCAGCTCAAAGGCGCGATCACCGGCTATCCTTTGGGCGATTTTTTCGGGGGCCGGTTGCTGTGGATTACAACGATCCGGATTACATCGACCGGTGGCAGAACAATACGATCTATTGGATAAACCAGGAGGCCATCAATTACCATGTGGCGCATTGGAATGATTCCGGGTATATCATGCCGGGTATGATTGCCAGCTGGCCGGGAAATGGTGATATCAACAACGGCGAAGCAGCTATTTTGGCACCTTTTCATGACGGAAACGGCAATGGGTTATACGAGCCGGTTCTCGGCGAATATCCACTCATCAGGGGCGAAAAAGCTGTTTTTACGATTATCAATGACGATGCAGGACAACACCTCTCTGGAAGTCAACCGGCCCAGATGGAAATCCACCTCCTGTTTTACCAGTATGCGAGCGATGACGCCTTGAACAATACGACGTTCGTGCATGCGGAAGTCATCAATCGCGGTACGCAGACGCTGTATAATTTCCGCTTCGGTTCCTACATCGACTTCGATCTCGGTAATGCGGAAGATGATTTCCTCGGAACGGCTTCAGGCGAAAATATGGCGTATGTCTATAATGCCGATTCGCTCGATAACGGTTATTATGGCGAAACACCACCCGCTGCCGGAGTCATCACGCTCAATAAGCCACTGTTTGCTCATGTTTCCGAAGATGCGGACATCAACACGCTTACCATTGCACAAGTCAACGACCTGTTCCGTGGGATCACAACCGACGGCAACCCGCAGGTGGATGATCAGGGCGAGCCTTTCCTGCATTTTTGCCCCGGTCTGAGGGAATTAGGCTGGACGGAGCCTGGACAGGGAAACACACCCTACGATCGCCGGAGCTTCATCAGCTTTGCGCCGGAAACGTTCGGTCCGGGCGATGTTACCTGTTTTGATTACGCCGTCGTTTACGCGGAAAATTCAGTGGAGGATGATCTCTTCGCACCGGTCGACAGCCTGATCGAAGTCGCTGGTTTTGTCCAGAGCTTTTACAATGAGCAAGAGTTCGAGTGCTTTGCTGAATTTGTGGGCACAGGAGAGCTCGAGCTGCAAACACTTGCCGTACACCCGAATCCTGCTAGTACGCACCTCACAGTTTCAGGAGCCGACAACCTGCCGTTCGAGATCTTCACCCTCGATGGCAAGCAGGTGAAAAGCGGCCGGCTCTTCCAGGCAACAATTCCTGTCGATGACCTTCCCAACGGTTGCTACCTGCTCCGTTTACCAGAAGGCACCGCGAGATTTATCAAACAGGATTGATTATATACCAGGAGCCCCGCAGTGAAGATTGCGGGGCTTTTCATTTAACGGATGCCGGTCAAAATTAGTAGCTTTGAAGCAAATCATCAGAAATGAAACTACTGGCCATCCTGTTGTTGCTGTGTGTATCACAGCTCGCATTTTCCCAGAAAACCAAATTGATTAAGCATACGATAGACAGAACCGAAAAGGAACAGTATTATGTTCTCAAATCGAACACTGCTATCCGTCACGGCGAATACACGCGCTATGAATTCAAGAACCTTGCAGAGAAAGGCTTCTATGATAACGGTAAGAAAACAGGCACCTGGGAAACGTATGGCTGGAAGAGACTGGAAACAACAACTGAATATCTGGACGGAAAAAAAGAGGGGGAATACAGAAGCTATCATTGGGGCATTAAAATGTTGAAGGAACAGGGTTTCTATAAAAACGATCAGAAAGACAGTACCTGGACAACCTACGATCAGGAGGGGCAAATCGTTGCATCTGAGAATTGGCAGAACGGAAAACGGGTCGGTATTGCATCCTATTATCTCAAAAATGAGCTGAAGTACCGTTATGATTACACATCGAATCGGCAGTTGTTTGCTGCAGACACAACTACCTATGAAGTAGTGCTGGACAGTGATACAATCGAATCCAAATTGGAGAATCCCCCGTTTTATGAGGGCGGTCTTACAGCTTTGAGAAAAGTTATAGCAGAAAACACGACCTATCCCGATGCAGCAATGGAGCATGAGATTTCGGCGAAAGTTATCGTGTGGTTTACCATAACACCCGATGGATCGATAACCAACGTTCATGTCAGGGAGAAAAAAGGATATGGACTGGATGAAGAAGCCATCCGGGTGGTACGACTGCTTGAAAAATACATTCCTGCTCACTACCAGGGTAAGCCTGTAGCTGTCATGATGAAAATGCCGATAATATTTAAGACGCTGTAAACCCGGATAGGCCGTCTGCGCTGAAATCGTTAGCTTTGCAGCATCATCAACAGATTATGAGCGAACAACGGCGTACGGAATTAGGAGACCTGGGCGAATTTGGCCTGATTGACAAACTGACGGGAGCTTTCGTCAACCGGAATGCCGGAACCGTAAAAGGAATCGGTGACGATGCGGCCGTTCTGGAGCGCGATGCAGAGCATTATACGCTCATCAGCACCGATCTGCTCATCGAAGGCGTTCATTTCAACCTCATGTACATGCCGTTCAAACACCTTGGCTACAAATCCGTTGTGGTGAACCTTTCCGATATCGTGGCCATGAACGGAACGCCCGAGCATATTACTGTTTCATTGGCTGTTTCCAATCGTTTCCCGCTGGAAGCGCTCGAAGAGCTGTATGAAGGGATCCGCCTGGCGTGCGAGCATTACGGCGTTGACCTGGTCGGAGGGGATACAACCTCATCCGGTGCCGGTTTAATGATTTCCGTAACAGCTGTCGGAGTCGTGAAAAAAGACAAAGTTGTCTACCGCGCCGGTGCGAAGCCGAACGATCTGATCGTCGTAACAGGTGATTTGGGTGGTGCTTATGCCGGTTTGCAGGTATTGGAGCGCGAAAAAGAAGTCTTCAAAGCCAATCCCGATATCCAGCCCGATCTCGATGGTTTCGATTACGTGATCGGTCGTCAGCTGAAACCCGAAGCCCGGAAAGACGTGATTGGCTTCCTGGCCGAGCTCGACGTACTGCCAACTTCCATGATCGACGTTTCCGACGGACTCGCGTCTGAAGTCCTGCACCTGTGCAAAGCCAGCGGAACCGGAGCCATGATCTACAACGCCAAATTGCCGATCGATTCCACTACGTCAACCACAGCAATCGATTTCAATCTTGATCCGGTGACATGCGCACTCAATGGTGGCGAAGATTACGAGCTTTTGTTCACGATCGACCAGCAGGAATACGACAAGATCAAAGGCAACCCGCACATGACTGTCATCGGTTACATGACGACCGCCGAGCAGGGCAAATACCTCGTAGATTCAAACGACTCACTGATCGAACTCAAAGCACAAGGCTGGAACCACTTCTCTTGAGATGTTGGATTTTTGATGCTTGATGGCGAAAAAACATTCCTCAAAAATTAAACATCCAACATCAAAAATCATTAAGCCGAGGCTAAAAAATGATACTTCTGCTTCAGCGCCGCTGCCAGCGAATGATGCCTTGCTTTCGCTTCCACCCATGTCAGGAAATCGAAATGGACAGAAAGATTGCCGCCTTGTTGGAGCTGTACTTCCTGTAATTGCTCGAACAGGTTGCTAAACAGCTCCGGGAAATCCAGCTCGTGGCTCTTCACCGTTTTAGAAAGCGTTTGCAGGAACAAGGTCTCGAAGCCCTTGGCGTGATGATGGCTTTTCAGGATCCGCTGTGTGGATTTGATCACATACGGCAGATAATCCATATTCCGCAATTCAAAGTGCAGGATCACGCTGAGCAGGTGGGCCGTAATCACCATTTCCTCTTTTTCGTCCGGGCGCGTGGTATTGATGAGCTCGTTGATATACCGCAGCGCAGCCGAGTACTGTTCGTTGCCCATGTGTACGATCGCCAGCTTAAGCTGGAAAAAAGCACGGCGCGCCGGATGGATTTTGAAGCCGTAACGGTCCATACCTGATTGGATATTGGCTATCAGCTGTGCCGAAGCCTGAAAATCGCCGCGAAGGATCAGCAGGCTCAGCTCTATGCTCGAAACGCTGGAAAACAATTTGATCTGTAAATCTTCAGAAAGGCTTTCCTGTTCTTTGCTGACGTTTTTCAACAGTTCCAGGAAAGAAGCGCCTTTGTCATACAAACCAGTCATTTCGGCCAGGTAACAGGCGTTGGTAAGAGCCGATATCAGGATATTTGGACGTTCCTTGGTAAAAGCCGGATGATCGAGCAGGTGACAGATCGTAAGCTCGGTGCTGTCGAGGCTTTTCCGGAACTCGCCGGTAGCATAATAATAGGCTGATTGAATATGGTGGAACAGATACATGGCTTCGGTCGAGCGCACATTCAGCGATGGCACATCCGGCAGGGAAAGCATCAGGCTGTCGAGCTGCTGCTTTTGCTCCTGCGTGGTCACAATACCCGTTGATTGCAGCTGCCGGAACAGGTTGCTCTTGATCTGCCACAGCTCGTGGATCAGCTGTTCGCGTGAAAGGAAATGCTGCGTGGCTGCGTTGAGCTCTTTCACCGGATCGTCTTCCAGATCGTACCCTTTTGTTTCTATGATGCGTTGCTTCAGTTTACCGGCCTGTACAAGAACAAGGAACAGCTCATGACGCTGTGCTGCTTTTTCGATGCTGCGCAGGTGACGAAGGCTCTGATCGTAAAGTGATTTCTCGTACAGAATCGTTGCCTGGTGCAGCATGCGTTCCAGTTGTGCCTCCAGCGAGCTGTTTTCATGGAATAAATGCAGCGATTGCAGGATGAGGTCGTACAATCGTTTTTTGACGGTAGAAAACTGGTTCAGCAGCGGTTTGCCTTTGAAATGACGAAACAAGGCTTCTTCATCGTAGCTTTCCTGCCGGGTGATGAAGTCGAACAGCACGACCATAGTCGATTCTTCTGCTGAATGCCGGGTGGCATGTAGCTTGAAATAACGCTTTTCCGTTTTTGTCATGGCATGAATCAGCTCATGCAGACTGTCCTTTATTTTGGTAGACATGCTCCATAGTATTATTTAGGGATAGTAGTTTACCCGAAAATAACAAAGGAAATCAGACGATTGGCGGGAGTTGAGTGAACGGTAGGGACGACTGACTTATCACTTGGGATACAGGCATAAAAAAACCGCTTCACCTATGGATGAAACGGTTTACGTATCGTGTATCAGAACGATATTATCTTCCTTTTTTGCGGCCGCTTGATGCGTCAGTATCTGTGTTAGGGTCAACAATGCCAGTTCCGGCACCGTCGTCGTTGCCGTCGTCTTCTGCATCGTCTCCACCTACAGTGGCCATCTTCTCTAAAGAGGCCGGATTAGTTGTGTTTGGACGGATATCTTCCTTCTCACAACCAACTGCAACAATGGCTAAAATTGCTATAACTCCTATTAATTTCATTACTTAGTGAGTGTATGTTACGAACAAATATAAAGGAATCAATCAGATATATCCAAATTTTCGTATGGAATTTTGATTAAAACGTTGGTTCCTTTGATTGAATTGTCAGAATTCATCACTTGATAGGGGCCTAGGAGCTCATAATCTTTCTTCCACATTTTGCGGATCAGGCTAATGCGCTTGGAAGTGATTTCCATTCCCTGCGACTTGTGATCACCCTGAAATTGCTGCTTTTGACGGATACTGTAATCGATTCCGATCCCGTTGTCGCTGAGCAAAATCTCGATCGTTTCACCAACATGCTTCAACGAAACGCTGATTTCACCTTTTTTCGATTCATTCGGCAAAATTCCATGAATAATACTGTTTTCAACGAAAGGCTGCAGCAACATCGCCGGGACCATGACCTGCTCAGTATCAATATCATCCGTGTCGATCGAGTAGGAGAAGCGGTCCTTGAAACGCATCGCTTCGAGCGACAGGTACAATTCCAATCGTTCGAGCTCTTGCTGCAGCGTTACGATATTGTCGCCTTCGGCAGCGCTGTCAAGGTTTTTCCGGATCAGCTTGGCAAAATTGGTCAGGTAGCGGTTGGCAGATAAACGATCCTGCGTATTGATGAAATACTGGATGGAATTCAGGGAGTTGAAGATGAAATGCCGGTTCATACTGGCATTCAGGGATTGCTGCTCGAGCGCCAGCAAACGCGTTTTGTTCTCAAGATTTTCCTTGTAGTTGCGCTCGCGCTCTTTGCGGATCCGGCTGCGGAAGAAGCTGCGGATACCCAGCACGAGCAGAATCACGATTAGCGTATAGAACCACCAAGTTCCCCAGAAAGGCGGCGTGATGTGGATAGGCAACAGGATTTCTTTCGACATGATGCCCATTTCATCGATCGTGCGGATATGGAGTGTGTAATCGCCGCTGCGGATGTTCGACAGCACGATGGAAGGGTTGGAGAGCATCGGTGACCAGCTTTCGTCCTGTCCTTCGAGCCAGAACTGGTAGCGCAGCCCGTTTGGATTGGCCAGCAGGATACCGTCGAGCTCGATGGAAATATTGTTTTTGTTGTAAGGCAGACGCAGGTTCACAGGAAGGCCGTTGCTGCTCAGCTGCTCACTGTAAAGACTGTAATCAAATGGCTGATAGTTGAGCAGGATGTCGTTGATGGTCAGCAGCGGACGAATGCCGGTTGGGCGAAATTTCCCGCCTGTTCTGACATCGAAGCGGATCATACCTTCCGCCGTTCCGAACCAGAGGTAACGACCATCGTAAAAAGCCGAATTGATATTCGACTCGAGGTTCACCAAACCGTCGTTGATACCGTAATGCTTGACGATAAAAGGCTTTTCTTCATTGCTGTCGAAGACATACAAGCCGTTGTTGGTGCCGATGTAAATGTACTGCCCGATCTTCTGCTGGAAATTGATGAACCGGCTACCGTTGGAATTACCGGTAGGGATTGGCTCGTATCTCAGTCCGTCGAAGAGAAAAAGCCCGTTTTCCGTACCGATCCAGAGCCGGTTGTTGTCGTCGACTGAAAGCGACGTTACACCCGACGAAAAGTTTTTCATGTGCTTGATCTCGCCCGTCTTCGGAACGATTTCGAACAAGCCTTTATCGGCGGCACAGATGACTTTTTGATTGAACGAGGCGAAGTCGCGTACAATGCCGATCACATTGGAAAAATCGGCGTTCAAACGGATCGGGATGAAGTTTTCGCCCCGTATCCAGCCCATGCCGTCCGATCCGCCGGCAATCATGGCGCCATTCGGGAATTTCCGGATCACGGTGATCCGACCGTTCCGGTCATCGATAGAGAAGCGTTTTTCGCGTCCGTCCCGGAACAAAGCAGTGATGCCCCTATCGCTGCCGCACCACAGGTTGCCGTAAGCGTCGTGCTCGAGCGTCCAGATCACATTTCCGCTGACCTTGATCTCTTTCATCCCGGCCCATTTGTTCCAGGTGAAAAGCCCATTATCGTAGCTGCCGTAGAGGTAATTCCCATCCTGTGAGCGGGCTACGGAAAGAATGAGGTCGCTCGGGAAACCGTTGCGGGTGTTGTAATAAACGAATTGCTCACCGGTAAACCGCAGCAAGCCTTTTCCTTCGGTTCCCATCCAGATGATGCCTTCCCGGTCTTCGAAAACGCAATTGACGGAAGCGATCGGCAAACCGTTGTTCTCGTTCAGGTACAGCTGACTCCCTTCCTGGTTGATACGGATGACGCCATCGACGGAGTTGAGCCAGATCTGGCCTTTCTGATCGATATAGCTGCGCTTGATGCTGTAAATATCCAGCTCCTGGATCGGCATAATGGGAATGGAATCCCGTACCGTGAGGTTATCGTTGGTGCGGAACAACCCTTCTTTGAAAGTCGCTACCAGCAATTGATCTTTGCCTTCAGCAAAACCGCAGATGCTGCGCTCTCCGAATAAGGAAAGATGGCTGAATTGTTTCAGATCGGCTGTTTTATACACGCCGCTTCTGGTGGCGATGTACAAAATCCCGTTGCGAATCATCAGATCGCGGCACCGGTTCGCATCTGCTGTTGGCAACATGGATTTGCGAATGGTATTGCCGTTGATGAAGTAGAGTCCGCCACCGTTGGTAGCCACCACAATGGATTTGTTGAAATGCACAATATCGGTAACCGCTACCGTGCGGTCTTCTCCGAACAGCTGCCAACCCCTGGCTTTGCCGTTGACCATCACGCTCACACCACCTTCGTGTCCTACCCATAGTTTTTTGTCCATGAGTGAAAGACTCGTGATGCGGTTGTTGACCAGGCCGTTTTCCGTTGAAAAGGACAGGAATTTCTTTCCGTTGAATTTTGCCAGTCCGCTCAGCGTTCCCACCCACAAATAGCCGCTTTCATCCTGTGTGATACAGGTGACCTGCGATTGTGGCAATCCCTCCGAAGTGGAGTAGGATAGAAAGGAGTAGCTTTGACCGAAAACGGTTTGGGCCAGGAATAAAAAGGGAAGCAGTCGGAGAAACGAATTCATCCGTGCTTGAGCATTTTCACAAACTCAGTCACACGATTGCGTGCCACGGGGATTTTAAGCCCGCCTTCCAGCACTGCAAAATGTCCGTCCTCGTTGAGGTATTCCTTCAAACGGTTCAGGTTGATGATATGGGATTTATGTACGCGGAAGAATTTCGCCGGATCGAGGATATTCTCGTAGATTTTCAGCGTGCGCGTATCGAGGTAGCGCGTGCCGTCGTTGAAATAGATCGTTGTACAGTTGCCGCTGGCTTCCAGGTGGCTGATGGTGTTGTCTTCCACGATTTTGAGCCCTTTCGTATGGCTGATGGCGATACGGTTGTTGGGCTTGTTGCGCAGCAGCTGGTCTGACAGGTTGCGCAGGCTGCGGAAATACGTTGTATAGTTTTCAGGATCCTGCCCGAAGATGTTTTTCGCTTCGACCAGTTTTTCAACCGCTGTGCGCAGGTCGTCGATATCGATCGGTTTCAGCAGGTAATATACCGCACTGGCGTTGAAGGCACGGATCGCGTAATCTTTGAAGGCAGTCACGAAAACGACGAGGAAGTTTTTTTCTTCCACTTCTTCGAGCAATTCGAAGCCTTCTGCTCCGCTTGGCATACGAATATCGAGAAAAACGACATCGGGCTGGGCAGAGGCAATGAGCGCCTTGGCTTGTTCTTTTCCTGAAGCTTCACCGATCACTTCGATTTCCGGACAAAATTCGTCCAGCATCATGATCATATTCTTGCGGGCATATTCTTCGTCGTCGATGATCAGTGCGCGTAGTCTAGTCGTTTCCATAGATGTTATTTTAGCATAAGTAAGAGGTCCATACTTCCGAATATACACATAATTTGAGACCGGTATGGACTACGACGACCGTTCAACATTCGGTGCGTACCATTGACAAATTTATCACGAACAGTGAATCAACCAATGCTACCTTTAAAGTTTTTTTTCGAACGAAAAGTAAACCTTGGGTTAAATTAGGGATAATCTTTAACCCATTTTATCATGAAGCATTTGATACCCGTAACAAGGTGGATCTTTAGCGATAATGGCAATTGATCCACTTTTCATTCATGTGAATTTGAAGAAAAGCTCTCCGTCCCGGCGGGGGGCTTTTTTTATGTTGGATGCTTGATTGTTGATGTTGGATGGATGTTCATCAAGAATTAAACATCCAAATCAAACATCATCCAAGAATTACCTTCAACAGCTCCACCACTTTTTCCGGGTTTTCTTCCTGGCCCATGTGTCCGCAGCGGGCGATCTCGAACCAGTAGATATGATGCTCGTTGGCAAAAGCGTGCAGTTTGTCGGTCGGAATGAGCGGATCGAGCTCGCCTTGTATGATGGAAACCTGCCCGGATTTTTCCGAGAGGATGTTCACATATGACGGGCGGTCGCGCATAGCAGCTGAAGTCCAGGCAATGGCCAGTGGGTCCATTTTTTCTGCGATACGGCAATAGCGTTCGATCGTATCGCAGTGTTCTTCCGGGAAGGCGAATAGTTTTGGGAAGGCTTCGCGAATGAACATCGACGGCTTGGATTTTACCAGCTCAATGACGCGGTTGCGGTCCTGTTTCTTTTCCTCGGAATCGGGCCACGGATGCGAATGAAGGAAGATCAGCTGCTCGAGCCGTGAATCGGTTTTGAGCAGCTCACATCCTACGTAGCCGCCAAGCGAATGGCCCACAAGCTGGTAATGCCCGATTCCCAGGTCGTCGATCAGCGAGCTGACCTGTTCGGCCATCAGCGCGATGGAAGGCTTGTCGTTCGGGTTGAAAAAGCTGCGACCGTGACCGTGCAGATCAATCGTGATGCAGGTTTTTGTACAGAAATGGCGGGAGATTTGCTCCCACGAGCTGGCGTCCTCCATGAAACCGTGGAGGAAAACAACCGGATCACCGATCCCTGTAACGGTATAATGCAGCTGGTTCATATCAGCTATTCATGAGTTCTTCTATCTCTTCTACTTCGATCGGAATATTGGCCATCAGGTTGAACGGTCCGCCGCTGTCGCGTACTACCAGGTCGTCCTCGATGCGGATCCCCAATCCTTCTGCAGGAATGTAAATTCCCGGCTCGCAGGTAAATACCATGCCCGCCTGGATGGGTTCGTTCCACAGACCAACGTCGTGCGTGTCGAGACCCAGGAAGTGCGACGTTCCGTGCATGAAGTATTTCTTATAGGCCGGCCATGTCGGGTCCTGTTTTTTAATGTCGGTCGTATCGAGCAAACCAAGCCCGATGAGCTCTTTTTCCATTAACAGGCCCACTTCCTTGTGGTATTCGGCCATAATAGTTCCCGGAACAAGCATCGCCTGTGCGCCGTTCTTTACGCGCAGCACGGCATTGTAGACGTCTTTCTGACGCTCGGTAAAGCGACCGTTTACCGGTAAGCAGCGGGTGAGGTCGGAGGAATAATTGGCGTATTCTGCTGCCACGTCGAGCAGGATCACATCACCGTCCTTGCATTGCATATTGTTCTCAATATAATGCAGCACGCAGGCATTTTTCCCTGAAGCCACGATCGGTGTGTAAGCGAATCCTTTCGAGCGGTTGCGCAGGAATTCGTGTGCCAGCTCGGCTTCGATCTCGTATTCCCAAACGCCCGGCTTCACAAAGCCCAGCAATCTGCGGAATCCTTTTTCGGTAATGTTGCAGGCCGTTTGCATCAGTGCCAGCTCGATGTCTTCTTTCACCGAACGGATGCTGTGCATAATCGGCGCGCTTTTGTGCACCTGGTGAGCCGGATAATCCTGTTTTACCTGCAAAATGAAGCGGTCTTCACGCGTTTGTACGGTCGTGTCGGCACGAAGGTGCTCGTTCGTGTTGAGGTAAATGCCTTTGACTTCGGCCATCATCTGCTTGAAAATGGTCGGGAATTGCTGCAGCCAGTATATCGTGCGAATGCCAGAAGCGGCCGTTGCCTGTTCCTTGGTCAGCTTGGCTCCTTCCCAAACGGCGATGTGCTCGTTGGTTTCTTTCAGGAACAATACTTCGCGGTGCGCTTCATTGGAAGCGTCGGGGAACAGTACAAGAATGCTTTCTTCCTGATCGGCGCCCGTGAGATACAGAATATCGCGGTGCTGCTGGAAGGGCATAGTTGAATCCGCACTGATCGGATAAATATCATTGGAGTTGAACACGGCCAGCGTTTGCGGTTCCATGCGTTGAATGAATTTTGCACGGTTACGGATATAGAGCTGGGCATCAATCTGTTCGTATTTCATTGTCTATTGAATAAAAGATACAGCTTACTAAAATACGGATTTTCTATTAGTTGACGAGTTCAGAGTTGATGAGTTTCAGAGTTGATGAGTTTCGGAGTTGGCGGGTTGATGAGTTGTGGACCAGCATGTAATCATAGTTACTTAGCTCAAAAACTCATTAACTCACTAACTCGTCAACCAAAAAAAGAAGATCGTAAATAGCTTACGGAGTTCCGGGGTCAACTTTGCTTCAACAAAAACGATACGCCATGGAACTTTTATTCGACAGCATCCTTTTGAACAGCCTCCAAATGGAGAGCCAATCCGGTGAAACACTTCTGGATTGTACGGTTTACGAGCGCGGACACAGCTACGATACGCAGATCGTACTTTCCGATACGGCGATGAACCTGCTGATGAACGAGCTGGCTTGCCGCGACATCGAATTGGATTTCGAACAAAGCGACCGCATCCCAATGCCGGACGGAACGGAAATTTATCACCTGAACCTCGATTCATCGGACCGCAATCCGTTGTTTCTGCCACTCTATATCCTGCCCGAAACCACGCGTCTGCTGCGCGCCTGATACAGTGATTGTTCGATGGAAAAGCGCGTATGGGCGTTTTGTTGGAATATTCTAAAAAAAAGTAGTATTTTCGGATCGTGTTCGTGAAAACGAAACATATTGGTTTGAAATCATACTACATGAAAAAAATAGCTTTTTTGTTCGCATTCGGCTCTGTGTTCCTCGCAGGCTGCCCGAAACATGAAATCATCCCGGCACCTGTTCCGGAAGTAGAGCTGGACGGTCATTTCGAAGGAACGATCAACGGAACACCGGTAGAATTTACCGAAAACGTGTCCGGTTTCTTCGTGGAAGCCACCCGCGCAAAGATCATTCTTCCGCCGCCGGATCCTTCCTCTGCGATTTACTATAGCAATATGAAGTCGAGCGAATCACTGGTTTCTGTGATGATCGGCCTCGGCAGTATCCATTGGGATGCCTCCCTGAGCAGCGAGCCAAGCCTGAACCAGTTCAACGCCTTCTTTTTGATGCCGGCTAACCTGACTCCGGCTTATACGCTGGGAGCAGCCGATGGCTTTGAAGTGACTTACCGCGACGGAAGCGGCCAGATCTGGAAATCAGAGCCTGGAGCCGGATCGGTAACCTTCTCGAACATCGTTCAGGAATCCGATGCCAGCGGCGATTACTCGAAATTCACCTGTACATTCTCCTGCACCGTATCCCGCACAGTAGGGCCGGATACCTTCACCCTCGATATTGAAGACGCGGTGTTCGACGGATGGTTCAAGCGTTAAACTCTTTTAAAATCAAAAAGCCATTTCGAATCGGGATGGCTTTTTTTGTACATTGAGTCAGCATGCATAAACAGGTCAAAATCGGCATCATAGGAGATTTTAATTTCACCTATAATACGCATCACGCGACGAACCTCGCATTGGACCATGCTGGCCGTTTCCTGGAGCTGGAATTATCGTATTACTGGATCAAGCTCAACGAAGCGCTGACCATGAAAGCGTCCCAATTCGATGCGTATGATGGCATCTGGGTAGCTCCCGGTCCTTACCTGAACAGTTTTTACCTGAATGGCGTTGTGGACCAGCTGTTGCAGTTCCGCGTGCCGGTGTTTATTACTGGAGAAGGCTTCAAAGCATTTATGGATGTACTCATCCAGCGCAATAACCTCAATGCCAACGGCGAAAAGCTTATTTCAGACAACCTGGTGGAAGGCAATCAATTCGAGCGTTTGTTCATTGAGCCGCATTCGTCTTCCATTATTCAGCTTTACGAAATGCACAGTCCCGAGGAGCTTACATCGACGCGCTACAGCATGTATCCGCAGCTGATCAATGCCCTCGTGGAATCCAATATCGATGTGGAAGCTTACAACCAGTTCGAAGAACCGGAAATTGTGAGCCTGAAACAGCATGATTTCTTCCTGGCGTGTGGTTTCTGTCCGCAAATCAGCTCAACGAGGGAATTGCCGCATCCGCTGGTGTATACCTTCGTCAAAGCCTGTCTTCATCTTCAACCTCAAAGCTGAATTCCGCCACCGGCAGCTTCTTCTGCTTCAAAAACGTGATCGGGCGGAAGGTTACTTCCCAGCGCAGCATTTACGGCAAGCACATCGCAGCGTTCGTTCTCCGGGTGACCATTGTGTCCGCGTACCCAGGTGTATTGGATATTGAACCCTTTTTCGGCCTGCATGAACCGCAGCCACAGGTCCTTGTTCTTTTTGTTCTTGAAGCCCGTACGCGCCCAGCCGTAGATCCATTTCTTGGTAATGGAATCGATCACATATTTGGAATCGGAATACACATGAACGGGAAGTGATTGGGTCTTCAGGTGCTCGAGTGCCGTGATCAGGGCCAGCAGCTCCATTCGGTTGTTGGTCGTTCTGCGGAAGCCACCGCTGATTTCTTTCACCTTTTGGCCGTAACGCAGAATGACGCCATATCCTCCGGGACCGGGGTTGCCCCTTGCCGAGCCGTCTGTGAAAATTTCGATAACACCTGTCGCCATAGCTGCGAAGATACCATTTTTTGCCGCATGCCTTTTTGTTAAAAAGCTTTTGTGTGAATGAGATACTGGAATTTCGGCGTCATTTTTGAGTGCAAAAAAACCAGCGAAGAAGCAAGAAAAGTGTTAAAAATTATTTAAAATAACCATCACGAAAAGCTAAAGGAATCACCCCTAAATACCATACCATGGTAACCATATTCCGCGCTAAATCAAGGGTTCATGAAATCAGACAACTAGCATGATAGCTTTTCCAGTAGTTAGCTTTCATATTCAGGGCTTCTTTCTTGATACAGAAGTATTTTGCCATGTCATATAAAATGTCCATATTTGTAATGAATTCAAGAGTTCTGACTTTTCAGTCAGTTTTCTAATTCAGTGAATAGTGGTTAGGTTAGGTTGACAAAAAGCGGACATCGCCAGATGACCGCTTTTTGTGTTATAGACGTTTCGGTTTTGTGAACTTCAGAAGTTTTCAGATATAAAAAACCCCGGTAAAAGCTTACCGGGGTTTTCATTTATACGTAACAATCGATCAGTTGCCGGAGGATTGCGTAAAGACCTGTACGAAGCCATCTTTACGGACTTCTGTGCCGTCTAACAAGATTGCATCAAGAATGTAGAAATAAACGCCGTCTGAAACGATCTCACCACCTTTGTTTTTACCGTCCCAGAACTCTTTTCCGGTCTGGTTGGTGCGTTCTTCCACCACGCTGCCCCAACGATTCAGGATAGTGATGTCGAATTCCTGGAAGATATCGAGGTAGAAAGAGAAGATATCATTAACGCCATCACCATTTGGTGTGATCACATTCGGAATGTTAAAGTTACCGTCGACGTGTATGACTACCTGGTATTGGTCCAAACAGCCTAAGGCGTCTTCTACAGTAAGCGTAATCACGTAATCGCCGCCTGAAACATAAGTGTTGCTGACAGTACCACCGAATGAATTGGTAAATGGTGGAATGGAAGCCAGATCCCACGTCCAGCTAACAAGCGGGTTCAACGCCGTGGAACCATCCGTAAAGTAGACTTCCGTTCCGAGCTGAATTTCCGTAGGGTTTACGCTGAAGAAAGCGTTAATACCATTGTCCTGTATGGTGATCGGATCGAGCGGATAGATCACCTGGCAGTTGTTGGAGTCGAACACGGAAACCGTAGGGTTAAAGGTGTTGACATCCTGGTACGTATGTGTAAACAAGGTCGAATCGTTAACGGTCGTGCCGTCATCGAGGTTCCAGATGATCTGTGTCACGAATTCAGTGTCGCCAATGTCGAAGATCACATCCTGTCCGCAGCCGCCCGGAACCTGTGACCAGCTAGGTGTAGCCGTCGGACCGAAAATCGTGAGGAAGTCGATGAGTGTGGTATCGGACGTACAACCGAACTCGTCGGTAATTACCAGCGATGCGCTATATGTTCCCGGGAATACATACGTATTGCTAGGGTCTTCCAGCGTAGATTGTTTTCCGTCGCCGAATACCCACTGGAAGTTGGTGATGCCGCCAAATGAAAGGGATTCGTTGGTGAAGTCGGCAAATACCGGCGGACACGTAAAGTCGCCATTTGCGTTTGTTGCCGCTCCATCAAGCTCGAAGTCGATGATGGCTACCGGCGTGGAAACGGTCATCGTTGTGCTGGTAGTGTCTTTACAGCCGTTTGCGTCGGTTACGATCATCGTTACCAAATGCGGTGTGCTGGAAGATGTAGGATCGTTCGGCTCGTTGTAGAACGACGAATAGTTTGTTGTAGTCGATTCCTGCGTTCCGTCGACGAACCACTGGTAGGTGAGCGGAGCGGTACCTGTGGAGCTGTTGGTCGCTGTGAACGGTTCTTCATTACAAACTACGGCATCTACGCTGAAGTTGGCCACTGGCTTGGTGAGCGTAATGTTGACACTTGCCGGAGCGGATACGCAGCCAAATTCATCTGTAGCCACGAGCGTTACCGTAAACACGCCTTCTTCATCGAAGGTATGGTCAACGGTTGTGGCAACGTTCGTAGTTGTTTCTGTGCTGCCATCATCCGGGAAGCTAAAGAGGAAGCTTTCCAGCGGAACACCGTTGCCCTGAGCCGATGAGCTGTTGGTAAAGGTCACGAGGAAAGGAGCACAACCTGCGTTGTCATCCGCGTTGATCTGTGCCAACGGTGTTTCCAGCGCCCGCATAGGCGTAAAGGTTTCTGTATCGGAACAGCCTACACTGTTGGTAGCTGTCAGTGTAATCGTAAATGTACCTGAGTTCGGGTAGCTGTAAGTAGGCATTGGACCGGTCGTTGACTGGCCATTGCCCATGTTCCAGGAATAAGTCCCGAACGGATGCGATGAAGTCGATGTAGACTGCATGCTCATAGGCAATCCTTCGCAGACGCTGTCGTTCGAGATGGTGAAGGAAGCAATGGTTTGCGAAATGTGTACAACTGCCGTGGTACTGTCGGCGCAACCGGTTGTGTGGTTGTAAATGACCTGTTCGATCGTATAACTGCCATAGGCGTTATAATTATGCGAAGTGGTCCCTTTATCGGCGTCGTCGAAGTCGGGATCGTCGAAATGCGTGTTCGGACTGCCATCGCCCCATTTCCAGATCATTTCAGCATCTTGTGCCGGATCGATGGAGTTGATGATGGAGTTATCGTTCACAACGACATTCACCGGGAAGCTAGCTGGGTTACAGTAGAGCGTTTGAGCCGGCTGGAAGCGCGAGATCGGCGGCTTGATGTAAACAGCATCCTGGATTTCCAGTGTGTCTTTACAACCGCGGAAATCAACGATCAGCGTCACGTCAAAGTAACCGGTGTCGTTCGGGTAGTTGTAACCCGGGCTTTCCTGCGTAGATGTTCCGCCATCACCGAAATCCCATGAATAAGTTACTTCATCCGGATCGTGCGGTACGGAGATCACAGTCAGGTTGGTGAAATCGATATTTGTTTTGGCACATTCCGGTGTTGCATCGATGCTGAAGTCTACGAGATCGATTTCTCCCACCTGGATGTATTCCACCATGGTGTCTGCGTTGGAGCAGCCGCTTTGGGTGGTAATAGTAAGGATTACGTCGTAAACACCCGTTGTGTATTCATGACTCGGCGGGTTTTGTCCGCTGAACGTCGTTCCATCGCCAAACTGCCAGTTCCAGGAAACAATCGGATCGGTAGATGTTGCGGTAGAAGTGAGCTGTACATCCAATGGCGTACAACCTTCGGTAACATCTGCTGTAAACGAAGCTGCCGGTGCAGTGAGCTGGATCAGGGCTGTTTGTGTGGTTGTTCCAACACATCCGTTGGCGCCTGTCATCGTAAGCGTTACGCTATACGTTCCGTTTGCGTTGTAGGTATGAGCCGGTGGGTTTTGTCCGTTAAACGTTCCTCCGTCGCCGAAGCTCCACACGAAATTGGAACCGGCCGGGCTGGTATTGGTGAAGTTCACGGCTTGTGGTGCGCAACCTGTTGTAGGGTTGGCATTGAACGAAGGCACCGGCAAAGGCAGAATGGTGATCTGTCTGGTCGTGTTGCCGCTGCAGCCTGATCCGGTGTTCTGTGAAGTCAATGAAATGGTATACGTACCGGGTGTGCTGTATGTCACCGAGTTGTTCTGACTGGTAGAGCTGGCTGGCGATCCGCCCGGAAAGCCCCAGTTCCAGTTGTTCGCTCCTACGGTAGAAGCGTCTGAAATGGTCACCGGTGTTCCGGCACAAGCGGTAGTTGGCGCATTGATGCCGGCCTGGTAGTTGGAAACCACCAACGATTGTGTAGCGGTATCCTGGCAGCCGAAGCCATTGGTTACGATCAGCGATACGTTGAAGGTTCCGGCAGTCGGATAATTGACCGTCGGTGGGTTTTGCTGCGAAGAGTTTTGTCCGTTGCCGAAGTTCCAGGCATAGGTATTGCCTCCTGAAGACGTGTTGGTAAAAGTTACACCTACCGGCAGCGTACAACCGTTGGTAGAAGCCGAGAATGCTGCATTTGGCTTTGGATTGACGGTAATGTAATTGGTTTTTACTTCCGGATCGGCCTGCCCGTTGGCGGCGGTTACAACGAGGGTTACGGTATACGTTCCCGGTGCGCTGTAAGCATGCGAAGGATTGACTGCCGATGATTCGTTTCCGTCACCAAAGTCCCATTCCCAGTTGGTAATGGCAGCTGTTCCGGCTGAAGACTGGTTGGTGAAATTCACCGGTTCACCCAGGCAGACGGTCAGCGGTGAAGCCGTAAATTGGGCAGTCGGTGGCGTTTGGGCATAACCTGCCACAGCGATTGCTGAGAATAAGGCGGCAAAAAATAATCTCATAGTAGGGGGTATTGTTCTATCAATAATGTTGGGAAAGTTAAATCCTTTTTTCGACAGCTGTATATTTTTTAGATGTCAATTAACGTATTCCATTAGGAATTTAACATTGCGCGGGATCTAACTATCTAAAAAACAAACGTAGAATCAATCGTTCAGGTTGCTTCCCAGCCAACGTTCCATTTCACGCAGCTCAAGGCCTTTCCGCTTTGCAATATCCTGCACCTGTTCGGAGGAGATTTTACCGAGCCCGAAATACTTCGAATCGGGGTGCGCAAAATACCAGCCGGAAACGGACGAAGCAGGCCACATGGCGAGTGTTTCGGTGAGGGAAACGCCGGTGAGGGCTTCAGCATTCAGCAGCTTGAATAATCCCGGTTTTTCGGTGTGGTCCGGACAGGCCGGATAACCTGGCGCCGGGCGAATTCCCTGGTAATCTTCGTGGATCAGCTCTTCGTTGGTGAGGTGTTCTTCGCCGGCATAGCCCCAGGTTTGCTTCCGGATGTGCTCGTGCATGTATTCGGCAAATGCTTCGGCCAGACGATCGGCGAGTGCTTTGAGCATGATGGACGAATAGTCGTCGTGCTGGCTTTCGAACCGCTCGATGTGTTCATCGATGCCGTGACCGGTGGTTACCACGAACCCGCCGATGTAATCGATGACGCCACTTTCTTTCGGAGCGATGAAATCGGAGAGGGCAAGATTGGGCTGACCGGCTGTTTTTTTGGTTTGCTGGCGCAATGAATGCTGAACGTGCAGAACCGTTTTCCGGTCTTCGTTTTCGTAGATCTCAATGTCATCGCCTATGCTGTTGGCCGGGAAAATACCGGTAACGGCTTTGGCTGTGAGCCATTTTTCAGCTACGATCGTCTCCAGCATAGCCAGCGCATCTTTGTAAAGCGAGCTTGCTTCGGTTCCAACCACTTCGTCTTTGAGGATCTGCGGGAAGCGACCGTGTAATTCCCAGGTCTGGAAAAACGGCGTCCAGTCGATGTACGGCACCAGCTCCTCCAGCGGGAAGCTCTCGTATTGCTGCAGGCCGGTTTGTTTCGGCTTGCGGATAGTCGTATTGTCGAATGTAAGCTCGAGCTTGTTGGCACGTGCTTCTTCCAGTGTAAGCAGCTGTTTCGCTCCGCGGTGTTTCTGGTGGTGCTCACGCATGCGGGCGTAATCGGCTTTGACACCTGTTACGAATTCTGCTTTGCGGGAACCAAGCAACTGTTCTACCACGGTTACCGAGCGCGAAGCATCGAGTACGTGAACGGTTTGCCCGAGCGTGTAATTCTGTTCGATCTTCACGGCCGTGTGCACTTTGGAAGTGGTCGCACCGCCGATCAGGAGCGGAATGTTGAGGTTCGAACGTTCCATTTCCTTCGCTACGTATACCATTTCGTCCAAAGAAGGTGTAATAAGTCCGCTCAGACCAATCACATCGGCGTTGTAGTCGATTGCAGCCTGGATGATCTTATCGGCCGGAACCATCACGCCGAGGTCGATGACTTCGTAATTGTTGCATCCGAGCACCACGCCCACGATGTTTTTACCGATGTCGTGTACGTCGCCTTTCACGGTTGCCATGATGATTTTTCCGGCAGCCTGGCGTTGTCCGCCTTTTTCTTCCTCGATAAACGGCAGGAGGTAGGCGACGGCTTTTTTCATCACGCGGGCTGATTTTACAACCTGCGGCAGGAACATTTTTCCGCTGCCGAAGAGATCGCCGACTACGTTCATACCATCCATCAATGGCCCTTCGATTACTTCGATCGGACGGGCAAACTGGTGACGGCATTCTTCCACGTCTTCGTCGATGAATTCCACGAGCCCTTTCACCAATGCATGCGACAAACGCTCATTTACCGGCATTTTCCGCCACTCGAGGTCGAGCTCTTTTTTCTTGCCTTCGCCTTTGAAGCTTTCCGCAAAATCGAGCAGTCGCTCTGTAGCATCCGGCCGGCGATTGAGGATCACGTCTTCAATGTAAACAAGCAGGTCTTTGTCGATGTCGTCGTAGATTTCCAGCATCGACGGGTTGACGATCCCCATGTCCATGCCGTGCTGCACGCCGTAATACAGGAAAACAGAGTGCATGGCTTCGCGTACCGGGTTATTTCCCCGGAAGGAAAAGGATACATTGGAAACACCACCGCTCACGTGTGCACCCGGAAGGTTTTCGCGGATCCATTTGGTGGCACGGAAGAAATCGATGGCGTTGTTATTGTGTTCTTCCATCCCGGTTGCAACGGGGAAGATATTCGGGTCGAAAATGATGTCCTGTGGCGGGAATTTCACTTTGTCCACCAGTACGTCGTAGGAACGCTTGCAGATTTCAATACGACGCTCGTAGCTGTCGGCCTGACCGACTTCATCGAAGGCCATTACCACCACTGCTGCGCCGTAACGCTTGATTTTTTTCGCCTGGGCAATGAAATTTTCTTCGCCTTCCTTGAGTGAAATGGAGTTGACGATTCCTTTTCCCTGAACGCATTTCAATCCTGCTTCGATGATCTCCCATTTGGAGCTGTCGATCATCACCGGCACGCGGCAAATATCCGGTTCTGAAGCGATAAGGTTGAGGAAGCGGACCATGGCTTCTTTGCCATCGATCATTCCTTCGTCCATGTTGATGTCGATCACCTGTGCGCCGCCTTCTACCTGTTCGCGGGCTACGGACAAGGCTGCTTCGAAGTCATTTTCCTTGATCATGCGAAGGAACGCACGCGATCCTGTCACGTTGGTGCGCTCACCGATGTTGATGAAGTTGCTTTCAGGGGTAACGGTCAGTGTTTCAAGACCTGACAGCCGTAATTGTTGAGTCATGCTTCTACAGGGAGCTTTCTTGGTGAGTATTGTTGAGCGAGTTGCGCCATAGTACGAATGTGCTCGGGAGTTGTGCCGCAGCAGCCGCCGATGATGTTGATGAGTCCTTCTTTGAGGAAACCTTCGATCTGTTTTCCCATGATTTCCGGCGATTCATCGTACTGACCGAATTCGTTCGGCAAACCGGCATTCGGGTGCGCGCTGACAGAAAATGGCGCCTGCTGGGCCAGGATCTGCAGGTACGGACGCATGGCATCTGCCCCAAGCGCGCAGTTCAACCCGATAGACAACAAGGGCATATGCTGCACGGATACCAGGAAGGCATCGGTTGTTTGTCCGGTCAGTGTACGGCCGGAAGCATCCGTGATGGTTCCCGAAACCATGATGGGCAGGCTGAGACCGCGTTCTTCGAGTACTTCATCGATGGCGTACAAAGCCGCTTTGGCGTTCAGCGTATCGAAAATCGTTTCGACAAGCAAAATATCGCAGCCGCCGTCGATGAGGGCTCTCGTTTGTTCGCTGTAAGCGTCCACGAGCTGATCGAATGTAATCGCACGGTAGCCAGGGTCGTTTACATCCGGTGAAATGGAAGCCGTACGGTTGGTTGGTCCGATGGAACCGGCAACGAAGCGCGGTTTATCCGGGTTTTTGGCCGTGAATTCATCGCAGGCTTCTTTGGCGATCTTCGCCCCGTAAAAGTTGATATCGTAAACGGCTTTTTCGAGGTGATAATCGGCCTGGGCGATCCACGTTCCGGAAAACGTATTGGTTTCAATGATATCGGCTCCGGCTTCGAGGTAGGCTTTGTGGATGTCGGAAATGATATCCGGTCGTGTAAGCGACAACAGGTCGTTGTTGCCTTTCAGCGGGGAAGCATGGTCTTCGAACCAGCCTTTGCGAAAGTCTTCTTCCGTAAGCGTATAGCGCTGGATCATGGTTCCCATAGCGCCGTCGAGCACCAGGATGCGTTTTTCAAGTATGGATGCGATGTTTTCCGCCATTGCGATCAGTTTAAATCATGCTAATGCGGTCATTGCCAGGCTTTCGTCATGGAAGCTGGAATATTATCTGTATAAAGAAAAGGGATGCAAATCGACTTATCTGCTCCCGACGTAAAATCGGGATTGGAATTGGCACCTTCTTGTAGGACAAGGGTTGCCAAGGTTTCTCAGGGCCAGTCCCTCCACCTTTCTTTATAAGTTTAATAAACAATGAACGTGGTGCAAATATACGGATATTATAGGAATTCATAATGCAGAATGCAAAATTCAGAATGGTGAGTTCTAAGTGGACAATCGGAAACTGAAACCGGTATTTCAGAAATTGAAACAGTTCTATCTGAAAGGATGCATTTATTTTCAAGATCTGAATCAAAAAACGCTATGAAAAAAACAATCCTCCTATTTTCCTGTGTTGTTGCATTGGCAGCCGTTTCCTGTAAAAAAGAAACAAAAGACAGCAACGGTACGCCTCCGGTCGGAACGGCTTATGATAATTTCTCCCTGACGATCGACGGAACGGATTTCGATCCGGCAGCAGTTATCGTACAGCACAACGGTGGATTCATCCAGGCACAGGCAGGGACGGCTTCAGAAATGTATTTCGCGTTATCGATCGACGACACGTTGGAGCCGGGAACTTACCAGATATTGCCAGGACAGTTGTTCCGACTGAGCCACACGGACGATAATTTTATGACTTCTTACCTTTCGACTTCAGGCTCGGTAACCATCGTGACACACGACATGGCGGCGGATAAGATTTCGGGGTTTTATAACTGTACACTGACCCGCGCGAATCCTGCGGCAACGAAAACGGTAACGAACGGGGAATTCAATATCGATTATTGAACAGTTTACGAGTTGGTGAGTTGAAGAGTTTCTGAGTTGGTCTCCGGTCCGCGGTCTTCAGTCATAAAGTCTTGATGTCCTGACGTCTGATCAGAAATTGAATTTCATGTTGCGGTCGTCGAGGACGGCGAAGGAGATTTTCCAGGTGGCTTTGGGTGCAATGTGGTTTCCATCGGAGATAACGCCGTAGATACCAATGCGCAGACGTCGCTTGGAGAATTTGAAATTGCGTTCCAAACCGGCCAGGAGCTCATAATGCTGCCAGTTGTATTCGGCTACGTATAAAGCGCCGGCACCGACAACCAGTCCGATGCCGGTTTTTTTCATGAACGGAATTTTGTTCAGCAAAGCACCGTTGTCGTGGTGCACGAAATGCCCTTCGACATAATACTGCCGCGATGGCAAAGAGCTGTCCTGGTCCTGGAAGGAAAACAGCGGATTGCTGAACCAGAACGGATCGCTTCGGCGCTGGTACTTGAAATCGGCGTCTTTAAGGTTTTTAGCGCTGAGGAATTTTCCACCCTTGATGTGGTAACTGGAAGTTCCAAGTGTTCCGAGCTGGAAGTTCTGGTAAATTCCCAGGAGGCCGTATTCGTGATCGACATCGCTGCCGAATAGTTTGGGAACGCCGCGCTCGTAAAACGCATAGAACGTTGGCCAGCGCGATCCGAGGACTACTTTGCGGTAAGGCTCGCGCATGTACTTCTGCTGCGGCGTATAACTGAAGGTGACCTGTCCGATCAAGGCCTGGTAGCCTTCGAATGGTTTGAAATCGTCGTTCGGAATTACGCTGTCGAGCAGATCGATGCTTTTGTAATTGGACAATGATCGCCGTTCGCAGAACTCAAACTGCACGTCCATGTAGAAGCCATTGAAGTACTCGTAACTGTGCGAAACCCGCAATTTGGTGGCTTCGATGAAGTTACTGCGTTTGTAAATCTGGGTAATCGCGTCGGCATAGACGATGGCGTCGAATTCGTGCGAGAAATCAGCGCCAATGGTTCCGAGATGGAAGGGATCGTAGCGGTATCGCCACCAGCTCGAACCTTTGAGGTCGCCGTTGAGCAAGCCTACAGACACTTCATTGTAACAATCGAGATAGCGCTGGTCTTCCCATTTTTTGAAGTAATTGAAGCCGGGCGCTACACGTGGTCCGGCCGGGTAAAGTGGTCGCGCCGTTCCCGCGATGGAGCTGATACTCCATTGGGTGCGTTTGACCCTGTTGCGGTGTTCGACGCCAAACCAGACGACTTTCCAGAAGGTGACTTTATTGAAAATGGCATCGATGGAATCGAGGTATTCTTTCCTGTTGTAGACATCACGGAGGCTGTCTTTCATGATAATGTAGCGCTGTTCTTCGGCTGTCAATGCAATGGCGCGTTCTTCTTTCCAGTAGGTTGAATCGCGTTCATAGGCTTCTTTGGTGGTCACAGCGACTTCCGTGGTGAAGAATTTGCGTGCGTATTCGGGGTTGAAGTTGTATTCCGAAAACTGGGCAATGGTGTTGCAGGTAGAAGTCTGGTCTTTGTATTTCACGCCATAGTCGAAGATTTGCTCGCGCAGCACACACATCGTGTCGCCGGGATGATCGAACTGTTGTTTAACGGTGAAATAGTCGTAATTCAGCAGGTTGCCTTTTTCCAGCGTGAGCTCCAGTTTTTGCACGAGCCAGAGCGAATCGATCACGTAAATGTGGCCGGAAAGGGTAGACGTGGAGCTGTAGCGCGGAATGATCTTGATTTTGTGGATTTTCCGGCCGTTTTCTTCGTATTGCTCTACCAGGCGGTATTTATAGGATAAAATTCCCGGCCCTGAGATCGGGCTGTTGATCGGCGATGCGTGGAGATCATCCAGCTGCATAAGATTCTGGAAGAAATCGAAATTCGTTTTGACTGTGGTCGTGTAGTAAAGCAAACGATCGCTGCCGCGGGTGGTGAAGGCGTTGCGGATCTCTTTCACTTTGGATGGCGGCGCAAAATAACGGGTAATCTGTACTTCAGCCATGTTCATGTGACCGGTCAGCTCAAGTGTTTTCCGGCGTTCTTCTTCAAACGGATCTGTTTCCGGTTTCGCCTCTTTATTATTGTCTCCTTTGTTTTTCCGCTCGATCTTTTCCGTGGCTTTGATATACACCTCGGTCGAGTGCGGATAGCTCCACTGGCTCATCTGCTCGCGTTTCTGCACGACTTTCAGCATGATTTCGCGGCCGGGATTGGATTTCTTGGTCGTTACGGTGAACTCTTCGAGGTCTTCAACCTTACTGGGAAAGAGCTGGATGTCGCGTGTGGTATTGCTGTTGCTGATCACCACATAGGTCTCGCGATCGTCGTAGCCGGTGGCATTGAATACAAGGTAATATTCTCCGGGAAACAGCTGCAGGGCATAATGACCTTCCACATCCGTCACTGTTCGCAGCTCCGAGGAGTTTTTAACGTAAACGTTGGCGTAAGGAATGGGCTGGTTGTTCTCATCCGTTACCACACCCGCAAGCTGGAACTGGGCCGCAGCGAACAGTGGAAGAAGCGATAGTATGAGGATGAGTAGGTGCCGCATGTGAAACGTATAAAAACTTTAAATGCTGGTTTCGAAATAAGTAACAACTTTTCTGAGACTGTTATCCGCCGCGAAAGTTACAACGAAACCAACATTTTTTATTCCGTAACGCAAAACTTATTGCGGATCGTTCTTCTCTGCACGGCGCTGCTGCTCAAGGTACTCGAGGTGTTTTTCCATGCGCTTGCGCATATAGCGGCGCAGGAAATACGTTCCGAAGGCAAACACGCACAAACCATAATACGGTGCCCAGCGGTCTGCTTCTTCTGTAAAGCACATATAGGTTACCACGATCACGATCAGGATACCTACTGCGAGCCAGAACCATTCCATGATTTTATTGTATGTCTTCATCTTTATTCTTTTTCGTTGATGTCAATTTGTCCTTGCGGCTTTAAAAAGGTGTAGGTCGAAAAATCCTGTTTGGTGCGGATACCGGTTCCGAACAGCAGTGATTTCGGGGTGCGTACCATCACCATTTTATCGGTATAGATGGTGCTGTCGGCACGGTTCCAGTAAAGCACTTCGGTTTCCATGCGCTTTTTGTTGTTCGGATTGAACAGCCGAACGGAATCGCGTACGAGCATGGTGCCGTCTTCTTCGTTGATCTCACCATACAAGGCCGTCAGGATGGAAGCAATCTGGCCGTTTTCGTTGTAGAATTCCACGCGAACGCCGTCTTTGAATTTGATGACGGATTTCGGCGAGGAAAACGATTCGGCGAGCTTGGCATACAACCGTACTTTGGCATAGCCTGAATCGGTGTAGGTGAGCTCGAGATTGCTGGTCTTTTCGTCGGGATCGTCCGGTCGGAACGTGACTTTCTTAATGGATTCGAGATCGTTGACACATGAAGCAACCAGGATGCCGGTGATCAGCAAAAGCAGGAGACCATATTTCCGGCGCGGAAGCATCAATCCAGTTTTACTTTCCGGAACCAGCGTTCATAACGTGCAGGTGCAATGATCAGCCCGACGTTGAAGCTGACGAATTGTTCTTTCAGGCCTCCGCTCGTTCCACGGTTTCCGTACAACAGGCTGATATTGAAGGAGGAATTGCTTTGCAGATTGCTGATCGGCAAGCCAAATCCGGCTGTGACTCCGTATCCGGTGAGCTGGGTGCCGTTGTCCATATAAGGCAGCGTTTCGAAGTAACCACCTGTACGGTAACGAATACGACCGAAGTAGTTTTTCACTTTACGATCGGAAGCATCCACATTCGGTGTAAACTGAGCGCCTAATGAAAAGCGCTGGCTGTTGACCATCGGATTTACCGGCTGTTCGTTGCTGAAGCGTGCTGAATAGGATTTCCAGTCGGTACTGCTGAAATCACCGAACACCATTACCTGGTAAACGGATTTATGCTTGTAGTCCACGCCACCTTCCGGCTGGAAGCTGTAGCTGAATCCAAGCGACATGGAAGACGGGTAAACGATTGTTCCTTTGTCGTCTTCGATGCTGTCGAGAATACTATAGGTGCGCTGGTCGGCCACGTCGGTGGCGTAAAACAGCATGTAGTCGCGATGTGCCGAGAGGCTTTGCTGAGGTGTATAGACCGCAGCTACGCGCAACTGGCTGTTGCCCTGAAAATCGAGATTGGTGGTGTAATTCATCCCCAGCGTATAATAACCGCTGTGCAGACGGTATTCTTCCTTGTCCACACCACCAGCAGGATCGTTACCGATCAATTCGCTGCGGCGTTCGCTGTTCACCGATCCGAACAGGAAAGCGTAGTTGGCGCCAAGTGCGAGTGTATGACGTTTGAAATCGAGTACTTTGAATGATACTCCACCCAATACCTGTTGGGTGCTGCCGCTCCCGAAATAGGTATAACGGAACGTATCTGCTTCGACCTGCTGTTTCTGAACGATCTCGTAACCACGACGTGTGAAGGGCTGAAGGCCTACAGCAAAACCAAGGCGTCTGGTGGCAGGAATGACCATGGCAATATGGCTGATTCCCACTACGCGGCCGTCGCTCGAGTTGCCATCTTCGGTGAAACGGGAAAACCGGCTTGAAATCCCGATAGAGAACAGCGGTTGTCCTTTTGAGAGGAATGCATAGCTGGAAGGGTTGAACAGGTTAACGCTCAGGGAATCCATGTAGGCTGTGCGGCAAGTCCCGATTCCTCCGAACTGCGGCTCTTCAAGCCCGCCTGCCTCACCCAAACCCTGCGTACTGAACGGAGAAGTGGAATATTGAGCAGTGGCCACACCGGTAAGACTCAGGACGAGAAGTGGAAAAAGCTTATGGATCATAATTGAGCTAATGTTCGTTGCAACCCTTTTAAGGTTAGATTTTCGTCGGCAAAGATGCCATTAATATGTCCCAAATCAAAATTTTGTGCGTCGCCGCCGGTGAGAAACAGCCGGATATGCGGAAAGCGTGCCTTGTAGGAGGCGATAAAACCGTTGATTTCGTTGATTACCCCATGCATAACGCCGCTGCGCATGGCGTCGAGGGTGTTTTTTCCAATGGTGTCGGGTATGATCATGTCCTCTATTAACGGCAGTTTTCCCGTAAACGTATGCATAGCCTGAAATCGCATGGCAATGCCGGGCGAAATGGCGCCACCGTGGTAGGTTCCTTCGTTATCGACGAAATCGTATTTCACGCACGTCCCGATATCGATCACCAGACAAGCCTGCTGCGCGATGTCGTAGGCCGCAATGGCATTACACAAGCGGTCGGCTCCAAGCGTCTCGGGCGTTTCATAGGCAATGTTCAGCGGCAGCTTCATTGTAGAGCGGAACAATTGTGCGTTGGGCAGCAATTGCTGGAGCCATTTGGTGTCTTTATCGGCTTTTACAGAGGCAATGATCGCCGGCAGCTGATGACAATGCTGTAAAAAGTTTTTGAGCTCGGTGAGCTCGTTTTTCGTGAAGCTTCGGACCTCGACAAGAGTATCGCCTTGGAAAACAGCAGTTTTGATCCGGGTATTTCCGGCATCGACAACCAGGGAAAGAGCTTGTGGGTTCATGCAGAACAAAGATAACCCGCATTTCGAAAAAAAGTTGAGGATTTTGTAGGTATTTTGAATCCTATGGCTATCTTTGCACCCACCAAACGGTAAGGTGATGTAGCTCAGTTGGTAGAGCAATAGACTGAAAATCTATGTGTCGGCGGTTCGATTCCGTCCATCACCACGATATCAAGGGAAAGCATTGCTTTCCCTTTTTTTATGTAATAATATTTAAGAAATTAGCTCATCTGGTTGTGAACGCAACCATTTAAAGTTGCAACCCGATCGAACTACGCTTCCCGGTTTCATGAAATATGGCAGATACGATAAGAAATAAAGAAAAAAGTAAGGAGCGCTTTCTGGGGGCGGTGGGCAAGATCCTTATGACCAAAGGGTTTTCTGCATTGAAGATCAATTATATCGCCGAAGTGGCCGGCCTTGACAAAAAGCTGATATATAAATATTTCGGCGGACTGGACCAGCTGCTGGATGAATACTTGCTGGCAAAAGATTTCTGGAGCAACATAGAAGACAAATCGGTCCCGAATAAAGTTACAGACGGCGGGAAAGCTTTCACCGAAGGAATGCTTCTTCAGCAATACGAACAAATGTCGGGCGATCCGGAGCTTCAGAAGATCATTCTCTGGCGCTTGTCGGAGCACAGAAAGTCGCTCGCTACTCTGCTCGAACAACAGGAGCGTACGGGCGAGCTGCTGTTTGGCAATTTTACCGATCCGTTTTTCGGGAAGCAAGCCGGAAGTTACCGCGCCGTTGCAGCCATCCTGGTCTCTGGCATCTATTACCTGAACCTGCACGCTGCAGTTAATACAGGTACATTCTGCGGTATCGATCTCAATAGTGAAGCAGGACGCCAGCAGATCCGGGAAGCACTGTCCTTTCTCAATAAACAGGCGTTCGAACAGCTGTAATATAAAGCTTGCATAGTACACAAGAGGGAAAAAAACGAGATATAAGTCACCAATCGGTGACTTATATGTTTATATTTGGTCCCGGTTAACGGCCTGTGTGAACAAGCGCTCATGAATATTTTCATAATGAACAATTTACGACTTACATTCTGCTGCATTCTTTTATCCGCCAGCATATTTGCACAGCACAGCCGGAAGGCACAGCTTCTCGACAGCGTATTCGGGGTAATGTATGCCCAGCATCAATTCAACGGAAGCGTTCTGATTGCAGAAAAAGGCGAAGTTGTCTTTCAAAAGGGATACGGATACAGCAACGAAATCACGAAGAGCAGTAATAATACCAGAACGGTTTTCGAGCTGGCTTCATGCTCCAAACAATTTACGGCCGCGGCCATTGTATTGCTTAAAAGACAGGGCAAGCTCAGTTACACCGACAGGTTGTCATTGTACATCCCGGAGCTTGCTTCCTGGGAGTCGGTTACGATCAACGACCTGCTGAGGCATACGAGCGGCGTTCCCGAATTCCTGATGGACATGCCTCAAACGTGGGACAAGTTGCGCATTGCAACCAACGATGACCTGATAAGCTTCTACGCGTCGCGGAGAGATACGCTTCAGTTCGTCCCGGGCAGCAGACACGAATACACCAATACCAACTATGCTTTGCTGGCAAGTATTATAGAGCGCGTTTCGGGCGAGAGCTATGCTGAATTTCTTGCAAAGAATATATTCAAGCCCCTCGGCATGAAAAACACGTTTGTTTATAACAGGCGGCAGCATGAACGAAAACTGAAAAATTACGCCGTCGGTTATGTATGGGCCAGGGGCTCGTTCGATAAGGTCACTTCGGAAGATCCCCGCTATGGTGAAGATATGGTTCGTTTTTTAGATGGTATTGTCGGAAATGCCAAGGTAAATTCAACGGTCGAAGACGTCTACAAGTGGATCAAGGCCCTGCGGGAAAATAAGTTGTTCACAGAAGATGAGTTTGAAGAAATGACGCGTGTAACAAAAACCACGGAGGGAGAAAACATCGCTTACGGCTATGGACTGGACATATCCAGAGGGGAAAACAAATTCGCTTTCGGACATACGGGCAGCTGGGACGGTTATACGACATTCATATACCACGATTCTGTGAACGACAGGACGATCATCACCTTGCAAAACTTTAAAATGGGCGCTTATCCTTTTATGAACATCATGCAGGTATTGAACGAACAGCCGCTGACAATGGAATTCAGGGCCAGGATTCCCCTGGCGGAGGCCGGGCTGGAACAATACACGGGAATCTATATAGATCAGGATGACAAGGAGAACGTACAGGCCATCACCAGTCTGAATGGCCACCTGATTCATAATTCTACAAATATACCGTGGGATTTGCGCTTTTTTCCGGTAGCCCCGGGAGAATTCCAGGGAATACTGCAAGGCGGTAACGACGCAGTATTGCGATTCACGACAATGGAAGACGGCGGCGTGAAGCTTGAAATGCTTCAATATGGCAGTGTGATAGGGACCTGCATGAAATCCAAACTATGATCCTGCTTTTTGCAGTAGTCGGGGAGTCTTTTTCTTTCTCTCGATCTTTACCGTAACATTAAGCATAAAAAATCCCTGCTCTTCATCGAAAAACAGGGATCGTATCGAAAGTTGTTAATTATCGCTTCTCAGCCGCCAGCATCAGGACCAGCTTGCCGTCGGGGCCGTAGATATTCATGACGTGCTCTGCAAAGTCGATTGTGAGATTTTTTTCTGCGAAAACCACATTGATGCCTTTTTCGACTTTTTGCACTTCTTCATCCATGCAGGCCATTTTCGTGGAATATACTTCGCTGAAACGGATGGTACCATTTTCTGAAGAGAAAGAACCGCCTGTCTGGTTGCAGCCGTTATTGCCGCTGAAACGCCCGGCTTTTTTGTCGAATACCAGGTGCGCGTTTTCAAGACCGACGCTTTCACCGTTGAGCTGGATTACTTTCAGGGTTTTTCCATCAAAGAAATCCCATGGCGTACGTTGTGCAGATGGTTCTAGCGGTAATGTATGCGGCTCCGCAATTAAAACCACTTTGCGTCCTTTTTTCCAAAGCCACTGCTCGCCGTCCTTACTCAACTTGAATTTAGCATTAGACAAAGCCGAAGTAAAAGCCTGTTCGCGCTGCATTTGCTCTTCACTGCACATCATCAGTGTAGAAGTGATGCCTTTGGTTTTGATCTTCGTACGCTTCTTATTAAAGCTAACGGGAACGGAAAACTGGTTGCAACCGCTTTTCCCGGAAATCGCAGTCGAGTCTTCGTTGAAGGAAAAGTAAATGTCGTCGGTGTTCAATTGAACGCCATTCAGCGAGCCTACTTTCCAGGTATTATCCGAGTTACCGGACTTTTCCGGGTACATCCAGGTTTTGCTCACGACTTTTTCGAGACGATAGAGGTATTCGGACAAATCCTGCGGAATAGGTTCCGGTCGACGGGTTTGAACTACGATAATTTCGTAACGGTAGCCCTGTTCGTGTTCGAATCCCTTGATCCGATCGTAAAACAGCGTCCATTCCTGTGATCCGTCTCTTTGTACAAGCAGACAGGTCATCGGGATCATACGGCGGCATTCCTGTGTTTCTTCGTTCACAATCATGCGGATAGTGGTCTCCTGGGAGAAAGCCTTTGGCAGGCTAAACAGGGAGAAAAGGAGAAATAAGTATCGGTTCACGACTTTTAGTTTTTTCACAACCAAATTACAAATTCCCGGCCAAACCTGAAGTCTGTTGCATTTTTTTGGGAGATGGTGTTCTGGGCGAATAGCTGGCAGTGAATAGTAAACAGTGAGCAGTTCTCGGATGTCAGTTAGCCGGTTTGAATCCAATCTTCTGACGCTCGGTCTGTTCGATTAGCTGCTGGTCTTTCTGCAACAGGTATTGAATGGCTTCATATACATCGCTAAACTGCTGGTCGTATTTCTGTTCCATCAGCAGCAATTGTTCGGCTAATTCCTGGTGGGTGAGTGCGAACCTGCGCATCTGTACAAAAGCCCTGACGATCTGGATATTGACTTCAATTGCCATCGGACTGCTCAGCACACTTGCCAGCATGGCCACACCCTGTTCGGTAAAGGCGAAAGGCAGGTATTTGCTGTGTTTCCCGCGACCGCTGTCGTCTAAGGACGCAATTTGCGTCCTTAAAGAATCGTATTCCTGTCGGGTAAGTTCGAACATGAAATCTGATGGGAAACGATTAATGTTTCGTCTTACTGCTTCTTTTAAACGTTTGGTTTCTGTTCCATACAGCTCGGCGAGGTCGAAATCCAGCATGACCTTGCAGCCTCTTACTTCATGAATTTTCTGAATAATGTTCGGGTGCATTGAAAATGAATTAAAATGAATGCAGACAGATTTTCTGTCAACGCTCTATTTAATATACACATTTTCAGCGAGCAATCATTTGCCGATACAAAATGTAATTACAATTGTTTTTCAGGTTATTATGAGTTTTGGGTACAAATAAGGTACAGCCTGGCTCAATTAGCCTATTGCATCACCAACTCTCAAAGCCCTTCTTTCACAACTTAATTCCTGGGAGTGTAGTTATAATCTTCAGCCTCTTTTCGTGAAATAACACCAAAAGAAGTAAAGAGTTTATCATCTTGAGTCTTAGGCCCTGCGGGGAAAGGGCCATAGCTAATATGCCGATAAATGCGAATATAAACAGCCTTAACAGTTTTTCTTGAAAGGTTGGTTAGTGCTTCACGCTCCTTAGTTGAATGCCACCTTTTGTGAAGGTTCGATCCTTTTATGATCAAATCGTTTTTAAGTTGAAGCCCCTGTAACGCAAAATCGCTCGTAGTGAAAAGCCCATTCCTGAATAAAATTTTTATTTGTATTCCATAATAATTATCAAGTACGTCTGTATCAAACTGATCAAAATCCAGTTCAGCTCTATCAAGTGATTCAAATCCAATCCGAATGAAATTACTGTAATTGCCTTTCGACAATCTAGCATTGTCAACGATATTTGGTTCAAGATCAAGAGAGGTCAGTTGAAAATCTTCGTACTCTAAAGACACTGTAAATGCATGACACCATCCTACCAGAAAAAGCAATCCGATACATGATGCCCAAATGTAGAAAGTGGCCGCATATTTTTTCCAGATACCTATAATATATTCGATCATAAAATTCAGTCAGTTAACAGCATTAATCAATTACATCAAGAACTGCCTGAGCAAAGTTGGCAACTGTTCCAATATTATTTCCTATCTGAGCATATAAAAAATAAATAGGCTCGTCCTATAGCCTTTTTTATCATCAATACACTTGGAACACGAGGGGGAAGTCCAGGCTATTTTAAGCGTTTCTCAGTAATCCAAATACTTCGGGTGGGGTTTTATCATTCCCGAATTTCTGGAAGCTATATTTTATTAAGTATCTGAATTGCAGGATATTGATATTTCGTTTGAAACGTATCAACACAGGTGGAACATAATCCTTTAATGAACAAACTGATTATCTTCTAAAATTTTAAAGAATAATCAATTTGTTTTTTTTCATACTTATCCAAGGATGAGTCATATCCAAGAATGTCGAGTACAACTTTACCCTTGATAAAAATAACTTTTACGTCCACCACCTCATTGTTATTCGAATCATCGTAACTAAACACCAAAGAGTTATCACTTCGAATGGCTTGTGAGAATAATACTTCTGAGCAACTAATAGTCCTTCGCCTGTTATCAATAAAAACAAAATGATTATTGTTAATCATTTTATAATCAACAAAATCATGAGGCATCGTTGTTTTTAGCTCTTGATTATTTTTCCAAATGACTACTTTGTTTTTACCAATGACTTCTGGTGCTGAAGATTTCATAAAATAGAGCACTATCGAGTCCACCTCAGGACTGTTAATCTCGTACTTCTTGGTGGAATCCACATAAGAAAGCCATTCAAAATGATTAGTTGATACTACTTTTTGTGTTTTAACTGATGAATCCTCTGTTTGTCCATTGCATGAAATAACGAAAAATCCAGCTATCCATATTATTCTATTGAGGTACATAATACATTGATTTTTGTGAGAAAAATGAATTTATCCAAAAATTCGTAACTTCTTTAACATATTCTTCTTTTCTGCTAGAACCATTATAATACATAACAGCATACCACCAGCTTTTTAGGTCTCCACCTTTCCATACCACTGTCGATTTCTCTGATGGACTACCATTTTCATAGACAACCTTGGTAGTTTCCAATCCTTTCATAAAAAGCATTCTAATTCCGGCATGAATGCTTTGCTGCGGGGTTGCACTTCCATTTTGAACCAAACCAAAAGCCGTTTTATAAGGCGCCCAATCACTCCCGGTTATTTTCCCATTATTTGTTGTGGTAACGTTAGCCTGCATAATATCGCTTTTACCGTTCTGACCATATTCCCCTTCATAATTCCCCAGTTGAGTTTCTTCAAGAGCAACAGCCTTTACTAGTGTGGGAGATAAATAAGGAGCTTCTCCATCCAGATGAAGTCCATTTGTTGAGCCTGTTTTATCTGTGTTATTAAAGATAAAGGTTTCAGCGGCAATATTATGATCATATTTTTGATACTTTGGATCCTCATATCCTTTTATTATATTAGGCATTGGAGCATTGATATATGAGCCATCTCCTTTCAAATCAACATAAGTTTCAAACCGCTCATTACTTTGTTCTCGTTTTATTTCATTTCCCTTAGCATCAAAGTATACAATGTCTTCTCCATTAGGATCAATTAAAATAACAGGATTTCCAGCTACATAATTATAAGCCCCGATTCCAGGATATTTTTTTGCCAGAGGGTCTAAACTCAGGAACCTCGCCACATCACTATCGTAATATCGTGCCCCACGATAATCCAGCCCCGTTTCCTTCTCCCGTTCATGCATCGTGGTCAGGTAGCGGTCTCCGCCATCGCCATCCACAATTCACGCAATACCTTTCCGTAGGGGAAGTAATCTCCGGCGTAAACAATCTCTAGTTCGATCGGTGAAAGGTCACTTGCTGTGAAGCTCACGCGCGTGTTACCTAAGTGATCATACAGGAAGAAAGTCGAGCGATCAATTTGGTTGGTCCATCCGTCGATACGGGCAATACGCTCTGTTCCGTACACGAAATACTCAGGAGCAGTGGTCGATTTCACTACTGCAAGTCTCCTGAATCAAACTGTATAAGTCCTCTTTATTGAGCTTTCCCCTCAATAAAACATGCCAGATCCAGTAGTTTATTAATCTCCTCGAATCTAGGAAGAGTACATAAAGGGTAACGCACTTCTAAAAATGCAATCCTTCCTTTTAGTAGACCATTCTTGAAAAAACTGACTCTTTTACCATATGTATCGGTCACATTAACATCGTCTGGAAGTATCTGATAAAATACATTGTCTATACCCAAATTTTGATCCTTCAGATCAATGGTTTTAGTACTGCTTGACAGCAACTTCAATGTGTCATCCAGGCTGGAATATGTATAAGTGGTCAAGATAGAATTGTCTATAGAATAATGCACCGTTTTATTGATCTGTCCTGAAGTACAAACAATCAAATCATAATCAGCCAGCTTGTTAACAATGACAGAATCATTCTGAGTATAAAAGCAACGACAGGTACTATTCTTGAGCCCTTCGTTGAAGCTTAACTTATAAGTCAATTCTGGCTCTTGAGGTGGAAGTGCATCTTTGGTTAGTCCACATGAGGCTACTGCTAAAATTAGACACATTATTAGCAAGCTAGTTGTATTTATGTATGTCTTCATATTGTTCAACATTTATTTCTGAGGCATTGTGTTTACGAGTTTTTAAATTTTCATAATGATTTATAGAATCATCACCATAATTATGATTGGAATATTAGGTTTCATTAATTTGTAGCCTTTTCTACCACATCACAAACTAATGAATAAGCACATTGTCTTTAATGCTGAACAGTCATTACTATTATTCTTTTTTCAGTTTATATCTTCCATTATGTTCGTAATTTGTCCATGAATCAGCTATTGTATCAGAATCAGAATAGACAGGGACTTTTAATGCCAATTCTATGGAATCATTGTAGAATCTTACATGCCCTTTTAATTGAGATTGACAATAAGGATATTTTGTTTGATTTCGGTGGGTAGTCAATACGAGCTCAGAAGAATGAACGATGGAATCAATTCGATCGGAATAGAGCCAGTAAAATTCTGTAAACTCATCTTCTGAAAGGTCGAATTGATGAACGTTACCACGAGTTTTGTGTTTAACAGGAATTTCTATTTCGTATTTATAAAGTGTCGATTTTCTTACGGTTAATTCCCGCTGAATTGTCTTTTTATCATAACACGAAACTAGACAGAGAATGAATATTATAGAAATAATTCTCATAAGGAAGTTATTTAAAATAATTCAAATCAAACAAATTTCCAGAAGGTAATGCTTGCTGATTCAAGAAAGAATTAATAAACCATTCCGTTACTAGTTGTAAATTGCTATCCGCTCCTGGATATGCCATTTCTTTTTTTGCATGTTCTATTATCTCACCAACACTTTCATCCCCAGACCACTCTTGGAATCCTATATGAGCCGGTGACGTGCCATCTTGTAATGTATGAAGGGCAACTCCCAAGTTATAAAACGCAAGTTTCATTTCCCCCATATTGTAGTAGTTAATTGCCCATTGATACGTCGTTCTGACAAATTTATCAGCCATAGCTTTTGCTTCAGCAACTGTTTGTCCTTTGTTTCTCATGGCATGACGATATGCCGTTGGGCCTGTCTGAAATTTTTTGCTATCAGAATAGACGGTTGCTTGGTCTAGAATTCCACCGATGTAAAAGGCTTTCTTCCTATTCTCGTCCGTGTCCCAGCCGAAAATATGGTAGCATGCCCACATATTAGCTATTTGGTGTACATTGTGGCCATAGCCACTAGCCCATTCTGGAATGTTTGCTGCAATTTTTTCATTAAATCCATTTGCATCACCAAAAACATCATTTAGGTAAAGATGGTTCTCTGTCCATCCAGTTTCTTCGTCTTGACTTGAAATATCTTCTCCTTTATAGATAATTTCTTTTCCATTTGGATCAATTAAAATAATGGGATTACCAGCGACATAATTGTAAGCGGACATTGTTGGATATTTTGCCGCCAACGGATCCAAACTCAGAAACCTCGCCACATCACTATCGTAATATCGTGCCCCACGGTAATCCAGCCCGGTTTCCTTATCCCGTTCATGCATTGTGGTCAGGTAGCGGTCTCCGCCATCGCCATCCACAAATTCACGCAATACCTTTCCGTAGGGGAAGTAATCACCGGCATAAACGATCTCCAGCTCCAGCGGTGAAAGATCACTTGCCGTAAAGCTCACGCGCGTATTGCCCAGGTGATCGTAGAGGAAGAAAGTTGAGCGGTCGATCGCATTCGTCCAGCTGTCGATGCGGGCAATGCGCCCGGTTCCATAGTATTCGGGAGCCACGGATAATATATCCATTTAAAATTTAGTGTGCGGTTTAGTCAGGATTTCGTTAAAGAATTTTTCAGGATCATTCTCTATTTTTGATGGGTATGTATGTGTTTCAGAATAGCGCAAAATATTGTTGTGAAGTTTATAAACCAAAACTGGAATAGTATGTTCTTCATGGTCACTCTCTCCTAAAGCGTAGATGATTTGCTTCTCAAGATCAATCAGTAATGATGAACTACAGCTTGAAAAGCTTGTGTTTTCACCATTTGTTACTACACTTGTTTCAACCCCGGTAAATACATTCATTCCGTAAAAAGTAGTGCGATAATTAACATCAACAATTGGCACTATGAGAATAGAATCCATAATGATTAAGTCTGCCTTGGAAGCAACAGATTTATTAATGTAAAGAATTCTATCTTCTTTCAGAAACTCCTTTTCAGGATTCATATATTTAAGTTGTTTCAGCATTTTATCATTGCATTTGAGGCATAAAAAATTCTTATTTTTTCCATTGAAAAAGTATTGCGCCGTAACGGTAAAATTCGTGTCAATGAGTGTCAGTGTTTCAAAAACCACTTCCTCGTTTACTGATTTTTTCCCCGTATGTTTTTTTTGTTGTTTACACCCCCCAAATAAGATAGAGAGCAGTAAAATAAGTGACCATTTAGCATTCATGATTATTGTGGTATTAATTCTTTAAATTGTTCATAATTCTGTTTTTCATTTCGGGCTTGATGAATTTGAATTCTGTATTGAACCCTTTCCTCCAAACTCAACGATTTATCATTTATCTTCATATTTAAATCGTTAATTAGTTCGTTCTGAATAGTTATATGATGATCTACCGCGTTGTTCAGATACTTAATAACTGTTTGAATTTGAGCATATAATTTGGTTCCATAGTCAGAATTTCCATTAGCATCTTTACCGCAATATGCATAATTTCCTGCCCTTCGCTCTTCAGTTGTTGGATAGTATTTTCCCGTATTAAATGCCTTGTCAATGTCATCGGATGTAAAACTGTTCTCTTTAAGAAGTTCTATCATTTCTGGCCATTTATCTTTCAATCGACTATAATAATCATCAATAGAACCTTCGTAACCCCCTAACTCAGAATAATCTTTTAATGCACCATGTGAAGTACTTCTTGTCGATGGTTCTCCTTTACCAGCCATCATACCGAAAAGATTATAATCCACTGAAGACGTTCCTCCCCAGCCGGTTTCCAAACTGGCTTGAGCCAGTACTAGCAATGCTCCTTGTATGCTAGCTCCATTTTCAATAGCAGAATAAAAAATTATTGTTCCTACTCCTATTAAAAAACCGTAATGCGGAGGTGGTTCCGGATACATACCACTTGCATCAATCAGAACAATTGGATTCCCCATTACATAATTATATGGGCTCATATTGGGGAATTTGATCGCCATCGGATCCAAACTCAGAAACCTCGCCACATCACTATCATAATACCTTGCCCCGCGGTAATCCAGCCCAGTTTCTTTATCCCGTTCATGCATGGTGGTCAGGTAGCGGTCTCCGCCATCGCCATCCACAAATTCACGCAATACCTTTCCGTAGGGGAAGTAATCACTGGCATAAACGATCGCCAGCTCCAAAGGTGAAAGATCGCTTGCTGTATCAACACTTCTGAAATACGAGGTAGATCAACAACGCATTTCAAGACTCGCTATTGAACTCAATTACATGAATTGAACCTCAAACATTACCCGAAATTTTAGCTATTTAATTTTTAAAAAACTTAAAGTCAACACCTTAATATTTCATCAACACTGTTGAAACATTACCGCCAACTTCATCATTCTATTATCATTTTATTTTTACCCTGACTCAATAAAACAATCGAATTGTTGATCTGTACTTTAAGGTAATCCGGTTCTTCATTCTTTGCGTTTCGTGAAAGCTTAAAATAAAAATAGACAGTCTCGTTTGGTTCGATACATCTTGAAGTCCATCGATTATTTTCCAAGAGTTGGTTTATCTTATAATTCAGCATCATTTCTGCTGTTAGCGAGTCACTTAAATCCAATATTACAGCCGAAGAATCTTCAGCTATATGCTCATAATGGATCCCCACTTCAAATGCATTGTATCGCTTGATTTTAAGATACTCAAACTGTTTATCGAAGAAAAACAAACACGAATCGGAAAGGTTTGTAATGGCAAAGCTGTATTTCCCGTGTCCGATTTCATGGAAGGAATAACTGGCTTTTTGAGCCTGTGTATTCATGTATAATAATGCAGTAAAAACTACAAAAACAAGATACTTCATCTGTAAGAAATTGTTTTAGTTACTAATTGTCCCTTTGACAAGTATATAAATTGTATAGAACACCCTTTGCGTCTTATTTCACGTTTTATTTTCCTTGGAAGATTAACAAATGACAGCTTTAATAACAGTCGATCGTTACTGTGAACAGGTAAAGGCAGAACGTTTCTGTTATAAAGATTCTTTGAATAGTAAGAGGTACTCTCATCAGGCTGAAGAATGATCCTTCCCAGGGAATCTTTTGAAAAACGATTGCAAACAAGCATACCATTGGAGTGAAAATGATAGTAGGCGCAAGGATTCAATAGTGTATCCTGATCAGGCGGGCTCTTTATTTCCAGAAGAAATGTATTAAATCGACGGGATAATATGTCGATTTGACCGTATGAATCAAAACAGAGAAATAGCAGTACTGCAAAAATGATTTTCATTTTGTATATTTTCATAGTTGTTTATTTTCGAAATCCAAAATCTCTGGTGACATAATTATTTGGACCTCCCTCATCGTTGGAGTTCACTGGATCACATCTACCACAGTCCCCCTCCTGACACTTACCTGTATTTAAACCTCCAAATGACGGTAGAGAAGTCTTCGGCACTACTCCGGGAATAGACATGGCAGCTCTAGCAAGGTTTTCACCATCTTCACCGACAACCCCACCGATAAATTTCGCTGCTGTAGGAGATTCAATAATAGCAGCATCTGAAATTATGTCTTTTGCATTAATTTCTTTTTCTGTGGTTTCACTATTTATTTCACCTGGAGTAAATACAAGAGTCGTAATGTGTCTTTGTCTACCCGAAAACATTGTGAGCAATGTTTCATAGTCTACCGTTCCTGAGCATTGGCCACTTCCCGATCCTTTTCCACATATTTCATCAAAATCAGAATTATGATATTGCACAACGTTCCAATCCTCTTTATTACTTAGAGCAATTTCGACTATATCACGACCTCTCACCTCTTTTTTAAGAGCCTTAGTTAACTCATTATTTTTGCGAAATGGCGTCCATGTTTTTTTGAGGACCCCTCGTCTGTTTATATGAAATTCATTCTCTAATCCTAGATCCTTAAGCCATTTGTTTCCCTCTTCAATTGCACGTTTGTTAACAAAAATGATCTTTTCCCCATCGGGATCTATCGCAATCACAGGCATCCCACCCACATAATTATATGGTGATAATGATGGATATTTCTCCGCCAACGGGTCTAAACTCAGAAACCTCGCCACATCACTATCGTAATATCGTGCCCCACGATAATCCAGCCCGGTTTCCTTATCCCGTTCATGCATTGTGGTCAGGTAACGATCGCCACCGTCACCATCCACAAACTCCCGCAGCACTTTCCCATACGGGAAATAATCGCCGGCATAAGTAATGTGGAGCTCCAGCGGCGAAAGATCGCTTGCCGTAAAGCTGACACGCGTATTGCCCAGGTGGTCGTAGAGAAAGAAAGTTGAGCGGTCAATGGCATTTGTCCACCCGTCGATGCGGGCAATACGCTCTGTTCCGTACACGAAATACTCCGGAGCAGTGGTCGTCGTTCCAACAATAGTGGTCCATTTCACTACCCGTTTCGGTGCTAAAAATCACCACATTACGAACCAATAAATAAGTACTTTTTCTCTTGGGTTTACCGCAACTCCTCTGGAAAAGCCATTACCCCAGTTGGAAGGCATCTGAGCGGATGGATTTAACTGTAATCGTTTGTCGAAGACTCCCTGCCTTGCTTCCAAAACGTAGATAGTATAATGCTCATTCAATTTTACTTCTCCAGTCAAAACAGGGGCTTTAACATCTATAAAGCTAGGGATTGGAAATGTTGAACACCGTTCCTTTTCTCTCAGAAGAGCGGTATCAATGGCCGTCACAATAATTCTTTCTTCTAGTGTCTTTAGTGTCTCGAAGGAATTAACGACAATCAAACAACTATCGGAAGGTTTATAGTGGGCGATCGAACGTCGTCTGAAAAACGTTTCACGTTCTTTTAAAATATCATCAGGTACATCATATTGATATAATAAAAATCCGACGTCGTTCTTGGCCGTGTGTTGGTTTGATAGCATAGTGTATATATTTCCGGACAGTTCGTCTGGAAAGTGAGAAACATAATGGGAATCAAATACATCTCTTTGCTGAATATAATCAGCGTTGTTGTCATTCGACACTTCGTTCAGAGCACATCCGGTCAGACAAATTAATAAAAGCAGTTTTTTCATATATTATTTAATTGCATCAATAATTGCTTGAAATATTTTTGCAGCATTTCCAATATCTGCCCCCATTTTTGCGCCAGCAAAATAAATAGGATCCTTTCCAAGTTTTTTTTCTGCTCTAATCATCATATCATAAGTCGCAGTAGTGATTTTACTATATGTTCCAGATTCCGTTTTTAACTTGACACCTGTTGGTATCATCAAAGCGCTGGCTTTTGCCCAAGTGTAAGTTCTATCAGCTCCGATTTCATCAATGGAATATGTTAATGATTTAACATTTTCTCCACCATCCATTCTTCCGCCACTTTCAAACTCTTTTTCTTTAACACTAATTCGTTCTGCTTTGACATAACCATAGCTTTCCATGAAATTTTCCGAATAATTCACTAGAGCATACACTTCTTGGTCAAGAATATTAATATTATATCCTCCATATTCTATCTTATCCCCAAACATATTGTCATCCCCAAGCCTCTCATAATCTCCAGGTGCAAACGTTGACCCCATTTTATCCAATTTTTCCTGTGTTACTTTATCATCCCCTTTGATAAAGATAACAGTACCGGTTATTTTATTGACAAACCAATCTGTTGGTCCTTTACCAGTTGGATCAATCAATCTGATCGGATTACTCATCACATAATTATACGTACTCCATTCCGGGTATTTATCCGCCCACGGATCAACCGATAGGAATCGTGCCACGTCACTATCATAATACCTTGCTCCACGGTAATCCAACCCGGTTTCTTTATCCCGCTCATGCATTGTGCTCAGGTAGCGGTCACCGCCATCGCCATCCACGAACTCGCGCAACACCTTTCCGTAGGGGAAGTAATCTCCGGCGTAAACAATCTCTAATTCGATCGGTGAAAGGTCACTTGCCGTGAAACTCACACGGGTGTTGCCTAAGTGATCGTACAGGAAGAAGGTCGAACGGTCTATTTGATTCGTCCACCCGTCGATACGGGCAATACGCTCTGTTCCGTACACGAAATACTCAGGAGCGGTGGTCGTAGTTCCACCGGTCGTGGTCCATTTTACAACCAACAGCTCATGGCCCAGGACATCCTTGATGTACATCTCTTCCGTTGTTTGCGCCGTAGCCGCTGTTTTCTTATACATCCGCAGATCGTTTGCATCATAAAGATACGAAACGGTATCGGTTCCTTTGTCCAGATTGTACATATAACTGGCCCGGCCATATAGGGTATTGCTGATGTCGCGGAAATCATCGGTCAGGAGGTTGCCGTTCGCATCATAGGTATACGCGCGGTCGGCGCTGCCGTTTTGCCCGTCGATCGCCGTGAGCTTATTGTTACCGCCGTAGGTGTAGATAAAATCATCCGGTGTAAGCGTAACACCCGGAGTGCCACCTTCATTGACCCGCTGTAGGGTGAGCAGGTTTCCGATCTTGTCGTAGGTCATGCGCTCGTCGCCCACACGATAACCATTCGTCGGTGTAGCGTCATTGGCCAGGTGATCTGCTGTATTATCGCCCACTGTTGCATCGGCTTTCACCAGGCGGTTGAGGCGGTCGTAACGGTAGCCGTAAACAGTGGTTTCATCGAATCCATGAACGGCATTGCTGGCAAGGGAAAAGCGGTATTGCGCCAGTGTTGCGTTCACATTGCCATTGTAGTTATGACTTTGGTCAACACCTGACATATCGAAAGCGGAGACCTCCTGGTCATCGTAAAAGAGCTCGTAATGGAACAGCTCTGCTTCGATCAGCGTAAGGCGATCGCGGTCATCGTACCCGTATTCAATCGTCTGGATCGGTCCGTAGGAATTATGGGCGCTGTATTTCACACCCTTAACGGTCCCGCGGGCATCGTCGTAGTCGTAAGCCGCCATACCCGTTGCTGTACTGCTGCCAACTGTATCATTAGCCACCCGTACCTCGGAAAGCCGGTTGAGATCGTCGTAGAGGTAGTAATAGGCCTTCTCGACAGATCCGTTGTTGCCTATATCCAGGCGCTCCTGGGTCACTGAGCCACGATAGTTGTACTTATAGGAGATTTTTACCTTCACGAGCTTGCTGTCCGTCAGACCTGCATCAGTAGGATGCTGAAGGATAAGCTGTGTGGCAATGCGGTCCTGGGCGTCGTACGTGTATTCAACGTTCTGTACGCTGACTCCCGAAAGGTTATAGGAACGGGTTTGTGTGATCTTGCCCAATTTTGATGGCACATTCTGATCGCTGCCGTAGGAAGTACTTTTTTCAAGTGTTCCAGCTCCCGGCGGGAGTCCATCTGTCGTAATCGGGTTTTCGAAGATCGGCTGTAGGGTCTTGTAGCTGTTCAGCCAGTCCATCGTCATGCGGTTGGTGAAGTGATACTCCAGGTAGTGCGGTCCGTCGGCGTCCGTTACCGGAACGGATGGCGTTCCGATCATGCTATCCTGATAGCAGAACGCATTGTAGTGGTAGCTGGCTACGACCAGTTTTTGAGCAGTTGGACGGCCATACTCATCATATTCGAAGAGACGGTAACGCGGCGTGGAAATACTGCTGGTTTCATAGGCGCGATCGGTTTCGTCCTGGATAGCACTTATGAGTCCTTGTTTGTTATACATGTAGCGTTTGGTCCCTGCATCGACGCTTTTCTCTTCGATAAGCTGGCCGAGGATATTGTATCTGTAGTCGCTTTCCTGTTTGTTGGCATTGATGGTTTTGGTGAGGTTACCGTAGTTGTCATACACGAACAGGGTGACGATCTTTTCACTCAGATCGCTCCAGGCCAGTGTGGCAACCGTCTGTCCTAAAGCGTTAGTGTAAGTAACCGTTTCCTTGTCATCCTGGTCTTTGACCGAAGAGCGGTAGAAGCGGAAGTTGCTCGTCGATCCGGATTTCATGATCAACTCCAGCTCGGTGCGGAGCAGGTTCAACTCACACGATGCGTAAATGTGGTTCACAATGCATGTCGAGGTGCGAACCGTATGCGGATCACTGATGTCTATACCGTAATTGGTGGCACGCGAAGCCAGTGAAGCCGGATCGGGATCGTGGTAAACGGAGCTTTTTAAGGTCTCGGAAAGGTTTTTGCGGTAATTGAGCGGATCGTTGTCTGTTTCGCTGAACGGTTTGCGGGTTTCCACCGGACGTCCCCAGTTGTCGTAGGTCACCGAGCCGCTATAAATCTTGATCTCGCCGTCGTTCTTATAGGCTCTTGCCACTCCGGCAGTCCGCCCCAGCGGATCGAGAAAGGCTTTCTGAAGCTCCCGCTTACTGGTGTCGCCGGTAACATAGTTGCTATACAGAACTGAATAAATGTAATTCTGATCGGTTCGTTCGTCGAAGGTCAGATCGTTGTCGTGGTTCCATTGGCTGTAGTTGTTGCGCGAAAGCAAGCGGTTATCGTTTTCGGTCACTGACGCCAGGCGGTGGAAGCCATCGAACGTATATTCCATCTTGTGTCCCGATGGTTGAATTATTGTTGCTACACGACCTGCATCGGTGAATTCGAAATGCGTTACGAGTGAGTCGCTGCGACCAACGCCGATCATCACGCGTTCGGGCAGACCGATGTTACGGGCATCTACCGAGATGTAATTGTAACCGTAGGCTGCATTGTCGCAACGCGCGTTGACGTTGTAATACCGCTGAGCGTAATGGTAGAAATAACGCGTCTGGATTCCTACCTGGTTTTCCACCAGGGCAGGTTGCATGTGCTCGTTCCTTTCAAGGATGGTGTTGGTCGTAAGCGTATCGAACGGATACAGCATACGATAAGGATGTTCAAAGCCATTAGCATCAAGCCCTTCGAAAGCCATATGGAAATCGGCGATATAGGTATTGCTGCGATCAAAACGGAGATCGGTAAAGTCTTCAGATGGTGCTCCTGCAATGGTATCGAGCTGGATCACGGTCGAGCGCAATTGCAGCGTTTTGCCCAGCAGATCTCCCAAAGGAATCATTCCGGAAGGTTCTTCCGATTCAGGCAGGAACGGTCGGCATTCCAGCAGCTCTGAGCCTTCACGGCATTCAGCCATGTTCACCCCGTAAGGACAGGCGTAATAGCCTACCTCCGGATCTTCCCACAGGCAATAATTGTTGGGCAGGTTATCCAGGTGTTCTTCCAGTCTGCCGTATTTCCAGTACATACAGGCCGCACAACCTTCCGGGTCTGGTTCTGGCTCCACATTATCGTAACAGGTGTCTCCCTGGTAAGGTCGTTCGATCGCGCTCATATCCGGGTTGAATGTCCAGCGTGCATCATAGAAATAGTATTCGCTGCGCTGCATGGCCGGTTCGTCGCGCTGACTTTTGGTAATGGTCGTTTTCTGGAACGGTGTGGAGCGCAGGTTATATTGACGGCTGTGCGTCATACCATCGTATTTCGGCAGTTCAGGCGCTTGTTCGGCATAATACGATTCCTGGTAGCCTTCATCCCATCGTCCGGTAAAGAACAAGGTGTCACCGTAGATACCGGCATCCTGGAAAGAAGAAAGCTCGCTGTTGACGGTGTTCACGTCGTAATTGTACCAGTGACGGTCGTAACGGTTCTTGAGGTCAAAGAGGTAAAAATACTGCTCTTCATTTTCAGCCGTCGGCAAATGGGTTGAAGTAGTGGTAGCAGCAAACAATTGCCACGATGGCTCATGTTTCAGCACCAGGTTACTGATCGTTCGGGTTCCACCGCTGCCAAAAATGTCTGTCAGACTAACAGTCCTGGAAGGAATGTCTTCCAATCCCATCAATACTTTATATGCTCTGCCGTTGGAAATTCCCCGGTAATCCGCCTCATAGTATTCGTACTCGGTCTTTGTTTCAATGTAGCTCCAGCCGGTTGTTATACTGCTGTTACAGTATTTGGCCAGCGGACTTCCTTTAAATGGTAGAGCTGAGAGAAAAGACCCTAACGGATAAAGCGTCGTCAGCTCGGTTATTTCCGAAGACTCGAATTCACGATCCGGGTTGGCAACGATCTGCGCCATTTCACTTTCATCAAACCCTCTTTTCAGTAATTCCGCGAATGCAGCCTCAGATGGAAAGCTGATTCCCTGTGCAATAATATCGGTCAGCATCCAGTTTCTGACATCTCCATCCGCAATGAGCTGATCGTAGATGTGTTCATCCAATACCTGATTTTTCAGAATGAGCGCAAGAGTGGCCGGATCGAGGTGTGGAAAATCGATAATCCGCTCCAGGACATCCTGCGGCATCTGTGGTTGTTTGGAAAGTACGTCGGCAAATACCTGTGCATCTATCCCGGCAATTCCCGGATGCGTGAAATCCAGCAATGCAGGATAAGACAGGTACTCGTTTCGTAGGAAAAAAGTACGGATCACATCGTCGTTCCAGGAAGTCGTCATTTTTTGGGTAAGGTCTTCCAATACCGCATCAGAGAAGTACGCCTGCGATTCGATCAGACGTATCAGATCACCCGAATCAAAGTCGGTGTAATTATCAATGATCTCGCCCCAGATCGCATTGCTGAGGTTGCCTTGTGCCAACAGCACTTGTGTGCGTTCGGGGCTGTTAAAGTTCGACGTTAAAACAACTGCTTCCAGCACGTCGTCCGATAGCGGTGAACTGCCGATCAGATTCGGAATCACTACCGACGGTGTACCTGAGTTGATACTGGTTATTTTCCCAGGATCATTGATCGGATCTGCGGTGGCCGGGTTCGTATGACCAGTACCAAACGGGTTAGGATTTGGGGATACAACTCCTGGTAATACCGTTCCGGAAACAATGGCCTGTTTGTAGAGGTAATCGTCGTATTTGCGAATCGTTTCCGCTGTTTTTTTCACAAAGTAAGAATGGCGGAAATACTCCGTTGCACCGGACGCGAGGCTGTCATAGAAATAGAAATCTAGAAATTTAGGATTCTCCCTCAGCTCACCCGTTCCGACAAACACGGGGATGTCCAGGAAAGGATAGGCATTAGTTCCTGTATAGATGTTCGTATCCACTGTTACTGAAAGCGTCTGGTTCAGGTAATAATCCTTGTACTCATAAACTCCACCCGGATTGTCGAACTTCTGATCCCACTGGATATTCTCCCGGTACAGGTTCGGACGGGTATAACCGTGTTTGAATGCCTGTGTATAGTCATAATCGATGAGTGTTTCCTCGAAAAGCTTGTCGGCATCGTCGTATTGCCTAACGGATTTCAGCTTTCCGTGGAACAGGTAATCTTCGGTTGTCGGGCTGCCCGATCCGGAAGTGAGCTTATAGCCGTGATGTTCATACACCGTTTTGTTCACATAATCGTTTCCACCTTCGGTCAGCGTGGGGCCATAGACGGCAACGGTCTTAAATCCGATGTCGAAGGCGCGTTTCCGTCCATGATGAAAACGATCATCCGTAATACTCATCTGTGTTTGCTTGTGCACCATGCTATCGGCGTCGAAATCATACATCCAGCGCTTATGTGCATTATTGCTGGTTGCCGTTCCGGCTTTTACCAAATCCTGCTCATCGTTTTTTAGGATGTATTTTACCACCGGATGAACCGTAACGGCACGTGAAAGCCCGTAAGCAGGTGTAGTTACAACGGCATCACAATATTGATTTTGAGTGTAGCGGCTGGAGTAATAGGTGCGCGCATCCAATACCGGGTAGTATTCGATCTGTGTAATCCCTCCCAGGTGATCCACGAATGTTGTCAGCAGCTTGCCGGTATAACCATTCAGCGGTTCGGTTTCATCGTACGTGTTATCAGCGCTTTTATAGGTCGAATATCTCAGGAAGGTAGTCAGGTATTTGGTCGTATCGCTGGTAGCAATCACCGGTATTTCGCGCACTTTGTCCAACAGAATGCGTACCTGCTTGATTCCTGTTTTGTATTGTAATGTAGCTGAAGTGGCATAGGCGTAGTTTTCCAGGATGTCTTCCCGGGAAACCTTGTATTCGAATGTTTTTTTCGCGATCAACTTCAGCCCCGTGTCAATAGGCCCACCAACTTCTCCGTTCACCTGGTACTGCTCTACACTCACTAACATGAACGGGTTTTTAGAATAGCGCAGCAGTTCGAATTCGTCCAGCTCTACGCTGGCATCCAGCTTCGTTGGATGGTTGTCATTGGTATATCCATTTAAAGGTTGATTGTACCAAAATTTGAACGCATCATTGGGGTCACCCGCAGATCCCGTCAAGGGATTATCTACCGAGATCATACTCTTGTAGATTGGAGCCATCATGCTCCACGGCATACCGATCCCGAAAGAACCCGGAAGGGAAGCTGCTGATTTCAGGTTGTATCCTGTTGTGTTGAATACATAGGCTTCCCGCGCGTTCGGAATATTCCCCGAAACGGTAACACTCGGTGCAGCCGACAGGTTTACATCGGCATTGCCTGGTCCGATCTGGACGTTGAATCCACCGAATTTGCTCGGCACATTAGGCATCACGAAGAAATTAGAAATGTTTTTGATCCCTTCCTGGTAGGAAAGCGTCCACTTCATTGCCATATTGAAGGTAGAGAACAGCGGGATGCCTCGCGTTGCTGCATAATCTCCGATTTCGTAGTAAATCCCGTTATTGGAATTGAAAGTGGAATAGCTGGTGGTACCTGTTCCGTCCGGGTTGTCAAGATCACCCGTTACAACAGCGACATCAATTGTCCCGTTCCCCATTATTAAATCTTCGGGATCATCTCGGGTAATTTTTGCACGGATTTCATAAATATCCCCCGGAATCAGATCACCGGCTGTCGTTCCCAAACGCGGGCTTTCCAGGAAGCTATGGTCGAATGGAATAGTACCACCGCTAACACCTGTCGTTCGTATATAGCCCCCACTGGCAATGTACGGGTTGGTAGCCCCTGGCGTTTGGGGGAAAGTCGTCGAGTTGGCTTTCACGTGTTCATACCTGTTCCAGCCACTTAACGAGGTTTGCAGATTAAGAGATTTGTAACTGTACAGGCTGTCCAGGCGCCCAGAACCACTGTCTGTAAAGTCGATCAACTCGGCATTGGAATTAACAATGGTTTGATTGGTCTGGTAGTTGAGCTTCAATTGCTGTACCATGCTGCTCATGGAATAGGATTCTACTCGTTGCAGCAGAATGTCGGTATAGGCCGTAAAGTCGTGATCTGTCGCAAAAGTCGTATTGGCAAATTCCGTTACGGCAGCCTGTGCATAGGCACTTTGTTCAAATTCCTGGAAGTAGTTGAATGCTCCATATTTCTTATAAACGAAGTTGATTGCCTGGCCAGGAATATTGCGGTTCGTGATCACGTCGCAGTACCAGATGTTATAGCTCGATTTCGGTGAGATCACATTAGCGACAGCTTGCGCATTGTTACCGCTGTAGGTGGTGTCTACAGCAGTTTGTGCTGCATTCGGTCCGGGATTGGATTGGTCGTAGAACAACACCCTGCGATTGGCAGGGGCTGTAAATGACTGCATAGCAGTACTCATGTTAAACCGGTAACGCGTCCCATCTGCCGTGACCACCGTCCAGCCATCTTCATTGTATCTCAGTTCGATCGGGTTTTCAAAGACATTCAATACAAAAACGGCTGTTTTCCCATCGTTCACATCAATGTACTTGAAAATGGCCCGTCCGTTGGCCACCCCCGGAATATCGATATAAGGTGAATACCAGTACAGATCGCCTTCTTTCTGTGGATCAATACCTGTATCGGAAAAATCGAGCGGTGCTCCCAAAAGATCGTTTTCCTGGCAATACTGCTGATAGCGAAAGTTGTTGAAGGCTTCCGTCTCTACGGAAATTGTCGGAATATTCAGGTTCCACCCCTCACCATAAGGAATACCGGTCGAAATAGGCGGTGTTGCACCAACAGTAAACGAGCTGTTGTAGTTCAGCGATAATGCAAACGACAAACCGCCGGGTGTGCTGACACTTCCCAGTGCGATGCTCGCACCATAGGAGCCCGTGAACAGGTTCACATCACCGACAAATCCGCCTGAAGTGATCTTGGCGGGTTCCGAAACTTTGGGTGTCATTTCTGAATTGCCACGTCCGCCAGTGACCTGGGCGAACGATACGGATGAAATACTAAGAATAAGGACGGTCAGGAATTGCTTCAGGTAATTAGAGGTTGCCTTCATGGTGTTGTTTGAATAAGGTTTTGTAGCAGATGTGGTCGAGTCTATAGTGGGAATAACGACAAATATAGCGGCACATTGTTTAGTATTAATCAAATGGTTATCAATATTTTCAACAAGCCTGTCAGAATTGTTAACTTTTACACAGGGAGATGTTGCACAAAAAAACGGCTGTAACCCCGTAAATGATTTACGATCGTGTAATACGTCGGTTATTTTTTTGTCCAGTTGTTCGTTTACCATTTTCGTAGTGTTAAGAATATTTTTTCCAAGTAGGGACGCATTTGCGATATTGTGACTCCGGAATCCAGGGAAGCCAGCTCGTTGATCATGACCAGATATTGTGTTCTTAAATTTTGGTCATCCAGTTTTTGGACATCGATTCCAACTAGGTCAAAAACACAACGCGAGGATGAAGGCAGATAGCTTCGTGTATCTATATTGTCCTTTCCAAGTAATAGTACTAATCGGGCAATTTTTATATCGCACTCAATCAGTTGAATAATGATCTCTTTCATTTTGTGTGGTTTGGGTGCCAAATATATAAAACTTGACTGATCAGTCAAGTTTGTGAGTGGGTTTTCTGCATAGACTTGCCCTATGGGACAAGATCCGGCATTGAAAGAGTTTGGTCAAGTAGTAAAGGAAATCAGACTTTCCAAAGGCTTGACGCAGCTGGAAGTTGCCGACAGGTTTAAATCTGCCGAATCTACTATGTCAAAACTTGAGAGTGGACAGTTTAACCCATCCCTTCTTTGGATTCTGAAGCTGGCAAAGGCACTTGAAGTTAAGCCGGCGGAATTAATTGGCCGATTGAGAGAAATAGAATAGTCCTATGAAGTATCTACCGTTGAAATTGTGTCTTATTGCTTTTACCGCGGGCATGGCAGGAAATCTTGCTTTTGGACCGAAGTCAAATTCTCAAAATACTGCTATTTATAAGACAACTAAGTCAAAAAGAAGCATAGCACCCGAAGATACTTGTTGTGTTCAAAAGGTTATTCAGTAAAATTTATTCTAACTCCATATCAACGCGATACTCCAACATCTGTAGCAATTCCTCAGTAGGATAGTAACCAGAAAGTACCTCATCAGTTTCAGTATTTTCCCAATCGGAAATACGAGGGTTGAATTTCCACTCGTCGTAATGTCGTAGTAATTGAGCAGGTTCGAGCACCTTGTTTTTTCCGGGAAGATTGAATCCAAAACGTTCAATTACGCGATGGTGCTGCATTGCTCTTAGTATATTGTCCAATGCAGCGGCATATATTTTAGCGTTAGCGGTATGCTTGATTCGTTTACCTGATCTGCGGTCAGCATCGGGTTCAGTAAAAATCTTACTTCCATACTTGATGGTTTCTATAAGGTCGCGTTCTGTATTCTCTACTTTCCTGGCTTTTTGCGCTCCTTTGTAGGTGAAGTCAGACGTCCATGTCTTTAGCCATTCTGCTATAAGTAAATCAGCTGTTGCTTTATCTGGAACTATAATATGAAAGTGCGGATTGTAAGTTTTTCTTTCGGGATTGAAATTGCATTCCAGAGCACGCAAACCTTTTAATGCAATTCCATTTCCACGTTGATGACGTTTTTTACAACGTTCTAGGATGAGGTGAAACGCCCGAATCATTCCATCCATGAATTTTTGCAAGTTTCGAGACCGGCAAGCCCGAACTGTCAGTGTAACAAATTGTGGATCAGGCCAGGCCTGCATAATAGGTAAGTATTTGTTTATCATTTCCGCTTTGCGAATACTCATGCATAACGTGCAAAAGCGATTCTTACAGTAGTGGCCGTACAATCTTCCATTAGCACTAATAACCCTGTTCTGGCAGTGATAAGTATTCCAATAGGCTTTTTCCCTTTGGCTATTTTTTTTGACTTTGGAAACATCGACCAGGTTGAGCATAATAGATTGGGTAATTGTCTTGCGTTTGGACCGGCCTTTCATCACATCAACATAGGTTATCTCGGAGCCTTTGCCATTGACTGTTTTGGGCGTTTTAGCTTTTGAGGTTGTCCCGGTTTGTGCTAATGTATAGATCTTGAGGATATTTTCTGTACGAAGATTGCTCAATGACATTATGATTCTCATATGCCATCAGCTGTATAATTGCCTTTCTTAATGAATCCATTGAAGAATCAAAGATGATCGATTCACGAACTTCTACAATTACTAAGCTTCTCATTACTGATTCAATCTCAAACAACCTTGCAATTACTTCCACAAAACCAGCAGCAACTCTAACGGCTAATTGTAGTAAATCGATCGAATTTTTTGGATTAAGATTATCAACTGTAGCGTCAATTTTTCGAACAGCTTCTCCCAAGGCGATAACTGAATCATGATTTCTCAAACGATCATATTCTTGAAAGCCATTTGTTACACGATTATAAGCCTCGTGGACAACCCTCTGTACTTCTTTCAGCGAATTGATGTCATCATTATGGTTACTATTTTCTTGCAGTTCGTTCATCACATTTCCAATTTAATCTTGTTCGCTGCTTCACGTTTTGTCTGATCTACAATCTTTGCATAAATCTGTGTTGTTTTAAGGTCTTTGTGGCCAAGCATTTTTGAGACAGTATAAATGTCGGTACCGTTATATAATTGTAGAGTTGCATACGTGTGACGAAAACAATGAAATGTAATGTCCTTTGTAATCCCTGCTGCACCGATCCACTGATACAGATGTTTATTATGATAAGCTGAATAGGTCAATCCGTCAAACACTTTATTTGTAGCTTCGCCAGCTACACCGAGCAAACTGTATGCTTGTTCGGAGATAGGCATCATTTCAGCTCCTTTTGTCTTTTGTTGTCTGAAACGAATGAAATAACCGACCTCATTGATATGCTCTAATTCACTCCAGGTAAGCTTCTGAATATCTGAAAAACGCAGACCGGTAAGCGCAGAAAACAGCGCCGCACGTTTCAACAAAATGTTCTGACAGTCGGTCTTAACAAGATTGTTCAGTTCTTCTATAGTTAGAAAGTTTCGGTGCGTTTCTTCCGGCTTAATTGGTTCAACACGGGCATTCAAATCAATTTGTAGAATACCGTCTTTGTATGCCTGTTTCAAAGTTGCTTTGATCTTATTAAAATAAGAGACAGCCGAGTTACGTGAAAGCTTCACTTTTTCACTCTTACGACTCTTGGTGTCAAGGAGGTATTCTTTAAAGTCGTTTAGGAATTTCTCATTGAGATCGGCAAATGTGAGACTCCCGCCTGTGAAGTCTTTGAGATAATTCAAGCAGGATGTCCAGTTATCATGGTTAGAAGATTGTCGTTTGTCTGCTAATACTTTGAAGTAAGCAACAAAATCCTGTTCGCCGAGTTTTTGTATCCGTAATTGTTCGCGTTCAAATGCTGAATAGATTTCTGGCTTGTTGAATGTGTTTTCCCTTTGCTGCCGAATACCCTCGCCAATTTGCAACATTTCTTTATTGTGTTGCTTATCCAGAGGATTTTTAGCGTCAGTCAGGTATAAGCCCAAAAACTCCCTGCGTGTTGGTTTGCCTGTTTCCGGGTGGGGAATAGGTGGGTAAAAGTCCAGGTACAAACTTTGCCGGTTCCCGGAAATAGCCTTTTGTCTCAGTTTTACTTTGATTGCCATAGCTAACTCAATAAGTTATCAATGATGGTTTTCGGAATATAAGCGTACCAGCCCTCTCGAATCTTCGGTACGTTGTTGCGCTTAATGACTTCATGCAACGCCTTTTCAGAAATGCTGTATTTGGTTTGCACTTCTGCAAGACCATAACAATCCTCAATGGTATAATTGACTGGATGAGGTAATTCAGGTTCAAACTGCTCAAACAATTTGTTAAGTTCAGATCGTTTAACGCGGGTCAAACGTTCGGAAAGATTCGCCGCACCTGGTAGTATGCCTTTACGGACTAGTCGGTATGCAGTTCGCGTGGAACAGTTCATCAACAAAGCGACTTCCGGAACCGTTAGAAACTGCTTTCCGTTCAGCGCTTCAATTGGCTGTGCCTGGATGCGTAAGGTCTGTGTATTTGACGCCTCAATCTTCTCGTTCCGCTTACGCGCTTTATAAGCTGCCTTACGGCATTTTGCAGAGCAGGTTTGTGTAACCGTCGTTTTTGCGGTGAACTCATTCCCGCATTGCGCACAAATCCGTTGTATACGAATGTTTGAACTCATTTTAAGCGTCGTTAAGCAAACATAAGGTGACACAAGTGTACTTAAGTGCCATAATGTCGCCCTGACAGGATGATTTTTTGTACCTCATCCATCGGGGTACAACGAAGGTACAAATTTAAGCCAAATAAACGCACAACATCGATAAACTATCAAATAGTCGTAATGTCTATTTTATCAATATATAAAGGGTTTTATCGTGAATTTTTTGATTTTTGTTATTCGGATGTTTTGCATTGGTTACTTTCCGATACAAAACTTGCTGAAGATATTCCCCAGCAGGTCTTCCGTGGAAATATCTCCGGTAATGGTGCCGAGGTGAAACATCGCCTGGCGGATGTCCATGGCGACGAAATCGCCGGTGATGCCGGTTTCGAGGCCATATTTGGCTTTTTCGAGCGCTTCGGCGGTTTTGGTGAGCGCTTCGAGGTGACGCGCATTCGTAACGATCGTATCGGTTTGCGTATTGAACTCGCCCAGCACTTTTTCAGCCAGTGTGGTTTTCAGCTGTTCTATGCCTGTTCCGGTTTTGGCACTGATTGCCAATACGGGAAGGGAAGTAGCGGGTTGAGCTATTGCATTCAGGTCGGTTTTGTTGACGAGCAGCAGGAACGTTTTTCCCGGATATTCTTGCTGAAGCTCTTCCGACCAGGAAATGGCTGCTGCGAGATTTTCGGGCTCGGTTCCGTCGGCGAGAACGAGTACGATGCTGGCCTGGCTGATCTTTTCATATGAGCGTGTGATCCCGATAGCTTCGATCTCTTCGGCGCCTTCGCGGATGCCGGCTGTATCGATCAGGCGGAACAGGATGCCGTCGATGTTGAGTGTTTCCTCGATCACGTCGCGCGTCGTGCCGGCGATATTGCTCACAATGGCGCGCTCTTCACCCAATAATTGGTTCAAAAGGGTGCTTTTTCCGGTATTCGGAGCGCCCACAATGGCAACGGGAACACCGTTTTTCAGCACATTGCCCAGCTCGAAGGAACGGGAAAGTCGTTGTACATACTGCAACACTTCGGTCACCAGCGCATTGAGCTCGGTACGATCGGCAAACTCAACGTCTTCCTCTGCAAAATCGAGCTCAAGCTCTACCAGCGATGCAAAATGAATGAGCTTTTCGCGCAATAATCTCAGCTCGGAAGAGAAGCCGCCGCGCATTTGCTTCATGGCCACTTCATGTGCTTTCTTCGATTCGGAAGCAATGAGATCGGCCACAGCTTCGGCTTGCGATAAATCCATCCGGCCGTTGGCAAACGCACGCAGGGTAAATTCACCCGGATTGGCCATACGACAACCGTTTTCCAGTAACAATTGCAGGATCTGCTGCTGAATGAAGTTCGAGCCGTGGCAGGCGATTTCTACCGTGTGTTCACCCGTGAAGCTCTGTCCTTCGCGCAGCACGGTCACCAATACTTCATCGATGATGTCGTTAGTGGCGTTTTTTATCCGACCGAAAATGGCCTGGTGCGATACGCTCGTTTCCAACGATTTGGAAAACACACGGGAAACGATGGACAAGGCTTCTTTACCCGAAACGCGGATGACGGCGATGGCGCCGATTCCCGGAGCGGTCGATAATGCGCAGATTGTATCGGATGAAACTGGATTCATGCTGCAAAAGTAGCTAAAGAAGCGGTTATGGTTTCAATTCTTTCTGTTGCAGGCCGCGGATGAAGTTGCGCAGGAACTGGTCGCCGCAAATGCGGTAATGACTGTGTTTCGGATCTCTGAAAAACGCACTCAGCTCGGGCTTTCCGATGCGGATATCGACTGATTTCAGCGTTTCAACAATGTCTTCATCTTTTAAGTTCAGTGCAATCTTGAACTTTCGCAGAATAATGTTGTTGGTGAGCTTTTGTTCGTGCTCCGGAATTTTTCCGTCTTTCAATCCACGCTTGTCGGCGATGAAACCGTTCAGCAAGGCCGCAAGGGCTTCGTCGGGCATTACTTTGAAGCCTTCGTATTGTTCCTGCTTCATCCAGGCGAAAATATCGAGTGGCGATACGACGTATTCAACCGATTGAAAAAGCGATCCGATTTTTTCCTCGTCCCACTGATAGATTTTCCGCAGCTTGTAGAAGATGTAATTGTTATCCATGCTGCAAAGGTCGAAATTATTCCCGGATCCGTAAGGAAAGAAAAAAGCGACTGACCCGAAAGCCAGCCGCCTTGTATGTTGGTGTGGGAATTACCATTTAATGACCCGTGTCACAGAAGTCTCGTTGTTGAAACGAATCCAGTAAACACCGGAAGGGAAATTGGCCAGGGAAAACGACTGTCCGTTTACTGCCAGGCTACCGAGCTGTTTTCCGGCTACATCGAAGATGGAAACACTGTTCACTTGCTGGCCGTTGGTTGAAACGATGCTCACTTCACCGGTTGTCGGGTTCGGGTAAACGGTGAATGCCGTTGTTTCCTGATCGGCGATGTTCGCACAATCATCTACTGTTACGGTAGCCGAGTTCATTCCTGTACAGCCATTCTGATCGGTGCCGGAAACAGTGTAAGTTGTCGTAGTCGACGGCGTAGCCGTTGTAGACGAACCGGTTGTGGCGGAAAGTCCCGTTGGTGGTGACCACGAGAAGGAAGTTCCGCCGCTGGCGAGCATCACCACGCTTTCACCCGGACACATAATCCCGTCGGATGGATTGGAAAGGATCGTGATGGATGGCAATGCATGAACCGTGAGATTGGAACCGTTGTCAGAACCCGTGGTAGCCGGATCGGAAGCCACAACACGGATACGGTAACCTGTTCCGGGAGTTGTTCCACCCGGAAGATTGGCATTGATGTTCAGCGAACCGGTAGCGGAAGACGTGAGTGAACCAATGTTGACCGGACTGGCGAACGAGCCACTGGCATTGGAAATCTGGGCGGTATAAACATTGCCCGGATTGATGGTTCCCGTTACGGTAAACGGAACGGTGATTGCTGCCTGCGATTGCGCGCACCAGGAAGTGGGGTTGATGGAACCGGTTGCAATATTGGCGAATGAGCCGCTTTGTCCTGTGACTGTTACCTCATCGACTGCGAATGCTGGGTCGGCTCCGGCACTGGTGTTCTGCCATTTGAAACGGAATTTCAGCGTTGCTGCATTGCTCCATGCAGGCAATGAAACCGTAGCTGTGGTCCAGGTCGAAACTCCGGAATACGTGGCAGCGCTGTTCCAGGTCGTGTTGTCAAGGCTGTACTCCAATGTTCCGTATGTAGAACCGGACTGCCCCGCGCAGAGGTAAATGAAAGAAATGGTGACATTCCCCATGCCCGATGCATCGATGGCGTTGGTCAGTTGTGCGTAAGTGGTCGAAGCGCTGGCCGATTCGAACCCGGCGTTGCACAAAGCAAACTGATCGCAATAATCCAGGTTCATGATGTGCATATAGTAGGAATTCACACCTCCGGTTGTACCACCGGGCTGGGCGGGTGTATTCGGAACAAGCGGTGCCATTCCTTCATAGGCATTGTTAATGGCCCATCCGTTTCCGCCTGTCGCACTTACATTGAGCGTCCAGTTGTTGTTAACGGTTTCGAAATTGTCCTCGAATAAAGTCGTTTGACCCCATAAGGAATGCGAGAGCAATACTGCTCCCAGTAGTAGTGATCTTGTCATAAAAGTAGTTTAGTGCTGACGGAATGTACGAACAAAAGTCGCTTGATTTTCAGTTTGTTAAAATTGAATACAAACGACTTTTATTTTAGTTGGAAAACTAATCAGACTAAACTTTTAGCAGACTAAAATTAGAGATCTCGTTTCTTCAGCACGCGGTAGGCGATCATAAAGAAGACCAGAATGTAGAATCCGGAAAGTACATATTGCAGCCAGTCGGGCATGATCCAGATTTCAATCTGCCTTTGTTTTTCCATCATTTTGATCACTTTCTCGAAGAATGGCTCCGGTGTCAGCGATGAGAAAATGTTCAGCGGGAAAAACTGATAAGGTGCAGTAGAAATCGTTGCGTCGATGATCTTACCAATGACGAATTCCACGATGAATGACACAATGAACAGAATGATCGAAAGTGCCGGACGTTTCACCAACACGGCAAAGAAAAACGCGAAGCTGAAGTAGCCGATCGTTTGCAGGAAGTACGTCGGGATGTAGTGGATGTTCTTGTAAAATCCACCGAAACCGGAATAAAATCCACCGATCAGGAAGCCGAGTAAAATTGTATACACGCTGACCAATAGGGCAATACCGATAATCACATAAAACTTGCTCAGGATCACCTGCTGCTTGGTGAGACCATCGATGACGTTCTGCTTCATCGTCCGGTAATGGATCTCATTACACGTAATGATGACGATGGTGATGGCGAGCAACAGGTTGAACCAGCTGGCTGAATACGTGAGGAAACGCCAGATGCCGGGAAAACTGTACAATTCCTCTTCTTTCAGGCCGAGTGCTCCGCCCATATTGGTAAACGCAAATCCGAGGAACAGCATCCAGAGCGGTACGATTCCGAAATAGATCAACAGGATGACTTTCAGGGAGCTCAGCTTTTTCAGCTTGAGGTATTCTATGGCTAAGAGTTGTTTCATGATTCAATGATTTCGAGGAATGTTGTTTCCAGGTTCTTTCTATGCTCGCGCAAACCGGAGAGGTAAATGCCTTTTTCAGCGATCAGGCGGTTGAGATCGGCCGGATTGATGGTCTCACCAATGCTCACCAGCAATTCGCTTTCCACCGAACGAATGAGCTTCAGCTGCCCGATGCTGCTGATGGCCGACTCGAGGGCCTTCAAATCGCCCGATTTGATGAGGTACAATTTATCGTGCGTCATGATCTCGTCCAGCGTTCCGGCCTGCAACAACTTGCCTTTGCGGAGAATGGCCACGTGCGTACAGATCTTTTCCACTTCGTCGAGGATGTGTGATGCGATCAGGATGGTCTTGCCTTCCTTGGCAATGCTCATTACCAGGTTCCGGATCTCGGCAATTCCCTGCGGATCGAGTCCGTTGGTCGGCTCGTCGAGTACCAGTACTTCCGGGTCGGAAAGCATAGCCGAAGCAATGGCCAGGCGCTGTTTCATCCCGAGCGAAAACGTGCGGAATTTCGATGTGCGGCGTTCCCACAGGTTCACACGCTTCAGCACGATCTCAATGCGCTCATCGATGTTCACTACGTTTTTGATTTTCCCCACCACCAGCAGGTTATCGATCGCGTTCAGGTACGGATAAAAATTGGGCGTTTCGAGCAAAGCCCCGATCCGCAGCCTGTTTTCATCTTTCTGTCCGTTGCCGAACCAGCTGAAAGTACCGCTTGTAGCGTTCAGTGCGCCGAGCAAAATAGCCAGCGTAGTGGTTTTACCGCTTCCGTTCGGCCCGAGCAGCCCGAAAACCTGTCCGCGCTCAATTTTCAGATCGAGCGATTCCAGGGCAGTGATGTCTTTGTATTTCTTGTGGAGACCTTTGATCTCCAGTATGACGTCGTTCATACGAGTAGGTTTATGGCAGGGAAATTACACTACTTTTTTGAAATGCAGCATTGGTTTCTTCTCCTAAAAGTATGAACGGCCTTACAACAGGATCAGCCGATCAAAAAACGGGTTAATCTCTCCGCGAACATAACCCGCTCAAAAAATTAAATACCGCTACAGTATTTTGATCTTGTTTGGGATAGCCTTTCACCACAAAAGGTTTTGTGAAGTGCTAGCGTAGTTGAAAGCGTCTCATCCGTCTAAAGTAGCTACGTGTGGCTTGAAGTTTGAAATAGTCTTTTGTGTAATCCCGATGCAATCGGGATGCTTTGCGAAAGTGCACAGCAAATCCAACCTTTTCTTTTGTGCCTACCTCATTGCTACGACCGCCAACTGCGGTCTGCAATTCGTCTTCATCTGCCTTTGGCAGATTCTTGTGGTGAAAATAAACTTGAGTATATGCCAAACGTCAATGTACTTGCGGAACCTCTGCGAACTCTGCGGTTGATAGCATTAAAAATCCAGCATCAAGCATCCAACATCAAAAATCTATCCTCTTACGCGTTGCTGCTCACTTTCCGAGCTACCTCCCTGGTGTCTTGGCGCTGCATCGAACGGCTTTCCGAAGGAATAGGAGAAGGTGAAAAACACCGTGCGCGTATCGTTGCGATTGGTGTAATGCGCATCTGTCAGGTGAAGGTTGTTGATGGTTCCGTTGTTGATCCCGGTGTACAGCACGTCATTGAAAGCTACCCTGATTTTGCCTTTGTCTTTGAGAATGGCTTTCTGGAAAGCAATCGTCAGCTGTCCGCGCTGCTCGAGGAAAAACTGGGCATACATTTGACCGGAAACGTAATAGCCGCTCAATTCCGCTCCCCAGCCTTTTTTGAACGTAAACGTGTGGGAAGACTGCACGAAGAAATACCCGCTGTTGGAGTTCAGCGTTTCGGTATACAACTGGCTGTGGTATTGCTGGTAGCCGGTTTCGGCATAAAAATTCATGGTGTACCATTTCCCGATCGGAATATTGCCGTTTACGGAAAGGTTCACGCTTTCGCGTCGACCAATATTTCCCGGGCGACTGAAGTACATATCGTTGGCGTCGATCTCGATCGTTTCGGCGATATCGTTGCGGGTGATATTGCAGGAAAGCTCCGTCGAAAAGTAGCTTTTGTAGCTGTAGCCAATAGCGAAATTGTGGGCAAAAGTCGGTCGCAACTGCGGATTTCCGCCGTAATACGTGAACTTGTCCAGCGGGCGAACAAAAGGATTCAGATCCTGGTAGTAAGGCCGATCGATGCGCCGGCCATAAGATGCCGTGAGCTGGTTGTTGGCCGCTGAATCGAGGTTGTAGGAGAAAAAAGCAGTTGGGAAGAGGTTGAAGTAATCGCGGTTGAAGGTCGAAGACGGCTTTGCAGGATTGCCAAGCTGATTTCCGCGTGAAAGAGTTCCTTCGGCGCGCAAGCCCAGCTGGAATCCGAAACGGTTGATGGTTTTCCGGAGATTGACGTAAGCAGCGTTGATATTCTCGCGGTAAATGAAGTGATTGCTTTTGTCGTAATCCGGTGTAGTAACGCCTCCGACGGTGTAGCGGTAATCGACCAGGTTGTCGATCTGCGTGAAACTGGATTTCATTCCGAAGTCGAGCTGTGCGTCTTTTTTCATCGGCCGGCTGTAATCGGTTTTATAAGCCAGGATGTGGATCGAGCCCGGCAGATCGCCTTCGAGCAGATCGGTGGCTGTGACTTCGCCGTCGGGTGAATAAGTGTTGTTGAGATAGACCTCGTTGCTGTTCATGCCGTAATTGATGTAGTCAAGGTCCATGGTCAGCTGACGGCCCGTGCTGTCGAATTTATGCCGGAAGTTGATATTCGCGCCGTTGTTGCGAAACATTCCGTCGTCGTCGTTGTCGGCGATCACGATGCGCTCCGGCTGACCGAATTCGTTGCCGACATCAGCGATATTCCGCGACCAGTTTTTGAAAGTCGTCAATGTGCCGTTGGTCGTAATGCCCAGCGTGCTTTTATCATTCAGGTAGTAATCGATCCCGAAACGGTAGTTCCCGTGAAGGATCCGTGAACGCATAACGGTATTTTGATCGAAGGTCGATTTCACCGACAGATCTTCGTTGCGGTAGGTGCGATAAATGTACAGATCGGAATAGCCGTTCGATAATCCTGGACTGATATTTCCGAAAACATTCAGTTTATTATTGCGGTAATTGAAAGTAAAATTGTTGTATTGACGCATGTAGCGACCTTGTCCGTAGGTGATGTTGAACGAGCCGTTGAAGCCTTTCATCTTGGATTTTTTCGTCACGATATTGATGATACCGATGTTGCCCGCTGCATCGTAACGCGCCGGGGGATTGGTCATGATCTCGATCTGGCTGATGCTGGACGCAGGCATGGCTTTCAGGTAATTTTGCAGCGCATCGCCTGAAAGATAGGTCTGTTTGTCGTCGATGTAAATGAGTACGCCGCCTTTGCCTTTTAGCAGAATGTTGTTGTTCTGATCCATCATGATTCCCGGCGATTTCTGCAGAACTTCCCAGACATTGGAGCCGGCTGCCGAGATCATCTGGTCGACATTCACCACGGTGCGATCGATCTTGCGTTCTACGAGTGGAATTTTGGCTACTACGACTATTTCATCCAGCTGTTCGGAAGGCTTGGCAAGCAATTTTACAGGCTGAAGCTGTTGCTGCGGCTGTGTTTCATTCAGAGTAATGGCAGGATAAGAGAAGGATTCGTGACCTTCAGCGTTGACAATGAGCAGGTAATCTCCTAAAGTCAGCTGTTGCAGGGAAAAGGTGCCGTCGGGATCGCTGATGGCGGTTTTTATAAGCGATGAATCACCCGCAGAAAGCAGTGACAGAACGGCGCCATCGTAAGCTGTGCCGGTGCTGTCGAGTACCTGACCGGAAATGCTTCCGGTTTGAGCAGAAGCCGTGATGACCGTGAAAAGGATGGAAAAGAGAGTCAGGATAAAAGCATTCATGCTTGCTGTCGGGTTAATGGGTTCAATGCAGCACTTTCAGGTACTGTATATCTTACATAACCCAAACTGGTAACAGGAATATTCATGTGATTGAAAATCAGGAAACGGAGTCTTTTGGAACGCTCATGCGCTCCTTGATCTCCGGAAAAATAATGCGGAACCAGACGGTGTATGTTTCCGGGTTCGAAGCCAGCTCTTGTTCCACCTCATCGAGCGGAATGTATTTCCATTCGGCAACTTCGTTGTCGTCGGGAACCGGTGCGTCGTTGTATATGCCGGTGAATACGTGGTCGAATTCGTGTTCGTGCAGGTCGTTGTCGAGCTCGGCTTTGTAAATGAACCAGGTCAGGTAATCGAGCTCGGTATCAAATCCCATTTCTTCCCGGAGACGGCGTTTGGCTGCTGTCTGGATGGATTCCCCAACGAATGGATGGCTGCAACAGGTATTGGTCCACAAGCCACCCGAATGGTATTTGCCATCGGCGCGTTTTTGCAGCAGTAATTCCTGTTTATCGTTGAAAATAAAGACTGAAAACGCCCGGTGCAGAACGCCTTTGCGATGCGCCTCCATTTTATCCATCTGCCCGATGGGTGTGTCGTTTTCATCAACCAGGATTACTTCGTTGGTCCGTTCCATGGTAAAGGGTTTTCGTAATGAAAGGTACGATATTATGGTGAATAATAGGGAATAGGGAATAGGGAATAGGGAATAGGGAATAGGGAATAGGGAATAGGGTGGTATTAAATAAAAAATCACGGCCTGGAAATCCAAACCGTGACTCTTTCTAACTTTAAACTATTGCGTTCTTAGAATGCCTGGCTGCTTGGCCAGTTGCTTGTCAACTGGATTGGCGCTCCGTCTTCATTGAACATGATACCCGCACGTTTTTCGCCTGAAGGCAGCATAATATTCAATACAATGCGGTTCAGCACAACTTCTTTACCGTCGATGTTATAAGTCGTTGGACTCATATCCGACATAAAAGCCAGCATACCGGAAAGTCCTGTTGGATGAAGTGTGATATCCAGTTTCGTACCGTCGATGGAATCAAGCGTTGCAAGTCCCATATTAGTGCTGAAATTCCAGTTATAGCTGAATGTACAACGTGGATTGTTCAGTACTGGTTGACCGTCGATCGTTTTGTCCAATACAACATCAAAAGTATCGGATGAAGGAATGTTTTGTGACATAGTGTTTAATTGTTTAATAGTAGATTGTGACCTGCGTCCCTGTGCAGATTCATAAAGCAATGATAGGGGAATGTCGGCCCGTCTTCACAGGTAGAAATACGTTATTTCTAAAAAGGGGTGTTTTTACATTCAATGCAGAATTCAGAATGCAAAATTCAGAATTGTTCGAAGCAGAAAGAGGCTTTGTGCAAGTGAAAATGAACTTCAAACTAGCAACTTAGCAGTTTATTTTCTACCTATCAGGTTTCGACTTATTACTTCGATCCTAATTATGCATTCTGCATTCAGGAAACTAGCGCTTCGCCTCGAAGAACGTTTTTAATAAGTGCGAGCACTCTTCCGCCATCGGACCGTTGGTGACCACAGTTTTAGGATGGTACAGCTCAGCTCCGAATCGACCGGCGCCGCGTTTTTCGTCACGGGTGGCGTATACGATCTTTTCCAGCTGCGACCAGTACAGCGCACCGGCGCACATCACGCAGGGTTCGAGCGTCACGTAAAGCGTACAATTCCGGAGGTATTTGCCGCCTAAGAATTCGGCTGCGGCTGTGATGGCCTGCATTTCGGCGTGGGCTGTTACGTCGTGGAGGCGTTCGGTGAGGTTGTGCGCCCGGGCAATGACCTGCTGGTTGACAACGACCACAGCGCCTACGGGAATTTCACCCAATTCATAAGCCTTCTGGGCTTCCATGAAAGCCTGGCGCATGAAGTATTCGTCGTTGTAGGGCGAAACAAGCATTATTCAGCTGGCTTGACTTCCATCAATTTGCCCCAGTATTTGCCGGTCATGTACAGCTTGCCGGTGGCTTTGTCGTAGGCGATGCCGTTGAGCACTTCGCCGCCCATTCTGCCAACAAGTCCCAGCGCTGAAGCATCGATTTCTTCCAGGACTTTGCCCGTAAGCGGATCGATCACGATGATGATATCGGTGGTATAAACGTTCGCGTAGATCTTCCCGTCGATGTATTCGAGCTCGTTCAGTCCTACGCGTGGTTCTACATTGTCGTAAACGTCGATGGTGCGGATGATGTTGAACGTTTTCGGGTCGCGGAAGTAGATGCGCTCCGTTCCGTCAGACATGATGAGGTTGGTGCCGTCGTTGCACAAGCCCCAGCCTTCGCCGGTATAAGTGAATTCCTTCATCTTAACTTCCAGCGTGTTCTTGTCGTAAACGAAGCACTTGCCGTTTTTCCAGGTCAGCTGGAAGAGCTCATCGCCAAGAATGGTAATGCCTTCACCGAAATAAGTGGCGTCGAGGCCGTTCTTTTTCAGGATTTTTCCGCTTTTCAGATCAATCTTTCCGACCATGCTTGCTGCCGCCCCGTTTTGCGGGTTGCCCGTTCCTTCGTAAAGCTGTCCTTCGCTGAATTCCAATCCTTGAGTATAGCTGGTCTGATCGTGCGTGTAAGCCTGCACGACTTCCATGGTTACCGGCTTTGGCGCGATGTCTGACAATACGCGCAGCATGCGGGTGTCGTCTTCGATATTGCCATCGTTGAGCGTAGATCGCAGTGCGAGCGGGCGGGTCCCCACGCCGTAATAATCGGCTTCGAGCAGGTAGGTAATGACGCCTTTCGGTGAAGTCCAGGTCTGGAAAACGCTGTCGTTGTAGATCAGCTCAACTGTCTTTACCTCGTCTGAATTCACCGTGAATGCAATCGGAATGGATTTACCGTATTCGGTTGCAGGATTTCCCTGGAAGTTGAAGCTGGCCGGGAAACCGCTTTCGATATCGTCCGAACCATTGTTTTGCAGCATAGGAACCAGGATAAACGCACCAATGGCGAGAATCAGAAGGGCGAGAATGACATAGCGTTTCATGCGGGTAAACGGTATTTAGAGCAATGATTGAATTTCGATAGGGTCGATGTAAGCATGCGAAGCGGAATACACAACTTCGCCGTTTTTCAGCAGAATGGCCTGCGGCGACTCGTGACGGATGCCTGTTTTCTCAGCAATGGCATTCGAAACCGGGCGATAGGTCAGCAGGTCTAGCATAACACAAAGACAGCTTTCAGGCGCGGCTGTCCATTTCGATTCGAAACGGTTCAACGTCATGGCGGAAATGCTGCAGCTGGTACTGTGCTTGAAGAGCAATACGGGAATCGTTCCCGACTGTGCCATGAGTTCGTCGAGCTGTTCGATGCTGGTAAGCTTCACCCATGGAAGCGAATTGGTATGACGGTTGAGCAATCCCATCGATCAGAAGTTAACGCCACTGAATTGTTTCAGGAAGCGTACGTCGTTTTCAGAATAGAGGCGCAGGTCGTTCACTTTGAACTTCAGCTGCGCGATGCGCTCGATTCCCATTCCGAAAGCAAAGCCTGTGTATTCTTCCGGATCGATGCCCGAAGCTTTCAATACGTTCGGGTCTACCATACCACAGCCGAGGATTTCCAGCCAGCCGGTGTATTTGCAGACGTTGCAGCCTTTGGCGTTGCAGATCGTGCAGGAAACATCCACTTCGGCGCTCGGCTCGGTGAACGGGAAATAAGATGGACGCAGGCGGATCTGTGCTTTTTCGCCGAACAGCGACTGCGCGAAGTAATTCAATGTTTGTTTCAGATCGGCAAAGGAAACGTTCTTGTCAATGTAGAGGCCTTCTACCTGGTGGAAGAAGCAATGTGCCCGTGCCGAAATGGCTTCGTTGCGGTAAACGCGGCCCGGAGAAATGGTCCGGATCGGCGGTTGCGAGCTTTCCATCACGCGTACCTGAACGGAAGACGTGTGTGTGCGCAAGGCCATTTCGTTCTCGCCTTTTTCGATGAAAAACGTGTCCTGCATATCGCGGGCCGGGTGTTCCGGCGGAAAGTTCAGTGCGGAGAAATTGTGCCAGTCGTCTTCGATCTCCGGTCCTTCGGAAACGGTGTAGCCGATGCGCTCGAAAATCGCGATGATCTCGCTGCGCACCAATGACAGCGGATGGCGGGAACCAAGAGCAATGGGTTCGCCCGGACGTGTTACATCCACATCGGAGGCCGATGTTGTGGCGTTTTCCAATCCTTCTTTCGCGCCGGCGAGCTTGTCTTCGGCTTCTTTGCGCAAGTCGTTGAGGAGCTGCCCGACCAACCGTTTTTCCTCGTTCGGAACGGTTTTCAGTGCACCGAATAATTCCTTCACGGTTCCTTTTGAACCCAGAAAGCGCACGCGGAATTGCTCCAGTGTTTGTGCATCAGAGATAGGGAATGCCAGGATTTCCTGCCGGACCTGCTCAATCGTTTCCTTCATAATTTACAAGCAATAAACCCAACCTTTTGAAAACTTACTCGTCTGATAAGCAGAAAGAAAGCCGAAAAGTGTAACTTTTTTGCTTCCGGAGAAGTTAAAGGTGTTAATTGTATCTACGCACGAAATTACTAAAATGCAGGATACTGGATTGTAAACAATAAAAGTTTATCTTTACGGGACAAAATTTTGCTAAACAAGCCAAACTATGAATAAAACGCTACGGAAAATCTCCTATGTTGGAATGATCGCCGCCTTGTTTTTCATGAGCGGTTGTAAGAAAAAAGATCCTTCCGTATTGAAGGTTTTCGTTCGCTCTTCTAATAATGAGCTGGTTTCCGGCGCGAAAGTGGTCATTATTGCTGACGTGAGTTCCGATCCGCCAACACCGGCGTATACGGATACAGTACTGACCAACTCCTCTGGCTTTGCCTATTTCGAAATGGACGAGTTCTTCGAGCCACTCCCGAAAAAAGAAAAGACAGGTTATTTTGATATTCTCGCAAAAAGAGAAACTTCCCAGGGTGAAGGGTATGTCCGCTGCCGGGCCTACATTACTTCGGTAAAAACGGTTTACCTGGAGCCATAAAAACTATAAAGTGAACGACATGAACAAGCTATTTTCAACTGCTGTTTTCGCTTTGGCCATCGTAGGAATGGGTGTTGTATTCTCCTCTTCAGGTTGCCGCAAGAAAAAAGATACCATTGCAAAGGTACACGTACGCGATGCAGCAAACGACCCGGTGATCGGTGCGCAGGTAGTGCTCAAAGGTGAGTCCACAACAACACCTTCGCCACCCGTGATCCTGTTCGATACCACCACGACCAACGGTTCCGGTGAAGCAATTTTCAACTTCAACGATGTGTACCAGCTCGGCCAGGCCGGTGTAGCGGTACTGAACATCGAAGCAGAGTACGGTTCATTGACCGGACAAGGCATCATCAAAGTGGAACAGGAAACCACTTCTGAAGAAACCGTGTTCGTTCAGTAAGTACTGACAGATATTCATTGAAATGCTCCTTCGATTGATCGGAGGGGCATTTTCTGTTTCAAAGGGGTTATACTTGTCAAAAACCTGTTTATGAAACACCTTGCGAACACCTTTTTCATCCTGTTACTGATTCCGGCAACCATGCTTTTCTCCGGCTGCCGTAAGAAGAAAGATACCATTGCCAAAATCTACGTAGTCGACAGTGTCACTCATGAGCCGATCAGCGGTGCTGAAGTGAAATTGTATCCCGTCTCCACGATGGAATACCCACCGAATGCGATGATCGATCCGAAGATCAGCTCTACGAACCGTTCCGGAGAAGCCATTTTCCATTTCAACGAAGAATACCAGCTCGGCCAAGCAGGTGTTGCTGTGCTCAACATCAAAGCCGTGAAAGACGGAGAAGTTGCGAATGGGATTATCAAAATAGAGGAAGAGACTACTTCCCAGGAAACTGTCTCATTGTAACTACGAAATAGATTTTGAACGTTTCCCTCCTTGAGGAGGGACAAAGGGAGGTGGCTTGCCACGATTGTAGTTGAAGCCACCCTCCTCGATCCTCCTTAGAGCTTTCGCACTAACGTTTGTCGCTGCTGCGTCTTCATCCGCCTTGGGCGGATTCTTCTCAAGGGAGGAGGCTGGTTACAACATCAAAAATCAAGCACCTGCCTGCCGCAGGCAAGGTCCAAAATTCAACATCAATTATCGATTGTCTCGAGTCGGAATTCCTTTCCTTTCTCCAGCGCCGGAATCCCTTCTTTCAGCCAAAGCGGCATCGCCTGGCCCAGCAGGTAATAGTCAAAGAACTGGCGCATGCGGATGCTGAGATCGAAGCGATTGGCGTTTTTCATCAGGTTGTGATCGTCGCCGTTGTAGTTGAGCAGCCACACTGGTTTCCCTAAACGACGCAGGCCAGTGAAGAGCTCAATTCCCTGGTACCATGGAACGGCGCCATCCTGGTCGTTGTGCATGATCAGCAGCGGTGTCTTCACTTTCGGGAGGTGGAAAACCGGGCTGTTTTCGAAATACAATTCCGGTGCTTCCCAGATCGTTTTCCCGATGCGGCTTTGCGTGTGCTCATACTGGAATTGTCGACTGAAACCACTTCCCCAGCGGATACCGCCATAAGCCGAGAACATATTGCCCACCGGCGCTCCTGCCATTGCTGCGGCATAGCGATCGGTCATCGTGATGAGCTGTGCCGTCTGGTAGCCGCCCCAGCTCTGTCCTTGCAAGCCAAGTCGCTTGTGATCGATGTTTGCATACAGTTTCAGCACGGCGTCGGTACCGCTCATGATGCAATCGTAGGCCGAATTGGCCGGGTGACCGATCTTGTAGCGAATGTCCGGAATGAAGACCACGTAACCGGCTGAAGCGTATTCGGTCGGGTGAATGATGGAAGCCGTTGGTTTCGGGGCGTAATGCGTGTGCAGCTCGTCGGAATACAATTCGTAGAAATACACCAGCATCGGGTAGGATTTGTTGGCGTCGAAGTTTTCCGGCTTGTAGACCAACCCTTGCAGCGGAATGCCTTCGTAGCTTTTCCATTCGACCAGCTCCACCGTAGCCCAGTTGTAATCGCTTTGCTGCGGATTGGTAGTGGAAAGTTGTTTCGCAGTTCCATTCGTGACGGTAAACAAATCCGGGTAGTCTTTTACCGAAGAGCGCTGGAATAGCAATGTTTCGCCTTTGATAGCTTTTTTCCAGCCGGTGTAATGGTGGTCGGAGCCGATCACGAGGTCGAAAGTCGGTTGTGCGAACGTGCCATTCATTCGGAAGGCTTTCTCACCTTTGGTACGCTCGTTGAACTGGATGAGGTACATATTCGACAGGTCGAAATAAGCACTATCCGTGTTCCACACGCCGAGGGCGTAATGGTAATTCGTATCGGCTTTATCGGCGCTGAGTCCGGCGGTGAAATTGGTCAGCGTTTTATCGTCGAGGTTGTAATACCAGACACCGCGCTCGGATTGGAACAGGATGCCGGGCTTGCTGTTTTCGTTCGTCCAGCCGATGATGCCACGCGGGCCGGCCATTTCCGGCATGCCGTTCACGTCGTCGTACCAGTTGGCCTTGGTACCGCAGGTCAGACAGCTTTCGCTTTCGTTGCTGATATTCCGCACATACAGCTGACGGTTAACATCGTTGAAGTAATAGAAATAATTGCCGTCCGGCGAAAGTGAAGTGCCGAACACGGTTTTGGTCGTAAGCGGCAATACTTCGCCTGTCGAGGTGGAAATGCGGTAATAATTGGCCGGATTGGGCGAAAGCCAGGTTTGCCATTCGTACGCTTCTGTTCCAACGGCCAGCACAAACGGATTGTTGGTTTTGGTCGACAAGCGCATGTTCAGCGAGTCGTAACCAACCTGCACGATACGATTCTCGGAAACGTGGTAAACGTGGATGGCAGATTCCGTCTGGTCTTCTTTTAATTCCACCAATTGCTGTGGCTGCAAACGGGCGTCTTTCCAGTGCCAGAGATCGAGCTTCACTTTTTCCGTTTCGAGCAAGGTGTCCTTTTCAGGTTGTTCAGGAGCATCCCAAACGCCGAAGAAAACCTGGCGCTCATCTTTCGACAGGCGCAGCTTGAAGTTGTTGGTCAGCACGCGGTTGTTGGAGAAATGCATGGCCGTATCGATGAACGTGTTCCATTGCGACGTTTCAGCGTCGAAGATGAAGGCATTCCAGCGTTTGACCTCAGCAGTATCGGTCGAGTAGAGGCCCACCAGGTTGCGATTGCCGTTGCCGAAAGCCATATGGTGCACTTCCGTAGCGCGTTTTTCGTGTTTCCAGGTATTGCCGGAGCTGGTATTCAATACCGCAATCCGAACGGAATCTTTCTTGTATTTCTGTTGCTCGGCAAAAGCGACATAAGTGCCATTTTTCGCAATTTCAAATTGCGTCACGTTCCGGTAGCAGTAAGGCTTTTCCATTTCCGGTCGCCAGACTGTCAGCAGCTTGCCATCGGTTTTCACCGGACCGGATTTCTTCTGCTGTTTCGCTTCTTTCTTCTGTTCTTTTTTTGAGAGATAGCCTTTCGGCAGTTGGTTGGTTGTTGAAAGATACGCCAGCCATTCGCCATCGGTTGCCAGCTTGTATTCTTTTACGTTCGGGATTTTGATCAGCGAATCGTTTTGCGACAGCCAGATTCCCAATGTGTCTTTCGGCCATTTGTCTTTCGGTACTTTTTGCAGCTCACAGGTGCGCAGCGTATCGAATCCGGGATTGATTTTAAATACCAGGTAGCTGTTGTTCCCTGAGAACTGCGGTTCGAGCCCGCGAGCAATGGAATCTTTCTTGCCCGTTTCGTTGTTCACGATGTAGAGCCACCCATCGCCGCGATGTGGGCGGATTGTATAAGCGCTGTATTTTCCATCGGGTGAAAGCTGGATGTCACCAATCCGTTTCCAGTCGTTGTAAACCGAAGCATCAATGACTTTTTTCTGTGCAAAACCGGAAAAGACCGGGAAGAAGAGGGCAAACAACAGGATACGTGGCATTATTTCCATTATTTTGTAAACAAACAAACGAATATAAGACTTCTCACCCAAGTACACTTGTCTATCCTATGAAAATGAATAGCCTGCGCGGATCGCTGTTTTACTTCCTGATTTCCAGCTTTGCTTTGCTCTTTCCCGATTATTTGCTGGCACAGGAAGCCGCTTCGGTATTCCCGCAACCCAATAATGTGACGAATACGGATGATGCCTACAGGCTGAAACACGATCATTTCCGCATTCGTGCTACGGATGGCGAACAGGAAACCTTGAAAACTGTGGAAGCACAGTTTAAGACTTTTCACCACCTGTCGTTTGTTTATGTATCGGACGAAGCGGATCTCAGCTTAGAGTTCCTTGCGCAAATTCCAGCCGAAGGTTACCAGCTTGTCATTAATTCCAAAGGGATTCGGATTACTTACAGCACATCATCCGGGTTGTTTTATGCCATGCAGACGCTGGATCAATGGATGATGAAAGCTGTTCCGACTCAGCTTGGATTGAGCATCAATGGCGTATCTATTGATGATTCCCCGCGTTTTGCCTACCGTGGCGTTCACCTCGACTGCAGCCGGCATTTCTTTACCATTCCGGAAGTGAAGCAATTCATCGACCAGGCCGCCCGGCTGAAGCTGAATAAATTCCACTGGCATCTGACCGATGACCAGGGCTGGCGGATTGAGATCAAACGCTACCCGAAGCTAACGGAAGTCGGTGCGTGGCGCGACAGCACGATCGTCGGGCATTACAGCCGATCACCGCGTGTCTATGAAAAAGAACATTACGGTGGTTTTTACTCGCAGGAAGAAGCGAAGGAAATTGTGCGTTATGCAGCTGCTCGCGGAATTACGGTGATTCCGGAGATCGAATTACCCGGACATGCCCGAGCGGCGCTGGCTGCATATCCTGAGCTGGGCTGTACAGGCGAACAATTGCCTGTTGAAGGGCTGTGGGGCGTTTTCGACGACATTTTTTGCAGCAAGCCGGAAACGATTACCTTCTTGCAAAACGTGCTCGAAGAAGTCATTGCCATTTTTCCTTCAGAAACCATTCACATAGGCGGCGACGAAGCCCCGAAAGTACGCTGGGATGCCTGTCCGAAATGCAAGCAAGTGCGCGAACAAAACGGGTTGCACGATTCCCATGAGCTGCAATCCCATGTCGTTCACCAAATGGAAGAATTCCTGCGCGCCCGTGGCCGCAAGCTCATGGGCTGGGATGAAATCCTGGAAGGCGGGCTGGCAGATAATGCCCAGGTGATGTCGTGGCGCGGAACAGAAGGTGGAATTGCTGCTGCCAAAGCTCACCATCCGGTAGTGATGACGCCGATGACGCATTGCTATTTCGATTACTATCAAAGCGGTCATCCCGACGAGCCCCTGGCGATTGGTGGTTACCTGCCGCTGGAAAAAGTGTATGCGTTCAATCCGCTGCCGACCGAGCTGTCACCTGCTGAGCAAGCCTATATTCTCGGTGGTCAGGCCAACCTCTGGACAGAATATTTGCCAACGATGGATGCCGTTTGTTACCAGGCTTATCCACGACTGGTTGCTATGGCCGAAGTGTTGTGGTCGAAGAATCTTCCGGAATATGAAGTATTTGTAAGTCAGCTGGTGCGTTCGTATCTGCCACGACTGGAACAGGAAGGAATTCGTTTTTCGACCGCTTTCCTCGATCCGGTATTGGCTCCTTCCGTTTCGCGGGTATATGGAGCGATAGTTTACAATCTGAATGCACCATTGAAAGAAGTGGATATGATGATCGATGGCCAGAAAAATGATCAGTTTATACTCGAATCGACGCCATTGCCGCAAACAAAGCAGATACGCGTCTCCGCCGGATTGGGTGGTCAACCGCTGCGTTCAACGGAATACACTTTTACAACCCATGCATTGATCGGAAAACCGGTTCAGCTCATTACACCGCCACATCCGAAATACAATCACCACGACAGCCTCGCGCTTACGGATGGTGTTGTGGGCAAGCGGCCATGGAAAGGCAATCAATGGCTCGGCTATCTGAACGATACCGTGCAGTTCTCCATTGATCTTGGATTCAAACGAACATTCAGTGAAGTCCGGTTGGGTTGTTTGCACGACCCGGGCAGCTGGATCTATCAACCGAAAAAGATCCGGATCGAAACAAGCAAGAATGGCAAAACATTTAAGCTCCTGAAAGAAACGGCGATCATTTCTGAAGCTATTGCCATTCCTGTAAAAGGAAAAACCCGCTTTGTGCGGATTACACTCATCAATGATCCGTTGATCCCGGCAGGAAACCCCGGCGCTGGGACAGTACCATGGACCTTCATTGATGAATTCATGATCATTCCCAAACAATAACCAACATGAAAGCACCTGAACTGGAATTGTGCGTAGCCTCGCTGGAAGGTGCACGGATCGCAAGCAACATGCCTGTGACCAGAATTGAAACCTGTGTGGCGCTCGAACAGGGCGGACTGACGCCTTCGGTGGGAATGGTGGCCTGGATTCAGTCTACATTCGACCTCGAGCAGCATGTGTTGATCCGTCAGCGCGCTGGAGGATTTACCTACTCGTATGACGAAATCCTGGTAATGCGTGACGACATTTTGCGTTTCCGTGAAGCGGGCGCAAAAGGTGTTGTTATTGGCGCACTCACTACCAACGGCGATCTGGCTACTGATGCGTTGGGTGCCTGGCACCGTGCTGCCGGTGATATGGATCTGACATTTCACCGGGCGTTCGATGAAGTGCGCGACTGGAAAAAAGCCATGGACCAGCTCATCGTGATGGGCTTTAAACGCATTCTCACCAGTGGACAAGCTGCTTCGGTGGAAGCAGGATTGGAAACATTAAGCGAAATGGTGGCTTATGCTGCCGGCCGGATTGAGATCATGGCTGGTGGCGGTGTCAGACCAACGAATAAGGAAGCGGTGATCGCCACCGGCGTCAATGCCGTTCACTTTTCCGGAACGATTACCACCATGCGAGATGAAGGTAGCTTATTTGCCACCCAGGCGAGTATTCCCGATGAAGCATTGATACGGGAATTATGTCAAGGATAAACAAAAAGAGCGGCCCCATCGGAGCCGCTCTTTTTTATTAGCGTTTGTAGTTATTGCTTGGTAATCTTCAGCGTTTGCAGCTGATTGCCTACGCGTACGTTCAGGAAGTAAACACCTTTGCTTTCCTTGCTCAGGTCGAGCTCTACTTTCTCTGCCGTGAAACCGTTTTGTGTACGGATCACGCGTCCGGTTACATCCGTTACGTTCATCTCGTCCACTTTCAGCGACTGGCTGAATTGTACGGTGATGAATCCGCTTGTCGGGTTCGGGTACAGCTGTACGTTCAGCCCGGCGATTTCGTCCATACCAACGGTGCTGTAGTTTACACAGCTGCTGGTTCCTGAACAGCCGTTCGCTGCAGTTACCTGCACGGCATAGCTTCCGCTGTTTACCGGATCGAATGTCTGGCTGGTTGCGCCCGGGATCGGAGCGTTACCGTTGTTGCAATCTACCCACTGGTACGTTCCGCCTGCCTGGTTCGAAGAGATCACACCAGCATTCAGCGATGTTGTCAGGTTCACGGTGTTCTGTGTAATTGCCACCGACTGACAGCTTCCGCCAACCACGCAGCCACCTGTTCCGCGAACGAAATAAGTACCCGGAGCCGATACGTTCAATGTTGTTCCTGTTCCCACCGGCGTTCCGCCGCAAGAGCTGCTGTACCACTGCCATTGTGTGGCATCGTTGAGGTTACCGGAAGTAATGGTCAGCGTTGTGGAGCTGCCCGCACAGAAAGAAGTCGTTCCTCCGATCGTCGGCAGATCAGGTTCGTCGCATGGAACCGGTGGAGTAGAGCAGATGCTCAGTGACCATCCGTTGAGGCTTCCGCCATCTTCGTTGAAGTTGTCGTTCACCGTCAGAGTCCAGGTTCCCTGCATATCCTCGCCATCGAAATCGCTGAGGTTGCCTTCCGGCTGGTAGGTTCCACCGTTGTTCGGAGGACAAGGAAGTGTAGCTGATCCGGCTTCGTCATCGAGGTTCACATCGAAGTTGTTCTCGTTTTCGCAGATGTTGCTGAAAAGCGTTACAACCGTTCCTTCCGGACTGGTAAGCGTAAAGGTCAAATCCTGGATATAAGAGTGTGTTCCTACAAGATCCACTACATCCAGATCGGTGATTGTACCGCTGGCTCCAATTTCGATCGTTGAAGTAACCGTTACCGTGCTTACATCCGAAATTGCTACCGGAATATCGGTGCTAGCGTACGTTCCGCAACCGGAAGTCGTGAACGAGAATGTTGCCGAGTTACCGCCGGAAGAGCAGGAATTGTACGAATCCACTCGCCAGTAGTACACCGTAGATGTTGCCAGCGTTGTAGCTGTGTAATTGGTTACGCTGAGGTTGGTAGCCGATTCCACGATATTGGTAAAAGCAGCATCTGTTGCGATATCGATATCGAAGCTCATACCCGCATTCGGGTTGGTCCATGTGAACGCAACCGGCATCGCTACGTTGGTCGCACCGTTAGCAGGTGCAGTGAGCGTAGAAGCTACGGCTGTGCTGGTCGTAATGGAAATGCTCGCAGGTGTTGTATGGATTCCTGTTGTGGAGTTTCCTTGTACAGTGAACGGATACGTTCCAGGCGTAGCAGCTGCTGTGTTGGAAATGGTCAGCGTGCTGGAGTTTCCTGGAGTCACAGGGTTCGGTGAGTAGTTAGCCGTTACGCCCGCTGGTAATCCGGTAGCAGAAAGCGTTACAGGGTTTGAGAAGCCGCCGATCTGACCTACGTTCACGGTGTAAACGGCATTTGTTCCCTGGCAAACGCTCACGGAGCTGTTTACCAATGAAAGCGTGTAATCATTCGTCGCTGCCGTAATGGTGAAAACATTGTTGGAGATATCGAAGAACGTGCCGTTGGCGCAGATCACCATAATGATAGCTTGCGTAGTGGCCACGTTCGGAACGGAAACATCCTGGCTGCCGTCGTTTGGTACGTCGTTGGCGAGTGTCGTGAATGTTGCTCCGCCGTCGGTAGAGATCATTACGTCTACGTTTGCACAGGAAACCGGTGCTACATCAGTATTGGCAACACTCCAGGTAACGGTTTGCGTGGAAGCTCCCGGCCAGGTAATACCGGTTGCGCTCGGGTAGTTTACCACAAATGGTCCGGCTGCTGCAGAAACCGTAACAGTAATGTCTTCATGGTCGTTGCAGCCTCCGTTGATTTCATTGTCGCGTACCACCACACGGAAATTCATGGTGCGGCTTACAGATGGCAGGCGTTCCCAGGTGAAAGGTCCATTGGCCATCAGCGTTGGGATGCTTGGGAAGTAACGCGTTGGACTTGGATTTGGATCGAATGAACGGAAGTTTGGTCCGCCCGTAGCATTGGCAACCGGTGGCTGCGTACTGCTTTCGTTGTTCATTTGTTCCCAGCAGTAAGTCAATACATCGCCATCCGGATCGGTAGCCGAAGCGGTGAGTGCAAACGGTGTGTTGGCCGGAATAGTTACGTTGCCTACTGTTCCGTTCACGCTTGGTGACGACTGGCTCGGAATAGCTGTAACTACTGGGCAGGTATGACTTCCGCCGGTGATGAACGCTCCCATATTCTGAAGGGAAATACCGTGGAAATAATCGTCGGAGTTAGCCTGAATGTCTTGTGCGCCGCAGATACCTGCATAGCCCATGATGGTGCTGCCGCTGCCCGGCTCCATAGCCGTAGCATTGTTGGCGTTACCGGAGCAGGAGCCCTGATTACCGCGGAAAGTATGCGGACATGCGAATTGGTGGCCCATTTCGTGGGCAACGTAGTCAATATCGAACGGGTCGTTGATTGGTGCGCCGCTTCCGGTTACACCACGCGCTTTATTGCCGCTCGAGCAAACAACGCCTAATCCGGCAAGACCGCCACTGTTGGTTCCGAATACGTGACCGATATCGTAGTTGGCGCTTCCGATCACATTGGTAATGTTGGTCTGGTTCTCATTGATCATAGAGCCCGGGTTACCGTTGGTATACGGGTCCGGCCCCGGATTGGCGTATATGATCAGGTTGTTGTTGGCAATAATGGTCATCGTAACAGCCATATCGCGCATGTACACACCGTTTACGCGGTTCATGGTCGTTACCTGTGCAGCTTGTGCCTGACCGACCGTTCCACCATGGAAGTTGGTGTATTCGATGGTTGCGGCGATCGCGACACGGTAGGTGCGTTTCTGGCAGGTTCCGAAAATAGCAGCAGGATCGACACCGCTTTCTTCGTCCAAAGCTGTGAGCGGCTCTTCGTTCATGTTGCATTCGAATACCTTATCTGAGCGGAAATCCGAGCGGTTGTAAACGATGTAATGCTCGATGTCGCCCAAATGTGTGTACGGATCGATAAATACAGTTGATTTTCCCGGGATCATGATCATGGCGTGAAAGCCCTGTGGAGTCAGGTCAAGCTTCACCATTTCGCCGCTGCCATCGGTAGGAACACCGTCGAAAGAGCGGATTTCCGGGAATTGTGCGGCCAATCCTTCCGACATGGTCGTGTTTTCGTACACGCGGTACGTGTTAAAAGTACCATCCGGTTTCGGGATCACGATGTGTACCGGCACATAAGCCGGGTCGGTTTCGCGCAGCGCCTGGTTGAGCTGGGTGCGCAATTCCGCCACATTCAAATGGAAGGTAAGGTACTTTGTTGGAAATATGTAACGCGTCCCACTGGTCGGGATCGCTTCTTCGCTGACATGCTGCCAGGAACCTTTCTGGTGCTTGTCCTGTCCATAGACTTGCCAGCACGCCATTACAGAGAGCGCGAATGCTCCCAAGAGATTTCGTGTAGTTTTCATTTTCGCGTAGTTTGGGGATCAATGTAGGGATTTATCCCCAATTGGAAAATGAAAAACGGTGATATTTTTCCATGTTCAGGAGTGACGCTTCTGAAAAATTCACACGCTGATGAACGGATGCGGCTCTTTTTGAGCGGTTTTCACACTACAAGACCGGAAAATGGATGTTGAATTTTTGATGTTTGATTTTGGATCAGGAATAACTTAAACGCAAAGTACGGAGAGTCAATTATTAATGAGTTATATGTTTTTGAGGGCGCGAGGCGTCATTCGCTGAAGCGAATCTTTTCAATCAAAAATCAATCATCCAACATCAACCATCTTAAAAACGAAGATGCTTCACCGTATGTCCGTTGTTTTTCAGCTGTTTCAGGGATTCGATGCCGATTTCCAGGTGGCGGTTGACAAACGAGCTGGTGACTTTGGTGTCGCTTTCGCTTGTTTTTACGCCTTCAGGTGTCATCGGCTGGTCGGAGATCAACAGGAGTGCGCCCGTTGGGATTTTGTTGGCAAAGCCCACCATGAAGATCGTCGCTGTTTCCATATCGATGGCCATTGCACGGATGGAATTCAGGTAGCTCTTGAACTGCTCATCGTGTTCCCACACGCGACGGTTGGTGGTGTAGCAGGTTCCTGTCCAGTAATCGAACCCGGCGTCGCGGATGGTGGTTGAAATGGCTTTCTGCAAGGCAAAGGCCGGAAGCGCCGGAACTTCGACCGGAAAGTAATCGCTGCTGGTTCCTTCGCCGCGGATGGCTGCGATCGGCAGGATGAAATCGCCGACCTGGTTTTTCTTTTTCAACCCGCCGCATTTCCCCAGGAACAAAACCGCCTTGGGATGAATGGCCGAAAGAAGGTCCATCACCGTTGCTGCCGAAGCGCTTCCCATTCCGAAATTGATAATGGTAATGCCATTGGCCGTGGCACATTGCATAGGTTTGCCTCTGCCAACGACTTCCACACCGTTTTGCTCAGCGAATTGCTCCACGTAATTGTGAAAGTTGCACAGCAGGATGTATTCACCGAAGTTTTCCAATGCTTCACCGGTATAGCGCGGCAGCCAGTTATTGACGATTTCTTCTTTTGTTTTCATGCGATGTCTTCCTATTTTTTAGTGATCAGGCTCCAGAAGGTCGAACGATTGATACCGGTGGTCTTAATGGCGGGATAAGCTTGCGTAAAGCTCGCCGGGATCCGGATTTTCTTTTTCTTGTCCCATTGCATTTTAAACGCAGCGCAATCGGTTCCATTGTCCTCGATGTAATCCATTTCCTGTTTGGTGTGCGTTTTCCAGAAACGGCAATCGGGCGTTCTGCCTGCAAGGATGTTGGCTTTTCGGCGTTCCGAAATAACCCAGTTTTTCCATAGCAGATCGGCATCGTTGCGAAAGATCAGCGGTTGGAACTGACGGATCAGCGCATTCCGGATGCCGTTGTCGGTGAAGTAAACGATGTGACTTTTCTTGAGCTCGTAGCGGTGACCATTGTAATAACACGGCAGCAGAAACAGCAATTGGGCTTTTTCCAGCAGCTTGATATACCGCTCGGCGGTTTCATTGTCGAGACCGCATTGCTGCGCCAGCTCGTTGTAACTGATCGCTTCGCCGATGTGGAACGCCAGCAAACGCAAAAGCTGAATAAGCTGCTCGCTTTTGTTGATGCGGTCTGCCGCGCCCAGTTGGGTAAAAATGCTGTCTTCGAGTAACTGGAGCAAACCGGCTTCAGCGGCTTCAGGGTTGGCAACGATTTCGGGATAATAGCCGAAAATGAGCCGCTGCTCGATTTGTTTTTCTTCCGACCCCAATCCGTTGGCCTGTGCCATTTCGGTATAGGAAAGCGGTGCGAGCTGCAATTCGAGTCCCTGGAAACGGAGTGCTTCCCACAGCTCTTCCTGCAAAACCGGCTCGAACGAACAGCAAAGGATGAGGTTCTCGATGCGATCGTTGCCCAAAGCGTCGTCGATGAGCTCCTGCAGGTTGCCCAGCAATTGCGCTTCGTCGAGGATAACGATGGTGTGATCGCCTGCGATTTCCCGGAAGGATGCAGCTTCGGAAAGTGCTTTGCGCATATGTTTTCCGGCGCAGTCGAGGATAATGCATTTGTTCTGCGGAAGCAATGCTGAAAGAAGGGTTTTCTTACCTGATTTTCGGGGCCCTCTGAGTACGAGGATTTTGCTTTCGGAGAGCTTTTCTGTTACTACAGGCGCCAGTGCCCGTGGGATGATGGTTTGTGATTCCATGGAACCAAATGTAGCAAATGACCGAAACGTTAAATTGATTTTTGCGGAATTGTTATGAACAATCCATGTTTCCCCCTTTGGAGGGGGATTAAGGGGGAGGATGTTCATGCATGATTCGTTTGTCACCCCCTTTTATTCCCCCTCAAGGGGGAAGGCTCAACAAAAAAGCCGCCCTGTCGAATGACAAGACGGCTGTCTATGGTGATGGTGAAGAAAATGGCTTAATCCAGCTTGCTGCCTTCGGCGTTGTATTTCACACGCTTCGACTCATCGCCTTTTACAAGTGTAATCTCGTAATAAGGACGTTTCTCGTCTTTCACCCAATAAGCTACAGTCGCAGTCCAGTCTTTGTACTGGGTGTTGTCGAGCTGCTTGCGAACCGGTGCCGGAAGGTCAGAGATTTTCATAAGTGTGCGTTCGTCCTGTTGCTTCGCTTCAGGATTCGCAGGAACTGCATCCTGTTTTGCAGATACTGCAGGTGCTGTTTTTGCGGGCTGCGCTGGTTGGGCTGGCTGTGCGGGTTGAGCTGGTTGTGTGGTGCTTTGCGCGTAGCTGAGTGTTGATGCAGTGATTGCAATCGCTGCGATAAATAAACGTTTCATGACTTGGTTTTTTAAAATCTGCTGTATCCAAAGGGAATACCGTACCAGCAGCCATGCCACGATTGCCAATTTTCTTTAAATCGGATTTAACTCCTTCGAGCCGTGCTGATTGAAAGCTGCTGCACCGTTTGGCACAGCAGTATCAGGCTTTTTCGAAAGGAAGAGAATGAGGCGATTCCACCACGATCTGTGGCGCGATTCCCCACTTATTGCTTCACAAAAACGGCAGTAGCTACGCCTGAAGCGGTCGACAAGCGAATAAAATACATCCCGGCGTCCAATGAAGTGACAGCAAGAGTCGTTTCCCATCCATCGCTTAAACCGGAAGAAATAGGTTTTTCAGCATAAACCGAACGTCCTTGCTGATTGAACACTTCCAGTGCCACAACCGGTTCCTTGGTCTGTATCGTTACGCTGTTTTGCGCTGGATTCGGATAAACGCCCTGAACAATGCCGGATTCTTCCACGCCCAGGCCTTCGATGTAATTATCGCGGTATTCGATGGACGTTACGGTTTCTGTTCCGAGCACAACCGCTGTGCGGATACGGAGCACGGCTTCTTTTTCTTCGAGTGAGCGCCATTCGTATTCGTGCATTTCCGGAACCGGGATCGGAATCCAGAGTCCTGTTGAATCCATCGAAATGTAAATGGAATCCGACTCCAGGATGCGGTGGTGAATGCGCAGCGTGTTGAACGTGCCGTAAGGCGTAGTAAGCGTTCCCCAGCCGTCGACTTCGCTTTCGCGGTAGCGGTGCTGGATCCATTGTGCGTCGTAAAATGGATTGAGATTCAGAAAGGTATAACCGCGCGATGTATATGAATCGCCGTATTCCAATGGGAAATGATAGCGCGTTTCAATGGTGTCGGATTTTACGGGAATGCCTTGTCCGTTGAAAACGAATTCCCAACCCACCATGGTTTCAGCCGTTTCCGTGGTGCGCGTGAACCCGGAAATGCTTTCCACCGAAAGTGGTAAGCCCTGCGTCAGCTCGGCCAGCGGAAGCTCCGTCGAAGCGTGAAAATAACTTGCTTTATAAGCCGGAGCCGCAAACATCCCGAACAGGATATTGGAAAGCGCCGATGCTTCGGAAATCGGTAAGAAATCGGTTGAATACTGGCTGGTAGGAACGAGTCCGGAAAAATCCCAGGTATAATTGGCGCCGGTTGTCAGGTAATCGACTGTCGGATCGATGAGCGTACTCATCACGAAGTGATCGTCGGCCTCCGGCACGTTTGCGTCTGTAATGGAAATCTGCCCGAAAGCAGCGGTGGAAATCAATCCCGAAAGGAGTAGTAGTTTATTCATAGTGAACTATTTCGGGTAAAGATAAGAAGCAATGCACAATTTACAATGCATAATTGTGCATTCTGAATTATGCATTGTGAATTCTGAATTGATCAAAAAGTGCGTCGGAGCAAAATACAGCCGTTCAGTGGCAAAGTACGTTGCTTGCCGTCGAAAGTCTGATCACCGAAAGGTCGGAGGATGTCGGCATTGCAGCTCGCGCCCAGGTACCAGTTGGGGTAAAGCTGGCGCATGTAGCTCAGACCGACTTCCATCGTGAGCGTCTTGCCGCTTGCAATTTTACCGCTGGTCCGTTCAGAACGCAGCTCTACGTTGTTCATATCATACTGGCGGTACGTTCCGGTAAAGCCGAGCTGGAAACCTGGCGTTACAACCATAGCGAACGAGTTGCGTCCGTAGCGGAGTCCCATTGCCAGCGGGGCTTCGATTGCATAGAGCTGGCGGTAGCGCGTATCGGTTTTGGTATTGTCCGGGTTGGAAACCGTTCCGCTGAGGTTTTGTACGATATCGACACGTCCCTGCAAACCGAGATTGAGGTACATTCTTCCTGCACGCGGACCGTAAACGCCGGCACCGAGTGTATAACACTGGATCATGTCCGAACGACCGGCCACGCCTGTGATCGCCGATTGACCGATACCACCTGTTGCCTGGATGTAAAAATGTTCGTATCGCGGAGGAATCACATAAGATTGTGCAACCCGCGTTCCTGCGAGTGCAAAACGAGTCACCGGCAAGCGATCAACTGTTTGCGGCGTTTCTTCTTCGGCAGGAGCTGTTGCAATCGATTCAACCGGTTCGGTAACTACATCCTGGGTGATCACGTCTGTTTGTCCGTTTCCATTGTTTTGTTGCGCTGGGTGATTCGTGCGGTCAACAGCCGGTCCATTGCCGGAGATTGTTCGGTTAGAAGCTGTTGGTGTTGTTGCGTTCAGTTGGGTAGTTGCTGGTTCAGCAGATGCGCTTTCTGTAGGTTGTTCCGTTCCGGCGGAAAGCTGTTCCGTTGCAGGCTGTTGTTGTGAAGCCGTTGTTTCAGCGGTGCGTGTAGCTGTCGTTTCGTCTTGTACGGCCCACAACGTAATTCCACCGATAGCCAAAAGGACTACCATAGCTGCGGAAATCCACCAGAATCCGGCCTTGCGGCGTTTCTGCTGAGGTGGCAGCATGGCTTCCATTTCCGTCCAGAATGATTCTTCGAACGCAGGAGCTTCAGGTGTTTTGGCCTGTTTGAACAGTCCGTCTATTTCTTCGTCTTTCCAACTCATATGGCAAAGCGTTTTTCTTTTTGTTCTTCTAATTTTTCCAATCGTTCGCGCAGCAATTTACGCGCGGTGGAAAGGTGCCACTTGGAGGTGCCGTCGGTAATGTCGAGCAGGTCGCCGATCTCCTTGTGGTTGTAGCCGTCGATCACGTAGAGCACAAACACGTGTGCGCTGATCGGCGGTATGGTCTTCAGGAGTGCCATGATGTCGGCTACCTGGATATTGCTTTCGGCATCGTTGAGCACGTTTTCGGCGTGAAATTCCAGCTCGCTTTCCGTTTCCCGTGCAAAAATGCTCGTCTGGTGATTCCGGTTTCTGCGGTATTCATCGATCAGCGTATTGACCATGATCCGTTTCGACCAGCCACCGAAGTGTATCGTTGCAAGATCCACATCCTGCAGTCCGTTCAGTATTTTCAGGAAACCATTGTTGAAAGCAAACCGCGCGTCTTCGTGATTGGTATGATAACGCATACACACCTGAATAAGCGTCTTGTAGCAGTGCTCATACAGCTGCTTTTGCGCCCTTCTGTCATTATCTGCACAAGCTTGTAATATTTCAGTTGAGATGTGCATGAGACGTCGGATCGTTCTTATCTGGCAATTTTCCTGCAATTTAATGAATTTAGCGCCCCGCATGGTGCGGATTGTAATCTAGAACGCACTATATTTGAAAAGGGTTGGTAAACTACTATTTATGTTAACACTTCAATTGATCCGACACGCAAAAACACTGCAAAGCTCATCTTCGGGAAGAGACGCTGATCGCGAGCTTATGGACAAGGGGATCGCGCAAGCCAACCTATTGGGCCACTACATTGAAGCGCATCACATCGAAATGGGGAAAATTCTGTGTTCAGCTGCCACCAGGACGCGTCAGACGCACTCCATTATCAGCCGTCAAACAGCAGAACCATGCGAAACGGAATTCCGGCAATCGCTCTACCTGGCTTCTATGGACCAGCTGCTGCAAGAGCTGAAGCACGAAAAAGCTAAAAAGATCACGCTGATTGGCCACAATGAAGGTATTTCCGAATTGGCCAGCTTCTGCTCCGACGAGCACCTCGATATGAGAACCGCTGAGCTCATCACGCTCTCCTTTCCCTTCGAATCGTGGGACTTCCTTTCCCGCGGAACAGGCATTATCTCACTGCGCTATCGCCCGGAAGTGTTTCTTCCTTGATTGTTGATTAAGAGCCTCCTCCCTTGAGGGAGGAACGAGGAGGGTGGCAAATATCCTCCCCCTATCCTTCAGCAGACGCTTGTCTGCAAGCTTGCTTCAGTCTGCACGAGCTTCGCTCGCTTTTCCCTCCAAAGGGGGAAATAGACTCATCTATTGTTTCACCAATCGGAACAGGTACGGACCGTTTCCATCTGCGCGAACAGTGATGTAATAAATGCCCGGAGCTGCATCCAATTCCAGTAATGCCGATTGCGTGTTCGAGAGAACGTGTTCGTTAATGATTCTTCCGTGAACATCGAGCACCTTTACCTCAGCTTGTGCATAAACGCTTCCGAAATCGACTTCGAACTGGCCGGTGGTCGGGTTCGGGAATACGCGGATCAGCAGCCCGGTGTTTTCAGGTGTACTTAAATCGCAGCCGGTTACCGCAAAACCATTGGACAGCTTTTCACAGCCGTTCGCATCGGTCACAAGCACCGTGTAAATACCATTTTCCTCACAAGCACAGCTGGCTGTCGAGCATCCTGTGGAAACGCCGTTCAGGAACCATTCGTAGGTAGCCATTCCGGTTGAAGAACAATGCAGTGTGCCGCCAGCCTGACTGATGCCCGGCATTTGCGGAAGCGGATGAATTGAAAGTGTTGTCACAATGAGGCTGTCACAACCATTCGCTGCGGTCAGCTCATCTTCATAAATTCCGGCAACTGTCTGATAATCGCCGGCGAGGTAAATACTATCGCCCTGGCAGATGGCCAGCGAAACGTTTTGCTGGTAGAAAGGAATCACCTGAAGCGTTGTCTGGATAATGCTGTCGCAGCCGTGAATGGTTTGCAGGGTGTCATAATAAGTTCCAGGACTGGTTTGGTAATCGCCTTGCAGGTAAATGCTGTCGTTCGAGCAGATTATTTCCGTCACCGGAATCGTATAAACCGGATAATGGCTCAATGTCGTAACAAGGATGCTGTCACAGCCGTGAATGGTCTGAAGTGTATCGTAATAAATACCCGGAGCTGTCTGATAATCACCTGCGAGATAGACACTGTCGTTCGGACAAATAGCGGCCGTCAGCGCTGTAGTATAAACGGGATAATGTGTGAGTGTGGTCGCAAGGATGCTGTCACAGCCGTGAATGGTTTGCAGCGTGTCATAATAAATTCCCGGGATCGAACGGTAATCACCTTGCAGGTACATGCTGTCGTCCGGGCAAATAGCGGCAGTTAACGCTGTAGTATAAACCGGATAATGCGTGAGTGTAGTCGCCAGAATGCTGTCGCAGCCATGAACGGTTTGCAGTGTGTCGTAGTAAATTCCAGGGATCGAGCGGTAATCGCCTTGCAGGTAGATGCTATCGTCCGGACAAATCATCGCTGTCAGCGGAGTAGTGTAAACAGGATAATGCGTATAGGTCGTTGCCAAAATGCTGTCGCAACCGTTTACCGTCTGAAGTGTGTCGTAATACGTGCCCGGAATCGTCAGATAGCTTCCGGCCAGGTAAACACTATCGCCCGGACAGCTGACAGCTGTAAGCGGAGTTGTGTAAACCGGATAAATCGTCAAGGTGGTTGCCAGGATACTATCGCAGCCATGAATGGTTGGAAAGGTGTCGTAATACGTTCCGGCCGCATTCCTGTATGCTCCGCCGAGGTAAATACTGTCGTTGGCGCAGATGGCGGCTGTTAACGGCGTGGTATAAACCGGATACAGCGCGAGTGTGGTTTCGATAATGCTGTCGCAGCCATGAATGGATAGCAGTGTGTCCCGGTAGATTCCGGCGGTATTCTGGTAATTGCCTTCCAGCAGGACGCTGTCCGAAGGGCAAATCGTAACGGCATGACTCGTCAGGAACACCGGATTGACCGTTAACGTGGTTTTCACAATACTGTCACATCCAACTGAACTCAGTAGTGAATCGGTGTACAAGCCGGAAGTTGTTCGGTAGGCACCTTCCAGGAATAAGCTGTCGCCCTGGCAAATGTCAATTTCCGGGAACGTGAATTTCTTCGGGTTGACATGCAATGTGGTTTGAACAATACTGTCGCAGGAATTAGCAGCCGTCAGCGTATCGTAATAAACGCCGCTCTGGAAATACTGGTGCGAACCAACAGTCAATGTGTCTCCCTGGCAGATCGTATGCTCGAATTCGTGTGTAACGGCCGGATGCAGCTGACCGTTGCAGTTCTCCAGGTACATCCATTCCGAATAGGTGTAGCAGCAGGTCGAAGAAACCTTGACTCTGTATTCGCCGGTATTCGTAACGGCTATCGTATCGTTGTTCCCAAGATACGTATCGAAGATCGTTGTAGGCGTAGGACGGTAAAACCATTGGATGGTGACGTCATTACTGGACGGTACGGCAATCAGCAGCGAATCCGAGTAGGACACACTCACGGTCGGCGCCTCAGCGATTCGGATCATCTTCTGGAACGATGTATGATTGGGATTATCAACTTGCCGGAGGCGCATTTTGTATATCCCCGGAGCAAGGTTCGGCAGAATAGCGTCTACATGCCCAACGCTGTCTACGGCCAAGGTGTCCATGACCTGTGCGTTGGCAAAATCGTCGTGCTGTCCTACAATTTCAAAAACCGCCGTCGAAGGAGTATTGTTGTTGAAATACGGTGCAAACGTACCGAAGCCATAAGAGTCATATGGACAATAGGGACTTTGCGGCACTCCGAGTGAATAAGCACCCAGGGTATAGACCCGCGTATAGCCAAGGGAATAACCATGGTATTTATCGGTGAAACAGAGACCGTTGTAATCGAGTGTCGAGCTTACGAGCGATCGGTTCTGCCAGGTTTGTCCACCGTTTTCCGTGATCAGCTGCGTACCGGCATATCCTACGGCAACTCCTGTCAGGTCATCAAAAATATGAATGCCCCGCAGAGAGGTTGTTACACCACTGGTTTGTGGAGTCCAGGATGTGCCACCATTGTTGGTATAGAAAATCTTTCCGCTGGCACCAACAGCCCAGCCTTCCGTATTGCTGAGAAAATAGAGGCTGTAGAGTGCAGTTGTATTCGTGATGGTCTGAAGCGTCCAGCTGGCGCCACCATTGGTTGTTTTATAGATCTTTCCGGTAGCTGTACAGGCATAACCGATCAGCGAGCTGGTGAAAGTGACGTCGTAAAATGTTGACGTAGTCGTGAGCGCACTTGTCCATGTCTGACCGCCGTTGGTGGTGCGCAATACGGTATTAACGCCCACAATCGTACCGTTCAGATAATCGGTAAAGTAGACGTCGTGCAACAAATTCGTTGTTGGTACAGTGACCATCGACCAGGTTTCCGCGCCGTCCAATGTACGCGACACTTTACCCTGTTGTCCGACCACGTAGCCAGTATCCTGGTTGATAAAGTGCATTCCCGAGTAGGATCCCGTATAGAGGGCAGATGATTTCCAGGTTTGACCACGATCGGTCGTTTTCTGGATCAGACCATATCCCAAAGCGTAGCCGACTTCATCGGTCGGGAACTGAATTTGCCGGAGTGTTGACTGTGACGCATACCAGTTCAATCCGCCGTCGTCCGTTCGCATGACATAATCGCTGGTCGCTACATAACCTACGGAATCGGTTTGGAATGCAATGGAAAGAAAGTCGTACGTTCCGGGAGGCTTGATAGCGGGTGTCCAGGTAGCTCCGGCATCTGTTGTTAAGTAGAGCAAACTTCCTTCGCCACAGATCACTCCGTGTGAGGGGCTTGGAAAATCGATTGCAGTGAAATTACCCGTGGTCGGAATAGTAAGGAATGTCCAGGTATTTCCGCCATTCGTAGTCTTGAAAATAGACCCCGAGTTGCCGACGACGTAACCGGTGTTTGCATCCGTAAAGAAGATCTTGTTCAGAGGAGAAGCTGTAATGTTTTGGGTGCTGACAACGGTATTGTTGACGACTTTCAGGATTGTTCCGTTCTCTCCGCAAGCGTAGGCAGTGGAATCGTTCGTGCAATAAACTCCGTTCAGGTTGGAGGTGGTTCCTGTCGGAATAATCGTCCAGTTTGTTCCCTGATTGATCGTATGAACAAGGGTTCCCAGCATGCCGGTCACATATCCTTTTCGTTCGGTGGTGAAATGAACATCGGTCAGGTCCCGGTTAATGCCTACGTAACGGTTCGACGACCATCCCCAGAAATAGCCGCATTGCGTGTTGGTTCTGTATTTCCCTTCATTTCCTACAACGATCCCGAACTTGTTCGATGGAAAAGAAGCCGCTTCCGTAAACATGCCACTCGAGCTGAGTGTAAACCAGTTGTTCCCGCCATCGACGCTGGTGGAATAGGTATTGCTGCCGGTGATAAACAGTGTTGTGCTGTCGGCCATAGCAATATCGGCGAGGAAAACACCCTGGGAAGAATTACTGAACTGGTAGCCGAACTGTCCGAAAGAAAAAGTTGCAAAAAAAGCAATCGGAAAGATCAGTAGGAAAGTTAAGCGGCTCATTATAAATAGGCTTGAGACGCCAAAGGTAGTGAATCCGGGATAAACTTACACTAGGGATCAGCACTATGCACTTTTGCTCAGAGCATTATTCCTCATTCTGCTTCTGATTCTCATTCTGATTTGGCGGTGGCAATTGTCCCGTGCGACGCAGGTGGTAAATGATCTCCACGGATTGCCGCTGTGCTTCTTCCCGTTCGAGGCGCTGCCGTTCCAGCTCTTCCTGCTGTGCTACCCATTGACCTTCGAGATCAGGTGGTTCTATGCCCAGCTCTTTTTCGATCTCGTACTGGTATTTCGGGCTTTGCGGACCTTGTTTGCGGTACAAAACAGCGAGCACCAATCCGATGGCCATACCAGAAAAATGGCCTTCCCAGGAAACGTTCTCTTTCTGCGGGAAAATGCCCCAGAACATACTGCCGTAGACAAAAACAACGAACAGCGAAATGGCTTGCAGTGGTTTGTAGCCGCGGAAAAATCCGGATAGGAACAGGAAGCCGAAGAGTGCATAATCGACGCCGCTCATACCGATGTGCCAGGCGTGATTGTCGGCGGCGAACAGCCAAACGCCGAGCCCGGTTCCGAACCACGAGATCAGGAACACTTTCCACGCGATGCTGCGGTAATAATAGATCAGTGCGGCCAGTAACAGGAAGGTCGGAAAGGAATTGTTGACAATGTGCGCAATGTCATTCGGTGAATGGATCAGCGGCATCAGGAAAATGCCCGGCCAGCTGTCCAGCTGTTGCGGGCGAACGCCTAACCGCACGAGGTCGATACCGGAAACCTGCTCGGCCCAGAACATGATCCACATGGCGCTTAACAGCAGGAGCGGATAAACGATGGCTTCCATGTAGGAACCGAAGGATGTGTTTTGCGTTCTCACGATTGGGTGTTTGTCAATAATCGAACCGGAGTGAAAAGTGTGACGAAATGGCAGTTCTTCAATGCATAGTGCATAATTCAGAATGCATAATTGAAATGTACAACTAATTGTCAATTGTAAGTACTTTTCCTGTATGAAACGGTTCGTACTGCTTCTTCTCTTCAGCCTTCAGCTGACACCTTCGGATGCTGCAACGACGGTTCCCGAAAAGGGGCGGTTTTTCATCGTGGATTCGTGGGTGAGTGGTTTTTTCTACGGTTTTTTCGGAAGCAAGGAATGCCGTTTTGGCAATGCCTGGAAACGGGCCAACCGAACAGCTGCCAACGATGTCAAAATCTGGGGCGGTTTGTTCATCAGCGACCCCAACCGGAAATTCGGCGGGCGGTTGTGGGAACATTGCTCGCGCTTTACGTGGGAATTGCCGCAAACAGCCATCGGGTTGTTCTATGCGCACGTCGAAAATACCTTCTGCGGCAATGCAGATACGGTTCGCTACCGTTATGGATCGGTGGCCATTACCGGTCGGCGCGGTTTGTTTTTCGGCGCGGGCGGTCCGGCGGTAACACTTGGCAATTACATCATCGGCGATGAACACCTGTCAGCGCATGCCGATAACCCGTTTTTTCAGCACGAATATGGCCATTACCTGCAAAGCCGCAACATGGGGTGGGCTTACTTCGGTCGCATTGCTATTCCAAGCCTGCGCAGTGAACACGGCAATTACGAAAATAATTACCTGGGCCACGATTACCATCCGGCCGAACAGGATGCCAACCGCCGCGCGTTGATTTATTTCAATAGTCGACTGGCGAACTTCCGCAACGACACGCTGTATAGCAGCAATACGTTTGCCGAAAACAAAGGCTGGGACTTCCGTCGGAATCCTTTTTCAGGTATCGGGATCGAAGTCGTGTTGCGCAATAAAACAGTCCGTTATGTCGATTACACGAATCCCGAACACGTGGCCTCGCTTGAAAAACTGCGGGTGCGCGCTAAATGGTATGATTACCTGTTCATCGGGATTTCCGGGTTCTACAACGCTTACCAGTACAATCATTGAGCAGTTACAGCTCTACGATCACTTTTCCCACAGTTCGCCCGCTTTCCAGCTGCACATGCGCTTCGGCCATCTGCTCAAACGCAAATCGCTGGGAAACGAACGGTCGGATAATACCTTTTTCGAGTAAAGCTGCAATGGAGCGCATATCTTCACCGCTCGACTGAACGAGGATAAAATAACCGTTGATGTTCTTCGCTTTGGCTTTTTCACTGACAGATTCGCTCAAACCTGTCGGGATACTGATCAGCGATCCGCCTGGCTTGATGACCTCGAGTGAACGGTCGATGTTTTCGCCGCCAATAGTGTCAAGGACGAAATCGATGTTATTGACCACCTCTTCAAACTGCTGACTCCGGTAATCAATGTGCTCATCGGCGCCAAGTGAAAGCACAAAATCGCGGTTGGCAGCTGAAGACGTTCCCACCACATAAGCGCCCAAGTGTTTGGCCAGCTGAACAGCAAAATGTCCCACACCACCCGAAGCTGCATGGATCAGTACGCGATCGCCGGCTTTGATCTTCGCATTCGTTACGAGAGCTTGCCATGCCGTTAATGCAGCCAGTGTAGTGGCAGCAGCCTGATCGTGATCGATGTTTCCTGGTTTCTGTGCCAGCTGGGAAGCCGGAACAGCAACATATTCGGCATAAGCCTTTCCGTGGCCCGGGAAGTTGACCATACCGAACACCTCATCGCCCGGAGAAAAAAGCTCAGATCGTGATGACGTGACAACGCCGGAAATGTCCCAGCCAAGAATGAGTGTCCCGGCGTCTTTGATCCGGCCGTAGATGCCTTTTCCTGCACGGCTTTTTACATCAACGGGATTAATACTGATGGCTTTCACTTGTACAAGTACTTCGCCGTCCTGGATCGTTGGTGCCGGAATGTCTGTAAGAGTCAGGGTGGATGCTGGTCCCGGTTCCTGTAAGATAATTGCTTTCATTGTTCTGATTGTTTATAAAGTCAAAATTATACCGATTTGAATGAATAATATCGGTATATATTTTACATATTCCTGTACATTTGCCTTTATGATGCGAGAGAATTTACACGAGCCGTTTTCGATTGTCCACAAAACGCTGAACGAATGCCCGAAAAGCGATCACCAGCACAGTTTTTTCGAGCTGGTGTATATCATCGGTGGTACGGGAAAGCAATGCATCAATCAAAACAAATTCCGTTACCATCCCGGACATCTATTCCTGATCACGCCCGAGGATTGTCATTCGTTCGAGATCGATACGACCACGGAATTCTTTTTCCTGCGGTTCAACAACATTTACATCAGGAATGGCGGCTTGCTTTCAGAGAACATTCAGCGCCTTGAATACATTCTGCAAAACGCCAATCACCAGCCGGGCTGCATCCTTCGGAATCAAACCGACAAAGAGCTGGTGAAGCCACTGATCACGGCCATCCTGCGCGAGCTGGGCAACGACGATCCGTATAAAAAGGAGCTGGTAAAGCAGCTGGTCAATACGCTTATTGTGATTGTGGCGCGCAACATCATGAAATACCTGCCGGTTCATCTCAATAACGGCATGGAAGAAAAGGCGATGGACATCCTGCAATACATCCAGGCGCACATTTACAGTCCCGACAAGCTGCGCGCGGCCCATATCAGTGAGCATTTCGGAATTTCCAACGCGTATCTTGGGACGTATTTCAAGCGCCACGCCAATGAAACGATGCAGCAATACATCTCCAATTACAAGACACGGCTCATCGAGCACCGCTTACAGTTCAGCGATAAACGCGTCAGTGAAATAGCCTACGAGTTTGGTTTCACAGACGAAAGCCACCTGACGAAGTTCTTCCGGAAACAAAAAGGAAACAGCCCAACGGCGTACCGAAGGGCTGTTCGTATCAATGCGAATTAAGCTGCTTTAAAATACCGGTAGATCAATCCGGCCAATGCGGCGCCGGCAATCGGGATCACGATAAAGAGCCAGAGCTGGTTCATGGCCCAGTCGCCTACAAATACCGCCTGACTGATACTGCGTGCCGGGTTCACCGAAGTATTCGTTACGGGAATACTGATGAGGTGAATGAGTGTCAGCGCAAGACCGATCGCGATACCTGCAAAGCCTTTCGGTGCACGGTCGTCGGTTGCTCCCAGGATAATCAGCAGGAAGAGGAACGTCATCACGAGCTCTGTCACGATGGCTGCCAGCATGCTGTATTTTCCGGGGGAATGATCGTCATAGCCGTTGGCGGCAAAATCACCTATGGAACTGCCGTTTCCGGTAACGATGATGTACAAAACGCCGGCCGCTGCAATGGCTCCGAGAATCTGCGAAACAATGTACGGTAAAATGTCTTTCGCATCGATTCGGCCACCGGCCCAAAGTCCGATGGTTACAGCAGGGTTCAGGTGCGCTCCCGATATGTGCCCGAAGGAATAGGCGATCGTGAGCACGGTAAGGCCAAAAGCAAGTGAAACGCCAACCAGCCCGATTCCCACGCCGGGAAAACCGGCTGCCAGCATGGCACTTCCACATCCTCCAAGCACCAGCCAGAAGGTTCCGATAAATTCTGCTACGTATTTTTTCATAGGGTTATTGTGTTGGTTTATATACTTATCTGAGTACCATAACGTGACCGTTATAGACGTTGAATTTGTCCTCCATGCGGTTCTTCACACGGATTGTCCACGTATACGCACCTTCCTGCACAGGGTTACCATGATAGGTTCCATCCCAGCCGATATCAGCGTCCATCGATTCGAAAATCACTTCGCCCCAGCGGTTATAAACCAGCAGGGTATAGTTGAACAGGTCAAATCCTTCCGAAAGTACCGGCTTGAATTCATTGTTGTATTCATCGCCGTCGGGCGTGAAAGCGTTCGGGACATAAATGATCTGGTCTTCCTTCACCACGATGGTCAGCGCCGCCTGATCGATACAACCGCCCTGGCTGATGGCTGTCAGGACCACGGTGTAGCTGCCCGCTTCCTGTGGATACGTATGCGTCGGATCGGTTGCCGTACTCGTCGTTCCGTCGCCGAAATCCCAGCTGTAGGTTGTGGCGTTGTTCGAATTGTTGAAGAAGGAAACGCCGGTTTCCAGTTGGGTAAGAATGGTGTTGCTGGCATCGAATGCCGCCACCGGATCGGCGAAAACGGTAATGTAATTCGTGAGGGTATTGGTCGTCGAGCAGCCATTCAGCGTGTTGGTCAGGGTAACGGTATAGGTGCCCGGATTCTGATAGGTATGCGTGGCACCTCCAATGCTGTTGGCTTCGTTTCCGTCACCGAAAGTCCATTCGGAAGAAGTCATGCCCGGATCGGAAGTGAATTGTACCGTCAACGGCGAGCAGCCTTGTAAAATATCGGCTGTGAAATTGGCCGGCGGAGCATCGTTGACAACGATGTTCATGGTAGCCGTTCCACCGCAACCCTGCGTATGGGTGTACGTGATGGTATGCGTTCCGGCACCTGCGGTAGCTGGCACGAATGTTCCGGCCGGATTCGTTACACCGGTTCCGCTCCAGGTTCCACCCGGAATGTTGGCAGTTAATGGAATGCTGTTGCTGTTTTCACTGCAGAATGGTCCTACCGCTGTCAATTGCGGAACAACCGGCGCGTTGATCACGACGTTTGTTGAAGCTTGATTCACACAGCCATTGCCGTCTGTAAGCTGCAGCGTATACGTTCCAGCATCGTTCAGTGCAACAGCTGGTCGCACCGGATCTTCGTCGTTCGAATCGAAACCGTTCGGGCCGCTCCAATCGTACGTTCCACCGGCAACGGTATTCGCCGTGAGGTTGAGTGCATCACCTACACAAAGAGGTGTGTTGCTCGAAATGTTCACGGCTGGCAATGGATTCACGGTAATGCTCATCGTGGTCGTCGTTGCACAGGCAGCTGCTTCCGGCGTAAAAGTATACGTTCCCGAAGTGGTGTTGCTGACGGCCGGCGCCCAGGTTCCGGTAATGTTGTTGGTAGAAGTCGTTGGCAGAACAGGGGCTGCTGAACCGGTACAAATAGCAGCAACCTGGGTGAATGCCGGAACAACCGGTTGATTAACGGTGATGTCCATGGTTGTTGAAACGGCACAGAACCCGGCGTCTGGTGTGAAGGTGTAGGTGGCCGAATTCATGTTGTCGACTGTGGCCGGTGACCAGCTTCCTGTAATGGCATTGTTGGAAGTTCCGGACAAAACCGGAGCCGGTTCACCTGCACAGAATGCAGCTATCGGTGTAAAGGCCGGTGTTGCCGGCGGACCTACTTCTACGGTCAATGTCGTCGTCGTTGCGCAAACGCCCGCACTGGGTGTAAACGTGTAAACGGTTTGCCCGTCTGTGGATGTATCGATATTGGCCGGGTTCCAGCTTCCTGCAACGCCATTGTTCGATAAAGTCGATAGTGCCGGAGGTGTAGCACCTACACATTGCGGCGGAATGGCGCTGAAAGTTGGAACAGTTGGCTGAATGACGTTAATGGTCATCGTGGTGGTGGTAGCGCAGGAACCTGCGTTTGGCGTAAATGTATACGTGCCGGATGTCGTATTGCTGACCGTAGCCGGCGACCAGGTTCCGCTGACCGCATTTGTAGACGTACCCGGTAGCAACGGAGCTGTCGTTCCTGCGCAGAAGTCGGCAATCTGGTTGAATGTCGGCAGGATTTGCGGATCGACCGTAATGGTGTAGTTCACCGGTGTTCCGCTGCACGTTCCAATGGTCGGTGTAACGGTGATCGTTCCGGAAATCGGTGTGCCTGTTGTGTTGGTTGCCGTGAAAGCCGGTGTGTTTCCGTTTCCGGAAGCTCCAAGCCCGATGCCCGTATTGGAGTTGGTCCATCCGAATGTAGCTCCTGCCGGTGTGCTGTTGTAGGCCGATGCAGGAACGGTTGATCCTGCACAATAAGTTGCATTAGCCGGTGCTGTCATCGACGGCGTCGGATTCACGGTGATGTTCATGGTGGTGTTGGTGGCACACTGACCGGCAGTAGGTGTGAAGGTATACGTACCCGAAGCGGTATTGCTGACTGTAGCCGGTGACCATGTTCCGGTAAATCCGTTGTTGGAAGTACCGGGTAAGCTCGGTGCAGCTGTTCCGGAACAGAACGCCGAGATGGCTGTAAATGTGGGCGTTGCCGGTGGTCCTACCACTACGGTGATCGTTACCGGTGTGGCGCATTGTCCTGCCGAAGGCGTAAAGGTATAATTGGTAGAACCTGCCGAGGCTGTGCTGATCGTTGCTGGCGACCATGTTCCCTGTATGCCGTTGGTGGATGTTGTAGGCAGTGTTGCCGGAGTCGCGCCCACGCAATATTGCGGGATAACAGGGAATGTTGGTGTAACAGGTGCGTTGACAGTTACGCTGATTGTTGCCTGCAAAGCACACTGGCCCGCTGATGGGGTAAAAGTATACGTGCCGGAAGCGGTGTTGCTGATTGCAGCAGGCGCCCACGTTCCGGGAATCGTTGGTGCGCTGGTTTGTGCCGGAAAAGCGGGTGCAGGACTTCCCTGACAGAATGCCGGGATGGCTGCGAAGGTGATCGTGACGGACGGATTGATGGTAATGTTCAGCGTCGTCGTTGTTCCGCATTGGCCCGCATTGGGTGTAAACGTATACGTGCTGGTTCCTGCAGTTGCCGTGCTGATGGTGGATGGCGACCAGGTACCTGAAATGCCATTGGTAGACGTTGCCGGAAGTATGGGAGCAGTGGCACCCTGGCACAAGGGGCCGATGGCCGCGAAAGTTGGTGTAACCGGTGCGGTCACTGTAATAGTTACAGCTTCAACTGATGTACAGCCATTGGCATCGGAAGCGTTCAGGATCGCGGTGTAGCTTCCCGGTCCCGGATAAGTTACATTATGCGGTCCTGGTCCGGTTGCAGACGAAGGCGAGCCCGGCCCGTTGGCAAAGTTCCAGTTCAGGTTGGTGTAATTGGTCGATGTACTGCCATTCAGTGCGATCGGCGATCCGGCACAAACCGTCAGTGGATTCGGACCTGTGATATTGGCATCCGGCCCGACGAAGGTTCCCGTTCCGCCCCAGTTGATGGTGAAACCGTTGGCAGCGCTGGCGTTCATAATGAGAATGGCATAGCTCGTTCCGGCAGTCATATTGACCTGCTGCACATAAGCATCCATTCCCGCCACGCAGCCAAGTCCTTCGCTTACATCGACCGAGCTGGCATTCATACCTGTGCTGGCCAGGGCATTTGTACAGGACGAAGCCGTACATCGGATCAATGTCCGTGGGCCGCAGGGATTGGTTGTATTGAGCTGGAAAAGCGCAAAATCGATGTCGTCGGTCTGGTTGGCAGGCAAAATATCCATGGTGAGCGTTCCGGCAGTGGCGCAGGTCCAGGTATACCAAACGGAATTGGACTCGGTGATGAACAGCCCGGAAATACACGTTCCATTATTTTCATTCGGGTTGGCGCCGCCACCGCTCAGGTTCGCCACGCTGACAGGATTCTTATTGCAGAGCTTTCCTGCACCGTTGCAATCGGCTGTAGCGGAGGTCGGAGGTGTGTAATTGTTGATGCACAATTGAAAGGTCCCTTCGTTCGATGCGATGGTACTGATCCGGATCAGATAGGTTGTTCCCTGTACCAATCCGCCTACGTAGATCTGGGCGTCGGGTGAACCCGCTGTGCCATTCGTACAGCCGGCTCCCATTTGATTCAATGTTCCGGAGCAGCTACCGGTATATATAGCGATACGCGGACGCATAATGGTGTTTCCGTTGACGGATATCAATACATCCGTTCCAATGGCCACGAAGGAAAACCAGACGTCTTCGAGTGGGCTTCCTGTCCAGCAGGTGGCTGCACCAAAACCGCTGGGTGTCGATCCTGTATTGGTATATTGACCTGCGGTTGAGCAGAAATTGGAAAGGCTTGTCAGTGGAAGCGCATCCGCACAGTTATCCCCCTGGGCTCTCGATTGAAAGGAAATAAACAGGCTGAATAGGAGGAGTGATTTTAATAAAATATGACAGGTCGATCTGAGCGGGGCGTTCTCATAGTTCGTCATCTGTAGCAAGTTTAACGATTAACGAACAAAATACGTTTTTTTTTGACAATGGTTGCTTTTTCGCACACTCTGTGGGAAAAGATATTATCAACAAAGCGACCTGCTGATGAGGTGTTTACCAACATCAGAAAGCTGTATCACCAGAAAACAGGGGCGGTTTACCGAACCAGGATCAGATGACCGTTGTACGTATTGTACTCATCGTCTGTACGGTTTTTTACACGTATTGTCCATGTAAACGTACCATCCTGAACAAGGCTGCCATGATAAGTGCCGTCCCAGCCCTCGTTGGTATCGGTTGTTTTGAAAACGACTTCACCCCAGCGATTGTAGATGAGCAGCGTATAGTTATCGAGATCAAATCCTTCAGCCAGTATGGGCTTGAATTCATTGTTGAAACCATCGCCGTTGGGTGTAAAGGAATTCGGAACATAGATGATCTGTTCTTCCTTCACCACAATAGCTAAAGTGGCCAGATCGATGCAGCCATCCGGGCTAACGGCTATCAGCATGACGGTATAGCTTCCAGGTGCCTTCGGATAGATATGCGTCGGATCGACTGCTGTACTGCTGGATTCATCACCGAAATCCCAATGGTAGGCAACTGCGTTCTCCGAATTATTGTAGAACGAAACTTCGGTTTCCACCTGTGTAAGGATCGTGCTGCTGGCATCGAAGTCGGCAACCGGATCAGGATAGATCGTAATGAAATTGGTAACGGAATTGGTCGTTGAACAGCCACTCAGCGTATTGGTCAGCGTAACGGTGTATTGCCCTGAGTGCTCATACGTATGGTCGGCTGAACCAACGGTAGTGGCCTGGTTCTGGTCACCGAAATTCCACACGGCGGCGTCTACATTCGGATTGGAAGTAAAGTGCACGGTCAGTGGTGCACAGCCTGCCAGCGTATCGGCCGTGAAATTGGCATCCGGTTCGGCATTCACGACAATGTCCATGGTAGCCGAGCCACCGCAGCCTTGTGTATGCACATAAGTCAGCGTATGTGTGCCCACGCCGGCTGTATTCGGTACGAAAATCCCGTTGGGATCGGTCACACCGTTTCCAGTCCACGTTCCACCCGGAATATCAGCCGAAAGCCCTATGTTAGTGGTGTTTAGATTGCAAAAAGGTCCCGCAGGCTCCAATACAGGCGCAACGGGTGAATTGATCACGACGTCGATGGAAGCTTCACCAACGCAGCCACTGGTGTCGGTGATTTGCAAGGTATAAGTTCCGGCATCTGCGAGAGTTGCGTTCGGCAGGATCGGGTCTTCGGTGGTGGCGACAAAAGCATTCGGACCACTCCAGTCGTAGATTCCGCCGTCGATCGTGTTGGCCGAAAGCGTCAATGTTTCTCCGATACAGATGGGCGCATTGCTCGAAATGTCGACAACAGGAAGTGGTTTGACCGTGATGTTGATGCTTGCGGGCGAAGAACATTGTCCGGCACTTGGGGTAAAGGTATAGCTGCCCGAAGCGCTGTTGGCGATGGTTCCCGGCGACCACATTCCCGGGATAACGGGTGCGCTGGTTTGTGTCGGAAAGGATGGAGCAGCCGTGCCCTGGCAAAAGGCGGGAACATCGGCAAATGTGAGGACCACGTTCGGGTTGATCGTGATATCCATGGTGGCCGTTGTGAAGCTGCATTGCCCGTTGTCGGGTGTGAAAGTATAAGTTGTAGTGCCGAGCGTTGTGGTACTGATCACATTCGGTGACCATGTTCCGGTAATGCCGTTGGTAGACGTTGCGGGAAGTGTTGGTGGGACAACTCCTTCGCATAGCGGTCCAATCTGGTTGAAGGTGGCCGTTTCCGGAGCATTGACGGTCACAATAACGGATTCCGTTGAGATGCAGCCCGCGTCGGTAGCGTTGAGGATGGCTGTGTAAGTTCCCGGGTTATCGTATGTAATTGTGTGTGGCCCAGGACCTGTTGCCGATGATGGATTGCCCGGACCATTAGCGAAATTCCAGTCCAGGCCGGTGTAGTTGGTCGATGTGTTGCCGTCGAGTGTTACAGCTGTTCCGAGGCATACCGATAATGCGTTGCTGGTAATGTTGGCTTCCGGTCCGACAAACGTTCCGGTTCCACCCCAGCTGATGGTAAAACCATTGGCCGTTGATGCGTTTAAGATCAGGATGGCATAGCTCGTTCCGGCGGTCATGGTGATCTGTTGGACATAGGCATCGGCTCCAGGAGGGAAACCCAGCCCTTCTTCCGTATCGACAGAAGTGGCGTTCATGCCAGTACTGGCCTGGGCATTGATGAATGCCGTGGCGCTGCAGCGAATAGGCACGCGTGGCCCGCAGGGATTGGCCGTGTTCAGCCTGAAAATGACAAAATCCAGATCTTCAGTCTGGTTGGCCGGCACAATGTCCATAGTAAGCGTTCCGGCAGTAGCGCAGGTCCAGGTGTACCAGACCGTATTGGATTCAGGAGTGGCGAAACCGAAAGAAGTAAAGCACGACACGCCATTGAGCTCATCGACGTTGCTTCCGCCACCGCTTAAGTTGGCTACGCTGACAGGATTTTTATTACACAGCTTTCCCGCTCCGCTGCAGTCGGCCGAAGCTGATACCGGCGGAATATAGTTGTTGATACACAATTGAAACGTTCCTTCGTCTGCGGCAATGGTACTGATGCGAATGTAATACGTGGTTCCCTGCACCAATCCTCCGAGATAAATCTGGGCATCCGGTGAGCCCGCTGTTCCATTCGTGCAGCCGTTTCCCAGCTGGTTCAGTGTTCCGGAACAACTACCGGTAAACAAAGCAATACGCGGACGCGTGATCGTATTGCCGTTGACCGAAATCAATACATCCGTTCCGATCGCTACGAACGTAAACCAGACATCTTCCAAAGGATTGCCTGTCCAGCAGGTAGCAGCAGGAAAGGCGCTTGGCGTAGATCCGACGTTGGTGTATTGCCCCTGGTTGGAGCAGAAATTCGACAGGTTCAGCAGCGGAAGCGCGTTATCGCAATTGTCACCCTGGGCCTTTGACTGTAGAGTAATCAGCAGACAAAGTAATAAGAGGAAGGTATTTAATGCTTTACTCACCTGGAGAGAGGCTTTCATGTGCAATGTAGTGTCTTTATAAGTTGTCATAAATACAACGGTTGGAGATGGAAATGAGGATTTGCGACACAAAAATGTGTTTTATTTCACAATTTGTAACAATAAAATTCAGCTAATAGTTGATTCTTATGAACAAATTGCTCTTGATAGTGTGGGAATTAACTATCGGATCACAAGCACATGACCGTTGTACGTGTTGAATTTATCTTCCGTACGGTTTTTAACACGAATGGTCCAGGTGTAAGTTCCCTCCTGAACCGCCTGACCGTGATACGTTCCATCCCAGGCAGTTTCGGTGTTCATCGATTCGAAGATCACTTCGCCCCAGCGGTTGTAGATCAGCAATGTGTAGCTATACAGGTCGAATCCTTCTGCCACGATCGGTTTAAACTCGTTGTTGAACTCATCGCCATCGGGCGTGAAGGCATTCGGCACATAAATGATCTGATCTTCCCTGACGACGATCGTTAACAGGGCTTCGTCGGTACAGCCGTTTTCATCCGTCGCGACCAGGATCACGTTGTAATTGCCCGGCGTTTCTGCAAACGTATGCACCGGATCAGTAGCGTTGCTCGTTCCGTTGTCACCAAAATCCCACTGATAAGCAATCGCATCTTCGGAATTGTTGTAAAAAGTGACTTCCGTGTTCAGCTGCGTGAGTTCCGTTTCACTGGCCGTAAAGGCCGCAGTTGGTCCGTTGATCAGGACATCGATGGAGGCCTGCCCTGTACAGCCGTTTGCGTCGGTGAGCTGTAATGTATAGGTTCCGCCATGACTCAGTCCAACGAATGGCCGCGTCGGATCTTCCAGGTTTGAATGAAACAATCCGGGGCCGCTCCACACATAATCTCCGCCTGCGAAAGTATTGGCCATGAGCTGAAGTGTATCACCTGCGCAGACAGGGCCGTTGCTCGAGATTTCCACTACAGGCAGCGGATGAACGGTGACGTTGATCGTAAGCTCGCTGGCACAGGAGCCGGCTTCCGGTGTAAACGTGTAAGACCCGGAAGTGATATTACTGACTGCAGGCGACCACGTGCCTTCAATTCCGTTGAGAGAAGATTCCGGCAGATCGGGAGCAACAGCGCCCGTACAGATTGCTGCAATCGGGTCGAATGAAGGAACAACCTGCGGATTGATCGTAACGCTGACCGTGGCGGTGGTCACGCAATCGCCGTTGTCGGGTGTGAACGTATAGTTGCTGGTGCCAATTGCTGCGGTGCTGACAACCGAAGGCGACCACGTTCCGGTAATACCGGTGGTGGAAGCTGCCGGAAGCGGAGGAGCAGGCTCATCCAGGCAATATGGACCGATGGCGTCGAAGGTCGGTGTGGTGGTTTCCGTTACGGTGATATTGACCGACGCGACAGAAGTACAACCAGCGGCATCGGCAGCATTCAGAATGGCCGTAAAGGTTCCGGGTTCTTCATACGTTACGGTATGTGGCCCGGGACCTGTTGCTGCTGCCGGCGAACCCGGTCCGTTGGCGAAATTCCATTCCAGGCTGGCATAATTTTCCGATGTACTGCCATCGAGTGTTACCGCTGTTCCTGTGCAGATTGCAAGCGACGGACTGGTAATATGGGCTTCCGGCCCGACAAACGTTCCCGTTCCGCCCCAGTTGATGGTAAAACCGTTATCGGCTGAAGCATTCATGATCAGAATGGCATAGCTCGTTCCGGCGGTCATGTTCAATTGCTGTAAATAGGCATCTGATCCCCACGGGCAACCCGGCGCTTCGGTGATATCGACGGAAGCGGCATTCAGACCCGTGCTGCCCTGCGCATTGATGCAGGAAGCCGCCGTGCAGCGAATGATGGCTCGTGGTCCGCAAGGATCGGGTGTGTTGAGCTGGAAAACGATGAAATCGATATCGTCGAGTTGGTTGGCCGGGATGATGTCCATGGTCAGCGTACCCGCATCGGCGCAGGTCCAGGTGTACCACACGGAATTCGTTTCGGTAAAAGGACTTGGAACGCAGGAACCGGCGTTTTCGTTCGTATTGTTGCCACCGCCGGCCAGGTTGGCTACGCTGAGCGGATCTTTGGTACACAATTTTCCGGCACCGTCGCAATCGGCAGTTGCCTGTACGGGAGGAGTGAAATTGTTGATGCAGATCTGAAAAGTCCCTTCCTGTGCGACTGTTGTTCCGATACGGATATAATAGGTATTTCCCTGGATCAGCTGGTTGTCGAAGATCTGTGCGGTCTGGATCCCACCGATTCCGTTGGTGCAGGCAACGCCCTGCTGCGTAAGGTTATTGCAGTCGCCGCTGTAGAGTGCGATGTGCGGCTGATCCATAGTCGTTCCGTTGATAGCGATCAATGCTTCCGTCCCAATGGCTACGAATGAAAACCAGACATCGGAATAGGGGCCGGCAGTTGTCCAGCAGGGAGGAATGGCCGTGCCGCTGGGCGATGCGCCTACGTTGTTGAAGTCTCCGGTAGTGGAGCAGTAATTGGTGAGATTCTGGAGCTGAATGGCGCTGAAACAATCATCGCCCTGGGCCATTGTCCGGGGAACGGTCAACAGCAGCAAAATCAGGACTGACATCAGCTTGCATGCGTTCATAAGAGAAAAAGTAGTCGTTCTTGTCATTGTGGAGAGTATAACAATTACGGAGCAAAGTACTCATTTTCTATACGGACAATTCGCCGTTTTGGCGATTGGGTCTGAGTATGTTATAAACGGTATCTGCTGTTGATTGTGTTGATTTATAGTGTAGCCATTGTTAAATTGATTTTATTCCCTAATTTTGCAGCCGTCCGACGAAATGCCCGAGTGGCGGAACTGGTAGACGCGCTGGATTCAAAATCCTGTTCTTTCGGGAGTGCCGGTTCGATCCCGGCCTCGGGTACAAAAAAATAACGGCTGTGAAGATTCTTCGCAGCCGTTATTTTTTTGTCTTCATTCTCACTCTCAATCTCATTCTTTCTTCAGCCATTATTTTTTTCAGAATGAGAAACAGAATGAGAATGATGTTTGGATCGTCATGTTGATTTAAGAATTAAAGGCACGATTTTCGATCTGGACGTAAATCAATTGAGGCGACCTACTCTTTATTCTTTTCAGGAACGAGCCTGCCTGGCGGCAGACAGGTGTGAGGTACGAGTGTGTGGAATTGTCGTTGAAAGCGAGCTCAATCGCTTCTAACATTGCACCCAAACCTCTCCTGAAGTCCTAAAATCCTGACATCCTGAAGTGTCAGATCTTAAATTACAAATAACGTACTCATAACACTGTGTAAATACGCTGATTTCAGTTAGTTAAACGTATTTATACGCACAGAAAATTCCGTATTTCTACGCTTGCCGCTTGTTAATTTCTGGTGTACTTTAGCGGTCTAACTTTTAAACTATTCACAATGAAAAAACCAGAGCGTTTGAAAAACGTTGTGGCCGCCATTCCCCAAGAGCGGACACATTTTCACTTCATGCTGGCCAAAAACCCGAACTATTTCGGGAACATTCCGGGCAGTAAACTGAAGGCGAACCTGAAGATCATTTCCAATCCGACTTACGAGCAGCTTACCTGCGTGGGTTACAATCCCGACACGACGGAAATGGAAGCGACTTTTTCCATCAACAAACCATCAGGTTATTCCGGCACATTGTGTGCATCAGGTTCGTTCGAATACGTGCGTTTCTACCTCGATTTTCACGATGGAGCAGGCTTCATCGATCAGGGTAGTGTTGCGGTCAACGTACACGACATTCCTGAAGAAAAAGATTGCCAGGGGAAATCCATTTTCCCGCTGAAATACGTTGCGACCCTGAAGAAAAAAACGCAGCGTATTTCCTTCTGCGCCAACCCGGTTTTACCGACCCTGCGCGCGATTCTCTCGTGGGAGAACGAACCACCGGCCGATGCACCAAACTGGCAGCCGGTTTGGGGAAGTGTTCTCGACGGAGATGTACAGCTCAAACCGATCAAGTTCACCATTCCGTGGCCGATCGAAAACATCGATATCGCTGATTACCTGCAATTGGCAACAGACTTCCCGCACCTGACAACGCAGCAGGTTCTCGAAATTGGAAATATCGACATCAACCAGCTGAAACCGCAGCCAAAACACGAACTGTTGGCTGATTTCATCAAGAAATCCGAGAAGCTGAAAGTGCCGGCCAGTCGTTTTGCCTATAAAACGGTGCAGAAAATGGTGAAATACCCATCGTCTGAGATCACGATGCTGCAAAAAGAAACCCTGAACATCGCCAAGATCAATGTCAGCGACCTGATTGATAAGTTCAGTATTCCCTTCCCGATCGATACATCCAAAGCGAACGTAGATTACGAAGAGCTGGAATGCATTGGTCTCGACTACAACACCGAAAGCCTGGTAGCTACCATTCGTCTGAAAAAGAACCTGGGCTATAGCGGTGATTTGTGCGATCCGGGAAGCAAGGAATACATCTCGTTCTGGATCGACTGGGAAGATCAGTGCCAGTGGCAGTACCTCAACACCGTTGAGCTGAACGTACACGACATTCAAATGAAAGGCGACAGTCTTTGCTACAGCGTTTCCCTGCCGCTGAATGCAACGCATTACCGCAAACTGTGTACACAGCCGAATATCGTTCGTGTACGTGGTGTGCTTTCATGGAATGTTCCGCCTTCGACAACCAATCCCGACAAGCTGGAATTCTACGGAAACCGCGTGGATGCACACATCCAGATCAAGCCGGGCTTTGTGATCCAACCGGGAGAAGTCATTCCGCTGTTCAACATCATCGGTGGTATCGACGTATCGCACGTAGACGACAGTTCGGGTCTTACGACATCTGGTTCTTTCTTTGCCATGAACGGTCATCCGGTGCCAACAGGCGCTCCATTCGGTGGAACGATCGTGCTGAACGGTCCGACCTTCCCGGGTTACCGCTACCGTGTGCGCATCACCAACCTGAATACGATGGCAACGCATTATGCAACCGATTCCTTTGTCGTAGTGGGCTACCTGCCGCATGCGCCATGGGTTCAGTTCACGACGCAGGCGATCGATCCGGATGGTTACTACCACTTCCTCGATCCGGATAAGAATACACTGAATGTGCTGTCGCGCTTCACACCGGGAACAAACGACAAGCTGCTCATCGAGCTCGAAGTCGATACCGTTCCGGGCGTATTCGGCAAAACGATCCAGATGGACAATATTGCACCGACTATCTCGCTCACAGTGAACGACGGCGGCGATTGTACGAACTTCAAGAAGGGCGACACGATTACCGGCAGCTTCAGCGTCAGCGATCTCCACATCAGTCATTGGTCGTTGGCATCTACCTGGGGTGGCGGTCAGTCGGGCACGACGAATATCTCATCGACGTTCAGTATTCCGACAACAGCCAGCTCGCATCCGTGCGGAGCGGTTGTACTCAATGCCTGGGATAAGACCATTGTCAATAGTCAGAGCGTTGGTCACCATGCACCATGGTCCTACAATATCTGTCTGCGAGATAAATAAATTAAGCCATAACAGACTGAAAGTTGCAGGGATTTTTCCTGCAACTTTCGTTTCTTTATCCTATGGATGCTTTTGAAAAATACCTTGTGCTGCTGATCGTTGTCTGGCGTGTTACGCACCTGATCAGCATGGAAGACGGACCGTTCGACGTGGTGATCAAAGTCAGGAAACTGGCCGGTCAATCGTTTTTCGGTAAGCTGATGGACTGCTTCTATTGCCTGAGCGTCTGGATCGGTCTGGCCGCAGCATTCCTGGTAACCACAGATGTAAAGGAATTGATCCTCTTGTGCCTGTTTTATTCGGGTGCATCCATCCTGTTGGAGAAAATCACTAACAAACACTTTCAATAATCATGTGCAATTGTAATCAGCAACGAACGGCCTATTCGGGTGGAAATACAAGCGGAATGACAGGCTCTGTACAGGTCAAACTGGTTGCCCAACAACCGCTTACACTTAGCGGAATGTATACCGGACGGATGTACGTCTTCCGGAACGTCGGCGACGTGAATTGGGTCGACAAGCGCGACCTGCCCGATATGGAACACCGGCCGGAGCTGGTCATTCAATACGCTTAGGTAGAAAATAAATGCCCTGGAAAGCAAAAGAAAGAGTCCGCCGCGGTGGACTCTTTCTTTTGCTCTTCACACTCACACTGTCACAATCGGTGTCGAAGCATTGCTCCATCACTGTATTCAGTGATCTCGAAATCCCCGTTTCCGGTCATTAATTACTAGTTAGATAGTTATAGTTTTGCTTCATCTACGTTCAAAATACCGTATTAACACGGTGGTTTATCTGATCAGTAGTTTGGATTTGAAGCTAATAACCAATCATTTGATACTATGAAAAAGATTTTTAGTTTATTACTTGTTGTCATAACAACACCTTCTTTTGGGCAGCTTCCGTCGAAATTGGATACGATCGAAGAGACGACGATTTGCCCCTATAATAATATTTGTTTCCTTCATATCTCGAGAGATCGCTTATTTGGAAATGATGATTGGTTTTTATCTACAGGATTCATTATCGCCCCCAATATCATACTCACTGCTGCGCATAACATTTATTCTCCACGGTTGAGTCGAGTAAATCATATCACAATAATTCCAGGAAAATATTATGATATAACTCCTTTTGGAAGCATAAATATATCTGGTGAATCCAATTGCAACCAATCAATAAAAACACATCCCAAATATTCTTTCTCGCAAAAGAAGAACAAAAGAATTAAATATGATTTCGGTGTAATCGTATTGCCGGATTCATTGAAGATAGAATCTGATGTAATTCCATTATGTTTTGTCCTTGATTCAACCTACTCATTAAATGTTGGGGATACTTTGAACGTGTCCGGATATCCAGCAGATAAAGAGTACGGCTTCGCCGGAGACTTCTTAACATCACAATACGATATTTGCAGAGGTGTTCATGGTAAGTCTTTTAGCCATCAATTAGATACATATACAGGCAATAGTGGTTCTCCAATTTGGGTTAATCAAAATGGGAAGAAGATCATAGTAGGCGTACACACGTTTGGAGGAAGTGCTACAAATTTGGATAGTGACAATATAGCTTTGCTTTTAAAATGGTTAGATCTTTACAGATTGGATTTACCATAAAACTAAACCAATATCTTCAAATCCTCCATCAAAAAGCTAACTAGTAGTTCTCTCAAACAGCCCCGATTTTTCCAGATTAACAAAAGCGACTGTATAAAATAGTCTAACTATCCAGTAATAAGTATGTTAAAGCGTATAAATACGGTCATTTTTTCCGGGTTTGTACGCTTGTGAGCTGTTTAATTCCACACTACTTTAGTAGTCTAATTTTAAACTATTCACAAATGAAAAATCTCGACAGTTTGAGAAAGAGCATTTATGATCAGTTCAGTAAAGCTGATTATCATGTTCATGTGCGTCGGATCAATGCCGACAAGCACAAGCGATTACCGAAAACGGCTTCGGTACGAATTATCACCAGCGACGTTCCGGATGAAAGGGAACATTACTCGCTGAAACCGGTCAAAGGCTCCGTTATGCTGCTAGCCGCCAAAAAAGGCGACGATATGCTGGGCAAGCTCGAACAGGCTTATGCCACCGGTGATGTGAAAACACTGAAGCGTTTGAGCGCCGAAGTAGACAAGGAAGTGGCACGTCGCAAGGTCGTTTCTGTAGAAACGGTTGTTGACAAGCTGATCGATTCGCCGGCTTACTACGACCTGAATTACGGAACCAAAAACCTGCTCGCTAATGTAGCCCTGGTCGGAGATCTGCCTTACGGTTCGATGCTGATGGCCTGGAACGGTGGTAAGCTGAAAGACGAAGATTTCAAGCTCATCGAACATGCCAAGCCTTACGAGCGCGGTGATGTGGAATTCCTGCTCGTGAAAACGAAGCCGGAGCTGAGCAGAATTGAGATCGAAGCCCTCGAAGCCGTTCCGGAAACACAGCTTGGGATCAACATCGGTGCGTCAGCCGCATCACCGGGTGCGTGTCTGGTACTGATCATCGTTTTCGTGCTGGCTACCCATGCCGGGAACTGCAACACGTTCCACGACAAGCTGGCTGAAGTTTCGCTTCCGGCAACAACGATCCGCAAGCTCGGAAAAATCACCAGTGCCGCAGAGCTGTTGAATCAGCGCCGCACGGTGTTTGAGTCCTTCGGTATGTAATCCCGATCGGTTCAACGCCTGTGGGATTCCGGATACGTCCACTGTTCATTCATATTAATCCACGTTCACTATGTATCACATCATCATCGATAGTATTATCGTGTCATTGCTGGCGGTATACTTCATCATCACGATCGGTTACCATTTCGATCGGACAAACTGGGTTGTGCGGAATTTTGATTTTTTCGGACTCGTGCCCAAATGGAACTTTTTTGCACCCACACCGGGTGTCAATAACCTGTACCTGTTGTATCGACTACAGTATGAGGACGGAACCATCGGTGAATGGAAAGCATTGTTTGAGCTGGATCAATTCCGGAGTCACTGGACTTTTATCTGGAATCCCAACAGGCGTTTGAAGAAAACCCTTTTCGACCTCATCGCGACGCTGATCATGGAAGATGCTTCTTCCGAAGAAAAGCAGGCACGACTCAAAATGAGCATTCCGTACCTGCTCATCCTGAATCACCTCAGCACCTATAAAACAGAAGCATCCTGTGGCGTTCAGTTTCTCATTATGGAAAACTACGACCAGGACCCTTCGTATGCACTTTTCACTTCTGAATTACATGCCTTATGATAGACTGGATCATTACCCAACCCGTTATCGAACCGGCCTTGTTCCTGTTGTGCACCGGTCTGATAATCGCTTCCCTTGAAGATCTTGTACGCAATCAGCTGTTTGCCTGGAACGGTCTGCTGAGTTGGGAAGTATTGAAATATGCGAACCTGCGAACGATGAACGGCCCTGTCTGGAAAGTAATAGGCCGTTTCCAGTCGCACAGGTCTTTTCGACTGCTGTTCGTCCTGCGAATGCTCATTGCTTTTGCCATCCTGGTTTTATTGCTCAACGGTACGCGGCAGCCGGAAATCCTGTTACCGTTGGTGCTGTTGTTGCTGCTGATCCATTTATTTATCAGCATGCGCGCGCTCTTTGGGCTCGACGGCGCCCACCAGATGAACCTTATCCTGTTGCTGGGCATTACCTTCTTTTACATGACCACGCCCGGCTCGTTTGCGATGGAATGTTGTATTCTGTTCATCGGAGGGCAGGCCGTTGCGTCGTATGTGATTTCAGGCATTTATAAAATCATGGGAAAAAAATGGCGCAACGGAACGGCGATGTCGGGCATTATGAGCGCCCGTATTTACGGACATCCGTGGCTGGGGGCTTATCTTCGCCATCGCCCGGTGTTGTGTAAAATCCTGTGCTGGAAAATCATCCTGATCGAAACGGCATTCATTGTCGTACCATTCGCACCGCCAATGGTGGTCTACATTTTCCTTGGCTGCGGCATTTTCTTTCACCTGTTGAATGCCATTTTTATGGGGTTGAACGGTTTCTTTTTCGCTTTTGTAGCCACCTATTCTTCGGTGATCTACCTCAATCATTACATCCGCGATCTGCTGTTTTAGCCGGATCATTTTCAGATAGTGCAGTGGCACAAACACAACAGGCCGCCCAATTACGGGCGGCCTGTTGCATGAATATTCATTCGCTTATCAGCGGATGATGATCTTTTGCGTAAAGGTTTTGTCCTGTGTGACAACCGAAACGAAATAGATACCTGCACTTGCGTTGGAAAGCTGGATTTCTTTACCGTCGAACGTATAGGTCTCATAAACCATTTCGCCGACCTGAGTGGTAATTCGAACCGCCAGCACTTCGCGATCGCTGAAAGGGATTTCAATGTTGAAACGGCCGTCGTTCGGGTTTGGATAAACAACAACTTCGTTATCAAAACCGGAAGCTCCTTCGCGATCCGTCCAGCTTGGCTCAGATGCTGGTCCGTCAAAAATGACCATGGTTTCTTCCGGCTCTTCGGCTGAAGTAGCTTTGAAACCGTTGCCACAGCCTCTCTCGCAGTTGCCGATTTTAGCAATGAAATTACTGCCGTCTACCGCATAGAATCCCGGTTCCAGTACGACTTCCTTGCCCGCTTCAAACGAAACAGTAGTTGACGCCTGGATGGTGACACTTTGCGCCACAATGGTGTTCTTGGCATTGTAAACACCGTCGTATTGCCGTGTTCCGAGGCTGGCCATATTGGCAAAGGTGACATTGGCACTGGTATGCAAATCAGAACCACTTGTAAACAGCCAGTTTTCTTTACAGGTCTCGTCGCCGCTCATAGTGGAAATATAAGTGGAGGAAGATCCGTTCGGATTCAGCAAGCCTCTCAGTCCATGATTTTCCCACGATTTGTGAAACTTGCCGAAATAATCCGACTTGTTATTATCACACTCAGCCTGTCCCATTTTCAGCTGCCCGACGATATAACCGGAGTTGTTGAAGAGGGCAGAGCCAGAAGATCCCGGCTGCGTGCTACCCGCGGTGTATTTTACACGCCAGTAATTCGGCAGGAGTGACGTCTTCTTCTCCCATTCAGAGATTTTCTTGATATCTCCCTTAGGATGGTGAATGTCCACACCTGTTTCGGTCATGTTATCCGCGTCATTGCTCCAGCCTGCGTAAAAGGAATTGTAATTTTTCGGCGGCTTGTTGAATAGCTGAATCAGCGCATAATCAGTCGTTTTATGTGAGCCCAGGTAGGTTCCGCCAGATATGGAGTACGACTGGGTGGGCTCTGTCGACGGATTGCTGCAGTCGGCACTCTGGTAGTTAAAGATAAACAGCCATTCCTGGATCTGACTTTGTTCGGACGAGCTGATGCTGTTGTTGTCATTTTCATCCAGGCAATGAAATGCCGTCAAAAAGGTCGGCTTGCCATCACGGCGCTCGTTCGTTACCAGGGTTCCGGTACACAAGCCCATCATATTATCGCTTCTCATAATGATAACGAGTGCTACCGAACGACGCTCGTTACACCAGCCTTCGTAGGACGAGCATTTGGCATTGATCATGCAGCTCTGCGAATCGCCAAATCCCTTGGTGAGCGCATCGGTGTACGTACTGGTAACAAGTCCTACGGATTGAATGCCCAGGTGTTCGTCCTGCGTAACATACGATGGCTCATAGTATTCCAGTATCAAGGAATTTCCCCGTAGCGGCGTGGTTGTGAACGTGTTTCCGGGATTGTTGTTTTCACTGGTGAAAGCTCCCAAAACCTGACTTTGGTCTGCCGAATAGACGAACAAGGTCGTACCGACCGGCAGGAAAAAGTCATTGAAGACCAGCATCATATAGGCTCCGGTGTTCGAGTTTATTTTTAACCGCCAGATTCGGTCACCATTCGCCAGCGTTGTCCACGTTCCATGTGTTGACGGAGCGAGGGCAGTCGGGAAGAGCTGTCCGATGATCGGATTTTCGTAGGTGATGATGGTATCGCCGTCGAGCGTATCGGTTAAGAGCTCGTATTCAGGAGCGGTAATGGTTACGCTCATGTTATGGGTCGCCGGGGCTGGTAATGTGTTGGTAAAACTATAAGGAGTACCACCTTCACTGATCTGCCCCGAAGCTTCCCGGACAAACCCAACCAGTACGATCAGGATGCCCAAAAGTTGTTTCGTTCTCATATTGTGCGGTAGTATTAGTTAGAACCCTGAGCAGCCATCTGAGCTTTCAATGCTTCATAATCTGCCTGCAATTGCGCCATTCGTTTTTCCATTTCGATGAGGTACAAAGTCAGCTCTTCGATTTTTTCCATCTGCAAAGCAGACATTTGTGCGAGATCCAGACCTTCCTGTTCGATTTCTGTTGCAGAAGGAATATTCGGCAGGTGTTTGTGCGTACGGATGTACAGTTCCAGCTCCGAAAGCTTCATCAGCTGATAATCATCGGCAAAAACATAATCCGCCCAGTTAGTCGAGCAGTAGTTGGCTACTTTGATTTTGGTGGTAAGGATACCGCCGTTCACGTACAGTCGGTAGCTTCCCGCTGCAGCCGATACGCAGAAATTAGCATCGGCATTGTCGTCGGTTGCACCCATGAATACTTTTCCGTCGTTACGGAGGAACAGTGTGTAATTTTTGAAGCCACCGGTGCTGCCAAACGGTTTCCAGAAGTTCAGGCCGGCACTCGGGCGCCCTGTTGCTGTCGACATATATTCGATGGCCCACTGGCCGTTAGGTGTTGTAGACACGTTGTCGGTGAATACCAACTGAGGTCCGCCATAGCTTGGTGTGGCTCCGGAGATCATAATACCGCCGTTGTGTACGTGCAGCTTCATCAATGGACTTTGTGTATTGATTCCGATGTTTCCACCTCCGGTGATTCTCATGCGTTCGAGACTCGTAGTTGAAAATGCCATGGTATTTGCCAAAGGTCTGAAAATCCCGTTTCCACCTCCACCGTCATTTTCGGCAGTACCTATCGTTGAAACACTGGATTGAAATCCGATTGCCGGATTGGCAGCGGTATTTCCCTGGGCAGAAAGGATTCTGGCGCCACCAGCAGTTGGTGAGAAAAGGGATGATCCGGTAATCTGCTGAGCATTGGCAGAGGAAGCTGCGCAAACGAATGCCGAAATGGTAAGTAATTGGTTAATTTTTTTCATGATTAATCAGATTTAATAGGCCCTACTCTATAAGCTTTTCGGGTTCCGCTGTGTATTTGTTGACTTTATTTTTTCATGAATTGAAGGGCCTTGACTTGAGCTGCCTTTCCGCAATTGTAAATAGCTGAAATAGTTAGCAGAGGCGATCCCGGGATGGATTGCCTGGATTTATTAATGAAATGGTATGCGGAGAATAGGGTTGAACAGACGTTAAGTCATGAGTAGTTCATAGTTGGTCGTTTCATAAGTGGCAATTACAAATTCAGGTCAAAATATTGAATAAATATCCCAAAACAGGCCACTACAGTTTTTGAATGACCCGTTTCAGTTTCTCTTCAGCAAAAAACGATGTATTTACTTCACTACTTTCAGCACCCGTTTTTCATCGCCGCGCGAAAGCTCGACGAAATAAATGCCTTGTGCCAATCCTTCCAGACCGGAAAAACTGAAGGTGTCGCCCAAAAGCTGATCGCTGTTAATGAGCGTTTCCCGGAAAATCCGGCCGGATTGATCGCGCAGCACTAACCGGCAGCCGTACAGATCGCCCGATGGCCATTCGATGTTGATTGTTCCTGCAAACGGGTTCGGATAAACAACCAGTGTCGGGCTCTCGGAAAGCTCGTCCAATCCGGTCATGCTGCAGCCGTTCAGTGTGCCCGGCATGTTTGCATCCAGCCACGTAAGCCGGCGGTCGAGCCAGTCTTTCAAACGCTGCACTTCTTCGGCATACGTCTGACTCGGCGCTTGCACTTCCGGCGTACCTGTTGCCTGGCCTAAATTTCCCCAGACATTGAAATGCCACTCCTGGCTTTCAGCTACCACGTTTGCAACCGAATCGATCCTTCCATAGAGGTAATTCTCACTCAGCAAACCACGACGCAAATCTTCGTAACGACAGCGCAGCTCATCGGCAAAAGCAGGATCCTGCAACAGGCGGATATACCAGCCCGGCGCGTGCACATCCTGGTCAACAAGGCCGTACATAAAGCCCGAACCGTCTTCCGAGCCCCAATCAATGTCTTTCAGTGCCCAGTCGAAATCCCAGACAGGTCCGGCTTTCAGCTTGCGGTACGTGCCGTCGTTGTGGTCCTTGTCTTTATAGAAAAAGCGGCTTTTCTTGTAGCCATCCACATTCCGTGTCACCTCGCTGATGATGAAATAATCGATGAACGATGGTGTATGGATGAACTGGCGGTAACCCAGCACCGGATCGTCGAATTCCGGGCCGTACAGTGCATCTTCGAATCCGTCGATGAAGGCCTGGATGTACGTTTGCTGCTGTAAAACGATCTCTTCCGGTTTCGGATAATAATACACCATGTGGATGTCGAGTCCCGGGTAGCCGATCGGACTGTGCGACAACTGCCAGGAATCTTCATTATTCCAGTAATCGATCTTGATAATATAGCCGCCGGTTACATCGACGCCGCTGATCTCCGTTGGTTCGAGCTTTGCAACATCAATCCGGTTCGAATCGCGCTTGATCTTTTCAGCCAGCAGGTAAATGCCGCGGTATTCGTTGTCGATCACCACATCCACGAAGCGGGAACGAACGGCATAATAGCCCATGGAATCGAACAGGTGAAACGGTAGCACGTTGCGGGCAAACGATTTATCGTTGTAATTGGCCAGCAGCAGCCAGTCGGTTTCTTCGGGCATACCGAGCAGCGGCGCTTTGATGTCGTTTCCGTTCACATCCCACAGCTCCAGCGAAAACGGTTTCTGCGGCAGCGAAGCGGAATAATTTCCGCGCACTTCGATCCCGATCTTTCCATCGTATGCATTATACGGATCGGTTGTATGGTTTCGATTGCCTTCGCCGTTCCAGATGATGCCCATATCGGCCATGATCTTCGGATCGTCCTGAATGGTTTGACCATTGGTGTTGATCATAACAATCGGCAGATCGGATTCTGAAAAATCAAAGTAGCCGGCCGGATCGGAGCCGAACGTTACCGAACAGCTGATCACATTGCCTTCATCGCCTCCGTAGCCATCGGAAACATGCACGTACCACGTTCCGTTGCCGTTTTGATCGTTGTTTACGAGTCCCATTTGTCCGGTAGGGCGAAACGTTCCGGTAAAAGGCGGTGATCCGGCACCTATGGAAGTAGCAGCATCGTAGCGAAAACACGTGTTGGTGAAATCATCGCCATCGCCTCCTACCGCAGCTGCAAGGATCGTTGTTGTTCCATCGGGCGCTTCGATACTGATGGTCAGATCGCCATCCCAGGTATGCGCCAGGTTGATGCAAACCTGTTCCAGTCCGAAGTTGATCGTGTCGATGGTAGCCGGTGATAAGCCGCTCACATTGATGGGGATATCGAGCGTTTGATTATCCTGGATAGCGCCGCCGCCGCCGTTGAATGTCTGACCGAAAGCAACAGATGACAGGGCGAGCAAAGCCGCAAGAGGTAATAGTTTTTTCATGTGGAGTTAACAATTCCGAAATGCAAGGTAAGGATTTGCAAGGAATATCTGCCTCCTCCCCTGAGAAGGCAAAGCGAGAGCTTTGGAAGACTGAAGCTAGTCGCTTGCGGGGTGAAGGATAGATTGAGGAGAGTGGCTAACGAATTTCCAACGATCATTAGGTTGGCCACCTCCTTCTATTCCCCTCAAGGGAGAAGGCGCCCGATGAATAACACATTGTGTCATGCTACAAACAGATTTGTCTACCCGCGATAATTTCGCGAACCTGTCCGCCGACAGGTAGGTTCGCGGGAAAACAGCTGCGAAGTGCGTTGCAAATAGTAGTACGTTCCATTATTCTTTAAGCATTGATCCTTGATAATTTATACTTGATCATTCATAATTCGTTTAGCATGTTTTATCATTTGCGTAGCTCATCCTGAACAGGTTAATTCCGGCATAATCCGTAACATTGCAGTATGGCAAAAGTCCTCCTCAAAAACATCCGTTCCCTGCTGCAGGTCGGCGAAGGTGTTCCCGCGTTCCGTTCCGGCAGTGAAATGCAAACACTTCCATCCATCGACGACGCTTTCCTGGCGATCGAAGACGGTGTGATCGTGGCCTACGGACCGATGAGCGAGTGGGGTGGAATCACCGACTGGCGCGACCTCGAGATCATTGATGCCGAAGGTTGTTTCGTTTTGCCTGCATTTTGCGATCCGCATACGCACACCGTGTTTGCGCGCAGTCGCGAGGAAGAATTTGTTGATCGTATCAAAGGTCTGACGTATGAAGAAATCGCGTTGAAAGGCGGTGGTATTCTCAACTCGGCCCGCCGACTGAACGAGCTGACCGAAGACGAACTCTTCGAAGCTGCCATGGAGCGTATCAAGCTGATGAAAAGCTACGGAACAGGCGCCGTTGAGATCAAGTCCGGTTACGGATTGACGGTCGAAGCAGAGCTCAAAATGCTCCGCGTGATCAAACGCCTGAAAGGGGAAGCCGGTATTGCCATCAAAGCGACTTTTCTCGGAGCTCATGCTTTCCCGAAAGATTACAAGGAAAACCACGAAGGCTATATTTCACAGATCATCGACGAAATGTTGCCGCATATCGAAGCCGACGGCCTGGCCGATTACATCGACGTATTTTGCGAACGGAATTACTTCTCGGTGGAAGAAATGGTGCGCATCCTGGAAGCTGGAAAACGCTACGGCTTGACACCCAAAGTGCACGTGAACCAGTTCTCCGTCATGGGAGGCGTGAAAGCAGCCGTTGATGCAGGAGCTTTGTCGGTCGATCACCTCGAAGAATACGATCAGAACGATATTGAAGCGCTCAGGGATTCCGGCTGTATGCCGACATTCCTGCCGGGTTGCTCCCACTTCCTGAGCATTCCGTACGGCAATGCCCGCGGTTTCATCGATGCAGGCTTGCCGGTGGCTCTGGCAACCGATTTCAATCCCGGTTCCACGCCGAACAGCAATCCGGGCATGATTTTTTCTTTGGCTTGTGTCAAGATGAAATTAACGCCCGAAGAAGCCGTGAATGCCATGACCATCAATGCTGCTTACGCCATGGGACTTTCCGATACCCACGGCACGATCACATTGGGGAAAACCACACCGGTTATCCTGACGAAAAAAATCCCGTCGCTGGCCTACATTCCGTACGCCTTTGGCGATAATCACGTCGACCGGCTGATTACAGGAAAATGAAATGCCTGCTGTACATAGCGTTTCTGGGCTTCGTGCTGAAAAGCTTCGCGCAAAGTGAAACGGAAACGCCATCGTACCAGTTGTTGTGGGAAATCACCGGCAAAAAGCTGAAGAAGCCGAGCTACCTGTTTGGCAGCATGCATTCCAACGATGCACGCCTGTTTCAGTTTCCTGACAGCCTCTATACCGCCTTCGCCAAAGCAGATGCCGTGGTGCTCGAAACCGATGTATCCGCACTCTTTGATGAATACGATGTGCGGCTCGACCTGTTCAACCTCGAAATCCTGTCGCAAAACAAGCCCTATACCAATTCCCGCGAGGCAACGCGCACGGTTTATGGCAGTGAAGACGGTCGCCCGCAGTTCCTGGATGCCTATTTTCAGCAAACGGGTTATTGTGCCGGCAAGCAGTTCTTTCCACTTGAACAGCTCGAAGACCAGCTCGATGCCAGTGAAAAGCTCAGTGGCATTTCGACCAAAGAAGCCATTTCCAGTTTCTTCTTTTCAAAAGAAACATTTGTACAAACCTATTTGCAGGGCGACATCGCCACACTCAGCAAAATGCTGAAATCCCAGCTGGATGGCATTCCCGGGGCTTATGATGCGCTGATCACCGACCGGAACATCGTCATGGCGAATGGGCTCGATACGCTCATGCGTAAACGCTCGGTGTTCTGTGCCGTCGGTTCGGGACATTTACACGGAAACGATGGCCTGATCCAGCTGCTGCGTTCCAAAGGCTATACGCTGCGCCCGGTAATGGCCACTTATGCTGCGGAAACGACTTCCGACAAAACACTGGTGAACAGCTGGCGGACCTATGAAGTGGCGAGCGATACCTTCGGGTTTTCCATCGCACTTTCCGGCAAGCCCATGGTGTTTTCATCCGAAGACAATTACCGCTTCATCTACCAGGAGCTCGGCCAGGGAAATACCTACGAGCTGATCGTGCGCAAAACCGAAGAAACGCTCGACGAATGCAAAGCAGATTTGATCGACAATCAGCGTCAGCGCCCGCGGACCATCACCCTTGAAAACGGCCTGGAAGCGGTGGAAGGCATGTGCGTCGACGAATGGAAAGGCCTGCAATGGAAACGCGTCATCATCAGCGGCGATCGCACTTACATCCTGATCTGTTACGGTGGTAACAAATTCATGCATTCCGACCGGCCCCAGAAGTTTTTCAATAAGCTGGTGTTGCAGTAACACTTTTCCCCCTTCGGAGGGGGATCAAGGGGGAGGATATCCAAACCAGTATCTTATTTGTCACTCTCCTCAATGTCCCGGCGCTGTTGCTTGGTTTTCATCCGCCTTGCGCTGATTCTTCTCGAGGAAAAGTTTCCACCGCAATCCCTTTGCTCCCTTAACAAACACAGCCAGGCAATTATTCTTTGCTTCCCTGTCTGCCGACAGGCAGGCTTGTGGTGAAAAAAAAGCCCTTCCGCCAAAACGAAAGGGCCCTATAGCCTGTGAAAAGTGGTCCCGCGCTAACTAATTGCAAACTTGTGTACAATAGGGTACTGTCCAGCCCCAGCGTTCCGTGTCTTCGAAAGGATCGCCAAATCCCCATGCAGTTTCCCACATATCGGGCATTCCGTTCGAACCGACGTGATAAACACTGGCATGAGCTGCAACAACATAACATGCCGGCAAACCATTCAACGAAAATGCATAGGTCTTGGTTTGGATCCAATGAGGCCATGCTTCCTTGATAGGGAATTGCCCTGGAACCGGAACGTTTTGTGAGTTGACCGGCATTTGATTCAACGGGCCGACATACAAATGCACTTCTTTAACATACCATTCTCCGGTGAGCTGGTAAGTAACGTAGAGGCTGTCGGCATCGTTGGTAATCGTAAGCGTGCCTACCGGGATTGTTTGTCCCCCAAAAAGCGTTGTAGTGTGTGGTACATAAACGCACGGATTGCATTCCTGTGTACAGTAATCAACAGCCATTGCCCAGTTGCTGCCGGGCAGATCAGATCCGTTGGCCCAACCGGTTTCTGTCTGAACGACCGTTCCGCCAACCACTCGTTGTAAATCTACGTGTACGGCAACAATGTAAAAGGCAGGTAAATTCGACAATGGAATCGCAGTAAGGGAGCTCGTGGCGGACGGATTGAAGTTTTTCTTATAGGGAAATTGTCCGACTTTTGGACTGCCCGTGTTTGTCTGGGGCATACCGGCTAAAGTCCCTGCATATATTTTGGTAGAAGTCATTCTCCAGTTTCCTGATGTTTCTACGAAAATATACAGGCTGTCCCCGGTGTTGTAAATCGTGACGTTACCCGCATCAATGTTTTGTCCGGCCATTAAATCCGTTACGAGAGGTGTCCCGCAGGGGTCGGGACTCTGAGTAGTTTTTTCAAAACTTCCCACAGAAAAACGATTGGGTGATACTGGCTCTTTTTTACAACCTAAAAGAAGAAGAACCAGGAGGCTGAGGCATAAGCCTGAAATGAATGGCTTTCTTAAACCATTCACGGTGGTATAGTAGTTATTCATGACGAATAAATTAGAATTATCGACAAATTACACTATTCCTTCGACAAATAAAAATAAAATTTGGTCTTAATTATTGATAACTAACGTTTTAGATCATTTATGGGTAGTCGTAGCAGTTGTTTCGATATTTAGCTTTAAATAAAAAGAAAAAAGCCCCGTCGAAACGACGAGGCTCAGAGCTGAAAAAGCGCAGCTTGTATTATTTTTTTGCGTCAGCGTATTTTTTCGCTACAGCCGACCAGTTCACTACGTTGAAGAACGCGTTTATGTAGTCCGGGCGACGGTTCTGGTAGTGCAGGTAGTAAGCATGCTCCCACACGTCGAGACCGAGGATAGGTGTACCGTTGCAGCCTTCGAGTCCCATCAGCGGGTTGTCCTGGTTCGGAGTGGAGCAGATAGCCAGCTTAGAGTCGTCTACGCACAACCATGCCCAGCCTGAGCCGAAACGTGTTGTAGCTGCTTTGCTGAATTCGTCTTTGAACGCTTCAAATGTTCCGAAGCTGTCGTTGATTGCCTGCGCAAGCTCACCTGTTGGTGTTCCGCCTGCGTTCGGCGCAAGGATCTCCCAGAAAAGGGTGTGGTTCCAGTGTCCACCGCCGTTGTTGCGAACAGCAGGTTTGTCTTTGCAAGCCTTCAGGATTTCTTCGAGGCTCTTGCCTTCGAGGTCCGTTCCTGCGATAGCGTTGTTCAGGTTCGTGATATAAGCCTGGTGATGCTTTGTATGGTGGATCTCCATAGTACGCGCGTCGATGTGTGGTTCCAGAGCGTCGTAAGCATATGCCAATTTTGGTAATTCGAATGCCATGATTGTTGGTTTTAATGTGGTATCAAATATAGCTACTTCTTGCTTCCGTGGGACGAAAAAATAACGCTTGTTAACGGAATTAAGAGGGAAAGTAAATAGGGAATAGGCCTTTGAAGAAACGATTCCCTATTCCCTATTTACTATTCCCTAAAAAGTTACTCGTCATTACTCGCCCCGAGAAACGAAAGCAGGTAATACACCAGCGTTACCAGTGCGCCCAGCGCAGCGATCACGTAAGTCATGGCTGCCAGGTTGAGCGCCTGTTTCGATCGACGGTGTTCTTCGTGTGTGGCCGTACCCGAGTTTTCGATCCAGGCCAATGCGCGTTTCGACGCATCGAATTCGACTGGAAGCGTGATGAGACTGAACAGCGCAATAGCACCGTAGGCAATCACAATCACGAGCAATACCATTTTCACCGGGAAGACTTCATAAAGAAATGCACCACCGAAAATGGTGAGCATCATGATGGCGTTGATAACCATGCCCGAGATGTTTTGAACAGGCACCAGCGCCGAACGGAACGCGAGCGGTTTGTATGCCCGGGCGTGTTGCACGGCGTGACCGCATTCGTGAGCTGCTACGGCAGCAGCGGCGGCATTACGACCGTTGTAAACGCCTTCGGATAAGTTCACGGTTTTATTGGCCGGATTGTAATGATCGGTGAGCTCGCCTTCGACGCTCATAACGTTAACGTCGTAGATGCCGTTATCGCGCAGCATGCGCTCGGCAATTTCGCGACCGGTAAGCCCGGCTTGTGAAGGAATACGGCTGAATTCAGCAAAACGGCTGCGCAGGCGCCAGCTGACCAGCATTCCGAGCCCCATGAAAATGAGGGCAATGACCATAGCAGGTCCAAAGGAAAACATACAATGTGTGTTTTAAGGTGAACTTAAAATTAGGCACAAAAATGTCCTGCATCAACTGGTGAAACGGCCTTGGTCGTTAAAAAATGTTAGCGCCTGCTCATTCGGAAATTGTAATGAATCTCCCGACTTTCGAAGGAACAGTGAGGTTTTTCTTCTTCACTGTTACCTTGAGCACCTTTTTCTTTTTGTTGTACCGGGTTTTCAATTCCGACGAATACAACAGATACGTTTCTCCCTTGCTGTAAACCAGGTAGCGGAATGGCTTGCTTTCGAGCCGGACTTTTTCAAAGGTTCGTTTACCGGTTTTCGCTGCGGGCAGGTATAGCCGGAAATCATCTACAAAATAGCCTATGCTGTCCACTTCGGCAGTCTTTCTTGTTTTCATTCTTACGCGAATGGCGCTGTATTCCAGCGGGCTGTAGGCTTCTTCCGGTGCAATGATGAAATAATAGTCGGGACGCTGTGTCTTACCGGGCATACTAAGACTTGAAGGGGAGAAAAAAGGCTCTCTTTTCACGACATTCACACCGGATTTGAGGTAAACGAACCGCCCTTCGATAAATCCGTAACTCACCAGCGGGTCATTGCAATAAGTGTAAAGACTGTCGTGCTCGATATGCAGCGTATCGTCCCTTTTGACAAGATAATTCTGCAGCTTTCTGAAGTTTTCAGGGAAGCGGAAGCGGGCTTTCGGACAAGGCACATGCACGGTTCCGCAACAGATACAGCTGCGGTAGAAATTATAGCAGGGAACGGTAACGACGTATTCCTTATGAATGGTGTCGAGGCTGGTTGTAATATTCCGTAAATGTTGTAACGATATGCTGTCGCGATTACCGCAGCAGTCACTGAACTTCAGCGGTCGAGGCACTTTTAATTCCAGTTCACTCGCAGAATTGTAAAGGGAAAAGGGGAGGCGTAATTCGACGGACGTGCAGGGTTGCCGTCCAATAATAGTGTCGGAATTACAATCGGTTTCGACAATGGTTCTAAGAAACCGCTCGGTTTGTCCCGGACCGACCTCTGCCGTTGTCCATTCCGATTTGAGCTTCAACTCCGTTGTGCAATACCCGCACGTCTCAAATTCTTTTATGGGAACGATAATGCGTTCACCCAGTTCACCTGTCAGGATCACGCTTTCGGTGGAAGTAAGCTGCACAAACCAGATATCGACCCGCCTGCTGAGCTTTTCATCTCCTTCGGGAACAGCTTCACCGGTGTTTTTTTCGATGAACTGAATGTGGTGTCCGCTGGCAACAAAATACTGCTTCACGGATTCGATGCGTTTTTGCGCCAATTCCAGGTTATAATCGCGACTGTCCGTGGTATCCGTCATGCCGTGCAGTTCGACGAGGTAATTTTCCGTCTGCCTGAATGTAGACAGCAGACTATCCAGGTGATGGCGATGCTTTCGTGTAAGAGAAGAGCGGCCTGACTTAAAGTAAACAGAGCTCAGGCTGCAGCTTTGCGAAAAGGCGCTAAACGAAAACACACAGCAAAACAGGAAAAGCAGGAGGCGATTATTCATAAGTTGAGTAATAAAAAAGTCCCGGATCAACAGCTGAAGCGGGACTTTCGATAAAAAATTATAAATGCTTACTCACGTGAGCCTGTCAGACGAAGCAACGCCATAAACAGGTTGATGAACAATACATACAGGGTGAATCCACCGAGCAGTGCCATCTTGTTCTTGTCTGTTTCCGAAGCGTTCGCGTTGAACGCAAATTCTTTCAGCTTTTGCATATGGTATGCCGTCAATCCGGTGAACACGAATACGCCGATCATGGAAATGATGTAGCCAAGTGTATCACTGTGCATGAAGAAGTTCACGATGCCAGCGATGAAAATGCCGATAAACGCCATGTAGAGCAGGCTTCCGAAACGCGTCAGGTCGATCTTCGTTGTGTAACCAAGAATCGCCATGGCACCGAATGCACCGGCTGTAATGAAGAACGTGGAAACGATGGATCCGATAGAATACACCAGGAAAATGGTCGTCAGGCCGAAACCGATCAGCAAGCTATACGCAACAAAAAGCGCTACGAGTACAGGAAACGAAAGGCGGTTGACCATCGATTGCATCAGAAGTGCAACGCCGATCGGAGCAAAAATCACGACATAGAATAAAGGAGCGATTCCTTTTTCAGTAACAAAGTACTCGAGTACAAACTCAGGTGTGCCGTATTGATAAGCGATCGCACCCGAAATGAGCAGGGCCGCGAACATAAATCCATAGACTTTTGCGAAGAACTGACGTGCAGCGGTTTTCGCCTGGAGGGATTCAAATGCTGAATCGTCGATAATTGGGTTTGGGTTCATTTTGATGTTATTTTAATCGAAAGTACAAAATTAATGACTGTTTATGATGGTGCTCTAAAGCTGATTTTTTCGGATCACCCATTTTTTTGCCTGAATAGCATGCCAGTCATCCAGTAGTTGTTGCAGGTCATCTCGTTGCTGCTCTGTTTCGACAATGCGCCGTTTCAGCTGTAGTTCATAAGTGATCTTGATGACTTTTGGATTCACCTGTACAGCATTTGTTACCAATTTCCCTACGGTGTTGTCAGTGCTGAACGTAGTTGTTTTTTCGAGCAGAGTTATAGAGTCCGGAGCTTCTATATAGATGGAAAATTTATCGTATCGTAAAAAGGGAAGCACAATATACTCGCCCATTTCTTCAAGGGTTTCATTTTCAAAATAAAGATCATGAGGAAGAAAGTTTGCTGGTTTTATCCAGGACAATGTATCATCTATTGCACTGATCAGCTCAGTTTCAGAGTAGCTTTTTTCCTGTTTATAAGCCAGCTCATAGGGATAAATATCTTTTGCCGACTCAACAGCAATGGTGGTATCTGAAATGGCAAACGTTTTCAGCCATTCGTCGTCGGTTTTCAAAAGGTATGAATAGTGCCCTGAAACAACATCGGAGCGTTTTACCACAAGGGAATCTGTATTTTCCGGTTGCCATTTTATAATCAGACTAGCCGTGTGTTTGTTGTCTGTAGCTATGCTTAGAGGTAATTGCATGGCACTGGCTTCTGTGTATTCGTAGCCTTTGCCGCTTAGTACAACCGATTGATTTCCTTCAGCAAAATAAGGGATCTCGTCAAGGTGGAAATAACGATTTTCACCACCAGGCCCGAAAAGATAGTGCGGTTCGCCATCTTCATCGTTGATCAGCAGAAAACGCAGGTCCAGCTGATCAAATGAAACAAATCCGTGCCGGAAAACCCCATTCAGTAAACTTCTGGTATAGCCTTTTTCGTAGCTTAACCCGTATTCAGTACAAAATGCCTGAATGTACCTGAAAAACAAGGTGTTGTTGATTAGCCCGTCAGTATAGTAAGTCGTGGTTTTGACGGATGGGGAAACTTCGTTTTCCGGTACCCAACGGAATTTGCCGGATCCCAGATGGTTGATCAATACCAGGAGCTGTTCGGAAGATGATCCATTTACTGTTACCACTCCTTCGCGAATCAACGCTTTCAGGAAACTGGCTCCTGCCGGGCAGTTGTATTTCTCATAATCCATTCGCCAGATATCCGCATAATTCAAAATCGTTTCAGGATGCCAGACAACATATACTACGCTTGGACTACCGGGGCGCGGAGCGTTGAATAAACCATCGATTTGTTTCGGCACCCCCTTTTTTACCCAGGCGAATGCCGGAACTAAACCTCTGGTGGTCGTATAATCTTTCATTCCTTCCGAAGGATATAGACTGATTCCAAGCTTGCCTGCATTCCGAATCGTAATTTGAGAGCTCAGTGAACAAAGGTCGTCTTCAAGATAAAGTGTATTGGAGCTGAGCGGGTAGTTGTAATCGACCTGATAAACAATGTCAATGACGTCACCTGGCTCCAGGGTTGGGAAAACGAATTGGATCCTGCGGTAATGATTGTCTTCGTAGCGGCCTTTTTCTTCCAGAAATGTTTCGATGATATGTTCGTCTCCAAGTTCGAGAATGCTGCCATCCGGTTTGATGATTCGCGTCGCTTTAAGAGCAATTTTTCCGCTACTGAACTGGTAAATCTCCCGACTGGAAAAATCCTCTGCACCTTTTCTTGTGTTGATATGAATCCGTTTGAAATAAACGATATTCGTCTCATACGTTTCCATATAATCAATCGTCGTGGCATTCACGAGATAAATGGCATCTTCCTTTGCAAGTGAATCCGGGACGGATTGTTTGGTATATGGTGGCCAGTTGTAACGGTTTTCTGCCAATGCGATAAAGCTGGAGAAAAGAAAGCTTAACAGGAATAAACAGATTGATTTCATGGTATGGAAAGGATAAAAGGCTTTGCTGAAAAGGATTTCCAAAAACGCTGGAAATCTCCATCATTTTTGAGTGCATCAGCATCAGCGCTGGATTGAAGTGTGAAACTTGTGGCATCAGAGTTCATTACAACGTGTTGGTATTGCCCGACGTCACTCATTTTTGGTTGTTTAACTCCACAGAATCGAAGCGTGAAATCAGCAGGAAAAGCAATCGTTTCAGAGCCATAAAAGAAAGACGATATGCGTTTCAGATCCGGGAGAAAAGACAGGTCGATATAGGTGTTGGAACCTATGACATTGATATAACTCGGAGGAACGGTTATATGCAACTTAAGCAACCCGAATGTATCACTGACGGCGTATTGATCAAGTATAAATTTTCCGGTAAAAAGATAGGAAAGGTATCGCGCTAGGTTATCGTTATTCAGTTTGTGATCACGCTGCAATCCATAAAACAGGCGGTTTAGTTTGCCCGTTGCGCTTAGCTGTATTTCTAATAGTATGGAGTTTTCCTTTGATACAAAGTTATAATTGCAATGGACGGCTGCAGGCTGCGAAGGAGTTGCCGGAACCTGCATAAAATGACTATCCTTGTGGCCAATTAGGAATACTTCTGTTCCAAGTATCTGGAAACTGGGGTCGCCAAAAAGACACTCGTCTTCTGTTGCATCGAGATAGACAAACCGATCATCCAGTTTAAGCGCTACAATCATATGATTAGCCATATGAAGTGATGGAAAGTCGAACGTGTCTTTTTTTGCCGAAGTACGCGATATGCCAAGATAGGTTTCGAAACCAAAAGACTTCAACAACGAATGAAGCAGGTTGGACATATCTTTACAATCGCCCATTTTATTGACGAGTGTTTGTTGGGCTGGTCTGGGAATGTAGGCGTTAATACCGTCTTCAATATCAATGTAGCTGATCTCGTTCTGAACAAAACGGAAACAGGCGGTGGCGAGTTCCTTGTTATTCCCTTTTTGACGGATCTGTTTCAGATTCTCAGGAATCAGGTTCGGATCTATAGCTGTCAGTGGCTCAATCCGTTCTGCGAACCAATTGGAAAAATACTGTTCTGGCTGATGGTTTTCAGGATGTATTAAACAATACAGTTGATCACTGGCCGGAGAAAAAACAGTTGAGTCGAGAACAATATCCTTTCCCGAAAATTTTCTGCCATTATCTGTCGTTAGGATAAGTCCTTCCGGAAGTTGAAGGTGGTAAGAATAAGTTTCCGCTCCAAAACGGCCTTTTTTGCTGATGGATGAAAAGAAAAGCGTGTTGGAGTAACTGGTTGTATAACGTAAGGTAAATTGACAGGATGCCGGAATTCGAATGCTATAGGTTTGTGAACCGGTGAAGAAAGCACTCCAGTCCATAGTGGAAATGCTCATGTGCTCTTTCAGGTTCAGTTTTCGAAACTTTCCGTTATGCTCCGTTATGACTTCAATCTCATCCAATGTAGCAGAGGATGAAACCGTAAACGACACGGTAAACTCATCAGAGCTGTTATTCGTGCCCTCAATATGATGATCGGATGTAAACCGTTCCAGTGAAACAACGTTTGTGCGGATCTGTTCACTATCGAAAGAAAATCCATCCTGCGATTGAGCGCAGACGGAAAACGCCATTCCGATAGCGATTACTTTGAAGCAATGAAAAAAAGTGGCAGGCATGTTGGAATGATCAATGCAGCTTCGCCTGCACCAGGTTGATGAATTCCTTGCGGGTCGAATCGTTGCTCAGGAACAGCCCGGTAAACGCACTGGAAGTGGTCACGGAGTTCTGTTTCTGTACGCCGCGCATCTGCATGCACATATGGGCGCATTCCAGCACTACGGCCACACCTTTTGGCTTGAGCGTTTCCTGGATGCAGTCGCGGATCTCAATCGTGAGGCGTTCCTGAACCTGCAAACGGCGAGAGAATGCGTCCACTACGCGCGGGATTTTGCTCAGACCAACGATCGTTCCATCCGGAATGTAAGCCACGTGCGCTTTTCCGAAGAACGGCAGCATGTGGTGCTCGCACATGGAATACACCTCGATGTCTTTCACGATCACCATTTCCGAATATTCTTCGTTGAACAACGCGCTGCGGAGAATGTCTTCCGGGTTCAATCCGTAACCGTGTGTGAGGTATTGCAGAGCTTTCGCAACGCGCTCAGGCGTTTTGATCAGTCCTTCGCGGTTGGGATCTTCGCCAATATCTTTTAAAACATCTCCGTAAATGCCGGAGAGTCTTTTGGTGACTTCGTCGTCGTAAAATTGATCGTTCACGTTGTCCGGTTTATGTTAGAAAGGTTGTTTACCACCGTAGTAGTCCACGTAATTGTTTTCGGTTTCTTCAAGACGGATATGCGCCAGCTCTCCGCCCGCAAGGCGAATCGGCTCTTCGATGCGTTCCCAGATCTTGATGACGATGTTTTCTGTTGAAGCCAGCAATCCCGAAAGCCACGGAACGTCTAGATTCAGGTTTTTATGGTCCAACGGATCGATGACCTCGTTCTTAATGATCGTGCTCAGATCTTTCAAGTCGATCACAAAGCCCGTTTCCATACTCGGAACGCCTTTAACCGTAACAAAGATCGTATAGTTGTGTCCGTGCCAGTTTTTGTTGCTGCATTTGCCGAAAGTAGCGTTGTTTTTTTCGTCCGACCAATCTTCCCGCCACAGTTTGTGAGCTGCGTTGAAATGTTCGCGACGGGTAATATACACTGTTTTCAAAACCTATGAAATTAGGCTACAAATGTACGCATCACAATTCAATGTTGGATGGTTGATGCTGGATTTTGGATGTACAATTGAAACCTGATAAATCAAGCATCAAACATCCAAAATCAAACCTCCTGAAGTTGTATATTTGATCTATGAAACACTGGCTGTTCTTATTCCTCTTGATAGCGCCATTGGCCAACGCACAAAACGATTCGCTCTTTGAAGCCTGCCGCATGCGCGATACGATCTGGTTTACGGAAAACCTGCAACCGGTATTTGCCAAACTACAGCAGGCGAAGGCAGGCAGTCCGACCGTGACGAAAATCGTACAGATCGGCGATTCCCATGTGCAGATGGGTTATTTCTCGAATGCCGTAGGGCAGGAGCTCAATGCGCTTTATGGCAATGTAGCTTCCAATTCGTTCTGGTTTCCGTATGCAACCGTGAATGGCTACAATCCGGTCGGTGTCCATTTTTCCTGGGAAGGCCCGTGGAAAGGCGAAAAAATGGTCGGCTCACAAAACGAAAAACGCTTCGGGATTTCCGGCCATGCCTTCGTGCTTACGGCAAAAGGAGAAACACAGCCGCATTTTACTGTTGGAACCGAAGTGCTGTTGCAAAAACTGGAGATCCTGGTCGAGACCAATGCCACCTGGCGCTTTTGTGTCGATTCGGCGGTCGTAAAGTCCAAAAATATCAGCCAGCACCTGACACTGGTGACCATTGAGCGCCAACAGGCCGTGCACCAATTGAAAGTAAGCATGTGCCCGGTTGGCAAAGGCGAGCCACAGCCATTGCGGATTCTCGGATTCCGGAATGCTGCGCAGGCTGTAAAAAGCGGAATCGATTTCCAGTTCTACGGCTCATCGGGTGGCAAATACAGCGATTACATCAGCGGCGCAGACTACTTCTTCGAGAACCTCGAATACCTCGATCCGGACCTGCTGATCATTTCGCTCGGAACCAACGATACCTATGTTCACGGGCTCACCAGCGAAACGTACCATGCCATGGTGTTGGGTTTCATTGCAACTTTGCGGGTGCAGCATCCGGATATGCAGATCCTGCTCACTATGCCGCCCGATACGTACTTTAAACAGAATAAGCCGGCATCAGCTCCCATTGTTTTTCAGTCGCTGTTTCGCGTAGCGCAGGAGCAACGCTGTTCGTTGTGGAACTTTGCCGAAGTCATGGGCGGAGAAAATTCCATCCAGTCGTGGTTCATCGCCGGACTCAGCAATCCCGACCTCATGCATTTCAACCCGCAGGGCTACCAGCTCCAGGGCCGCCTTTTAGTCGAAGCGCTGAACAATGCCTATCTGAAATACCATAAATAGATTTTAGGACGTCAAGACATCAGGAAATCTCCGATATCTTAAGTCTTAAAATCCTGAAGTCCTAAGGTCCTGAAATCCGAATGTCCGTATATTTGTCCCCAAAATAAGATCATGATCGTTGTCACAGGAGCCGCCGGGTTTATCGGAAGTTGTTTGGTAGGAAAGCTCAATGAGCAAGGAATCACGAACCTGGTTCTGGTCGACGATTTCACCAAAACGGAAAAAGCCGCCAACCTCGAAGGGAAGCAATTTGCCGAAAAAGTCGAGCGTTCCGTTTTCGATGCGTGGATGAAGGCACATGGCGATAAAGTGACGTTTGTTTACCACATCGGTGCGCGAACGGACACCACCGAGTTCGACAAAGCCATCTTCGACGAGCTCAACGTGGATTACACGAAAATGGTCTGGAACCACTGCGTGAATTTCGGGATTCCGCTCGTGTATGCCAGCTCCGGCGCAACGTATGGCTTGGGTGAAATCGGCTACGACGACAACGAATCAACTATTCCGCAGCTGCAGCCGTTGAATCCTTATGGCTGGTCGAAACAGGAATTCGACGTTTGGGCCTTGAATCAGGCAAAAACGCCGCCGTTCTGGGCCGGACTGAAATTCTTCAACGTCTACGGACCGAACGAATACCACAAAGGCCGCATGGCTTCCGTGATCTTTCATGCGTTCAACCAGATCCGCGATACGGGCGGCATGAAACTGTTCCGTTCCCACAACCCGGATTATACAGACGGTGGCCAGATGCGCGACTTCGTTTACGTGAAAGATCTGCTTTCCGTTTGCCTCTTTTTGAAAGATCACGATGTTCAGTCCGGCATTTACAACCTGGGTTCGGGAACAGCGCGTCCGTTCATCGATCTGGCAACAAGTGTTTTTCGTTCCTTGGGCAAGGAGCCGAACATTACCTTCGTCGATACACCGATCGATATCCGCGACAAGTACCAGTATTTCACCGAAGCCAACATGGACAAGCTCATCGCCCAGGGCTACAAGCAGCCGTTCACGACACTAGAAGCGGGCGTAGAAGATTACGTGAAGAACTACCTGGCGAAAGAAGCTTATTTATAGATTTCAGGATGCTAAGACTGCAGGACAGAAGGACGGTAGTAGTCTTCCGGTCGTAAGGTCTCAGGTCGGATTCCTTCATCAAAAATCAAGCATCAAAAACTCAAAATCCTCTTAATTGTCGCCGAGACCAAGCAGCAGCTCAATAGAAGTCCAGGCGAGATCGCGGTTCGTATTGTAGCGGTTGGAGGCATCATCCGAGTCGTAGAGGGCAATATCGTGCAATCCCTGTGCTTCCGCTTTCAGGTAATTGAGACACGTGATCATTTCGCGCAGGTAATCTTTGTCGTCGGATGTGAGGCTTTCGGATGGGTCATCAATCGCCTTGTTCAGGTAATCGATCAGCACATTGATCATCGAAACCTGTTCGTCCATCAGCGTCTGTACGCGTTCCGAATCGTAGCTTTCTGCAACGTAGCCGTCGGCAATGGCACCGATGGTAATATAAGTATTGTACAGCGCGATCGAAGCCGTTCCACCGAATGCTTCGCGTACTTCAGAGCTGCATTGACCAAAAGAATGACCGATGCTTCCGGCTGTAAGTAGTAAGAAAAGGATGATTTTTTTCATAAATGCTGTTTTTGGTAAATCAAAGCTACGCAAATTCGACGCCAAAAAAATGCAGTTCAGAGGTTCAACGACTGCAACCGGCGATAATTCCCCAAAATCACGCATCCAATCTGAAAAAACAATCGTCATCCATTTGCCACCGTTTGCTCAATAAGAGCTACACAAAACGATGTTTTTAGTCGGTCAGTGTGGTTTTTAACTAAGTTGGAAGCCCCGGAATAAAAGGGTTTCCGTGCAAAACGGAGCAACTTCCGGATTACTAATAACTTAATTTAAACGTATGAGAATGTTTTACAAAAGATTACATCTTCTTACCCTTATCGCCGCAGCGGGATTCTCGCTGACAGCTGCCGCGCAAGCGCCGGTCAATGATACCTGTACGGGTGCGCTGGAGCTGACATGCGGTCAGACCATAACGGGTAATAACGAAGAAGCAGGAGATGACGTGTTGCCTGCTGCCGACTGCGAAGACGGCGGAACGTCGGGTTTTTACAAAGGAGTATGGTATAAGATCACAGCGGCAAGCGCCGGTATCTTATCCGTTGAAACGTGCGGATCCGACTTCGATACGTACCTGCGTATCTACAAAGGCGCCGATTGCGATAACCTCACCGAATGTATGGGGTACAGCGACGATGGCAACAGCTGCGATGACAACGGTTCTGCCATGTCCTTTGCTGTAGAAGAAGATGCCACGTATTACATCCTGCTCGGAGGTTACGGTGAAGACAGCTATGGTGATTTTACCATGACAGCCACCTGCTTCGAACCTGCTGCCAATGATTCCTGTGCCGATGCTGTGTCGATGACCTGCGGACAAACCATAACAGGAAACACTTCCGGTGCTTCCGACGATGAGGTGCCTGCAGTTTCCTGCGACGGCGATGATCCGGAATACGGCATGTTCCACGGTGTATGGTACAAAATTACCGCTGCCAGCGCAGGAAGCATGGTGGTGAGCAGCTGCGGCTCCGACTTCGATACGTACATGCGTATCTATAAAGGTGACGACTGCGACAACCTCACGGAATGCATGGGAGCTAACGACGACGGCGATAACTGTAGCGACGTCGGCTCAACGCTTTCGTTCACAACAGAAGAAGACGCTACCTATTACATCCTGCTTGCTGGATTAAGTGAAGACAGCTACGGCACCTTCACCCTCACGGCTACCTGCTACGAACCTGCTACCAACGACACCTGCGCCGATGCAATCGAGCTGACGTGTGGCGAAACCCTGATCGGCAATACTTCGGGTGCTTCCGATGACGTAGTACCTGCGGCAGCCTGTGCAGACGACGATGTGAATTACGGTACGGCTAAAGCGGTATGGTATAAAATCACCCCGGCTACGGCAGGAAGCGTTTCCGTTTCGACCTGTGGCTCTGATTTCGATACGTACCTGCGTGTTTACAAAGGCGACGACTGCGATAACCTCACAGAATGTATGGGCTACAGCGACGACGGTGGCAGCTGCGACGATGCAGGCTCAGCACTGAGCTTTACTGCAGAAGCAGGCCAGACTTACTATATCATGCTGGGCGGCTATGACGAAGAAAGCTTCGGAGCGTTTACGATCACGGCTACCTGCTTCGAGCCGACAGCAAACGACGATTGCGCGGATGCACTGGAACTGGAATGCGGCGAAACGCTGACAGGAAATACCATGGATGCTACCAGCGATGTATTGCCAGCTGTTGCGTGTACGGATGACGAAACCGATTCCGGCCTTGTGAAGGGCGTTTGGTACAAGATCACCGCTGCAGAATCAGGAACGATGACCATTTCTACCTGCGGATCCGAGTTCGATACCTACCTGCGTGCATACAAAGGTGCCGACTGCGACAACCTCACAGAGTGCATGGGCTTCAACGGTTACGGCAACTGCGACAATGCAGGCTCTACGTTGAGCTTCGCGGCTGAAGAAGGCGAAACTTACTACATCCTGATGGGCGGTTACTACGAGGAAAATGTCGGTGCGTTTACCATTACCGCGAACTGCTTCCCGGAAACTGTAAACGACAGCTGTGCTGATGCACTCGAGCTGGCTTGCGGACAAACACTGACAGGAAACACCATGGATGCTACAGACGATGTACACCCTGCTGCTGCCTGCGAAGACGACAGCCCGGATTACGGATTGATCAAAGGCGTTTGGTACACGATCACACCAGCTTCTTCCGGTGATATGACCATTTCCACCTGTGGATCGGAATTCGACACATACGTGCGCGTTTACGAAGGAAGCGACTGTGATAACCTGACAGAATGCATGGGTTATAGCGACGACGGTGCCGGCTGCGATGACAGCGGATCTGAGCTTACGTTTGCTGCGGAAGCCAATACCACGTACTACATCCTGATGGGTGGTTACAACGATGACGATTTCGGTACGTTTACCATTACCGCAAGCTGTGTTGTAGTGGTTGACAGCATTGAAGTAAGTACACAAGGCGGTGTAGCTGCGGCTATTACAACCGATGGTGGTACATTGCAAATGGAGGCTGCCGTATTCCCTGCTACTGTAGACCAAAGTGTAACATGGAGCATCGTTCCGGGAACAGGAGCAGCTACGATCAGCGGTACAGGTCTGGTAACAGCCGAATCCAACGGAACAGTTTGGGCGAAAGCAGTCTCAGTAGCGGATAACACATTGATGGATTCCCTGCAGATTGTTATCACCAACCAGGTGAATGTTGGACTGGATGAAACAGCTGCGGCTGCAGGATTCAAAGTGTATCCGAACCCGGCGAAAACCAGCACCAAAATCTATATGGAGCAGAACCATCCTGCGATGACAGTTTCCGTTGTGGATGTATACGGCAGAACCGTAAGCACGTACCACTTTGAGGAAAATGCGCTGAATACAGCACAGGAATTAACGATCGAAAACCTGCCGCAAGGTGTGTATTTCATTAAAGCAAACGGTTCCGATCTGAACTTCTCAGTAACCTTCATCAAGCAATAAACTGCCGATGAGGTTCCGATGAACCTATAAAAGAAAGGCTGTCTGGAAAGGCAGCCTTTTTTGTTTTCCAATAGTTCGCCAATTATTTTGACTTAAAGCTTGTAGCAGATAATTTCTCCCACGAATACACGGATAATGCACTTTGTGTGAATGTTGGCGAATGCCGGGAACCTTGTTTCCGATTAAAACAATCGTTCCTTTCAAAAGTATTCAGATCGTGAAAATCTTAATGTTCGTGTATATCCGCCGAGGCGGATTATTCGTTGGAATTCTACACAGCATGTCATTCGTGTATTCGTGGGAAGCAACACTTTGGGGTTTATCAGTTTGAGGCTTTCTCAATTTTTTAACCCCCTAAACCCTGATATCTTAAAGTCCTAAAATCCTAATGTCCTAACGTCCTGATATCCTGAAGTCCAAAAAACCACCGTTCGCTAAACAACCACCGCACAAAAAGTTCTTTACAGATTGTGAATGAAGCTTTTAATTAAGTTAGTTGCATCAGAATGAACGCTTTCCGGGTGACGATCCGGAAGTCGAATCAACTGAGAATAGAATCATCAACTACTTAAAATCCCCATCATGACAGCAATCCTCATTCTTGTCGGAGTCGTCGCGATCATATCCCTGTACGACTTCTTTTCTACCCGCAACTGGCAACAGGTTACTTCTGCCGTTCGCAACGAAACCGTTTTCGAAAACCGCAACAAAAACTACGGTGCGTTCAAGATCCGTCGCGATTACAACCGCAACTTCATCCTTATTCTGTTGGGAATGGTCGGTGGCGTGGGTGTGATCTACGCAGCGGCAGCCACACTCCGTGAGCCGGTGAAAAAAGAAGCGAAGCTTCCGCCCATTATTGAAGAAAACGGGCCGGTTATCGAGTTCGATCCGAAAGACGAGCCGAAGCCCGAAGTCGATTCGAAACAGCAGCAAACGCCGCAGCCACCCATGGACAAATTTACACCACCCGTTGTGACCAGCGACCCAACCAAGCCAACCGATCCTGTGGTTGATCCGGGGACAGTGGGACCGGTAAAGAATCCTGGTCCGGGAGACATCTTCACGCCACCCACACCACCGATCGATCCTCCGGGTCCGCCAACACCTCCACCACCGCCAAAAGAACCGGAAATTCCGGCAGTACCGGCCGAGTTCCCGGGCGGAAGAAAAGCACTGGCAGAATTCTTGGGCGATAACCTGCGCTACCCGCAACTGGAAGCAGAAGAAGGAATCGGCGGAAAATGCTACCTGCGTTTCGTGGTGAGCAAAACCGGCGAGATCTCGAGAGTATCCGTGATCCGGAAAATTGCCGACTGCCCGGCCTGCGACAAAGAAGCCCAGCGCGTAGTGCTCAAAATGCCGAAATGGACACCCGGAAAAGACAAGCACGGAGAACCGGTCGATAGTTACTTCAACTTGCCAATTACCTTCCTGCCGCCGCAGTAGTTGTTCGGTCATTAAGTCTTCAGTCTCCCGTCTATCAGTCTAATATCTCAAAATCTAATATCTAACATCTCAAAGTCTAACATCTCAAAGTCTAACATCTAATATCTCACTTAAAATCAGCAAAAAATACCGTTCACTAAACAAACACTACACAAAACGATCTTTTGGGCTCACCGGTTGAGCTTTTAATTAAGTTAGGTGTAACAGTATGAGAGGTTTATCGGGTGACGATCCGGTGACTTTTTTAACTGGGAAACAACATTAAATAGAACTTAAAAACCCAAATCATGACAGCAATCCTCATCATCGTTGGAGTCGTTACACTGATCTCGCTGTACGATTTCTTTACTACACGCAACTGGCAGCAGGTAACTTCCGTCGTACGGAATGAAACGGTCTTTGAAAATCGCAACAAAAATTATGGAGCCTTCAAGATCCGCCGCGATTACAACCGCAACCTGATTCTTATTCTATTGGGAATGGTAGGCGGAGTTGGCGTGATCTATGCAGCAGCTTCGACACTGAAAGACCCTGTTGAGAAGAAGAAAACCATCGCCGTTCAGCAGGAACAGATTGAAATGAAATTCGAGCAGAAAGACGAGATCGAAAAAGAACCGGAAATCGAGCAGCCCAAAAAAGAAGAGCTTGCCAAATTACCGGAAATGACCAAATTTACGCCGCCAAAAGTGGTCGATGTGCCTGATCCGAAAATGCCGGAGTTGCCAATTGATCCTAAGGGGCCTGTTGGTCCGATCGACGTGAAAGATCCTGGAGGCGATCCGTTCAAGGTTCCGACCGGAGGTGGTCCACAAGGAGGTGGCAACGGACTGGAGCAGAAAACTAAAGAACCGGAAACGGTTGTGGACGAGCCTGCTGAGTTCCCCGGAGGAAGAGCAGAGCTGAAGAGATTCCTCGAAAACAACCTGCGCTACCCGGAGTGGGAAGCTCAGCAGGGAATCGGTGGAAAATGCTACCTGCGTTTCGTGGTGAGCAGCACCGGTGAGATCTCGAGAGTATCCGTGATCCGCAAAGTGGCCGAGTGCCCCGACTGTGATAAAGAAGCGGTACGCGTAGTGAAAAAAATGCCGAACTGGAAACCAGGCAAGAAAAACGGGGAAGCAGTAGATTGCTACTTCAACCTGCCGATCAACTTCCAGCCGCCAAAATAACGAAGAGTTAGTTGTATCCCTGGCAAATGTAAGAGTGTGTTTAGGGTACACAAGGGTGATCCGGTTCGCTATCAGGATCACCCTTTCTTTTTTTGTGAAAAACAGATCTTTCTTGTCTCCCCCTTTGGAAGGGGGACTAAGGGGGAGGAGATCGCAAACCAATAGTACATTCAACGACCTCCTTCCCGCCATCCGCTGTGCGTTCGAGACAGTTCACAAAAGCGAACTAATGATGTTTATGCCGACCTGTTTTGTGTAGTTCCGATTTAGGTCGGAACGCTTTAAACTATACAAAGCACATCACGTTCCCTTTTGTGTCCGCCGCGGCGGATGAAAAATAATGGAACAAAAGAATTGAAGAGGGCCAGGGGATGATCGCAAGCCAATGCCGTTTTTAGCCACCTCCCTCATTCCCTCCTCAAGGAGGGAGGGTTTTTAGAATGACTGGATTTAGTTGTCTGATTTTAAGGTGGTTAAATTGTGTTCATATAGAATGAATACTTTTCTTGCTCCTGAATTTCATTAATATAGAATAAAAGACGTACTTTTGCGCTCAAATTGAGGAATACACATAAAAGACGTCAGAATGTCAGCAATTCAAGGTAAAGTATCACAGGTTATCGGGCCGGTTGTCGATGTAAGCTTCGACAAAGATGTAGCGCTTCCGAGCATTTTTGACGCACTCGAAGTGCGCAAGGCGGATGGAACTAAAGTTATTCTGGAAGTTCAGTCACACGTAGGGGAAAATGCCGTACGTACGATCTCCATGGACTCCACAGATGGTTTCCGTCGCGGAATGGAAGTGATTTCAACAGGCAGTGCGATCAAAATGCCTACGGGCGACCAGATCAAAGGACGTCTGTTCAACGTAGTTGGTGAAGCAATCGACGGTATTAATGCAGTCGACAATGCAAAAGGTCTTCCGATTCACCGTGAAGCGCCGAAATTCGACCAGCTTTCTACGGCTACCGAAGTACTGTTCACAGGTATCAAAGTAATCGACCTTATCGAGCCATACGCAAAAGGAGGTAAGATCGGTCTGTTTGGTGGTGCCGGTGTAGGTAAAACCGTATTGATCCAGGAATTGATCAACAATATCGCAAAAGGCCACGGTGGTCTTTCCGTATTTGCAGGAGTAGGTGAGCGTACACGTGAAGGAAATGACCTTCTTCGTGAGATGCTTGAGTCCGGCATTATTAAGTACGGTGAAGCTTTCATGCACTCTATGGAAGAGGGCGGTTGGGACCTCACGAAAGTGGACCTCAACGAAATGAAAGAATCCAAAGCAACATTCGTGTTCGGACAGATGAACGAGCCTCCAGGTGCACGTGCACGTGTAGCACTTTCAGGTCTGACACTCGCAGAATACTACCGTGACGGTGACGGCGAAGGACAAGGAAAAGACATCCTTTTCTTCGTTGATAACATCTTCCGATTCACACAGGCAGGTTCAGAGGTGTCCGCACTTCTTGGTCGTATGCCATCAGCGGTAGGATACCAGCCAACGCTCGCAACAGAAATGGGTGCGATGCAGGAGCGTATCACCTCAACAAAGAACGGTTCCATTACTTCCGTACAGGCGGTTTACGTACCTGCGGATGACTTGACCGACCCGGCGCCGGCTAACACCTTCGCCCACCTTGATGCAACAACCGTATTGTCCCGTAAGATCTCCGAGCTTGGTATCTACCCGGCTGTGGATCCACTGGATTCTACGTCACGTATCCTTACGCCGCGTATCCTCGGTGATGCACACTACGACTGTGCTCAGCGTGTGAAAATTACCTTGCAGCGTTACAAAGAGCTCCAGGACATCATCGCCATCCTCGGTATGGACGAATTGTCCGAGGACGACAAACTGATCGTACACCGCGCACGTCGCGTTCAGCGTTTCCTTTCCCAGCCGTTCCACGTAGCGGAGCAGTTTACGGGAATCCCGGGCGTACTGGTAGACATCCAGGAAACTATCAAAGGATTCAACATGATCCTCGATGGTGAAATGGACCAGTACCCAGAAGCAGCATTCAACCTGAAAGGAACCATCGAAGACGTGGTTGCTGCAGGTGAGAAAATGTTGGCAGACGCTTAATAGAGACACTAGACTTTTAGACTTCCGGACAGTAGACATCTAATGTCTATTGTCTAAAAGTCCAAAGTTCAAAAAGTTAAGATATGCATGTAGAAATCATTACACCCGAAACGAAAATCTTTTCCGGCGAAGCAGAAGCAGTTCAGCTTCCGGGATTGGATGGCTCGTTCCAGGTGCTGAACAATCACGCTGCCATTATCTCCGGTTTGGCTGCGGGAACGGTAAAAGTGGATCTTTCCGCACCGTTTGAAACAGACGAACAGACAGATAAGCACATCCGTGTTGACAACAATCCGAAGATTATTCGGGTTGATATCAAAGGCGGAGTGATGGAAATGTTAGACAATAAAGTGACGGTGCTCGCTGAATAAGCAGCTCCGGAAGAAACGAAGAGGGATGTTCGCCGAAGCGGATTTCCCTCTTTTTGTATAAGGCGGCAGCCAAAGAAATTTGCACTGCCATAAACGATTCTTTCATTATTTTCGTTAACTCAACAATGAATCTTTTAGACCAGATCAACAGGGAAAATGTACCGGGCCATATAGCCATCATTATGGACGGTAATGGCCGCTGGGCAAAAAAACAGGGCCACGAGCGTCTGTATGGTCATTCTATTGGAGTTGAGTCGGTGCGCGAAACACTTACCGCAGCGAAAAATATCGGGGTGAAATACCTCACGCTCTACGCCTTTTCCACCGAAAACTGGAACCGTCCGAAAGCAGAAATCGACGGGCTCATGAACCTGCTGGTGCGCACCATTTCCAACGAAGTGGACGAGCTCAACAGCAGCGGCGTGCGACTGCACAGCATTGGTGACCGCGAAGGCCTTCCACAGGAATGCCGCGAAGAGCTCGCTAGCGCCATGGACCGCACCGCTCACAACGACAGCATTCACCTCATCCTGGCGCTCAATTACAGCGCTCGCTGGGAAATCATCCGCGCAGCCCGTTTGATCGCCGAAGAGGCACAACAAAAACAGCTCGATCCGTCAACCATTGACGACGCGCTGATTTCATCGAAACTATCTACCGCAGCCTTCCCTGATCCGGAGCTGCTCATCCGTACCAGCGGCGAATACCGCCTGAGCAACTTCCTGCTCTGGCAGATCGCTTATACCGAATTACACTTCACCTCCGTATTGTGGCCGGACTTCAAACAGGAAGACCTCTACAAAGCCGTACTTGACTATCAATCACGCGAACGCCGTTTTGGAATGGTTTCCGAACAACTTTAGCCCATGAAGCAACTGATTATCCTGATCCTTACTTTTATTTCTTTCGGGGCATTGGCCCAGACCGATACTACAACCACATCGACAACCATTGGTGGCGGTCTGGAGATCGACTACCTCAAACCGCAGAAATACGAGCTGGGACCAATCCGTGTGAACGGGGCCGACAACTTCGATCCGAACGCCATTAAGCTCATCGCAGGACTGCGTCAGGGGCAGGAAATTACCATTCCGGGCGATCAGATCACCAAAGCCATTCGCAACCTGTGGGATGAAGGCCTGTTTTCCTCCGTTTCCATCGAAGCTGAAAAAGAAATTGCCGGTGTCATTTACCTCGTGATCAACGTTACGCCGCGCCCGAAGCTTTCGCGCTTCAAATTCCGTGGAGTGAACCGTCGTGAGGCCGATAAGATCCGCGAAGAGATCAACCTCAACTCCGGTACCACCATTACCGAAAACCTCGTTTTCAATACCCGCAACAAAATCAGCGGTTACTTCCGCGAAAAAGGTTTTTACAGTGTCGATGTGGACATCACGCGCGTGCAGGATACACTGATCAACAACTCCGAAATCTTCCTCATCGATATCAAGAAAGGGAAGAAAGTACGCATCAAAGAAATCAACATCGAAGGCGTAACCGCCGTGAAAATGTGGAAGCTGCGCGCTGCTATGAAAGATACCAAAAAGAGTGCTTTCTGGCGCGTGTTCAAGCGTTCCAAATTCTCTGTTTCCGCCTACGAGCGTGATAAGGCGGCCATGCTCGACAAGCTCAAAGGAGCCGGGCTCCGCGATGCAGCTATTGTACGCGATTCCGTTTACCTGACCAGCGAGCGCAACCTTCGCATCGACATCGTTGTGGACGAAGGTGCCAAATACCAGTTCGGGAACATTACCTGGATCGGAAACACCAAATTCTCTTCCGGGGCACTGGATACCGTTCTCGGTATCAAATACGGCGACGTCTACAACAAGCCGCTGCTCGATCAGCGTTTGTTCATGAGCCAGGACGGCCGTGATATTTCTTCCCTGTACATGGACCGCGGTTACCTGTTCTTCCAGATCATTCCGGTTGAAAAGAGCGTGACCGATAATCACATCAACTACGAAATGCGCATCATCGAAGGACGAGAGGCGCGCAACCGCAACATCATCATCAAAGGAAACTACAAGACCAACGAGCACGTAATTCGTCGTGAGATCCGCACCAAGCCGGGTGATCTCTTCAGCCGTAACGATATCATCCGTACGCAGCGTGAATTGGCGCAGCTTGGTTACTTCAACGAACAAGCCTTCCAGGTAAATCCGATCCCGAACCCGCAGGACGGAACCGTGGACATCGAATACATCGTGGAAGAAAAATCGGCCGACCAGATCGAGCTTTCCGGAGGTTACGGAGCCGGTCGTATCATTGGTACGCTTGGTTTGACCTTCAGCAACTTCTCCATCCGTAATGCGTTCAAATTCCGTCAGGGATATTACTCACCACTTCCATCCGGTGACGGTCAGCGCCTTTCCATTCGTATGCAAACCAACGGTCGTTTCTACCAGAGCTATAACTTCTCCTTCACGGAGCCATGGCTGGGTGGTAAAAAACCAAACTCCTTCACGCTGTATGCAACGCACACACAGATTGGAAACAACTTCAAGCGCAGCGCTTCCACGTACCAGGGCGTTTCCATCTCCGGTGGTGGTATCGGATTGGGCCGTCGTAAGAAATTCCCGGATGATTACTTCAGCGCCTACTACGAATTGTCGTACCAGTACTACGACGTAGTGGATTACGCTTCAATCTTCCCGAACTTCCAGAACGGTTACGCGAATGATATCAGCCTGAAATACGCTTTGCAGCGTAACTCCGTGAACTCGCCGATCTACCCGACAGAAGGCTCCAAGCTTTCCTTTACGGCGAAGTCGAGTTTGCCATATTCGCAGCTGGGTGGTCGCACCGATTTCTCAGATGCCAGCTCGCAGGATAAATACCGTTACCTGGAGTACTACAAGCTTAAGCTGACGGGTGAATTCTACTTCCCGCTCACACGTGATAAAAAGCTCGTCCTGATGCCGCGTTTCGGATTCGGTTTCATGGGTGCTTACAACCAGTCGAAAGGACTTACGCCGTTTGAGCGCTTTACGCTCGGTGGTAGCGGTCTCTCCGGTGTAAACCAGTTCGGTGGCCGTGAGATCATTGCTTTGCGCGGTTACGAAGACAACTCGCTTTCTTCCAGCGGTGGTGACCCGCTCGTTGCGAAATACACGCTCGAGCTCCGCTACCCGATCTCGCTCAATCCGCAGGCAACGTTCTTCGTGCTCGCATTCGCCGAGGCCGGAAATACCTACCAGAGCATGCAGAAATTCAGTGCCTTCAACGTGAAACGCAGCGCCGGTATCGGTGTGCGTATCTTCCTGCCGATGTTCGGTATGCTGGGACTCGATTACGGTCTTGGTTTCGACAAGCTCGATCCGCATTCGAACGGTTACGGCGGTCCTTCCGACCAATCAATTGGTTCTAAGGGGTATTACGGCAAGTTCAGCTTCACCATTGGTATGAACCTCGGTGAATTGTAAGGCAAGCAATAAAAACCCTAACTTAGACGTTTCATTCTCTTTTGCATATGAAAAACCTGATTTTGGCCTTGTTGGCCGTGTTTGGCATAGCGTTTGCCAGTTCAGCTCAGAAATACGGTTACATTGATTCGGAATTCATTCTGAACAACATACCGGAATACAAAGAAGCGAAAGACCGCCTCGATAAGCTGGCGGAACGTTGGACCAAAGAAATTGAAGAGCGCTATGAAGTGATCAAGCAGAAAAAGGAGAATTTTCTTCGGGAAGAAGATCTCCTGCCTGCAGAAGAGAAAGCTAAACGCAAGGAAGAAATCGAACGCCTCGAGCTCGAAGCGATGGAAATGCAAAAATTGCGATTCGGAGTGAATGGCGATTATTTCCAGAAACGCCAGGAGCTCATCAAGCCCATCCAGGATAAAATCTACGAAGCGATGCAGGCGGTTGCCTCCAAACGGAATTATAGCTTTATATTTGACAAGGCAAATCAAAGCAACCTCGTTTTTGCAGACAGTAAATTCGATATCAGCGACGAGGTGCTGAAAGAAATGGGAATTACGCCCAAATAATTGAGAAGACAACTAATTAACATCAAATGAAAAGATTGTTTTTTGCATTGGTAATAGCGCTGGCCACCATGACCACTGCGCAGGCCCAATCCAAAATTGCGCACGTAAATTCCCAGGAGCTGCTGGATACGATGCCTTCCCGTAAAAAGGCTATTGAAGATATCCGTTTTGTAGAGAAGAAAGGAATCGAGGAGCTGACAGAAATGGACGCTGCCGTGAAGAAAGCTTACGAAGAGCTCGTTGCACTGCCGAAAGGCACAGCTCAAACAGTGATCCAATATTCGCAGGATCGTGTGGCGAAGCTGCAGCAAGCATTAGAGACCCGCAACGCTGAGCTCGAGCAGCAAATGCAGATGATGAGCGCCGAGCTGAACGATAAAGTGATTGCCAGTGTGAAAGAAGCAGTGGCTATCGTAGCCAATCGCAAAGGATTGCATTACGTTATCGACGAAACCAGCGCACTTTTTGCCAATGGTACAGACATCACCAACGAAGTGATCACCGAGCTCCTGAAGATCGATGCCCGTAAAACGGCTGAAGCGCAGGGCGGAACCACACCACAATAATCACCCAAAACAAACACAAACATCAAAATGAGAAAACTGTTTTTTGCACTCGCTATTGCGCTTACGGCTGCTACTGGTGCCCAGGCTCAAACGAAAGTTGCACACGTTAATACACAAGAGCTGCTCGACACACTTCCTTCCCACAAGAAAGGCGTAGAGGAGATCGGTTTCTTCCAGAAAAAAGGCATCGAAGAGCTGACAGAAATGGACGCTGCCGTGAAGAAGCTTTACGACGAATACACAAAGCTGCCAGCCGGTTCATCACCGACAATCGTGCAGTACTCGCAGGATCGCGTTTCCAAAGCACAACAGGCACTGGAAACTCGCCAGGCTGAGCTCGAGCAGCAGATCCAGATCATGACAGAAGAAATGAATGTACGCACGCTTGCTACCGTGAAGGAAGCGATCGACATCGTAGCGAAGAAGAAAGGCTTCAACTACGTGATCGACGAAGCAGGGGCGCTCTTTGCCAATGGAACTGACATCACCAGCGAAGTGATCGTGGAGCTGTTGAAGATCGATGCCCGCAAAACGGCTGCAACACCAACACCGCAGTAATACACATTCAGAAAAATAGATTGACCGCTGTCTGTTGCAGGCAGCGGTTTTTTATTGGTGTAATTTAATTTACCATGGTAACTATTTAAATCGTATCTTTGAGGAAACAATCGTTTCATGGAACGCTCCACATTTATCGCAATGACAGGATTGGCAACACTCGGCGGTTTGACGTCGGCATTTAAGCTCAAAGAAGCCTTAAAAGAAGAAGATTATACCTACCCGGTATTGTTTATTGGTCATGGCTCGCCCATGAACGGGATCGAAGACAACTTATTCTCCCGTCAGTGGAAAGAACAGGTCAAGCATTTGCCTACGCCGAAAGCGGTGCTCGTTATTTCGGCGCACTGGCTCACCCGTGGAACGAAAATTACCGCCATGGAACAGCCCAAAACCATTCACGATTTTGGCGGCTTCCCACCCGAGCTGTTCGCCGTTCAATACCCGGCACCTGGCAATCCTGCACTGGCGTTGGAAACACAGCAGCTCATCACGAAAACAAACGCCGGTCTCGACCACGATTGGGGCCTTGATCACGGCACCTGGACGGTCGTTCGACATATGTATCCCGAAGCCGATGTTCCTGTACTGCAATTGAGCATCGATTATAGCCAGCCGGCTTCGTATCATTATGAGCTGGCAGCTGAATTACAGGCCTTGCGCAAAAAAGGTGTTCTACTGATCGGAAGCGGCAACATGGTCCACAACCTCGGCATGGTGGCTTTCGATAAGCTCGACGTCCCGAATTACGGTTTCGACTGGGCCATCGAAGCCAACGAGATCTTTAAAAAACTGGTTCAGAACGGCGATCATCAAGCGCTGATTCGATACAACGAGCTGGGCAAAAGCGTTCAACTGGCCATCCCGACGCCGGATCATTACTTCCCGCTCATTTATACACTCGGTCTCAGCACCAAAACCGACAACATCCAGCTCTTCAACGACCAGCTCGCCGGCGGTTCCCTGACGATGACTTCGGTGCAATTCGGATAATCTATACGCTTGATCTTTTCACCACAAGAATCTGCCAAAGGCAGATGAAGACGAATTGCAGACCGCAGTTGGCGGTCGTAGCAATGAGGTAGGCACAAAAGAGTATTTGATGAGCTGGGTACAATTGTAAGCATCCCGATTGCATCGGGATTACACAAAGACTACTTCAAACCAGAAAGTCACACGTAATATTACCTTATCGCATTTTGCCTGAGCACGCTTTTGTGTAGTTCCGACTTTAGGTCGGAAACGCTTCCAACTACGTTAGTACGGCACCATCCCTTTTGTGCCTTTTGGGTGAAGAAAAGTAGAACCACTTTTGGTATCAAAACAAAAGCCCACGCATTACGCGTGAGCTTCAGTAGGGGTGGTGGTCATGGTCGTAACTATTACGGCCGTGTGACAGGTTGGATCGGTGAAGGAGCTTTTGATCCAGATTTGGTGGTTGGTTTGGAAGGTTTTTTCTCAGCCTAGCCTACACGCACCGGCGTTTTTCCTCCGGATGGCATCGTACGTGGTGCTGGCGAAGGAGCAGGTGCCGGAGCCGGACGAACTGGTTCTGGCTTGCTCACCGGAGTTGGCGCAGGACGAGTCGGTTCAGGTCTGCTGACAGGTGTCGGATTTGGACGAACAGGCTCTGGTTTACGCTCTTCCACAGGTTTTGGCGTTGAGCTGCCGCTGCCGGAACCATTGTTTTCAAATGTTTTCCCAAATCCACCGAGCGGGCGACGTGGTTTTTCTTCTTCCACCGGTGGCTCGTAAGGCTTAGGAGCCGGTTTCGTTTCTTCAACCGGAGTTGGCGTTGGCTTCACCGGTTGTGGTGCTTTTTCACCAACAGGCTTATCTACCACTGGTTTGGAAACTTCTTTTCCGGTTTGCTCTGAAGAAACCGCAGGATCGTTTTGTCCGATCGGCAAAGCGCCGTTATTGATCGGCTTGATCTCTTCCTGCTGCTTGGCACCTTCTTTAACCACGATCGGTTTTCTGGGGTTACCCGGGTTTACGTTTGGTACGCGGTCGGTAACAGGTTTCATGTCACGGCCGTTCGTTCTGTCTTCGATTACAGGACGCGGGCTTGGGGGGATGCGCGCGAATCCTACATCGTAGATACAGCCGTTCAGATCGTTTCCGCTGATACCGGCGCGCTCGCATTCGCGGCGTGCACGGTCGCGCTGTTGTTGCGACAAGTCATTAACTGTTCGGTGTACACGCGGGAAGCTCAGATCGGTGAAGGCATAAGTACTCTGTCCAAATCCGTATTCGAACAGGGATTCTTCCTGTGTAATGCGCCATGACATAGCGAAATCTTTTGCGAGGTAAGCCAGGTACTGGCGCTGCATTTCGTCGGAAACACCTACATCACCAAAATCGCGGGAAGCTACGTCGCCGAAGCCACCCATCCTGCCACGCGGATTGAAATCGTCGCCGCGGTCGTTGTTCGCATTGCCAAGGATGCCTTCGTAGCGGTCGCTGCAAGGATAAACCTGCACGGCGATGTTCATCTGGGAAGTCCCTGCTACTTTCACCGTTTCACCTGTTGGCCAGGTAATGAGGTAGCTGTCGCGCGTCATGCGGTCGTCCTGGCGAACGGTACCACCGAAAGGCAGGTAATACGTATCGTTTTCGAGGTAAACAGCTTCACCGTTGATGCGAAGCGGCGTTGTGTTGTTGCCGTCAGGAGCATCTTTGCCATAAATGGCAACGCGGTCGCCGGCTACATCCATAGCGATGGCCGTGCTCACGGAAACTTCATCTGTGGAAGCTTTCTGACGTACGTGTACGCGCATATTATCCGAAGCGGATTGAACGAGAACGAACTCGCCTACGGTTTGGAATGAGTTGCTCACACCGTCGAATGTTGCGAGGTGCGGATCGCCGTAAGAACGTCCCATAACAGGGGAACATCCGGTGCGGCTCAGCAGGGAATTGATTTCACGCCATTGTTCGGCAGCTACCGGATCGTTCGTGCGTGAACGCTCTTGTGCAGTTGTACCGATGCGCTCGCGTGTTGTTTGGGGAACTGCTTTGAGCATTTCGGCAGGTGTGAAATCCTCCGGGAAATAGCGGTCCGGAATAGGCTCATCTTTGGAAATGGCAACCATACTGGATGCCAGCCATTCGCCGCGTACGGGATCCCAGGCAGTGAGCTCGCTACGGATTGGCTCAAAATCCTGCATGAATTGATCCTGTGACCAGCTGCTTGTAGTGAAAGCAGCTCCCAGGATCGCCAGACTGATGGAAATGTATCGACTCCTCATAGTAATCTTTTTTAGGGGTGTGTTTTTCGGAACTTACAAGTTGCGTACCGCAAATGTGCCAAAAATCCAATTTGTTAACTTTTTCACAATTTTAACAAATCGAATCAAAATTTGAAAGGCTTGTCTGTCGCTGTAAAAGTTGCATTGAACCCCGATTTAATGGTCATTTAAAGTAGATTTCCTTACATTTGCCCAAATAACAAATAACTGGCTGGTGCGAATTGATTGGTGCCGGCAAAAGACATCAAATCAGGATAAATGAGTTTACTTACAGTGGGTAGTGTGGCCTTCGACGCGATCGAAACGCCTTTCGGAAAAACGGATAAGATCATCGGTGGTGCCGGTACGTTCATTGCGCTCTCGGCGTCGAATTTTATTCGTGACCAGCGCATCGTTTCGGTTGTAGGGGATGATTTCCCGGAATCCATGCTGGCTACCCTGCGTTCCAAGAGTGTGAACCTCGACGGTTTGCAGATCAAGCAGGGTGAAAAGACCTTCTTCTGGTCGGGCCGCTACCACAACGATATGAACTCCCGCGATACACTGATCACCGAGCTGAATGTGCTCGAGCATTTCGATCCTATCATTCCGGCTTCTTACCAGGGAGTGGAGTACCTGATGCTCGGGAACCTTTCCCCGCAGGTACAGCGCCAGGTGATCGAGCGCCTCGAAGTACGTCCGAAGCTGATCGCTATGGACACCATGAATTTCTGGATGGACATCGCCCTCGACGAGCTTAAGCGTACCATTTCGATGGTCGATGTATTGTTCGTGAACGACGAGGAAGCACGTCAGCTCTCGGGTGAATATTCACTCGTGAAAGCTGCCAAAGTAATCCGCGCGATGGGACCTAAGACCCTCGTGATCAAAAAAGGAGAGCACGGAGCCTTGTTGTTCCGCGACGATAAAGTATTCTTCGCACCGGCGCTTCCATTGGAAGAAGTATTCGATCCGACTGGTGCCGGAGATACCTTCGCAGGTGGTTTTATGGGCTATATTGCCAGCACCGACGACACCTCATTTGACAATATGAAACGTGCGATCATCGCCGGTTCAGCACTCGCTTCCTTCTGCGTAGAGAAATTCGGAACGGAGCGCCTGCTTGACCTGAACAAAGAAATGATCGAAGACCGTATCGGCCAATTCGTCGCTTTGACGGATTTTGCGATGGAACAAACGGTAGGATAAACCGATAGGATTATGGAAAAGTCAGCATTTATCGAAGCACTCAAGGCCCTGACCACTCAGGAAGATCCATTGGCGGTCAGCCGTGAAGTGAGCGACCTTCGCACCAGGTTTGACGACTTGCTGCTCGAAGAAACGCGTAAATTCCAGGTTGCCCAGCTGGAAGCGAAAGAACGCGGAGAAGAACCGGAAGAACAGCCGGCCGACCCGATCCGCGAGGAATTCTATGAGATTTATGCTGAATACAGGGATCGCAGGAATGGGGCCCAGCGCCATAAAAAAGACGAAGAAGAAATGCACCTTCGCCGCAAAAAAGCGCTCATCGAGCGTTTGCGTGAAGTGATCCAGAAAGAGGAGAACATCGGTGCGGCTCTTGCACAATACAAGGAAATCCACGAAGCGTGGAAACAGGTAGGCGATATCCCGCGCGAGAAACGCCAGGAAGTCCAGTCGGAATATTCGCGTTTGCTCGAAGATTTCTTCTACCACCTCAAAATTTACCGTGAGTTGCGTGAACACGATCTGCACCGCAACCACCAGCTCAAGCTCGATGTGATTAACCGCATCCAGCAGCTCGAAAAAGTAGAGCAGATCAAGGACGTGGAACACGCGATCAAGGCCCTGCAAAACGAGTGGGAAGAGATCGGACCGGTCAACAACGACGATTGGGAAAACCTCAAGAACGCTTATTGGGACAGCGTTCGCGCTATCTATAACCGCATCCATGCGTTCTACGATGAGCGTCGCACAGAGCTCACCGAAAACCTCGAGCGCAAAAAAGGGATCGTTGACCGCGCTGCGCAATTGCTCAAAGACTTCGGCAACAGCCTCACAACGGCAAAAGACTGGGAAACCAAGACCGAAGAATTGCTCGCATTGCAGGCTGAATGGAAAAACGTGGGCTTTGGTCCGCGCAAGGAAAACGAAGAATTGTGGAAGACTTTCCGCAACCACTGCGATGAGTTTTTCAATGCCAAGAAATCGTTCTTCGATGGCATGCGCACACAGTTTGACGACCTCGCTCATAAAAAGCAGGCCCTGATTGACGAAGTAGTAGCGCTGAAAGATTCGCACGACTGGAAAGCGACTACGGATAAGATCCTGAAAATCCAGCAGCGCTGGAAAGCCATCGGAAATGCCGGTCAGCGCAATGAGCAGAAGCTCTGGAAAGAATTCCGCGCGGCTTGTGACCATTTCTTTACGGCGAAACAAAACCATTTTGCCGAGCAGGACAGTGAGCTGGAAGGCAACCTGGCAACCAAGCTGGCGCTGATCGAAAAGATCAAGGCTTACCAGCTTCCGGAGAACAAAAAAGAAGCCATCGAGGCCCTGAAAGCATTCTCAGCTGAATTCAGCGCGATCGGTTTTGTGCCGATGAAGCATAAAGACTCGACCTACAATGCTTACCGCGATGCACTGAACGCCCATTACGAAAAACTGAAGCTCGAAGGAGCAGAGCAGGAACGCGTGATGTTCCAGGCGCGACTCGATACGCTGAAGGGAAGCCCGAACGCGGATCGTATGCTGGCCAAGGAACGCGCCGATCTGTTCGATAAAATGCACAAGCTCAAATCCGATATTTTGCAATACGAAAACAACCTGGGCTTCTTCGCTAATTCCAAAGGTGCCGATGCACTGAAGAAAGAAGTGGAAAACAAAATCCAGGCTGCGCAGCGCAAAATCGAAGAGATTAAAGAGAAAATCAAGCAGCTCTGATGAATCGTTCGATCAATATTCTTTTGCTGGTTATTTCATTTCCGGCCATGGCATTCGCTATCCTTGTCGGTTTCGATATCCCGCTTGATTTTTTACGCGTAAGCGCCGGGCAAATGCCTTACCGCGACGTTGTTTTTCTTTGCTTTGCAGCCTTATTGTTGTTGCTGATCGCCCGTCGCTCGGTAACGCGCTGGGTGGGTGTTGGCATGACGCGCAAGCCGGAACGCTTTATCTGGTGCGCTGAGATCGGTCCTGAACGCAAGAAGCAAGTGCGCCTGTACCTGATCCTGGAAGTCGTTGTGGCCATATTTTTCGCATGCGTTTCCTATGTGCTTACACCTGAAGCGTGGCCTTTGACAGTGGCTTATGGCTTGCTGGCACTCGATCAGCTGGTATTCCTGCTGGTAGGCGTTCCGTGGTTCCGTGTGGGCATTACGCACAAAGCCGTTGTCGTCTCCGACCGTGAAGTGCGCGTATTGTATTTCTCGGGTCTCAGAAGGGTGGAAGTACAGCAACAAACCGTTTATTTCGAATACCTCGAAGATCTGCAGCTGTTTTTCCCGGTGAATTGCATTCCCGAAGGCAGCTATGCCGGTTTCCGCGAAGCGCTGGAATCACGCGTCAATCGCGATAAGGTTTACTTTTCCGGGAAGTTCAAAGAACTCGTTTAGATTTCAGTACTTCAGGACCTGCCTGCCGGCAGGCAAGGTATCAAGACATCAGGATTTTAGGATGGTGTTTGATGATGGATTAGACTTCATCAAAAATCAAAAACTAACCATCCAACATTGTCTTAGCGCCCTCTGTCGAAGATCCGCCGAGGTGAACGGCAAAGATTGAAGCCCTACTATCGAAAGGTAGTACAGGACTGAAGACTGTCTGACTGTCGACCGGCCGACCGGAGACTGTAAGTCTTAAAGCAGTTGCGAGATAATCTTATCCGTCGTATACCCTTCCGCTTCTGCACGGTAATTGCGCACGATACGGTGACGCAGAATTGGCGCAGCCACAGCTTTTACGTCTTCGATATCAGGTGAGAAACGACCGTTTAGTGCTGCATGGCATTTTGCGCCAACGATGAGGTATTGCGAAGCACGTGGTCCTGCTCCCCACGAAATGAAATCTTTGGTGATTGTTGGCGCGAGGTCGCTGTCCTTACGCGTTTTTCCAACCAGCTTTACGGCATATTCCAGCACGTTATCGGCTACCGGAATACGGCGAATCAGTTCCTGGTATTGCGCGATCTTTTCACCCGAAACAATTTGCTTCAGTTCGATCTTCGTATCCGAAGTGGTGCTGCGAACGATCGCCAGCTCTTCGATATACGATGGGTAATCGACCCAGATGTTGAACATGAAACGGTCGAGCTGAGCTTCAGGCAAAGCATAGGTTCCTTCCTGTTCGATCGGGTTCTGCGTAGCGAGTACGAAGAACGGATGCGGAAGCTCGTAAGTTGTTCCTGCAGCCGTCACACGGCGCTCCTGCATCGCTTCGAGCAAAGCCGACTGCGTTTTAGGAGGTGTACGGTTGATCTCATCCGCGAGAATGATATTGTTGAACAGCGGTCCTTTGATGAACTTGAAATGACGGCTTTCATCCAGGATTTCCGAACCGATGATGTCCGAGGGCATCAGGTCGGGCGTAAACTGGATACGATTGAACGAAAGGCCAAGCGTCTGGGCAATGGTATTTACCAGCAACGTTTTCGCCAGTCCCGGAACGCCGACGAGCAAACAATGTCCGCGCGAAAAAATAGAAATCAACACCTGGTCGACCACTTCATCCTGGCCTACGATTACCTGGTGGATTTCGTTTTTTAATGCTTTATAGTCGGTTACGAGTTGTTCAATAGCTGCTACGTCTGACATGGCGTTCAAATAGTTTTAGGGTGGTTTAAGTTACGGTACCCAGACATTCTGGAACGGACAATTCTTATAAGCTTCGTCGATGCGGATGTAAGCGGTCGAGATGCGTGATTTGGTCCACTCGAGAATGGCTTTCTGTTTCTTCTCGTTCTCTGCTGCCGTGCGGATGAGTACGTAATCGTCTTTCAGGTTGGCTACGTGCGGCTCCGTGCGGTCCATCAGTCGAACGATGCGCAATCCTTGTTTACGCTCGATGAAATCGCCGTAAAAGCCTGGTGCGGTGATGCCTCCTTTTTCAAGATTATCCGTCAGCTGGAACATTTGCGGATCGACCTGGTTCACGTCTTCCATGTCCCACATCTGCTCACCGGTGATCGGGTTGGTGATGATCCCTTTATTTTCTTTCGTGTTCGGGTCGTTGGAATACTTCTTCACGGCCTCGTCCCACGTAATCTTGTTCGCGCGGAGCGCTTCGTAGCATTCGTTCAGTCGGTTGCTGGCTGCAGCGAGGCTGTCGTTGCTGAATTCCGGGATCATAAGGATATGGAGGCAGACGTAATCGTCGCCGCGACGTTGCAGCAGCTTCATAATGTGGAAACCGAATTCTGTTTCGAACACTTCGCTCACTTCACCTTCTTTGAGGCTGTAGGCAGTTGCTTCGAACGGCTTCACCATCATACCACGCGTAGCTTCGATCATACCGCCCCGCTGACCGCTTCCCGGGTCCATGGAGTGAATCCGTGCCTGTGTTTCGAAGCTTTTGCCATTCACCACGATGTCCTTGCGAATGTCCTCCAGCTTTTTGCGGGCCAGTTGCTTGTCAGCTTTCGTAATGGCCGGGAAAATAACGATCTGCTGGAAGGCCAGCTGCGTATTGATAAGCGGAAGGCTGTCTTTCGGGATCTTGTTGTAAAACGCTTCCACTTCGCGCGGTGAAACGGAAATGTCTTTGGTAATGTTGCGCTCTACTTCCTTGCCCTGCATCTGCTTCTTTTTCACATCGCGAAATTCTTCCTTGATCTGAACACGCGTTTTACCGTAGAATTCCTCAATGGTCATCGGTTTGCCTTCTTCGGTTTTGATGCCTTCCATCTTGGCTTCGATCTGGCGCAAACTGGCTTCCATTTCGGCTTCGACCTGCTCGTCGCTGATCTGGATACTGTCCAGCTCGGCCTGGTTTACCAAAAGACTTTGATACATCAGCTCTTCGAGGTAGAGACATTCGTCTTTTTCCGTAGGCGTCATTTTGGCTTGTGCGGCCTGCAATTTCATAACTTCGATATCCGAAAGCAGAATGATGTTGTCGCCAACCTGGGCAACCACTTTGTCAATGACCTTAGGCTGACCGAAGCAGCACAAGGTGGTGAAAATCACACAAAAGCTGCTAAAAAGGGTTTTTATCATGAACGTATTCTTACGTGAGTATTTGAACCTGCTAAATTCGCGTTCTTTTTCGACATGTAAAACAGCGGAGGGCTACAATTATTGTGTTTTTCACGATAAAGAGGTAAAGTCCGATGTTGGATGTTGAATTTTTGATGCTTGATGGTAAGTGGAAAACAACTCTCCATCAAAAATCAAGCATCCACAATCAAAAATCATCTACTCTCTCCCCAATTCACCCGCCCGCCAGGAATTCAGGAACGTGGCCCAGGCAAAAGGGTTCATGAGGTTGTTGACCGGTGATTGCCCCATGGTATACAACCGGGTGTTCTGCTGGTTCATTGCGTAATTATAGGAAAGCGACGGATCGGTCGAAACGCGGGCCGCAATAAACGCCAGGCTTTCACCTGAAAGCTGTTTTTGTGCACGACGGATGGCATCATCATACGGGTCCATTTCCACAAAAGCTTTGGCAAATGCTTCGCGCGAAGGCCATGGGTAAACGATGATTTCCGGCAGGTAATTGATTGTATCGACCATCATCATGTGAATGATCGAATAACGGGCATCTTTCAGCGTATCGGGAACGATAAAGCTCGATTCCTCGTGTCCGAGATAGGTGAACAGGATCGTATCGCCGGGCTGCACCACCATGGAAAAGAAACCGAAATAATCAGCAATCGTTCCGCGTGCAACTGTTTTATCGAAGATCGTGGCATAAGGCATTTGCTCGAGGCTGTCGGATGAGATCACCACCCCGGAAAGCTGGATCAGGCGTTTTTCATCCTGCGCAGAAGCCGTAAAAATGAAGCATCCTATAAAAACCAGCGAACATAAAAATTTGAACATAGCGCGAAATATCAATCCAATGTTACGGGTTTCCACCCGAATAGCCTATGAACGTAGGGAGTTTAACAATATTTTATCGGAACTGGTTTCTAGTTAGAAGTTACTAGTTTGAAGTTGTACTTAGTTTCCCCTTTGGAGGTGGATAAAGGGGAGGACGTTTTCAACCACAATCCCTTTGCTATCTTAACAAACACAGTACGACACAAAAGTCTTTGCTTCTTTGTGGTGAAATTTATTTCAATCATTTCGCATGTCGATTGAAATTGTTATTTTTGCACGAATTTATACAGAAAATAAGTTCATCAATGGCATTGTCCAGTCTTCAAACAGTCAGAGAAGGTCTCACCTACGACGACGTACTTCTCGTCCCAGCATTTTCACAAGTTCTTCCACGCGATGTTCAGTTAAAAAGCCGCTTCACCCGTAACATTGAAGTCAATACGCCTATCGTATCGGCAGCAATGGATACCGTGACAGAGGCCAACCTCGCCATTGCCCTTGCACAGCAGGGCGGTATCGGTGTGATTCACAAAAACATGACCATCGCCGATCAGGCATTGCAGGTGCGCAAAGTCAAGCGTTCCGAAAGCGGTATGATCCTCGATCCGGTAACACTTTCCGAAGAAGCGATCGTTCGCGACGCGCTGGTGCTGATGAAAGAAAACAAGATCGGTGGTATTCCGGTGATCGACAGCGAGCGCCGTTTGAAAGGGATCATTACCAACCGCGACCTGCGTTTCGAAAAGAACGAAGGACGTCCGGTGCGGGAAGTGATGACTTCCGGCAACCTCATCACCACAACCGACGGAACCAGCCTGGCGAAAGCCGAGGAAATCCTCCAGGAAAAAAAGATTGAAAAACTGCCGGTAGTCGATGCCGATAACAAACTGATCGGTCTCATTACCTACCGCGACATCATTAAAGTAAAAACCCACCCGAATTCCTGCAAAGACCAGTATGGTCGTTTGCGCGTAGCCGCTGCAGTAGGTGTTACACAGGATACACTGGAGCGCGTAACGGCACTCGTAGAAGCCGGTGTGGATGCCATCGTGATCGATACGGCACACGGACATACGGAAGGCGTAGTGACTAAGCTCAAAGAAGTCAAGCAGCATTTCCCGAAACTCGACGTGATCGTAGGAAATATCGCTACGGCCGAAGCAGCGAAATACCTTGTAAACGCTGGAGCTGACGCAGTGAAAGTGGGAATCGGTCCGGGATCGATCTGCACCACGCGTATCATCGCCGGTGTAGGTGTTCCGCAATTGACAGCCGTTAACGACGTAGCCCTGGCGCTCGAAGGCACAGGTGTTCCGGTAATCGCCGACGGTGGTATCCGTTACACAGGCGATATCGTGAAAGCGATTGCAGCCGGAGCAGATGTTGTAATGATCGGCTCCATGTTTGCCGGAGTAGAAGAATCGCCGGGTGAAACGATCATTTACGAAGGACGTAAATTCAAATCCTACCGCGGAATGGGCTCGCTCGAAGCGATGCAGAAAGGCTCGAAAGACCGTTACTTCCAGGATGCTGAAGACGATATCAAAAAGCTCGTTCCGGAAGGAATTTCGGGAAGAGTACCTTACAAAGGAAACCTCGTTGAAGTCATTTACCAGATCGTTGGTGGTCTGCGCGCCGGAATGGGCTATTGTGGGGCAGGAACGATCGATAAGCTGAAAGGCGCCGAATTCGTTCGCATCACTTCAGCCGGTATGCGCGAATCGCACCCGCACGATGTGACCATCACCCGCGAAGCACCGAACTACAGCTTGAAATAAGACATCAAGACTTCAGGACCTGCCTGTCGGCAGACAGGTTTTAGGACATCAGGACCGAACGACCGGAAACTGAGGACTGAAGACCGGACTACTATGTGTTCTATGTGGTTCAGATTTAGACATCAAGACCGAATGACTGAAGACTGAGGACGGTAAGATTCTCTGTGTCTATGTGGTTCCAAAAAAAACGATACGAATAAAAATAACAAGGCCGTTTCCATCCAAGCGGCCTTTTTTGCGTCTATTGGTTCGGTAACATGCAGTTATCTCGAGGTCGGAGAAACAATAAAACCACGAAACAGCAGTTCTTAATTTTTTGCTAATTCAGGGTGTACCGCTCCAAGAGCAGAAACAAAATGTTACATTTGAGTCCCGTCCTGTGCCGATAGTATCGGAGAACAGGGCCGGACGGTTTGAATTATATATTAGCGTTCTATACATGAAAAAAAGAATCTTCCTGGCGTTGGGTCTGGTGTTTGCCTTTCAGGCTGCCGCTCAAAAAGACGAAACGGTATTGGAAATCGACGGTAAAAAAGTCAGCAAAACAGAGTTTTTGCAGATCTACCTCAAAAACAACAATGCGCCTAAATACGACAAAGCTTCCCTGGATGAATACATGGAGCTGTTCAAGAAATTCAAGTTAAAAGTAGCGGAAGCAGAAGCGCTGGGTTACGATACCATTCCGAAGCTCAAAAAAGAGCTCGATGGCTACCGTCGTCAGCTTTCCCAGCCTTACCTGGTCGATTCTACGCAGAACAGCGCGTTGGTGAAGCAAGCGTATGAACGCATGAAAACAGAAGTGCGCGCGTCGCATATCCTGATCCGTCTGGATGAGAACGCTACGCCGGAAGACACGCTGCGTGCCTGGAACAAGATCATGGCGCTGAAAAAACGCATCGAGAACGGCGAAGATTTCAATACCGTTGCCAGAGGACCAAACGGTTCCGATGATCCTTCCGCACAGCGCAACGCTGGTGACCTTGGTTACTTTACGGCATTCCAGATGGTGTACCCATTCGAAGAAGCTGCGTACACGACACCAGTTGGGAAAATCTCCGATCCTGTGCGTACACGCTTCGGTTACCACATCCTGAAAGTCGTAGACCAGCGTCCGGCGCGTGGTACGATGAAAGCCGCACACATCATGGTGGCAACAGGCAAAGATGCTTCATCGGAAGAAATTGCCAGTGCTCAGAAAAAGATCGAAGAAATCTACCAGAAGCTCAAGCAGGGAACATCCTTCGAAGCATTGGCCAGCGAGTTCTCCGACGACAACCAAACTGCTGAAAAAGGCGGTGTTCTGCCACTTTTCGGAACAGGAACGACCACACGTATGGTGCCGGAATTTGAAGAAGCAGCGTTCAAGCTGAAAAAAGACGGCGATTACTCCGAGCCGGTGAAAACCGATTACGGCTTCCACATTATTCAGCGCCTCGAATGGACCAACCTGCGTTCGTTCGACGATATGAAAAAAGAGCTGCAGGGTAAAGTGAACAAAGATGAGCGTTCCATGAAAACGCAGAATTCTTTTGTGAACAAGCTTAAGAAAGAATACGGTTTCAAGGACAGCTATGCTAAAACAGCGAAGTGGTTCGAGCAAAACCTCGATTCCACGTACTTCCTGGGCAAATGGAACGCTGATGCGTTTACATCCAACAAAACGATGTTCACCCTCGGAAAACAAACATTCACTCAGCAGCAGTTCGCCGATTACCTCGAGAAGAACTACAACAAAGCCCGCAAAGGCGATGCGCAGACAACGGTGAAAAAGCAATACGAAAGCTGGCAGCGCGGCGAAATCCTCGCTTACGAAGAAAAACAGCTCGACCGCAAATACCCGGAATTCAAAGCGCTGATGCAGGAATACCACGACGGCATCCTGCTCTACGAGATCATGACCGACAAAGTCTGGAACAAAGCGATCAGAGATACGGCAGGTCTGCGCGTTTACTTCGAGCAAAACGCCTCCAACTACCAGTGGGGCCAGCGTTACAACGCCTTCGTTTACGAATGCCGCAACCAGGAAGTAGCCGATCAGGTAGCCAAGCTCCTGAAAAACGACACAACGACTTCTAAAACCGTAATTGCGGTAGTGAACAAGGATTCAGAGCTGAACCTGCGCGTGAAGACCAACAAATACGAAGTAGAGCAAACCAACTTCCTGAAAGGTCGTGAGTTGAAAAAAGGCGTGAATCCGTCTTACACTTTTGAAGGAAAAGTATACGTAATCGATGTGGAAGAGATCATTGCCCCGGGGCCAAAACAACTCAGCGAGGCTAAAGGAGCTGTGACATCCGATTACCAGAATTACCTCGAAAAACTCTGGTTGGAAGAGCTGTCGAAGAAACACCCGATCGTTGTACACGACGCGGTGCTGTATTCCCTCGGTAGCTAAGTCCTTCCTGAACAAATATCAAAAGCCATCCGAAAGGGTGGCTTTTTTTGTTCCTAGCCGGTCTATTTCCCAATAGATTCTAAAAAACCAACCTGTTTACTAGTGTTTTAGCGTTTTTTGACGTTTGGCCGTGGTGCGTTTCCATAATTTAGGTCAAATCCTTAAAAATGAAGCTTTATGAAATATGGAACTACCCTGGTAGCACTGTTGTTATTCCTGAGTGCCTTCGGGCAGGATACAACATACAACCGCTTCGCGATGAATGCGGAATTTGGGCTCAACAACCCGATTGAACCTATGGCAGCTCAATACGATGCTGCTACATTGAACCTGTTTCACGTTGGTCTTGGCTTCCGGTATTCGTTCAACACCAAATTCGGTATGCGCCTGTCCGGTGGCTATGATAACTTCCGCGAACGGTCCGGAACACCTGATTTCACTTCTGATTATTACCGCGTTTCGCTCGAAGGCGTTGCCAATCTCGGTAATATGATGGATTTTCAGACATGGACCAGACGTATCGGTTTGTTGTTTCACGTAGGTGGTGGGTATTCCGTACTCAACGGTGATCTGATGGATGCCGATCACATCATGCATGGTATTGTCGGAATTACGCCGCAGGTGCGCCTGTCTGAGCGCTGGAATTTGTATGTAGATGCCACCACTATGGTGCATGTCTATCAGGATTTCACCTACGATCAGCGCGAGACCAATCCAAACCGCGGTGTAGATGGTTACCTGATCAATATGTCGCTCGGTTTGCAATACAACTTCGGCCCTCACGCACGTCATGCCGACTGGGCCATTCTGCCGAATGCGACGGATGAGGTGATGTTGCTGCGCGATCGCGTAAAACGACTGGAAGAACAGCAGCGCGATGACGATGGCGACGGTGTGGTAAATTACCTCGACCTCGAACCTGGAACACCTGCCGGAACAATGGTGGATACGAAAGGACGTACGCTGGTGAAAGACAGTGACAGCGATAACATTCCGGACGATGTGGACAACTGTCCGTTTGAGAAAGGAACAGCAGCAAATAAAGGCTGTCCTGAGCGTCAGCTGGGAACCGGAGCTACAGAAGTCGAAGATTTGCCGGGTACTGGTAGCGGCAGCAGCAGCGCTGCAAATGCATCAGCAATCGCGATGATCGAACAAAGCGAAGTGAAATTCGAAACGGATGAAGCTGATCTGAGTCCTTCGTTCAAGGAAATGCTCGGAGGAGTTGCCACGTTTATGAAAAACAATCCTTCGTACAAACTGAACGTTACCGGACATGCTGACGACCGTGCTTCTGAAGAATACAATATGGCCCTGTCACAACGCCGCGCAGATGCTGTACGTAATTACCTCATCGCACGAGGTATTTCCGGCGATCGCATCACCACAACGGCAAAAGGTGAATCCCAACCAAAAGTCAATTCAACGACTGTCGAAGCGCGCGCTGAAAACCGCCGCGTACAGTTCGACATACGTTAATCGTGTATAGTGTAAGCAAAAGAGCGCTCCGGATGGGGCGCTCTTTTTTTTTTACCACAAGGAGCAAAGGCTTTATAGATAGTGTCCACCTTCTCTCCGCCACGGCGGAAGACCGAGAGGGGTGGCAACCCAATCGCGATAGGCCACCCTCCTCGGTCCTCCTTGCAGCTTTCGCACTAACGTTTGTCGCTGCTGCGTCTTCAGAAGCTTTGCTTCATCTTCTCAAGGGAGGAAACAGAACGAGATGTCACAAATTCTTTGCTCCTTTGTGATGACAAGGCCTCGAAAATCAACTACCTTTGCACGAAATTCAACAAACGTGTCCGTAGAAAACGCCAACAGCAAGCAGCACAAGCTGAAAATCGCTCAGTTACTCACCGATCTTCGCAGCAAGGACGAAGTCAAGGTCGCTTCTGCGATCAAATCGTTTCACGCGCACGGCGACGCCAGTGTGATAGAGCCATTGATCGGCGTGTGGCAGGAAGGCTTAAGCTCTGCCAACGAAGCCCTGCTGATGGAATTGTTTGAAGGATTGAAAGACACCGAAACAGTCGGTCCATTGATGGAAGCGTTTCGCACAGTACCCGACGCAATCCTGCGCCGCAAGCTTGTTTCGGCGTTCTGGAACAGCAAGCTGGATTTTAGCGCCTTCCTGGCCGACTTCATCCTGTTTGCCATCGAAGGCGATTTCCTTGATGCATTTGAGGCCATTACGCTGATCGAACAATTCGAAAGCACGATCCCGGAATCGGCTATTCTCGAGTCGCAATTGCTCTTGAAAGAATACTTCGGCGGAACGGAAGGCCGTGACGAAAAGAAAGACACCATTATCGGCGATCTGGCGTTACTGGTCAAAGGCTTTGAGCAACAAGCAGACGAGGACGATCTCTATATCGAAGGATAATTACGGTTGGTTGATGCTTAATTTTTGATGATATCCAATCAAACATCAAGCATCCAACATCAAAAATCCCTTAAAACAGTCCGTTGATCTCCGCGTTGATCGCGTTGATGATCTTTCCTAAATCTTCCTGATTTTCCGGGAAGCGGTTGTTATCTACGTCTACAATCAGGAGCTTTCCGTTATCGTAGGTAGAAATCCATGCTTCGTAGCGCTCGTTGAGGCGCTTGAGGTAATCGAGACGGATGCTTTCTTCGTATTCACGTCCACGCTGCTGGATCTGGTTCACCAGTGTCGGAACGCTGGCGCGCAGGTAGATCAGCAGATCGGGAGCCGAAACGAAGGAATCCATGAGGTTGAAGAGCGAGAAATAGTTCTCAAAATCGCGGGTAGTCATCAAACCCATGGAGTGCAGGTTTGGCGCAAAAATGAACGCATCCTCGTAAATCGTGCGGTCCTGGATCACGGCGTGCTCGGCCTTTTTGATCTCCTGGATCTGCGTAAAGCGGCTGTTGAGGTAATAGATCTGGAGGTTGAACGACCAGCGCTGCATGTCTTCGTAAAAATCATTCAGGTAAGGATTCATTTCCACATCTTCGAAATGTGTTTCCCAACCGTAATGTTTAGCCAGCATTTTCGTCAATGTGGTCTTTCCTGATCCTATATTTCCTGCTACCGCGATATGCATAAAGAGGTCTTTTTTGCGACTGCCTAAATTACAAAATACCCGCAGACGGATACCGAATGTGGAAAAATTAAGACGCCAATGTGCAGATGGTCAGTGAAACTGTCTGAATGGTGGCAACAAATGTCCGGAGATCGTGGCCTGTGGCCATTTACTGTTTCGGAGCTTCTGCCAGAGCGAAGCAATACAGGTTGGTCGTCGTACTCACATACAGCCATTTACCCGTAAAAAAGAAACGCACGATGGCTTCACCCGAAGGCAGCTCAAAGAAACCACTTACTTTTTCTTCTTCCGCATCGGTTGCCGTAATAACGGAGGCTTTCGAAAACAGCCAGCCTTTGGCAAAAGGTTGTACGTAATCGGCCTGGAGATCGAAGCCATTGATGAAGGTTCCGTAGTTGTCAAACGAAGCGATCTGCCCGGCTTCATCGATGACATACAGCACGTTTTCGTACTCGAACAATTGGGTAATGATTCCGAGATCGATGAGCGAGCGCAGGTTCTGAATGATCTGGCGCTGGTTGGATCGTAAAGTAATAAGCTGCAATTCGCTGTTGAGCTGATCGTAAACCCAGATGCGATCGGTTTGTGTGGAAGTGGCCACATGCTGCGCCAGCATCACGCCCGTTTCGGCCAGCTCGATGCAGTCGGGTTGAATGCCCAGCGCATTGTCGAGGTAACACACCTGCTGCTGTTCTTCCGAAAAAACAGCGATTTTCATCCAGTTGGATGCATCGATGGTTTTGATCGTTCCAAACGATTTGGCGCTTTGGGTCAGCAATTGTTTCCCGCTGGTGTCGAGCTTGCTGATCGCTTCGCCATTGAAAACGTACACATTGCCCGCACGATCGGCATCCCAGGTGCTTTCGTCATTGATAGCCACATGCCAGCGTTCTTCCCATATCGGTTGGGAACAAGCCGTTCCGGCCAGGAAGAGGAAGAAAAACAAGAGTCGTTCAGACATGCTGTTGCGGATTACCGGCAATGCGTTGCAAGAGTTGTTCCACAATGACGCGGTTATTGGAAAGTCGCGGAACTTTGTGCTGTCCGCCGAGCTTGCCACGATCGCGCAGCCACGCATCGAAGGTGCCTTCGCCAACCGTATGGATTTTCGGGAACTGCAGCGCCATGTCGTTGGTGCGTTTGGCGTCGTAATCGGAATTCACGGAGCGCAGGGTTTCATCGAGCACAATCCCGAAACGCTTCGCATCTTCGGGTTCTTGGGTGAATTCGATGATCCATTCGTGGCGACCACGTTCCAGGCCGTCCATATAGATAGGGCCAACAGTGTATTCGCGGATGCTGGCTTTTGTTTTCGAGCACGCTTCGGCAATGGCTTTGTCGGTGTTGTCTACGATGACTTCTTCGCCAAAGGCATTGATAAACGAACGCGTGCGGCCGGTAATCCGGAAGCGGAACGGTCGGAGCGATGAAAAACGGATCGTATCGCCCACGATATAGCGCCACAAACCGCCGTTGGTGGAAATCACCAGGGCGTAATTGACATCCGTTTCCACCTGCGACAGGTTCAAAACCGTTTTCGATTCCGTTCCTTCGTAGGCATCCATCGGGATGAATTCATAGTAAATGCCGTAATCGAGCATCAGCAGCATTTCGTTCAGCGATGGATCGTCCTGGATCCCGAAAAAGCCTTCGGAAGCGTTGTACGTTTCCACGTAATGCATGTCGTCGAACGGAATGAGCTTGCGGAACGATTCGCGGTATGGCTCGAAGCTCACGCCGCCGTGCATGAACAGCTCGAGGTTCGGCCATACTTCACGCAGGTGCTGCTTACCCGTAAGCTCCAGGATTTTATTCGCCAGGACCATGGTCCAGCTTGGAACACCGGCAATGATGTACACGTCTTCGTGCATCGTGCTCAGCGCCATTTTTTCGATTTTGGTTTCCCAGTCGCTCATCAGGGCGATCTCGCGGGAAGGCGTGCGACGGATCTCGGCCCACCACGGCAGGTTTTTCAGAATGATAGCTGAAAGGTCGCCTTGATAGGAATCGTGCGAAAGCGGCAATACCTGTGCGCTGCCACCGACAATGAGGTGCTTCCCGTTGTAAAGCTTGCGGTTCGGATAGTTTTCGTAATACAGTGCCAGGAGATCTTTCCCGCCTTTGTAGTGGCATTCTTCAAGCGACTCGCGTGTAACGGGAATGAATTTGCTGCGATCGGATGTTGTGCCGGAAGATTTGGCGAACCATTTGGTTTCCTGCGGCCAGAGCAGGTTTTGCTCGCCCTCCATGAGCCGGTCGATCCAGGGTTTTACGCTTTCGTAATCCTGCAAAGGAACCTGCTGGCGGAAATCGTCGTATGTTTTGATGGAAGCGAAGCGGTGCGTGGTTCCCCATTCCGTTGAGTCGGCGTGGGCGATCATGCGTTCAAAGAGTTCCTGCTGTACTTCGAGGGGATATTTACGGAAAAGGTCTATCTGATGAAGACGCTTTTTCATGACCCACGCAAAAATCGAGTTGAACGGCATACTGCTAAGAAGGATTCTGAATCGAATCTACTGAATCGCTGCGGGAATTGCAATAAAAAAGGAGGAAATGCCTTCCTCCTGTTCTTAAAGTTTCTTAACCGAAGAAATAAATCGTCACAATGACGCCCAGCGCAAGAACGGTATAAACAAAACCGATCGCTACGGTTGACTCTTCGAAGAAAGTATCGTTGCTCTTGTGGTGACCATGGTGCTCGTCGTGAGCGTGGTGTTCATGATGATCGCTTGACATCGCTTTTATTTTTTTTTCAAATGTAGCACTTTCGTTGAAACTGTCTATGCCGGGTGGAAATATTTCTCTCCCCCTTTGGAGGGGGACCAAGGGGGAGGATTAAATCAATCGATCTTTTTGTGCTTATCTTTTAAATGAACCACTGATCGACGATAGGTCTGACATTATTAAGATCATTCTCCTGTATCGTCCTCCCCCTTCATCCCCCTCCAAAGGGGGAACAGTTTCTATTTCCCGTATTTCTCCTTGTACTTCTCGTACAATTCTGTCTGGAAGTTATCGATTGGAACAAACTCGCCATTCAGGAGAATGAGCGTTACTTTATTCGTTCGCATGTCGAGCGCATCGCCGGAGGAAACGAACAAGGTCGCTTTTTTGCCTTCTTCAATGGAGCCGTATTGCTTGTCGATACCTACGATCTCGCAGGCACTGAGGCTTACTGCGCGAATGGCTTCTTCTTCCGTTAATCCGTAAGCGCGGGCCGTTCCGGCCAGGAAGGGAATATTGCGGGCATTCATCGCTTCCATATCGCCCTGGTTTTGCAGGCAGAATTTCACGCCCCCGGCTTGCAGCAAGGCAGGCAAACGGTAAACAAGATCAACGGCATCGCCTTCGAACAAGGGTAGGGAATGCAGACGCGGGAGCATAACCGGCACATTCGCTTCTTTCAAACGCTCGGTCATCATGTAGCTGTCGTAGCCGCCAACGATCACCGGGAAAGCGATTTCATAAGCTTTGACGAAATCGAGAATGTCCATCAGCTCCTGCAATTCATCGGCGTGAATGTAGAGGCGACGCTTGCCTTTGATGCACGGGATCAGCGCTTCGAAACGCGGATCTTTGACATCGTTTTTGCCATTTGCATAAGCCAGCGCTGCATCGAAAAAGGAAGTGATCGTACGCCTCTGATCGGCGTAGTGCTCATTGCGCTGTTTCGGAGATGGCTCGGCCCACCAGCCACCACCCTGAAGGCTTGCCGGCCAGTTGAGGTGGATGCCGTCATCGGCGCTTAAAACACCGTCTTCCCAGTTCCAGCAGGATGTTTCCATTACCGACGAGCTGCCGGAAATCACACCGCCGCGTGGCGTACTTTGGGTGAGCAAAACGCCATTGGTTCGCACCGTTTCCAATACAGCTGATTCGCAATTGTAGGCGATCAGCGAACGCACATGCGGATTGAACGCGCCGACTTCGTTGAAATCGTTGGTGGCGCGCACCGCATCGATTTCTGTTAATCCAAGTGTGGAATTGGCCGCCATGAATCCCGGGTACAAATGCTGACCGGCGAGGTTGATGATCGTATCCCAGTCGTCGCGGTTGTAGGAATACGCCAGCGAATTGCGCACCAGGATAATGGTTCCTTTGTCGATGCCCACCAGTCCTTTTTCATACACCTGGCCGTTGCCAACATGGACAGTTGCATTTTCCAGCAGGATTTTTTGCTTTTGCTGTGCCAATCCATTTAGTCCTAACAGCAATAAGAGAAGCGTAATAGCTCCCCCTTTGGAGGGGGACACAGGGGGAGGATTTATCTCCATTTGTTTAGCAATCTTCCACATATCTTTTCTTAATCTCAAATTCTTGTTCTTTCATTATCCGGAGAAGAAAAAACACTGCCGTTTGTCCTCCCCCAGCCCCCTCCAAAGGGGGAGTCGGTTTAATGCGTGTTTTCTCCTTCTGAAACTTCTTCACCCTGCGTGTCGCAATGGAAGCTGCCGCGGCGCTTGCGTGCAAACGGCTTGGTTGCTTCGCCCTTCTTGCCGGAATCGAGCATTTTGGCAATGATGCGTGCGCGTTCGGCATCTACGAGCTTCTGGTTAGCAAAATCCCTGTCGCTGTCGTAAAGGATTTCTCCATCGACGATGGTGTACAGTACTTTCGCTTCTATGCTCAGCGGATTGGTTGTCCAGAGCACGAGATCGGCGTCTTTTCCAACTTTCAGGCTGCCCATGCGGTCGTCGAGGTGGAGCAACCGCGCCGGGTTGAGCGTCACCATTTTCCATGCATCAATTTCCGAAACGCCACCGTATTTGACCACTTTGGCCGCTTCCTGGTTCAGGCGACGTCCCATTTCGGCGTCATCGGAATTGATGGAAACGATCAGTCCCATAGCGTTCATGAGGGAAGCGTTGTAGGGAACGGCGTCTTTTACTTCGAATTTATACGCCCACCAGTCGGCAAAGGTCGAAGCGCCCGCTCCGTGCTCAAGCATTTTATCGGCCAGCTTGTAGCCTTCCAGGATGTGCGTAAACGTATTGATCTTGAATCCGAAGGAATCGGCCACGTGCATCAGCATGTTGATTTCCGATTGTACGTAGCTGTGGCAGGTAATGCGGCGCTCGCCCGTAACGATTTCGTACATAGCATCCAGCTCGAGGTCGCGGGCTGGTGGAGCAGCACCTTCTTTTTCGCGCTGCTTGTTGCTCATTTCCTTGTACTTCAATGTTGCATTGTGGTAGGCGAGTGCGCGAGAGAAACCGTCGATGAACACCTGCTCCACACCCATACGTGTTTGCGGAAAACGTACCGTATTGTAGTCGCCCCAGTTGGCCTGCTTCACGTTTTCACCAAGGGCGAATTTCACAAACTTCGGTGCGTTCGGGATCAGGAATTCCTGCGGTAAATGTCCCCACTTGAGCTTCACCAGGGCCGACTGCCCGCCAACCGGGTTGGCCGAGCCGTGCAGCAATTGTGCGGCTGTAACTCCTCCGCTCAGCTGACGGTAGATATTGATATCGTCCGGGTTGATCACATCGCCCATGCGGACTTCTGCCGAAATGGACTGGCCGCCTTCGTTCACACCTTTGCTCAATGCAATGTGCGAGTGTTCATCGATGATGCCGGAAGTGAGGTGCTTGCCCTGTGCGTCGATCACGCGGGCGCCGTTTGGAATGGTATAGCTTCCCGAGCCGGAAATCACGGCTTTGATCTTGCCGTTTTCGACAATCACCGTACCGTTGCTGACAATGCCTTCGGCTTCGTTCGTCCAGAGTGTTGCGTTCTGGATCACGATCGTTTGCGCCTGTGGAATGGAATCGAGCCCGAACGACATATTCGGATACTGCTGGCGACCAATTTCGGTGGTATCGAGCTTCCAAGCAAATTCGCCCGGTACATCGGTGGTTTTTTCTTCCGATTTGTTGCGGATCGCGCTCCACTTTACCCACTTTCCTTCGGGAGAAGTTCCGTCGCCTTCGAAGATCCAGACGCGTGTGTTGACCACACCTTTCAGGCTGAATTGCTGTGGCTTTTTGTCTTTCAGGATGAAATGCAAAACGATGTCATTTTCTGTATACAGGATAGTTGCGTCAGCTGTCAGTGTATCCGGTTTCTGTAATCCGGTAAGCGAATCGGTGATTGTGCGCTCGAAACGCACTTTTCCTTCCGGCTTCTGCGGCGTTCCTTTGATTTCGAGGAAGTATTTCGTACCGTCGATGTTCAGGCTGTAAACGCCCCGAAGATCGCCTGCCGGTGATTCCATTTTCACGATGCGCTCGCCTTTGGTCCAGGTTTCGAGCAGCTGACCGTTATACAGGAACGGGTTCACATCGAAAATGCTGAAGTTGGCCCATTTGCCTTCTTCGATCGTACCGAGCTCTTTTTCCATCCCCAGCAAACGCGCCGGTTCAGTTGTGAGGGAGCGCAAGGCATCGGCAATTGTCCAGCCGCGCGAAAGCGCTTTGTGCATGTTTTTCCAGAAATCGGCGGCGGTCTTGATACCATGCGTGGTGAGCGCAAATTTGGCTTTTCGCTGCATGAGCCAGTACGGATTCGACGGCGCGAGCTCCCAGTTTTTCAGATCGGAAAGCGGGATCTGGCGCGCCACATACGGATCTTTGAGATCGTAAGCCTGCGGGAAGCTGATCGGCACTAACAGATGATGCGGGAATGTATCCCAGATCGCTCCAAGCTCATATTCCTGACCTGTTCCGAGAATGGTAAACGTGCGCTTGAACTCGCGTGCGATGGTGTGAACGCGCAACAATTCGTATTTATCGCTGGTATGAAAAACCGATGGAAGTGTTTGCTGACGCGTCAGTGCTTCCAGCGAATAATTGGCTGTTTTGCCGTAAGCCGCATGCCATTCTGCATCGTAAAACGCCTGGCGCAGCAAAGCGATACTGCCCACCTGCGAGCTTGGATAGGTTTGCTTGGAAACACCTTTGCGGAACGAATAGTAAGCCGCGATCTGTGTTTTCAGCAGCTGGTTTGCCACTTCGCTTTTCCCTAATGCAACCAGCGTTCCTGTTCCCTGTGCGATGCCGTCGTCCTGGTGAACGACCGCAGCGCCGAAGCCCATTTTGTGCAATTCGTCGATCGCAGCGCCGTCGATTTCATAAAGGCTGGTCGGATCGATTTCCGGGTGAATGGATTCGTTCCAGTAATACGGTCCTTTTTTGCTGGTCTCAAGCTGCGGCGAAGGATTCCACGGTTTGCCCTGTGCTGCAGGAATTCCAAGTGTGGAATACAGCTCGATGAATCCCGGGAGAATGATTTTTCCCGAGCAGTCGATCGTGGTGTAGCCATCCGGTATTTTGACCAGCACGCCCACGTCTACAATTTTGCCGTCGCGGATCAGCAACGTTCCCTTTTCAATGGTTTTTTCGGGTGAAACGATGATGGTAGCATTCTTGAGCGCAAACGCTGTGGAAACAGAAGGTGCCACGCCGTTCTGAGGTTGCGGGACCTGTCCGAAAAGCGTTGCCGGAAACGCTATCCCGATCAATAACGGGAGCAGCACGCGGTAGAGGAGCATAAGTACTTTCGTTTTAAGCGGCGTAAAATAGTCATTCCGGTGGAAAATCATTCGCTGATTCCGACAAAGCGCCTGATTTTTTCGGTAATTTCGCACAAAACTTAGATGACATGAATGCATTGATACACGGACACTCGGGATTGCGCTGGATCGTATTGATTTTGTTGCTGGTAGCTATTGTAAGGGCTTTTGCCCGTAAAAATTCGGGAACTTACAATCAATCCGACAAAATGATCAACCTTTTTGCGATGATGTTCGTGCACATACAGATCACCCTGGGAGCTATCCTTGCATTTGTGAGTCCGAAAGTGAACTACATGGAAGGCTGGATGAAAATGGGACCGTACCGTTTCTTCGGATTGGAGCATATTTTACTGATGGTACTGGCCGCTGTGCTGATCACCATCGGACGTAAGAAAGCAGAAAAAGCAGAACTACCGGCGAAAAAGCATGCGACGATCGCTTTGTGGTTTACTATCGGTCTGATCATCATCCTGGCAGCTATTCCATGGCCGTTCAGAGAAGCACTTGGAGGAAGATGGGCGTAAAATTCGTTTTCGCAGCTGTCGTTTTACTGGGCTTATCAGCCTGTGTTTCGGCACCCGCACAACCCGAACAGGCACAACCCGAAGAGCTCGAGCCGCTGACGCCGGATGAAGCGAAAAACATCTTCATCCTGCATTGCGAATCGTGTCACGGTCTCGACGGCAAAAAGCAGTCTGCCGAAGCCGCTGACCTGTCAACGAGCACGCTTCCGGATACCCAGATAAAAGCCACAATCCTCAACGGAAACGACAAGGGGATGATGCCTTACAAAGACATCATTACCTCCGAACGCGACCTGAATGGGGTGATCGAGTATGTAAAATCCCTTAGGAAGAAGTAATTTAAGAACCGGCAGTTTGTCTCCCCCTTTGGAGGGAAAAGCGAGCGAAGCTCGTGCAGACTGAAGCAAGCTTGCAGACAAGCGTCTGCTGAAGGATAGGGGGAGGATGTTTTACATCCAGTCGTTAATACGGCCACCCTCCCGGCTCCTTCCGCCACGGCGGAAGGGAAGTTTGTTGCTGCCATCAAAAAAAGATTAAAACATGACAGAAGGACACGTATTAGTAGACGCCGTAGAAGAGCGTTGTGTGCTTGTAGGCGTCATTACCGCACATAGTACAGAAGAACAGGCACAGGAATACCTCGATGAGCTCGAATTCCTCGCACGAACAGCCGGTGCCATCACCGATAGAATGTTCCTGCAGAAGCTGCCTATTCCCAATCCGCGCACATTCGTAGGAACGGGAAAGCTTGAAGAAATTAAGGAATACATCAAAGCGAACGAGATCGACCTGGTGATCTTCGACGACGAGCTTTCGCCTTCGCAACTGCGGAACATTGAAAAAGAGCTCGAGTGCAAGATCCTAGACCGCAACATTTTGATCCTGGATATTTTCGCCAGCCGGGCGCGTACCTCACATGCGAAAACACAGGTCGAGCTGGCGCAGATGCAATACATGCTGCCGCGACTGAAGCGTTTGTGGACCCACTTGGAGCGTCAGAAAGGGGGGATCGGGCTTCGCGGACCGGGTGAATCGCAGATCGAGACCGACCGTCGGATCATCCAGACGCGGATCGCATTGCTGAAGGAAAAGCTCAAGGAAATCGACAAGCAAATGGCTGTTCAGCGCAGTAATCGCGGACAATTGGTACGCGTGGCGCTGGTGGGCTACACCAACGTTGGGAAGAGCACACTGATGAACCTGCTGAGCAAATCAGAAGTGTTTGCCGAAAACAAGCTGTTCGCAACGCTCGACACCACCGTGCGCAAGGTCGTGATCGAAAACCTGCCATTCCTGCTCACCGATACCGTTGGGTTCATCCGGAAATTGCCGCACCAACTGGTGGAATCGTTTAAATCGACACTCGACGAGGTGCGCGAAGCCGATCTGCTGCTTCACGTGGTGGATATTTCGCACCCGCAGTTTGAGGATCACCTCAACGTGGTGAAGGAAACGCTGCATGAGCTCGACAACACAGATAAGCCGACGATTCTCGTTTTCAACAAGATCGACGCTTACCAGCACGTTCCGAAAGATCCCAACGATCCAAGTCCGATGCAGCCGGAGAACATTCCGCTCGAAGAGCTGAAGCGCACCTGGATGTCGAAGCTCGAAGCCAACAAATGTGTTTTCATTTCGGCCGAGAACAAGATCAACATCGACGAGCTGAAAACGATCATGTACGAAGAGATCAAGGAGATTTTTGCGGTGCGTTATCCGTATAACAACTACTTGTATTGATCCGACGGAATACACTTAAAACAGATAATTTAAACGAGAAGGCGCGGTTAATTGATTGATTTCAATATATTTAAATATGAAATCAATCTTTACTGCGCTTTTTTTGGTGTTGTCGTTAACTGTTCTCAGCCAGACTCCCCAAATCGATAGCCTGAAAAAGAGGCTACAGGCTAATCGTGATCAGGATACTTCACGGGCTTTCGATTTGAACGAATTGGCATGGCAGTATCTTGATTATTCCATCGATTCTTCGGCTGTTTATGCCCGGAGAGCCCTGGGAATCTCGTCGAAGATCAGTTACATCAACGGCATTGCAGAGGCGAAAAACACACTTGGCATTACCTACCGGTTTCGTAATCAGCCACATGAAGCCATTCGATTGTACAGGGAGGTAATAGACCTCCGGCAACGGAACAATCAGAAAGATCGCCTCGCAGGAACGTATTCCAATCTCGCCGCAGTCTATTTCGACAACCGTGAATATGCACTGGCCCTGCAGAACTTCCAGAAAGGGTATGATAATGCCGTCCACTATGGACAGGAAGACAAACAACTGGTTTTATTGAATAACATCGGTTTGACCTACCAGGCTATAGGCTTATATGAACAGGCGTTGGAATCCTTTCGTAAAGGGTTGGAAATGAATAAAAAACAGGACGATGAGCTGACCGAAGCATTGTTGTATCAGAATATTTCCCTGATCTATGACGAGCGGCAGATGTATCGTGAATCGGTGGAATACAACCTGCATGCCTATAAGATTCTGAAGAAGAAAAAACAGCTGCGGAATTTGAGCTTGGTGGTTCACAACCTGACGATCGTAACGCGTGAATACGGCGATCTGGCAGCTACAAAGCGTTATCTGCTGGAGATGGAAAACATAGCCAAAGAGCTGAACGATGACGACTATTACTCCCTGCTAGCGCAAACCAAAGCCAATTACTGTCTGGCGACCAACAGCTATGCCGATGCCTTGACAGAAGTCGAAAAGGCATTGAGCTACATGAGTAATACACCGGACGATATCCGTTATTCCAAGCTGATGATCCTGAAATCGCAAGCCCTGCGTTTCCTGCGACGTTTTGACGAAGCACTCATCTATGCCGAGAAGGCGTTGCAGATCGTGCAGCGTATGGAAGCCCGGGATGATGGGGCTTATATGAACCTGTATGAGCTCTATAAGTCGGATGGCGATTTCAAAAAAGCACTCTTCTATTTTGAAAAGGCAGCTGAAGTCCGCGAACGCGTATCGAGTGACAAAGTAGACAACCAGATCGCCGCGCTCAACTCGCTGAACAAGCTGGATTTGAAGGATAAACAGATCGAGCTGGGAAAGAAGGAGCACCAACGCATCCAGATGGAAAAAGGACAGCAGTTTATACAGCTTGTAGCCAGCATAATCATCGGGATGCTGATCCTGATACTGCTCATTTTCAGCAGGCGGGCTTACCGGGCGAAACAGAAGGCACATGAACAGCTGGATGAGCAAAAACAGGAAATTGAGCGGCAGAAAGCATTCGTGGAAGAAAAGCAAACCGAGATCCTTGGATCCATTCACTATGCGAAGCGAATTCAATCAACCTTATTGGCGAACGAGTCACTTATCCAAAAATACATTCCGGAAAGCTTTATTTCCTTTTGCCCAAAAGACATTGTAAGCGGTGATTTTTACTGGGCTACCGAGCGAAACAACTGCTTTTACCTCGCTGTCTGCGACAGTACCGGTCATGGCGTTCCCGGCGCCTTTATGAGCCTGCTCAATATTTCCTTCCTCAACGAAGCCATCAACGAAAAAGCAATCCGTGAACCGCATGAAATTCTCAACCACGTGCGCGACAAGCTTATAACCAGTATTTCACAGGACGGCGCCCGGGACGGAATGGAAGGTGTCCTCTTATGTTTTGACCTCGATTTAAATACGATTACCTATGCTGCTTCCTACAACAAGCCCATTCTGGTATCGAAAGGAAAAGCACAGGAATTTCCAACTGATAAAATCCCGATAGGAAAAGGCGAGCGGGCAGATTCTTTCACACTGTATCATCTTCCGCGTGTGCCGGGCTCTATGATCTACCTCTACACCGACGGTTATGCGGATCAGTTCGGAGGTCCAAGCGGCAAAAAATTCAAGCACAGGCAACTAGAAGAGCTGCTCGTTCAAAATGCAGATCAGCCCATAGAAGAACAGCACAAACAGCTCGATATCGCTTTCAAAACATGGCAGAACACACTCGAACAAGTCGATGACGTGACGGTGATGGGCATCCGAATTTCATAGACTTTAGGATTTCAGGACATTAGGACAAATTTTACTGCTTCGACCTCTGTCGAATATCCGCCGCGGTGGGCGGTAAAAGCCTGAACGACCGGAGACCGGAACGACTAACCGGACTATTTTACAATCTGTTATACGCATTGCCAATCGTTCATTCTTATTACTTTTAGAAACGGATCCTAAATAAGCTATTTACATGAATGCCAGCTATCAACAGTACTGCAAAAAAGACACCAACGCCGCTCCGAAGGAGCGCAAACACATCATTCTGCTCGATGGAACCTGGAACGATGAAACCGGTGTAAAGCTGGATGGTTTTGTGACCAACGTCGTGCAGATGCACCGCATTTTCCTCAATGATGAAGAACAGCAGGTTGTGCGTTACCACCGTGGTGTGGGTAACGGCGACGACAACGATTGGTTTGCCAACAAATGGGGTGGAATAACCGGTCGTGGCATTCGCAAGATCGTCGACAAAGCCTATGCCCGTTTTGTCATGGACTGGCAAAACGGCGACCGCATCTATATTTTCGGTTTCAGTCGCGGAGCTGCAGCAGCGCGCCTGCTGGCAAGCAAAATCCACAATGAAGGTATTCCCAACAGCATCACCGTTCAGCTGAAAGCCAATCCGAATAACGAAACCAATGTGGTGGAACAGGTGATTTCAAGCTTCGAGATTACGGGCAATCCCCAGACAAATTTCAAAGTGCCGATCGAATTCCTCGGCGTATGGGATACCGTAAGTGCGTTCGGTATCACTTCGGTACTGCGCAGGGTGTTTTTCAACCACTACCAGGACCTGTTTACCAATAATCATATTGCCGATAACATTCTCCGGGCAGTGCACCTGGTTTCCATCGACGAAACGCGCACACCGTTCGTGCCTTCGCTGATGAATTACAAAGAAGGCGTTGTGCATGAAGTCTGGTTCCCGGGCGTTCACTCGGATGTGGGTGGCAGCTACCCGGAAGACAACCTGGCACAGGTCTCGTTACACTACATGATCCGCATGCTGCGCGAATGGAACGCTTCCCGCGAGCTGCCGGAATTCATTATGGACCAGGAAATGTACAGTCGCTACACGTCAGTAACGATCGACAAGGCGTTTTTCCATTTCCACGGCGGCAGCACGGCGAAAGACCTCCGCGAGGTTTTTGTACAAGTCGACGGTCAAAAATCGACCATCAAGCCCAAGATCCACGGCTCCTACATCGATATCTGCAATTCCAAACATGCCTATTCGGTCGTGGAAATCGAAAACGACGGCAAAAAAGAGAAGAAATTCATCAATTTCCAGTACATGCCATTCAACCTGAAAGTGCTGAATCTGAAAGAAGGATATGAGATCGTAAGATAGTTCACCACAAAGGAGCAAAGATTGTTTTCTTTCTGTGTTTGTTAAGAGAGCAAAGGCAATCGTAGTTATATCGGGATACCAAGAATGAGAAGCCCTTTGCTTTCTTAAGCAGTATGGTTTATGATGTTCTTGGCTCCTTTGTGGTGAAAAAAAAGCCGCAGTAACTACCGCGGCTTGTGGTGAACGAGGATGCGGACTATGCTAATCGCGATTGCCGGCGTCCTGCTATCCCGTCCAATTATCGTACATCAGCGCTCGTTCAGCGTGATGATTGTTTTGCTGTTGTCCTCGTGTTGTCGTTCCAGAACCGCTTTTTTGCGCTCGAGGGTCGTGACGTTGTAACGAATATGCTCATGGTCACCACCGCTCGGAATGCGTACTACCAGCACAGCTCCGTCCTGTTCGAATCGGTAAGAACCTGTTTCGTTCAGGGTCACCGTTCCGGTGTGTCCCGAATAGGTGTATTGCTGACGGAAAGCCCGGTAATCGTCATCGATGACATCACATTTGTTGAACTGCATCACGCCGTCCGGCTGAGCCGACAAAGTCTGGTCTCCGCCGGCATCGTATTGCTGTAATGAGGTGACATTCCAGGTTCCATGGATTTTATTCGTGTTCCGGATTTCCTTTGAACACGAGATGATCAAGAGGGTGGATACAGGTAAGGCGATGAAAAGCAGAATCGTTTTCATAAGCCGGGTAAAAGTGTGTTCCGCAAAAAACCGGATAAATCGGATATTGAGCCAATTTTCTTAACCTTCTTTAACCTTTTGGGTTGAAACTAGCAATCCCGTTTTTGCTCCGCGAATTAGCGAATCAACGCGAATATTTTTGGGGGTAATAAACGTTCGAAAAAACCTATGTATTTCGTGCAAATTCGCTAATCCGCGGGAAACTACAACACAGCACGTCCAAACAACTGCCCTCATGTTGTCAGCGTGCTGACAACTAGTGTTAATTCGTTTTAATCGGGCAATATGCTGAATTCGTGTATTCGTGGGAAAGCCGGGCCCCGCACGTCACGATGAGCTGCGTCGGATTTGAAGTCACTCGTAACGGAAAACAATAGGCTTGTCGGTGATAATCAGCTGGCGAAGCAAGCGCTCGAGTGGTTCTTTGGCGCGTTCAGCCAAACGGAGCCGTTCGCCCGAAGCGATCATTTTCGCTTTCGCTTTTTGCTGCAGTTTTTGTCGTTCATAATCCTGCCATGTGCCGTTTTCCACAAATACCTCTGTCTTTTCCGGCGTCAGGCTGATGCTTAGCAAGCTGGGCTTCGGCAGCTTCACCGTCACCTGTTTTTCATCGGAAGTAATGGCGAACTTCTTCTTTTTCAAATCCACGCCATACAGCAGCTCGCCCTTCATAATAAGCGTGAGACGGCGCTTGATATTGCTGCCTGAAAGACCGTGCTTGATCTGGTTCGGATCCTGGAGCTTTTCGTAAATACCCGACAGCTTTTCGCTCGAAGATTTGTAATATTCTACCGTGTCAACTACCACCTCATCGCGGAATTTGACCGTATTCAGCTCAATGATCTTCCGGATTTGTTCCACACGAAGCGGCGTATCGTCGATCACAAAATCGTCTTCTTCTCCCGGGCCGGAACACCATTTCCAGATCAGCAGCACAGCCACCACCAGGCCGGCAAGAATGGCAAGGCGCTTAATCAGCGTGAGGACTTCCTGCAGTTTTGTTCGTACCATGGATAATGATTTCTTCGAATCCGAGTTGTGAGTAAAAGTCGTTCAGGAAAGCCTTCGCATTGTTTTCGGCATCCTGTAAAATGTTGAGCTGGTCGAGGTCTTCCCGTATGGCTTTTTCGCCCAGCTGCATGATGTGGTTTTTTTCAACCTGCGTGAAATTCCAGCGCATGCCGCTCACGTCGGTCATTTCGGTTTTGGTTTGGTTTGGGTCCATTTCAAACGAAACGATTTCGGGTGCAGGCAATGTGATTTCGATGCGTGAGCCGTCGGCTTTGATATCCTTGTCTTTGAGCTTGCTGAGGTCGATGCCCGCTTTGATCCGCGCCTTGCAGCTCATCAGGATACGGCGATCGCCCCATTTGTACCATTCGCCTTCGTCGGAAAGCTTCACGACTTTTCCTACGGTGTATTCGGTCGTAGACAAAATGCCGATGGTACGGATATCGTAGACTTCACTTTCCTTGATAGCCGGATCGTCTCCGCAGGCCGTCAGCAGAAAAGCGCAAAAGAAAAACAGGTGTTGCAGTTTCATAGAGCTGAAGTTACGAAAACGGTGCCAAAGCCATTGCGCGCATACCTGTGATCAATGCTTTTTCGTCGATATCGAACAACGGATGATGTACGCCGTGTACGATTCCGCGGGCTTCGTTGCGCACGCCAAGGCGGAAAAAACACGCCGGGATTTCCTGCGCATAATAGGAGAAATCTTCCGATGTGAGGCGGATGGGCAATGTTTCAATATTTTCGGCTCCGAAGTGTTCTTCAGCGATGGTGCGTACGGCAGTTGTCAGCTCCGGATCGTTTTCGAGGTAAGGATAACCGCGCGAGATTTCCAGGTCGGCAGTAGCGCCGTGCATGGCAGTGATGTGTTCGACCTGTGTTTCGATCAGCTTCAGTGCTTTTTCACGCCAGTCTTCATCCATTGTACGGAACGTGCCTTTCAGGTGAGCAGTCGACGGGATCACGTTGGTGGCACCCAGCGCTTCGAAATGTCCGAACGACAAGACGCAGGGGATTTTCGGATCACAATTCCGGCTCACGATCTGTTGCAGGCTGAGCAGCAATTCCGCCCCGATGATGATCGGATCGATGGTCTGATGAGGTGTGGCGCCGTGTCCGCCCTTGCCGTTGATGGTAATGTAAATTTCATCGCAGGAAGCCATGTACAGCCCGGTCTTGAAACCCAGCTTCCCGGTTGGCATTTCCGGGAATACATGCAGCGCTGCGATTTTCTCCACGCGCGGATTCTGCAAAGCGCCATCGGCTACCATGATGGAAGCCCCGCCGGGATTTTTCTCTTCGCCGGGTTGGAAAAACAGCTTCACAGGCTGTGGCAGCTCGTCGCGGAGCTCGTTCAGGATTTCGGCTGTTCCCAGCAGAATGGCTGTATGAACGTCGTGTCCGCAGGCATGCATAATGCCGTCGCGCTGCGATTTGTAAGGAACGTCGTTTTGCTCGCGGATCGGCAATGCATCCAGCTCGGAGCGAAGCCCGAAACAAGCTTGACCCTTCGTGTGATTGCTTCCTGAAATAACCGCCGTAATACCGGTGTCAGCTTTCGATTCGAACGGAATGCCCAGTTGTTGCAGCTGTTCCTTGACGAATGCTGACGTATCGTATTCCTGGTAGGAAAGCTCCGGGAAACGGTGCATGTGCTCGCGGTAAGCTTTCACCTTTTCAAACAGGCTTGCGGCCCGTTCGGCGATGCGTGTATGGAGTTGGTTATTCATTGCGGTAAAGATTGTAGCCCGACCAGATCATCATGATGGAAACATAGGCCATCAGGATACCGAAGCTCAATTTAACGAGACCCGGCGATAATTTCAATGAAAGTTTCGATCCGAAATAGCCGCCAAGAATAAAAGCCGTGGCGATAATGAGGCCATACATCCAGTTGATGTTCCCGGCTTTGTAATAATTCATGACGGCTAAAATCCCGACCGGGGGCAGCATGATGAGCAAAGAAGTTCCCTGCGCCTGGTGTTGCGTTAGCCCGAGAATATACACGAGCGCCGGAACGATGATCACACCACCGCCAACGCCCACAAATCCGCTGAGCATGCCTGCAACGAGGCCTATCAGCAGGAGGGTAATTACCAATCCGGTTGTCATTTTCTTAAATCCCATCTGTTGTAATCGGATAGACCAAAGTACGTATTATAGAGGGAATAGTGAATAGTTAACAGTGAACAGTTTATGGAAACATCTGCTAACTGTTAACTATTCACTAATAAATTACACCCCCTTATATCCGCATGATCGAAACGCCCCATGAGCTGAAGCTGCCCGTCGACTGAACGACCGAGGTCCTGAGTGGAAATGAACGAGCACGAAAACAGGTTCGCCAGGTCGATGATGTCGACACCGCCGGTTTTACCAGCTATTGCCGGAGCAAACGGATCGTTGACCTGTCGCAGCCGGAACTGCATCCATGCCGGGAGCGTAAACAAACCGTTTTTATCGCTGTAGGCCTGCGAAAGCAATTCGCACATGCCGTATTCGGAAGCAATATATTGTGTGCCGAAGCCTTCGTTCAGGGTACGGTGAAGCTCGTCCTTAGTCAGCTCTTTTCGCCGGCCTTTCATACCACCGGTTTCGATTACCAGCACATCCGACAGATCGATGTTTCGTTCCGCCAGGTCGAGCAGGGCATAGCTGACGCCGAACAAGACGATTTTCCTGCCCGTAGCCCGGATTTTGGCAAGCATTTCGGGAAGTGCGTCGCTTTCGTCAAGGTAAAACCCCGAAAGCGAATGACCGGTTTGTTTGATCAGCGCATCGACCATATACACCAGGCTCGATTCGCCCTGTTCCACGTAATTCGGTAGCAATGCAAGAATGACCTGTTGTCGTGGATCGCCGATAAAGCGCTTATAGGTTTCCGTAAATGAGCGCTCGTACATATCGGCGTCGGCAACGAAATGTTTGCTGCGCTCCATACCCGTCGTACCGCTGCTTTTAAAAATGAGCTGCGGAACGCATTCCGAAGAAATCACCTTGTGGGTTTTGAAAAACGAGATCGGCAGGAACGGAATTTCGCTGCTGTGCCCGATTTCCGTTTTCCCCAAAAGTGTGGCAAACTGACGGTACACGGGCACATGCTCCACCTGGTAGCGGAAAACATCCAGCGCGCAGGCTTCAAACGCCGCCTCGCTGTCAATGGAAAAGATCCGTTCGATGAGTTCTTCCATGCCACAAAGATAGGTGATAGTTGGTGAGTTGAAGAGTTTATGAGTTCAGAGTTGGTTGTTTCTAATTCATGAACTCTTCAACTCACTAACTCTTCAACTCATAACTCATCAACCCGTTAACTCATAAACTCACCAACCCAACATTTACCAGAAAAAAGCGATTTCACGTTCCTCTCGGAATCGTTATCTTTGCGGGACTTTTAGTACAACATGATTCAGACAGACATTATCATCATCGGCGCTGGTCCGGTGGGATTATTTACCATATTCGAAGCAGGCTTGCTGAAGCTGCGTTGCCACCTGATTGATTCCTTGCCGATTCCGGGCGGACAGTGCGCAGAAATCTATCCCAAAAAACCGATTTATGACATCCCGGGCTTCCCTTCCGTACTGGCGGGTGAGCTCATCGATAACCTCATGGAACAGGCCGCACCGTTCAAGCCGGGATTTACCCTCGGTGAGGCAGCTGACACCATCGAGAAAACAGCCGATGGCAAGTTCATCGTGACCACCGTTAAAGGAACGCAACACGAAGCTCCGATCGTCATGATCGCCGGCGGACTGGGTGTTTTCGAGCCGCGCAAGCCACCTATCGATAACATCGTTGATTTTGAAGACAAAGGTGTCGAGTACATCATCAAGGATCCGGAATTCTACCGCGGTAAGCGTTGTGTGATCGCCGGTGGAGGAGATTCGGCGCTCGACTGGTCCATCTTCCTCGCTGAAAAGAAAATCGCCAAAGAAGTCGTGCTCGTACACCGCAGTGCGTCCTTCCGTGGACACCTCGATTCCGTTCAGAAAGTCATCAACATGGCCGAGGCAGGCGAGATCAGCCTGATCACCGAAGCGGAAGTCGTGGGACTGGAAGGAAATGGCGTATTGAAGCAGGTGAAAATCCAGCACAGCTCACAAGGCGAAATACTGCGCGATACCGATCATTTTATTCCGCTGTTCGGATTGAAGCCATCACTGGGGCCTATTGCCAACTGGGGACTGGAAATCGAGAAAAATGCGATCAAAGTCAATACGCTCGATTACTCGACCAACATCCCGGGCATCTATGCCATCGGCGACGTGAATACCTATGAGAACAAGCTCAAGCTCATTCTCTGTGGTTTCCACGAAGGCACACTGGCTGTTCAATCGGCATTTGCACGCATTTACCCGGACAAGAAGAACATCCTCAAGTACACGACCGTCAACGGTGTTCAGGGATTCTGATACCGAATTCTTGAAAACCTAAAAAATCCGCTACCCGAAAAAGTGCGGAAAAATGGCAGAAATTCGGAATATTAGGTTTTCTGTATTCCTTTATTCATCAGGGTTTCCGGGTGTTGCTTTGTCATCGAAGCGTTATCGAAGTTATTGTGCAGTTATAGTGAAGTTACTGTATAGTTATGGCCAGTTCAAAATTGAACACGTTTTTGCTTGAAATCCTAAAGTAAGTTTGGAGCGTAGGCTGGCATGAAAATTGTCTGTTAGCGCAGCAACGGGTACTATTTTGCCCCGGAAAACGTTTTTACAACAACAAATTCAATCGTATGACTCGTATCATTCTCACGCTGATTGCCGTAGCAGGAATCGCGCTCACGTCACAGGCGCAGCTGGGCAAAGACTTAATGAAAAAAGGCAAGGAAATCGCCACCGGTAAATCCGAAACGCAAAGCTCGTTGACCAAAGAAGAAGTGGTTGCAGGTCTGAAAGAAGCCCTGACGCGCGGTGCGAAAACCTCGGCCGAATCGGCTTCCATCGTAGACGGTTTCTATAAAAACCAGCTCATTTTCATTCCATGGCCACCCGAAGCACAGAACATGCGCGAAAAGCTCGTGAAGCTCGGAATGGAGCAAAAAGTCATCGAATTCGAGCAATCCATGAACCGCGCAGCGGAAGAAGCAGCCAAAGGAGCGTATGATATTTTCGCCAATGCCATCACCGATATGACCGTTGCCGATGCATTCGGTATCCTGAACGGCGGCGATACGGCAGCAACGCATTACCTGCGCGAAACGACCACTTCACCGCTCACCGCCAAATTCGCACCTATCGTAAAAGCGGCGATGGATAAAGTAAAAGTTACAGCTTACTGGACACCACTGGCTACGACTTACAACCGCATCCCGGGTGTAACGAAGCAGAATCCCGACCTGGAAGCTTATGTAACAGCGCGTGCCATCAACGGTTTGATGCTCCTGATCAGTCAGCAGGAAGCCAAGATCCGGAAAGATCCCGCGGCGCAGGTTAGTGATCTGCTCAAAAAAGTCTTCGGAGGGAAATAACGTCCTTCTTCATACAACGAACGGCTCCGCAAGGGGCCATTTTTGTTTTCTATGGTCAACGCGTTGAAAGGCTCCCCACGAATGCACGGATACAGATTTGTTTTTGATGAATGCGAATGTTCGCGAAGTTGTCAGCCAGCTGACAACTATTCGTCCTAATTAAAACTCCGGTTATCCAATTAGTGTATTCGTGGGAGAAAATAGCGATCAGTCACAGATTAGCGTTAAGACTTGTTTTTTCAAAAATAGTTGAGCCTGAAAACGCTTTTTGAGAATGTCTTGTAATGAGCTGCTACCGAAGTCATGCTTTTCAGCAGCCCATTGTCATAGTATTCGTAACATTCCCGTTCGTACCGCTCAAAATTCGTCTTTTGAGGTGGGTTAGCGATGTCGACAGGTTCCGTTAAATAACGTTGGGAATACTCTCCTTGCATGTGATCGGCCCTGAAACGTTCGGTCATCAGCAGCCGCATCTGAAAATCGTAATGCTTGACTTCGCGTGTGTAGTGGTGTTCATTACCGGCCTGTTTGATACTCATCCATTCCCCGACAGTCTGTACCGTCAACCGTTGTTCTTTCGGGTAAATGCGGATCACATTGTTGCTGTCAAGCTGGGGGAAAAATCCCGACTTATCCCAGATTCCTGTTTCTGCGAGATAGATCTCCGTTAAGCTGTCACTTTTTACCACCTTGTTGAAGGTGGAATGCAGCCATGGTAAATCAGGAGAGAAACAAGTGCGGAAACCGGTTTGTCCCGCAATCAGGTCGGGCAATTTTGGATTGGAATAACCACAGGAATCGAATTGCTTTTTGTCGATACGTGATGTATACTCAACGATGCTGCTTTTCGGCTTGTAATTGGGATAAAAAGTCAGCTTTGTTTGTACGGGCCGTACGAAACTGTCTCGATGAAAATAAGTGTCCGTTTTCTTTCGGTGCCGTTCGTGATTCGTAAATAAGGTAACGCTGGCATTCGCTGTGTCGTAAGCAACCGAATCACAGGTAAACAGCATCAAACGATCAGGGGATTCGTTCGGTGTAAGATAACGGTAGAATCCAACCAGCTTTTTCCCTTGGTATTCCCACTGAAAGACCTCGTTTTCCCGCATCTTATAAGGAGGATTTTTCGAAGGTTGCCATACTGTTTTCTGTACCAGGTTGTTCAGGGAATCGTATCGGAACTCGATCAGCATACTGTCCGATCGCCAGGTTTTCATGTGTTCGATGCGCAAGGGCCGTCCGTCTTCCCTGAACAGGTGTCGCTCCAGGAGAAGGCCGCGTTCCGATGAATCGGGTTCCTGTCTGAACCGCTCTTCGATGGCTGCAGCCAGCTCCTGTTGTACAGGGTTATAGATTTGATAATAAATCGAATCGTAGCGGTAATGGAATTCCGTTTTATCTATGGAAGCAATCTGCTCTTGCCGGATGAGGTTCGGATCGTAGCGAAAATGCTCGTCAAGGTAATAATGACGCACCGCTTCTTCCAGGTCTTGTGCGAAAAACGAGTTGGAAATGCCCAGTGTCAGAATCAAAAAACAGGTTTTCATGCCGTTTTGTACAGCAGAAACGGTAGATTGTTCATTCAGGGAATAAAAAATCACGCAATACATACGGAAATGTGAAACCTGTGCGTTGAAGGGATATAACTCTACCGATATGATACGCAACCACCTGCTCTGCTGCTTCCTTCTGTTTTCCGTGAGTGCTTTTTCGCAAGTCCAACGGATCAAAGTCAGCGTTTACTTCGACAACGATCAGCATGCCCTGCGCAAGGATGCGCGGCAAACCCTCAATATGCTCGCCGATTCCATCAAAGGATTGGACATCACGCGCATTGTAACGAAAGGCAACACCGACAGCAATGCCGACAGTCTCTACAACGTAAAGCTTTCCGATCGCCGCACGCAGGCCGTGACCGATTACCTGGTCGGAAAAGGGCTCAATCAGAAATTATTCATCAAAGAATACTACGGTGAGAACCAGCCGCTGGCTTCCAACGATTCCGATAAAGGAAAACAGGAAAACCGCCGGGTCGACATTTACGTGTTCTATAAAGTGAAAAAAGCGCCCGTTATTCCGGAAGTCAAAAAAGATTCCGTTGTACCTGTCGTTGTTACGCAAACTGTGAAACCGCCTCCGCGCCCGGCGCCTTGTACCGAAGACACGCTGATCACGTTGAGCAATGGAACCACACTCACGTTTAATAAATGCGAGTACCTGGAACGAAAAGACTGTCTTGATATCGCCGGCGTACTCTCAGCAGAAGAAGCGTTGAATGCCAATCTGACATCGGTAGATGACGGTGGGAATGCTTTAGGAAGTGAAGGAATGCTCAACATTCAGCCCAAACCGGGGTGTGATGGAGGCTGCTTCAAGCATCCGGTGATCGTGCGGATCCCTGTTCGGAAAAACTGTATGGTTTGCGGGAGGTCGATGGCATTTTACGATCTGGACGAGAATGGACGGTGGAAAGAAAACAATGAGAAAATCAAAAAAGTGACCATCAATGGGATCGAGTATTACGAATTCAAAATGCTTTGTCCGGGTGGAAAAAACTACGATTGTAAGATCAAAACCAGAAAAGTCAGAGTGAGGGTGCCGCGTGATTATGTGATTGCTTCTGTTACGCTGACTTCCGATTGTCCACTGGGGATTTATCCGTTGAAACGCACCTGGAGCAAGCATGTCATGAAAGGAAAAGTGCCTTGTTTTGTTGGCGACGGCGATATCACCGCTACTCTGAAAGATAGCGACAGCGTGAAATGGGAGGTAAAGCTGCAGCCCTTGAATAATCAGCGTTACCGTAGATTCTGTCTGCGTTGTAAAGCATCGGAAGTCAGCTTCACCTTCCTCGGTATCGATTTCCATAAAAGACAACTGCGCCGCAAATACAAAGTCCGGCAGGAAAATATCACCCGCGTAGCTGCCGGTCTTCAGTCCCCGGTCGGTCAGTCACCTGAAAAACCTGACTGAATCACTGAAGACTGTCCGACTGAAGACTGGAAGACGGAGGACAGGAGACCGTCCAACGATTAACAATCCGGTAACGCTTACGGATTCCACTTTTAGCTACCTTTACGTATGTTTTCGCAAGCGGAAAAAGAGCGCTATAAACGGCAATTCTCCCTCGATAATTTCGGAGAGCACAAGCAGGCAAAGCTCAAACAAGCCAAAGTACTGGTGATAGGTGCGGGTGCGCTGGGTTGTCCCGTGCTCACGTATCTGACGGCTGCCGGGGTAGGAACCATCGGCATTGTCGACAACGACACGGTCGAATTGTCGAACCTACACCGCCAGGTTTTGTACACCGTCGATGATCTCGGTCAGCCCAAAGTCATGGCTGCTGCTGCACGTTTACAACGAATGAATCCGGAGATCATAATCGAAGCACATAACGAAATCTTCGCGCCCGAAAATGCGTTGGAGCTCGTTCGTTCCTACGATGTCATCATCGATGGAACCGATAATTTCCCGACGCGCTACCTCATCAACGACGTATGCGTGCTCACCGGCAAGACCAATATTCACGGTTCGGTGGTGCGTTATGCCGGAACAGTGGCCGTTTTCAATTTCGAAGCTGGCCCGAATTACCGCGACCTGTTTCCCGTTCCGCCACGACCGGAAGAAGCACCATCGTGTGCCGAAGCGGGTGTCATCGGCGTGCTGCCGTCCATTATCGGCTCGTTGCAGGCCATGGAAGCCATCAAAGTCATTACCGGGATAGGTGAGACTGCTTCCGGAAAATTCATCCGCTACGACGCATTGACCAATCGGCAGGAAATCCTTCGCTTTCAAAAAGATCCGGAGAATCCGCTGAACAGTGCGACCGAAAATTTTATTTTTGAAACCAATTATCCGGCATTTTGCCACCAACGACAAACCGATATGAAAAGCATCTCTGTTACCGAATTAAAAGAGCTCATGGACAACGGCAGCGACTTCCAGCTGATCGACGTTCGCGAACCTTATGAAAACGATATCTGCACGCTCAACGGCGAGCTCATCCCGATGGGAGAAATTCCTGCCAACGTAGAGAAAATCGACCGTGCACGCCAGGTAGTTGTGCATTGCCGTTCGGGCAAGCGCAGCGCTTCCATCATCGATTTCCTGGAGCAGAATTACGGCTTCACGAACCTGTACAACTTATCGGGAGGTATCCTCGCCTGGATAGACGAAGTGGACCCGAGCATGGAAAGCTATTGATCCATGAACCGGAGAACGGTCAATGCGGTTATCGTACTGGGCATCATTTCACTGACCAGTATTTTGTTCATTCAGATCTTCTGGATCCGGAAAACCATTGATGCCCAGCAGGTAGCGGTGGAAATCCAGGAAAAGGAAGACAGCCTGAACCTGAAGCAGTTTTCCGAGCATGCCCACATCGCGCTGCGCAACGTGCTGGAAGAAATCACCCGCCACAGCGGAACGGATATGGACCTTTACGGAGCCGTTCACCAGGTGCGCAGCAATTACTTTTCCGTCGATATCGTTGAAGAGCTCCACCCGTATTACCTCGAAACACTGCTCAAGCGCGAATTCGACGCTCAAAGCCTTCGACAGGATTTTCAATACGGGATCTACGACTGTTATTCCGATTCCATCGTTTTCGGGAACCTGATCCGTTACAACAAAGATTCCCAATACGAGCCTGTCAGGGACAGCATGAACGGGATCACTTCCGAAAAGCTCAAGTGGAAAAACGACGGTCACTATTTTACCGTGTTGTTCCCGAATGTGCGGAACCAGTCCATCGAAACCGCATCCGAGATCAGCTATCCATACCTCTACCTCGTAGCCATCATCGTTCTGATCCTGGTGTTCTTTGGCTTTGCGATCAACGTCATCCTGCGTCAGAAACGCCTTTCCGAAGTAAAAACCGACTTCATCAACAACATGACCCACGAGTTGAAAACACCGATCTCTACCATCGGGCTTTCGAGCGAATTGTTGCTGCGCGGCAACTTCAGCGAAGATCCGGATCGTTTGAAACGCTACGCCGAGATCATTTACAAAGAGAACAAACGCCTGGAAAACCAGGTCGAGCGCGTACTCAACGTCGCCAAGCTCGATAAGGAAAAACTCGTGCTCAAACGCGAATCGCTTTCACTGCACGAATTGATTCTTGATGCCAAAGAAAGCTTCGACCTCAACCAGACCGATTCCGGCGGGAAGATCATCCTCGAGCTCGAAGCCGCCAGGGATCGCCTGCACGTAGATCCGGTGCACATCACCAATGTGATCTACAACCTGCTCGACAACGCCGTAAAATACTGCGACCAGACCCCGGAAATCCGCATCCGTACGACCAACACATCCGACGGACTGCAGCTCGTTATCGAAGACAACGGTATCGGGATCCGCCGGGAAGACCAGCGCATGATCTTCGATAAATTCTACCGCGTCCCGACCGGTAACCTGCATAATGTTAAGGGCTTCGGTCTCGGCTTATACTACGTAAAGCTCATCGTGGAAGAACACGGCGGTAAAATCCAGCTCAAAAGCGCTCCCGGCAAAGGCTCTACCTTTAGTTTATGGTTCCCGTTTGGTGCAGCATGATCACCACAAAGCAGCAAAGAATAAGTACAGGCCATGGTTGTTAAGATAGCAAAGGCGATTGTGGTAGCTGAATGATTTTTCTTTTAAATAGCATAGAGCTTGCTCTATGCTACCTGTAACCAAAACACACAGGAGAATTAAAACATAAAGCTTCTCTTAAAAGTCACATAACGAAGTCCCTTTGCTCTCTTTTGAATAAGTACATCAAAGAAAACCTTTGCTCCTTTGTGGTGAAGCCAATCAACAAGTATATTTGCTCCATGAAGTATAGGCGTTTATGCACTTGGCTGACAATGGCATTCCTTTTACCGGGTTGCTGGATACAGGAAGCTCCGGAGGAAACGACCCGGGCGTTGTCGCTGGTGGCCGATCACCTGACTGCTGAGGATAGCGCCATCATCAACCAGTTTTCATTTGATCACCGGGTCAAAGTGGCTATTCGCATCCTTTCGCCCGAAGAGATTATTGCTACCATCAAGGCTAAGCGCTACAATGCGGATATGGACCTCATCCTTACCGATAACCAGGAGCTCCGCGATCAGCTGTATACACTGGGCGCTTTCCGGACCATCCGCGATCAGCAGCTCTTCAGCAAGATCAACCGGCAATTCAACAACAAGCACCATTACTGGCTTACCTTGTCGCACGATCCGCTGGTGGTTGCGGCGCCGCTCGATACAGCGGGAAATTGTTCAACGATCGATTTCCGCAGCTGGCACCGGATCGACAGCCTGTCACCGGTTGTAAAAGTACGCCCGCCGTTTGGGGATTACGCGGCATTGCTGGCCAATAGCCGCCAATTGACCTGGTTACGTATCGATGCACCTTCCAAACGACCTTCAGATGAACGCATTTATCGTCTTTCCGACCTCGTAACGCTTGAGAATACAATCGATAGTACGTATAATAAACGCATGAATGCCTGCCGGAATTACATCGTCGACAACCAGCGTTATATTACCCGGGCATACACCGTTAGCCTTTATGTTCATGGCCGAAATCGCGCTATTGCTGAGAAATTTATCCGGATTTATGCCGCAAAAGCTTATTCTGTAGCCAGTGGTCGAAACCAGTTACCGGCAAATACCGGCATTCAGGCGAGCTGGTATATACGTTCGTTGGGAATCCATTAATGTTGGTCGAATTCCAATTGAATTAGTTAAAGTTTTAACTAGTTTTGGTTTTATCGAAAAAAAGGTCATACATTGCTTCCAGCTATGCACATAGAACCCATTTCCAACCTGCTTATGGAAGGTGAGTTTTATTGCGTACTAAACACACTAAAGCCGCTACTATGAAGACTATTACATCATTTGATGATCAACCTAAACGCGGAAAAATTGAGCTTGCCAGTCAGGCCAACACCAAAGTCGCCCTGTTATTTTTAGTTCTGTTTGCCTGTTCAGGCTGTGTTACCAACTACTTTGTCTATGAGTGGAATGGTCTCGGACTGATTTTTATTGCCACTCTTGGGTTCTTTTTGCTTGGATTAGCGTTCATCGCCCGAATGATCTGGAAATCGATTGCCACTGCTTATATTAAAGGTGAAATGCTCATCGTGCGCTATCTCTCGGGACAGCTTCGTGTTACAGAGCTGCGCGCCATCAAGGCCACGCGTTCGGTTCGCATCCTCGGTATCCGTTTCAGTATGCTGAAATTCCGCCTGGATGGAAGTCACCATCGCATCCTGATCTTCGGATTGCCGTATTACACACAAGATCCGCATCAGATCATTGAGTCCAGCCGCGACGTTGCCTGAGAGTAAAAAAAGAAGCAAGCCATAAGCCGGGTTCTGTCTGTTCTTTCTCCGCCAAAGGCGAATGGGAAGAGGCTGTCATTTATCTAGTCCCAACATCACTGCGGGGATCCATCGACCTACCCTCCGGGATTGGGCGAGCAGCCCTCAAGCCCCGGTATACATGGTCTTTCAGTCCGTAAGGTTTACCTTGCACTCTTCATCACTGAAGAGACGGTGAGCTCTTACCTCACCTTTTCACCTTTTCCTCCGGAAGCAGATTCACCTGTGGCGTATCGCTTCGGAGGTAGTTTTCCTTTCTGTGGCACTTTCTGTCCCTGAAGCGAATTGCTTCAAAGCCTTCCCGTTAGGAAGTACGGTTGCTCTGTACTGCCCGGACTTTCCTCCCCGTCCACCGTAGCGGACGCGGCGACAGCCGGCTTGCTTCGCGCCAAAGGTACGACAGTTTTTTCGATTTAATCGGCTGAATGCCTGTATTCAGGGCTTTCTTTGTATATTAAGCGCCGCAAACGCACAGAATGACAGTACCAAATCATAATGCTTTCGTCTGGGTTGTAGATGACGATGCGTATATGCTTAAGATTTTCGGGTTTATACTTGAAAAAAACGCTATTCCTTATCGTTGCTTCCCCGATGCGGAGGCCCTGCTCGAAACACCCTGGGATGAAAGCGTATCGCACATCCTGACGGATATTCACCTGCCCGGCAAAAACGGCGATGAATTGTGTACGGTTTTGCGCGAGCGTTTTGCGAATAAGCTCCAGATCGTAGCCGTCACAACACCGGTTTCTTCCGATGAAGAAGCAGCTTTTCTGACCAATGGTTTCGATGCGGTTTTCCTGAAGCCATTTACCGAATCCGGGCTGTTATCGCTGCTGGCGATGGAGAAAGTCAACCTGTCGTTTCCGTACATCGACGCCATGATCGAAACCGAGACCGAGCGTATGGAAATCCTGCAGCATTTTCGACTGGAAACCCTGCGCGACCTCGATACCATTGCAGTTTCCATCCGGGAAGATAACCGGGAAACGCTCATTCTGCTGGTTCACCGACTGGCCGGTCGTTTGGCACAATTCAGCCAGGAACAGCTGAGCAACCGGTTCCGCGATATGGAACATTCGCTGCTCGAAACCGAGCGCATCGATGCCCACCGCGACGAATTGGCTGCCTTGCAGCAATCGCTTTCGGGATTCTTGAAACGATTGGAAATGATCTGCTAATGAATGCCGTAGCGCTCCATCTTTGAGTAGAGCGTTTTGCGGTCGATGTTAAGCAGCAAAGCCGCTTTCGATTTATTGTACCGCGTTTTTTCCAGGGCCTGCGTAATCAGCTCTTTTTCCGTCTGCTCCTGGTTGAGCTTCAAATCTTCGCTTGAAGGCACCAGCTTCAATGGGCGAGATGCAAGGCTCATTTCTGCCGGCAGCGAGCTGGCTTCGGCCGTGGTTCCGGCTGTGAGCAGCACCATGCGTTTGATCACATTTTTAAGCTCGCGCAGGTTTCCTGGCCAGTCATAGGCATGGAAAATGGTCATCACTTCTGGTGTAACCGATTTCACATTCCGGTCGAGCTCGGTATTAGCCAGCCCGATGAAGTGTTTTACGAATAAGTCCAGGTCTTCGGCGCGGTCGCGCAACGGCGGCGTCTGGATCTTGAACTCGTTGATGCGGTGATAAATATCTTCGCGGAATGTGCCCCGCGCAATGGCGTTCATCAGGTCTTCGTTGGTAGCCGTGATGAGCCGGATGTTGACATGAATGGTTTTGTTGCTGCCAACCGGTTGTATGGTCCGTTCCTGCAGCATGCGCAGCAGCTTCACCTGTACATCATAGCCGAGGTTGCCGATCTCGTCCAGGAATACCGTGCCGCCATCGGCGCTTTCGAGCAATCCTTTTTTATCGAGTGTGGCGCCGGTAAAAGCGCCCTTCACATGACCAAAGAGCTCGCTGGCCGCCAGCTCGCGCGAAAGCACACCGCAATCGATGGCCACAAACGGTTTTTCGGAGCGCTTGCTCAGGTCGTGAATGGAACGGGCAATGTGTTCTTTCCCGGTACCGCTTTCGCCTACGATCATCACCGACATATCGGTAGGGGCAACGAGTGCCACGTGTTCGTAGAGTCGGGTAGAGCCGGAGCTGATGCCCTGGATAAACTGTTCGGGCAGATGGTGTGGCCGTTTCTTGCCGGCATCCGGTTTTCCGCCTTCGCTGAGCGCCTGGTCGATCACCAAAATAAGCTCTTCCGGGTTAACGGGCTTGATGATGTATTCGAAAATGCCGGATTGCATGAGCTTTACGGCGGTGCGTACATCGTTGAAGCTGGTGATCACGATGGTGGGCATGGGAGGAACGATCTCGCCATTGACCGTGATCAGGTCGAGCCCTATGCCGTCCGGAAGGCGGTAATCCAGCAATAATAACTGGTAAGCGCCTTTCTGGAGCATTTCCGCGCCGGATTTAAGGTCGTGGCAGGCATCCACCTCGAACCCTTTTCTGATCAGGAAGGATTGTAAAATTTTGGCGAACGTTTTGTCGTCTTCTATCAGCAGGATCTTTACCACCAAGCTCTGTTATTACTCAAACAAAAATACAAAAGGCCGAACTGCGTCCGGCCCTTTTGCACTTGTTAATTTAACCTAATAAACCAACTACCCTATTTTTCCACCTTCTTCGTTCAGTTTGAGGTATTCAATCTCTTCACCGCGTACGAAGGTTACTTCGTAATAACTTGCGTTTTCTGTTTTCACTTTATAAGCTGCCAGAGGTTTCCAACCCGTGAAACGTGCTCCGTCCAATGTGCGGATAACACCCGCAGGCAATTCATCCAGCTGCATTTCGGATCGCTCAACTGTTGCGTCGGTTTCGATACCTGTTACAGGAAAATCAGTAGAGGCATAAGTCGTACCGGCTGTCAGGAGAAGTACTGTAAGGATCAAACTTTTCATAGCTCAAGATTTAACTGTTTGATGGATGATGTATGAAAACTATACCACGGTGAGTGATGTTGGATGGTTGATGTTTGATTATAGATTAATTAATTGTATTACAATGAATTAATAAATGCTGTTCAACGGTTCAAACAAAAACTGAAAAACCGGATTGTGTGGAATAATTCCACAAAGTGTAGCTGTCTACACCAGTCTTAAAATGCCGAATTCCACAATTATGCATTCTGCATTTTGAATTCTGCATTATTCCACAGCGTTTTTGTTTATAAGTAAGCGCAAACCGGGCCGTGGCCGTAGGTTTTCTCCCGAATTTTGAAAGAATAAATGTTGTATCCATGAATAAACTGATCGTTTTCGGTATACTGTTGATGGCTGTTTCAGCCTGTGTGCCGGCCAAAAAATACAATGAGCTGGTAGAGCGTGAGCGCATTTGCAGCGAAGAGCTGGCCAATTATAAGAATGCGGCCATTACCAATGAGGGCAAAGCCAAGGACCTGGAGGCGAAATACGACCAGCTGAAGAAGGATGTGACCGAACTGAAAAAGGACACGCTGAAAATGGGATCGGATTACCGTTTTCTACAGGCGCAATACGACCTGATGGTGGCCCAGAACGAAGCTTATGAGCGTAAGATCGACCAGATGCGACTTACAGGAGCGAAGGAAACCGCCGGTTACCAGGCAGATATCGAAGCGAAAAACCTCGAGCTGCAGCGCAAGGAAGATGCTTTGAGGGCACTCGAGTCGGAGATCGTTGCCAAGCAAAAATTGCTGGAAGACCGTGAAAAGCGCGTCAACGAGCTGGAAGAAGCTATGCAGCGTCAGGACGAAGCGATCCGTCAGCTGAAAACACGTATTGCAGGGGCGTTGAAAGGCTTTGAGAACAAAGGGCTGACAGTGGTCGAGAAAAACGGGAAGATTTACGTGAGCCTGGAAGCTAAATTGTTATTCGCTTCGGGAAGCACGGTAGTGGAAACAGAAGGTAAAAAAGCGATCGTAGAGCTGGCGAAAGTACTGGAAACGGAAAAAGACATGGAGATCATCGTGGAAGGCCACACCGATACCGATAAGCTGGTCAGCCCTAGCCACCCGAAAAGCAACTGGGAGCTGAGCGTTCTCCGCGCTACGGCCATCGTTGAGATCATGGTAAGCTCCAGTAAAATGAATCCGGCTCAGCTCATGGCTGCCGGTCGTTCGGAGTTTCACCCGGTAGATCCGAAGGACAAAGCGAAGAACCGCCGCATCGAGATCATCATTTCACCGAACCTGCAGGATCTGTTCCAGATTATCGGACAATAACGAAGTCAAAACGAACAAGCAATAAAAAACCCGGATCGAAAACGTCCGGGTTTTGTTTTTTAGGTTTTTCTTTCTGCTTACAGGATCAGCATCGCGTCTCCGTAAGAGTAGAATTTGTATTTCTCTTTGATCGCTGTGTGGTACGCTTCCATCATCAGCTCGTGACCGGCGAAAGCGGAAATCATCATCAACAACGTTGAAAGCGGCGTGTGGAAGTTCGTTACCATGCAATCCGCAATGCTGAAGTCGTAAGGAGGGAAGATGAATTTATTCGTCCAGCCGTTGAAAGGTTTCAGCATGTTATCGGTAGAAACGGATGTTTCGATCGCACGCATGGAAGTCGTACCGATCGCACAAACGCGTTTTTTGTTCTTTTTCGCTTCGTTAACGATGTTCGCGCACTTTTCGGTAATAATCACCTGCTCGGAGTCCATTTTGTGCTTGGTAAGGTCTTCCACCTCAACCGGGCGGAAAGTTCCCAGGCCAATGTGCAGCGTTACTTCGGCAAAGTTCACGCCTTTCAGCTCGAGGCGCTTGAGCAGCTCGCGGGAGAAGTGCAGACCGGCTGTCGGAGCAGCAACGGCACCTTCTTCTTTGGCGTAGATCGTCTGGTAACGGTCTTCGTCGGTTTCTTCCACATCGCGCTTGATGTATTTCGGAAGCGGCGTTTCACCCAGCTCGGTGATCTTCGCTTTGAATTCTTCGTAAGGTCCGTCGAACAGGAAGCGGAGCGTACGACCACGTGAAGTGGTGTTGTCGATCACTTCGGCTACCAGTGAATCGTCGTCGCCGAAGTAAAGCTTGTTCCCGATACGGATCTTGCGGGCAGGATCCACGAGTACATCCCACAACAGGCTTTCGCGGTTCAGCTCGCGCAACAGGAATACTTCGATCTTGGCACCTGTTTTTTCCTTGTTGCCGTACATGCGGGCCGGGAAAACGCGGGTGTTGTTGGTGATCATCACATCACCGTCGGTAAAATACTCGATGATATCTTTGAACAAGCGGTGCTCGATTTTCCCTGTATCGCGGTGAACCACCATCAGGCGGGCTTCGTCACGGTTTTCACTCGGGTATTCGGCGATCAGCTCATCCGGAAGATCGAAACTGAATTCAGAAAGTTTCATTTTATTCATCATCGCGTGTTTTAAGCGTGTAAAAGAACTGTTATTCGAAAATATAAAAAACAGAAGCGCAAAATTATAAAAAAATGGGCTGCTAAAGCGTTTCGGATTCAAAGAATGCGATCCATTCGTCGACTGTTTTGGCATTGTCCACGTGCTGGTCGCCCGAAGCGGTACGTCGCAATGCAATCAGGGTGCCGCCGCTTTGCAATCGCTGTCCGAAATCGTGGGCAACGGAACGGATGTAAGTGCCTTTGCTGCAGGTGATTTCAAAATCGAGTTCGGGAAAACGGCTGGCGTCGATCTTCAGATCGAAAATCTCAACGGTGTTGGCTTTGAGCTCAATTTCTTTTCCGGCACGTGCCAGATCGTAAGCGCGTTTACCGTCGACCTGCTTGGCCGAGAAGATCGGTGGCACCTGTTGCTGTGTTCCAAGAAAAGATTGGCGCACGGTTTCGATCAGCTCGGGCGTAATGTGCTCCGTAGGAAATTCGGCATCGTAAATCGTTTCAAGATCGTAGGATGGCGTGGTTTTTCCCAGCAGAATGGTTCCTGTATAGGTTTTCTGCGTAGCCATCAATCCTTCAATGTTCTTGGTGTGTTTGCCGATGCAGATGATCAGCAGGCCTGTGGCGAGCGGGTCCAGTGTTCCGGCATGACCGACTTTGAGTTTTTTAACGCCCAGTCGCTTGCGCAAATGCCAGCGCAGCTTGTTCACGGCATCGAAGGAAGTCCAGTGCAGCGGCTTGTCGACGAGAATAGTACTTCCCTGTGCGAATTCCGTCAGCATCAGTCGACGATATTCAGGTTCACACCGGCGATCAGGAGTGCAAGAATGAGCACGCCGAGTACAATGCGGTAGTAGCCGAACACTTTGAAGCCGTGTTTGGTGAGCATACCGATGAACAGCTTGATGGCGAGAATGGCTACAATGAAAGCAATAATGTTTCCGAATACGAGCACCGGAATGTTATCGGTGATCACTTCCGGCTGTTCTTTCCAGACGTCGTAGATGCTTTTGGCTGTGGCGGCAAACATGGTTGGAACAGCCAGGAAGAACGAAAATTCGGCCGCTGCTTTGCGCGTCAGGCCTTGGGTTAATCCACCAATAATGGTTGCTGCCGAGCGGGAAACACCTGGAATCATGGCGATGCATTGGAACAAGCCGATAATGATGCCGTTTTTGTAGCTTACCTGCTCGTCGGAATTCTGGTCTTCAACGAATTGATCGCCACCTTCAGTTAGTTCAGCCCGTTGTTCGTTCTTCGCAAAGAGTTTGTCGATGAACAGCAGCACGATTCCGCCCACTACAAGCGAAACAGCCACCACCCAAACGTTTTCAAGCAGCGAATCGATGTATTTCTTCGCCACCAACCCTACGATTGCCGTTGGAATGAAAGCTACGAACAGCTTGGCATAAAAATTCCAGGATTTGAGAAACGAACGGAAGTAGATGACTACTACGGAAAGAATGGCTCCGAACTGGATGGCCACGGTAAACAGCTTGGTGAATTCGTTGCTCTGAATACCCATCAGCGATGAGCCGATGATCATGTGCCCGGTAGATGAAACGGGCAAAAACTCCGTCAGCCCTTCAATGAGAGCGAGGATGAATGCTTCTAACCAATTCATGGATTATTCTTCGGTCTTTTTCTTGGCCGGTTTCTTCATGATGCCGTAACCGATCACCACAAATCCTGCTACGATGAGCATAGGAGCGATCGTGATACGCATGGTGGAGAACATGGCGTCGCCATCGAACTTGTTGGGATCATCCGAACCACCGCCGATCATAGCGAGGTAACCAATGACGTTGATGGCCAATCCGATGAGGATGATACGGAGGTTGTCTTTTCTGATGGGGAAGCCGGAATTGCTCATAGTCTGTATTACGAACGGCTAAGTTATAAAAATTATGAATTATCAATGCAGCAATTATCAAGGATTGGCATACCAAATGGAAAATGAAAAGTCGGAGAGAGGTTAAGCGCGATGACCAATTATAAATTATCAATTATGAATGATCAACTATTTGGAATAGGAAACGACGAATTATAATCAGCGCACCTTTATAATTGATAATTATCCAATTGATAATTCGATTAGTAGAGGTCGTCCAGTTTCGTTCGCAAATAACGGCTCAGTGCAAACCACGTGGAAATGAGTGTCAGCATTACACCGACCAATGCGATAGCGCCGAAAAGCAATCCGAGCTCGGCCCATGTCAGGTCGATCTGGATGATGTCGAGCACGTTGTTCAGCGCGAAGAATAACGTCATTAATAAAGCCATTCCGATCACAGCGGCAAACAAGCCCTGGTAAATGGCCTGACGCAGGAACGGTCGACGAATAAATCCACCGGTGGCGCCCACGAGCTGCATGGTTTTGATCGTGAAGCGACGGGAATACAATGCGAGACGAATGGTGTTGTTGATCATCGCCACGGCTACCACGATGAGCAAACCGGCAACGGCAAGGAAGAGGAAAACGAACTGACGGAAACCGAGGTTCACTTCGTCTACGCTGGCTTCGTCGTAGTTTACTTCGTCGATCATGTCTGGATAGGCTTTCAGCAAACGGGCGCTGATGGTGCGCATACCGGATTTGGAGGCAAATGCTTCTTTCGGTCGGAAGCTGATGGTAGGAGGAAGGGGATTTTCACCGTCGAAAATGGCCAGGATTTCTTCCGAGTTCTGGTCCTTTCCTTTGAATTCCTCGATGGCGCGTTCCGGCGAAACGAAATACACTTCGCGGAAGCAATCCCACGATTTGAGCTCTTGTTCCACCTGCTTGATATCGGATTCGTTCCAGCCCGTTTTGAAAAACAGGTCGGCTTGTAATTTCTCCTTGGCCTGGCGCTGTAAGCTGCCGAGTCCCATGACACCGGCCATCACCAGTCCGATCATAAACAATACCAATGAAATACCGATCACGGTGGAAACGTAGCTGCTCCGCAATCCTTTTTTGCCGGTTTTCGCGTCTTTTGTACTCATCGTTACGAAAATACATATTATAAGCGTGGCTGTCGGAAGGCCCTTTCTGAACTTATCAACGAGGAATTGACAACATGTTTCAGTTGTAGAGTGCTAAAAAGCTTCGTTTATGTAATAGGCGAGCAGTAGCATGGGGAGCAGCATGGCTCCGGCAGCGATCAGCCAATAGAGCCTGTTCCGTTTCTTTTCGTCGGGTATGATCGGCTCTTTCCGGTTGAACAGCTTGCAAATCTGATAAATCAGCATCATGATGACGGGAGCTCCGAAAAGCAGCATTAGAAGGATGAGACCTCCTGTTGAAATAGCTGATGCAAATTCAACAATGTACAGGATCCCGATCAAAATCAGGATCAGCATAGCCGCGACAAGCAGGTAAGCGATCATGCGGAGCACTATACCGGATGTCGGAAGTTTAAACGCGGTTTTGGACTCCTTTGCCGGCGTTGGCGTATAGCGTTTTTTCTGTCGAATTGAATCTTTTTCAGGCTCCTTCGTTGTTCGCACAACCACCACCTTTTCCAGCGTTTTGGTCGTGTCATCCGTTAGCTCGTTTTCACTGGCACTTCTGATATTGGATAGTTCTTCCGCAAGCACAAGCGTGTCGGATTTCTGTGCAACCATTTCGGAATCGGGGAACACTTTTCGTTCTTTTTCTTCCGGTTTCGAGGCCGATTTTTGTTTACCATGAAACGAAATGTACCACCCCGATCGGTAATGGCGTTTGGTTATGGTACAAGCAGGAAGAAGTATAATGAGGATGGATAGAATAAGAAGAATTTTCATTGCTGGCTAGCGATTCAGATGGTAAATGGTTGTTTATGAGTGCTAAAATTAATAAAACTGTTGGGATGCACTTCCGGGTGATCAACGAGAAATTGATAGCTCTGCTTTCGTACGAAAAAATCAGCGTTTTTTCTTTTAGGAAAGATTAACAAACGGTCGCTTCCCCTTTGTCTATATTGGTCACAGGCTGATTATTCACAAGTTCTGAAAGCGCACGTAAATTTTTTCTGAAATTAATACCATGGTAACTAAAAATGATTTATTTTCGTCCACAAATAAACCTCCAATAATATGAAAAGAGCATACCTATTATCGGCAGCAACAGCGTTGGTTGCCCTGACAATGACCGCTTGCGGTGGATCAACAGAAGCAGAAGAAACTGCAGGACCTGTAACCTACGCATTGGATGCATCCGCTTCTTCCCTGAAATGGAAAGGCGACTATGCAGATGGTTCCCACAGCCACAACGGGACCGTGAAAATCACTGAAGGAACGATCGTTTACAACGGTGACGCATTCGAATCAGGATCCCTGAAAGTAGACATGAAAACCGTAGACAGCGAGCTGGATGGTACTTCCGGTGAATCTGACCTGCTGGCACACCTGGGAACACCTGATTTCCTGAACTCTTCAGCGTTCCCTACAACAGAAGTGAAAATCAACTCCATGACGGACAAGGAAGCAACAGCTACCGTAACTGTAGGTGGAAAAGCAATCGAAACGACGATCCCTGTAGACGTGAAGAAAACAGACGACAAGCTGACTGTTAAAGGAAAGTTTGATCTGGACCTCACATCTTTGGGTGCAAAAGGATTCCAGCGCGATGTCGAAATGGAAAAGAAAATGGGCAAAGAAAACCAATACGTGAGCCCGTTGATCCACTTCGAACTCGATCTGGTAATGAAAGCCGAGGCAGCGAAATAAGAAGCCTGGTATAAGACAGGAAAGCCGTTCCGATTGGAGCGGCTTTTTT